>NZ_CAIJDP010000074.1 GCF_903819435.1 Flavobacterium salmonis | reverse complement strand
CCCCTCCTTAATAAACGCTGATCTTTTAAATCCTTAAATTGTCTGTCTTCCAAAATTTGGCTTTTTCAAATATAAACATTTTTGTGTCCAGACGGTAGGCTCCCATCAGGGCTAAATTAGAAATTACCATTTCAAAAGACCTGACTGTAAGTATGTACAAAGTATAAAATTTTTAAAAAAAGTCTTTTAGTACAAATAAACTCGAACGCAAATAAATAACAAACAGTTATTAACTTCTTTACTAAGAAATCAGAATTATTGATTCTTATTGTTTTTAGTATAATCCATTTTTTCTCTTATAAAAAATTAAGAAAAAAAAGATCCAACTCTCGTTGGATCTTTTTATAATTTGAAAACTACTAACTATTCTTTAATATTATGTTTGTCTTCGATCATATGTTTCTCATCTTTAGAAATCGTATCAACCAATACCGGTGTAGCGATAAATAACGAAGAGTAAGTTCCTACCACAATACCTACTAACATAGCAAAGATAAATCCTCTAATTGACTCTCCACCAAAGATAAACATCGTTAACAATACAATAATCATCATTAATGAAGTGTTCAATGTTCTTGATAATGTAGTATTAATAGAAGCGTTTACGATATCTTCAAAGCTACCTTTACGGTTTCCAACAATAAACTCTCTAACTCTGTCAAATACAATTACAGTATCATTCATAGAATAACCAATAACGGTAAGAATCGCAGCGATAAAGTGTTGATCCATTTCCATGTGGAAAGGCATGAACTTATAGCATAAAGAGTAAATTCCTAATACAAAGATTACGTCATGCGCTACAGCTGCAATCGCACCTAATGAATATTGCCATTTACGGAAAGAAACCATTAAGTAAAGGAAAATTGCCGCCATCGCTCCAAGAACCGCCCAATATGAGTTTGTTTTAATATCTTCAGAGATAGAAGCTCCAACTTTAGAAGATTGTAAAACTCCAACTTTTTTACCGTCAAAAGTATTAGTAAATTTATCATAAGTAACATTAGGGAAATATTTCGCCAATGATTTATATAATATTTGATTCACTTCTTCATCAATAGCTACTCCATCTTCTTTGATTTTGTATTTTGTTGTGATTTTCAACTGATCATCATCACCTAAAATTTTAGCTTCAACCGGAGTTCCGAAAGCTGCAGATAACTCATCTGAAACAACTGTAGCATCTACAGGTTTTTCAAATTTCACCTGAAAGGTTCTTCCTCCAACAAAATCAACACCTTCATCTAATCCGTTAACGAAGAAGATAGAAATTAAACTTACAACCACTACAATTGAAGAGAAGATATAAGTGAATTTTTTGATTTTAATAAAGTCAAAGTGAAAATTAGTAAACCAGTTTTTAGTAATATTAGTAGAGAACGTTAAATCACCTTTTCCAGCAATATTTCTGTCAATAAAAATTCTTGCAATAAAGATTGATGTAAACAATGACGTTACAATACCAATAAGCAATGTTAAAGCAAAACCTTTAATTGGTCCTGTTCCAAAAATAAACAAAATTGCTCCGGTTAAAACGTGAGTAACGTTTGCATCAATAATAGAACGCATTGCTCCATGCCATCCGTAAGAGGCAGTAACTGCTTCAGATAATGATTTACCTTCACGCAATTCTTCTTTTGCTCTTTCAAATATAATAATGTTCGCATCTACGGCAGTACCCAATGTCAATACGATACCTGCAATACCTGGTAATGTTAATACAAAACCAAAACTTGCCATAATTCCGAACAAGAAAAGTAAGTTTAACAATAACGCAAGGTTAGCATACAAACCTGCTTTACCATAATAGAATACCATCCATCCGCAAACTAATAAAAATCCTAATATGGATGAAATTGTTCCTGCATCAATTGCTGCCTGCCCTAAAGATGGCCCAACAACAGTCGATTGAATAATATCAGCAGAAGCCGGTAATTTACCTGCATTTAATACGTTTGCTAAATCTTTAGTTTCAGCCACATCAAAAGAACCTGTAATTTCAGATCTTCCTCCAGCAATTGGTCCGCTTGTTACTCCTGGTGCAGAATAAACTACATTATCCAAAACAATAGCAATATAGCTTTTTTGAGAAAAAGCCCTTCCTGTCAATTCTTCCCAAATTTTAGCACCCTGGCTATTCATTTGCATAGAAACAGCTGGCTTTCCTAATTGGTCAAAAGTATCTTTTGCATCCGTAACCACACCTCCGCTCATAGCAGGAGCATTATCTCTGTTTCCTTTTAAAGCATATAATTCAACAGCTTCAACATCTTTTCCTTTAGCATCTTTTGTAGTAGTTGGTTTGCTCCAAACAAATTTTGCATTATGTTGGTCTGCAGCCAATAAAATTCTGATTTCAGGTCTTTTAAAGTACTCGTTAACAATTGCAGTATCTTTTGGCGCAAAATAACCTAAAACCGGTCCACCACCCTGACCAATCATTTTGTCAAATAATGGATTGTTTCCTTTTTTAGTATCAACTGAATCTTTAGCGTCAGTCAATAAAGCATTCAATGAATCTTTAACAACAGCTTTAGTTTCTGTTTTTTTGATTTCAGTCTTTTTTAAAGCCTCGTTAGAAGCTACTAAAAAGTTTCCGATTTCTTCAATTTTAAAAGTTTCCCAAAACTCTAATTGAGCTTTTCCTCCTAATAATTTTTTAATTCTGTCAACATCCTTTGCACCTGGAAGTTCAACTAAGATTCTTCCTGTTTCTCCTAATTTCTGAACATTTGGCTGAGTAACCCCAAATTTATCGATACGCTCTCTTAGTACTTTAAAAGCACTTTCAACAGACTCATCAACTTTTCTTTTAATTACTTTTTGAACTTGTGCATCAGACATTTGAAAATCGATACCACCTTCGCCCTGTAAACTTCTGTTTGCAAAAATATCTGGCGAAGCTAATTTTGTAGTTCCGTTTGAATTCGCTTCAAAAGCTTCAAAAAACTTATTTAAATAGGTTTTGTTTCCTTCTAAATTTGCACTTGCATCAGCTAATGATTTATTAAATACAGGGTTTTTAGAATTGTTTGCCAATCCTTTCAAAACATCTTTTATAGAAATCTGAAGAATCACATTGATTCCTCCTTCTAAGTCAAGACCTTTATTTAATTGTTTGTTTTTTACTTCATTATAAGTAAAATCAGTAAAACCAAGATTCAATACTTTTTCTTTACCAATAGAATCCAAATATTTTAATTCTTTGTCAGGATTGTTTCCTGCTAAAGTCTTAGCTTCACTTTTGACATTATTAGCCACAAAAGTGAAAGAAAGTTGGTAAATACTTACCAATGCAAATAGAATTGCGAAAAATTTAATAAGTCCTTTATTCTGCATTATTACTAAAAATTAATTATGTTTTATTGTTTATTTTGTTTTAAAGTCCCATAAAATAAGCCCTGACATGATTTTTAAAAACTAAAAAACTAAATCACGAATTACCACATTTTTTTTAAACCGAGCAAATATATAATTCTCGAAAAGATTAACCAATTTATTTATTAATTAATCTCAAAAAAAAGACTGCAAAAGTGCAGCCTTTTTCTTTTTTTTCGAAAATCTTTATATTAAAATCGACTTTAAGGCATCATTCATACTCCTAACCGCATCTGCACTCTTCGCAAACAGCGCTCTTTCATTCTCATTTAATTGAATGTCTAAAATTTCTTCAACTCCATTTTTACCAATTATACACGGTACTCCAATACATATATCTTTTTGCCCGTACTCTCCATCTACAAAAACAGAGCATGCTATCATTTTCTTTTGATCATTCAAAATACTATCTACCAAAAAAGCAACTGAAGCACCAGGAGCATACCAAGCTGATGTCCCTAAAAGTCCTGTAAGCGTAGCTCCTCCTACCATCGTATCGGCCGCAACTTTTTGCAATACTTCTTCTGAAAGGAATTCCGTTACCGGTATTCCATTATAAGAAGCGAGACGAGTTAACGGAATCATAGTGGTGTCACCATGGCCTCCAATTACCATTGCTGAAATATCATTTGCAGGCTTATCTAAAGCTAAAGAAAGATAGGTTCTGAAACGTGAACTGTCTAATGCTCCGCCCATACCAATTATTCTATTCTTAGGCAATCCGGTTGACTTTAAAGCTAAATAGGTCATGGTATCCATTGGATTAGAAACTACAACTATTATGGTATTAGGTGAATGCTTTAATAAATTCTCGGCAACTGTTTTTACAATTCCTGCATTAATACCAATTAATTCCTCACGAGTCATTCCCGGTTTTCTTGGAATTCCTGATGTGATTACGACTACATCACTTCCGGCAGTTTTAGAATAATCATTGGTTACACCTGATACTTTGGTATCAAAACCTGTATTAGTTGCACATTGCATAATATCCAATGCTTTACCTTCGGCAAAACCTTCTTTAATATCCAACAATACAACTTCGCTTGCTATTCCTCTATAAGAAATAACATCCGCACAAGTGGCTCCAACATTTCCTGCTCCTACAATGGTAACTTTCATATTTTATACTTTATTGGTTATTAATTAATTCGTTTATTTATAATCAAAAAATTCGTTTAATCGTTTAGTAAATTTAAACAATTAAACGAATTTACAACTAAATTTTATTAGGCATCAATGTTAGCATAAACTGCATTTTTTTCTATAAATTCTCTACGCGGCGGTACTTCATCCCCCATTAACATAGAAAAAACCCTGTCAGCTTCAGCTAAACTATCAATATTAACCTGGCGAAGAGTTCTGAAATCAGGATCCATTGTAGTTTCCCATAATTGTTCTGCATTCATCTCTCCAAGACCTTTATAACGCTGAATAGCTGCACTACCTCCCATTCTTTCATTCGCCTGATCACGCTGAACATCATTCCATGCATATTCTTTTTTATTTCCCTTTTTAACTAAATACAAAGGTGGAGCTGCAATGTAAACATGACCTTCTTCAATCAATTCTTTCATAAAACGGAAAAAGAACGTTAATATTAAGGTAGAAATGTGACTACCATCGACATCGGCATCACACATGATAATTACTTTATGGTAACGCAGTTTTGAAAGGTTCAATGCTTTACTATCCTCTTCTGTTCCCACAGTAACACCAAGCGCAGTAAAAATATTTCTAATCTCTTCGTTTTCGAACACTTTATGGTGCATTGCTTTTTCAACATTCAAAATCTTACCTCGCAAAGGTAAAATAGCCTGAAAAGCACGATCACGACCTTGCTTGGCCGTCCCACCTGCCGAGTCTCCCTCGACAAGATAAACTTCACATCTTGCAGGATCCTGCTCAGAACAATCTGAAAGTTTTCCTGGCAATCCACCACCACCCATAACGGTTTTACGTTGTACCATTTCACGTGCTTTTTTCGCAGCGTGACGGGCTTGGGCAGCCAAAATTACTTTCTGGATAATGATACGGGCATCATTTGGATTTTCTTCCAAATAATTTTCCAGCATTTCTCCTACAGCCTGAGAAACCGGAGAAACTACTTCTCTATTTCCTAACTTAGTTTTTGTTTGCCCTTCAAATTGTGGCTCGGCAACTTTTACAGAAATAATAGCTGTTAATCCTTCACGGAAGTCATCTCCCGCAATCTCGAATTTCAATTTATCCAACATCCCGGAAGCATCGGCATATTTTTTAAGGGTTCTTGTTAAACCACTTCTAAAACCTTGTAAATGCGTTCCTCCTTCGTGTGTATTAATATTATTTACGTAAGAGAAAATATTCTCTGTATAACTTGTATTATAAATCAAGGCAACTTCAACCGGAATTTCGCCTTTTTCATTATCCATACTGATAACGTGAGAAATAATTGGTTCACGGTTACCATCTAAATAACGGATATATTCTTTTAAACCCTCATCAGAATGGAAAACTTCAACTTTGAATTCGCCCTTATCATCAACTTCTCTTTTATCTGTAAAAGTGATTGTGATTCCTTTATTCAGGAAAGAAAGCTCACGCATACGTGCTGATAGAGTATCATAAGAAAACTCCGTTGTTTGAGTAAAAATAGTATTATCAGGGTAAAATGTCTGACGTGTACCTCTTTTATCTGTTTCTCCGATTTGTTTTACCGGATATAATGATTTTCCTCTTTCGTATTCCTGCTCGTAAATTTTACCGTCTCTAAAAACAGTAGACTTCATATGAACAGAAAGTGCATTTACAACTGAAACCCCAACTCCGTGCAAACCTCCGGAAACTTTATAAGAATCTTTATCGAATTTACCTCCGGCACCAATTTTGGTCATTACAACCTCAAGTGCAGAAACGCCTTCTTTTTTATGTAAATCAACCGGAATACCACGACCGTTGTCTTCAACAGTTACCGAACCGTCTTCGTTTATTGCAACACCAATAGTATCGCAATGTCCTCCCATCGCCTCATCAATAGAGTTATCCACAACTTCATAAACCAAATGGTGCAGCCCTCGAACCCCTACATCTCCAATATACATCGATGGACGCATTCTTACGTGCTCCATTCCTTCTAATGCCTGAATACTATCTGCTGAATAATTGTTCTTCTTGATTTCTTCGCTCATATAATTTATTCTAAAAAAATGTAATTATTGTCTTAACACGCAAATATATAAAAACGCAATTTATATACCTCTTAAAAATACCATTTAAAGCCCTAAGTTATTAACACAATTGTCTGAAAAATCAAAATATAAATCTAAAAGCTAACTTTAAATTACAATTTCTTAAATTACAGATTCTAAAATAAGAATAGCACAAAAAACCAAAATAAGCATTAAATGTTATTTCAGTTTTTTAAATTAATTTTCAAATTCAAATTTGAAATATAAAAATAAGTTTAATTCTTAAACAGTCACACCGGCTTTTGCGATTTCAGTATCTGCATTTAGATGTGCCGCATTAGCTCTCCCGCTTGGATCAAGGTTATCCTGCCATTTCGGAATCCATTTCCTTACTGTTTGTGCTGCACTGACCTGTGGATAATATTTATGAAAAATAGACCTGTACAAATACGCCTCTTTTGTTGTTGGCGAATTATACGGAAATTCTACACTCGAACCAGCCAATTGTTCATCTGAAACCTGAGAAGCACAATATTTAATTAACTGATCTACCCAATTATAACCCACTCCGTCTGAAAATTGTTCTTTTTGTCTCCATAAAATTTCTGATGGCAAGTAGGGATCTTCGGTTGTATCAAAAGCTTTTCTTAAAATATATTTTTCAACAGCTTCATATGTTTTTGGCTGTTTTTCCTCTGTTTTAATTCGGATTGCAACATCCAGGAAATCTTTATCTAAAAATGGAACTCTGAGTTCTAAACTATGCGCCATTGTCGATTTATCAGCTCTTAATATATCAGCAGTAAACAGCTTTTGAACCCTTTCGATCGTTTCCTTTTGAAACTCTTCTGAAGATGGCGCATTTCTAAAATACAAATGTCCTCCAAAAACTTCATCAGCTCCTTCTCCCGAAAGTATCACTTTTATACCTTTTTCTTTTACTGCTTTAGCGAGCAAATACATTGGCACTCCAGAACGCACTGAAATAATATCATAGGTTTCAATGTGATAAATTAATTTCTCTAGAATTTCAACTCCCTGCTCAACAGTAAAATGAATTTCATGGTGCTCTGTTCCAAGAAATTCCGCTGCTTTTCTTGCCGCAATATTATCCGGAGAATCAGCATCTAAACCTATAGAGAATGAATGTAATTTTTCTTTGCTTCCAGCTAATAATCGCGATGCAATAGCCGAAGTCAAAGATGAGTCTAAACCTCCTGAAAGCAATACTCCAACATTCACATTACCCATTAAACGTTTACGGGTAGATTCAATCAAGGATTCTCTTATCAAATCTAAATCAAGGGGTTGATTTGCATTTTCGTATTCCTCATATTCAGGTTCATAATATTTCACAAAACCCGTTTTTGCTGTATAATAATGACCTGGAGGAAATGTAGAAAACGACTTGCACTGATCCGCAATTGATTTCATTTCGGAAGAAAAATAAATTCTTCCTCTTTCGTCTAGTCCATAATACAAAGGCTTGACCCCTACAGGATCTCTTCCGGCAATATAATCATCGCCATCAACAACTACAAATGCGAAATCCCCATCCAGTAAATTACAAAAATCATAACCAAATTCTTCGTATAAATGAACTATTACTTCCGAATCTGATTTTGTTTTAAATGCATGATGTTTTAAAATTACTTCTCTTAATTTCTGATGGTTATAAATTTCTCCATTATGAACCATCCATGCACTTTTTGACCCCTGAATTGGCTGTTTACCTGAATGCAAATCCATAATAGACATCCGTTCACTGGCCAGAATGCTTCCATTTTCCATAATATGCAAATCACTATCATCAACCCCTCGATGCGACATTCTTTTAGAAAGTTCTTTTACGAGTTGCGGGTCTTTTCCTTTACCTATAACGGCTAATATCCCACCCATACTATTCTGTTTTAATTATGTATTTATTCCTGACTTGATTCTGCAAAATTTCTTCTTTCGGCGAAAGCCAAATATAAAAAATTCAAATAAACATTTAACCTGCAAATAATTAAACTCACAAAAAAACGTTTTAAACAAGTTTTATAAACCAAGAAAACGCCCTCAGAGAGAACGTTTTCTGTACTATTAAGTTCTAAATTAAACTTTATTATTTTTGATAAGCATCATCGTGTACACTTGCAACCGCTCTTCCAGATGGGTCATTCATGTTTTTGAAAGCCTCATCCCACTCCAAAGCAATTTTTGTACTACAAGCGACACTTGCTTCCTGAGGCACGCATAATGCCGCTGCATCACTTGGAAAATGTTCTGTAAAAATGGAACGATAGTAGTATTCTTCTTTTGAAGTTGGTGTTTGTAATGGAAATTTAAATCTCGCATTTGCTAATTGCTCGTCTGAAACTGCTTCTGCTACCACTTCTTTCAAAGTATCAATCCAGCTGTAACCTACTCCATCAGAAAATTGTTCTTTTTGTCTCCATGCTACACTTTCCGGCAACATATCTTCGAAAGCTTTACGAACAACCCATTTTTCCATTGGATGTTCTTTGTTGATCATTTTATCCTGAGGATTGATGCGCATGGCAACATCCATAAATTCTTTATCTAAGAACGGAACACGACCTTCTATTCCCCAGGCTGCTAAACTTTTGTTTGCACGCAAACAATCGTACATGTGAAGTTTACCTAATTTACGAACGTTTTCTTCGTGAAATTCTCTTGCGTTTGGCGCTTTGTGGAAATATAAATATCCTCCAAATAACTCATCTGCACCTTCACCAGAAAGGACCATTTTGATCCCCATAGATTTGATAACTCTTGCCATTAACCACATTGGAGTCGAAGCTCTTACCGTAGTCACATCATACGTTTCAAGGTTGTAAATCACATCACGAACAGCATCTAAACCTTCCTGAATTGTAAATTTAATTTCGTGGTGAATTGTCCCGATATGTTTTGCGACAACCTGAGCAGCTGCTAAATCAGGAGAACCTTCCAATCCAACTGAGAAAGAGTGTAACTGTGGATACCATGCATCTGTAGTATCATCTGACTCAATACGTTTTTGAGCGAATTTTTTAGCTACAGCAGAAGTAATAGAAGAATCCAAACCTCCTGAAAGCAAAACTCCGTAAGGAACGTCACTCATTAATTGTCTGTGAACTGCTGCTTCTAAAGCTTCCTTAATAGCAGGAATACTCGTTTCGTTATCTTTTACAGCATCATACTCTGTCCAGTCTCTTTTGTACCATTGTACAAATTCACCGTCTTTGCTTGTCATATAATGTCCCGGAGGGAATAATTCAATTTTTGTACAATATCCTTCTAAAGCTTTCAATTCTGAAGCTACATAGAAAGTTCCATCTTGGTCCCAACCGATGTATAATGGAATAATACCCATATGGTCGCGAGCAATAAAATACTCATCTTTTTCTACATCATAAATTGCAAATCCAAAGATTCCGTTCATTTCGTCTACAAAATGAGGTCCTTTTTCTTTGTAAAGAGCCAGAATAACTTCGCAGTCACTTTCAGTCTGAAAGTTATATTTTCCTTCAAATTGTTTACGCAATTCTCTGTGGTTGTAGATTTCGCCATTTGCAGCCAAAACCAATTTTTTATCTTCAGTAAATAACGGTTGTTTTCCAGAAGCAGGATCAACAATTGCCAAACGCTCATGCGAAAGAATGGCTTTATCATTGCTATATATCCCGCTCCAGTCCGGTCCGCGGTGACGAATGATTTTAGACATTTCTAATACTTGAGGTCTTAAGGTTTCGGCTTTTTGTTTAAGATCAAAGGCACATACAATTCCACACATAATTTTATATTTTTTTATTTTTAATTTTATTTTGATAGGGCAAAGATGAAGTATTAGTTACAATTGAGAAACACAAACAACAACATCAGTTACAAATATCAATCAAAACAATCAATTTACATATTAAATGTAAAATTTCAATATATAAAAAAGCTCTGAACTTGAAATTTTTAATTTTAAACTTAAATTAAGACACAAAACACAGGGTTTCGAAAATGTTCTTGAATTAAATTTAGTCATTTTAAAAAAACATTAAAATATCCCAAAAGAGAATAATCAAAAATACCTAAAGAATGCTTTTATAACATTTAAATCATTCGAATTATTATGGAAGTGATTTAAAAAAGTAAACAATTCCAATGATTATTAACATTATTATCATCATCCAGTTTTTAAAATTCCCTGCTTGTATCTGAAACTTATACAGCTTATTGTTTTCAGTAACATCTTTGTGCCAAAGTTTATGAAGTTTATAAAAAGCAAAAGCAGCTACAAATAAAGAAAAGCTACATATTAAAAAAAGATAGTCCATTTAATTAATTTTTTCAATCAAATACTTTGTTCCGTTAATCTCAAAAGTAAACCCAACTTTATTGCCCATTAAATGATTCCCTAAAGGCGATTGCGGAGAAAGCGCAATAACGTTTATTCCGTCAATTGTAATTTTAGGTAACGCTACACTTACATACAAATAGATCCCGTTTGCTTTTACCAAACTTCCTGAAACAATATTTTCTGTTGTTTTCGTGGAATCAATTTTATCTAAAACTGCTTTCTGGGCTATTGCTTCTTTTAATTTATTAGTTAGTTTTTCCTGCTCGATATGCATCATCGACAAAGCTGTTTCATGTTTGTCTCCGGCAGAACCTTTGGCATCATTTTTAGAATCTTCGGTCAGGCTTGAAATCATATCCCTGAAAACATCTATCCTGTCCTGAACCATTTGTAAATAGTGAGAATGTATTTTTTTCTTGAAAGTCATTTTTTTTTAAAGATACTGAGGTTTTAATTCACAAAGATGCAAAGCTTTTTTACAGCCGCAAAACATGTTTCATTTATTTTTCAGTCTCAGATTATACCGACCTTCTTCAGGGGATAAAAAAATTAACACGATGTTTTTTATTTTCTGACAAACAATCTATAATTTTAACACTCATTAATTTTAAATATAAATATGAAAAAATCAACAATTATCACGACAATTGCTTTTGCAGTTACAATGCTTTTATCATCAAATGTGAATGCTCAAAAATTTCCTGATTTAGACAAAAGCCCGATGGATGCGGCATCTTATCCAAATGACTATAAAGTAAGTGCTAAAATTGCTAAAATTACTTACAGCAGACCTCAGTTAAAAGGGAGAAGTGTAAGTGAATTGGCTCCAAATGGAAAAGTTTGGAGAACAGGAGCAAATGAAGCTGCAGAAATTACATTTTACAAAGATGTAAAATTAGGCGACACTAAAATCAAAGCAGGAACATATACCTTCTTTACTATTCCTGAAAAAGATTCTTATACTGTTATTCTCAACAAAGATCTGAATGCTTGGGGTTCTTATACCTACAAAGCCGAAAATGATGTAGCAAGATTAAAAGTACCGGTAACTGAAGGAACTGACTCTTTGGAAGCTTTCTCAATGGTTTTTACAAAAGCAGACAAAGGAATTGTTTTAAACCTAGGCTGGGATAAAGTAAGAGTAGCGGTTCCTTTTACAGAATAACAACTACTGGAATTCAAAAAAAAATAGCTTCCTGATTTGGAAGCTATTTTTTTTATATAATGAATTCTCTTAAAAATCAAATTTGTAATTCGCACCGCCCAATACCTGAAATCCTTGTACCGGATAATTCAGCCATTTTTCATAAGCCTGATTTCCAATGTTATTTAATTTTAGAAAGAAAGTCAGACGTTCACTGAATTTATATCCTAAATGGGCATTGGCATCAAAATAGCTTTTTAAGGTAACCAATTCCGGATCAGTCGTCAAATCTAAATTAGCCTGCATGTCTTTACGTTCACCCACATAAAAAATATTCAATCCAGCATACCATTGTTTGGTAATATTTACGTCCAGATTAGAACTTAATTTTATTGTTGGCAAGTTCCATGTTTCTGCTGGCGCATCAGTTTTATAACTATTAAAAGTTCCGTTGATTCCAAAAGTAACATTTTCAGAAAAATCTGCTTTTAATTCTGCATAGAAACGAAATGTTCTGATGTCTTCATAAACCACTCCAAAAGAGTTTCCGTAAGCGTAACTCTCGTTTGAAAAATCTTCTGTGTAATCATTGCTTTTAAACAAAGCCTTGTTTTTTTCATTCAGATAAGAACCTGTCAGATTATAGCTTACATTGTTCGCTAATTTCCCTTTCAAACCTGCAAAAACATTGTATTGAGTACTTGATGGCGTCATATTTAATGTTGGTGATAAAAACGGATTTTCGTTTACAAAATCAGCGTATGAATTCTGATTTAAAGTTCCATTTACTCCCGTGTAGAAAATCATTAAATCTCCAACCAATTTATACGAAGCATTTACTTTTGGGTAGATATAAAACTTGTTTCCGCTATTTTCAGAATCCAATGCATAATATAATCCTGCTCCTAATTCTAAAGTCCAGTCGTTTTCATTTACCACAAAACTTGGCTCAATTCCAAAATTGGTCAAACTATATTTTACAGCATCAGTATTGGTTTTGAAATAATTATTTTCGAAACTTCCGCTTACGTGGTCTATAACTACATTCGTATTAATTGAATGATCCATTACATCAACTTTAAAAGTAGGTTTCAGGTAAAAACGATTTTCTGAAGAAGAAAAACTATCTGAAAAGTGTGTGAATTTTGTTGCTATTTTGCTAAAAACACTTTCATTGAATTCAAAATTCCCGCCGACTGAAATTGTGTTATATGTATGTCCCGGGTTTATTTTGTTTATTAAATCAAAACGATCCTGAGGAAGCAAAGACGCACCAAAATCTTTTGGAAGACCGTACCAGTTGTAAATTTGATTTTGATATCCTAACTCCACATTCCATGACATATCTCTGTTGTTTTGACCATAACCAACATTTAATGCCGTGTCATAAAATTCATCATTCAAAAGCACATCTTTAATTCCGCCTTGTGACGAATGATGACGTAACATTCCAGATACAAAATCGTTATTTCCCAAATCCTGATTCACAAATAATTCAGCGTTCAGTGTGCTGTAATTCCCTAATCCAACAGTTGCATAATTATTAAACAGACGCTCCTGTTTTGATTTCTCAACATTTACCGCTTTCCCTTTTGAAGGCGTAAAAGTAGAAGCTACAGGAACTGATAAAATACTATATTTAATAGTTTCTTTTGGCTGATTCCCTTCATCGTCCAGCGAAGGAGTTTCCTTTACTTTATTAGCATCTGATATCGTTGGTGAATACGGTTTTACCACGTTTACCGTTTCTGTTCCAATGTTTTCATTTTTCTTTTGGGCAAATGAAAGCTGAAAAACAAACAGCAAAATCAAAATGATGGTTTTATTCTGGAAATTAATTTTCATATTTTATACTTTTTTGTAAAATGTATTCTGTGAAGTGTAAAATGTAAACTGTAAAAATAGTTCTCAGGTAACATTTCACTTTTCACTTTCACAATTATCTAATTTTATAATTCTTAAATTTTCTAAATTATCAGGCTTCCCATTCACCTTTAGCTACAAACTGGGCTTTTCCTCCTATTTTAATATCAAAATCATTTTCGGTTAATTTCCCTTTAAAATGAATTTGAGAAGGACGGCCGATATAATCTCCCTGATAATTGATTAATTCTAATTCTGGTTTATGATTTTTTAAGAGATAAGCCTGTAAACAGGTACTTGCACTTCCTGTAGCCGCATCTTCAACTAACTGATTGTGTTCGATATACAACATTCTGCTAAATAGTTCTGAACCTTCCAAATAATAAAAATACAACCCTTGGTGAGCTGTTTTACAATTGTTTTTCAGCCATTTATCGGTTTTGTCTTTATCTAAAACCAAATTTCCCAGGGCTCTTTTGCTGCTTAATCCAACCATAATAAAAGCACTTCCGGTTGTCACTTCCTGAATTGGAAATTGATTCTCAAAATCGCTGACTTTTAAATTACTGAACAATGTAAAATCTTCTTTCGAAAAAACATCCCAAAATTTCGGCTGCGCAGCTTTTAACCAAATCAAATCCTGAGATTGGTTAATAGCTATTGGCCCAATCGGTACATTTAACTTTATATTTTCAGGCGAATTTTCAAATATTTTATTCATCAAAACCCACGAAGTTCCAATTATTGGATGACCCGCGAACTGCATTTCATGAGCAGGTGTAAATATTTTAATTTCTGCTTTATTATTTTCTTTATCAAGCTTTGTAACAAAAGTGCTTTCTGCAAAATTAATTTCGCGGGCAATCTTTTGCATTTCTTCTGAACTTAAATTTCCGGCATCTAAAAAAACAGCCAATTGATTCCCGGCATATTTTTTATCTGTAAAAACATCAACTATATAAAAGGGTAAACTCATTTTTTTTCTTTTTTAGAATCAAGAGTAAAGAACAAAGAATATAGACTTCCAATCTTTGCTTCTATCTATATTCTATTCTCTTTGTTCTTGACTCTTATTTGGTGATAGACGAATTTGTTTTAGACTCTTCCAATTTGATTGCGGTTAACTCTCTTTTTGCTTCTTCAACAACATCCGGATAATCTGTAAAATTGTTGATTACGTTATCCAAAATATACGTTGCCTGATAACTGTCTTTTAAACCGTAGAAATTTTTCGCCATTAAAACTAAGCTCTTCGCTCCGTAATATTTATATGCAGAATAGTTTTTTGCTAATTTCTGAACGGATACATTAGAAGCATCATATTTTCCTTCTTTTGTTTTAAAATAAGCATCATAATACAAAGCCTCTGCTGCCAGTTCTCCTTTTGATGTTGCTGACAATTTTGCGTAAGCGGCTTTTGCTTTGTCTTCGTCACCTGTTTGCATTGCTGCTCTTGCTACAATAATTTGTGCATCAGCTTTTACGTTTGCATCTGCTTTAGAATTTTGCAGTACCTTATCGGCATATGTAACTGAGTTACTATAATCTTTTTTATCGTAGTAACATTTCATCAAATTAGCCTGAGCAAAGTTTTGATTCTGAGACGAATCAGATTCTTCGCTTAAGCGAACTAAAACCGGAATTGCCTTATCACAATCTTTTGCTTTCAGAAAAATCTGAGCCAGTTTATTTAGTGACTGCTCAGTAAATTCATTTCTTGGCTGCGCGGTTACATATTGATAGTTTGCAACCGACTTCGTTTCTGAACCTTCTGTATAAAGTAATTGTGCCAGATAAAAATTAGCTTCCAAAGAATGTAAGCCTGATGGAAATTTACTCACATACCCTGTAAAACCAATGATTGCCTGTTTATTGTTACTTTGACTGTATTGTTTGAAAGCAGCATCATAAGTATCATTATCCAATTCTGCATCTGTTACCGAAACAAAATCCAGCGTTCGAACCCACGTAGCATATTCATCTACTTTTCCGGAATCGACATAAATCAATCGGGCTGTAGAAACTGCTTCGAGAGCTTCAGGAGTTTTTGGGAACTCAGCAGCTACTTTTTTGAATTTTGTCAAAGCTTGTTCGTCGCGATCTGAATTGTAATAAATCAAACCTTGTCTCAAAATTGATTTTGAAGTAAACAAACCATTATTATATTCTGAAATAAGCTGATCGTAGGTTTTAATAGCCTGGTCATTCTTTTTGTCTGCTACATACGTATTTGCTAATTCGAACAAAACATCATCACGATATTCTGATTTTTTATACATCTGAAGGAAATTATTGAGCTCATCAATTTTCTTGTCGTTTCTGGACATGAACCCATATGAAATCGCTTTTTGAAATTGTGCATAATCGGCATCCACACCTTTTGCACTGATTGCTTTTCCGTATGCTTCCATTGCCTGGGCATATTTAGAAGTTACAAATCGGCAATCTCCCAAACGCAAATATGAATCGTTCAGACGAACTTTATCACCCGGAGCATTATCAATTTGAGCCTGAAATGAATTTCCTGCCTGATCATATTCTTTCAGTTTAAAATACGTGTATCCAATGTTATAATTGATATTTTTATATTCGTCAGTTGTTTTTGCAGCAGCTAAACCTGCGAATTGTTTGTAACTCAATAATGCATTTCTAAAATCATCCGTTACGTATTCAGATTCTGCTTTCCAGAAAGTCGCACGGGCAGTAAATTCTGGGTTCTTTTGTTCTTTAACAGCACCATTGAACATTTTTAAAGCCTCAGCATAATTAGATTCGTTGTATAATTCTAAACCTCTGTAAAAAAGCACTTTTTGATAGGCCAATTTATTTTCCGGAGTTCTGTTTTTCTCCAGTAACACCAAAGCTTCTTTGTAATTTTTAGTCGAAATATAAGAATCAACCAATAGTTTTTCTACTTCAGAACGGCTAGAATTGTTTGGATATTTTTTTAAGAAATCAAGCAAAATACCAGGAACAGTTTGATACGCATTCCCAATTTCGTAACTTAATTTTGCATAATTTAAAGCAGCATCTTCCTGAATTTGGGCATTAAAATCCATTTCAGAAGCATTTTTAAACGCATTCAAAGCTTCTTGTTTTTTACCTGTGTTCAGATAAGCCAAGCCCAAATGATAATAGGCATTCTGCGCAACAAAATCTTTTCCTTCAATAATTTTATTGAATTGTGAAATCGCTTTTTCGTATTCTTTTTGTTCGTAATAAGCATAACCTAATTGGTAGAAATCGGTATTATTCCATTTTCCTTTTCGTCCTGCATATTGCTCTAAAAACGGAGTCGCTTTGCCGTATTGCTTTAAATTGAAATAACTTTCTCCGATAATTTTATTTAATTCTGATTTTTCAACAGCATTTGATTTAGCCATTGCAGCTTGTCCTAATTCAATTGCTTTTTGAAAATTCCCCAGTTTAAAATTCATATCAGCCTGAAAATACGAAAGCTTTTCCTTGTATTTTTCTTCGCCGGAAACCTCATCAAAATATTTGGTGGCTTCTTTGTAATCATCGCCTTCATAAGCCATAAAACCTAAATAATATTTGGCTTGCGAACCAAACTCTTCTGAATTTACTACTTTGTTAAAATACGTTGTGGCTTCTTTTTTCTTTTTGGCATTGAAATAACTATACCCTTTTTGGAAATTAAACTTATCCAAATCAGATTTACTCATGTAACTTTCGTCAACCTTGTCAAACCATTGTAATGCTTTTGGATAATCTCCCTGTTCGAAGAAATAATGAGCAACCTCAATATAAGCCTTATTTTGTTTGGTACTTGTTGGATAATCTTCAACAAATTTTTCCATTAATTCGTCAGCATTTGACTGATTGGTTCTTATGGCACAATTGGCAATATAATAAGCACAATCTGATTTAATTTCTTCTGTCGTGGCCTGATTTTTTACATATTCAAAAATATGTTGGGCCGAGGCATATTGTTTGTCATTATATAAAGTCAGTGCTTTATCAAAATCCTTTAAGTCGTAGGTATATATAGCTGATTTTTGTGCCGAAACCATAGCCGAAAAAAGGACTAATGGTATTAAAAAGAACCAGGAAAGTTTACGCATTTTTATTATGTTTAGTATTCAAATGTATCATTTTATACCGTTTATAACGAAACGTTTTGCGCTTTTATTATCAACAAAAATTCTAACTGATGTGATTTAACAGCTTCTTAAGACTTAAAATATTGGTTCTCAAAATTCTTTAAAAACAGAAACTGTATGATTCCCTTAAGGTTATTTATTACAATCCGATCTTTGAAAAACAAAATACGATGATTACCGGAGATCGCATTAAGGATGGAAGCGGCATCCTTTTTGCGGCTCCTTTAGCCGGAAAAAGATATAGCGGACAGCCTGACCCGCTTTTTCTGCGGGGAATGCCCAAAAATTCCAATAAGTTATCTTACCTTACATTTTCTAAGAAATGATTAAAATTTATTTTGAATCCAATCCTTAACTTATTACTTTTACATTCAAATCAATTATTATGTCACAAACCGTACTATCTCTTAAAGATGTCACTATATTTCAGGAAGGAAGAAAAATTTTATCACATATCAATTTAGAAGTTGAACATGGAGAATTTATCTATATAATTGGAAAAACCGGTTCCGGGAAAAGTAGTTTCATGAAAACTTTGTATGGTGATTTACCCCTTTCTGAAGGTGAAGGACATATTGTTGAATTTGATTTGTCTGCTTTAAAGGAAAGTGAGATTCCGTATTTGAGACGTAAAATAGGAATCGTGTTTCAGGATTTCAAATTACTTCCGGACAGAACTGTAAAAGACAACATGCTATTTGTACTTAAAGCAACAGGCTGGGTAGAAAAAGAAGCTATGCAGCATAAAATCGACGAAGTTCTGGATAAGGTTGGCATGAAAGATTTCCTGAACAAAATGCCACATCAGCTTTCCGGAGGTGAACAACAAAGAGTTGCCATTGCAAGAGCTTTGTTAAACGATCCTGAATTTATCCTTGCCGATGAACCAACAGGAAACCTTGATCCTCAAACAAGTTCTGAAGTTTTAGAAGTATTAAAAAAAATCAACTCCAACGGAAAAACCATTATCATGGCTACCCACGATTATGCATTACTGATGAAATTCCCATCTAAAACACTGAAATGTGAGGATGAGCGAATTTTTGAAGTTGTACAACGATCTGTTTAAATTATTTCTTGTAAACATGTGGATTTTCTTTAATGCCTTTTTTGAATATTCTCCTAATATTCATTCTTAAGAAAGTATCCATTTTCAAAAGTATATCGGTAAACTTGTGTTCAGGTCTTGCTCTAAAAGAAGTTACGTGAAATTTATCCGTTGCTAAAACCGGGGTTTTTGAAAAATAATAATTCGAGATACAGCATCTAAATCCATCATATACAACCGGTGAAACTGAATGTAACGATTTATTATGAGTAACCATTACCGCCAATCTGTTGAACTTACTATGAATTGTAATTTGTTTTTTTTGCAAACCATTAGGCCATAATTCAAGATTACCTCCATATTCTTCTTTCCAGTTGGGAGTTACATAATATAGTAAATTCAATACACGCCAGCGTTCACGGTCTTTATCATGTGAATTATCCAAATGCGGATTCAGGAATTGTTTGTTTCCCATCATAGAAAGCCCTCCTGCATAAAGAAATTCATCCGGAATTGGATCTTTAATTTGACAAATTTCACCAATTAGCTCTACAATTCTTCTATCCTGAAAAGCATAAATAATTTCTTCTAAAACAGGATTATATAAATTCATTTGAACCGCAACAAATTTATCTTCCTTAATGCTCTTTTTCAGAACCATTTGGTCCTGTTTAGGAAAAACTTTATGCAAGTCAGCTGCCATTTCTTCAGGAAGCAAATTATCCAGAAAAAAATAGCCTATCGCTTCTTTTGATTCTGCAAACTGCTTTGAAAGATGAACTTTTTCATCATTAACTCTTTTATAAATAATTTCAGCAAGCTCAATTCTATTTATAAATTCCATATTTTTGAATGTTTTATTGCGTTACAAATATATCACTAAATAGTTTTCATTAATGCTGTCTATTCTTATTCCGACCTATAATTACAATGTTTATAATCTGGTTTTAGAATTACACAAACAATGTATGGAATTAGGGATTACTTTTGAAATTATTGTAATTGATGACGGGTCAAATACAAGTATTTTAGAAAATGAAAAAATAAATACTTTACAATATTCTCGCTACGAAATGTTACACTCTAATATTGGGAGAAGTAAAATCCGGAATTTATTGGCTCAAAAAGGAAATTATCAATGGTTACTTTTTCTCGATGCAGATGTATTTCCTAAAAACAAAAACTTTATCTCAGCTTACATTCAATGTATAAATAATGAAGAGAAAACAGTTAATGGAGGTTTATTATATCCTGAAAAAAAACCAGAAAGAAACAAACTTTTTCGTTGGATCTATGGAAAGAGAAGAGAAGCATTACCCTTCGAAAAAAGAAAAAAAAATCCTTATTTAAGTTTCTTAACACTCAATTTTTTAATAAATAAATCTGTTTTTGAAAAGGTTTCGTTTAATGAAACTATTCCAAATTTACGACATGAAGACACTTTGTTTTCGTATAACCTGATGCAAAAAAACATTACAATTGAACATATTGGCAACCCTGTATACCATTATGGAATGGATGATTTTGAAATTGCCATCAGAAAGGAAAATGAATCCTTAACCGCTTTAAAATACTTAATCGATAATAAGCTGATATCAAAAGATTACGTTCGGATTTCTAAATTATTTTCGAAGATTAAGAAATTAAATCTAACTCCTATTCTTGTATTATTTCATAAATTGACCAAATACCTTTTTCTAAAAAACCTGGCCGGCAAAAATCCATCATTATATATTTTTGATTTATATCGTTTGGGATATATGTCTAAGCTTGAAAAAAAATTATGATGTTTTCTTTAAATCTTCAAAAAGAGCAATCCAGGTATTCATTATTAACTGAATTTCATATTGTTCTGTAGTTTTTTTTGCGTTTTTACCAAGTTCTAAACGCAGGTCTTCATCTTTGATTAAAAGTTCTAATTTCTCCACAAATAAATCAATATTGTCATCTTCAATTAGAAATCCGTTTTGGTTATTTTGGATAATTTCTCCAGGACCAGAATTACAATCATAAGCCAGACATGGTAAACCACAATTCATGGCTTCTAAAAGAACCATAGGAAATGCTTCTGAACGGGAAGTCATTAAAAAAACGGATGACTGCTTGTAGCAATTTTCAATATCAGCAACAGGAGAGATGAAATTTACATTATTAGAAATTTTTATTTTCTCAGCAATTTTTTGATACTTTAAATCCGCATCCCACTGCCCATATACATCAAGAATCCAGTCTGGATAATTTTTCAGTACTTCTTTCCAGATCAACAATAATCTGTCTAAGCCCTTTTCATAACTATGTCTGCAAACAGCTATTGCCTTTTTGTTTTGTAGACTTGCCTGACTTTCAGAAATAAAACTGACCGGATTTGGAATTACTTTAGAATTGTTAATCTTCCATTCCTTAGCTCCTTTTTCTGTTAGTACAATAAATTTGTCAAATTTTCTGGAGGTAATTCTTTTTAAGAATAAAATAATTTCAGATCTTACCTTATTTAAGAATCCTTTTTTCTGTATTTTTTTCAGATTAACAGAAACATGTGTTTCGAAAACTAATGGTGTTTTAGACTTTATTAGCCAAGGTATAAAAATCCACAAAACAGCATCACAAACAATCACGATATCGGGTTTTTGATCATAAATTGTTTTTTTGATTAACTGTAAATATCTCCACAAAAACAAGGCTTTATTTTTACTTTTATCAATCGTGAACCATTGTATTTTAGAGTCAAATTGATAAAAAAAATCTCCATTACAGTCATTTACAGTCAGAACATCAACCTTATAATTCAAAACTGAAACTAAATAATTCGCTTTTAAAGCAACAACCCTCGCAATTCCACCAGAGTTTTTGACATCTGGTGTTATATATAGAATTTTCATTTTTTAGACATTCGAAATTCATCAAAATCCCTTATGTAATCTTCTTCCTTAAATACATCTGAAGCAATAACTAAACATACTGCTCCTGAAGAAAAATTTTCTAATTCCCTCCAAATTCCTGTTGAAATATGCAATCCAATATTTGGTTTATTTAACAGAAATGATTTTTTAGAATTTCCGTCATTAACTGTAACTTCGAAACTACCGCTTAATGCAACTAAAATCTCCTCCTGATTGATATGTGAATGTCCTCCTCGAAAAGCATTACTGGGAACATCAAAAAGATAATAAATCCTTTTGATTTCAAATGGTAAAATATCATTTTGGATAAATGCTAAATTTCCTCTGGTATCTTCAACCACAGGAAATTTTATATGCTTTACATTGTTTAATATTGTCATTTTTTTAAATTAAGATCAATTTTCATTAAATCCAACCATTGTTTTCCTATATTGTCTAAAGAAAATTGCTGAATACTATCGAATGCGTTTTTTTTACAATAATTATATAATTTTTCGTTTTCTACAAACAAATTAATTGCTTCTGTTAATTTTTCAAGATTTTGATTTTCTACCAGTAATCCATTCTCATTATTTAAAATAATTTCTTTAGGCCCAGATAAACAATCAAATGCTATAACTGGTGTAGAACATGCTAATGATTCTAATAACACATTTGGAAATCCTTCGTTTTTACTTGACAAAACAGTAAAATAAGCATTCTTGTAATATGGAAATGGATTATCAATTTTACCTTTAAATATAATTAAATGTTCTAATTTAATTTCCCTGACATACTTTTCTAATTCACATCTGAAAACCCCTTCTCCTAAAATAATTAATTTTATATTTTTATTTACCAAATCTGATTTAGAATAACAATATATCAATTTATCAAACTGCTTGACCATATTTCCCATATTTCCAACAGCCAAAATGTATTGATCTGAAGAAAATATTTTACCATCAATCAATTTCCTGTTAATATAATCAAAATCAACAGGGTTATATATTGTTTTGACATTCTGATATTTATAGTCAAATTCTACTTTATTTTTAATTTTTTCAGATACGGTTACTATTTTATAACAATGCTTGTAAATGTATTTTGCCAGAAATTTAATATTTGGAAAATATAAATTAACCATATAACTATGAATGATCTGTATAAGAGGTGAAGAATATATATATTTAGAAATAAAAACCTCTTGAAAATTATGATTTTTGACTCTGGTGTCAATTATAAAATCAAATTTATTCTCTTTAAGGAACTTTTTCAATATATAAAATCTTTTAATTTTATTAAAAAAATCATTTCTTTTATTCTTTAGCTTTCCAAGATTGATAAGTTTTCCCGAAAATTCATATTCGACCTTATCTACAACAATAATATGATAAACATTTATATTATTTCTTTCAAAGAAAACAGAAAGCAATGCCGAACAACGTTCAGCTCCTCCACCTGCGAGCTGGTCAGAAACAATGCAAATACGTCTTTGCTTAGTTAATTTGTTCATTTATTACTATTTTAGCAACAAATATAATGATAATGAATATTTTACTTGTTGGAGAATATAGTTTATTACATAATTCCTTAAAAAGTGCATTAATTGAGTTAGGACATAATGTAACTTTAATTGGAAATAGCAACGGCTACAGATCATATCCTGTTGATTATGATCACGAAGCTAAATTTCTAACAAAAAAAATCTTTATAATTCCGCGAAAAATATTTTTCCGTTTATTTAAGTTTGAATTATTAGGTATCGAATATGGAATTCGCTTTTATCTTCATTTATCAAAATTGAAAAATTTTGATGTTGTTCAATTTGTTAATGAAGCCCCAATTAAAACTTCTAAATCTTTAGAATATTTTTTTATCAGAAAGATTTTTAATTCGAATAAAAAATGTTTTGTATTATCTGCAGGCATTGATTATTTGACTTTAAAATTTTACATGGAAAATAAAAATTACAAATCACTTATGATTCCTTTTTTTCAGAATCCAAAACTAAAGGAACATCTACAGTTTTTTGATTATTTCAGCAAAGGTCATATTAAGATCCACAATTTTATCACAACTAATTTTAACGGGTTGATACCAACTGATTTTGACTATGTCGAAGCAAACAGAAATAGTCCTATTTATAAAGGTTTTATACCCTATCCTGTTAATATAAAGAAACTGAAATTCGAAAAATTATTCATTGAAAATAAAATTGTGATTTTTCTTGGAATAGGCCGGTATAGTTACCACCAGAAAGGAATAATTTACTTTGAAAAGGCTTTGGAATTGATTAAAAAAAAATATGCTGAAAGAGTCGAGATAATTATCGTAAATACTATTCCGTATCCAGAATATATAAATCTTTATAACAAATCACATATTCTTTTAGATCAATGCACCTCTCGTGATCAGGGATATAATGCACTCGAAGCAATGGCTAAGGGAAAGGTAGTTTTTACAGGAGCTGAAACAGAATTTACGCAATATTATAATTTATCAGAAAGAGTTTGTGTCAATGCTATTCCTAATGTTGACTATCTGGTCAATGAATTGTCTTTTTTAATAGAAAATCCACAAGAAATAGTAGCTATGGGGATACGCGCCCGATCATTTGTTGAAAAAGAACATGACTATATAAAAATTGCCCAGAAGTATTTAAAAATCTGGGAAAATAATTAAATTTTAACAACTTTACTTCTCTTAAAGAGACGAACTTGATAAATATTTCCTTCTCCAGAATTACCTGTTTTTTGAAAAAAACAATAAAAAAGGTAATTATTATTCTTTAAGAAAATCATATGGAGTTCACAATAAACTAAAGAAATCTAAAATCATTCTATTGCTATATAAATTTTAGAGAAGTCATTAGGCTGATATAAATTATAACTTTTATCTGGCTGAAGATTTTTAAGCAATTCCTTGTCCTCACTCAAAAACGAAAATAAGACCCTGAATAAATTTACGGATGATTTTAATTTTGAATCATATTCTATATATTGGGAAGTATTCCATTTTATCGCGAGTTTAGCGCCAAAAATTGATTTTAAAAGAACTTTATCTGATATTTTTTTTGAAGCTTCTAAAGTATGGGAAAATCCAACAAAACCACCATGATCTGCTCCTATGATTATAATAGCATTTGAATCATTTTTTTCAATAAAAGAAACTGTTTCTTTTAACCACTTATTTGCTTCTCGCAATCTTTTTATATAAGATATTCTTTCTTTTTCAATACCCAAAGATTGTTGTTTATAAACTGATATATGATTAGGTGCAAATTTTTCAATAAAGAAAAAATTATTAGTACCTCTATTTTTTAATATTTGATGTTTTAAATCACTTAAAAGATTTCGTTTTGACTCAAAAACATTAAAATAAGGAACTTCGTCTGAATTAAAATTACAATAGTCATACTCAACATTTGGGCTATTAGCAAGTAAATAAGGACTTTCTGTTAAAAAAAATGTTTTATAAGTATTCTTTTTAAATATTTTTAAAACCGGATTTTTTCCTGTAATTAAATCTCTGGAATATTTAAAATTCGAATTTATATTATAATAATGATGCTTCATGAAAAAGCAAGAACTGTTTGACGTTAAAGTCGATTCATAATTACTTCTAAAATCATTATATAATGTAAATTTTTTTTCTTTTAACCATTCATCAAACTCTGAATTATCAAAACGATATAAAATACCTTTAAGGTTTTCGTTACTTGCATATCCATCTGGCTCAATGTAATATACATTAGGCTTCTTTTTAAAACTGGTATTAAGAATATAATCAGGCTGTTGCTGCCATGAAGCAGAATTTCTAAGATTGCCCCAAATTATTTCAGAAACTTTTAAAACTGGAATTACTGAAAGTAATAAAATAAAAACTATAATTTTTTTGTAATGCTTATAAAGCTTTAAAGAAATAAAGCAAACAAAAACTAACAATCCTAATAAAAGCTTTTTCTTAATTGTTAAAAAATATACTTGTGAAAAATAAGCAGCCGTTAATTCAACAACTACAACAAATAAAAAGTGTTTTCTGTAAAGCTGTAACTTTTTGAAGCGGATGAATAAATGATATAATAAAAATATACTGATTGATGGCAATATCAAAAACAAAAAAGAAAAGTAAACCACATGTCTTAATGAATTAATATCTTCAAAGTTATTTGAATAAAAAAAAACTAATGGATAAAAGCCCGATAAAAAACCAACCAAAAATGGGTAATCTTTATCATTATTTATAAAACCATCAAATTTCTCTTTTATATTCATTTTATAAATTGCGGGTTTTCAAACTATATAAAATTCTTTCAGAAGACTCAATTTTCTCTTTCTTTATGATTTCAAAATAAACAGTATATTCTTTTTCGAAATTTTCTTCGTTATAAAAGTCAAAATGACCTGCAAATTCTCTTTTACTGTCCAATAAAAACTGAACCCACGAATCTGTTCTTGTAGGGAATTCAATCAAAAGGTTCGAAGCCATTTTCGAGAAAAACTGAGCCGAAAATGAAAATGGAATATTTCCGGATAAAGTAATATGATGGATTACGGCCAAAACGAGGCAAGCATCAAGATTTTGCGCTTTCACTCTATCAACAAAAGAAAAACGCTCTGCGTTATTAAAACCATAATTTGCTACCGGATTTAATACATCTGCAACGAGCGGTAATATGCTTTTTTCTTTATTTTTTAGTACCTGCCTGTAATTTTGTTCTACTGCATTAGCGTCAACGTCTGCTACAATTAATAACTCAGCCTGCTCTTTTAACTCGCGCGAAAAGGTACCATCATTGCCTCCAATATCAATTAAAGATTTTCCTTTTATAGATAAAAACCAATCTTTGACAAACTCTTTTTTAAATTGATACGCAACATCATTATAATTGATCTGATTGTAATAATGATCCCATTCTGTTTTTTCGTTAACCGATAAATTTAGAATGTAATCATACAAACCGTCAATTAGTTTAATTTGAGAAGCTTTAGATAGATTATTGTTAACTGTTGTCTTGTCAGATTCGTATTTCTTGTCATATTTGGCTAACAAGTGAATATTCGTCAATAATGTAGGACTAAAATAACTTTTGACAGGTAGTAACAGTGACAGTTTTTGTAACGAAAGACCATCAAGGTTTTGAGACAGCATTTTTAAATGCTCCTGTCCAAAATATTTCGCCAATACTAAAGGGCCTAAAAAGTGCATTATAAACTGTTTGTAGGCCAGCCAGGGATTGTTTTCTTTATAAAAATCAAAAGACAGGGTGTCTATAAAAACAGGTTTTCCTTCATGAAAAGTGATGTTAAACGCTGAAGCATCTTTTAAAGTAAAATTATTTTCCAGAGACAGCTTTTGGATTTTCAAAGTCAGCAGAGCTGCATGTTTGTATTGTAAAAAACTCCATTCGTAAGGATAAGTTACAAAGAGAATTTTTTGTGCTTCTATAATGATCTGATTTTGATTTTCCTGAACTGTTTTGTGCGGAATTAAATATTTTTTTTCAAAAAGAGTATCATAGAAACCACTTTCCGTTAAAGATTTGTATTGACTGAAATAAACCGGTTTTATTATCCTTTTAATGCTTCCGTCTTCTATAAACACATATCCGGACGGATCCCTAAATGAAGAGGTCGTTCTTGTGTTTTCCATTTATTGCTGATCTTCCTTAGTATCGGTATCGTCCATTAAATCATCTTCTGCTTTGTTTTTAATTCCAAAAACAGATTTTATTTTATGTACAACTGTTCTGTAAAACAATAATACTCCTGCTACAGCAGCCGCTAAAAACTGAACAATCAAAGCGCCCGTTCCCGGATCAAAATATAATGGAATCATATTTACGTATTTTTTTTCAAAAATACCTAAATTTAAGTAAATTCATAATGTATATGCCTACAAATTAACTTATACTATTCTTTTTATTTTTTATATTTAATTAAAGCTAATTATTATTGGCATCTTATTTTATCCTGCCAATACCTGATAAATCTTCTTAGTATCAGAATTATTAAAAAGTTAATCTGCTAAAAAAGAAAATGTAATTTTCATGCACTATCTATGCTTTATCCATAAAGCTGTCTCGTCATAAAAGTGTGTTTTACTATTTACTGATAAATCTAAAAAACTATCCAAACAAACTTTTCCTAAAATAAACAGCTAACCCCAGCAGATAAATAAAGTTATCCAAAGCCTGTGCCATAATGATCCCTTTTATACCGAATATTACAACAAAATAATGACTCAAAAAATACAAAACAGCAAGTGAAGCTATTTCTGAAAGAATAAAAGCCTTTGTCATTTTTTTTGCAAAAAACTGAAATCCCAAAACCAATGCAGCAGATTTTAGAATATCGCCCGTTAATTGCCAAAAAAACAAGGTCGTAACTGGCAAAAAATCAGGAGTAAAGAGCAATTTTATAATAAAAAATCGAGCAAAGTAAATAACAGTTACCGCAAGTACAAATAGTGGCAAAATATTTTTATAAAAAGTCCGGAAAATATTTTGTGTCTCTTTGTTATTTTTGGCTATTGACAATTTTGGAAAAAAATAAACACTTAAAATTGTGGTAATAAACATCATATAATAAGTTGAAATCCTGGTCATCGTTTCCCAAAAACCGGCTTGCTCCAATCCTACCACTTCAATTATATTTTTTCGAATGACCAAATAAACTAATGGCCCTAACACAGAGGAAACCAAAGCCATAAGTGAATAAGATGATAACTTTTTTATAGTTTCAAAATCAAAATTTCGAAATTTAATTATTGATGAAAGACTAAGCTCTTTACTGATGAAATAAAACGTAACAAAAAACAATAATGAAGGTGAAATTACTATCGAAAGCAAAGCTCCCAAGGTTTTATAATTCCAAATCATGTAAAATGAAACCAACAAACCTATTGCATTCCCTGTGATATTTGTCCAAATTACTTCCTTAAACTTTCCCAGGCCATTAATAACCGAAAGCAAAAAAGCCGAAATTGCATACCAGGGTAATACTAAAGCTATCGCTTTAAAAATTATTTGATAATCAAAATTATTTCCAAAAATTTGTGTGTTCCAAAACACTGCTAAGAAGAACAAAATAAAGCTTGAAACAACAGCAACAAATAATAAGCTGATAAATGCCGTAGCAATTATTTTTTGAAGTTGCAACTTATCATTTTTGTGTTCAGCTACATATTTCACAACCCCATTTTGAAATCCAAGAGTAGTAATACTTTCTAATGATGATGAAAAATTTCGAAGATTACCGACTAAAGCCATTCCACTGGGACCAACAAAAACAGCCAGTAATTTTGAGGTAATCAATCCTATTCCAATCTTTAATAATACACTCAGACTATTTAAAGAAGTAATTTTAAACAGATCGGTTTGTATTATTTTCTTTATAAAGTTCAATTTAATATCGATTTAAAATTTCAATAACAAAACTCACCTCATCATTTCTCATTACCGGACTAATTGGCAAACTCAAAACCTCATTGTGTATTTTTTCAGTAACCGGAAAAGATAACTTATTCCAGTCTGAAAACGCTTTTTGTTTATGTGTTGGAATTGGGTAGTGAATCATTGTCTGAATTCCGTTTTCTAACAAATATTTTTGCAATTCATCCCTGTTTTCAGTTCGGATAACAAACAAATGAAACACATGATTTTCAGATAAGTTCCAAAAAGGCAATATTATTTTATCATTTTTAATTTCAGCCAAATAACGACTGGCAACTTCACGGCGTTTCTGATTATCTTGATTTAAATCAGGTAATTTCAAATTTAAAAAAGCAGCCTGCAATTCGTCTAATCTTGAATTAACACCAACCAATTCGTTATGATATTTTTTTTGAGAACCATAATTTCGAAGCGAATAAAGTACTTTTGCCAACTGCGCATCATTTGTAGTAATTGCTCCTCCATCTCCCAAAGCACCTAAATTTTTTCCAGGGTAAAAGCTAAAAGCAGCAGCATTAGACAAATTTCCTGATTTTTTACTTTCGCCTTTTAACATTCCACTTTCAACTAAAAGGGCTCCATGTGCCTGAGCTGCATCTTCAATTACCAATAAGTTATTTTGATTTGCAATCTCATTAATAATTCTCATTTCAGCTAATTGACCGTAAAGATGAACTGCTAAAATAGCCTTTGTTTTAGGTGTGATTTTTTTTAAAATTAAACCAGGGTTAATATTGTAGCTCTCTAAGTCAGGCTCAGCTAAAACAGGGATCAAATCAGCATGCAAAATAGCCAGGACACTAGCAATATATGTATTTGCGGGAACAATTACTTCGTCTCCTTTTTGCAGTTTCCCTAATTGAATGTATGCTTTAAAAATCAAAACCAAAGCATCAAAACCATTGCCGACACCTACACAATATTTTGTTCCACAATAGTTAGCAAAATCGCTTTCAAATGCCTTGACTTCATTGCCCAAAATATACCAGCCATTTTCTAAAACCAATTTCATTTTTTCATGAAAATCGGCTTCGTAAGACTCATTTATTTTTTTTAAATCGAGAAATTTAATCATAACAAAACTGTATCTAATACATCATAATTAGAAGCTTGCACTTCATAAAAGTCCTGAACAATAATATTTGCCCCAAAACTTTCTTTCCAATACGACAATCCATCGTTCAGGTTTTTACCCTGATTTTCATTGGAGATTCCGAAATCAAAGAAACGCTTATTTTTAAAGACCTCAGAAATCAATTTATAAAATAATAAATCAAGCCCTCCAAGTTCGTTTTTGTCTTCTTTACCAGAAATATATTGACTATGCGCGACTTTTGAACTTTCAAAAATAGTGGTTCCCGCAACTATACTGCCATTTTCATAGACATTAAATTGACGGATTTTTTGGGGAAATAAGGCCTTTAATCTTGTTATTTCTTCTAAGGTATGTACCGGTTTAGCCTGATGTTTTAGTAATAAATTTGGAATTAATATTTCATTCCAAAAATCATTAAAATCATCAACTTCTTTAATAACCAAACCATTGTTTATTCCGGATTTGACACCTCTCTTTCTAATTTTAGACAATGTATAAGCTTCAGATAAATCAATAACAGCCAAAGTATCTCTTCTGACTAATTGTGCTTTTAATAAAAACAATATATAATTCAGTTCTTCAGCGGGTTTTTGATGATAAATGGAAGGAATTAATTTTAATTGCAATTTTTGAATATTATTGTCATTCAAAAATTGCAAAACGGCTTTGAATATTTGAATAACTAAGGCCAATTTTATTTTATCCCCATAAGCCACTCCCCCGTAAGTTAATCCCTGATGAGAATACAAAATTCCTTCTGACTTGTTAGCCGGCAAGACGGCAACCAATTTTTCTCCTTCAAAAACCATTAGAGAATAATCTTCAAATCGATCTTTATGGTATTCCATAAAATCCCGGTGAAACAGAAACGTAGCATTTTTGGCCTGGACAATAAAGTCATTCCATATTTTATAATCGTTCTCGGTATATTTTTTTACGGTATATTTATTCAATTTTACTTTTTATTTATGATCGAATGCCGGCAAATACCATTTGAATTTTACTGCCATTAAACGTACCGAAATTATAACAATTGAAGTTGTCAAATACAATATATCATCATTTAATTCTAAACTTCTTAAAGCAAAAAACACAATTCCTCCAAAAATACAAATCGTAGCATAAATTTCCCTTCTGAAAATGGTTGGGATTTCTGTACACAAAATATCACGAATAACTCCGCCAAAACAGGCTGTCATTGTTCCTAAAGCGATACAAATTACAGGATGCAGTCCAATAGAAATCCCTTTTTCAAGACCAATTAAAGTAAAAACCCCTAAACCAATCGTATCAAACAGAAATAATGAGGTACGAAGCTTATCGAACTTTTTCCTAAAGAGAATTGCAAATCCAAAACCTAAAATAATCACATAAACATATTGCAGATCCAGCATCCATCCTACCGGAGTTCTTCCAATCAGAACATCACGCAGCGTCCCGCCTCCAACTGCAGTAACAAAAGCAATTATAAAAACACCAAAAGGATCCAGTTTTTTATGCATGGCTGTTAAAGCACCTGACATAGCAAATGCCATTGTACCGATAATATCTAAAAGATGAAACATTTTTTTAGGTTCTAAGGTTCTGAATCATTAAGTTTATAAGATTCAAAAACTATCTTTTTTTATTGAATTTGACATTGTCATTGATATTGACTTTTACACCCTACATGTTTTGTGTATAGAAATTATAATCTTTTAAAACGGTACGAATAAAATCTGCAGGGTCTCCTATAGATTGATTTTTAATTCCTGCAACCTTTTCTATTTTATGAACCAGTTTATAAATAATTTCGTAATCGTTTTTTTCTTCTGCCATTAAAAAAGTTTCCTTAATAATACGCATATCATTGTCTGATAATTTTATAACCAAAGGATAAGTGGGTACATATGCATCTCCTATTTCTTCTAATATGGTATGGCTGATATCAATTTTGTTTTTTAAAGTAATTACTGCTGTTCCTGCTACCATATCTCCTAATCGTTGGCTCTTTTTACTTGAAATCATTGTTATTAAACCAATAATTGAAGTATCTAATAATCTAAAAAACCATCGCATAAGATAATCTCCAAATCCAGCCTGATAACCGTCTATTTTTACAACCTTAATTTTGACCAATTTTTTTCCTATTGTTTGTCCCTCAAAAATACTTTCTAATGTAATAGTGTATACAATAATTGGAAGAGATATTATAATAAAGACAGCTCTTATTGACCATTCATCCAATGTATCAATTATTTTATCCAATCTTAACCAATAAAAAAACACCAGTCCAATTACTATCAAATAGGCTATTTTTATGATCAAATCGAGTAAATAGGCTCCTATTCGCTCACCTGCAGAAGCCGCTTTAAAATTTATTTTAACATTTTGTGTTGTAGTTATAGATAATTCTGACATATTTTATATTTTAGCCCTCGATGAGAGAAGTTGCATTCATAAAACAAAATAAAGAAAAATGGCTGGAATTTGAACTGGCTATTTTTGGTAAAGCTAAAAAAAATCCTGATGAGTTAGCTAATTTGTACATTCAAATGATGAATGACCTGTCGTATGCCCAAACGTATTACCCAAAAAGTAAAACTGTTATTTACTTAAATCACCTTGCATCGCAGATTTATCAAAAGATTTACAAAACCAAACGAACCGAAAAAAACAGGTTACTTGAATTTTTCAAAACAGAAGTCCCCCTTCTGGTTTACAATTACAGAAGATATTTGCTGTATGCATTTGTACTGTTTTTTGTATCTGTAGGCATTGGCGTTATTTCTGCAAGATATGATCCTGATTTTTCTCGATTAATATTGAGCGATGGCTATGTAAACATGACACTGGAAAACATCAAAAAAGGAAACCCAATGGCTGTTTATGGTTCAGGAAGCGACTGGGGAAGCTTTATTAGCATTACAAAAAACAATTTAGAAGTTGGAGCCAAATGCTACATTTATGGCATTTTTGCCGGAATCGGAACTTTTATCTTTTTTCTGCAAAACTGTATCATGATAGGTACTTTTCAATATTTTTTTTATGAACAAAATGTTTTCTGGAAGAGTGTTCGCGGCATTTGGATTCATGGATCTATGGAAATTTTTGCTATGGTAATAGAAGCTGCCTGCGGATTTATTTTAGGCGCTTCCATGCTGTTTCCGAAAACTTTTTCAAGGATAAATTCTTTTAAAATGGGCTTTAAAAACAGTTTTAAAATATTCTTAAGCACTCTGCCTTTTACAATTAGTGCAGGATTCCTTGAAGGTTTTATTACCCGCTACTCCATAGATATGCCAAACTGGCTTAGTATTTTTATCATCCTTTTTACTTTATGTGCTATTTCCTTTTATTATTTGGTTTATCCTTTTATTGTTCACAAAAAAATACAACAAGCATCTGCTAAATTGAATTAACGAAAACCAATAATGAATAAATTTTTACTTGTTTTATATTCTCTTTTTTGCTTTGGAGTTTCCACTGCCCAGGATACTTTGGTAAACCAGGAGCCTCCAAAAGTTAATACTATTAAATATTCCGAAGCTGATATTTATGTAGATTCTGATACTATTAAAAACCAGACATTTCAGAAAAATTTCAAAAAAAAATATTCGGACAACGATTTTGTATATGAACCAAAAGCTCCTGAAAAAAATTGGTGGGATCATTTCAAAGAATGGCTGGCAAGCTTATTTAGAAGAATGTTCACTTTTAAGGATCCACAGGCTTCGCTTAATTTTGTTGCTGTTTTATTAAAAGTAATAGCAGTCCTGATTATTATTTTCGTTATTTATCTAATCGTCAAAGCACTGATTAACAGAGAAGGCCAATGGATTTTCGGTAAAGATGCCAAACAAAAAACAATTCATTATTCAGATATTGAAAAAAACATTCATCTTCTGGATTTCGAAAAACTTATTAAAGAAAGCATTCAGGCCGGAGAAAAGCGAATTGCGATTCGGTACTATTATCTTTGGTTATTAAAGATTATGGCGAGAAATCGTTACATCGAATGGGATATTGAAAAAACTAATTCAGATTATTTGTACGAACTTAAAAAACCTGCTCACAAAGAAGAATTTACCTATTTATCATACTTGTATAATTACATCTGGTATGGAGAATTTGAAATTGATGAAGCTGCTTTTATTAAAGCCGAAAACCAATTCAAGAAATCCTTAAAAACCTTTAGCCATGAATAAATCCATCAAAATTTACATCGCTATCCTGGTTTTTATTTTTGCCTTAATTTTGATTGCCGGTAATGATACTTCTAAAGAAATTGACTGGACTCCCACCTATTCTGTAAATGATAAAATTCCGCTTGGGTTACATGTTTTCGATAAGGAAATCAACGGGCTTTTAAAAAACCAAAAAATAGAAAGAATATCAGCATTAACACCGTATGAATTTCTTGATTCTAAATATGTACCTGATACCATTGTAGGCACTTACAAAATAAAAGGAACTTTTTTAAATATCACAGAATTTGCTTCGATTGACGATCAGTCCATGAAAGAGCTTTTTTATTTTGTATCTCATGGAAATAGTGTTTTTTTAAGTATGAAGACTTTTCCACAGCCGCTTTTAGACAGCTTAAAAATTGATTTCAGAACCGATTTTCAGTATTCTGACAGTACTTCAATCTGGATGGCCAATAAAAATATAAGCTCAAAAAAATTCCAGCTTGTTGAAGGAATGGGAAATTATTATTTCTCTAAAATTGATACTGCAAGTACTACTGTTTTGGGGTATCAGGCAAATGCAAAAAATAAAAAACATATCAATTTTATAAAAGTCCCCTATTCAAACGGTTACTTTTATTTGCATACTCAGCCTGCTGCTTTTTCTAACTTTCACTTATTAAAAGACAATCATTATCAATATGCTGAAAAGGTTCTTTCTTATGTTCCAAAAGGAAATGTTTATTGGTATACAAAAGGGCAAAACAGCGAATCAATTTCAGATTCACCTTTGCGCTATATTTTAAGTCAGCCGGCATTAAAATGGGCTTTATATTTATCTTTAATCGGGATATTGATTTTTATCCTTTTTAATGCCAAACGAAAACAGAGAATAGTTCCCATATTAACTCCATTGCCTAACTTAACTGTTGAATTTACCAAAACTATTGGAAATTTATACTTTCAGGAAGGAGATCATGATAATATTATTGACAAAAAAATTATTTATTTTCTGGAAAAAATCAGAAATGAATATTTAATCGATACTACAAATCTCAATGATGACTTTATTAAAAAATTACATAACAAATCCGGAAAAGATGAAAATGATATTCGGGACCTTATATTTTTAATTAATGAACATCGAAAAAGTTATCACGGAAGCCTCGAAGAAGATTTAATCCGAATTAATAATGCGATCGAGAAAATTTTACACTAATATTTTTTAACAGAAATTCATTCAAAAGAAAAACATACCAAACATGGACGATATCAATACAACAGAAAGCGAAATCACAAACGAGAATGTAAATTTTGAAACCAGACTTAATCTGGCACCGCTTTTAGAACACGTTAACAGCATTAAAAAAGAACTGGAAACAGTAATTGTAGGTCAGCATAAAATGATCGATCAGCTTTTAGTTGCTATTTTATCAAACGGACACGTTTTATTGGAAGGTGTTCCCGGAGTTGCCAAAACCATTACAGCCAAATTATTATCGAAAACGCTTAACATTGGATTTAGTCGAATTCAGTTTACACCTGATTTAATGCCTTCGGATATTTTAGGAACATCGATTTTTAATTTAAAAAGTTCCGAATTCGAATTCAAGCAAGGCCCGATTTTCTCGAATTTGATTTTAATTGATGAAATTAACCGTGCTCCTGCCAAAACACAAGCTGCACTTTTTGAAGTAATGGAAGAACGCCAAATAACAATTGACGGTTCAGCCTTTCAGCTTGAAACTCCATTTTTAGTTATCGCTACACAAAACCCAATTGAACAGGAAGGAACTTATCGTTTACCTGAAGCACAATTAGACCGTTTTTTATTCAAGATATCTATTGATTATCCAAAATTAGACGAAGAAATCCTGATTATCCAGAGAGAACATGTATTGCAGGACCACGGAAAGCTGGAAGCCATTAAAACGATACTATCATCTGAAGAGATAAAAGCATATCAGACTTTGATCAAACAAATCAGGGTAGAGCAAAATTTATTGGAATACATTGCCCGAATTGTGGTGAATACCCGCGAAAATGCTTTTTTATATTTAGGAGCTTCTCCTCGTGCATCAATCGCAATTCTAAATGCAGCCAAAGGTTTCGCCGCAATTAAAGGCCGCGATTTTGTAACTCCTGAAGATATTAAGGAAGCTGCTGTACCGGTTTTACAACACCGTGTAATTGTTGCTCCTGAACGTGAAATGGAAGGAATTACAAGCTCAGAAATCATTAAACAGATAATTGAAGCAGTAGAAATTCCGCGATAATAAAGGGTTGATAATTCATTGTTAATTCGAAATACTAAATTTTAAATGAGATTATTTAAACTGCTCTTTGGGTTCTTTATTGGAATTTCGTTGGTTAGTTTTATCCCAATCGAAAATGCAAATACGACTATTAATTTTGATGGCGATAAGCAGCGGCTCGAAACGTTGATAAGAAAAGCTTATGAATGGATTGAGACTAAAAAAACGCACTCTGACTTTGATGTTATTGCAAACAAAAAAGGTGATAAATATGTTGGATTAAATTTGAAAACGCACAATAAAATAGTAGAAGAACTTAAAAAGTCTAACTTTTTTTCGAAACAATTTATTGAGAATTACAATAAAATAGGATTGAAAATTGGTGACAATCTTAAAACGAACAAAGCTGAATACTTTGTGGGAGAGCTTCCTCCATATGGTAATGACAGCAACCCTTGGTGCAATTGTCAGGACTTTCCGGATGCGTTTTGGAAAACCATGAAAATAAACAACCTGAAAATTGAAAATGACAAGCCAACTTTTTACTGGGCATGGACAGAATGGAAAGAAAGTCCAAAATATAAAGTAAAAACAGTGAAAGAAAATGGAATATGGAAAATAGCTATTTTAGATGGCTTTGATTATAAAAGCTTTACTAAAATATAGTAAAAATACCTTTAACCTTAATTCTTAATTAAATTGAAATTCATAAAAAGTCTATATCTCAATAATTTCTTTTTCTACGTGCTTTTGGGTATCGTCGGACTATTTGTTTGTGCTTTCATTTTCCCGAATTTATACAACGGAGTATGGTTTGTTATTTTAATACTGATCACTTTTCTCGCATTGGATATCTTAATTTTATATATCACCCAAACCGGAATTGAAGCTTCAAGAGATATGCCTGAAAAACTTTCGAATGGCGATTTAAATCCGATAAGCATTTCGATAAAAAATCATTATACTTTCCCAATTTTAATTAAGGTTATTGACGAGATTCCGTTTCAGTTTCAGGTACGTGATTTTAAAATAGTGAAAACCATTAAAGCTTCTGCACAGGATAAAATTGGGTACGATTTGCGTCCAACAGAGCGTGGTGAATATTATTTTGGAAACTTAAATATTTACGTTTCATCACCCTTAAAATTAATTTCGAGAAGATTTACTTTTGATAAAGATAAAATGGTACCAACGTATCCTTCTTATATTCAATTGAGAAAATATGATTTACTGGCTTTTTCAAATAATCTATTTCAATACGGAATCAAGAAAATCCGCCGAATTGGCCATACGATGGAATTTGAGCAAATTAAAGAATATGTTCAGGGCGATGATCTTCGAACTTTAAACTGGAAAGCTACAGCAAAGAAAAATGCATTAATGGTTAACCAGTTTCAGGACGAAAAATCACAATCAGTATATTTAGCAATTGACAAAGGCCGTGTAATGCAAATGCCTTTTAATGGCTTGAGTCTGCTGGATTATGCCATTAATTCGACTTTGGTTTTAGCCAATGTCATTTTGAAAAAACAGGACAAAGCCGGAATTTTTGCCTTCTCTAAAAAAGTAGAAAACCGTGTTTTTGCAGAAAAGAGAGGTTCGCAAATGCAAAAAATTCTCGAAACTTTATACAACATCAAAACTGACTTTTTTGAAAGCGATTACAGCCGTTTGTATGTAGATGTTAAGAAAAATATCAACCAGCGCAGCCTGATTATTTTGTACACCAATTTTGAAACCATGGACGGGTTAAAAAGACAATTACCTTATTTAAAAGGAATTGCAAAAAGTCATTTATTAGTGGTTGTTTTCTTCAGCAACACAGAACTGAACGAAATTATAAATAAAAAAACCGACACCATTCAGGAAGTTTATGACAAAGTAATTGCCGAAAAATTCATGTTCGAAAAACGTTTGATTGCCAATGAGCTGAAAAAATACGGAATCCATTCGGTTCTGACTCAGCCTGAGAATCTGACTTTGGATGCCATTAATAAATATTTGGAGATTAAATCCAGGGGGATTTTGTAGAATTATATTAACGAATCAATTTAAAAATGGAAAATTTTTTTTTAACCCTATTTCTTCTTACAGGCTTTTTATTTCGTGCACAAAAAACTGAGACCATAACAATTCCAAAAGGAGTGGTTTATAATTATTCTAGCCCTAAGGTTGTTGAAAAAGCAAAAAAAATAATAAGTGATAACCTATCTGACAACAATGATTATAAAATACTACAAAACAATCTTATTATTGGCCCCGAATTGTGGAAAAGGTTCAAGGAAAATGAAAAAATCCAAAATATAAAGCAAGGGAAAGTACAATTTCATGTTGATAATTTAATCCTGGACGGGAAAATGAGTCAGGATATTAATGATTCTAAAATAATATGGGATGAATTTAAGAATGAAGTTTCTCATGATTACAAAATTAGAAAAGCTAATGAAGATGAATTGAAATATTATTGGTCTGTAATATCATTTGACATTGATGAACCTTTGTTAATAGTTGAGACTAAAGAACATAATTATATTTTAAACTTATTAAAAAAAGATTTAAAATTACTTTGGCTAGACGAAGCACCAAAACCAGATAATAACATCCAAAAAAATGATATCAAGAAATATCAAAATGGAAAAGAAATTGATTCTGTTTCTAAAGGAATAAAAGAAACTGCTCTGGAAAAGGTTATTCTTTTAAGTTCTAATGAGGAATTAAACGCAAACAGCTCTTTTGAAGATATTGAACTGATAATAAAAAAAACAAATAAAATATTTAATGAGCTGTTTAAAAATTCCATACGATCTGGCAAAATAATGATTGAATTTGAGTTGAAAAAGAAAAAAAACGAAATAACATATGCTGTTAAAGATGATCTGGATCTTGATATTATGAAAGTATTTGAGCAAAGGGTTAATAGTGAGAAATATCCAAGTTCAAAAAAAGATTCTGTAAAAATTCGCTTAATTTATAAAGTAAATTCTTTTAATGATACAGAATAACTAAAGAAATCATTAATTGTATTTCTTTAAAATTAAAAAAAACTTGCGGGTTTATAGGCAACTCTGCTGCTCTTAATCTTTATACCTTTTTCAAAAAATCTCAGTAACTTAGCGCCTCAAAAACTTAGTCGCTCAAAACAATGAAACAAATTACTTCAGTCCAGAATCCGTTTATAAAATCGCTTGTTTTATTGCAGGAAAAAGCAAAAGCCCGCAAACAAAGTGGCACCTTTTTGATTGAAGGATTACGTGAAATTTCATTAGCTCAAAAAGGAGGTTACGAAATAGAAACTGTTTTGTTTTTACCTGAATTGGTTACTGAAAATCAAATTGGTAAACTGGTTTCATCATCGGTTCAGTTAATCGAAATCAACAAAGAAGTATATCAAAAACTGGCTTATCGGGATACGACAGAAGGAATTCTGGCTGTAGCCAAAGCCAAATCGTTGCAATTATCAGATTTAAAGTTATCCGAAAATCCGTTGATTCTAGTGGCAGAAGCTCCTGAAAAACCCGGAAATATCGGTGCTCTTTTGCGTACTGCCGATGCCGCCAATCTGGATGCTGTTTTAATTGCCAATCCAAAAAGCGATTTATACAACCCTAATATTGTGCGTTCCAGCGTTGGCTGCTTGTTTACCAATCAGATTGCAACGGGAACTACCTTAGAAATTATTACTTTTTTAAAAGAGAAAAAAATCGATTTTTATTGTGCTACATTACAAAATTCAACCTCCTATCATACACAGGATTTTACCACTCCAACTGCTTTGGTTGTAGGTACAGAAGCCACAGGACTAACTCAGGAATGGCGTGATGCTGCAACTCAAAATATCATCATCCCGATGCAGGGAGAAATTGACAGTATGAATGTTTCGGTAGCTGCTGCTATTTTAATTTTTGAAGCTAAAAGACAGAGAGGGTTTTAGTTGTTAGTTTGAAAATTAAAAGTCCGCGACTTTTTTTTGCTGTTTCCAAATAATTTTCATTATCTTTTTATAAACTTTCAGAATAAAAATAAGCGAAATTTACATCACTGCCTCAGCTCGATTTACATCTATAATTACCTTCCAAAACTTAAAGTTTAAAATCTAAAATCAGCAATGCATTCCCTTGCGTATATTCAAAGTAATCCTTATTTTTAAGAATTGAACCATGCCGTTATGACAGAAATAGATATTGAAAAAGAAAACAAAGCAATTGCACAAGAGTACAAAGAATTACTTCGAATCAGTTATCAGACTTTAACCCCTACAGATAAAAAGTTAATTCGAAAAGCTTTTGACGTAGCCGTTGATGCCCATAAAGAACAAAGACGTAAATCAGGTGAAGCATATATCTTTCATCCTATTGCAGTTGCAAAAATTGTAGCCTCAGAAATTGGTCTGGGAGCCACTTCTATTGCTGCGGCCTTATTGCACGATGTTGTCGAAGATACGCCAATAACAGTTGAAGACATTGAACGTTTATTCAACCCGAAAGTAGCACAATTAGTCGAAGGACTAACCAAAATTTCGATGGTTCAAAAAGATCTGAATGCATCGATGCAGGCAGAAAATTTCAGAAAAATGATTCTGACCCTGAACGATGATGTACGTGTTATTTTGATTAAACTGGCCGATCGTCTTCACAACATGCAGACTATGGAGTCAATGGTTGAGTACAAACAGACCAAAATTGCTTCTGAAACTTTATACATTTATGCCCCTCTCGCACATCGTTTGGGACTTTATAATATTAAAACCAAACTTGAAGATTTAGGTTTAAAATATACTGAACCTGCTGTTTACGAAGATATCGTAAGTAAAATAAGAGAAACTAAAGAAGAACAAGATGCCTATATTAAAGATATTTCGGATGTCTTAAAAAAATCTTTGGATGCAGAAAATATCGATTATATTATAAAAGGAAGGCCAAAATCAATTTATTCGATTCGTCGTAAAATGCGTTCTCAAAATGTGAGTTTTGATGAAGTTTATGACAAGTTTGCACTTAGAATTGTCTATAAATGTGATTCTCACGACGAAAAATTTATTGCCTGGAAAATCTATTCCATCGTAACAGATCATTACAGACCCAGCCCGAGTCGTTTACGTGACTGGATATCATCACCAAAATCAACCGGTTACGAAGCTTTGCACATTACCGTTATGGGGCCAAAAGGCCGGTGGGTTGAAGTTCAGGTACGAAGTGAACGTATGGATGAAATTGCCGAAAAAGGATATGCTGCACATTACAAATACAAAAACGGTGCATCTGAAGAAAGCGGCCTGGATGTCTGGCTGAATTTACTTCGTGAAGCTTTGGAAAATCCCGAAACTAATGCAGTAGATTTTGTGGAGGATTTTAAAATGAACCTGTATTCACAGGAAATTTTTGTCTTTACCCCCAAAGGAGAAATCAAATCATTACCCAAAGGAGCAACTTCTCTGGATTTTGCTTTTAGCATCCACTCTGAAATTGGAATCAAAACAAGAGGAACCCGTGTAAATGGCCGTTTAGTTCCTTTAAATCACGAACTAAAAAGTGGTGATCAGGTTGAAGTCATTACTTCAGCAAATCAAAAACCAACTATAAACTGGTTAGATTATGTAACAACTTCAAGAGCGAAGAATAAAATTAAAAACGTTCTAAACGAGAATACGAAAAAAATTGCCGAAGAAGGAAAAGAATTACTTACCCGAAAACTAAAGCACTTAAAAATCACTCTTAACGAACAGGTTACAAACGAATTAGTTAATTTTTTCAGACTTAAAACAAGCTTAGATTTATTTTATCGTGTTGGAATTGGTGCCATTGAAAATCAACAGTTAAAAGATTACGCGGCACAAAAGAGTAATACGATTATCAATTTCTTTAAAAATAAAATCAAAAGAAATAAAGATACGGCTGCCGAAGATATTCATAAGCCAGTCATTAGCAGTAATTATGACATGCTGGTTTTTGGAACCGAACATGACAAACTAGACTACAAACTTTCGCAATGCTGTAACCCAATTCCCGGCGATGATGTTTTTGGTTTTGTAACGATAAATGAAGGAATCAAAGTACATAAAAAAGATTGCCCAAATGCTATCGGAATGCAGTCAAATTATGCTTATCGGATCATGAGCGCAAAATGGATAGACTCTTCTCAGGAAGAATTTAAAGCCATTATCAATATTACAGGTATGGATGTTTTGGGTTTAACCAATCAGCTTACTAAAGTAATTTCGAATAATATGAGCGTGAATATTCAGAGTATTTCGCTTAGTACTGATGCCGGAATTTTTCATGGCCAGGTTGCTGTAATTGTAAAAAACAATACTATTTTGAAGAAAATGATCAGTGCAATTAAGAAAATTGACGGTGTAGATAAAGTAACCAGAGAATACAGAACCTAACTTTTTAACCTATCTCTAAGGGTTTTGTAACGAAACTTTAAACCCGAAACTTTTATTCATTAAAAATAAAAAATTATCTTTGCAGGATATGACACTCATTTCAACTGACAACACTAAGAATCAAGAAATTGTAAAAAATGTTTTTACAATGTATCTTGAACAAAAAGGGCATCGAAAAACTCCTGAGCGTTATGCTATACTTCAGGAAATTTACGACAGCGAAGAGCATTTTGATATAGAAAACCTTTATATCAAAATGAAAAATAAAAACTATCGTGTAAGTAGAGCAACTTTGTACAACACGATTGAGCTATTACTAGACTGCGCTTTGGTTAGAAAACATCAATTTGGGCAAAATCAGGCTTATTACGAGAAATCTTATTTCGACAAACAGCACGATCACATTATCATGACTGATTCCGGAGAAGTAATTGAATTTTGTGATCCAAGAATTCAAACCATCAAAAAAACAATCGAAGAAATATTTGACATTGAGATTACTAATCACTCATTGTATTTCTACGGAAACAAAAAACAAAATCAATAATCCGGAAAGGGAATTATTCAAAAAATAAAAAAAGAAAATTAACTACATTAATCAGTAGGACGACTCAGCTTGTCCCAACGCAAATTAAAAAAGAATGACCGTAGATTTATTACTAGGATTACAATGGGGAGATGAAGGTAAAGGAAAAATTGTTGATGTACTTACCTCAAATTATGATATTATCGCACGTTTTCAAGGAGGACCAAACGCAGGACATACATTAGAATTTGACGGAATTAAACACGTACTTAGAACCATTCCTTCAGGAATTTTTCATAAAGATTCAGTAAATATCATCGGAAATGGAGTTGTAATTGACCCGGTAGTTTTTCAAAAAGAAATTGAAGGTTTAGAGAAATTCAACCTTGATATCAAAAGTAAATTAATTATTTCAAGAAAAGCACATTTAATTTTACCAACACACCGTTTACTTGACGCAGCTTCTGAAGCTTCTAAAGGTAAAGCAAAAATTGGTTCTACCCTTAAAGGAATTGGACCAACTTACATGGACAAAACAGGTAGAAACGGTTTAAGAGTTGGAGATATTGAACTTGAAGATTTTAAAGAACGTTACAGGGCTTTGGCAGACAAACATGAAGCAATGATTGCTTTTTACGATGTTGCTATTCAATATAATTTAGCTGAATTAGAAAAAGAATTCTTTGAAGCTATTGAAGAACTTAAAAAATTAGATTTCATCGACAGTGAAGAATACATGCACCAGGCTCAAAAAGCTGGTAAATCTATTCTTTGCGAAGGCGCTCAGGGATCATTGTTAGATGTAGATTTTGGAACTTATCCATTCGTAACTTCATCAAACACAACGGCTGCAGGAGCTTGTACAGGTTTAGGAATTGCTCCTAACAAAATCAAAGAAGTTTACGGAATTTTCAAAGCTTATGTTACACGTGTTGGCAGCGGACCTTTCCCAACTGAACTTTTTGACGAAGTTGGTGCTACAATGGCAAGAGTTGGTAACGAATTTGGTTCTGTTACAGGAAGACAAAGACGTTGTGGATGGTTAGACTTAGTCGCATTAAAATATGCTGTTCAGGTTAACGGAGTTACGCAGTTAATGATGATGAAAGGCGATGTACTTTCTGGTTTTGAAACTCTTAAAGTTTGTACAGAATACAACTATAAAGGACAAAATATTTCTCACTTCCCTTATAATATTGAACCGGAAAATGTTACTCCGGTTTACAAAGAATTTAAAGGATGGAAAGCTGACCTAACAGGATTGACAACTTACGATCAATTGCCTGTTGAGCTAAAAGAATACATTGAGTTTATTGAAAAAGAAATTGAAGTGCCAATCAAAATTGTATCTGTTGGACCAGACAGAAAGCAAACAATAACAAAATAATATTTTAAACGCTCTGATAATCAGAGCGTTTTTTTATACAACAAATTATTTCATTTATGAAAAATCCAGAAGTTCAAATTAAAGAAACTAAATTACTCTCAGACAATTGGTACATCTTAAATCGGGTTACTTTTGACTACAAAAAAGAAAACGGAGTACATGAAATACATACGCGAGAGGTTTATGACCGTGGGAATGGCGCTGGAATTTTATTATATAATTCGACAAAAAAAACAGTCATTTTAACTCGTCAGTTTCGTTTACCTACTTTCCTTAACGGAAATAAGGACGGTATGATGATCGAGGTATGTGCCGGACTTTTGGATCAGGATAATCCCGAAAATGCAATTATTCGTGAGACAGAAGAAGAAACAGGTTATCGTATTTCTAAAGTTCAAAAAGTTTTAGAAACCTACATGTCTCCAGGCGCTGTTACAGAAATTCTATATCTTTTTGTTGGTGAATATGATGAAAGCATGAAAGTAAGCGAAGGTGGCGGTTTAGATGCTGAACAGGAAAATATTGAAGTCTTTGAATATACGTTTGAAGAAGCTTATGCGATGATTGAATCTGGTGAGATTTCAGATGCAAAAACTATTATGTTATTACAGTATGCAAAAATAAAAGGATTGATTTAAACTTTTTGATTTAGAATATATTATTTTTAGATAACACAAATTAAGATAAAAATTCTAAATGAAATTACCTAAATACGTAACTAAAATTCTTAAAATACTATTCGCTATTTTTATAATAATAAATAGTATTGCTTTTTTTCATGCTTATAAATTTACTCACTTTTCGAACAGCCAGGCTGAAAAAACGAAGAGCCCAGAAGAACTGTCTTCACTTGACAAAGCTAAAGTTGTATTTTTTGGGGTTAATAATCCAAAACCCAAGAATAAAAAATTTCCATCCCAAAATTACCAAACTATAAAGCTAAAAAGTAACAAGGAGATTGAATGCTGGTTAATTAAAATTGAAAACTCAAAAGGAACAGTCATGTTATTTCACGGTTATGGCGGCGAAAAATCGCAACTGATTGAAAAATCAGATGAATTTATAAAATTAGGTTTTAGTACAATGCTGGTTGACTTTATGGGAAGCGGAAATTCCGAAGGAAACCAAACCACAATTGGTTATAAAGAATCAGAACAAGTTAAAACTGCCTTTGATTATATAAAACAAGCCGGAGAAAAAAACATTTTCTTGTTTGGTACTTCTATGGGAGCTGTCGCTATAATGAAATCTATTAATGATGACCGGATAAAACCAAAAGGAATCATACTCGAATGTCCATTTGGCTCGATGTACAAAACTGTCCTTGCGAGATTTAAGAGAGTAAACGCACCAACTTTCCTTATACCCAGAATATTACTTTTTTGGGGAGGTTTACAAAATGGATTTTGGGGGTTTGCACACAATCCAACAACGTATGCAAAAAGCATCACTTGCCCAACCTTATTATTGTATGGGGAAAAAGATAAAAGCGTAAGCCGAAAAGAAATAGATGAAATTTACACCAACCTAAAAGGCTCTAAAAAGCTCACTATTTACAAAAATACAGGACATGAAAATTATTTGATTAAAAATAAAGTTGAGTGGATACAAAATATCAACGAATTTTTAAAAAAAACGATAAATTAATTATTCAACACTATAAAAACGAAGCGATTCAAATTGATTTTATCTTTATTCTGAATATTTTATACTGCAAAAATTTAAATTGATTAAAGCTATATTAAGCTTAATATTAATGATGATCCTTTATTTATGGAAAACTTCTGTACCGGAAGTTCTTTCCCGTAAAATTTGAAATAACAGAATAATAATGAAAATCAAATAAACTATCCTAAAAATTATGTAAGCTGCATTCCGGTCTGTATTTGTAATTTTAATTATCTAAAATTACGACCTATGAAAAAATTATATTACGCAGCAAATGCCCTATTATTATTGTTAACTTTATTGGTTTCTTGCAAAAAAAGTGACACAGTCACAATTACAGAAAATAAAAAACCCAAAAAAACAATTGAATACAAGAAACCAAAATCTGTTTCTTACCTACTTCAAAACACAAAAGAATGGCTTAAAAACAATGAAGCCGACAGTAGTAAAATGAATATTCTGTATGCTTTAAACAGAACTGACAAAACTAATTTTAAAAAATTAGATTCTGTAGTGGTTCCGGTAGATTTTAGTGGCGATTTGGTTTACTATCTTCCATTCCCCTTACATGTTAAGGCTCTGGAAGGAATTTCTAAAATTATTATTTTTTCATATCCTACGCAAACTTTTGCAGCTTATGCAAATGGTGAATTAGTACATACAGGCCCAACAAATATGGGAAGAAAAAATGATCCTACTCCAACCGGATTATTTTTTACCAATTGGAAAGCCGAGCAAACAACCAGCACCTTCAATGACGAATGGGACTTAAAATGGAATTTCAATATCGAAAACAAACTTGGCGTTGGTTTTCACCAATACGAATTACCGGGTTATCCAGCCTCGCATTCATGCTTGAGATTACTGGAAAAAGATGCCAAATATCTTTATAAATTCGCTGATGAATGGATTTTAAAAGACAAAGAGAACGTAAAAGTAAAAGGAACTCCTGTAATTGTTTTCGGAAGTTATAATTTTGGCAGCCCAAAACCTTGGCTGCAATTAGCATCTGATCCAAAAGCTTTAAATATTTCAGAAGCTGAAATTGAAATTCATACGAAACCATTCATCACAAAGATTTTAGAAAACCAAACGTTAAGGGAAACGGAAAAGAAAACAACTTCTCTTTAGATGTTTTTTATTAAAAAGATTCCCTTTAGAAAAGTAACCATTACTATTTATTTGTATTTTCACTGAGTTATTTTAATTTGCTATTCTCGTTTAATAATCTAAAATTTTAAATATAAAATGTCTCAAAAATTAATCTTTCTATTTCTAATGTCAAGCGTTTTTTCATTTGGACAAACTAAAACAAATTCAAAAACAGAAACTTATACCAGCCGAAAAGAACTTTATCAAATAAAATACAATCCTGATCATTGGATAAAAAATCCTGAATCTCAAAATTGGGATGTAGAATTTCATGATAAATACAACTTGATAAATGCCTATTTTATTGAATATGATTATTTTATTTCTGACAACAAACTTAAAAGTACAATTGAAGATGAGTATAAAGAGTTCGGAAAAATCAAAAATTTAAAAATTTATAAAAAAACAATAAATAATCTTGAAGTAAATTATTTTACCTGTGAATTAAACTACAACAGTTATTTATATAAATACCAAGGTTTTATTTACAATGGAAAAGGCGGTTCAGTACAAATCCAATATGGAGCTCAGGCTGAAGCAATAGAGAAAAATCAAAGTATTATTGATGAATTAAATAATGGGATTTCTGCAATCAACTAAAGAAAAAGGCATAAGAATTAAAATCTTATGCCTTTTTTAATATGAAAAAGTAAAAATTATCTTGAATAATTTGGAGCTTCTTTTGTAATGGTAACGTTGTGCGGGTGACTTTCTGTAATTCCGCTTGACGTAATTCTAACAAAACGTCCTGTTTCTTGTAAAGTAGGAATATCTTTAGAGCCGCAATATCCCATTCCGGCACGAAGACCTCCTATAAACTGAAGCATACTTTCGTTTAACTCACCTTTATAAGGAACGCGACCTACAATTCCTTCCGGAACTAATTTTTTTACATCATCTTCAACATCCTGAAAATAACGATCTTTAGAACCAGTCTGCATGGCTTCAACAGACCCCATTCCACGGTAAGATTTGAATTTTCTTCCCTCGAAAATAATCGTTTCCCCCGGTGATTCTTTTGTTCCTGCTAACAATGAACCTAACATTACACAGTCAGCACCTGCAGCAATTGCTTTAGGAATATCTCCTGTGTAACGAATTCCACCATCTGCAATAACCGGAACTCCTGTGCCTTTTATTGCCGCTGCAACTTCAAGAACAGCTGAAAATTGAGGAAAACCAACACCTGCAACGATACGGGTAGTACAAATAGAACCTGGTCCGATTCCTACTTTTACACCGTCTGCGCCATTTTCTACCAGATATTTAGCAGCTTCAGGGGTTGCGATGTTTCCAACAATAACATCTATCTGTGGAAATTTTGCTTTTATTTCTTTCAATGTATTTACCACACCTTCAGTATGTCCGTGGGCAGTATCTATAATAATAGCATCTACTCCTGCAGCAACTAATGCTTCAGCTCTTTGAACCGCATCACCTGTAACTCCAATAGCTGCAGCCACTCTTAAACGCCCAAAAACATCTTTGTTAGCAATTGGTTTTTGAGTCAGTTTCGTAATATCTCTAAAAGTAATTAAACCAACTAATTCATTTTTAGCGTTTACAACTGGTAATTTTTCGATTTTGTGACCTTGCAAAACAACTTCAGCCTGCTCTAACGAAGTTCCTTCGGCAACAGTAACAAGGTTCGAACTTGTCATCACCTCAGCGATTGGCCTTGCACCATTTTTTTCGAAACGTAAATCCCGATTTGTAACAATTCCTTTTAAGATTCTGTTTTCGTCTACTATTGGAATCCCCCCAATGCCAAATTCTTTCATAGCAGCTTTTGCATCGGCAATTGTAGAAGTCATTGGCAATGTTACCGGATCTAAAATCATTCCGGCCTCAGCACGCTTCACTTTTCTAACCTTCGCCGCTTGCTGTTCGATGGTCATATTTTTATGTAAAACTCCAATTCCACCCTCTTGTGCCATAGCAATTGCCATTGCACTTTCGGTCACTGTATCCATAGCAGCAGATACGATTGGAACGTTTAATGTTATGTTTCTTGAGAATTTTGATTTGATACTCACTTCGCGTGGAAGCACATTCGAGTAGTTTGGTACTAATAATACATCATCGTAAGTTAAACCTTCGCCGATGATCTTGGAGTTGTGTGCTATCATGTTGCAATTTGTAGTTGAATTGCGTGCAAATATAGTGAATAAATTAGAAACTTGTTCATTAACTTATTCAGATTTTTTTTGACTCTAAAAGAAATCATTACCTTACTGCCCCAGCCCGGATCGAAATGGAAAGCCACGAAAGGTAAAAGCACTTTTTTTTCCTGGCTTTAAAAAGCGACCGGCGGAAGCTCTTTTAAGGACTTTGGAAAAAAGTGTTTTTGCCCGAGTGCTTGAAATGGAGAGCCGGAAATAGCTTCAAAATCTTAATGAAATTTACCGAATAGTTTAGAAGCTTCGTTATAAGCACTTTCAAAACTTAAAGAATTTAAATCGGTCGTTTTTTTATTAGCCGTAAAATATGAAATGAGTTTTTCTGTTGGCATATTACCCGTTAGTTTATCAGTTGCCATCGGACAGCCACCAAAACCCTGAATAGCACCATCAAATCGCGTACAGCCTGCTTTATGTGCGGCATCAATTTTTTCAAACCAGCTATTAGGTGTTGTATGCAGATGTGCTCCAAACTCTATTTGAGGATATTTCGGAATTAAATGAGAGAAAAGATAAGTGATAACCTCTGGCGTTGAGCTTCCGACAGTATCTGAAAGAGACAGGATTTTCACACCCATTTTCGCTAATTTTTCTGTCCATTCGCCTACGATTTCAATATTCCAGGGATCTCCGTATGGATTTCCGAACCCCATGGACAGATAGGTCACTACTTCCTTATTTTTTTTATCGGCAATTTCAAAAATTTCTTCAAGTGTCACTAAAGATTGTGCAATAGTTTTATGTGTATTTCGCATCTGAAAATTCTCTGAAATCGAAAAAGGAAATCCTAAATACCGAATGGCTTCATGCTCAGAAGCAGCTGATGCACCCTGTGTATTGGCAATAATCGCCAAAAGCTTACTTGTTGTCTGAGATAAATCAAGCTGAGCCAAAACCTCAGCAGTATCCTGCATTTGAGGTATCGCTTTGGAAGACACAAAACTTCCAAAATCTATTGTATCAAAACCTACCCTGAGCAAAGCCTGGATATAAGAAACTTTATTTTGGGTAGGAATAAATGTTTTGATACCTTGCATGGCATCACGTGGACATTCGATAATTTTGATTTCTTTACTCAAAGCTTACTCTTTTGTAAAGGCTAAGTTAGGCTCTTTTTTAAAGAAATAAAAGTTATAATTTTCTTTATTTGAATATTCCTTTTTAAGGTAATAATTAAAAATATTACCGAAAAACGTAATAAAACAAAATATTACACAAAAGCGTAATAATTTAAAATATTCCTTATATTTGTAATATTAACTTTATTTATTTTTAATTATATTTGATGTTATGACTAGCATAATTACAGGTGATATAATTGGCTCAAGACAACAAAAATCAAGACATTGGGTCGAAGACTTAAAAAAAATTCTAATTCAGTTTGGAGAAACACCGAGTCAATGGGAGGTTTACAGGGGCGACGAATTTCAAATTGAAGTTAAAAACCCGGAAGATGCTTTATTAACTGCTATTCTGTTAAAGGCTCATTTGAGAGCCATTAAATCTGATGCCAGAATGAGTATTGGTTTTGGAGATAAAACGCATAATGCCGAAAAAATATCCGAAAGCAACGGGGGCGCTTTTATACACTCGGGAGAACTTTTTGAAACTTTAAAAAAACAGAAAGTAACTCTGGCCATACGAACAGGTAATGTGGATATTGATGAAAAATTAAATCTAATGATACAATTGGCGTTGACTTTTATGGATAACTGGCTTGTACAATCAGCAGAATTTGTTGCTGCTGCAATAGAAAACCCAACGCTATCACAAGAAGAACTGGGGCAAAAATTGAACATTAATCAAGCTGCTGTCAGCAGGAGACAAAAACGCGCTCAATTTGATTTGGTTATGAATTTAGACCGTTATTTCAGAACTCAGATAAAACAACTTACAATCTCATGATTTTATTTATAAAACTACTTTTAGCACATTTATTAGGGGATTTTATATGGCAGCCCAATTCATGGGTGACAGACAAGGAAACTAAGAAGTATAAAAGTAAATTTTTATACTTTCATATTTTATTGCACGGGACTTTAGCAGCAATTTTGGCTGGAGAAATTCAGTTTATTCCATACGCTATTTTAATTGCAGTCACACATGGAATTATTGATTTAATCAAATTAAGTTTTCAAAAAAATAACACAAAACGCACTTGGTTTGTCACGGACCAAATTTTACACATATTGATTCTTATTTCGATTGTACTTTTATATGAGAACAAAAGCATTATCTTTTTTTGGAAGGAAAATAATTTTTGGATTTTGGCAACCGGAATATTATTGTTAACCAAACCTACTTCTATCTTTATTAAAACTATTATTTCTATTTGGAGTCCAGAAAGTCAGAACAGCAATCAGGATAATTCGCTTGCCAATGCAGGAAATTACATTGGCATACTAGAACGTTTATTTGTATTCGGATTTATTTTAACTGGGCATTTTGAAGCCATCGGGTTTTTATTGGCTGCCAAATCTATTTTCAGGTTTGGAGATTTAAAAGAAGCCAAAGACCGAAAACTTACTGAATATGTAATGATTGGGACTCTAATAAGTTTTGGGATTGCAACAATCGTGGGATTGATTATTCAGGCACTTTTACAATTGCCTTAAAACTTTTTTATTAATCGCTTTTATCAAAGCAGGTCCTTCATAAATAAATCCTGTATATAATTGTACTAAACTGGCTCCTGCATTTAGTTTTTCAACCGCATCATCGGCAGAATGAATTCCTCCCACTCCAATAATCGGGAATGCTTTGTTGCTTTTTTCAGAAAGAAAACGAATTACTTCTGTAGAACGTTTCGTTAATGGCTTTCCGGACAAGCCTCCCATTTCAGATTGATTTTGTGATTGTAATCCGTCTCTTGAAATTGTTGTATTAGTAGCAATTACACCAGCAATCTGTGTAATCTTTACAATATCAATAATATCTAATAACTGCTCGTCTGTTAAATCCGGAGCAATTTTTAAAAGAATTGGTTTAACTTTTTGACTGCTTGTTTTTTGCTTTTCAACATTTCTGTTTTGCAATGTCTGAAGCAAAGCTGTCAAGGGTTCTTTATCCTGTAAAGCTCTTAAATTTGGGGTATTTGGAGAACTTACATTCACCACAAAATAATCTACATGATCAAACAAAGCATCAAAACAAATGATATAATCGTCAACAGCATTTTCGTTTGGAGTTACTTTATTTTTTCCGATGTTTCCACCAATTAAAACTCCTGAATTCTTTTTTAAACGTTCAACTGCTTCCAAAACACCGCCGTTATTAAACCCCATTCGGTTAATAATTGCCTGATCTTCTTTTAATCTGAATAAACGCTTTTTTGGATTTCCTTCCTGACCCACAGGAGTTACAGTTCCTATTTCTATAAAACCAAAACCAAAATCCCCAAGTTCTTTATAAAGTTTCGCATCTTTATCAAATCCTGCTGCAAGTCCAACCGGATTTTTGAATTTAATACCAAAAACTTCCCTTTCTAATCGGGTATCTTTTACTTCATAAATTGATTTGATAATCGATGTAACTCCCGGAATTTTTGAAATGAATTTGACAAATGAAAAAGTAAAGTAATGAACTTCTTCAGGATCAAAACAAAAAAGTATCGGGCGGATTATCAATTTATACATAAGAGTGTGTTATTATTTTTTTGGATGCAAATTTAGATATTAAACTTTAAAATGACTTCTTTTATACAAAACAAATTAGTTCAATTTTGTTGCCTCTCTTACCAAAAGTATCTGAAATTATATTAAACAACAGAACCTGAATCACAAAATCACATTAAAAACAAAAATCGAAAATATAAATTAAAGCTTTTCTCAAAATAAAATTTCACTTAACTTAACAACTCCTACACTCATAAAAATTAACACTATACACTAAATAATGAAAACATAAATAAATATCACATGTCAGACAATTTGGTTATTATCAAAAGAATAAATAAAAATATTACTAACCCTATAGAATAAATAGAATATTTTTATAACTTTGATTATTTTATGTATTCAATTTATACTTTTCCAATTCAAAGACTACCCTAATGAAAACTAAAACCTATTGGATTTTTGCTTTGCTAACAATATCTGTTATTTCTATTGCATATAGCTTCACAAAAACAATAATTCCTAAACCAAAATCCGCAGCAATGGAGTGTTCCGAAACACCACACATATCTGCAGAATCATTATTTAAACCAACCATTGAAAACAAAAACAAACCAACCGGCAAAACACCAAAAGGGATGGCCTGGATTCCGGGAGGAGAATTTTCTATGGGCAGCAATGTAGAAGACGAAAGTTTATGCAGTATAAAAGGTGTTACCAAAGATGCTTCACCCATACACAGAGTATATGTTGATGGGTTTTATATGGATAAAACAGAAGTAACTAACGAACAATTTGAAGCATTCGTAAAAGCGACAGGATATGTAACATTAGCTGAAAAAGCGCCTACTCATGAAGAATATCCTGATGCCCCTTTAGAAAATTTAATTGCCGGATCTGCAGTGTTTACTCCAACTCCTGCAAAAGTTGATTTAAATAATTATATGCAATGGTGGACTTATGTTAAAGGAGCAGATTGGAGACATCCTGAAGGCACCGGAAGCTCAATAAAAGGAAGAGAGAAATACCCTGTCGTTCAGGTTTCTTATGCCGATGCGGCTGCTTATGCAAAATGGGCAGGCAAAAGATTACCCACAGAAGCAGAATGGGAATTTGCAGCACGAGGAGGAAAAACCGGAGAACTTTATGCCTGGGGAAACACGTTAAAACCAAAAGGAAAATTTCAGGCCAATATCTATCAGGGAAATTTCCCTGTAGAAAAAGGAGATAAAGGAGAAGATGGCTACATAGGCATAGCTCCAACAGCGCAATTCGAACCAAATGGATATGGATTATATGATATTGGCGGAAATGTTTGGGAATGGACAAACGACTGGTATACGACTGACTATTATTCTATTTTAAGTGAAAGCGGGCAAACAATCAAAAATCCTCAGGGACCTGAAAAATCTTATGACCCTGCAGAACCAGATTTACCTAAAAAAGTACAACGCGGAGGATCCTTTTTATGCACAGACCAATATTGCACACGTTACATGGTAGGAACCAGAGGAAAAGGAGATTATCAGTCTCCCACAAATCATATTGGATTCAGATGTGTTCAAAACAATTAATAACACCATTTTAATAAGAAAGGATTCTATTGGTGAGAATAGAATCCTTTCTTATTACTGATTATCAAACTCAATAATCCATCTTAAAAATTCTATCTTTGCTAAAAAATTAAAAAAATGCAACATATCATAGATCGCTTTATCAGTTATGTAACTATTGATACTGAATCAGACCCAAATTCACAAACTACACCAAGTACAGAAAAACAATGGAATCTTGCCAATAAATTAGTTGAAGAACTAAAAACAATTGGCTTACAGGATATCACTATAGATGACAAAGCTTATATCATGGCGACTCTGCCAGGCAATGTTGATCATGAAGTTCCAACCATTGGATTTGTTTCGCATTTTGATACTTCTCCTGATTTTAGCGGAGCGAATGTAAAACCGCAGATTATTGAAAATTACGACGGAAAAGATATTGTTTTGAATGCTGAAAAAAACATCATTTTATCTCCAGATTACTTCAAGGATTTATTACAATATAAAGGACAGACTATCATCACAACTGACGGAACCACTTTGCTGGGTGCCGATGATAAAGCCGGAATTACAGAAATTGTATCAGCAATGGAATATCTGATTCAGCATCCGGAAATTAAACATGGAAAAATCAGAATCGGGTTTACACCTGATGAAGAAATAGGTCGTGGGGCTCATCATTTTGATGTAGAGAAATTCGGAGCGCAATGGGCATATACAATGGACGGAAGCCAAATTGGTGAATTGGAATATGAAAACTTTAACGCTGCGGGAGCCAAAATTACTTTTAAAGGAAAAAGCGTTCATCCCGGTTATGCGAAAGGAAAAATGATCAATTCGATGCTGATTGCGAATGATTTTATCAATGAACTTCCAAAAGGAGAAACACCACAGGAAACTAAAGGTTATGAAGGTTTTTTCCATGTTCATCATATAAAAGGAAATATTGAAGAAACTATTTTAGAGTTAATTATCCGTGATCATAACAAGAAAAAGTTCGAAAAGCGAAAAGAATTAATTGAGAAGATTACCAAAAAATTCAATAAAAAATTCGCTAAACAATATGGAGAAGACATTGTAACTGCTGAAATTAAAGATCAGTATTACAATATGAAAGAAAAAGTGCTTCCGGTAAAACATATTGTAGATATTGCCGAGAAAGCAATGCGCGAACTGCATATAAAACCAATCATTAAACCTATTCGTGGCGGTACAGACGGATCTCAATTGTCATTTATGGGATTACCCTGCCCTAATATTTTTGCAGGCGGTCATAACTTTCACGGAAAATACGAATATGTTCCGGCAGAAAGTATGCAAAAAGCAACTGATGTTATTGTAAAAATTGCCGAGTTAACTGCTTTTCAGGGAATTTTTGATACAAAAGAAAAATCGAAATTGAAAAAATAATTGAAACAAGCTTCCGAAAATAAAGGCATTTGGAAATATAAAGATAAATGGGAAGAACAATTACTTCTTCTCAAATCTATTCTTGATAAAACAGAACTGACCGAAACCAAAAAGTGGGGCGGTCCGGTTTATGTTTATGAGAAAAAAAATGTGATTGGCCTGGGAGGTTTTAAAGATTATTTTGCGATTTGGTTTTTTAATGGTGTTTTCCTAAAAGACAATAAAAAGAAATTGATTAATGCTCAGGAAGATGTAACAAAGTCCCTTCGTCAATGGCGTTTTACTTCAAAAGAAGAAATAAACGAAAAAGAAATTTTAGAATATATTCTGGAAGCTATTGAAAATGAAAAGCAAGGAAAAATCATTAAACCTTCAAAAAAAGAAACTATAGTTTCTGAGCTTCTGGAAAAAGAAATGGTTCAAAATCCAACATTAGCAGAAGCTTTTCAGAAATTCAGTCCGTACAAGCAATATGAATTTTTGGAATATATTGAAACCGCAAAACAAGAAAAAACCAAACTTTCGAGAATTGAGAAAGTGATTCCGATGATATTAGAGAATATTGGTCTGAATGATAAATACAGGTAACTAAAATTAAATTCCAAATTTAGAATTCCAAATTCCAAAAAATTATAATGTCATTCTGAGCGAAGCCAAAGAGCTTTCAAAGTATACGAGACCTTTGTTAAAGTTTAAAACTTGAGAAAGGTTTTTTCTTTTTTTGTCAATTTCGACAGAGGAGAAATCACACTAGTAATTCGACAAAGATTGGCGACATACCTTACTGAGTTTCTTGTGTGATTTTTCCTTGCGTCGAAATGACATGATTGATTAAAAATTAGAACAAAAAAATCCCAAACTCCATTTTTGGAATTTGGGATTTATATTTTATTGGAATTTTAAAAACTTAAGCTTTTTTATTCAAAGCTGCACTCATTTCCATAGAAATAGCCGAGCGTTCTAATTTTAATTTTCCAGACATAGTTTCAATTATAACTGTCGTTTCAGCAAGCTCAGCCACTTTACCGTGAATACCACTTTTAGTAATTATTCTATCACCAACTTTTAGGCTGCTTTCAAATTCTTTTTCGTTTTTTGCTCTTTTTTGTTGTGGTCTGATCATAAAGAAATATAGTACTACAAAAATTAGTAAGTAAGGAGCAATTTTAATTAATTCTTCTGGCATGGTTTAAATTTTTATTTTTGTTATTAAATTTTTGTTTGATTTTACATTAACCCTCTTCCTACTTTAACCATTTTTTTATTGGCTGTAAGTTCTTTTACAAGGTTATCTAAAATTCCGTTGATAAAAATACTGCTTTTTGGCGTAGAATACTCTTTAGCAATTTCTAAATATTCATTCAGCGTTACTTTTACCGGAATCGAAGGGAATTTTAAAAATTCGCAAATTGCCATTTTCAAAATGATTGTATCAATTTCTGCAATTCTTTCACTGTCCCAATTTGGCGTTTTGTCATCGTATTCTTTTGCTAAAACAGCTTCGTTTAAAACCGTTCTTCTGAACAAATCTTTGGCAAAATCTTTATCTTCAACATCTTTATACAATTTTGGCACTCTAAAATCGTCCGGATCTTCTGTTTTAATTGCTTTCAATTGCTTGATAATATGTGTATTTACAACCGGAATATCATCAACCCAAGTTAATTTATCGTCTTCTAAATACTCATATAATTTTTCATTCGGAACAATCACTTCAGCAAACAAATCAATTATAAACTGCCTGTCTTCTTCAAATGTATTGGTTGAATTGCTCATATATTTTGCATACAAATCGCTTGCTTTTATATCATTTAAAAGCAACAAAATATAATCATCATTTAATGACCAGTTGTTGATTTTACGATTTTCTAAAGCGATACTAAGGGAATTACTTTCGGCAAGAAGCTGAAAAATTTTGTTTTTGATAAATTTTTCATTCGGATTGCGTTCTGCAGCTGTTGCAAGATGTTTTTTACTTGAAAGATGTAAAAAAACAGATTCTTTTTTGCAAATTTCAATCAATGAAGAAAGCATTATAAGATATAAATCCTGAATATTATCAATACTGTAAAAAAGAAATTTTTCTTCTTTTTCCAGATTATCAGAACCACTTTGATGCATTGCATAAATGGATTGCATGACTTTAACGCGTAAGTGTCTTCTATTTACCACCTTGTAAGAACATTTAAAAATTAGTCTGCAAAAATAAGAATTAAAGAGTTTAAATTAAAATTTAATTCGATAAAAAAAGCCCTGAGAAACCAATTAAGTTTCAGCCTAAAAAAAATCCCAGTTTCCAGTAACAGCTGCTATAGCAAACTGAAACTAAAAACTGAGACAGAGAATCAAACTATTGTTTAAAATTATTTTTTACTGTTTTCGATTTTTCTTTGATCGATACGGTTTTGAGCAATTGTGAGCGCTGCTTTATGGGTTGTTAAACCGTTTTTGGCTGCAAAGTCGATAATTTCTAAAGTTGTATTATAGATATTTTCGGTTTTGCTCATGATTTCTGCTTTTCCATAATGCGCCAATTCGGCATAAACATTGATGATTCCGCCAGCATTGATTAAGAAATCCGGAGCATATAAAATCCCTCTTTCCTGCAATCTAGCACCGTGAACATTTTCATCTGCCAACTGATTGTTTGCTGCACCGGCAATTACTTTTGCTTTAATTTTTTCTATCGTAGCATCATTGATTGTTGCTCCCATTGCGCATGGTGCATAGATATCAACATCAGCAGTATATAAATCTTCGCCTGTATAAATAGATGCGTTATATTTTTGAGCAACCTGATATAATTTTTCTTCATTTATATCAGTAACTGTTACCTGCGCTCCTTCTTTTGTTAAATATTCAACTAAAGTTTCACCTACGTGTCCGATTCCCTGAACCAAAACTTTTTTACCGGCTAAAACATCAGAACCAAACTGACTTTTAGCAGCTGCTTTCATCCCTAAATAAACTCCGTAAGCTGTAACAGGTGAAGGATTTCCTGATCCGCCTCTTTCTTCAGAAATACCCGTAACATAAGGTGTTACATCTCTAACAGTGTCCATGTCTTTTGTTTCCATTCCAACATCTTCAGCTGTAATATATCTTCCGCTTAGAGAATGAACAAACTCACCAAACTTACGCATTAGTTCAGGCGTTTTCTGCGTTTTAGCATCACCAATAATAACCGCTTTACCTCCTCCAATATTAAGTCCGGTAATCGCAGATTTATAAGTCATCCCTCTTGAAAGACGCAAAACATCGTTTAGAGCTTCCCATTCAGTGTTGTAATTCCACATTCTGGTACCTCCCAAAGCTGGTCCCATAACCGAATTATGAATACCAATAATTGCTTTTAAACCTGTATCTTTGTCATTGCAAAATACAATTTGTTCGTGATCGTTAAAAGATAACTGACCAAAAACGGGATCCATTTTTTGAAGTTCCTTTCCAGTTGCGAAAGTTGCATCCATAGCGCTAGTATTATTTAGTTAAAATTATGAATTCGTCAAAAAGACAACTCAAACATACATAAAAAATACACATGTGCTAATTTTTAAACTTTAAATTAATAATTTTACAATATTATTGTTTTGATTAAATTGCAATTTATTATACTTTTAATTCATAATAATTCAAAAATTTAAATCAATACAACATCACATTTCTTAAAAAAATGAAAGAATTAAGCTATTTAAACAAATATTTCATTAAGTACAAATACAGTTTTTCTTTTGGAATTTTAATCACTATAATCGCACAAATATTTTTCTTATTTACTCCAAAACTGGTGAGTAAGTCTTTTGATACTATTGAAAAATTCTTAAAATTATCTGAAAGTGATCGGCAATCTTCGATTATTATCGGATATTATAAACAGGATTTAATACATAACGTTCTGTTAATCATAGGAAGTGCAATTGTTGCAGGATTTTTAACTTTTTTAATGCGCCAGACCTTAATTGTAATGTCGCGTCATATTGAATTTGATCTAAAAAATGAGGTTTTCAGTCAATATCAGAACCTCTCTCAAAATTTCTACAAACAAAACCGAACAGGAGATTTAATGAACCGTATCAGCGAAGACGTTTCAAAAGTTCGTATGTATGTTGGACCTGCAGTTATGTATACGATCAACACATTTATACGTTTTGCTATTGTTATACTATATATGTATAATGTTTCTCCGTTATTGACTTTATATACACTTCTCCCCCTGCCTCTTCTGTCGTATTGTATTTTTAAGCTGAGTTCTGAAATCAATAAACGCAGTACTACTTTTCAGCAGTATTTATCGAAAGTTTCGAGTTTTACTCAGGAAATATTTTCAGGCATCCGGGTTATTAAGGCATATTCATTAGAAAATCAGCACCAGAACAATATGATTGCTCTGTCTGACGAAAGCAAAAGCAAAAGTTTAAGCCTTGCGAGAGTTCAATCTTTGTTTGGTCCATTAATGATTGCTCTTATCGGAATCAGTAATCTGGTGGTAATTTATTTTGGAGGTATTATGTACATCAACGGAACAATTCCGAATATTGGAACTATTGCCGAATTTATTTTATATGTCAATATGCTGACCTGGCCTGTTGCTTCTTTAGGATGGGTTTCATCAATGGTTCAGGAGGCAGAGGCTTCTCAAAAACGTCTAAATGAGTTTTTGAAAATTGAGCCTGAAATCAAAAACAACAATCCTAATTCGTCAGATATTCAGGGTTCAATTACTTTTGAAAATGTAAGTTTTACTTATCAGGACACTAATATTGAGGCTTTAGAAAATGTAACGTTCACTGTTAAAAAAGGTGAAACACTGGCTATTTTGGGGAAGACGGGCTCAGGAAAATCCACTATCTTATCCTTAATTTCACGTTTGTACGATGTTACCGAAGGAAAAATTACGATTGATGGTAATGAAATCAGGACTTTAAATTTAAATGATTTACGAAACAACATCGGGATTGTACCTCAGGATGCCTTTTTATTTTCGGACACCATTAAAAACAATATCAAATTTGGCAATCAAAATGCAACTGATGAAGAAGTAATTGAAGCTGCAAAAAATGCTGTGGTTCACGATAATATCATAGCTTTCAATAAACAATACGAAACCATTTTAGGAGAAAGAGGTATTACGCTTTCCGGCGGACAAAAGCAGCGTGTTTCTATTGCACGTGCCATTATTAAAGACCCTGCTATTTTGCTCTTTGACGACTGCCTTTCTGCAGTTGATACTGAAACCGAAGAAACAATTTTGAACAATTTATTTGAAATTTGTAAAGACAAAACCACCATTATAGTTAGCCATCGTGTCTCTTCAGCCAAAAATGCTGACAAAATAATCATTCTGGAAGATGGCAAAATCATACAACAAGGTTCTCATAATCAATTAATAAATCAAGAGGGCTATTATGCATCGTTATATTTAAAACAACTTTCGGAAAAAGAATTACTTTAATTGTTGCGTAATAGATAATTTTTTATGATTTTTGATTACTATTAATTCCAAAAAATGATAGAACGTATTATGAGAGAAAATGACATGTTAGAAAAAGAAGAGATTTTTTCTAAAGTATTACGCGCCGGAAGAAGAACTTATTTCTTTGATGTGAGAGCAACAAAAGCTGACGATTATTATATTACAATTACCGAAAGCAAAAAATTTACTGAAGAAGACGGTTCTTTTCATTTTAAAAAACACAAAATTTACTTATATAAAGAAGATTTTAGTGCTTTTGCCGAAATACTGGAAGAAATGACTTCATATGTTTTGAACCACAAAGGCGAAGAAGTAATATCTGAAAGACACCAAAAAGATTTCAAAAAAGAATACAGCTCTGATAAACCTGAAGGGCAAAGATCGAGTTTTACAGATATTGATTTTGACGATATTTAATCCAATATAACTTTTTTAAAAAGTACGAGTCCAATTTGTTCTGCATTTTGGACTTTTTTTATATATTTAAATCAAAAACATCTCATCTTGAAAACATTAACCGCAAAACTACTTTATTGTTTATTATTTTCTCTCTGGGTAAGTTCAATATCGTACAGCCAAAAATCAGATTTAAATATTGAAAAAAAAATAGACAAGGTCATCAAAAATATGACTTTGGAACAAAAAATTGGTCAATTATGCCTGAAAGGAACCTCTAGCCGAAGCAAAGGATTATCTGAAGAATTAAAAAATGAAGTTCGGCTGGGACTGGTTGGAGCGATTCTAAATCTGACAGAGCCTAATCTTGTTCTTGAAATACAAAAAATTGCAGTAGAAGAAAGTCCAACACATATCCCTCTCTTGTTTGGCAGGGATGTCATTCACGGATATAAAACTATTTTCCCGATTCCATTAGGATTAGCAGCTTCCTGGGATATGGAATTGGTTGAAAAAACATCAAAAATCGCAGCTAACGAGTCCTATTCAAGATGCATAAACTGGACATACGCCCCAATGGTTGATATTGCAAGAGATGCACGATGGGGAAGGATAGCAGAATCTCCGGGTGAAGATCCTTTATTAGCATCGAGATTGGGAGTTGCTTACATAAAAGGTTTTCAGGGCAATAATCCTTCTGTTCCCGGTCAAATTTTAGCCTGTGCAAAACATTTTGCAGCGTATGGTGCCGCTGAGGGAGGAAGGGATTACAATACGGTAAGCATCTCAGAATCCTTACTTCGAAATGTATATTTAAAACCTTTTGAGGCTGCAGCAAAATCAGGAGCTGCAACTTTTATGAGTTCTTTTAATGACCTTAATGGAATTCCGGCTTCGGGGAACCGTTTTTTACTCCAGAAAATTTTACGCGAAGAATGGAAATATGATGGTTTTGTTCTGAGTGACTGGAATTCGGTTACTGAAATGATTCCTCATGGTTATGCCGCCGATGAAAAAGAGGCGGCACTTAAATCTGCATCAGCCGGACTTGACATGGAAATGACCAGTTTGTCCTATGCAAATCATTTAAAAACGCTAATTGCTGAAAAAAAAATCTCTGAAAAGCAATTGGACGAAATGGTTCGTAATATTCTTCGAATAAAATTCAGAGCCGGAGTTTTTGAAAATCCGTATTTTAAAGACCGCGAAAAATTCTCCTTACTAAATGCCGATGCTTTACAAACTGCCAGAATTGCAGCCAGTAAAAGCTGTGTTTTATTAAAGAATGAAAATCAAATTTTACCTTTAAAAAACAATCAAAAAATAGCTATAATTGGTCCATTGGCAGACGCGCCAAGAGAACAATTAGGTACTTGGATTTTTGATGGCAACAAAGAAGATTCTCAGACTCCGCTGAAAGCTTTTCAAAATAGTTTTGGACAAGATAATGTGTTTTATGCATCAGGGCTTTCGCATAGTCGATCGTTATCTGAAAACGGATTTGCATCAGCAATAGCAGAAGCTAAAAAATCAGATGTTATTTTATTTTTTGCAGGAGAAGAAGCTATTCTTTCGGGCGAAGCACATTCACGGGCCAATATTAATTTACCTGGTTTACAGGAAAAATTAATAGCTGAATTACAAAAAACAGGAAAACCAATTGTACTAATATTGCTGGCAGGAAGACCTATAACCTTAGGAGCTGTTTTACCAAAAGTTAATGCCGTAATTATGGCATGGCATCCAGGAACTATGGCGGGTCCTGCAATTTCTGACATATTGTTAGGATTAGCAAATCCTTCAGGAAAGTTGCCTGTAACCTGGCCAAAAGAAGTTGGTCAGATTCCGATTTATTACAATCATCCTAATACAGGAAGACCTGCAGATCCTACAACTTTTGTAGCTATTCAGAACATTCCTGTAGAAGCCTGGCAAAGTTCTTTAGGCAATAATTCTCACTATCTGGATGCGGGATATGAGCCACAGTTTCCTTTTGGATTTGGATTGAGTTACACCACTTTCTCCTATGATAATTTAAAAATCGGAAAAGCAATCCTAAAAAACAATAACATCGAAAAATTAAACGTTTCTGCTGTTATTACCAATACCGGAAATACTCCCGGAATAGAAACAGTTCAATTATATATCCGTGATATTACGGGAAGTATTGTAAGGCCTATCAGGGAACTTAAAGATTTTTTACAAATCGAATTAAAACCTAAAGAATCTAAAACTGTACAATTTTCAATTCCTGTTTCAGATCTTGCTTTTTATAATGATAAAATGGAACTCAAAGCAGAACCAGGCGATTTTAAAGTCTGGATCGCGTCTCATGCTGAAAATGGACTGGAAGGTGATTTTAAAATTGAATAAATAATTATATTATGAAGAAAATAGCACTTTTGCTTTGTTTGTTTACTATTGGGTTTGCCTCTTTTGCTCAAAAAACGGAATACGAAACCAAGACCAATATTCAATATTACAATCCAGCCAACAATAAATCTGACTCGTATATTAACGAAAGATGTGTTTTAGATATTTATTATCCAAAAAATACTAAAAACTTCGCTACCATAGTTTGGTTTCATGGCGGTGGATTAACCGGTGGAAGCAAAGAAATTCCCGACGCATTAAAAAATAAAGGTTTTGCAATTATTGGTGTTAATTATAGATTATCTCCAAAAGTAAAAGCAGCAAAATGTATTGAAGATGCTGCAGGTGCTATAGCCTGGGCTTTTAATAACATTGAAACTTATGGAGGCGATACTGCCCAAATTTTTGTTTCAGGACATTCAGCAGGCGCTTATCTGGCTTTGATGAATGGTTTAGATAAAAAATGGCTGCAAAAAGAAGGCATTGATGCCAATAAAATTGCTGGAATTATTCCGCTTAGTGCTCAATGCATTACACATTTTGAAATCAGAAGAGAAAGCGGTATTCCCGAAAAACAGCCAACAATTGATGCTTTTGCACCTTTATTTCATGTTCGTGCAGATGCTCCTCCTCTTTTATTGATTACCGGAGATCGGGAACTTGAAATGTTAGGCAGATATGAAGAAAACGCCTATATGGAACGAATGATGAAGCTTGTGGGACATATGCAAACGAAACTTTTTGAACTGGATGGATATGGTCATGGCATGACTGAACCAGGATTTCCATTACTTGTTAACGAAGTAAACCGCATCACAAAAGAAAAACAACCAAAAAAATAATTATTTAAAAAATCCACGGCAATGGAGACACAACTATTAATTTTACCAGGACTTGGAAATTCTGGAGAGAAACACTGGCAAACCTTTTGGCACGAAAAATTCAAAAATTCAATTCGTTTGGTTCAGGACAATTGGGATGAGCCAGTTCCGAAAGATTGGATTGAACGTTTAAACGAAGAAGTTTCAAAACTTAAAAATCCGACAATTTTAGTTGCGCATAGTCTCGCCGTTTCTTTGGTTTTACATTGGGCTAAAAATAATTCTAATAAAAATATAATCGGCGCTTTATTGGTCGCTCCGGCAGATGTAGATTCACCAGAACATACACCGGATATTATTAGAAATTTTTCACCAATGCCACTTTATCAGTTGCCCTTTCCATCTATTGTAATTGCAAGCGAGAATGATCCTTACGCTTCTTTTGAAAGAAAACAGTATTTTGCAAAAATGTGGGGCAGCGATTTTGTAAATGTTGGACAACAAGGCCACATCAACTCAGATTCTGATTTAAAATATTGGGAAGAAGGGCAATTGGTTTTACATCAGTTAATAGAAAAAACAAAGTAATTTTAAGGGTTTTCAGTCTCAGTTTACATACTGTGCCTGAAAACTACTATCCAATTCGTAACCCATTTTCTATTTTAAAATCGGGAGCTAATAAAATTACGTCTCCCTCTTCTCCTACAGCCCCTAGTACCAAACATTCACTCATGAATTTCCCTATTTGTTTTTTAGGAAAATTGACAACAGCTACAATTTGACGATTTAATAAATCTTCTTTTTGATAACGTTTCGTAATTTGTGCTGATGATTTTCGAATGCCAATTGCTGCACCAAAATCGATCGTAAGCTGGTAAGCCGGTTTTCTTGCTTCAGGAAAATCATTTATATCGATTATGGTTCCAACACGCATGTCGGTTCTTTCAAATTCATTCCAGGTTAAATCCATTCTTTTCAATTAGTTTATTTACAAACGTATTAATTTTGTAATTGTTATTCCTAATTGTATAACCCTTTTTTTTGTAGTCCTTTTAATTTTACAAATCAAATTATTAAGCTAACATAAAAAATATAAAAATGGAAAATAGTCTAATAAACTCCAATACATCTCTTAGAGATTCAGATTTTGATATTCAGCTGCAAAACACAGATAAATACATTGAAACTGCTCAAAATGTAAAACTTTATGTGAGAGATTACGGAAAAGGAAAGCCGGTAGTTCTAATTCATGGATGGCCCCTTTCTAATGAAATGTGGGAATATCAAATTGAATTTTTAGTTCAGAATAACTTTAGGGTAATTGCTTATGACCGACGCGGTTTTGGTAAATCCTCTCAGCCTTGGGACGGCTATGATTACGATACTTTGACAGACGATTTAAGTGAAATTATTGAACAGCTACAATTAGAAAATGTCACACTTGTCGGTTTTTCTATGGGAGGTGGTGAAGTAGTACGTTATTTTAGCCGTCATGGTGGAAAAGGCGTTACAAAAGCAGCCTTAATTTCCTCAATTATTCCTTTTTTAGCCAAAACTGAAGACAATCCAGAAGGACGTCCAAAAGAAAAAGGGGAAGCAACTGCAGCTGCGATTAGAGAAGACAGAATAGGATTTCTTGAGAATTTTGGTAAAACATTTTTTGGTGTCAACATCATAAATAAGCCTTTAAGTACTCCTTTACTTGAATATTATAGAAATTTATGTTCATTAGCATCACCAAGAGCAACCCTAAAATGTGCTGAATCTTTATCGAATACAGATTTTAGAGATGAACTCCACACCATTAAAGTTCCAACTTTAATTATTCATGGTGATGATGATAAAAATGTTCCAATCGAATTGAGTTCAGAAAAAACAGCTGCATCCATAGCCAACAATACTTTTATTGTTTATGAGGGAGCGCCACACGGACTTTTTTATACTGAAAAAGATAAATTAAATCAGGATTTACTTGACTTTTTAAATTCATAAATACATATTGATATCCAAAGAAAATATACTTGACTGTAAAATTTTCTTTGGATATTTTTTATACGTGTACACTCTATTTAGAGAATTAAAAGTTATTTTTGAATAACTAATTCTTTAGAAAAAATGGCACGAACTCCTTCAAATATGATTCGACTTGGGACTATTGCTCCAAACTTCAATCTAAAAGATACCAATTCGAATAATGAATATTGTTTTGAAGATTTAAAAGGATCAAAAGGTACACTTGTCATTTTTATGTGTAATCATTGTCCTTTTGTACTTCATGTTCTTAAAGAAATTATCATGATTTCGAATGATTATCGCGTGCAGGGAATTGGCATTATCGCTATTTCCAGTAATGATATTGAAAAATTTCCTCAAGACTCACCTGAAATGATGACAGATTTTGCCTTTGAAAACAAAATAGATTTTCCGTATTTATTTGATGAAACCCAGGAAGTGGCCAAAGGGTATGATGCAGCCTGTACACCTGATTTTTATTTATTTGATAACCAAGACCGTTTATTTTATCGTGGTCAATTAGATGATTCAAGACCAGGAAACGGAATCCCGTTAAGCGGAAGCGATCTGCGAAGTGCAATTGACGCCTTAATCTACAACCGATCTTTAAACGACATACAAAAGCCTAGCATAGGCTGTAATATTAAATGGAAATAATCAGTACAACCATTTAAAAGTTTAACTATCTTAGCAAATCAAAATAAATTATACCATTGTGATTACTCTATTTTTTACAGCCTGTACTTTGTTGTTTTCTTTCAATAGAAAACCACTTGCGACTGTATTAATTTCACATAGTAAGGCCTTTATCAATTAGGCCTCCGTCTATTTCATTTCTTCTTTAAGACGGAGGATTTCACCAGTTTCCAACATAAATTTATTTGAAAGATTTTCTTCTTTCAAATTAATAACTTTTATACAGAAATTTAAAAATGACCAAATTTTAAATTTCAATTTGGCACTTAGTTAATGTGGAATCGGACAACTTTATCAAACATTTAATCAATAGAATATGAAACCAACACCTATTTTCTGTAAAACAGATTATCATTTCTTACGGGAATTGATATTAAAAAGTAAAAATTCGACAAATGCTAAAGAAATTGGACAACTTTCGCAGGAATTAGACCGAGCAAAAATTATAAAAGAAAATGAATTAGATCATTCAATTATCAGAATCAATTCTTATGTTATGATTGAAGATGTAAAGGCTGAAAAACAAATGAAAATTCAAATTGTTCTGCCATCAATGGCTGACATTAAACAGAACAAAATTTCTATACTTGCCCCTTTGAGTGTTGCCATTATTGGATTTAAAGAAAACGACCAGGTTGACTGGGAGTTACCGGCAGGATTAAAAACTTTAAAAATAATTGCAGTTGACAATTCAGATTTAGCTAATTCTTAATTTTTAAACACCTCATTCTTTGAAGGTGTTTTTTTATATGCAAAAAAAACTATTCAATAAAAATTACTGAATAGTTTTTCTGTCATTTATAAAATATAAATTTCTATAATTGTGAATGAATGTAATTTGTGACAGAAGCCATTTTAACATCGTCTAACTTTGCTTTTTTCTGCATTCTCTCCAAAATTGGCTTCCATTTTTCCTGAGTAAACTTCTTTGGCTCGTATAGTTTGTGACATCTGGCACAACTATTTTCATATAAGCTTTTACCCTCTGCAAGTTCAGGTGTTAATTCGGTTGCCTTCACGGTTTCAGTAACTGCGGGACTAGGCGGAGCAACAGCTGCTTTTGGGGCTCCACACGAAACTAGTAAGATCAATACAGCTAAAGTTAAAATTTTTGATTTCATTGCTTTGGATTTGTTTTTATTTGAAGTAAATATAAAAAAAATCCCATTCGGCTATCGAATGGGATTACTATTTAAAACAATACTAAATTGCTTTATAAATTCTTATTTAACATCCATTAATTCAACGTCAAAAATCAAAGTTGCATGTGGCGGAATCACTCCTCCTGCACCTGATGGACCGTATGCCAAATCAGACGGGATTACAAAACGAGCTTTGTCTCCTACCTGTAATAAAGCGATACCTTCATCCCATCCTTCGATCACCTGACCTTGGCCTAATCTGAACTCGATTGGTTTTTTTCTTGGGTAAGAAGAATCAAAAACTTTTCCGTTTTCTAAAGAACCTTCATAGTGAACAGAAACTGTTTTTCCAGCCTCAGCTTTTTTTCCCTCTCCTTTTTGAATCATTTTGTAACGTAAACCACTTTCTGTTTTATCAAAACCAGCAGCTAATTGTTCCATTTTTGCTTCAGATTCAGCTTTTAAAGCAGCATCTCTTTTTAAACGAGCTCCTTTTAATTCAATAAAAGCTTCAATTGCATTCCATTTTTGAGCTTCTTCACCCACTCTGATGATTTCTACAGCATCCAGATTATCACCTTGAGCAACTGCATCAACCACATCCTGACCTTCGATAACGTGACCAAAAACAGTATGTTTATTATCTAACCATGAAGTAGGAACGTGAGTAATATAAAACTGAGAACCGTTACTTGCAGGTCCTGAATTTGCCATTGCCAAAACTCCAGGACGATCGTGTTTTAAACTTGGGTGAAACTCATCATCAAATTTGTATCCCGGATCTCCTGTCCCAGTTCCTTTTGGACAACCACCCTGAATCATAAAATCAGGAATAACTCTGTGAAATGTTAAACCATCATAGAATTTTTGTCCCTGAGGTTTTACTTTATTTTCCATATTTCCTTCTGCAAGAGCTACAAAATTCCCTACAGTTCCTGGTACTAATTCGTGTGCTAATTTTACTAAAATCGAACCTTTACCAGTATTGAATTTAGCGTATATTCCGTTTTCCATTGTTGTTATTTTTTAATTGAACGCAAATTTACAAATTAATTTTATATCAATTTGTGCTTTCTATTTTTTTAGATTTTGATTTATAAGTAAGACCGTAAACAGTAAATGCCAATATTGATAAAGCTACACAGCCAATTGTTACAGCATGCCAGCCTCCTAATTTCCATAGTAACAATCCATAAGCTGATCCGGCAGCTGTTCCTAAAAAACTAAATGACATAAAAACGGTATTCAATCTGTTTCTGGCTTCCGGAAGTAAGGAATACACACGGGTTTGATTAGAAATATGTACCCCCTGAATTCCTATGTCAATAAATACAATTCCAATCGCAATTCCGATAACGCTTTCAATTGATAAATAGAAGACCAAAAAACTAATCAATATCAACAGACAACCGTAACCAACCGCAACTCTTGAATTTCCCTTATCGCCCATTTTCCCAACTAACGGTGCTGCCAAGGCTCCTGAAGCTCCAACAATTCCGAATAAACCAATTGTAGCACTGTTAAAATTGAAAGGTTGTCCGGAAAGCAATAAAACCATTGTTGTCCAGAAAGCGCCAAACTGGGCAAAACTAAATACATTGATTAAAGTTGCTTCACGCAAAATTGGCTGTGTTTTTATAAGTGTAAATAAAGACTGAATTAATTGTCCATAAGTTCCCTGAAATTGAGGTTTATTGACTGGAAATTTATTCTGAATGACAAAAAAGATTAAAAGACAAATTGCGGCAGCAATATAAAACATCGATCTCCACCCTAAAATTTCTCCAATAAAACCGCTTAAAGTTCGCGAAAGTAAAATTCCGACCAAAAGACCGCTCATAATAGTCCCTATAACTTTTCCTCTTTGTTCGTGACTGCTTAATGATGCTGCGAGAGGTAAAATAAGCTGCGGTACTATAGACGTAATTCCGATAAGTAAAGACGCAATTTGTAAAATAAGAAAGCTTTTTGCCGTAGCTGCAATGATTAATGCAATAACTGAGGCAAAAGTCGTCATTAAAATTTGCCTTTTACGTTCGATTTTATCTCCCAGCGGAACCATAAAAAACAATCCGATGGCATAACCTGCCTGTGTAAGATACGTTATGGTTCCAGCACTGGCTTGGGGGATTTTAAATTCGTTGGCAATTAAGACAATTAAAGGCTGGCAGTAATACAGATTTGCAACTATAAGACCAGTGCAAACTGCCATAAACAGGACATTCGTTTTAGATAAATTCATGCTGCAAAAATACCAATCTAATCTGTAGTAAAATTTTAAAAAATGTATAATTTTTTTAAAATTTCAATCAAATCAACTCTATATTTTATGGATTATGCCGATTTAGTACTTCATGAAATCTTCACGCATCGGACTAAAAACATCTGTCAGCATTCCTTCTTCAACGCACAAAACACCATGAATGGCATGGGGTGGAATATAAAAACTATCCCCTTCTTTCAATAATTTTGTCACTCCGTTTATCGTAACATCAAATTTGCCTTTTGCAACGTAGGTTACCTGCGTATGATAATGCTCGTGTAAAGCTCCAACAGCGCCTGTTTCAAAATATACATTAACCAGCATAACGCGGCTGTCGAATGCCAGAATTTTACGTTTGACACCTTCTCCAACTACTTCCCACTGAATTTCTTCTCCGAAAAGGAATTCATTACTTGTAACAGAACTTTCCATAGTTATTTATTTATTTCATTTATTATGCAAAAATAAAGCATTTATGATGAGTTAATATTTCGTTGGGAATGTTTTTACACTATTCAATTTTAAAATTGATTCTCAAAATCTTTTATAAAAAGCGCAAGTACTTCTAAAGTTTGTGAATTAATGACCATGCCTGCTTCATCAATTTTACCGCGAATACCCTGAATTAAAAGCTGGTTATGTTCTTCGAATTTGGCTTCTAATGTTTTCATTATTAACAAAAGCTGTTGATGTGCCATTTCACCGGATGCTGATGCAGTTATTAATCCTGTCTTTTTATTTGAAAAAATGGTGGTAGAAACACACCATTCCAGAGCATTTTTTAAACTTCCGGGCAAACTAAATACGTATTCAGGAGTACAAATCAACACTCCGTCTGCCCTGATGATTTTGTTTCTGAAAAAAATAACCTTTTCAGGAGGAAACTCATCATCCAAATCCGGATTGAAATGTGGAATTCCTTCTAAATCTTCAAATATTTCAATCTCAAACTGATCGTTTATATTCTCCGAAATAAATTTCAGAATTTTAAAATTACTCGAATTCTTTCTTGTACTTCCTGTTATGGCAAAGATTTTTATTTTTTTAATTGACATTTTAATTCTTTAAACAAATATTTCCAAACTGTTTGATTTGTAAATATAATAAACACAAATAGCTTAAAATGATTGCTGCAAGAGTATTTTACTGAATGACAGCAATATCTTTTTTTATTAACAGAAGTTCTTCAGCCAAATGATTCTTTTCAAAATATCTTTCTAAATCTGTTAGTCTTTTAATATTATCGTACTTTATACCCGAATTTAGTTTTCTCTGGCAAACGGAACATAATCTTATAGAACTTTTGTCTGTTTCACTCATACTATTGGTTCCATTCATTACACAGTCTGCAGTAATACAATGATGCAAACCAAACATATGACCTATTTCATGAGAGCCTATTTTCAACAGTCGAGACAAACAGAGATTAAAATTATCAGTAGTCAGTTTTCCGTCCTGTAGTCTGTAAATCGAACTTACACCAACCTTATCCCGATAAGATGCTAATCCAAAAACAAAATTCCATTCCGGCTTGGGGTATAAATCAACTTCTGTCAGACCCATCAGAGCAATTCTGTTTAAAGGTTTGTCTTTTTTTAAAACATTGTCTAAAATATACCCTGCTAAAAACTGTTGGTTATTTTCATGTCCAACTCTTTGTGCAGACTCAGGAATTACATCATTTGAAACAGTTTCTAATGTTTTTGTTTTTAATTGAAAGTAAATTTCAAGATATTCCCGAAGTAATTCTATTTGCTTGTTTTGCAGAGAATTAAAATGACCGATTGGTCTGATATAAATAATATTGGATTCATTGGTTGGAACAATATGTTTCGAATTTATGAATTGCTCAAAACTCTGTCCTTTTTCTTTATGGGTAAACAACCATTCACCTTCAACAGGTTTTGTTAATTTAACATCATTTTTTTCAATCTGGTCGAAATATTCATTTTCACTTTGTGCAATGCATGAACACAAAAGTATAATAATCAGAAGTGTAACTTTTTTCATATATAATTGGGGCTTATGGCGCCAAAAATAAATAATCAAAATCTAAAATCGTAATAATTTTATAGAATTTTTCTTATAACAAAGAAAAAAAAATGCTTTCCGGTTAAAACTTTATTTACAAAACCAAAACAGTAATAATGTATACTAACATAATGACTGTGGTTTATAAAATATTTTATACAAAAAGGAATGATTACCTTTGCTTCAAATTAATAAAATGACTGTAACAGACAACTCTGAAAAAAACAATTTACATCCGCGAAATCTTCATCGTTCACGATATGATTTCGAACTTCTTATTTCAAATTGTCCGGAGTTAAAAACATATGTTGCCAAAAACATTCATGGAATTGAAACGGTCGATTTCAGTAATCCTGATGCCGTAAAAATACTGAACAAAGCATTGCTGCAAACATATTACGGCATTCAAAATTGGGATATTCCTAAAAATTATCTTTGTCCTCCAATTCCGGGAAGGACTGATTACATTCATTATTTAGCTGATTTATTGGCTGAAACTAATAACGGAAATATTCCTGTAGGATCATACGTTTTAGGCTTGGACATAGGGACCGGAGCAAACTGTATTTACCCTATTTTAGGAAATGCGATTTACGATTGGAATTTTGTTGGGACAGATATCGATGAAAAAGCGATACAAAATTGCAGTAAGATTATCGAAGGAAACCCTAAATTAATTGAGTCAATCAGTTTACAGCAACAAACCGAGTCCCGTTTCATTTTCAAAAATATTATCATACCTGAGGACCGATTTACTTTTACGATGTGTAATCCGCCTTTTCATGCTTCAGCTCTTGATGCCAAACAAAGTACAGTACGTAAAGTTTCAAATTTAAATCCAAAAGAAAAGAAAACAACAAACCCTGTTTTAAATTTTGGAGGCCAAAATGCTGAGTTATGGTGCAATGGCGGGGAGATTGGTTTCATCACTCAAATGATTCACGAAAGTGCCAAATATGCCATGCAATGCCAATGGTTTACTACTTTGGTTTCTAAAAGAGAAAATCTTTCGAGCATTTACAAAACGCTAAATAAAGTGAATGCCGCATCTATAAGAACGATTGATATGGCTCAGGGGCAAAAAACAAGCCGAATTGTAGCCTGGAGTTTTTTAAGTGAATCAGAACAAATGGCATGGAAGATTTAAAATTACAATTTCTATAAAAAATTGTAATTATGATAGTTTAAATAAAAATTTTGATACTCTCATTGAACCATTTATAGGTACCTTTAATAGTAAATTGAATTTTACTATTATGACAAGAATACTCCTTAAATTTATGATTTTCTTTTTGCTTTTTGGATGCGCATCTACTAAAAAAGCAAAATTTGAAGACTACGTTTTTCAGACAAAAAAAGAAAAACAGAACTATTTAAACTCCTATAACAAAGCTTTAAAACTTTGGGATGTTCCCTATACAGAAGAAAATATCAAAACAAGTTTCGGAATCGCTCATGTTATATTAGCAGGGCCTAAAAATGGAAAAGATTTGGTATTACTGCACGGAATGGATGCCAGTTCTACTATGTGGTATCCAAACATAAAAGCATTAACAAAAAACAACCTCATCCATGCTATCGATTTTATAATGGAACCCGGAAAATCAACCTTGATGGGCAAGCCGCTTTCAAAAGAAGAAATCGTATTGTTTTATAATGAAATTTTTAATCACTATAAATTAAAAAACTTTAATATAGTCGCAGCATCACGAGGAGGCTGGATCGCAACTTTATTGGCTGCTCAAAAAACAAATTCAATTAATAAAATAGTTTTACTTAGTCCGGCTCAAACTTTTAAATTTATCGACAAGCTTGGAAAAACATCTTCTGCTTTATTTTTAAAGATTTTTCCAAGCGAAAAGAAATTCCTAAACACATTAAAAACGTTCTCTACACATCCTGAAAAAATAAGCCCGGTATACAAAAGACAATTTTATCTGGCTAATAAATATGCCAGTTCCAATTCAAGTATGTTAAAAATGACCCCTTTTTCTAATGACGAATTAAAATCCATACAAAACCCTGTTTTAGTTATTATAGGCGATCAGGACGTTATTAATTCTGAACAGAGTCTTGTAAAAGCAAAAGAATGTTTACCAAACAGCAAGACTAAAATAATAAAGGATGCCGGACATTTTTTGACTATTGACCAATCAAAAATTGTCGATGATGTTATTGTTGATTTTTTAGAATAATCGCAATTTTAATTCTTTTGGTAATATATTTTATAGAATTCAAACTTTGTATCTTTACAAAACTAATTTCATCTGTCAAAAATGAATTTTCAAGTTTCTTCAGAATATAGTCCAAAAGGAGATCAGCCTCAGGCAATCCAAAAACTTTCACAAGGTATTGTTGATGGTGAAAAATATCAAACTTTATTAGGTGTAACGGGGTCGGGTAAAACATTTACAATGGCCAATGTGATTCAGGAAGTACAGAAACCAACCTTGGTTTTGGCACATAACAAAACTTTAGCTGCACAGTTATACTCAGAATTCAAACAGTTTTTCCCTAATAATGCCGTAGAATATTTTGTATCCTACTACGATTATTACCAGCCGGAAGCCTTTATGCCTGTAACAGGTGTTTTTATCGAAAAAGATTTATCTATCAATGAAGAATTGGAGAAAATGCGTTTAAGTACAACTTCTTCATTACTTTCAGGACGCAGGGATATTTTAGTAGTGGCTTCGGTTTCTTGCTTGTACGGTATTGGAAACCCTGTGGAATTTCAAAAAAATGTTATTGAAATCACGATAGATCAGGTTATTTCGAGAACTAAATTATTGCATAGTCTGGTACAAAGTTTATACGCCAGAACAGAAGCCGATTTTAATCCCGGAACTTTCCGAATCAAAGGTGATATTGTAGAAGTATACCCGAGTTATGCCGATGACGCCTATCGAATTCACTTTTTTGGAGATGAAATTGAAGAAATTGAATCCTTTGATGTAAAGACGTCACAGGTAATAGAAAAATTTAAAAGACTGACCATTTATCCGGCTAACATGTTTGTGACTTCTCCGGATGTATTGCAGGGTGCTATTTGGGAGATTCAGCAGGATTTGGTAAAACAGGTTGATTATTTCAAAGAGATAGGCAAACATCTGGAAGCCAAACGTCTGGAAGAAAGAACCAATTTCGATTTGGAAATGATTCGTGAATTAGGGTATTGCTCCGGAATTGAGAATTATTCCCGCTATCTTGACGGAAGAGAAGCCGGAACTAGGCCTTTCTGTCTGTTGGACTATTTTCCAAGTGATTATTTAATGGTAATTGACGAAAGTCACGTAACGGTTTCGCAGGTTCACGCCATGTACGGAGGCGACCGAAGCCGAAAAGAAAATTTGGTAGAATACGGTTTCCGTCTTCCTGCAGCAATGGATAACCGACCTTTGAAATTTGAAGAATTCGAAGCTATGCAAAATCAGGTAGTTTATGTTTCTGCAACTCCGGCCGATTACGAATTGCAAAAATCAGATGGTATTTATGTAGAACAAATTATTCGTCCAACCGGATTACTGGATCCAACTATTGAAGTCAGACCGAGTTTAAATCAAATAGATGACTTAATTGAAGAAATTCAGGTACGTTGCGAATTGGATGAAAGGGTTTTGGTAACTACCCTGACCAAAAGAATGGCAGAAGAATTAGCAAAATATCTAACTAAAGTTGGTGTTCGCTGCCGTTATATTCATTCAGAAGTGGATACATTAGAACGTATCGAAATCATGCAGGACTTACGAAAAGGTATTTTTGATGTATTAATTGGAGTAAATTTACTTCGTGAAGGGTTAGATTTACCCGAGGTTTCATTAGTCGCTATTTTAGACGCAGATAAAGAAGGCTTTCTTCGTAATCACAGATCTTTAACCCAGACTATTGGTCGTGCTGCCAGAAATATAAACGGAAAAGCGATTATGTATGCTGATAAAATTACAGCCAGTATGCAAAAAACGATTGATGAAACCAATTACCGCAGAACCAAACAAATTAATTTCAATACAGAAAACGGCTTAACACCACAGGCATTAAACAAAAAAATTGAAAGTGCTTTTACTAAAAATCCTTTGGTCGAATATGAATTGGGACATACTTTACCTGCAGCTGCCGAACCTGAAACTGCCTATTTATCAAAATCTGAATTAGAGAAATTAATACGTGAAAAGCGTAAATCGATGGAAAAAGCAGCAAAAGAATTAGACTTTTTGCAGGCTGCCAAATTGCGTGATGATATTAAAAAATTGCAGGATCAGCTTTCTTAAACTCTAAATCTTCAATTGATTTTTTTATAATTGGCTATTCTTAAAAGCCTTAATTTTGCAGTTCTTAAAAATATTCATCTTTTAATTTCTCAGATGTTTTCAAAATTTAAAAATCATATTTTGGCGAGATTTCCTTTTTTAGAAAATAAAAAACTCTTTCTTGCTGTTAGTGGCGGATTAGACAGTATGGTTTTACTGCATTTGTTTCAGCAATCAGAATATGAAATTGCCGTTTTGCATTGTAATTTTCAGCTTCGTGGTTTAGAAAGTTTTGGTGATCAGGATTTCATTCGCAATTACTGTGAAGAAAATAATATCTCCATTTTTACAACCCAGTTTGATACCGAAGCTTTTGCAAAAGACTACAAACTTTCTACCCAGATAGCAGCCCGTGAACTTCGATACAGCTGGTTTTATGAACTATTGGAAACTCATAAATTCGATTATATCCTGACTGCTCATCATGCTGATGACAATCTGGAAACTTTTATTATTAATCTGAGCCGTGGTACCGGATTGGACGGCCTTGTTGGTATTCCTGAGCAAAATGATAAAATTATCCGTCCGCTTTTGCCTTTTTCCAGAGAAGAGATCCTGAATTATGCCAAAGATAATATTATCGAATGGCGCGAAGACAGCAGCAATGATTCGAATAAATATCTACGAAACAAGATTCGCCATGATCTTGTTCCGGTTTTAAAAGAAATCAATCCTAATTTCCTGAAGGCTTTCCAAAAAACACAATCTTATTTGCAGGAATCTAACGAAATGGCAGAAGATGCTTCCATTATGATTTATCAGCAGGTAGCAAACGAATCCGGAGATGAAATTCATTTCGATTTAAAACAACTTAAAAAACTACCTAATTACAGATCGTATTTGTATCAATGGCTGAACGAATTTGGATTTCTGGCATGGAATGATATTTATGACCTGGTAGACGGACAATCAGGAAAACAAGTGTTTTCGACAGAGTTTCGATTATTGAAAAACAGAGAAACTTTGATTTTGAGTCCGATTGTTGAAATGCAGGAAATAGAAGAATTTCAAATCAATGAAAATGATCAGGAAGTTAATTTTCCCTTAAAGTTGAGTCTTTGTAACGTTAGTCACATAACTATAGATTCAAATAAAGTTATATTTGTAGATGCTGAAAAAATTCAGTACCCGCTGATTTTACGAAAATGGAAAGAAGGCGATTCTTTTCAGCCTTTTGGAATGAATGGAAAATCGAAAAAAATCAGCAAACTCTTTAAAGATGAGAAGTTATCTCTGATTGATAAAGAAAACACATGGCTTTTATGTTCAAATAATCAAATTGTATGGGTTATTGGAATAAGGCAGGATGAACGATTTAAAATAGAAAACACCTATAAAAAAATACTTAAAATAGAACTGCAATAATGAACTTTAATCAATCTCGTCAGGTTATAACGCCAAAAAGTTTCTGGAGTAAATCCATTTTATTTTTACTGTTTTTCTTTTTTGCTTTTGCAAACAGTAATGCCCAGATTTTAGAACCTGTAAAATGGACTTCTAAAATCGAGAAAAAATCTGAAACTAATTTCGTTTTAATTTTTGACGGAATTATAGAGAAAGACTGGCATATGTATTCGCAATTTACTCCGGAAGGCGGTCCGTTAGCTTTAGAAATTGCTTTTAAAAACCAAAAAGGAAATTATAATTTAGTTGGTAAAGCCAAAGAAGGAAAAACTAAAACATCGTTTAACGATATTTTTGAAGTAAACGAGACCTATTTTGAAGGAAAAGCCCATATAGAACAGGAAATCAAGGTAATAAATCCTAATTTAAAAACCGTTGAAGTTGAATTTGATTTTCAGGTTTGTAAAGAGGTTTGCATCAATTCGAATAAAAAATTCTCAATAGCTATTCCGGCAACTTTTAAAATGGAGACAGTTCCGGCTGTAACAGAAGCTAAAAAGGACGAAACCAAAAAAGAAGGTTTAGTTGTTGACACAGTAGTTAAAAAAGAAGCAGACTCTAAAGTAATTAAATTAGAAAAAATAGATAATGCAACGGCAAAAGTCGTAGACGATTTACAAAAGCCTGCTCCGGCAAGAAGCTTATGGTCTATCTTTTTTATTGCTTTTATATCCGGATTTGCAGCTTTGCTTACGCCTTGTGTTTTTCCTATGATACCAATGACGGTAAGTTTTTTTACCAAACAAAGCAAAAGCAGAGCAAAAGGAATTCGTAATGCTATTATTTACGGGCTTTCTATAATTGCTATTTATGTAATTTTAGGATTAATTGTAACAAAGATATTTGGAGCAGATGCTTTAAATGCATTGTCAACAGATGTTTGGTTTAACCTGATTTTCTTTGTGATACTAATTATTTTTGCTACTTCTTTTTTAGGAGCGTTTGAAATTATGCTTCCAAATTCATGGGCAAATAAAGCAGATCAGCAGGCAGATAAAGGCGGTATAATTGGCATATTATTTATGGCTTTGGCTTTGGCTATCGTTTCATTTTCATGTACCGGACCAATTGTCGGAACCTTATTGGTCGAAGCGGCCTCTAATGGTGGAATCGCTCCGGTTGTTGGAATGTTGGGATTCTCATCTGCATTAGCTCTTCCGTTTATGTTATTTGCAATGTTTCCGGGATGGTTGAATTCATTGCCAAAATCAGGAGGCTGGTTAAATACCGTAAAAGTTGTTCTTGGATTTTTAGAATTAGCTTTGGCTTTTAAATTTTTATCAAATGCCGATTTGGTTTTACAATTGCATTTTCTGGAAAGAGAAGTTTTTATAGCCATTTGGATTGCTATTTTTGCAGCCCTGACATTATATTTATTTGGAAAAATTACATTACCTCATGATAGTCCTTTGCAGCATATTTCTGTTGGAAGATTATATTTAGGTATAATTACGCTGGTATTTACAGCTTATTTAATCCCTGGTCTTTGGGGAGCTCCTTTGAAATTAATTAGTGCTTTTCCGCCGCCGCCACAATATAGTGAAAGTCCTTTTGGAGTAGGGAGTTCAGGAAGCGGCAATACAACTACATCTGAAAAAGGCCTGCCAAAAGGAGCCGAATTAGGACCACATGGAATTGTAGTTTTTCATGATTATGAAGATGGTCTTGCGTATGCAAAATCAATCAACAAACCCATTATGCTAGATTTTACAGGATATGCCTGTGTAAATTGCAGAAAAATGGAAAATAATGTCTGGTCTGATGAAAGAGTTTTACCCATCTTAAAAAATGATGTAGTTTTAATTTCTTTATATGTGGATGATAAAAGAGAATTACCGGCAGACAAACAATTTGTAACAGCTTCGGGAGATAAAATTGAAACGGTTGGAGATAAATGGACTGAATTTATGATTTCAAAATACAAAACCAATACACAGCCTTTATATGTTATTACTGATTTAGAAGGAAATAATCTAAACAGCTCTAAACCTACAATTAGTTATGTTGATGTTGAAGAGTATTTGGTTTGGCTAAAAGAAGGGATTTCAAATTTCAAGTAATAAAATGAAATTTCCTGAGTTTTAGATTTAATTATTAGTGGTGCATTTGGTTTATTGGCATAACAAAGACAATTTAAAACACGAAGAAAAAAAGGATGCATGAAGGTTTCCGGATAGAAATATTTAAATCATGGGTAATTTTATTTTCTTTTCGATTTATTATTTTGCATCGTTGTTTTTTCTCTTTGTAAATTCATTACTTTCTAAATAGAAAAGCTAACCAAAATTTAATTAAAGGTTGAAATTAATTCAAACAAAATGCCCTCTAAGCTTAATCTTAGAGGGCATTTTTATATTGGTTAATTAGAAAATTAACTTCTTATAAGTATTCTCCGTGTTGAGAAATATCTAATCCTAATTCTTCTTTTTCTTCAGTAACTCTTAGTGGAGTAATTTTATTAACGATGAAGAATAATACATATGAAGCTACAAAAGCAAAGATTGAAACAATTACTAAAGCTTTTAATTGTGTTAAGAATAAAGTAGCATCACCAAAAATTAATCCTTGATTCTTACCCACAATTGAATTTACAGAGTTAGAAGCAAATACTCCTGTTAACAACATTCCTACCATTCCACCAACACCGTGACAAGCAAAAACGTCAAGAGCATCGTCAATTTTTCCTTTAGGGAATTTGCTCACAACAAGATTACTGATAACACTTGCAATGATACCAATTGCTAAAGCGTGAGGGATACTTACAAAACCAGCAGCTGGTGTGATTGCTACCAAACCTACAACTGCACCAATACATGCTCCCATTGCAGATAATTTGTGTCCTAAAATCTTATCAAGGAAAACCCATGCCATAGCAGCAGCAGCAGCAGCAACAGTTGTTGTTCCTAAAGCTTGTGCAGCAAGACTTCCTGCTCCAACAGCAGAACCAGCATTGAAACCAAACCATCCGAACCATAATAAACCTGTACCTAATAATACATAAGTGATTCTGGCAGGGTTAACTTTTTGTACTTTACGTTTTCCTAAGAACATAGCTCCGGCTAAAGCAGCCCAACCAGCACTCATGTGTACTACTGTTCCTCCTGCGAAATCTAAAACTCCCCATTTGAAGAACAATCCATCAGGATGCCAAGTCATGTGACATAATGGGGCATAAATAAATATTATAAATAAAACCATGAACAACAAATAAGCCCAGAAACGTACACGCTCTGCAAATGCTCCTGTTATTAAAGCTGGTGTAATAATCGCAAATTTTGCCTGAAATAAAGCAAAAAGAAGAAAAGGAATTGTTGGTGCTAATTCCCATGCTGTATTTGCACTTACGCCTTGAAAGAAAATATTCGAAGTAGGATCTCCTATAAATCCGCCTATTGATGGTCCAAAGCATAATCCGAATGCAATAACTACCCATAGAATCGTAACAATTACCATTGCCATGAAACTCTGTAACATAGTACTAATTACATTTTTCTTACCTACCATACCTCCGTAGAAGAAGCCTAATCCTGGAGTCATTAACAACACAAGAGCAGTTGCAACAATCATCCATGCAGTATCACCTGTGTCCATTTTTAGTTCAACAACGTGTGCACCTAGTGTTTTTGATTCAGTAACAAATGAAATAGAAAAAATAGATAGTAACAGAATTGTGATCAGTATCACACTTAAAATAATTTTTCGCATAGTTATTTAGTTTTAAAAATTTTGATAAAAATATAAAATCATTCAATACCCCCATTAAAAATAGTACTCAATGCTTAATTTTTGTTAATTTTTCATTTTACCCCCCTTTGTTTTACACCTATTTGTTAAAACATACTTAAAATTTATGATTAATTAATACAGTCATAATAACAAAAACTTTTTAACGCTATATATTACTACAAAAAAATAGTACTAATTTCGATTTTAAACGAATCCACGACTATTTTATGAGTGTTTTTCTAAATTCAATTAGATTATAATAAAAAAAAAGCACCAAATGATTATTACAATTGGTGCTCTCTTAAAAGAAAATGATATTATTTTTGATTGTACTTTTCTTTATACTTTTTATACAATTTTGTCTGATGCGTTTCTAAACTAATTGCTCTTCCCTGAATAAAAGCAGTAGTTAATTTATTCGTTCTCATATCCAGTGCATCACCTTCTGAAATAAATAATGTGGCATCTTTTCCTGTTTCTAAAGATCCGCAAAATGCATCAATACCTAGTAATTTAGCAGTATTAAAAGTTATTAGCTGTAATGCTTTTTCCTTATCTAAGCCATAAGCAACACAAGTTCCTGCCAAAAACGGTAAATTACGTGTATTCATGCGTTCATTGTCTCCGCTGTTTTCAAGACCTACAACAATACCTTTATCAGTTAAAATTTTGGCCATTTTAAAAGGCAGTCTGATATCCTGCTCATCACTTGTAGGCATATCATGTACACGTCTTAAAAGTACTCCAATATTATTTTTTTGTAATAAATCAGCTGTTTTGTAAGCTTCAAAACCTCCCACAATGACTATTTTCTTTATTCCGTTCTCTTTAGCTGACTGGATAGCATCAATAATTTGCTTTTCTTCATCAGCATGGATAAACAAAGTCTGAGTACCATCAAAAAGACCTTTAGTTGATTCGAAAATTAAATTTCTTTCTTTTGATGAGTCTCCTAAATAGGCTTTAGAGTTAATAAAAAAAGTATTAATTTCATTTACCTGAGTTGAGTAATCTTTGTTAGGTTCAATTATACCCGGCTCAAACCAACTGCCGGTTCTTTTGAATCCTGAAGGGAAATTCAAATGAATACCATCGTTTTCTTTTATCAAAGCATCCTGCCACGTCCAGGCATCAAGCTGAACGATTGAAGATGTTCCTGAAATCCTTCCTCCACGAGGCACTATCTGAGCAATCAAAATTCCATTTGGACGAACAGTCTCAGTAACTTTTGAAGTTGAATTATAGGCAATGATACTTCGTACATTTGGATTTACACTTCCAATTTCTTCCTGATCATCAGATGATTTTACCGCATCAATTTCTACTAATCCTAATGTAGAATTTGGAGCTATGAATCCCGGATATACGTGTTTTCCAGTTGCATCTATAATGCTTTCATAAGCATTATCTGCAAGTCTGATTGTTGAAGCATCAGCAACTAATGTGAGTTTACCATCCTTAAAACCAATGGCGCTGTTTTCGATTGTCGTCCCGTTTCCCAGATGTGCTGTCGCATTCAGTATCAGGACCGACTTTGTCTGTTTAGGTGCTGGAACTTGCTGTGCTTTGGTTTCTATTATTGAAAAAAAAGCTAACAGCAATATATATCCGTTTTTAAGTATCATAATTATTATTAATTTTTTATTTGAAAATCTTTTTAAACTCTTTAGTATTGCTCCAAAGTGTCACAGTGATATTCTTTTTTCTCTTTTTTTGTTGGATCCTGCGTACTCATACCTTTATTTTTTTCCTGTAGCATTTGCCCAATCAACTGATTTCTTTCTCTTGTAATGGCCGCTTGCTTCTCAAGATCTTTTTCGATATCGTAATAAACCACCCCTTCGATAATTGTTTTTTCTGCTTTAGCGTAAACAGATAAAGGATTATCGCTCCAAAGCACTAAATCAGCATCTTTGCCAACTTTAATACTTCCTACTTTATCATCAATATGTAATAGTTTTGCAGGATTAAGAGTTACAAATTTCCAGGCTTCTTCTTCAGGAATGTTTCCGTATTTTACAGCTTTTGCAGCTTCCTGATTTAGTCTTCTTGACATTTCTGCATCATCTGAATTATAGGCAACCACTAATCCCGCATTATGCATAATAGGTCCGTTGAAGGGAATAGCATCATTTACTTCAAATTTATAAGCCCACCAGTCTGAGAAAGTTGAAGCCCCGACACCATGTTCTTTCATCTTATCAGCAACTTTATATCCTTCGAGAATGTGGGTAAAAGTATTAACGTTAAAGTTAAATTTATCTGCAACATTCATCAGCATCAATATTTCTGACTCTACATATGAGTGACAGGTTATGAAACGTTTTTTGTTCAGAATTTCAGCTAAGGTCTGTAGCTCCAGATCGACTCTTGGCGCTTTCTCTTTTTTAGAATTCGCATTGAATCTTTTCCAGCTTTCATCATATTCTCTCGCACGTTGAAAATAGTCTGTAAAAACTTGTTCAACTCCCATTCTGGTCTGTGGAAAACGGGTTGGATTGATATTTCCCCAATTGGATTGCTTAACGTTTTCCCCTAACGCAAACTTGATAAATTTAGGCTGGTTCTTATAAAGCATTTCATCAGGAGATTGTCCCCATTTCCATTTTACAATAGCGGAGCGTCCGCCAATCGGATTCGCTGAACCATGTAATAATTGTGATATAGTTACACCTCCTGCTAAATCCCTGTAAATATTAATATCTTCAGAATTTACTACATCTTCGATAGTAACTTCAGCAGTCGAATTATGACCAATTTCATTTACACCTTTTGAAATAGCAATATGAGAATGCTCATCAATAATTCCGCTGGTAAGATGTTTTCCTTTTGCATCAATAATTGTTGCGGAAGCATCCGTAAGATTTTTTCCGATCGAAACAATTTTTCCGTTCTTAATCAAAACATCCGCTTCAGTTAAAATTCCGTCTTTTTCGTTTGTCCAAACGGTTGCATTTTTAAACAATAAAGTTTGTGCAGTTAATTCTTCGGTATTTCCAAAAGCAACATTCGGAAAAGTTGTAGGTATAATTGGATTGGGTTTCTCAGGCTTGACAGTATCTTTTACAGCAACAAAAGGAGAGGTTTTTACAGCTGTCCAATTTACCTGATTGCCATTATACAATTCAGCTTTTCCAGAGAAATTATTAGTATTTTCTACAAATCCTGTTAAACGGCTGAAATTTGATTTTATAGTATCATTTGATTTTATCAAAAGTGAAATCCAGTTTTTTGAAACAGAAAAAGTATTTTTTACTTTTTTAGCATCGCTAGTAATAATTTCAGATTTTGGCGCTTCTGCCGTTCCGTCAATTTTCCATTTTAAAGTTTCATTTCCAATTGTCAGATTGTAGTTGCCACGAATATCTTTTAAATTAACATCGTTAATTACATATTTATTGCCCTGAACCCAGTTTTCGTATAAAATGGTTTTTTCATCAAAAATTTCTCCCGAAGTAATTATAAAATTGGCAAAACTCCCTGTTTTTAAACTTCCAATTTCGTTACTTTTTCCTAAAAGTACTGCAGGAATAGTAGTCAATGCCTCCAAAGCTTTTGTTTTATCAAAGCCATATTTGATTGCTTTTAGAAGATTGGTCCTAAAATCTTCTGTTTTTTTCAATTTATCAGTTGTTAATGCAAATAGAATACCGTTATCAGAAAGCACTTTTAGATTGGTTGGAGCCTGATTCCAAAAACGCATATCTGCCAATTCTATCTGATTGGATAAATAGGGATTCGATACATCATAAGCTTCAGGAAAATTGATCGGAATAATGAATTTTGAATTGGTTTTTTTGATTTCTTCAATTCTTTCAAATTCATTTCCACTCCCTTTTAAAATATAGTTTAAGCCAAATTCTTTTGCAATTTTAGAAGCTCTTAAGCTATTTAATTTGTCTTCTGACGCAAAAATCTGTATCAGTTTTTCGTTTGCATTTAGAGCTTCCAATGATAAATCTTTCGTGTCTGAATTTCCTTTTTTGTACCAGTCCAAATCAAAATACATTTGACGAAGCAAGGCCATAGATCCCATTAAAGAACTAGGATAAGCCTGATTTGTTAAGGCACTTCTGTTAAAAGAAAAGTGATTTGTTATTTTATTCGAAATGATTTGATTTTTGCCGTCTGTATTATTCAAAGCAACCAAAAGACCTGTTCCTTGGGCAACCCCGTCATGTATATGAGTTCCTACAACTCCAAAACCTGCTTTTAAAAGTTCCTCAGCTTTTGGCTGATCGTATTTAAAAGTTTCATATCCGTTTAGTTCTGATAGTATACTCTCATTCCAGTAATGTCCGGTTTTTTTAGTATCATATGACAGTTCTTCTCTTCCCGGAGTTAAATTTCTTCTCGGTTTTTCAATTCCAAAACTAGTATAAATATCAATAAATGAAGGATAAATAGTCTTGCCCTCGAGATTGATTGTAATCGCATTTTTTGGAATTTTTACATTATTTCCTACGGCAATTACTTTACCATCCTGAATAAGGAAAGTTCCTTTTTCAATTTTTTGTGTAGGTGTAACATAAATAGAAGCATTAATAAAAGCTGTATAATTATTGTTTTTATTATGCACACTTTCATTAACAGGAAAGTAATCTTGGGCAAATGTTTTTGTTAAAAATAAACTAAACAAAAGCAGTAATATATTTTTTTTCATGTATAAGGTATAATTTGTTATAAAAATATAAAATATATGTATTCCTACAAGTTTATTTTTTTCTATTTGAACAGAATCTTACCTTTAAAGTAGAAGACTTTTATATCTGACTAAAATTTAAATCATTTTCAAAATAATATGAAAAACAGAAACAAAATAAGATGGGGAATTATTGGCTTAGGAAATATAGCCAATCAGTTTGCAACTGATTTAAAATTAATAGAAGAAGCTGAATTAATTGCTGTAGCCTCGAGAGATATTACGAAAGCAAATGAATTTGCAAAAAATCATGATTGCGATAAGTTTTATGGTTCCTACGATGAACTTTTCTCAGACGATCAGGTGGATATTATTTATATCGCAACTCCTCATAACTCTCATGCCGAATTATCAATTCGGGCAATGCAAAAAGGGAAACACGTTTTATGCGAAAAGCCTTTATCGTTATCCTATCATGACGCTGTTCTAATGATTGAAGCTTCAAAAAAATACAATAAATTTTTTATGGAAGCTTTTTGGACTCGATTTATTCCATCAATTCGGGAACTGCTGTCAAAAGTAGAAAGTGGTAAAATTGGATCGGTTAAATATCTTAAGGCTGATTTTGCTTATTATAACAGTGAGTTAGGAGTCCGACTGACAGAGAAAAAATTAGGCGGCGGAGCTCTTTATGACATTGGCGTTTATCCATTATTCCTTTCCTATGTTATACTCGGAATTCCAGAAGAAATTTTAGCAAAATCAACTTATCATACAACTGGAGTCGATTTACAGACTACTATGATTTTACAATATCAGTCTGCTCAGTCAGTTTTACACGCCGGTTTAGTTTCTGCTTCTGATATGAAAGCTACCATTAGCGGTACTCAAGGAAGAATTGACATTGATTCTCCATGGTTCATGACAGAAGGATACTCCATTATTGAAAATGAAGAGGAAGAAAAATTCAGAATTTCAAATATTGGAAAAGGGTATGCACATGAAGCAATTGAATGTCATGTCTGCATTAAAAACAATCAAATTGAAAGTAAACTTTGGTCGCATCAAAATAGTTTAGATTTAAGCAGCATCGTTGAAGAAGTAAAAAATCAGATTGGCTTACAATTTGAATAAATTTAAAACAAAAATTTTTAATTGTAATACTTTAATTATTAAAATATTTGTTTATTTGCTGAAGTAAATAAATATTTACAAATTAAGATATTAAAGTATGCTGATTAAAGTTTTTGGAAGCGCTGTTTTTGGAGTCGAAGCTACTACCATAACAGTAGAAGTGAATATAGATAAAGGAATTGGTTACCACTTAGTAGGTTTACCTGATAATGCCATAAAAGAAAGTAGTTATCGTATAGCTGCAGCTCTTAAAAATAACGGATATAACCTGCCAGGCAAAAAAATAACCATAAATATGGCTCCTGCTGACTTGCGTAAGGAAGGCTCTGCTTATGATTTGACTCTTGCAATTGGAATTTTAATAGCTTCAGAACAGATAAAAGCACCTGAAATTGACCGCTACATTATTATGGGAGAACTTTCATTGGATGGAGGTTTACAATCCATAAATGGGGCGCTCTCCATTGCTATTAAAGCTAAAGAAGAAGGCTATAAAGGATTTTTTCTTCCAAAACAAAATGTGAAAGAAGCGGCGATAGTTGCCGGACTAGATGTTTACGGAGTTGAAAATGTTCAGGAAGTCATTGATTTCTTTGAAGGAAAAGGAACTTTAGAACCCACAATTATTGATACCCGTGCAGAATTTCATAAGACCTTAGATTTTCCTGAGTTTGATTTTTCTGATGTTCGCGGACAGGAAAGTATAAAACGCTGTATGGAAATTGCTGCGGCCGGAGGACATAACATCATTTTGATTGGTCCACCCGGTGCAGGAAAAACAATGTTAGCAAAGCGTTTACCTAGTATTTTACCTCCAATGACCTTAAGAGAAGCGTTAGAAACTACAAAGATTCATAGTGTTGCAGGTAAATTAAAAGAAGTTGGGTTAATGAATCAAAGACCATTTCGAAGTCCTCATCATACTATTTCTAATGTTGCCCTTGTAGGCGGTGGAAGCTATCCACAGCCCGGAGAAATCTCAATGGCACATAACGGAGTTTTATTTTTAGATGAATTGCCGGAATTTAAAAGAGATGTTTTAGAGGTGATGCGTCAGCCTTTGGAAGACAGAGAAGTTACGATTTCAAGAGCTAAATTTACAGTTACCTACCCTTCCTCTTTTATGCTGGTGGCAAGTATGAATCCGAGTCCGAGCGGTTTTTTTAACGACCCGTCAATGCCAAATACTTCCTCTCCACATGAAATGCAACGGTATATGAGTAAAATTTCAGGTCCTTTGCTAGACCGAATTGATATTCATATTGAAGTTACACCCGTACCGTTCGAAAAATTATCCGATGACAAAAAAGCAGAAAGTAGTGTTTCCATTAGGGAAAGAGTTACGGCAGCACGTGAATTACAGTCCATCCGATTTGAAAAAATGGCTAACATTCATTATAATGCACAGATGAGCAGTAAATTAATTCGGGAGTATTGCGCTCTTGACACACAATCAAAAGAGTTATTGAAGACTGCCATGGAACGTTTGAATCTTTCAGCACGAGCTTATGACCGGATTTTGAAAGTTGCCAGAACCATTGCAGATTTAGATACTGCCCCTCAAATAGTCTCATCGCACATTGCTGAAGCAATTCAATATCGAAGTTTGGACCGTGATGGCTGGCTGGGATAGACAATACAATTTCAATTATAAAAAAGACAGTCTAAAAATAGCTGTCTTTTTTATAAACAATTAAATGTTAAGCGGTTTTATTAAAACTTAAACTTCATGAATCACAGGAAAATTTTCTGCATTTTCTTGTGCGTTCTTTTTAATCAGTTTACTCACACGAAACATAAGCAGTATGGATAAAATCGAAATTCCGATAATGATGAAACCTAAAGTGTCATAATGTTCCAGTGGGCTTAATTTATCTTTTTGAACAACAATCATTCCTGCGAAGACTGCCGCAATTCCTCCTGCTATTTGTTGTAAAGAAGAATTGATACTCATAAAAGCACCTCTGTCTTCTACAACAGGTATCGCAGTAACCAAAGCCGTTGAAGGTATCATACGACTCATTACTCCACCCATCATCAATACATTAAAAATAGCTACTAACCAAAGTGGTGTAACACTAAGATTGGTATAAAGAGCAACAGTAACGATTGTCCAGATAGATGCGAAGGCAAATATTTTGAATTTGTCTATACTGTCACTTAATTTTCCTATAATAGGCATAATTACTAATGTAGATAATCCGGCAATCATGAATAAAATAGGTAACTCATATTGTGTAATATGCAAATTATTGATGGCAAAAGCACTACCAAAAGGCATTAGCATAAAACCACCAACAGAGAGTAAGGCAGTAGCAGTAAATCCGATTCTATAGTTCTTTTTGGTAAGGGTATGAATTAAATGCGTAAAAGCTGATTTATCTTTTTGAATCAAAAGATGTTTATTTATTGGCTGTAATTTAATTCCAATCAGAGTTACCACGATTGCTGCCATACCTGCAACCCATAAAAACGGAGCATGCCAGCCCCATTCATTAGCAAGATATAATCCAATTGGGATTCCTAAAATTTGACTTGCCCCAAAACCCATCTGTATAAAACCCATAACACGTCCACGTTGTTGAAGCGTAAATAAATCTGCAACAATTGCCATAGAGATTGAACCAATAACACCTCCAAATAAACCCGTAACGATTCTGGCTGCTACAAGCAAAGCATAAGAAGTGACAATTCCACATAGAATTGTGCCTACAATAAAACCAATATAAAAGAATAGCAATAATTTTTTTCGGTCGAATTTATCCGCAAAACCTGCTGTAAGAAGTCCGGAAATTCCTGCACTGAAAGCATAAGCAGAAACCACTAAGCCAAAACGTGCAGGTTTTATATCCAGATCTTTCATAAGTATATCTCCTAACGGTGACATTACCATAAAATCGAGAATTACTGTAAACTGAGTAATTGCCAGTATAAAAACTGCAAATTTTTGATAACTGGTAAAAGGCACTGACTGGTTTTGTTCTTTCATTTTTAGTTTAGTCTAATGGTCTACAATTGAAATTATGTCTGTTAACAATATTGATTATTTGTTCTTCTGATAATGTTTCACTTACAACTCGTAAAACGCAATCAATATCTTCCTGATCTATATTCCATTGATGAATTTCAGAATTTTCATTGAGTGTACAACTTATTAGTTGTTTGTCATTAACCGTTCTAATATTGGTTGCAAATACTAATATGTTTTGTATATTTTCCATATTTGGAGATTATTAAGGTGTCAGTGCTTTTATTACTAATTCAAATGCTTCATCCATTTTTTCTTCTGTGAGTTTAAAAGGTGTATCTCCAAAACTTTTCCCTTCATTTTCAAAACGAAGTAAAGCATATAGAGGACCATAAGCCACACTCCAGAATACTTCAATAGAAATCGGCAGCAGTTCCTTTCTTTCTAATGCATTTTCAATAAAACTCCACATTGTTTTTTTAAAATTCGCAAGGCTTTCTTCTAAAATATCATCCCGATAACTAGAATGGCTTAAAGCTTCCCAACAAGCAACTTTTAAAGGATTTTTTAAAGCAAAACGCGCCCTGTTTTCCCACTGTTTACGCAGACCTTCCTTAAAAGACATGGTTGAGGAGAAATCTTTTACCATTTCACTAAAAAAGGTTTGTCCAATTTCTGTCCCAATTTTCTTTATCAAATCTTCTTTATCCGAATAGTAAATGTATAATGTCGCTACAGAAACACCGCTTTCTTTTGCCAATCGATTCATCCCAAAGCCTTCAATGCCATATTTTACGAGCATTTCAATAGCTTTTTGTTTTACAGCATCTTCTTTATTTGGATCTCTTGTTCGCATTTTTCTGTTTTAATAAGCACAAATATATTAAATATAAATGAATGTTCGCTTATTTATATATATATTTTAAAGCAGATAAACTTATTTAATTCAAAGTAGACATAAAAAAAGACAACCATTTCTGATTGTCTTTTCTTGTATAAAAATAAAAATTGCTCTTTTAAATTATGCAATTTTAGCGATAATAGCATTAAAAGTTTCGCTTGGACGCATTGCCTTACTCACTAATTCAGGAGTTGGCTGATAGTAACCGCCAATATCCTGAGGTTTTCCCTGAGCACCAATTAATTCTGCATCGATTTTAGCTTCGTCAGCTTCAAATTCAGCAGCAATTGGAGTAAAGATCGATTTTAATTCAGCATCTTTTGTCTGAGCAGCCAAAGCCTGAGCCCAGTAGAATGCTAAATAGAAGTGAGATCCACGGTTGTCAATCTGACCTACTTTACGAGCTGGAGATTTATCATTTGCCAGGAATTTATCATTAGCCTGATCTAAAGTTTCAGATAAAACGATAGCTTTAGAATTATCTAAAGTTTGTCCTAAGTGTTCTAATGAAGCCCCAAGAGCTAAAAACTCTCCAAGTGAATCCCAACGTAAGTATCCTTCTTCTGTAAATTGCTCAACGTGTTTAGGAGCAGATCCTCCGGCACCGGTTTCAAACAATCCTCCACCATTCATTAAAGGAACGATAGACAACATTTTTGCAGAAGTACCTAATTCTAAAATTGGAAATAAATCTGTTAAGTAATCACGTAAAACATTTCCAGTTACAGAAATTGTATCTAAACCTTTGATGATTCTGTCTAATGTAAATTCAGTTGCAGCAATCGGGTTTAAAATACGGATATCTAAGTTTGTCGTATCGTAATCTTTTAAATATTTTTCAACTTTAACGATCAGTTCTCTGTCATGCGCTCTGTTTTCGTCTAACCAGAAAACGGCAGGAGTATCAGATAAACGAGCTCTGTTTACGGCTAGTTTAACCCAGTCTTGGATAGGAGCATCTTTTGCCTGACACATTCTAAAGATATCATTTGTTTCAACGTTTTGCTCCATTAAAACATTTCCTTTATTATCTACAACACGAACAACTCCATCTGCAGCAATTTGGAAAGTTTTGTCGTGAGAACCATATTCTTCAGCTTTTTGCGCCATTAAACCTACGTTAGGAACACTTCCCATCGTTTTTGGATCAAAAGCCCCGTGTTTTTTACAGAAATCAATTGTAGCTGTATAAACTCCTGCATAACAACGGTCCGGGATAACAGCGATTGTGTCTTGTGCTTTTCCTTCTTTGTTCCACATTTGTCCAGATGTACGAATCATTGCCGGCATAGAAGCATCAACAATTACGTCTGACGGAACATGTAAGTTTGTAATTCCTTTATCAGAATTAACCATTGCCAAAGCTGGTCCGTTTTCAATTGCCTGATTAATTGCAGTTTCAACTTCAGCTTGTTCAGGTCTTCCTGCAATTTTTGCATAGATATCACCTAAACCATTTCTGGTATCAACGTTTAATTCAGCGAATAAAGATTCATATTTTTTAAAAAGATCCGCAAAATAAACTTCAACGATAGCGCCAAAGATAATTGGATCTGAAACTTTCATCATTGTAGCTTTTAAGTGTACAGAAAGCAAAACACCTTCTTTTTTAGCTTCAGCAATAGCTTCAGTAGCAAAAGCTTTTAATTTATTTACACTTAAAACAGAGCTGTCAATTATTTCACCTGCTTTTAGCGGAGTGCTTGCTTTAAGAACAGTAGTTGTACCATCTTTTGAAACGAATTCAATTTTTACATCATTAGCTTCAGCAACAGTAAGAGATTTTTCACTTCCGTAAAAATCACCGCCTGTCATGGAAGCAACTTTAGTTTTTGAGTCAGCAGACCATGCCCCCATTGAATGTGGATTTGCCTTTGCAAAGTTTTTAACTGCTCTTGGAGCTCTACGATCAGAGTTTCCTTCACGCAAAACCGGGTTTACAGCAGAACCCAATACTTTAGCATATTTTGCTTTAACTTCCTTTTCAGCATCATTTTGAGGATCTTCCGGAAAATTTGGCACATTATATCCATGAGACTGCAATTCTGCAATAGCCGCTTTTAATTGCGGAACAGATGCAGAAACGTTTGGCAATTTGATAATGTTAGCCTCAGGCTGAGTCGCCAATTGACCAAGTTCAGCTAAAGCATCTCCTGTTTTTTGAGCATCTGTTAATGATTCAGGAAAATTAGATAAAATTCTACCTGCCAGCGAAATATCTCTAGTTTCAATAGCAATACCAGCAGTAGCAGTAAAAGCCTGAACAATAGGCAGTAAAGAATAAGTCGCTAACAATGGCGCCTCATCAGTTAAGGTGTAAAAAATTTTTGAATTCTGTGTCATTTTTTTTTTTTTTATAATCGTATTGCCGGAATCAGCAATTTTCAAGGTATAGTCGGCTCAAAATGAGCGGAGCAAATATAGTAAAAACAGTGCGAAAACGGTTTAGTTTTCCAGAGAAATCCTGAAATTAACAGATTGCCATTTCGAAGTCTTTAAATTATTAAATCAATGATTTTTGCTGCAAAAAATTATAGTTTTTATATTTAAAAAATAAGTTCCAAAAAAAAACTCGTTTCAACTTACTTGAAACGAGTTTTTTATAACAAATAGATAAATGATTATCTTCTTTTATCTCTAATCTTAGCTTTTTTACCAGTAAGTTCTCTGAAGTAGAAAATTCTAGCTCTACGTACAGCACCTTTCTTGTTGATTTCAATTTTTTGCAAAGCTGGCAAGTTTACCGGGAAGATACGCTCTACACCAACAGCACCAGACATTTTACGAATAGTAAAAGTTTCTGTGTTACCAGAACCTCTTCTTTGAATAACAACTCCTTTAAAAAACTGAGTTCTTGTTTTTTCACCCTCTTTAATTTCGTAGAAAACTGTGATAGTATCTCCAGCTCCAAAAACAGGGAAATCTTTTCTAGCAACGAATTCGTCCTGAACGAATTTTAATAAATCTGCCATGATAATTTAAATTATTGTTTTTATATTAGAACAACATTCACGGATCTCGCCAGAGGTTGGTCTAATTCGGGTGCAAATGTAGAAAATAATTATGAATTATAAATTGTAAATTGTAAATTATTTTTTAAGCCATAAAATTGAAAGCCATAAAGTCTTATTGATCTAAAAATGAAGATGCTATATTGTCTATTTTATGACTTTCGACTTTAAAAACTTTAAGACTATTCTAATAAATCCGGGCGTCTGTTTTTTGTATGTTCGTACGCCATATCCTCACGCCATTTGTCAATTTTGGCAAAATGTCCACTGGTTAAAACATCAGGAACTTTCCATCCTTTATAATCTGCAGGCCTTGTATATATAGGTCCTGAAAGTAAATTATCCTGAAAACTGTCTGTTAATGCTGAAGTTTCATCACTTAAAACACCAGGAATCAATCTGATCAAAGCATCGGATAAAACCAAGGCTCCCAATTCTCCCCCTGATAAAACATAGTCACCAATTGAAATTTCTTTGGTTATAAAGTGATCCCGAACACGTTGGTCAACGCCTTTATAATGCCCGCATAGAATAATAATATTTTCATACATCGACATTGTATTAGCCATTTTCTGGTTCAAAGTTTCACCGTCAGGCGACATATAGATAATTTCATCATATTCACGCTCACTTTTCAAATGCGTGATACAGGCGTCAATGGGCTGAACAGTCATTACCATTCCGGCTCCTCCTCCAAAAGGATAATCATCTACGCTTTTCTGTTTATTGGTTGTATAGTCACGTAAATTATGAAAATAAACTTCAACCAGACCTTTGTCTATGGCACGTTTCATAATCGAAGCCTCAAAAGGGCTCTTTAATAATTCCGGCAAAATCGTAATAATATCAATTCGCATTTTATTTTTTCAATAGTTCTAAGTGGCAAAGATACAAAGTAAATAGATTCATCAAATTCAAACGACAATGTCAATTTCAAAATTCAATGACTAATCCATGCATTCCATCAGCAATAAATCACCGTTTTTGTGGGTAATCGTAACAATCCCGTCTTTTGCAACTGAATTGCTGCTTCCTGTTCTATACCCCATTGTCAGAGTGTCATTTTGTAGCGAATACTCTAAATTAGTTGAATAAATACCGCTCACAACACCAATAGGAATCAAGGAAATTGGTGTTTTTTCTGTGTACCATTTTTCAAATTTATTTGGCAATAGAAATATTTTAGAATGATCGTCCAGAATTACAATTTTAAGCAAATCACGGTAACGAACAATATTGGTTAGGTTTGTAATGGTATGATCTGCACGTTTTCCGGTAGCCCAGACCACATTTACAGCCGGGATTTTTCTATCGATCAGGTAATCAAAAGCTTTCTCTAAATCGGTCTTGTTTTGGTCAGGTGTATGAACAATTTCTATTGGAAATTGTGAAGTTTTGTAGATTTCAGGATCAAAACCACGATCGAAATCTCCCAAAAGCACATCTACTTTTATACCTAAATCTACAACACGTTCAATGGCCGAATCGAGTACAATAACGAGCGGGGACCATTCGAGCAGTTGCCCTAATAATTCAGCATTGCAAGCAGCTCCGTTGGCGATAATTAATGCGGGTTCCTGATCGTCGCGAACAATATGATGTGATGACATGCTGGATTATTATTTTTGAATGAAATGCAAATGTACAAAAGAAAGAGATTTTTGAATGTTGATTAACAATTTTAGATTCTGATTTTTGAGAATGTAATTTTAAGTTTTATAATCTGTAGTCTTAAATAATTAACCGTCGATGATAATTAATTTGTCCTAAATGATAGGCTAAATGTGTAGAAAGGTGTACCAAAAAGAAACCAGTTGTCATTTCTTTCTCGAAAACAATTTGCGTATAAATACTTTCTAAATCGGCTTCGGTTACGGAATCAAGAGCATTATTTACAACCAAGATAGTCTGGTCAATTTTACTGATCAATTCTTCTTTTGAAACATTTTTTAAGGAAAATTCCAACGGGCGATCTCTAACATAACCTGTTTTTCCCAGTTCGGCTCCTATGTAAGTATTTAGATTTCCAATTAAATGCAGGCAAAGATTCCCTGCAGAATTAGAAATATTTTTATCGATTAGCCAAAGCTGACTATCGGTTTCATATAATTCAATTTCGGCTTTTAATTTATTGAGATCACGATTAAAAAGTAATCTTAGCACTTCTATCAGCATAACTTTAAACTTTATTTTTTTATAGGGATCCAGATTTCTTCTGAATTTGGATTATCTCTTTGATAATTTTCAGACATTACAGCAAAATGAGGTCTGTCATCAACTTTGAAACCGGAAGCCGGCATCCATTCTGTAAAAATGAAACGATAAGTCTTATCCCCTTCTATTGCGGGACCTTCATGAACGAAAACAGCATATAGTCCGTCCGGAATTATCAAAGTTTCCATACCTGATGGAATTTCATTAAAATCCAAAACTTCCATGGCTGCCCATTTCTTAAAAGTTCTTTTAGCATCAAAATTATTAAAATATCCAGCTGAGAAAACTTCAATCGAATACAAATTAGAATCAATTGAAGTCTTGATTTCTTTTCGATCCGGCATAAAACTGCTCCATAACTGAAATGTTTTATTTTCGACAAATGACATTGTGATGTGTTTACCAATGAGTTTTTTCTCAGTTAGTATTTCAATTCTTGCTTCCATTTTTAACTAACTTATTTAACAGTATATTTTCTTGAAACTATTTCACTAAGTGAAAAATAACCTAACGGAAAATTACTTTTATCGGTTGTATTGATAATATTACCTCTCACTGTTGCGGGCGGAGTTTGAAAAGGCCCTCCAACATTACTACCTGCAATGCTTACTAATATATTCATGTAATTGTAATATTGCTTTGAAATTCCATAATGTGTTATTTCAATTTCGTCTCCGGCTTTCAAATCCTCGTCATCAGAAACACTAAAAAATTCGTTACCCTGATAAAACTTATCTTCATCAGCATAATAAGTCGAGGTAATTTTATTTGAATATACATATTTGTATAAATAATAATTATCTACATCTGCCGGGTCATTATAAAAAGCTCTAACTACAATACCGGCAAGAGCACCTGCATCATATTGTGTAACAGTTGTTATTGGAGTTACAGATTTTAGCGTTTCACTAGCTGTATAAGTATCCCCTTTAGCAATTACTGTCAAGGTATAGGTCTCGCTAATTACCGGCCTAAAATTATTACAGACATATCTTCCGGAATTTGGTACTTCTGTAAAATTAAATTGCTGGTTAGCATTATTTTTAACATAAACAACTGCTCCTGAAACTATTGGAATCTCATCTTGAAAATAACCTGTTGTAGTTGTCAGCTTAATAGTTTGCTGGGCTCCGGAAGTTCCTTTTCGCCAATTGATAGCTGCTTCTATTACTAATTTTGGAGCAGCAGTATCTAAATCAACCTCAACTACTTCTTCACAGCTTGTAAAGAATACAGACATAAAAAACACCAAAAACAAAATTACTTTTTTCATACTTTATATTTTTTCTTTTTACAGAAAATGATTTTAAAACTTAAAATTATAACTAACCGCTGGTACAATTCCGAAGATAGATGTTCTTACTGCTTCATTATAACCAGTGTCTGCATTTTGACGGAAATTAATTGAAGCAGCATTTTGTCTGTTATACAAATTATATATACTAAAAACCCATTCGCTTTTCCATTTTCTGTTTTTATTATTTGTGGGTGTCAATGTAGCCGAAACATCTAAATGATGATAAGCAGGTAATCGGTTTTCATTTCGCAATCCATAACTGGGAACAGTTATTCCTAAATATTCATACTGACTGTTTGGGTAGCTAACTGGCTGGCCGGACTGTAAAACAAAATTAGCTCCAAATGTCCATTTTGCATTTAAATTATAAGCAGACGTAATAGCCACATTATGTAATTTATCATAAGCAGAATTATACCATTGACCATTATTGATTCCTGTTTCTTCGGGAGTTCTGCCGGGAGTTTGTTGTTCTGATTTTGAAAGTGTGTAAGAAATCCAGCCGTTAAGTTTGCCTTCATTCTTCTTAAACATGATTTCTAAGCCATAGGCCCGCATTCTTCCATTTAAAATTACTTGTTCAATTGCATCATTTGCAATCAGATTAGCTCCATCGATATAATCCAGCCTGTTTTTAACTTTTTTATAATAAATCTCTGTTTCAAGTGAATAAGCCCCGCCATTAAAATTTCTAAAATAACCTACAGCAACCTGATCTGCAATTTGAGGCTTGATATAATTGTCGCTTGGCATCCAGACATCAAGAGGTGTCGGAGATGAAGTATTGGAAACTAACTGAAGATATTGTGCCATTCTGTTGTAATTCGCTTTTAATGCGGCATCATCATTCAGCTGAAAAGCAATTGAAAACCGGGGTTCAAGGTTGTTATAACTTTCAATAACCTTGTTCTTTTTGTAGTATTCAGTACTTATTGGTGTCCCTTTTTCATAAATCTGCATATCCGAATTGAAGACAACTGCATTATTGTTTTCATACAAATTAATTGTCGAAGCTCCCAGACGATAAAACATACTAAATCTTAAGCCACAGTAAACTGTAATTCTTTTTGAAAGCTGACTTTCTGAACCAATATAAGGGGATATTGCAAGTGCATATTTTTTATCTAATTGCTCAGGATTGATTGTAAATTCATCACTTAAGGGCTTAATTATTCCAGGGTTAAATTCGTAATAGATTCCGTTTAAACCATAAGTTAATTTGAATTTATCTGAAATAAAGTTTTCAAAATCGTATTTAACAGTATAGTTTTTAATGCCGGAATTCCATTTGAAACCTACAAAATTTAAATCAAGTCCATAATAATAATCACTGTAGATCAACGATAAATTTGCAAATAATTTATCGGAATATAAGTGACTCCAACGTAAGTTCAATATAGAGTTACCATAAGTATTCATGAAAATTTCATTCAGTTTAAAAACGTCACGCCCAAAATAACCTGATAAAAACAAACTGTTATTCTCGCTTAGTTTATAACTCAATTTGGTATTTAGATCATAAAAATAGGCAGCGTTGCCTTTTTGATCCTCTGATAATTTTAGAAACAAATGTGCATAAGATGCTCTTCCTCCTATCAAAAAAGAACCTTTGTTTTTTACTATCGGGCCTTCTGCAAGAATACGGCTTGAAATTAGTCCAACTCCGCCATTTACATGAAACTCTTTACTATTTCCATCTTTCTGATAAATATCCAAAACCGAAGAAACCCTCCCTCCATATCGGGCCGGAATCCCTCCTTTATATAACTTCAGATTTTTAACAGCGTCCGGATTAAAAACAGAAAAAAATCCAAAAACATGGGAAGAATTAAATATAGTCGCTTCATCTAATAAAATTAAATTCTGATCGGCACCGCCTCCCCTGACATTAAAACCTGAAGCACCCTCTCCTGCATTTGTTACTCCCGGCAATAGTAAAATAGATTTTAAAACATCAACTTCACCCAAAACTACAGGCATTTTTTTGATGTCAGAAATAGACAGTTTATTAACGCTCATTTCAGGTGATTTAATATTGGTTTTATATCTCACCTCCTTAATTAGAACTTCCTGAAGCTCTTCACTGTTTTCGTTTAAGGCTAAATTGTCTTTTGTATTTTCCTCTAATAATATTGTTTTTTCAACTTCCTGATATCCAAAATGGTTTATTCTCAATTGATGTTCTCCAGTAGGAAGTGTAAGTGAATAAAATCCATATTTGTTAGTATAAGTTCCAACTTTCAAAGCTGGAATATAGATATGAACCCCTATCAGAGTTTCATTATTACTAAAATCGGTAATGGTACCACTTAAAGTAAATCTTTCCTGAGAAAATGAAGTTAGGCATATAAGGAAAAGAATAATAAACGCATCAATTTTTTTTGTAATCATTGTCGGGGTTTAGATATCCTTAAGTTAACAATTGAAAATAAATTATGTAGTATGAAAATTGTTAAAAATGCGTTAAGAATTTCTAAACATTATTATGTATCTAAATTATTCGTATTTGTTAAACCTATATTTTTCCAATTATATTTTTTAATCTCCACCTAAACAGAAATCATCACACAGATTTTTGCCTACAGCTAAAAACCATAGAGAACCTATTGTCGTAATTTTGAAAAAACAAAAAAATGTTCATTCTAATTTTATTACTGCGTTTGAGGGTGAAAAATCAAAAAGAATTTGAAACTGCCGGATGTAATATCATACCGTGATTCTCTATAAATAATCAAAATAAACTTTAATATTCTTATAAAAAATGCGCAAATAAAATGCGCATTTTTTTCGTGTTACTATAATTTTAAAACTTTTATTCCAAAGTAAAAATTTCGTCCAGGCCTTCCATTGCAATTGTAAAGCCTTCTTTAAAGCCCATTTCTATAATCATTTCTAAATCTGATAATTTTTCGTGCTTAATTACAACATCAACAAAAGCTGAATTATTTTTTTTGATCCTTTTTTATTATTCAAAAAAAATCTCATTTATTTGTGGCAAATGGGATTATAAAGATTTCTAATTTATCTGAACTTGTTTCGGACAATAATGTTTTTAAATTTAGCTTTAAGGTCCTGACCGGTATCAAAAACCATTTGCTCATTGTTAGGAAAAGGTACTGCACGGTTATTGAAGTTACTTAAGTATTTTTCATCACATGCGTTTCTGTCACCACGATAAGTCGAATAAACGTTTTCAAAAACAGATTCACTTGCCAAAGGAAATGATTGTAATAACTGATTGGTTTTAAAATCAACATACTCTACCTTAGCAGTCACCTGACATGCTTTATATTGTCTGAATTCGAAAATTCTGATTTTAATCTTTTTAAAATTATCTACTTTTATCGGACGCCCCAAACTATCTTTAACAGATCTGCCTCTACTATCTAATAGTGTTTTAACACCATCCTTAATTTCTTTTTCCTGAACGAATTCCTTTTCTTTAATCTGCTCCGGTGAGATGTGAATTTCCCTGAAATTTAAAATCAGACCGTAATCGTAACTCACTTTTTTTTGTCTGACATTGTGATAAACTGTCCATTTATCGTTAAGTCCATAAGTGCTGAGATCTAATAAATCATTTTGTAATTGCGTCGGAATCACCATATTTGTTTCGTTGGTAGCGTAAACATTTACAAAATCAGTTCCTTTGAATTGAGCATCATCCATTAATTTTTTTGCATTTTTATAATTCGGATTTATGCTTTCGATATAAACTAAATCATCATACGCTTTTCTGTAATTAAGTTTATTAGAAGATTTTAAGAGCGCTTGTGCATTTTCATATAAATATTTAGATAATGCATTTTTACTGTTTACAATCTGATCTGAGTAGTTATCAAAAAGAAATTGAGCATTTTTTCCCTGCTTCAATAACTTAAGCGGTAATATGGGTCTAATTTTTTCCTGACGATTATTAAGCTGTAAATAAGTATTATAGATAAGCTCAAGACTGGCAGGATTTTTTTCTTTTTCCATCATTTCAAGATTCCTCAAATCCCTGTCTTTTGCTTTTGCAAAAGCTTCTTCAAGTAAGTAAACATAATCTTGTTTTCCTTTAGAATCTTTGTTAGATTTTAATGCCTCAACAGCACGATTAATAGCCTCATCATAATTACCATCACTAATAAGCGATTGGGTTGTTTTTACGCCACATGAAAAAACTAAAAATAAGATAGAAACCAGTAGAGTATTTTTTTGCATAAGTATCATTTTGAAGGTGTAAATATATCTTTTTTAACTTTCAACAACTATGCCTTTCAATTTTTTATTTTAATGAGCAGCATCATTCATTTTCAGAATAACCTCCTGTCTCGCTCTCGCCTAAATCTTTTACGGCGAACCCCGCCGTAAAAGGATACCGGCTCGATCGGGGCTAAGTTAGAGATCTTGTTTTCAAAAGATAAAAAAACTCACTTATTATTTTCTTCGAAAAACAACGATTAAACTGTACTAAATATAATCCACCATTTAGCAATATTCATTTTTATCCTTCAAAATCCCCACAATCATGTTGTTCAAACTTCTTCAGTAATTTCTTCAGCGTATAATATTTAGAAATCCGTAAGTTTTCGGTATTAATCTCTTTCCCGGTAATTTTCAATTCGTAAATGGGTGTTTTGTCAATTTCTGTAAATATAAAGTCACTTTGTTGGGTTTTAATTTCAATTTCACTTTTAGCATTTGTGATTTTTATAATTTCAAATTCCCGATTTAGATTTACATCACACACATTGGTTAATTTTAATGTCTGCTCCGTTATAGCAATTTCTGCCAAATCACAAGTATAACAATTGCCACTAAATTCGATACCGTATTTCTTATAAATGTTTTCACTTTTTGAATCTACTGTATCAATAGGAATCAGGTTAAGTTGTTCTATGCTTCTCTTTTCGCTATTACTATTTTTTATATTGTTTTCAGTATTTATCGTGGTATTGCTTTTATTGTTGTTGTTTATTTGTTTTGGATTTCGTTCACATCCAAAACAAATAAATACACCTAAAATTATTGTAATTATTATTTTCATTTTTTTATAATAATGCTTTCGATACAGACGTTTTCTTTTTTAATTGAAATACTGCTTCCCAAAAAACAATTGAAAAAACAGCATTAGCTATTATTGAAGTTATAATACCATAAGGATCATTATTCGGAAACAACTCTAATTCCCCAAACCTTAAGGCCAGGAACAATGACAAAAAAGCAATTACAATAGAACAGGCTACATTTAATAAAGGAATCCACTTTAAAACAATAAAAGAATAAACTATATTAAGAGCAGTAAAACCGCAGCCTAAAGTTATATATGCAGTAACTACTAATTTTTCACTCAACAGTAATAATAATGAAGTTGAGATGAGATATAAAAGAAATAGAACTGAATAAATTAGGATTCGAATATGTGCTTTCATTTTTTTGTGCTTAATAATAAAGTTCGTAAACTGAAAATACTACTTAAGGCAAAATCCCCTCAATTTTTGCTTCTGATTTTTCTCTGACCGGGCTGTCGGGATGAAAACTCCAAATGATGAGAAATTTTCCTTTTACAACATATTCTTCCGGATGTTCATCTGTGGGCTGACCGGCTTTTCCCCATAACAATCCTTGCAGAAAACGCTCTCCTTTAAATACATGCTCAAATTCAAAATACATAATAGAACCGGTATCGGGTCTGCTTTTAAAACTTTGCATTGCTTTGCTTTTTACCTTTCCCACAATATTGCTGTACGTTTCAATATCGTTGTAAAAAGTGCATGCCTGAACAGAAACACAGTTGTTTCCATCGCTTAAAGAGTATCCTTTGGGAATTTCTTTGTTTTTCAGTTTTAAATCAGCAATAGTCTGACTGAATGAATGAGTAGTAAACAGCAAAAATAATACTGACAGGGAAATCGTAATTTTCATGGCTTTGGGGTTTATTTTTTTGAATTATTACAGCTTAACAGCTATTGATTTATACAAGCTAAAATAATATTTTATTTGAGTAAATGGGGTTCCTTTTATACAAAACCTTTAATTTACAAGTAAACCATTTAGCATTGTTTTAGTTTGCATTGAGAATTCTATTTTACTTCGCCTTTATTTCCTGACTTAAATAGTAGCTAAATGCTGAATCAAAAAATTAATTTTTAATAACAGGTTTAAAATGGGGTATATTAAAAATAATTTCAGAATCCTCCTCGGCTATCTCATTTCTTTATATTCCTTGCCATTAAAAATTAATTTTGAAGTATTTTTTGTAATAGTTTCTTTAGCAACACAATCATCAGTTGTAGGTGTATTTACAGTAGCAACATTTTTAGTTTTTACTATAATAGCATTAAAATTATGGTTTTGCATTTTATCAATCTCAAAAGTTGAATTGCTGTCCTCAAATTCTCCTGCACAATTAGTATCCCATTCTCCACGAGACTGTGAGATTGTATAATTTTTGAGTACTGGTTTCACGGAACTTTTATCCATAATATATAATGACAAATTAGTTTCACTAAAAGGATTGGGTCTGCTGCTTCCTGTATAAGACACCCTGACTCCAAATGCTCTTGTAGTTTTATTTAAAAGATACAAACCAGTATCAACTGAAATATCCGTTAACCTTATAGCGTCTGATGTCCATGCATTTGGTTCAACAAATTTAGAGATTATTTTCCCGGTCGCATTGTCAACTACAATAACATAAGCATCTAATACAAAGTAATCGTCCGAAACTTCAGAAGCAAATTTAGGAATCACCAATACGCTTTTCTGTTTATCATACGGCAATACTTTTTGAGCAAAATGTTCCAGATCTATTTCGCTTTTTTTAAACTTAAGTTGTTTTAAAGCTTTATCCAGATGATCCGTATTTTGCGAGAATGAAAATTGAAAACAACATAGTAAAGCAAAGAAGCCGTTTTTCATGAAATTGATTTTTTACTATTCAAAATGCAACTTTTTCCTAATTTAGGATATTCTGAAAATTTGGCCGCCTCTTTTTATGTAAGCTACGGTTTTGCTTAAGTTTTCCATTTTTTCATCTTCATCAAAATCGATAATCTCATCTACTAAATCCTCACGTTCCAAATTTGGTTCGATACTTCCGTCTTGATCCTCAACTGCATTAAATGAAAAAACATCCGTTGCAGTAATTGTCTTCTCCGAGATAATACAATGACCATAATCTAAAATTGTTTTGGTTACAATATTTCCGCCAACATTTAAAACATAATCACAAAGAGAATCTCCTAAAATCACATTTTCAACATTTAGATCACCACTGATTGACATACTTGAAAGTGTAATTAAACTTTTACAATTTACATTTCCTAAAACTATCAAAAGTGACGTGTCTACTTTTTCACAATCTTCAATTATTTCTGCAACATTCAGATTACCATTAACAAGAACAATATCATTCCCTACCAGCAGGTTTTCTAAATTAGTTTCTCCTGAATACAAAATAATTTTTCCTGCAACTTCATAAAAAGCTTTTAACTCATCAATAATTTCATCATTCAGTACAGACTCACCTGCCTCTATCAATTTAATAGCTTCTTCTAAACTAATTTCTTTAAAAATTTCCATTTTATAATTTTATTTTTTTGTATTTACAGTAAATAAAGCCTTAGGATGATCCTTTTTTGGGCTTTATTTTTTTTCTAAAAATATAAAAAAATACTTATAAAAAACTAATTGCTTTTTATTTTCTCTCATAAAAAATGTAGTCAAAAGCACCCCCTGAGGGACATGCGAAAAAAAATCCCACTCCCCTTTCGGAAACAGGACTTTAGCATTTTTTTCACATTACTGAGCAAGCGTGCCTACATATCAAGAACTTTCGGAATCAATATGCATCAAATCACAAACGTGGTCTAATACCATAATTAGCATTACAATTCCTCGTACAATATCAATTGAATTTTCTCTTTTCATTTTTTATACAAGTTGAAAAATGGGTTGGAAATATGTGATTTTTACTTTGTGAGCTATGGATTAGAAAATCTTCGATATAGGCTTAAAAAAAAGCACAAAGTAAAAAATCCTTGTGCTTTTATAAAATTTATATTGTTGCCGAAATTATTTTCCTTTTAGTAATTTTTCTAAATATTCATTTTTGTCTTTTTCAGCCTGAACCAAACGCTCGTAAAGTTCTACAACTTTATCAAGTGGGTTGAAAGTGCAAGAATTGTTATTTCCTCCAAAAAAGTTGCCATGACTTTCGTGAAAAGTATTAAAGTAATTAAAGATATTTTCCTCAGAAAAATTTTCAATCGTTTCTACTGTAACTCCAAGTGCCTCCGCAATATTGGCAAGTTTTGCATCGTCAATGGTTTCGCTTCCTTCAATACCAGAAATAGCTTGTTGGTTTGTACCAATTGCCTGTGCAAGCGCCTCCTGTTTCATACCTCGAAGTTCTCTGATTCGGCTAATATTTCTGCCGATATGTTTTGGTTTTGATGTTGTGCTCATAAATTCAAAGGTAATTTTTTGAATGAAATACTATAATTATTTTTCACTAACAAATATATGTTTTTTCAAATTGGAATTAATCTTTTCCCTTTCAGAATTTTGATATTCTTAAAAGCTTCAAGTGTTGCTTGGGATAATCCCATATGCTAGCGCGAGTGTCCAGATCGTGTCCACAAAGTTTCGTTTTTTGCTCGGCTTGTGTTCACGAGCGGGACGCTCGCGCTAGCCTACAAATCGTTATACAATTATTGGCTCAGTAAGGTCTATTCGCTTTATAAAATGGCCTAGATCTAGGCTACCACCATTTCTTGTCCTTTCAATAGATTGAAAAATATTGCATAAATCCATTCCATCACTTTTAGTTAATATAGAATGAATAAGAGGCTGCGGAATACGTGTTCCAGATTCAAAAGTGTATAATTGGTTTCGTCTACTTAAATAGTTGTTATAGTACATAAGAAGATACGCTTCTAACCACATTAATTCACGTTCACTATCTTCTGTATATTTATTTTTAATAATTTTAAAAAAACCTTCTTGAAGACTTTTAAAGTCAAGTTTTTTAAATTTTATTTCATTATAAAACTCTTCGTCTGTCACTTTAACAAAAATTAAAAAAAGATAGATTATAGGAATTAAATACATATTGTCATTAAACGCTCTTAGAGCCAACCTAGAGTGTGCATAAATTTTTTCCTGCTGTCTTAAAGTTATTGAAGTGTTAGAAAATAGAATATCTGAAATTATTAGAAATTCACGCTTGTCAGAAGATAGTTCTGGATACTTTATTCGTTCTTTTTTCTGTAGAAAATCATCAAACCTAAAATATTCATATAAATATTTATGGAAAATGTCTGCTTCCGGTTCAGGTATGGAATATTCCAAATCAATAAATCTTCTTAAATATTCATCTGCATCAATTTTATCACTCCCATAAACTCCGCGGATAGCATTACCAAGTTGAAATTTATCGATTGCTAAAACAAAAACAATGTTTGGTACAGAAAAGAAATGTTTTATTTGTTCTAAAATTGAAACAGCATAATTTGGCCTGCACCTATCTAATTCATCAATTATAAATACTAATGGTTTTCCATCATTTGTATCTGCTATAAATTTTGAAAGACTTTTTCGGAATTCACCAATGCTCTTTTTCTTTTCAGCATATTCATTAACATCATTTTCAAAAACATCAGTCAAACCCTCAGTTACTCCTACTATCAAATCTCTGATTTCTTTTGTATTTATATATTTATCAGCAATGGCTTGAGCTACAATTGGAACTATATGCTTTGATAGAACTGCTGCTTTTTTTAAAGCAGCTTTAAATTCTGGTTCGGTTTCTGTTCTTGTTAAAGTTTTCAATTCGCCCATTAAGGCAATTAAAGGATTACTTTCAAAATCATTTTCCCAAGCATTAAAATAAACTGTTTGAAATTTTCTATCTTTTAAATCTTGTTCCCACATTTTTATAAATGTAGTTTTTCCAGTTCCCCATTTGTTATTGATTGCTAATACAAAACCGTCAGAATAAGTACTAACAATTCCGGTTAAAATAGTTGAATATTTTTCTCGATTTAATTTACAGTTTGCAAATGGCTTTCCTTCCTCAATTATTAAGTTTTCATGTTTAATGCTCATAACTAAAATGATCTTGATTCTTTTAAAGTGATGTTAAGATTTTTTTTTCACCTCATCTCCAAATATAATATTTTTACCGTTAAAATAGATTTATTTTCTCATGAAACCAAATTCGTGAGATAGAGCCTTTTATTAAGCGGAGCGGAGCAAAGTTTTTCTCTTCTAATATTGCAGTAGTATGATAACCATTGTTTTTTATGTTATCATACACTTGCATGAAATATTTAAGTTTTTGCTCTTTTTGGGTTTTATTCATCGTATTGAATTTAATTACATAATGTGTTTTATTTTCTCACTTCCAGTTTTAAAATTTGATTTGAACCTTTGACTTTAATATAACTAATTCTCACATATTTATTTTCGTCGATAGCTCCTCCGTGTGATTTTGCATTATTATATCCAAAATCGGAAATGTCAAAATCAGAAAACTTGAATTCCACTCCATTAACCGTAAATCTTTCGCTATCGTGGCCACCCGATGGCATTGGATGAAAATTATTTACAAATCCTTGTGTTATGATTTTAGAGTCTTTGTATAAAAAGTATGTTTTGCAATATTTAATACTAAACAATATTAATAACATTACAAATAAAATTAATGAAAAGTATTTTATTATAAATGCAATACTCTTTTCACTTTCCAGATTATCTAAAAAAAAATCTTCCGCTTCTTTTTCTTCAATTTTAGGTGTAATTCTAAGCTTGGAAAATAAAAAAAAGCCGATCGGAAAAAGTAATATGGCAAATCTTGAAAACCCATCTCCAGATGAAAAATCGTAAACTGTTTCGAAGGTATTCATGAAGGTAAATTAAAAATTAATGTAAGCGCACTTTATAAATATCAGATTTTAGACTAAATAAGTTGGATTAGTTTATTGTTTCAAATATAATATTTATTATCATTTTTCCTTTTAATTAAAAGTCGCTATTATCCACAATCTTGTCATTTCGACGGAAGGAGAAATCTTAGCAAGAAACTCGACAAAGATTGATTCTCGCTGCGGAGCTACTTGCGGAGATTTCTCCTTACGTCGAAATGACAAACTGAGCGAATAAGTTTGATGCAAATTAAATAAGTTGGTAAAATTGCGAAGCAAATTCTCGACAAGACTCAATAAATTGATGAAGGTTTGTTATCACGCAAATAAATCATTCAAAAAATCGAGATCTGGATTAATAGTTTTTATTAATTCAATTTTCTTTTCTCTACGCCAGTCTTTTATTTCCTTTTCGCGGACAATTGCTTCCTGAATCCAAGTAAATTTTTCATAATATATCAGAAATGTCACATTGTATTTTGCCGTAAAAGTATTCTTTTCATTTACATTGTTCTCTTTGTGCTGATTTAAACGGATTTTCAAATTATTTGTAACTCCGGTGTAAAATACTGTTTTTGATTTGTTTGTTAGTATGTAGATGTAGTAGGTGTGATAACCTTGTTGTAATTGCATTTGATTTTTATTTTTGCAAAACTAATAATTTTAAAGAATTTTCTTTCTTTTTATTAAGATGATGTGATGATCTTTCTAGAATTTCTTGCGGAGATCCTTCCTCCGTCAGGATGACAAGATTGGGCTGAAGCTTCGACTCCGCTCAGCCTGACAATTGTTTTTCGAATAATCTAAAAATCTAAAAACAAAAAAATCCCGCTTCATAAGAAACGGGACTTTCAACATTGATATTCTCTTTTTTTTTATTTTTAAACTGTTGCTTCTACTGGCAACGGAATTTGATTTTTAAGCAAATCTTCGAAAGTTTCGTGCTGGCGAATCAGGATTCCCTGACCGTCTTTCCATAAAACCTCAGCCGGTTTGTATCTTGAATTATAGTTGGATGACATTGAGAAGCAATATGCTCCTGCGTTTCTGAACGCTAAAATATCACCTTCGGTAATTTCAGGGATTCTGCGGTTGTTGGCAAAAGTATCGGTTTCGCAAATGTATCCTACCACTGAGTAAAAACGCTCTTTTCCTTTCGGGTTGGAGATGTTTTCGATATGGTGTGATGATCCGTATAACATTGGACGAATCAAATGGTTGAAACCACTGTCAACTCCGGCAAATACTGTCGATGTTGTTTGTTTTACTACGTTTACTTTTACTAAGAAATGACCTGCTTCGCTCACCAGGAATTTTCCCGGTTCAAAAATCAATGTTAAATCTCTACCGTATTCTGAACAGAAAGCGTTGAATCTTTTAGATAATTTTTTACCTAATTCTTCGATGTCTGTTTCTATATCGTCTTTTTTGTAAGGTACTTTGAATCCGCTTCCGAAATCTAAGAATTGTAAATCTTTGAAATGTTTAGCTGTATCAAACAAGATTTCAGCAGCATACAAGAATACTTCGATATCTAAAATATCAGATCCCGTGTGCATGTGAATCCCAACAATACTCATTTTTGTATTTTCGACAATTCGTAATATATGCGGAATCTGATGTACCGAAATTCCGAATTTACTATCAATGTGTCCAACAGAAATATTAGCATTTCCACCCGCCATTACGTGCGGATTGATACGGATACATACCGGAATATGAGGATGTTTTGTTCCGAATTGCTCTAAAATTGATAAATTATCAATATTAATTTGTACACCCATTGCGGCAACTTCTTCGATTTCTTCAAGAGAAACGCCATTTGGTGTAAAGAAAATTTTGTCAGGATCATAGCCAGCATGAAGTCCTAACTGAACTTCCTGAATCGATACCGTATCTAAGCCAGACCCCATGTTCTTTAATAACTGAAGAATCGCAATGTTAGACAATGCCTTCATGGCATAATTAACTCTTAAGTTTTCTACCTTAGAGAAAGCTTTCGTTAATCTGTTGTACTGAGATTGGATTTTTTCGGCATCGTAAACATACAATGGACTTCCAAATTGGTCTGCTAACTGCAGTAAATCTTTTGCTTGCATTATTAAACTATTTTGAACAAATGTATTACACTTTTAATACACTACAAATAAATTGTAGAAAAATAACAAATTATAACAAATTGTTTGTTTTTTAAACTTTACATAGGTTTTGTTTAAATTTTAAACATTTTCAAAATTTATTATAAATTATATATAAAAAAAGCAAAACGGCTGTCAATATAGACAGCCGTTTATAATTTTATGGATATAATTATTATACTCCAGGTAAATCTCCTCCTTCTTTAGTAGGTAAATCAGATTTACCCATTAAGTAGATATCAACCTGACGAGCAGCTTCTCTACCTTCAGAAATTGCCCAAACAATCAAAGATTGTCCTCTTCGCATATCTCCCGCAGTAAATATATTAGGCACGTTTGTTTGATAATTATTTGCTTTATAGTTGCTTCTAAAATCAACTTCCAATCCTAACTGACTGCTTAAAGTTTTTTCCGGGCCTGTAAAACCAAGTGCCAGTAAAGCTAAGTCGCAAGGCCATACTTGTTCAGAACCTTCAACTTCAATCAATTCCGGACGCTGCCCAAGAACCATTTTCCACTCTACTTTTACGGTTTTCAAAGCTATTAATTTGCCATTTGCATCTTTGATAAATTCTTTTGTATTGATTAACCAGTCTCTTTCGCAACCTTCTTTGTGTGAAGTAGATGTTTTTAACTGCAATGGCCAGTAAGGCCAAGGAGTTGAAGCACTTCTGCCAACCGGTGGTTTTGGCATAATCTCAAAATTCGTTACCGATTTTGCACCGTGACGGTTTGATGTTCCCACACAGTCAGAACCTGTATCTCCACCACCAATTACGATTACATCTTTTCCGGTAGCTAAAACCTGATTTTCAATTTTTTCTCCAAAAACCACTTTAGTCTGCTGCGTTAAGAAATCCATTGCCTGAACTACACCATCAGCATCAGCTCCAGGAGTAGGCAAACCTCTTCTTTCTGTAGCTCCTCCACAAAGTACGATAGAATCGAATGCTTTTAAATCTTCAACTGAATAGTTTACACCAACGTTAGTATTCACTTTAAAAGTAATTCCTTCTGCCTCTAAAATAGCGACACGTCTGTCAATAATTCCTTTTTCTAATTTGAAATTTGGAATTCCGTAACGTAATAAACCTCCAATTGCATTATCTCTTTCAAAAACAGTAACAGTGTGACCTGCTCTGTTTAATTGCTGAGCTGCTGCTAAACCAGCAGGACCTGATCCTACCACCGCAACTGTTTTACCGGTTCTTACTTTTGGCGGCTGTGGCTTGATCCATCCTTCTTTGAAGGCACGCTCCACAATATTTTTCTCTATATTTTCAATAGCGATTGGCTCTTCAATAAGTCCTAATACACATGCTTTTTCGCATGGTGCCGGACACAAACGTCCTGTAAATTCAGGAAAGTTATTGGTCGAATGCAAAATCCATGAGGCTTTTTGCCATTCTTCCTGGTATACCATGTGATTGAAATCCGGGATCAAATTCCCAAGAGGACAACCACTGTGACAAAAAGGAATACCACAATCCATGCAACGAGAACCCTGAGTAGTAATTTCAGCTTCACTCAAAGGAATCGTAAATTCATTATAATTCGTTACACGTTCTTTAACTTCTATATATGATTCGTCTTGTCTTTCGAATTCTTTAAAACCTGTTACTTTTCCCATTGTATTATGCTGTTAATTCTTCTACCATTTGTTCTTCTGTTTCCAGACGTTTCAACGCTTTTTTGTACTCTGTAGGCATTACTTTTACAAAATTATCCAAGCTTCCTGCCCAGTCATTTAATAATGCTGTTCCTCTTGTACTGTTCGTGTACAGAACGTGTCTTTGGATCAAATTTTTCAAGTCGTCAGCATCATCGCCTTCAACCGTTTCAAATTCGATAGTTTCCGTATTACACAATCCGTTTTTAAACTTGTGTTCAGGATCATAGATATAAGCGATACCACCACTCATACCCGCAGCAAAGTTACGACCAGTGCTACCCAATACTACAACTTTACCTCCGGTCATGTACTCACAACCGTGATCTCCAACACCTTCCACTACAGCAATCGCTCCAGAATTACGTACTGCAAATCGCTCTCCGGCTATACCATTGATATAAGCCTCTCCCTCGATTGCACCAAATAAACAAACGTTTCCAACAATGATATTCTTCTCAGCTACAAAAGTTGCTTTTGCAGGTTTTTTAATGATTAATTTAGCTCCGGATAAACCTTTACCTAAATAATCATTCGTATTTCCTTCTACAGTAAAGGTTAGTCCGTGAGCACTAAAAGCTCCTAAACTCTGACCTGCAGAACCAGTAAAATTAATATTCAAGGTATCCTCAGGTAATCCAAGGTGACCGTATATTTTAGAAATCTCATTACTAACGATAGCGCCAACAGAACGGTTAATATTGTTGATTGGATATGCTAAAGTCATTTTTTCTTTTCTGTACAAAGCACGGTGAGAATCTTTCAGGATTTGGAAATCCAATACACCTTCTAAATTATGATCCTGCTTTTCTGTATTACGAACTGGCATTGTTTTATACGCAGCCGGTCTGTATAAAATAGAAGACAAGTCTAATCCTTTTGCTTTGTAATGATCAATTGCTTTATTAGAATTGATTTTATGGGTTTGTCCAACCATATCTCCTAAAGTTCTGAATCCTAACTGTGCCATGATACCTCTTAATTCTTCTGCAACATAATAGAAGAAATTAATAACGTGTTCCGGTGTTCCTTTGAAATTTTTACGCAATTCTTTATCCTGAGTTGCAATTCCAACAGGACACGTATTCAGGTGACATTTACGCATCATGATACAGCCTGAAGCTACAAGAGGTGCAGTTGCAAAACCAAACTCCTCAGCTCCTAATAAAGCAGCGATAGCTACGTCACGACCCGTTTTTAACTGACCGTCACATTCTACAACGATTCTGCTTCTTAAGTTGTTTAAAACCAAAGTCTGCTGTGCTTCTGCCAATCCAAGTTCCCAAGGAAGACCTGCGTGTTTCAATGATGTTAAAGGAGAAGCTCCTGTTCCACCGTCATAACCTGCAATTAAAACAACGTCTGCTTTTGCTTTAGCAACACCGGCAGCAATTGTTCCAACACCGACTTCAGAAACCAATTTCACATTGATACGGGCTTCTCTGTTGGCATTTTTCAAGTCAAAGATTAATTGTGCCAAATCTTCAATTGAGTAAATATCGTGGTGAGGCGGAGGCGAAATCAATCCTACGAAAGGAGTTGAGTTACGCGCTTCTGCAATCCATGGCAATACTTTTTCTCCAGGTAACTGACCACCTTCTCCAGGCTTAGCTCCCTGAGCCATTTTAATCTGAATTTCTTTTGCACTTGACAAGTAATGAGAGGTAACTCCAAAACGTCCCGAAGCAACTTGTTTGATAGCCGAGTTACGACTGTCTCCGTTTACATCCGGCTGAAAACGTTTTCTGTCTTCCCCACCTTCACCTGAATTGGATTTTCCTCCAATACGGTTCATGGCAATTGCTAAATTTTCGTGTGCTTCTCTTGAAATAGATCCGTAAGACATTGCTCCCGTTTTGAAACGTTTTACAATTTCTGTCCATGGCTCCACTTCATCCAACGGAATCGGATCTAAATTATCAAATTCGAATAATCCACGAATCGTCATTAAACTCTTAGCCTGATCGTTAATTGTATTGGCGTACACATCATAACTGTCCTGATCGCTCAAACGAACAGCCTGTTGTAATTTGGCAATCGTAGTAGGATTAAACAAGTGTCTTTCTCCATTACGTCTCCATCTGTATTCGCCTCCAATATTTAATCCTAATCGGTTTGCGATTAGTTTATCAGGGTAAGCGTATTTATATCTTTCTGTAATTTCTTTTTCAATTTCATACAACCCGATACCTTCGATTCTTGAAGCAGTATATGGAAAGTATTTTTCAACGAATTTAGAATTGAAACCAACAATCTCGAAAATTTGAGAACCTCTATATGAATGTAAAGTTGAGATTCCGATTTTGTTCATGATTTTCAAAATTCCCGAACCAATCGCTTTGTTGAAATTATCAACCGCTTTTTGTTCTGCAATTCCGGTAATAAATCCTTCCTGAACCTGAACACGGATAATTTCATTTACCATGTAAGGATTGATTGCACTTGCGCCATATCCAAATAAAGTAGCAAAATGATGCGGCTCACGAGGCTCAGCAGATTCCATGATAATATCAAAATAAGAACGCTTGCGTAAACGGTTCATTTGATGATTTACATACGAACAAGCCAATAAAGCAGGAATTGGTGCAAATTCTTTGTTCACCCCTCTGTCAGAAAGAATAATAATGTTTGTACCTCTTTCAACAGCTTTTGTGATTTGAACGATGATAGCATCCAAAGCATTTTCCAAACCATTCATACCCTCTGATTTAGGATATAAAATTTTGAAAGTTTCTGCTTTAAAATTATCTATAGAAATCGTTCTGATTTTTTCTAAATCTCCGTTAGAAATAACCGGATTTTGAATTCTTAATTTACGGCATTGTTTGCTTGTAATATCAAAAATATTACGATCCTGACCTAAATTCAAAGCAATATCAGTTACAATTTCCTCACGGATTCCATCCAAAGGGGGATTGGTAACCTGTGCAAATAATTGTTTGAAGTAATTCGGAATTAACTGTGGTCTGTCAGACAATACCGCAAGAGGTGTATCGATACCCATTGATCCCAAGGCTTCTTTACCAGTTTGGGCCATTGGCGTAATCATATCCTGAATATCCTCTAATGTATAATTAAAAAGACGTTCTCTTGTAGGCAAATCGACAGTCTCTATCGGGCACACCTCAGAAGTTGAAGGAACATCTCTTAAATGTAATCTGTATTGGTTCAGCCATTCCTGATAAGGTCTTTCAGAAACAATTTTACTTTTGATTTCCTCGTCATTAATGATGCGTCCTTCGTTCATGTCCACAAGGAACATTTTTCCCGGCTCTAATCTACCGTGGCTTTCAACATCCTCAGGATCAATATCAACAACTCCAATTTCTGAAGCCATAATTAATTTACCGCTTTTGGTAACGGTATATCTTGAAGGTCTTAGTCCGTTACGGTCTAACAAAGCTCCAACATAATCTCCATCAGAAAAAGGTACAGAAGCAGGACCATCCCAAGGCTCCATGATACAAGCATTATATTCATAGAATGCTTTTCTTTCAGGAGACATTGTTTTGTGTTTTTCCCAGGCTTCAGGAATCATCATCATCATTACTTCAGGCAATGATCTTCCGGTGTGTGTTAACAATTCCACCACCATATCCATAGAAGCAGAATCTGATTTTCCAGGTAAAATAATTGGGAATAATTTATCAATTTGAGGTCCAAAAACCTCACTTTTCATAATTTCTTCACGAACACGCATTCTGCTCACGTTACCACGTAACGTATTGATCTCTCCATTCTGACACATGTATCTGAATGGCTGAGCCAATTCCCACGTTGGCATTGTATTGGTAGAGAAACGCTGGTGTACTAATGCAAGACGAGTCACCAAATCCGTTTGTTGTAAATCGGTATAATACGGCCCAATATCTTCAGGCATAATAATACCTTTATATATTATAGTCGTAGTAGATAAACTTGGAAGGTAAAAATAGGAGCTTTGAGAAATTTTAGAATTTCTGATTATATGCTCGGTAATTTTACGTGCAGCGTATAATTTAGCTTTAAAAACAGCATCATCAATCGCTTCGTTTTTTCCAATAAATATTTGTTCGATACTTGGTTCTGATGCCAATGCAATTTCACCCAGTTGAGAAGAATCAACCGGTACTTCTCTCCATCCTAAAACAGAAAGTCCCTGGGCTTTGACTTCTTTTTCAAAAATATCTTTACAAAAATCATATTGATTTCTTATTTTTGGTAAAAACACCATTCCAACAGCATATTCACGTGCAGCAGGCAATACAAAATCACATATCCTCTTGAAATATTCATGAGGAATATCAATTAAAAGTCCAGCTCCATCTCCTGTTTTTCCATCAGCACTCACTCCACCTCTGTGTTCCAGCTTAACTAGAATCTCAAGAGCGTCATGAATAATTTGGTTTGTCTTTTCTCCTTTAAGATTGCAGATAAAACCAGCTCCGCAGTTTTCATGCTCGAATTCTGGCAAATAAAGGCCTTGTTCTTTTAGTTTCATTCTTGATATTTTTTTTTTACAAAAATAAAGATTTCATTAAACATAATGTACCAAAATTATGCTTTGCCTTACACTTTTATAGGAATATTAGAAAAACGGTTCTTAAATGATAATAATATTATAGAACGCATTGTGAATTGACAAAATGACAATTGCATTTAAATTATATTAAGAAAAATCAACATTATGTAACATAAATACGTTGCTTTTATGTTAATTCTAAAACGATATAGTGGTTTGTAATTAATAATAAGAACATATTTAATTAACCATTATTTGACTTTGTCATGGATTTATTTAACAAACTGAGATTGCTTTATTATTAATTAAAAAAGATTTTACTTTTAAGTTCAATTTTGCTACTTTTGTCGCACTTTTATTCTGAAATAAATTCAGAACCAGACAAATTCTATATTATGAACATACACGAATATCAAGGAAAAGAAATTTTAGCAAGTTACGGAGTACGCATTCAACGCGGAATTGTGGCTAATAATGCAGTTGAAGCTGTAGCTGCTGCAAAACAATTAACTGCCGAAACCGGAACAGGATGGCATGTAATAAAAGCACAAATTCACGCAGGTGGTCGTGGAAAAGGTGGTGGAGTTAAGTTAGCTAAAAACTTGCAACAAGTTGAAGAAATCGCAGGACAAATCATCGGAATGCAATTGATTACACCTCAAACTTCTGCTGAGGGTAAAAAAGTAAACAAAGTTTTAGTAGCTGAAGATGTTTACTATCCTGGTGAAAGTGAAACTTCTGAATTCTATGTTTCTGTTTTATTGAATAGAGCTACAGGTCGTAACATGATCATGTATTCTACTGAAGGTGGAATGGACATTGAAGAAGTTGCTGAACACACACCACACTTAATTTTTACAGAAGAAGTTGATCCGTCTGTTGGATTACAAGGTTTTCAGGCAAGAAGAATTGCTTTTAACTTAGGACTTTCCGGAAATGCTTTCAAAGAAATGGTTAAATTCATCGATTCATTATACAATGCTTACATTGGTTCTGATGCTTCTATGTTTGAAATCAACCCTGTTTTAAAAACATCTGACAACAAAATTATGGCTGTTGATGCTAAAGTAAATATCGATGATAATGCTTTATACAGACAACCGAAATATGCTGAAATGCGTGATATCCGTGAGGAGAATCCAATCGAAGTTGAAGCTAAAGAAGTAGGTTTGAACTATGTAGATCTTGACGGTACTGTAGGATGTATGGTAAACGGAGCTGGTCTTGCAATGGCAACTATGGATTTAATTAAATACGCTGGTTTTGAGCCCGCTAACTTCTTGGACGTTGGTGGAACTGCTGATGCTAAACGTGTTGAAACTGCTTTCAGAATTATCCTGAAAGATCCAAACGTAAAAGCAATCTTAATTAACATCTTTGGAGGAATCGTTCGTTGTGACCGTGTTGCTCAGGGTGTTGTTGATGCTTACAAAAACATGGGAGACGCTATCAATGTGCCAATCATCGTTCGTTTACAAGGAACAAATGCTGAAATTGCAAAAGAATTAATTGACAACTCTGGTATGCCAATCTTATCAGCTGTTCAATTTCAGGAAGCTGCTGACCAGGTTAAAGCTGCTCTTTCTTAATCAAATAAGAAATTAGTTATATATAAAAATCCATTCGTAAAAACGAATGGATTTTTTGTTTGTAGTTGTCTTGTTATTATTTTAAAACAGTTGCCAGTTCCACAATTTCAAATTCAGGATTATGTTCTACAAATTCCCTAATCATTGCTGTATGTCCGGCTCCTAATAAAACCATTATTTTATCATCCTGACTTTCAGTAAGTTTTTGAATTAAAGCATACATATACAGATTCCTTCTATACCATTCAGAGACTAAAAAGGCTCCAACAAAATTATCTTTCTTCCCTCCTTTAATAGCGGTTTGAAGATACCAGCCAATATTGCCTTCAATTGATGCTTTTGTATTTGTATCCAAAAGCAATTCAGTCAAAGAATACTTCGTAATCTTTTTATTGTGATCTGTTTGATAATACTTCATTGTTTCTTCATTCTTCCTGATTAAATCGAATTGATTGGCTTCTTTCATTCCTTTTACCAAACTGTCATACGGAAAATCAGCATTGTTGTAATCAATTCCATAAAGTTTTTTATGCCCAAGTTTCTTAGCCGATCTTAAGGCCAATTGAACTATCTCATCTGCATCTTTGTGCAGTAAACTATCCGTATTTTTATTGTAGAATTTATCCAGATTGTCTTGTTTTTGATAATTCCATTCAATAAAAATTTTATTCGGACCAAACTTCTTAATCTTATTTGTTATGTTTTCCAATTCTTTCTGGCTCTTGTCTGACATTACATTAAAGGTATTTACTTTGGCAACATCAAGTCCCGGATTCTCAAAATGGAAAGTTCCTAGTAATAATATTTGCTTCTTCTTTGATTGAGCAGAAACAGTGTTGAATACAATTGTCAAAACTAATAATAAAGCGATTTTTTTCATGATGATTTGTTTTAAATTTATCACAAATCTACATTTGCTTTTCGGCTAAATTTTTAGTTTTTGATGAACACCAAATTCCAAATCACTAACATTGGAAATTTGGTCTTGAAAATTTTCATGTATTGTTTTTGACAGTTCATCCCGAAAAATAATCGTTTTATATAAATATCGTATTCATGTAAACTCATAGTTGTATTTTTGAAGGAATAATAAAATCATTATGAAGCTAAAAATTCCTTTCTATTATCATATCATACTTTTCCTGGGACTATTTATCACTTTCTATCTTTGGGATATTGGAGTAAATAATCGCGAAATGGATTTCGTTTTCAGCACTATATATTTCTCATTTAATGTGACTTTTATTCTGTCAATTTTCATCGTTTATATTCTTAATTTTTATACTTTTTGTGATTGGTTTTTTAATAAAAAGAAAATAGTATTCTACCTATTGAGTATTCCTGTTTCATTATTGATTTTTGCGGGAATTCGTTATTTTTTACAGGAAGTTATCGTTTTTGAACTTACAGGAATTCATAATTATGCCGAAAAAACAAGAGAAGTAACGTATTATATCCGTGACAATTTCTTCTTTGGTTTACCAGCGATTATTTTAAGTGCTTTAAGCTATTTATTTTGGCAATTTCAGAATACATACAAACTAAATCAACAATTGATTTTAGAGAATAAAAAAGCCGAATTACAAATGCTGAAATCTCAGGTAAGTCCACATTTTTTGTTTAATACTCTGAATTCATTTTATAGCCAGCTGATTTTGAAAGAGGATGAAATGGCTTCGGATATCTTGGTCTTGTCCGATTTGCTTCGTTACGTCATTACAGAAACAGATAAAGAAGAGGTTTTACTCTCTAAAGAAATTCAGTTTATAGAAAATTATATTCATTTACAAAAGAAAAGATTTGAAGATCAGCTCTATTTAAATTTTGAGATTGAAGGAAATTACACGACCGAAAAAATTATTCCGGCTGCCTTAATACATTTCGTTGAAAATGTTTTCAAACATGGAAAGCTTAATAATCGGGATGAAAAAGCAATTATTTCAATCAAAATAAAAGACGATTTCTTAGCAATTTCTACCTTTAATTACAATGTTGGAGGCGAAAATTATTCTTCGACCGGAATTGGTTTTGAGAATCTTACCAAACGTTTGGAATATGCATACAAAGATCAATTTATACTTGAGAAAACGTCAGAAAACAATACCTTTAAAACGTATTTAAAAATTCCTTTAAACAACTAATCATGAAGCTTAAATGTATCATTGTGGATGATGAACCACCGGCAACCCGTATCTTAAAAAGCTATGTTGAAAAAGTTTCCTTTCTTGAAGAAGTGGGCATTTTTAATGATTCCTTAAAAGCTTTGGAGTTTTTAAATTCAAATAAAGTCGATGTTATTTTTTTGGATATCCAAATGCCGCAATTAACAGGTTTGCAGATTTCCAGAATTATTTCTAAAGATATCAAAGTCATTTTTACAACGGCATATCCTGACTTTGCCTTAGAAGGTTTTGAACTAAATGCAACGGATTATTTATTGAAACCAATTGCTTTTGAGCGCTTTTATCAGGCTGCCACAAAATTGAATATTGAGACCAAAACCGAAGTCCCAACCTTTAATTCCTCTGATTTTATTTTTATAAAAACAGATGGTAAAAATAAATTTCAGAAATTATTTACAGAAGACATTACATTTATAGAAAGCCTTCAGAATTATGTTTGTATTCATACTAAAAAACAGCAAATTATCACACATTCTTCTTTAAAAAATATAATCGAATCATTGCCGGAAAGAAATTTCATTCAGATACATAAATCCTATGTTATCGCTTTAAAACAAATCGAATCTACAGACAGTTTTTCTGTTTTTATTAATGGAAAAGAATTGCCGATTGGTGCTACGTTCAAAGATGCTTTCTTTTATAGAATCGACCAGAATAAGATATAAAAAAAACCATTCTTGGCGAATGGTTTTTTGAATGTAAAATCGAAGATGCATTGTATAAAACACATCTGAATTTTTATTTTTTATTCTTACCATTTTTGTAAACTACTTTTTCTACAACAGATGGTTTTCCATTTCCTTTTGGAAATTCTTTCTTTTTAGGTTTTTTAGCTGCCGAACCAGACTTTGAAGGACTTTGATCACCTCTTCCTCTTTCACTGTCTTTTGGCGCATCTTTAAACTCAGGTCTTTCTTTCGTATTATCTTTCTTCGGAATCTCAGCTTTATGCTTTGCTAAAACATCATTTGGATTTTTAGGATTTTCTTTTGTTCCTCTTAAATGAATTACTAATCCGTTTAGGAAATTACGCAAAACCTGATCGCCGCATTCCATATAATTAGGATGATCTTCTGCTCTGAAAAAAGCTCCTAATTCAGATTTTGTAATTCTAAAATCTACTAATTCTAAAATTTCAACTATTTGGTCGTCACGGAGCATCAAAGCCACGCGAAGTTTTTTTAAGATATCGTTGTTCGTCATTTTTTGTTTTGTTTCGGGTTTGAGGTTTCAAGTTTTATTTGTTCTTCCTCAGCATCGTTTATTTTGCAAAGGTACACTATTTTAAAAGGAAATATTAGAATAAAATCACTCCTGTTCCTGCTCTGTCCGGATAATAAGTTTTCCCGTTTTTTATTGTTACACCGCCAGCAATATCTTCTGCCAGCAATAGAGAACCATCCATGTCAACATAATCTAATTCCGGCAACAAATGCGCTATTGCTGAAATTCCGACAGTAGATTCTGTCATACAGCCCACCATTATTTTTAGTCCCCGTTTTTTAGATTCGGCAATCATTCTTCTTCCCGGAGTAATTCCTCCGCATTTCATCAATTTTATGTTTACACCATGAAAATGATTGTGACATTTTGCAACATCTGATTCTGTAATACAACTTTCATCAGCTATAACAGGCAAAACAGCATTTTCAAAAACTTCTTTATGCCCATACCAGTCATCCGCTTTCAAAGGCTGTTCAATAAATTCAACACCTAAGTTTTTCAGAATAATTGCATTTTTCAGGGTTTCATCAACAGTCCAGGCGCAATTGGCATCGACCCTAAAAATGGCATTGGTGTGTTTTCGCAATTCGTTTACAATTTCAATATCCTCAGAAGTTCCTAACTTTATTTTATAAATCGGCCATGGAAATCCTTTCATCTTTAGGACCATATTTTCAATAGTATCTATCCCAATGGTATAGTTAGTCAACGGATTATGACTAATATTGTAATTCCATAATTCATACAGCTTTTTACCATTTTTTCGTGCATACAAATCATTATACGCATTATCCAGGGCACATAAAGCAAAAGGATTGTCTTTTAAAAACGGATTTATTTTCAACCAAAATTCTTCGGGAGTTTCATGAGACGCTGCTTCTATAATATCACGGATTTTTTCAATATCATACTGCAAAATTTCAACCGTAATATTATAATACGGATTTGAAGTTGCTTCACCATACCCCGAAAATCCATTATCCTGTAATTCTACTATTAGGGAAGGCTGAAAATCTATTGATTTTCTTGAAATTCTAAAAGTGTGCTTTAGTTTTAAATTATATGCTTTCAAAATTAATTTCATAAACAGACACTTTCTAATTTATTATTTTCAAATTAAACCTGATAATACCTCAGACATTGCTTTGGCCTTTAATAAACATTCTTCATATTCTTTTTCAGGTACAGATTGCGCTGTAATAGCACTCCCAACGGAAAACGAGACGTATTTATTTTCCTGATTATACAAAATACTCCTAATCACTACATTAAAATCAAAATCTCCTTCGGGTGAAAAGTAACCTACTGCTCCACTATACAAACCACGCTTGGTTTCCTCAAGATTTTCAATAATTTTCATTACCGAAATTTTTGGAGCACCCGTCATACTTCCCATTGGAAAAGTTGTTTTTAAAACATCTACAGGAGAATATTTAGGATGTAATTTTGAAGTTACTGTAGAAATCATTTGATGTACCTGCAAGAAGGAATAAATTTTGCAGAGTTCCTTAACTTCTACTGAACCTTTTTGTGCTGTGTGCGATAAATCATTTCGAACCAAATCGGTTATCATGATATTTTCAGCACGTTCTTTGGCATCTGATTTCAGAAATTGCTTTGATTTTTCATCTTCTAAAGGATCCGGAAATCGTTTTGAAGTTCCTTTGATAGGCTGAGAAATGATGGCATCACCATCTTTTTTCAAGTAACGTTCCGGTGACGCAGAAAGCAAAAAATGTTTGTTATTCTTAAAGAAAACTGAAAATGGCGCTTTTGAAATCTCATTCAGTTTTTGAAATTTTTCCAATGGATTGATAACGGCATTTTCGGCAAAAAATTCCATACAAAAATTAGCTTCGTACATATCACCTGCGTGAATGTGTTCCAGCATTTTTGTTACTTTTTGAAGATATAATTCTTTTGAAATTCGTTGTTGCACTTGTACTCTGTCCAACGTTTCGAAAGAATCATTTTTACTTTGAATAATTTCCTCAAAATCCTCTTCAACCTCATCATCACAAAGCGACAAATAGCTGATTTCAAGATGGTTTTCTTTCAATAAAAAAATCTTTTTAGGCTGAAAGAAAAACAAATCCGGAAAGTACAGTCCGTCAAAATTGGATGATTTTAAAGATTCTGTATCATTTTTAAGATCATAAGACAAATAACCAAAAAGCCAGTCTTTTGTAGTTTGCTGATACTGTTTTAAATCCTCAAACGCATTATGAAAATCTGTTTTTAAAGATGTAAAAGCATCAACAGCCATCATACAATCGAAGTTGGAATATTCTTGCGGATAAGTATTGCTATCCAAAAAAATAACCTCTCGAAATTGTTGTGACCAACTTAAAAGCTGTTGCTTAAACTGCCCCGGATCCGGAATGTGCTTGTGAATGGAAACTCTCAAAAATGAATCAATTTTAGATTTCAAAATTACGACAAAAAAATTCCTTCAATAAGTAATATCAAAAAAATATTGGCACACTTTTTAGTATATCGAATTAACAGTAATTCTTAAAACTTTTCTTGCCGTTTGGTTTAAACATTACTTACCCTTTATACAAAAACATTTATTAATCAACATTTAAAAACTTTATGAAAACAATTGCAAAATTAGGTTTGACCACCTTAGTTGTTACCGCAGTATTATTTTCCTGCAAAAAAGCAGATGCAACAGCAGAAGAAAAAGCAGATTACGCAACAACCGACAGTACAGCTGGTTTATCCAGCACAGCTATTTCATCATCGGCAGCAGTCGAAAAAAAAGACAGCAAACAGAAATTCATTCGAACTGCTGATATCAAATTCAAGGTTAAAAACGTCGTCAGGTCAACTTATGCAATTGAAAATGCTACCCAAAAATTTGGCGGGTTTGTTACCTATACCAATTTACAAAGTACTATTCAGAATCAGATTAAAACCAAAATCAGTCAGGACAGCACACTTGAAACTACTAAATTTACAGTAGAAAACAACATTACAATCCGCGTTCCCAATACACAGCTCGATACGGTTATCAAAACTATTGCCAAACAAATTGACTTCCTTGATTTCAGAGTAATCAAAGCCGATGATGTTTCACTGAAATTATTATCAAATCAGCTTTCTCAAAAAAGAAGTACCAATACCGAAAAAAGAGTCGAAAAAGCAATTGACGAGAAGGGCAAAAAAATCAATGATATTATGGAAGCAGAGAATATTTTGGCAAACCAAAAAGAAGCAAACGATAATCGCACTATTGATAATTTATCACTTCAGGATCAAATTAATTTCAGCACGGTAACTTTACAACTTTATCAAAACGAAACAATAAAGCAAGAAATAATTGCCGGTGAAAAAGATCCTGCTGCTTACAAACCAAACCTTGGAATCCAGATAATAGACTCCCTAAAAAGCGGCTGGTATATTTTACAGTCAATCTTAGTTTTCTTCGTTAATCTGTGGCCATTTATCTTAATAAGCATTGGCGGATTTTTCCTTTACAAGAAGTATCTGAAGAAACATTAATCGGCAATAAATTAGCATTTTCATAAGAAAAATTTATTATATTTGATATAGAATTAAACCAATCCTAAAATTAGATTTGTTTAATTATAAAATTCTTAAAAAATACCACAAAAAATATATTTGTGATTTAATTTGAGACTTTCAGTTTGTATCTTTTCCAATAGCTTATTTATATTTTTTAACCTTAAAAAATCCTAAGTATTATGAAAATTGCTACTATTATTGTCCGCGTTCTGATTGGTCTTTTGTTACTTGTTTCTTCTGTTGGATATTTTTTTCATCTTTTCCCGGAACCTGAAACTACCGGTAATTTTAAGGCTTTTAATATAGGCTTAGTTGCCTCAACGTATTTACTCCCTTTGGCAAAATCTATTGAATTACTTTGCGGAATAGCTTTCGTCACAGGTCGTTTTGTATCATTAGCCAATATTTTGATTTTACCTATAACCGTAAACATCTTGTTTATCAATTATTTTCTTGCACCTGAAGGTCTTCCGATTGCCGGATTATTATTCTTAGCTAACTTATTTTTGATCTACAGATATTGGGATAACTATAAAAGTGTATTTACTCCATGATCCAGATTTTAATTCAAAATACAAAGCCCCGACAGACTTTAAAATCTGTCGGGTTTATTTTTAATTTGCCTTCTCATGCTTTACCCAAACCAAATCAGATGTCTTATAGCCAATTTCAAGGGCTATCATAAGAAAATCCGTTTTGACATTTTCCGGAATTATTTTTTCTCTTGAAAGTATCCACATATATTTTAAACTTTCTCCGGCAACAAGAGCATATTTATAATCCTCATCAATTGCAATGACATTATACCCCGAATAAAAAGGACCAAAAAATGAAACCTTCAGCATGCCAATATTTTCTTTTCCAACAAATTTAGCTTTGCCTATGCTCTGCTGCCATTTGCCTTTTTTAAAATCATAGCCCTTATTATCAACTTTTATTGTTTTGTCTTCGTTTAAAGTATACTCAGCAGTCACGTTGTCTAAACCCCTTTCCCATTTATGATCTAATCTGGCGATTTCATACCATTTACCAAGATATTTTGCGCTGTCAAAATTTGTTATAGCAGTTGCTTTCTTCGGAATTCCTCCTCCACATGAGTACAAGGCTAATAAGATTCCTGCTCCAATCAAAACTGGAACTATATATCTGTTTTTCATAATATTCTCTTTTTATTTCTTCTAAAGATAATATCCCAAAAGCATATTTTCTTTACAAAATTTCACTTAAGGCTTACATGTTAAAACATTAATTTTAAAAAGTTTATACTATTCTAACAAAAAAATTATATTTGATAACTAATCAATCTCTAAAAATGAAAACATACATTTTTCTCATTATTCTGTTTTATTCTTCTTATTCCAGATCACAGTACACCAAGGCTGTAGATTCACTAAATAATGAAATATGCAAATCATTAGTTCAAGACAAAAATTTAAATAACGAAATTCGAATTAATACTATCAATAATTCTCACATTACTCCCTATTTATCAAAATTTAAAGACACTATTATTCAAGAAAAAATATTTGCGCAAATCTTTTATAGATTGCAAAAAGACTGCAATGAATTTGTGGCACTTTTTCCAAATAAATCACCTGAGAGTACATGGTCGATGCAAAATGAAAGACCTTTACAAATCATATCAAAAGAAGAATGTAATAATTTCAGTAAAACTTCGAAGTATTATTATGTCGAAAATGATGGCAATAAAGTAGAAGTTACTTTAAAAGATAATTTATGGGTAGAAAAATTTTCAGACAATACTTTTTCAAAACTACACTATAAAAACCAAGGCAATTGCGAGTTCGAGTTGGAATTTATTGAAAGTGATAATGTATCCAGAAAAAATTTAAGCATTAAAGGCGAAAAATATTTATACAAACTATACAATGAAGATAATCTTACTTATAGTGTTTATACAAAAAACAAGGAAACCTATTATATTTTCAAAATAGTAAAACAATAAAAAACCGCCAGATGAATTCTGACGGTTTTCTAAAATATGATTTACCTAAAATATTATACGTGTATAGCTCTGTTTTCAGTAGCAGCTAATGCTGCTTCTTTTATCGCTTCCGCAAAAGTTGGATGTGCGTGGCTCATTCTTGAAATATCTTCAGCTGAAGCTTTGAATTCCATTGCAGTAACCGCTTCAGCAATTAAATCAGCTGTACGTGCCCCAATCATATGAACTCCTAAAACCTCATCTGTTTTCTCATCAGCAAGGATTTTTACAAATCCGTCTAAGTCAGCACTTGCTCTTGCACGTCCTAACGCTTTGAATGGGAAACTTCCTGATTTGTATTTAACTCCGGCAGCTTTTAATTGCTCTTCAGTTTGTCCAACTGCAGCAACTTCCGGCCAAGTGTACACTACACCAGGAATTAAGTTATAATCAATATGTGGTTTTTGACCTGCTAAAATTTCAGCAACCATAGTTCCTTCTTCTTCGGCTTTATGTGCTAACATCGCTCCACGAACAACATCACCAATAGCGTAGATATTTGGAACACTGGTTTGTAAATGATCGTTTACTTCTACCTGTCCTCTGTCTGAGATTTTAACTCCAGCTTTATCAGCGTTTAACCCGTCTGTGTACGGACGACGGCCAACAGAAACTAATGAATAATCTCCTTCAAGAGTGATTGTTTCTCCTTTTGCATTTTCAGCCTGAACAGTAACAGCATCACCGTTTCTTTCAACTGATTTTACTTTGTGAGAAACATAGAATTTCATTCCTTGTTTTTTCAATACTTTAGTTAATTCTTTAGAAAGCGCTCCATCCATTCCCGGAATAATTCTGTCCATGAATTCCACTACAGAAACCTGAGCTCCTAAACGAAGGTAAACTTGTCCAAGCTCGATTCCGATAACTCCACCACCAATAATAACCAAGTGTTTTGGAACTTCTTTTAAAGCTAAAGCTTCAGTAGAAGTAATGATTCTTTCTTTATCAATTTTGATAAATGGCAAAGAAGATGGTTTTGATCCTGTTGCAATAACAGTATATTTTGCTTCGATAGTTTCTGATGTCCCGTCAGCTTTTGCAACAGAAATATGAGTTGCGTCTACGAAAGAACCCAAACCATTAAAAACAGTGATTTTATTTTTATCCATTAAGTAGTTTACTCCGCCTGCTGTTTGGTCTACAACTGCTTGCTTACGGGCAATCATTTTCTCTAAATTGATTTTTACATCACCCGAAACTTCGATTCCGTGATCTGCAAAGTGTGCAATTTCCGCATAATGGTGAGAAGATGATAACAATGCTTTTGAAGGAATACAACCTACATTAAGACAGGTTCCGCCCAAAGAGTTATACTTTTCTACAATTGCAGTTTTGAAACCTAATTGTGCGCAACGAATTGCTGATACATATCCGCCAGGACCTGAACCTATAATGACTACGTCAAATGAACTCATAGTTTTTCTATTTTTTATTTTAGCGTTACAAAATTAAGGAATAAAGTTTTGTTTAAAGTTTAAAGCTTAAGGTTTTTTGTTATGATTTCTTTAGTTTTTGAAAAGAAAGTGATTCTTTTTTGATTTTTGATTAAGGAATTTGAAATTTATAAAATCCTGTAAATTGATTTTCAAAAATAGGAAAATTTATATCGGGAAAATTTGACAGATTTTATCAACGTTAAAACTCAGGGTTTTCTTTGAGGATTTCTTGATGTATGAAAAACAGAATGAATAATTACAAAAAACCTTTACTTCTGCTTTCCTAAAATTCAATAGATTCGTCGATTTCTTTTTCTGCTAATGGTAAAATAGTAATCTTAAAAGCCATATTTCGCATTCAGGCGATTTTCGGTTTCTTCCCAAGAACCGGACTGATTTTCTCCAGAAATATATTTTTCTCTTTCTTCAGCAACCAAATCATAATGGGAATCGGAAACAATTGACTTTTTTTCATCATGACTAATGGCATCAAAAACACTTTCTAAAATTTCTAATTTCGAATCGTCTTCGATGAATTTTCCAAAATCTTTTATGAGTTTACGTCTTAATTCTTTCGTTTCCATTGTCGTAGCATTTTAAATCAAATTTAATGCTTTTTAGTTGTGAATTTGGTCCGTGAATTTACCGCAAAAATCATAACGGCTTACGTAAAGATTCGCAAAGTTTTATTTAGATTTTTTTGCTAAGCAAAGTGATGAAACTGAAACCTGAAATAAAAATTTTTTGCCCTCTAAACCTTGTAGTTAAAGTTAGAATCTTAGAAAATCACCGTCGAATTCTTCACTTCGCTGATCATAAACATACTTTGTGTGCTTCCAATATGCTGTAAAGTGGTTAGTTTAGTTACCAGAAATTCTCTGTATTCTTCCATGTCTTTTACTAATACTTTTAATATATAATCGTAATCGCCACTTACGTGATGACATTCTAAAACTTCGTTGAGTTTGATGACTTCACTCTCGAATTTGGTCAGGAATTCTTTGGTATGCTGAATGAGTTTTAAATGACAGAACACTACAAATCCTTTTTCGATTTTGGATTTATCGACCAACGCTACATAGTTTTTGATTATCCCTTCGCGCTCTAACTTTTTTATACGTTCATAAACAGCCGTTACCGAAAGGTTGAGTTTTAAGGACAATTCTTTGGTTGTTTTTTTACTGTCGGTTTGTAATAAAACCAGAAGTTTTTTATCAGTGGCGTCTAAAGTCATTTTTGTTGATTTTATAAGATGAAAGAAAATCTATTGATTTGGGTTTTCTAAATCAAATTTAGACAAATAATCTACATTAATTAATTTTAATAATTTTAAAATCTAATTATAATCATAATCATTGATTAATTTTCTAATAAACTGTTATTTTGAATAGGATTTCTTTTGAAAACGGGTGCACTAGCCCTGATGGGAAGGGAAATCCTTTTGTGGCGGGGTTCGCCACAAAAGATTGGAAGGAACAGCAGGAAATAGCTTCTAAACAATTGCAAAAATCAATTGCAATGTCAAAAGTCAATTCCAAAATCTATTTTAATCAAAAAATAACAAATACTAACCTGAGGATGAGATTGCTTCGTTCCTCGCAATGACATAAAAATGAAAAACTTTAATCCGGCAGACAAAATTCAGGATTTGCAATACTTTGGTGAATTTGGCGGTGTAAACCCTTCTATTTCTGATTCATCTACTTATACTTTTCTCTCGGCGAAAACCATGTTTGATACTTTTGAAGGAAATATGGAAGGCTGTTATTTGTATTCACGCCATTCGTCGCCAAGTAACTTGTATTTAGATCAGGCTTTGGCAGCGATGGAAGGAACAGAAACGGCAAATGTTTCTGCATCAGGCATGGGAGCCATAACACCTACTATATTACAACTTTGCGGTGCGGGCGACCACATTGTTTCCAGCAGAACGATCTATGGTGGAACATATGCTTTTTTGAAGAATTTTACGCCTCGTTTTGGTATTGAAACAAGTTTTATTGACATTACAAAACTGGATGTTGTTGAAGCTGCAATTACTTCTAAAACTAAAGTTTTGTATTGTGAAACTGTAAGTAATCCGCTTTTGGAAGTAGCTGATATTGGCGGGTTAGCAAAAATTGCTAAAAAGCACAATCTAAAATTGGTTGTTGATAATACGTTTTCGCCTTTATCTGTTTCTCCGGCAAAATTGGGTGCTGATATTGTAATTCATAGTCTAACGAAATACATTAACGGAAGTAGTGACACTGTTGGCGGTGTGACCTGTGCATCGAAAGAATTTATTAATTCGCTGAAGAATGTAAACTCCGGAGCAAGTATGCTTTTAGGCCCAACGATGGACAGTCTGCGTTCTGCAAGTGTTATGAAAAATTTAAGAACGCTTCATATTCGAATTAAACAACATAGTCACAATGCAGCTTATCTGGCTGAAAAATTTGAAAGTGACGGCTTAAAAACGGTTTATCCAGGATTGAAAAGTCACCCGAGTCATGAATTGTATAAAACCATGATAAATCCAGAATACGGCTTTGGCGGAATGCTGACTATTGATGTTGGAACTTTAGCGAAGGCAAATGAATTGATGGAGTTAATGCAGGATAGAAATTTGGGATATCTGGCAGTCAGTTTAGGATTTTATAAAACGTTATTCAGCGCGCCGGGAACTTCGACTTCTAGTGAGATTCCGCTGGAAGAACAACACGAAATGGGACTGACGGATGGTTTGATTCGGTTCTCGATTGGATTGGATAATGATATTCAGCGTACTTATCAGATGATGAAGGCTTGTATGGTGAAGCTTGGAGTTTTGTAAAAAGTTATTTCACAGAGATACACGGAGGGGTTTTCGCAGAGAATCGCTAAGTTTTTTTAAAAGCAGATTTATTAATATGTGTTTATAAAAAATCTATTAAAGTCTGCGTTAATCTGCAGATTCTGCGTTAAAAAAATAAAAAAGCCGTTCTGACCAATCTCAGAACGGCTTCCCATTTATAATTCATAACCCTAAACTTATACCTTTACTACAAAGTTCAGTTTACTATTTTTTCTGCTATAAGTAAAGTAAATCAATAACCCGATTAGTAACCAGATTGTAAAGTAAATCCAGTTCCACACGCTTAATTCTGCCATCATATAGAGACAGCAGATTAAACCCAAAAGCGGAATTAAAGACAAATTTTTTCTGAATGCCCAAACAGCTAATCCAACCAGAACAAAAAGAAAAATCCACATTGGAATTTTGTGTTTGAATAAACTGAAGCCTGATTCGTATTTTAGAGAATCATTGACTGGAAGACCTTTTACAACTTCGGCATATTTAGCTTCGTCGTCCTGATATTGGCTCAATAAATGTTCTAAATCTGAGGTTTCGGCAGTTTTATTTTTAACATCAATATTTTCTAAATAATTTAAAACTTTTGCAGATTCTTCTTTATTTAAGGATGTAATAATTGTTGTTGCATCAAATGTCTGTGCTTCATTATTAATAAAAGCCACAGTTGCCTTATTGTTGAAAGTAAAAGCATAATACAATCCGGAGATTATTAAAACCGGCAAAATATATTTTGAGTTTACATATGGTGTTTTGAATTTTCCTCTTGGAATTTCCGGCTTGTTCTGCAATACCAAAACTCCCGCACAAACCAATACAAAAGCAAATAAGGTTCCGATACTGCACAAATCGGTTACCATCGTTAAGTTTAAGAATAAAGCCGGTACTGCTACTACAAAACCTGTAACAATTGTAGCAAAAGAAGGCGTTTTGAATTTTGGATGTACAGTAGAAAATTTCTTAGGCAATAAACCATCACGGCTCATACTCATCCAGATTCTTGGCTGCCCCATTTGAAAAACCAACAAAACGCTAGCCATTGCAATTACTGCACTTACAGCGATAATACCTGACATCCATTTTAAGTCTAATTTAGCGAAAACAAACGCTAACGGATCTCCAACATTTAATTCGTTATAACGAACCATTCCGGTAAGTACTAAGGCAATCGCGATATATAAAATGGTACAAATAATAATGGCCCACATCATTCCGCGTGGTAAATCACGTTGTGGATTTTTGCATTCTTCAGCGGTTGTCGAAATTGCATCAAAACCAATATAGGCAAAGAAAACGGCCGAAACTCCTTTTAAAACCCCACTTACACCATTTGGTGCAAACGGATCCCAATTAGCAGTATCTACATATTTTACACCAACTGCGATAACTAAAAGCACAATACAAAGTTTCACAACTACCATTAAGTTACTGGCATTACGGGATTCTTTCATCCCACGGTAAACCAAAGCTGTAATTAAAACGATTATGAACAATGCCGGTAAATCTGCTACAAAATGGAAAGAACCAATTTGAGGTGCCGTTTTCCAGGCTGTATAAGCAGTTTGTAGTCCTGCATCTAAATTTTCAAAAGTTTTCCCCCCCTGCATTAAAGCCATTGCGTCTTTATAACCGTTTGAAGCGGTTAAATAATCCATCTGAATCCATTGTGGCAAACGAATACCGCCACTTTGGAGCAGTCCCGTAAAATAATCACTCCAGGATATGGCAACCGTTATATTTCCTACGGCATATTCCATAATTAAAGCCCAGCCAATAATCCAGGCTATTAATTCGCCGAAAGCTACATAAGAATAAGTGTAAGCACTTCCTGAAACAGGAACCATCGAAGCAAATTCGGCATAAGCAAAAGCTGCAAAACTACATGCTAAAGCTGTAAAAAGAAACAGAAAAATAACAGCGGGTCCGCCATCAGCACTGGCTTTTCCGATGGTACTAAAAATTCCTGCCCCAATAATAGCTGCAATTCCAAATGCTGTTAGATCCCTTGTTGTTAAGTGCTTTCCTAATGCATTGTGTCCATCTGCTTCGTTCTTTGCAACTTGATTCAGAATATCCTGTACTGTTTTTTTGCGGAATAAACCTGATAACGCCATATGTGGTTCTGGTTTTAAAATTAATATATTTCAGACTTTACGCTTTTATTTTGCAAATAATGCAAAAATTATCCTGAAATCAAATATATAAAACGATTTTGTTTATGTGAGATTTTTTTCACCATGAATTGCACAATTTTTCTTAATATTTTTCTCAATAATATGTAGCACTTTTTTAGGACTAGACCATTATAATTCTTTAATTTGATGCTAATTCGATACGTATGAGTAGCTTACACGAACACAAATATAACATTCTCACAAACAGCTTTACTAACAATTAGTATTTAACCAAAAGAATAATTTTATGGAAAAAATCACAAGACGCTCATTTGTAAATAAATTTGGAATTGGTGTTGGTGCTTCCGTTATAGTAACAACCCTTCCTTCATTTTTATCTGCACCTGAACCGGATAACCTGCCGTATACAGGAAAAAAAATAAATCTTGCCCTGTGCGGCTTAGGAATTTATGCCAACATAGTAGCAGAGTCCATGCAGGGTTCTGAATATTGCCATCTTGCCGGAATAGTAACAGGAACGCCTTCAAAAGCCATTAAATGGAAAGAAAAATACAATATTCCCGATAAGAACATCTACAATTATGAAAATTTCGATGAGATTATAAAGAATAAAGATATTGACATGGTTTATGTAATCCTACCTAATAGTCTTCATAAAGATTTTGTTATCCGTTCTGCCAAAGCAGGAAAACATGTTATCACTGAAAAACCAATGGCAATTACTGTAAAAGAATGCGAAGAAATGATCAAAGCCTGTAACGATAATAAAGTTCAGCTGGCCATTGGATATCGTTTGCATTACGAACCGACGCATTTAGAAATTAAGCGATTAGGGCAAGAGAAAGTTTTCGGACAAGTACGATATATAGAATCATCTCTCGGATATAAAACTTATGATACCATTGCCAAAAAGCCCGTAGATATAAATAGTCCTGCCAACTGGAGACTCAACAAAAAATTATCCGGCGGAGGTCCTTTAATGGATTTGGGAATTTATTGCATTCAGGCAAGCCGTTATATTTTAGGAGAAGAACCCATTTCGGTTACTGCTCAGTTTGGAACGATAAATGATAAAAACAGATTTTCAGAAACGGAAGAAAGTATCTCCTGGCAAATGGTATTTCCCAGCGGTGCAATGGCAAATGGCAATACTTCCTGTGGTTACAATATTGACAGAACATATGCATCTGCAGATCAGGGCTCTTTTGAATTAAGTCCGGGATTGAGTTATGGCCCCTATGAAGGAAAGACCTCTAAAGGACCTCTAAAATTTCCACCAATCAAACAACAGCAAAGACAATTGGATGAAATTTCTAAATTATTACTGGAAAACAAAAAACTTCCGGACCATATTAGAGGAGAAGAAGGATTGAAAGACATTAAGATTATTAATGCAATTTACAAAGCTGCTGAAACAGGAAACAAAGTCTCATTAAGCTAACCAGAAACATTTTATAACCTCTCCTTTGTAACATTTTACAGAAATGGTTTACTTATAAATCAATACTAATTTAAAGTAAATTTATGGCGAAAATTTCAAGACGTTCATTTGTAAATAAATTTGGAATGGGAGTTGGTGCTTCGGTGATTGTAACAACTCTTCCTTCGTTTTTATCAGCACCAGAAGTGAATAAAATTCCAGACACCGGGAAAAAATTAAACATTGCATTGTGTGGTCTTGGTAATTATGCCTCAATGCTGGCAAAAGGAATTCAGATTTCTGAGTATTGCACTCTTGCAGGAATAGTTACGGGAACTCAGGCAAAAGCTGTAAAATGGAAGAGCCAGTATAACATTCCTGATAAGAATATTTATAACTACGAGAACTTCGATGAGATTATAAAAAACAAAGACATTGACTTGGTCTATGTTGTAACACCAAACGGACTCCATAAAGATTTTACAATTCGTGCTGCAAAAGCCGGCAAACATGTAATTACAGAAAAACCTATGGCAATTTCTGTCAAAGATTGTGAAGAGATGATCAAAACCTGTAATGAAAATAATGTTCAATTAGCGATTGGTTATCGTTTGCATTACGAACCAACTCACTTAGAAATTAAACGAATGGGGCAGGAAAAAGTTTTTGGACAAGTACGTTTTATAGAAGCTTCCCTTGGTTATAAAATACATGATCCGCTTGATACAAAAAGCACTGTGAATTTCAGTGACCGAAATGAATGGAGGCTTAATAAAAAATTATCCGGTGGCGGGCCTTTAATGGATTTAGGGGTTTATTGTATTCAAGCCAGCCGTTATATTTTGGGCGAAGAACCAATTGCCGTAACGGCACAATTTGGCACGGTATATAACAAACAAATTTTTTCTGAAACAGAAGAAAGTATTTCATGGCAAATGGAGTTTCCAAGCGGGGCTGTTGCAAATTGTAATACTTCTGTTAATTACAATATTGACAGATTGTATGCATCAGCAGATGAAGGTTCATTCGAGTTGAGTCCCGCTTTGAGTTATGGCCCTTTTAAAGGAAAAACATCTGAAAAAGAATTGAAATTCCCCGTGATAAACCAGCAGCAGACTCAAATGGATGAAATTTGTAAGTTCATTTTAGAAAATAAAAAACTCCCCAATCACATCACTGGTGAAGAAGGCCTAAAAGACATAAAAGTCATCAATGCCATCTATAAAGCCGCTGAAACAGGGAAAAAAGTAAGCTTGAAGTGATTTTTTGCTACTGTTTAAAGAGATAACCATAGATTTTTATCTGGAACTATAAATTTTCTCTTGCAGATAATGCAGATTTATTAATACTCAAATACTAGATTATATGTAAATTGATTTTCTAAATTACTGTTCAGCGATGAAAGTCATTTTTTTTGCCATCTTTTTTTGCCATCCGTAAGGTAAAATAGAGTGGTTGTTTTCGACCATTAAATACATTTGCGCTACAATTTTTTCCTGTATTATCTTTGGGAGATTATAAAAGTCAGCATCTACATTAAAATTTCTTTCGTCATCAAGAACTCCATTTTGAATCCGGATACCTATCTTTTTACCTTTATAATACAATAGAATTTTAATTCTCCCATCATCGTATAAATTAAGTCCGCTAGTACCATAAATTATAATCGGATCAATAATTCCGTCATGATCAAAATCTTCAACATAAATATATCTCGACCAAAACCAAATACTCTGCTCATGACTTTCTTTAAAATCATTCGTTTCGAAAGTTTTTGTCCAGTGCTCATTTTCAATTTTAAAATTTAATGCCCTGACTGCATTGTTAAAATTATTACCATCAACAGGCTCCTTAAATTTATCTTCTGTCAGCACCAAATAATACTCGCCAGTTTTGTCCTTGTAATTGTAAACTTTCCAAATACTAAAATTAATCCCTAGTTCTTTTCTTTTTTCTTTCGTAAAAATTTGATTTATTTTTTCAGGCGAAAATGCCTTGTATTTACTATTTTTTTCCTTTTCAAGAAATTCTGAAATTTCATTAATTCTTCGGTTTAAAATTGCAATATTCTTTAGTTCAATGTCTGAGTAAACAATACTTTTATTGTCATTTATTGGATTGTACCAATTGAATTTCTTAAAAACATCTGAATATTCCGGATTGGAAAATACATATCCTTTTCTTGCATAAATTTCGTTCTTCAATAATTTTAAGGAAAAAAGATCTTCCTTTTTTAATTTATTTTCATCGATAATTTCAGATGAACATTTAGAACAATCCAGTTTATTTTGTCCATTTAGGGAAAAAGTAAAAAATAAAATTATGTATAAATAAAACTTCATTATAATGGTTTAATTAAATAATTCAAAACCGTTTTTATTTCAAACAACTACGCAAAATACTTACCGGATGCTGAGCTTCACGACTCGTTCCATCATAAATCTGATGACGACAACTCGTTCCTGCTGCTGCAATTTTTACATTTTCGGCTGTATTACGAACTTTTGGAAATAAAGTATCTTCACCCATCTGCATACTCACCTGATAATGTTCTTTTTCATAACCAAAAGATCCCGCCATTCCGCAACAGCCTGAATTGTAAATGGTGACCGTGTTATTTTTAGGCAAATTCAGCATCGCAAAAGTTGCTTCAACAGAACTCAATGATTTCTGGTGGCAATGTCCGTGAATTTTGATTTCTTTAGTTTCTTCCGAAAAAGAATCAGGAGTGATTTTTCCGTCGATGATTTCTTTTTTGAAGAATTCTTCAATTGTAAAAGCATTTCGGGATAATTTTTCTGCAGCATCCTTATCATCTGCCAAACGTAAATATTCATCCCTAAAAGTCAAAATCGCCGAAGGTTCAATTCCGACCAAAGGTGCATTTCCTAAAACCAAATCTTTAAAGACATTCACGTTGTGATTGGCAATTTTCTTAGCTTCTTCCAAAAATCCTTTCGAAAGATATGTTCTTCCGCTTTCTTCATGATCGATAACTAAAACCTGATAACCTAATTTTGTCAATAATTCGAAAGCATCGATTCCGATATTTACGTCGTAATAATTCGTGAATTCATCTACAAATAAATACAACCTCCCATTCGGGAAATCAGTTTTTATTGGTTTATTATTGGCGAACCATTTCCTAAAAGTCTTTTTTGCCAATAACGGCACTTGTCTTTCCGGTGCAATTCCCATTGTTTTTTTTACCAATGACTGATTCGAAATAAAATTGGTAATTGCCGGGAATTTGCTTCCCATTTTGTTCAGTTTGGCATTGTTGGCAAAAATCTTATTTCGGGTTGAGAATCCGTTTGCTTTTTGGTATTGGTATAAAAATTCGGCTTTTAAAGTTGCTACGTCCACATTACTCGGACATTCGCTGGCACAGGCTTTACAGCTTACACACAACTCAAAAACTTCGTATAATTCTTTCTGGTCAAATTTATTTTCTTTTTCAGAATACGTCAAATATTCACGTAGTGCATTAGCTCTCGCACGCGTAGTTTCCTTTTCATTTTTGGTCGCACGATAACTCGGACACATAGCTCCCCCTGCCGATGGTAATTTTCTGCAATCGCCCGAGCCGTTGCATTTTTCGGCAGCACGCAAAATTCCCAAACTATCTGAGAAATCCTGAAATGTTTTAATATCAGGTTCAATTCTGCCTGAAACTACGCGATGATTTTCGTCCATTTTGAGTGCATTTACAATCTTCCCGATATTCAAAACCGAATTCGGATCGAATGCCAGTTTGATTCTTTTCAGCAATTCGTAATTCTTTTCGCCAATCATAAACGGAATAAATTCCCCGCGTACAATTCCGTCGCCATGTTCACCACTTAATGAACCTCTGTATTTTTTTACCAAATGTGCTACTTCCGTTGCAATGGTTCTGAATAATTTTAAATCTTCGGTCTTCTTCAAATTCAAAACAGGACGCAAGTGCAATTCTCCCGCACCGGCATGTGCATAATAAATCGCTTCCTGTCCGTGGCTTAACATCATCGCCGAAAACTCTGCAATATAGGCTGGTAAATCGCTCAATTCAACCGCTGTATCCTCAATTGAATCCGCCGCTTTATTGTCACCTACTATACTTCCTAAAAGACCAAGTCCGGCTTTTCTCAGTTCGTTGGCTTTGTCAATATCAGCTCCGTAAATCTTTACATTGGCATAACCAAAATTGTTTTTTTCTAGATCGGCAATTAAAGCATCGGCTTGCTTTTCGGCTTCTTCCAAAGTATGACCCGCGACTTCAAACATCATAATCGCTTTGGGTTCGCCTTGTAAAAAGAAACGGTTTTTTACGTGTTCCCGATTCGTTTTGGTACAATCCAAAATAGTATCGTCAATCATTTCGCAAGTGTACAAATGATGTTTCATTGCGACCACAACCGACTCTAAAGATTCCTGAATCGTATGATAATGTCCTACCACCATAATACTGTGTGCAGGTGGCAGATCGTCCACTTTTAGGGTCACTTCGGTCGTAAAAGCCAAAGTTCCTTCGCTTCCGCAAAGCAGTTTTCCAAGGTTGATTGTTGGTTCTGTTCCGCCAAACAATTCCGATTTTAGCAGAATATCAACCGCATAACCGGTGTTTCTCCTGTGAATTTCAGGTTTTGGAAACTCTTTTACAATTTCTTCCTGCGCTTCTTTAATCGAAAGTTCGTCGTAAATCGTTTTGTATATTTTATTTTCTAAAGTATCACCTTTGGTCTTTTCGATAAATTCAGCCGAAGTCAGGTCTTTAAAAACCACTTCAGAGCCGTCGCTCAAAATTGCTTTAACTTCAGCAATTTTATCACGCGTTACACCGTATCGAATAGAAGTGGTACCCGAAGAATTATTTCCCACCATTCCGCCAATCATGGCGCGGTTTGAGGTTGATGTGATTGGAGCGAAAAATACACCGTGAGATTTTAAGAATAAATTCAGCTCATCGCGAATAACACCGGGCTGAACGGTAACGGTTTTCTTTTCGGCATCAAACGAAATAATTTTAGTAAAATGCTTCGAAACATCAATTACCAATCCGTCTCCTACTGCCTGTCCTGCCAGTGAGGTTCCCGCAGTTCTTGGTGTAACCGAAATGCTATGATCTGCTGCAAACTTTATCAGTTTGGCAATATCCGCAGTTGTTTTTGGTATAGCTACGGCATTCGGTTTAATTCGGTACACCGAAGCATCGGTTGAATAAAGCGTTTTATGAAGATCATCGTATAAAAGTGTTCCTTCTAATGATGCAGACAGTTGTTCTAACTCCTTAATTATTGACATTCTGATTTGAATTTATAACCTAAAACGGATGTGTTTTTCGGGTACAAAAATACTCTTATTTCCTTTGTTTTTATTCTAAATTAAGAAAATTAGGCACTGAGTTTTCAATGTTTATGCCATAATACTGCGAACTTCTACAGTATTTTGGCTACAAGCCTTTTCGGGAAGTGTATTTTTTGCATTTATTAATTTGAGAGAAATAATTTGTGAATTGAAAACAGATGTCAGGCTGAGCCCATTCGCCTTCGCTCAGGATAAACTCCGTCGAAGCCCTTGTTAAACAACTATTTTATCACGCTGATTTTTTTTAAGGCATTTTTAAGCGTTCCATAATACTACTGATAATCAAACACTTTAATCACTACAAAACCATTTTATCCTTTCACAATAAAACTTAATGATGCCAAAAACAGTATGTATTTGTAAATTAGCAAAAAACATACAACAATGACAGTATTAACATTCACCCTGATTATGCTTTTAGGGGCTTTTTTAGCCGGTTTTGTAGGCTCCTTATCCGGATTAGGCGGCGGAATCATCATCATACCACTTCTCACAATCATCCTCGGAGTCGATATCCATTATGCCATTGGTGCGGCTTTGGTATCAGTTATAGCAACGTCATCAGGTTCTGCGGCAGCTTATGTAAAAGAAGGAATTACCAATATGCGTCTCGGGATATTCCTCGAAATTGCCACTACAATTGGAGCTGTTGGCGGAGCATTGCTTTCAACGATAGCACCAACCTCTTTTATCGCCGTTTTATTCGGACTCACACTTATTTTCTCGGCTGTTAATTCACTCCGAAAAAAAGAAGAGCATATCGTTTTAGAATCCAGTCCGCTAGCCAAAAAACTGCATCTGAACTGAACTTATCCTACTCATGACGGAGAAGTTGTAGCATACGGAACAAAAAATGTAATTGGTGGCTTCAGCATGATGGGCATCGCCGGAATGATGTCCGGATTATTAGGGATCGGTTCCGGGGCTTTCAAAGTAATTGCTATGGACAATATCATGCGAATTCCGTTTAAGGTTTCTACCACCACCAGCAATTTTATGATGGGCGTTACCGCAATGGCGAGTTCTGTAATTTACATTCAGAAAGGTTATATCGAACCCGGAATTTGTATGCCGGTCGTAATCGGGGTGCTGTTTGGAGCAATGGCAGGAGCCAAAATTCTGGTGAGAACCAACCCTAAGAAACTCCGCATTTTCTTCGCCTGTCTCATTTTTGTACTGGCAATAAACATGATTTACAATGGCATTAACGGAAAAATCTAAAAACATGACACCCAATATATCTCAGGAAAAAGATTTTCAGAACATTATAGGCAATTTATTGCGCTACGGCGTTTGGACAGCATTGTCTGTAGCCGCCATTGGAGGCATCGTTTATCTGTTGCACCACGGTCAGGAAATCGAAGACTACTCGGTATTTATAGAAAAAGACAAAAACATTTTCGAAGTAATCGCCTCCATTTACCAGGGACTGATTCAGGGCAAAGGTGACTCGATCATCTTCTCCGGAATCATACTTTTGTTCCTCACGCCCGTATTTCGGGTATTGCTGTCGTTATTTTCCTTTCTACTCGAAAAAGACTACCTCTATGTGGCCATCACCACCATCGTAATCGGCATCATTATCCTTAGTATTTCGTTTGGATTTTCGCACTAATGAAACCTATTTATTTTAAGGATTTTCAGGAGCTATTTCCAGCTGTCCGCTATATCTTTTCCGCCGAACCCCGGCGGAAAAAGGATGCCGCTTCCATCTGGGCTAGGGCTGTTGGTTTCATGAGAAGTATTTGATAAAAAAAATCATTGACAAGAAAAGATATGTATCTAATATTTTTACGCAACGATATCGCGGATTTTTAAAATAAATACAACGGTTTTATAAGTTAGTTTGATTTAGTTATCTGCGTTGCAAACGCTACGATTTGTTTTCATAATTTAAGTAGGTACTCGATACAATCGAGCACCTACTTGTTGATAAACGAGGGCTAGTTGGGATTGATTTAATCAAAAAAAGATTCTTCAACAACCCGATAAAATTTAAAAACACATCCAAAAGGAATACCTTCTATAATATCCCACTCTAAAATTCCTTTCTCAATAAGCTGATACAATTCATATTCAACAAAATCAGGACTATAATTTAAATTTTGATATTCGGGATGTGTTCTAATAAACTCTGAGAATTTCCATTGTGAAAATTTAATTTGGTTTATTATAATATCGTACTCGTAAATAACACCATCTTTTTTGGCAGTGCATCCACTTCCGTGAAAATGATATTCAATTCCGTCAATTGAGTCTATTCTTTTAAAAAAAGTATGAGAAAACAAACACGGATTTATGTCTTGCTGGTATTTATCTTTTAATAAAGCTTCAAAGCTTCTTATAAACTTAATGTAGTCTTTCAGGATTTTTTCAATCATAAGGTAAATATCATTTGATATAGCCGTTTCAAAACTTCAAACATCATAATAATAATTCCAATTCCTGCAATAATGTAAACTCTCCAACTACGCATTTTAGTAATTGAATTCATTTCTAAATCTTCTTGTTCTAACTTTTTAGATTCTTTTATATCTGCCTTTCTAATCCAACAAATTAAGAAAATGCAAAATATAATTCCGCCAATTATTACAAAAATATTTTCATTTTGTATATATTTCATTTAATTCGAATATCCATATTCTGGTACTCTGATGCAGTCGAGTAACAGAGTTGTGAAAACCCCTTAATAAATTCAAATCTATTAAACGGTTTTTAAAAATATCACTTTCAAAAATGTTCTACTCCTTCCCCCAAATCCTCGTATTCAAATCCAGTTCATGAACAATATCCTGCATAAACTGAACAATTGAAAGATCATCAGTAAGCAAATCAGGAGCTAAAAGTGTTTTATGAATAGGTGCTTCAAAGTAATTGTGAGACAACGGAAAGGCAATATACATTTTAGAATGTATGAACGAAATTGAAATTGTCTTGTCACATTTACTGTTTAAAGCTACGATTCTCTCCATCATGGCAGGTGTCAGAATATATCTTGCTTCAATTTGGTTTTTGGAATATGTTACAAATTTGCTGTCAAATTCTGTATTCTCTAATTGCACTTTATCACTATCCCCAAAACTAAAAATGTTTTTGGAAAACCATGAATTAATTTCATCTTTAGGACTTTTTGGGCGTACAACTGTCGAAGTGCTAAAGTTCTTATTGAAATCAGCAATAAAAATAATCCCCTTAAAAATGTCAAACCATTTTGTGCGTTTTTTGTTTTCGCTTTCTATTTTAAACTCGGCATGAACTTCTGCAAAATAAAAAGAAGTTTTATCAGCAGTTCCGGTTATTAAGTCCTGGGTGTTATAACGATCCGGTTTGGTGATAAAAAGTTCAGAACTTATAAATTCATCATCTGAAATTCCACTTTGAGGCGTGAAAGCTAAACTTTCTTTGAGATTTTTTAGTGCAGGTATTACAACATTCGTTTTATAGTCAACCTTGTATCTTTGTGTATCATTTTCTATTTTAATGCGTATGACAGAACGAATAATTCCGTAAACGAAAAAAAAACCTAAAAATACTAAAATATGAAATTTAATTATCAGCCATATCACTACGGTTATAAAGGCAAAACCAGTTATGATATTGGATAATTTACGGTTTTTGGATATTATTTTTCGGTCAATTTCTAATGTATTCAGAGCTTCCTGAAAGCCTGCACTGTGATTAATTTCTGAGTCCATTAATTATTAAAAAGCTCTTTTGCACTAATATTTTTACGTTCCTCTTCAGGTGTTGCCAGTACATCTGTTTTGGTAAAACCCAGTATTCCTGCAAATATATTGCCCGGAAACATCATAATTGTATTATTGTAATCAGTTACTATAGCGTTATAAGTTCTTCTTGCAGCGGCAATTTGTTCTTCGCTTTCTGTCCAGGTAGTTTGCAGATTTAAGAAATTCGTATTAGCTTTTAAATCCGGGTAATTTTCGACCGTTACCATCAAGCCTTTTACAGCACTGCTTAATTCGGTATCTAAACTCGCTTTTTCGCTGTCTTTTAAAGTTCCAGAAGTTGATTTGGCGCGAAGCTCAGCTATTTTGGTTAAAGTACCTTGTTCGTAATTGGCGTATTGTTTTATTACTTCAACAAGATTTGGAATCAGGTCAAAACGTTTTTTCAGCATAACATCAATAGCTGAGAAAGCATTGCTTGCCTGATTTCTTTTTGCGATAAGCGAATTATAGATAGCAATTCCAACAATAAGAAGAAAAATAATAAGTCCTAAAATAACAATCATGGTTTATTTTTTAAATTGATTATGAGCAAATATAATAGAAAAGGAAATAAGTTTTGCTCATTATTTTTTCAGATTTCCAACACCAATTTGAATGTTTAAAATTTGATATTTCAACCAAAAATTGACTAAAAAGGATAACTTTATATCCAAAATAATCTGATTTTAGCGTTACCGATACACCGCTGATTTTAAAACTCATTTCAAATGAACAAAAACATAACCGCTCTCTATAATATTGCCCAAAAAGAAACCCGAAAAATATTGGGATTGATGTCCGGAACTTCGCTTGACGGGCTTGATATTGCTTTGTGTGAAATTTCGGGAGCAGGCGAAAATACAAATGTTACCATTCTCGAATTTGAAACTATCCCTTACTCAGAAGATATTAAAACCGAAATCCGTAAAGTTTTTGCTAAAAAAACAATCGATTTTCAGCATTTGGCTTTACTGAACGAATGGATTGGTCTTTTGCACGCCGGAATGGTCAACAATTGCCTTCAAAAATGGAATATTCCGGCAAACGAAGTCGATTTGATTGCTTCACACGGACAAACGGTTTTGCATGCGCCAAAGTTTTTGCATCAGCAGGAAAAATTCCCAAACGCGACTTTACAAATTGGCGACGGCGATCATATTGCGGTAAAAACCGGAATTATCACACTCTCCGATTTCAGGCAAAAGCATGTTGCAGCGGGTGGCGAAGGTGCTCCTTTGGCGGTTTATGGTGATTATTTGTTGTTCAGCAAAAAAAGCGAAAACCGAATCATGCTCAACATGGGCGGAATCGCGAATTTCACCTATTTGCCTGCTTCCCTTAACGCCGAGGAAGTTTTTGTAACCGATACCGGAACGGCCAATACCCTAATAGACATTTTCACCAAACAGTTTTTCCCTGAAAAAAGCTACGATAAAGAGGCCGAAATTGCCCAAAGCGGAACCGTAAATCAAACTCTTTTATCCGAACTAAAAAATAATGCTTTCTTCACGAAGAGTTTTCCAAAAACCATTGGGCAGGAACTATTCAATAAAAGTTTTGTCGATTCTGCCCTTTCAAAAACCAAACTCGAAAACATTTCGGCACCAGATTTGCTGGCAACTTTAACACGCCTAAGCGCAGAAACCATTGCCGAAGCGATTCAGTTTGTGGTAAAAAACACCGGAACATCAATTTTAAAATTCAAAGTATATATGTCGGGAGGCGGCACAAACAATCCGTTACTGGTGAAATGGTTAAAAGAATTATTGCCTTGCGAATTTCAAAAAAGCGATGATCTGGGCATTTTAAGCGATGCCAAAGAAGCGGTTTTATTTGCTGTATTAGCCAATGAAACGGTTGCCGGCGGAAATTATAATTTTGGCACCAACAAGGGAATTCCTTCTGTAACAATGGGTAAAATTTCTTTTCCGGATTAATACTAAACCTTGGGTTAGTATTTTTGGAATGTTCTTAAAAAGTAAAATGTTTCTCTCTAGCCCCGATTGAAGTGGAAATCCTTTTGTGCCGGGGTTCGGCACAAAAGATTGCAACGGAAAGCGGGACGATGCTTGCTGAAAATACCTAATCTTTCTGCTTCAAAAATTTATAATCAAGTTCAGGCACAAAACTAATCTTACAAAAAGCGAAAACAATTACATGAAAACCAAATAAATAGCGTTTAAATTATAATTTCTGAATTATTTACGATAGTCCGTTAAAAAAACTATTTTTGATTTCTGTTAAAAAAAGATTGAAATGCATAAAAATCAGCACCTAATATTCTCTATCATATATTTACTTTTCTTTGGATGGAACGTCAATTCGCAGGAAAAAACCAAACATCCTAAAAATGAATTTAGAGGTGTCTGGATTGCAACTGTCGTAAATATTGACTGGCCAAAAACAGCAATTGACGGCGTTGAAAAAGAAAAAGCAGACTATATCGAGATTTTAGAAGCGTATAAAAAACTGAATTACAATGCCGTAATCGTTCAGATTAGAAGTGTTGGTGATGCTTTTTACCCAACGGAACTGGCTCCGTGGTCGCGTTTTTTAACCGGAAAAGAAGGTCAGGCTCCCAACCCGTATTACGATGCTTTGGCCTGGATGATTGAGGAAGCACACGAAAGAGGTTTTGAATTTCATGCCTGGATGAACCCATACCGCGCTACTTTCGATTTAAACAAACAGCAATTAAGCCCAACTCACGATATTTTCAAACATCCGGAATGGATGATTGAATACGGAGGAAAATTATATTACGATCCGGCTTTGCCTGAAGTTCAGTCACATTTGACAAAAGTGGTGAAAGAAGTGGTGGATAAATACGATATCGATGCGATTCACTTTGATGATTATTTTTATCCGTATGCCGTTCCCGGTAAAGTTTTTAACGACAACGCATCATACAAAAAATACGGAAATGGTTTATCCCTTGCGGATTGGCGTCGCGCCAATGTGAGCAATTTTGTGCACACGATTTCTACGACTATAAAAGCAAGTAAACCTTGGGTTCAGTTTGGAATTAGTCCGTTTGGGGTTTGGCGAAATAAATCGGTAGACCCAAAAGGTTCCGAGACACAATCAACTTCAAATTATGACGATTTATATGCCGATCCGGTTTTATGGATGGATCAGAAATGGATTGATTACATCCTTCCACAATTATATTGGAGTATGAATAATCGCGTTGCCAATTACTCGAAACTAGTAAAATGGTGGTCTGAGAATTCAAACAATACGGCTATTTACATTGGTCACGCATCCTATAAGATTAGAGGTGACAGTGATAAAAGCTGGAATTTCATGTCAGAAATCCCGAATCAGATTGATTATTTGAGAAGTTTCAAAAACGTAAGCGGAAGTGCTTATTTCAGTGCGAAATGGTTCATGGATAAAAACTTTGATATTGTTCGCCATTTAGAAGAAAACCAATACCAGTATCCGGCTCTTCCATCGGCAGTTCCAAATTTAAAACGTGTTATTATTGATACACCAATTGTAAATGAGTACGGAAAAGACAGCCTGCGTTATTCGTTCAATGTCAAATATCCTTATAATACAAAAGTGAGATACATGGTGGTGTACGGAGCAGAACATATTTCGAAAATAGACATTAATGATGCCAGACAAATCGTTGATAAGGTAGTGGTATGCCAAAACACAGGAACAATTTCATTTTCGGTTCCAGCCGAAAAAATGAATCAGTATAAAGCTTGTGCTGTGACATTTATTGACTATTTTGCAAACGAAAGTACACCAACTATTATCGACTTAAAAAAGACATTTAAAATCTATTCCCCTGCACAACCTGATGAAAACAGATAACACACCTTGGTTTTGGATTCCGCTTCTTAATTTTGCATCTGGACTTCCTTATGCCGTCATCATTTCGGTTTCGGTAATAATGTACAAAAATTTAGGAATTTCAAATGAAGATATTGGTGTTTATACCAGTTTATTGTATTTGCCATGGGTTATAAAACCGCTTTGGAGTCCTTTTATTGAATTGAACGGAACCAAAAGAAAATGGTTTTTATCGATGCAACTGCTGATTTCAATCGCGTTTTTGCTTGTCGGTTTTACAATTCCGACTAGTGGATTTTTCATCATGACTTTGGCGATATTTTGGGTTGCAGCTTTTGCTTCGGCTTCGAATGATATTGCCAGCGATGGTTTTTATTTATTGGCATTGCGAAAAGAACAGCAATCTTTTTTCCTCGGCATCAGAAGTACTTTTTACAGGCTTGCAATGCTTTCAGGAAATGGTTTAATCGTTTTGTTTGCAGGTTATCTGGAGCATAAATATGGTGATAATACCAAAGCTTGGTCATACACCATGATTGCAGTAGGTTTGTTAATGACATTTATTACACTTTATAATTTCGTTTTTACACCAAAAACCGAAATAAATGTTGTTGAAAATAATAAAGACCACCATTTAAGCTTCGGTACTGTATTTGTGACTTTTTTTAAGAAAAAACAAATCGGATTGGTATTGGCATTTATTCTGGTTTTCAGATTAGGTGAATCGCAATTACTAAAAATGTTAAGTCCATTCTTGTTAGACAAGAAAGAATTGGGCGGTATGGCTCTGGACACTGAGGCTGTAGGTATTATTTATGGAACTTTAGGAATTCTGGCCTTAACGATTGGTGGCATTTTAGGTGGCATTGCAATTTCTAAACATGGCCTTACCAAATGGATGTTTCCTATGTTTCTGGCAATGCACCTGCCTATCCTTGGATTTATTGGATTAGCTCATTTTCAACCTGAAGAACTTTTTCACCTTCACATAAACTTATATTTTTTCGAAATAAATTCCAACCTTAATCTCTACACTTGCCTTGTTGTAATTTTAGAACAGTTTGGATATGGTTTTGGGTTTACAGGATTTATGATGTACCTGATTCATGTGGCTGAAGGAGAATCAAAAACAGCACATTATGCACTGGCAACCGGTTTTATGGCTATGGGAATGATGCTGCCGGGAATGTTAAGCGGCTATATTCAACAATATTTAGGTTATCAAAATTTCTTTATCTGGGTTTTGATAGCAACAATACCAGGTCTTATTTTATCACGTTTTTTAATTTTCCCGAAAGATTTCGGAAAAAAATCAGAAGAAGTTTAACCCCAAATCAAACTTTTACCTATGGAAATCAATGAAAATTTGCAGGCCGAACGCAATCTGAAAGGAAGTGAGTTCGAAAAATCCGGAAATCTTGACAAAGCAATTGAGCTTTATGAAGAAAATGTTACCGAAGGTTTTAAAGGAAATCATCCTTATGATCGATTGGCTACAATTTACAAAAACCAACTCGATCTGGACAATGAAATTCGGGTTTTAGAAAAAGCAATTATTGTGTACGAAGAAATCACGATCGAAGACCGCTTGGAAGGGCTACCAAAACTCTTTCGCTTCAAAAACCGACTCGAAAAAGCAATTGAAACCAAAAAGCAATTGGATAAACAGAAGAAAGCAAAGTTGAAATAAAAGTTATGAAGAAAAAATGTTCAAATTGTCAAGCAGAAAACGACATAAATTCAAAATATTGCTCAGTTTGTGGTTTCCAGTTACCGATAACAGATAACGATAATTTAAAACCTGAAGTTGAAGATTTAAAAGCAAAAAAAACAAAAAGAAAATTTGACATTAAAACTTTCATCGGATTTATAATCGGATTTGCTATAATGTTTTTTGTTAAACAATCTTTATTTAAACCATCAATTGACAAGCAACTTGCTGAATTTGCTAATGAGTTTAATAAAACTTGTCCGGTGAATATTGATGAATATACTACATTGAAAAATGTGGTTGCTTTACCAAACAAAACAATTCAGTATAATTATGTTTTAGTTGGAATCGAAAAAGCTGATGTGAAAATAGATACCTTAAAAAAATATATTTTCCCGGGAATTTTACAAAACGTAAAAACAAATCCGGGGATGAAGTTGTTTAGAGACAATAAAGTTACCTTAAATTATTACTATTCAGACAAAAATGGAGAATACGTAACCGAATATATTGTAAAACCTGAAATGTACGAGTAAAATAAAATTGTATCTATCAGTTTGATAATAAAATCAAAAGCATATCATGAATAGATTAAAACGAACCAACTCAGACGATATCGATTTTATAAATCTGGTTGCTTTATTAGATCAGGATTTAGCAATTAGAGATGGCGAAGATCATGCTTTTTATAATCAGTATAATAAAACCGATAAAATAAAACACACAATCGTGTATTATGAGGACGGAATTCCGCTTGGCTGTGGCGCTTTCCGCGAAAAAGAAAGTGACAAGACCGAAATCAAAAGAATGTACGTTCATCCTGATCACAGAAAAAAAGGGATTGCATCTGCTATTTTGGCAGCATTGGAAATTTGGGCAAAAGAAGTCGGTTATACCTATACCATTCTCGAAACCGGAAAAAACCAGCCCGAAGCCATCAACTTATATCAAAAATTAAATTATACCATAATACCCAATTATCCGCCTTACGACAAAATGGATAATAGTGTCTGCATGAAAAAGACTTTATAATAATGAAAATGACAGCCGAAGCATTACGACAAAGAATAGGACAATTTTTCTTTCCAGCCGTTTTTATCAACGATACCGAAAAAAATATTCAGGAAACAGAACACCTTATAAGAGACTATAATATTGGCGGACTGACCTTTTTCCACAGTCGTGCAAGCGCTGCAACGAATTACGAAAGCAAACAGAAAATTGTTTTCAACGATGACAGCTACGAAAAAATCAAAGCATTAATAGTTCGTTACCAAAAAGCAGCTTCAACTCCGCTGTTAATAAGCATCGATGCCGAATGGGGTTTGGCTATGCGTATTGAAAAAACACCGCAATATCCGTATGCGATTACGCTTGGCGCTTTGCCTGAAAATAAATCGAATCTGGTTTACGAAGTTGGAAAACAAATCGGATTGGATTTAAAAGCTGCCGGAATACATTATAATTTATCTCCTTTGGCAGACATCAATAACAATCCGAACAATCCTGTTATTGGGTATCGTTCTTTTGGTGAAAACAAAGAAAAAGTAGCCAATTTTGCTGTTGAATATTTAAAAGGGATGTCTGAAGTTGGTATTTTAGGCTGTCTAAAACACTTTCCCGGGCACGGAAATACTAACGTGGATTCACACTTGGGATTACCAGTTTTAAAAGAAACTCTTGAAGAATTACTGGAAAACGAATTATATCCTTTCATAAAAGGAATCGAAAACAATGTCGACTCCATCATGATTGGACATTTGGCTGTTCCTAGTTTAAATGATGGAAAAGATACTTCGGGAACTTTATCAAAACCGATTATTCAGGATCTTTTGCGTGAGAAATTAGGTTATGACGGTTTAGTAATTTCTGATGCTTTAAATATGCACAGCGTTTCTAAATTATATGAAACCAAAGGTCAATTAGAATGGGAAGCCTTCAACGCTGGAAATGATATTTTATGTTTCGCAGAAAATGTTCCGGAAGGAATTGAAGCGATCTTCAAAAATGCTTCGCCGGACCGTATTTTTGAAAGCTATGAAAGAATTAGAAAAGCAAAAGAAAAAGTAGGATTGTTTTCGAATGAAACTTTTGCTTCTGGTGAATTGAATTTCGAAAATACTTCACAATTAAATCTCCAAATCGCACAAAACGCAATCACCAAAATCATTGATAACGGAATTTCAGAATTAGCGTTTGAAGCACAAAAAAACAATAGATTAGCCAAACTGAGTTTATATAAAAACACTGAAAACACATTCTTTAAAACCTTAAATACAAAATTACCTTCTCCGGAATTTGCTTTTGAAAATTTAGAAACATCGGATATCTCAAAAATTGAAAAAAAACTTCAAAATTTCGATACTATTCTAATTTCATTATTTGTTCCGAAAGCAAAACCTGCAAATAAATTTGAAATAGATGATACTGTTTTCAGCTTACTTTCAGGCTTGCTTCAAACTAAAAAATGTATCATTTATGTCTTCGGAAACCCCTATGTTTTGCCCTTAATTCCGAATCTTAAAAAGGCTTCAGGGTTAATTCAGGCGTATCAGGACTTTGAAGAGTTTCAAAAAACAGCTGGAATTCAATTTTTAGAAAAAAATAGTTTTAATGGCATTTTACCAGTAAATATTGATATTCAATAAGTTAAACATTTATATAACCAAAAACTATCAACTTATAAATTTTTATAATCACATCTTATTGTAAGACACTGTACTTATACCCTACTTTTGCACCAGAAATAAATTTTAATTTTAAAACGAAAAATATGTCTTTAGTAGGAAAAAAATTCCCGAGTATTGCAGTAGATGCTATCTCAGAAATGGGTGATAACTTAAAAATCAACATCTTTGAAGAAGCAGTAAACAACAACAAAAAAGTACTATTATTCTGGTATCCAAAAGATTTTACTTTTGTATGTCCAACTGAATTACACGCCTTTCAAGCTGCATTGCCAGAATTCGAAAAAAGAAATACTATCGTAATCGGAGCTTCTTGCGACACAAACGAAGTACACTTTGCGTGGTTAAACACTCCAAAAAACAATGGTGGAATCGAAGGTGTTACTTACCCAATCTTAGCAGATACTAACCGTAACTTAGCTAACATTTTAGGTATTCTTGACATCGAATCTACAAGCTACAGCGAAGATACTGATTCAGTTATCATCGAAGGTTCAAACGTAACTTACAGAGCTACTTATCTAATTGACGAAACTGGAAAAATCTTCCACGAAAGCGTAAACGATATGCCATTAGGACGTAACGTAAACGAATACTTAAGAATGGTTGACGCTTACACGCACATCCAGACTAAAGGTGAAGTTTGCCCTGCAAACTGGGAAGCTGGTAAAGAAGCAATGTCTGCTGACAGAGTTAGTACTGCTGAATACTTAAGCGCAAACTAATTTGCAATAACAATTTCAATGGCAATTTCAATATTCAATTCTGACTTTGCCATTGAAATTCAAAAATTCTCTTCAAAAACAAACAATAATTTCAATTTAAACTCAAATATCAATCCCTTAAAAAATTGATTTTTGAAATTGAAATTGAAATTGAAATTTCAAAAAACTATGTTAATCGACTTAAACGAAGATACGTTAGCAGATTTAGTTGCTAAAAACGAAAAAGTAGTAGTGCAATATTCAGCATCATGGTGTGGAAACTGCCGTATTATGAAACCAAAATTCAAAAAATTAGCAACAGAAAATGAAGCTATCACTTTTGTTTTGGTTGATGCAGAAAATGCTCCTGAATCAAGAAAATTAGCAAACGTAAGCAACCTGCCTACTTTCGCCACTTTCGTAAACGGACAATTAGTTGGCGAAACGCAGACTAATAAACAAGAAGTTTTAATCGATCTTGTAAACGCAATTGCCTAAATAGATTTTAGATTTTTAGACTGTTAGATTTTTCGAATCTTTATCTAAAAATCCAATCATCCAACAATCTAACAATCAATAAAATGAAATTACCCGTAATCAAGCATTTAACGCAATTTATCGAAGAAAACGATCAGGACTATATCATAGAAACAATCGAAGTTCTGGAAGCCATGACGGAAATCTCTTCTCTTAAAGACGAAGAATTAGACGTAATCGGTGAATTGATTTCAAATATGTATGGTGCCCTTGAAGTTCAAAAATTAGTAGCTCAGGGAACCGACAAAAAAGAAGCTTTAAATACGTTCATGAAACGCGTTTTAGGTTCTATTGATAAATAATCGAGCTCCTTTTCAAAGAAAAAGCAAAACATGACGGAGAAAGCGTTTCTATTTGGAGACGCTTTTTTTATATCTTAAAATATACTTTGGGCGAGACAGCATCCCTACAAGAGGGCTGCCTTTCTTTACGCATACCTGCCCTCTTATCGGGATGCTGTCGGGCTGTCCGCGCTACTTCGGTAGCTTGCTCCCATCCCTCTCGCGATAAACGGCTAATAAAACCTTTTAAGTATTCACAAAAGTAATCACATGCATAGCCATTGCAAGAAAACGCGCAACCACACTCGCATGACGCAAAAATGGATTTACTCTGCATGAGATTGCTTCGCTGCTCGTAATGATAAATTCAAAGACAATTGATTGTCTTAAGACTCCCCTAATTGTTCTTACTAGCAACAACAAATACTTTTACATTAAAATATTAATCCTTACTTTTGAACCTCATTAATTTTAAACAAAAATCATGGCATCTATCACATTAGGAGGAAATCCGGTTCATACATCAGGCGAATTGCCGGCAGTTGGTTCACAATTAGCTGACTTCAGTTTAGTACAAAACGATCTATCAGTTGCATCTTTAAGCAATTTTGCTGGTAAAAAATTAGTTTTAAATATCTTCCCAAGTATCGATACAGGAACTTGTGCAACTTCTGTTAGAAAATTCAACGAAAGTGCAAGCAGTTTAGAAAACACAAACGTTTTGTGTATTTCAAGAGATTTACCATTCGCACAAAAACGTTTTTGTGGAGCTGAAGGTTTAGAAAATGTAGTTAACTTGTCAGATTTTCAGGCAGGAGATTTTGGTAAAGCAAACGGTTTAGAAATTGTTGACGGACCATTAGCAGGTTTACATTCAAGAGCAATCATTGTAGTGGATGCTGACGGAAAAGTTCTTCACACAGAACAAGTTGCTGAAATTGCAAACGAACCAAATTACGAAGCGGCTTTAGCTGCACTATAATACCAGTAAATGGAATTTCAAAAAGACAATACTTTTGTAACAGGCAGGTTAAAAAGCATGACCTATGCTTTTAACGGAGCTGTTAAACTTATAAGAACAGAACATAGCATTATGGTCCAATTTTCATTGGGAATCATAATGACTATTGCCGGGTTCTATTTTCATATTTCACAAACCGAATGGCTATGTCAAACATTAGCCATAGGTTTGGTTTTAAGTGTTGAAGGATTGAATACCGCAGTTGAAAAAATTGCCGATTTCATTCATCCTGATTACAGCAAACGAATCGGATTTATTAAAGATATTGCTGCAGGAGCAGTATTTTTTGCCGCAATGACAGCAATAGCAATAGGCTTGATTATTTATATACCAAAATTTATATAGTCAAATAGGATACGCAAGAATGGCAAAAACAACCAAAAAAGAAACTACAGACAAAAAAAACGAACCAAAAGCGGATACTAAAAGATCCTGGAAGCTATCCAAACAACAAAAATTTGTTTTAGGCTGCCTTTTGGTACTATTTTCTATCGCATTATTAGTTGCATTTATTTCTTTTTATGTCAACGGACAATGGCAAACAGATCAAAGTGCCGTAAGTCATCTGGAAGATCGTACTGAAGTGGTGCAAAATTGGCTCGGAAAATTCGGAGCTTATCTTGCCGACTTAATTGTATACAAAGGTTTCGGTATTGCTTCCTTCATTTTTGTACGTCTATTTTTCCTTACCGGATTATTTTTGGCCTTGGAAATGTCAACCAAAAAACTAAAAGGCACATGGTTTTGGGATTTATTTGCCATTATCATTGTTTCTGTATTGTTTGGATTCTTTGCTACTTCAGCACCTGAATTAGGAGGAACAATTGGATACGAACTCAATTTATTTCTTCAAGATTACATCGGAAAAACAGGAACTTTACTAACACTGCTTTTTGGATTAATTGTCTATCTGATTTTTAAAATCAAAGTATCTCCTGAAAAAATTCAGTCCTATTTTGATTCCACTAAAAATGAATTAAAATCTGAGCTGGATTCTATCAAAAAACAGCAACAGCATCAGGAACCTGAAAGCGCCTATAATCTGGAAGAGTTTGCTATTGAGGAAGAAGATCCGGAATTAGACAATATACATTTAAAGAAAGACGATACGAAGTTTGAAATCAACAAAGAGGCTTTAAAACCGACTATTACAAATTCATCAGAAATTGATTTAAATCCAATTTTAAAGCCGGTTGAAATGAATATAAATCCGGCAACAGAATCACCGGTTCATCACAACGAAGAATTTGTTATTGAAAAAGCCGAAGAAGAAGATATTATAGAGGAAAACCTGGCTTCAAGATTAGTTGCTGATTTCGGATTATTTGACCCAACTTTGGATTTATCAAATTATAAATTTCCGACAATCGAGTTATTAAAAGAATACTCGACCGGAGGAATTACAATCAACCAGGAAGAATTAGAAGAAAATAAAAATAAAATTGTAGATACACTTCGTAACTACAAAATAGAAATTGCACAGATAAAAGCAACCGTTGGACCATCGGTAACTTTATATGAAATTGTACCCGAAGCCGGAATCAGGATCTCTAAAATAAAGAGTCTAGAAGACGATATTGCCTTATCACTTTCTGCATTAGGAATTCGTATTATTGCACCAATTCCCGGAAAAGGAACTATTGGTATTGAAGTTCCAAATAAGACTCCTACTATGGTTTCTATGAAAAGTGTTATTGGATCTGCTAAATTTCAGGAAGCCGAAATGGAACTTCCAATTGCTCTGGGCAAAACGATTTCAAACGAAACTTTTGTTGTGGATTTAGCCAAAATGCCCCACCTTTTGATGGCAGGTGCTACTGGACAAGGAAAATCTGTTGGATTGAATGCGGTTTTAACTTCCCTTCTGTACAAAAAACATCCGGCAGAAGTAAAATTCGTTCTGGTCGATCCGAAAAAAGTCGAACTTACACTTTTCAATAAAATTGAAAGACATTATTTGGCCAAACTACCGGATACGGAAGATGCTATTATTACTGATAATGCAAAAGTTGTCAACACCTTAAATTCGCTTTGTACCGAAATGGACAACCGTTATTCTTTATTAAAAGATGCAATGGTTCGTAATATTAAGGAGTACAACGAAAAATTCAAGTCCCGAAAATTAAATCCGGAAGCCGGCCACCGATTTTTACCTTACATTGTTTTGGTGGTAGACGAGTTCGCCGATTTAATTATGACTGCAGGTAAAGAAGTTGAAATTCCTATCGCCCGTCTGGCTCAGTTAGCTCGTGCGATTGGTATTCATTTAATTATTGCCACACAAAGACCTTCGGTAAACGTTATTACCGGTTTGATTAAAGCCAATTTCCCTGCGAGAATTGCCTTTAGGGTAACTTCTAAAATTGATTCCAGAACAATTTTGGACACACAAGGAGCCGATCAGCTAATTGGTCGTGGAGATTTATTATACTCAAATGGAAACGACGTTATCCGTGTTCAGTGTGCTTTCATTGACACTCCTGAAGTCGAAAAAATCACAGATTTTATTGGCTCACAAAAAGCGTATGCCACAGCTTATTTGCTTCCGGAGTTTGTTGGAGAGGAAACTGGCATCAATCTTGATATGGATATTTCTGAAAGAGATACTTTATTTAGAGAGGCAGCAGAGATTATTGTCAATGCACAACAAGGTTCAGCTTCATTATTGCAAAGGAAATTAAAATTAGGCTACAACAGAGCTGGTCGTTTGATTGATCAATTGGAAGCAGCCGGAATTGTTGGCCCTTTTGAAGGCAGTAAAGCCCGAAACGTAAATATCCTAGATTTAAGTGCTCTTGATCAATTTTTTAATAATGAACAAAATTAACCCCATCATGAAAACGAAAATTCAGGAAATCACAAACAATTCTATCATGAAAATGAGTAAAAAGTGTCTGCAAATAGCAATTTTATTGCTTTTAAGCTTTACTTCTGTTCAGGCTCAGGATAAAAAAGCCAAGGATTTATTGAACCAGGTAACCGCAAAAATAAAAAGCTACAACAATATTTCTATTGATTTTAAATACTCTTTAAACAACGCCAAAGAAAACATTAATCAGGATAGTAAAGGAAATGTAATTATGAAAGGCAATCAATATGTATTGAATTTCATGGGCGTTACTAAAATATTTGACGGACAAAAGACATACACCATTGTTCCTGAAGACGAAGAAGTTACTATTTCTAAAGTAAACGAAAAGGATGATAATGCGATCACCCCTTCAAAAATGCTTACTTTTTTCAATTCAGGTTATAAATACAACATGGATATTGTTCAAAATGTAAAAGGAAGAAAAATCCAATATATCAAATTAGTACCAACTAGCGGAAAAGATCAGCGAAAAGAAATCCTTTTAGGGATTGATGTGCAGACCAAACACATCTATAATTTGATTGAAACAGGAAAAAATGGTACAAAAACCACTTTAACCGTTAATTCTTTTAAAACCAATCAGCCTTTATCAAAAAATCAATTTACCTTTGTGGCGAGTAAATACCCAAAATACTACATCAATAAATTAGATTAATTACAAGGTTGAAAATTTTAGACAAATACTTACTAAAAACATTCCTGATTACATTTACTACGGTATTTGTAATCCTTTTTTTTATATTCATACTTCAAACGGTCTGGCTTTTTATTTCTGAATTAGCCGGTAAAGATTTGGATTTGATCTTAGTTGTAAAGTTCCTGCTTTTCTCAATGCCAAGGATTATCCCGCTTGTTTTGCCTTTATCGGTTTTATTGGCTTCAATAATGACTTTCGGTAATTTGGCTGAAAATTACGAGTTTGCAGCCATGAAATCTTCAGGTATTTCCCTTCAGAGAGCCATGAGAGTTCTCATTATTTTTATCTTATTATTAAGTATTGTTGCCTTTTGGTTTTCTAACAATGTAATCCCTTTTGCCGAATATAAATTTGTTAATTTCAGAAAAAACATCGCTCAGGCCAAACCCGCAATGGCAATAGCAGAAGGGCAATTTAACGATGTTGGCTTCTATAATATTAAGGTAAATAAAAAATCCGGAGAAAACGGAAATATTTTAACCGGTGTTACCATTCATGAAAAACCTTCAAATATGGGGGAAAACAAAACGGTTATAAAAGCTAAGAATGGAGAATTAATAAGCAGCGAGAAATCCAGTATCCTTAAATTAGTGCTTAATGACGGCTATTATTATCAGGATGTTACTCCAAAAAAATATGAAGACAGGGCGAAATTACCTTTTGTAAAAGGAGCTTTTAAAAAGCAAATTATTAATATAGACCTATCAGAATTAAACAAAACAGATACTGAAAACGAAAACATCAACAGCACCAGCAGTATGCTAAATGTTAATGAATTGCGTTACACATTGGATTCATTAAATAAAAACAGAGACAATGAAGTTGTTTCCTTTACTGAAAACATAAACCAGCGTGTAGGCTTATCAAAATTTGTTGCAGTTATAAAAGAAAAAAAGAAAAAAAAGTCATTACCCAACAACCTTTTGTCACTTTACGATACTAAACAAAAAAAGGCGATTTTAGATATGGCAAGCAGTAATATGACCAGCACTATTTATTCTATAGAATCGACTCAAAAGGAATTAAAAGACAAACAACGTGACATCAATAAACATCTATCTGCACTTTACGAAAAATTTGTTATTGCGTTTGCCTGTTTTCTAATGTTTTTTATCGGTGCACCCTTAGGGGCTATTATTAGAAAAGGAGGACTTGGCTTACCTATTGTATTTGCGGTTTTAATATTCATTACTTTTCATTTCATCAATACTTTTGGAAAAAGATTATCACAAGAAGGCGGAATGACTCCGTTTCTGGGAGCCTGGATGTCTTCGATTATATTATCTCCACTAGCAATTTTATTGACCTATCGTGCTACAAACGACAATGGCTTAGTCAATTTTGATGCCATAACAACTCCTGTTCAACAACTATTTCAGAAAATTTCCGAGAGGTTTTTTCCTTCTCAAAACCCAAAATAATTATGTCAACAAAAATACAACTCAATACCATTGAAGAAGCTATAGAAGATATTCGTCAAGGTAAAGTCATCATTGTAGTCGATGATGAGGATCGCGAAAACGAAGGAGATTTCCTCGCTGCAGCCGAAAAAACAACTCCGGAAATGATCAACTTTATGGCTACCCATGGTCGTGGCTTAATTTGTACGCCTCTTACTGAAAGTCGTTGTAAGGAACTTGATTTACGTCCGATGGTGACCAACAATACGGATCATATGGAAACTGCTTTTACCGTATCTATTGATTTAAAAGGAAACGGGGTTACAACCGGAATTTCTGCCGCTGACAGGGCAAAAACGGTTTTATCATTAGTAGATCCGAATACCAAACCGCATGAATTAGCCCGCCCGGGACATATTTTCCCTTTAGTTGCCAAACAAGGTGGTGTATTACGAAGAACTGGCCATACAGAGGCCGCTATAGATTTTGCAAGACTTGCAGGTTTTAAATCGGCTGGGGTTATTTGTGAAATCCTGAATGAAGACGGAACGATGGCACGTTTGCCACAATTGGTTGAAGTTGCCAAAAAATTCAATCTGAAATTGGTTTCTATTGAAGATTTAGTCGCCTACAGAATGCAACACGACAGTCTGATCGTTAAAAAAGAAGATTTTGATATCGAAACCCGTTTTGGCACTTTCAGATTAAGAGCTTACGAACAAACCACTAATAAACAAATACATATTGCCTTAACCAAAGGTACGTGGAATTTAGGCGAATCCATCTTAACCCGAATCCATTCTTCTCAGGTTAATAATGACTTATTGGGTACTCTAACCAATAATGTCGATCAGCAATTGGATGATATGTTTAAGATCATCAATGAAGACGGTAAAGGTGCGGTTATTTTTATCAATCAGGATATGACTGCTGTGAATCTTTTAAACCGAATCTCTGAGTTGAAAGCCTTACAGGCAGCAGGAACCATGAAAGCCCCTAAAGTGGTGATAGACACTAAAGACTATGGTATCGGTGCCCAAATTTTACATGATCTTGATATTTCAAAAATTAAACTGGTTTCTAATACCCAGCAAACCAAACGCGTTGGAATGATTGGTTACGGATTGGAGATTACTGAATATGTGAACTATTAATATGGGGACAATAGAAGAAAGAATCATAAAATCAGAAACCCGTATTTTTAAAGCTGTTTTTCCTAGTACGACCAACCATTACGATACTTTATTTGGAGGTACAGCACTTCATCTGATGGATGAAGTTGCTTTTATCTGCGCGACACGATTCAGCCGAAAGAAGGTGGTGACTATTTCTACAGGTCAAATTGATTTTAAAAAAGCAATTCCGGCCGGCACTTTAATCGAATTAGTTGCAAAAGTGGATAGTGTTGGAAGAACAAGCTGCAAAATTCATGTAGATATTTTTATGGAACAAATGTATTCGGAGCTTCGCGAAACGGTAGTTTCAGGAACTTTTTCGTTTGTTGCCGTAGATGAAAACAAAAAACCAACGCCGATTTTAGACGATTTAGAATAATTTTTAAAAATTTACACTTTCGTAAATACTGATAATTAGACACTTGAAAATCTATCAAAAAAAGTTCTAAAAAAGTTTCCAAAACCGAAAAAGCGTCTTATATTTGCACTCGCAATCAGTAAATGATGGCAACATACTGGAGAAATGGCAGAGCGGTCGAATGCGGCAGTCTTGAAAACTGTTGACTGTAACAGGTCCGGGGGTTCGAATCCCTCTTTCTCCGCGAAGGACCGAAAACAGAGGAAAAACAAGATTTTCAAAGTTTTCAAAAAAGGCCAAAAAGAGCGGTAAACCCTGCAAATCCAACGATTTGCAGGGTTTTTTCTTTTATACCGCTTTTCAATATTTATAAAATCGAACAAAAACTTTGTGGCGCATTCGTGGCGCATTTTCAAAGTTCAAAGTTGCGCCACAAAATTTCATCTTAAGTCCCGATATCAAAGGGGTTAAGCACGTTTACATCTTGTTTAAATGAGGTTATAATTCTACATTTACTAATCTAATAAAGTTGAATTATGCTAGAGAACAGCTTTGGGTTGATTTTCTTTTTGAAAGCACCCCGCCACAATGAGAGTAACATTAGAAGTGTCTATTTCAGGATAACCGTTGACGGAATCCCGAAAGAAGCATCCACCAGACGCCAGTGGGACACTGAGCGCTGGAACAAGAAAACCGAAAGAGCAACAGGCACAAAAGAAGATGCAAAATCCCTGAACTTTTTTCTGGATTCACTCACTGCGAAAATCCATGAAATCAAAGCCAAAATTATGTACACCGGAAAACCAATAACTTCCCAAAAGATTATGGACCATGTCATGGGAAGAATAACTCCCAAAGCCAAGGTGCTGGAAGAATTTCAAAAACACAATGATGAAATGAAAGCCCTTATTGGAAACGGATATACAGAAGCCACACTGGAGAGATTCAATATCACTAAAAATCACCTAACGGCTTTCATTAAATTAAAATACAATGCTGTTGATTTTGAATTTGCTGATTTAAATTTTGAATTCATAAAAGACTTTGAGTTCTATCTTCGCACTGTAAGGAAATGCGCAAATAATACGACACTTAAATACATTGCCAACTTCAAGAAAATTGTAATACGGGCAATTGATAAAGAAATCATCATCAAAGATCCATTTAAGAGTTTTAAAGGAAAGAAAACTAAAATCGTAAAGAAGCCTATATCCGCAAATGAATTAGCCCAGCTGGAGAAACATCAATTTTCAACTGACCGGCTTAACACCGTACGTGATATATTTGTTTTCCAGTGCTACACGGGACTTGCTTACATTGATGCTTTTCAGCTCCAAAGAGCTGACATAAAAGACGGTGTTGACGGAAATCAGTGGATTTTATCTGAAAGACAGAAAACCAATTCTACGGCAAGAATTCCGCTTCTTCCAAAAGCGATCGAAATTCTTGAAAAATACAAAGACCATCCGCTCTGTCTTAAGCGCGGAACTGTACTGCCAGTCTCTTCTAATCAGAAAATGAATGAATACCTTAAAGAAATTGCATCTCTATGCGGTTTCCCATTTACTCTGAACACACACATGGCCCGCAGGACATTTGGAAGCACAGTAACATTGAACAATAACGTCCCCATTAATGTAGTAAAGGAAATGCTGGGACATTCATCAGTCAAACAGACAGAATCTTACGCTATTACAGAGCAGGCTACTATAGGCCGGGAAATGACGCTGCTGAATAGAAAACTAAACCCTGAAAAAACCGAAATTTCAATGGAAGATTTGACTGCACTGAGCAGACTCGAGAAAGAAATAGAAATAATTAAAGAGAAATATAATATTTCATCATTATAGAGACAATAATTAAAACGTAAAAGAGGTTATCTCATATTTCGAGATACCCTCTTTTTAATTAATTCAACCTCGCTCCTACTGCCTGGATGATAAGAAGGCATATATTTTATATAGCCAAAATTCTGAAGCTCTTTAAAGTATTTGTGATAAGTAGGCAGTGTATTTATGTGCGAAAGCATCATAATACTTCTCCGGTTGACTTTGACTCGTCGCCTCTCCCCTTGCCTATATCCCAGATTTAGAATTGCTGTTAAAATTGCAAGATGCCATACATTGAGCTTTGGATCGTCTAGACAAATAGATAAATAGTTCATTATTTTAACTTCAAATTTTTCATTTACTTTATTCATCAGAAAAAAGTTTTAGAAGATCTTCCTTATTGTAATAATATGAGCCCAGAACTTTTTTAAAACGCACCTTCTTTGAGATTCTAAGATTCTGCACTGAACCCGCAGAAATATCCAGTAACTTTCTTACAGCTTTACTTTTCAGCCATTCAGGCTGCAAAATTTCAGTTATTCCATTATTACTCTCTCTAATAATAGTTCGCATATTGTCTAATAACAGCAAACCAAACTGCCTTAAATCTTCTTTAGTGATAATTTCCTCCATAGCACAATTTTATTTCTACATTATATCATTTAGAATGACATAACGAAAGTAATGCATCAACAAACAAGTAATCAATTTAATGCTTTGAATGGCGTTTTTTGACTTTAATTGGCTCTTTCCATTTAAACAAATTAATTAAACCTTTAATCTATCCCCTATCTTTATAGAGCTCTTTTACATTTAAAAATATAATTAAATCGTTATTACGTCGCGATTGCGATCGGTAAGACCGCAGGTTCGAATGGAGCCACCCCGACTAGAAAGCCAAATGGCGCCACTTAAAGACAAATGGCGCCATTTTTTTGTAAGGTTCTAATTTTTATTAAAACATATTTTAGGAAGATAAAATATTAAATTAGGAGTGGACATCTTTTTTTCCATAAAAACTTAAGGCGGTTTTTTAGAAATATTTTACCAGTCTAAGTTTTACGGCAAAATCGTGGAACATGCTGTTTTTACAAACAAAAATTCCATCAAAATTAAGACCTAACGAGTTTAGTTTCGAATATATTACATCTCTAAAAATGTCATAAATATTAGTGCTTTGAGTTTTGTGGCATAATCGTGGCACATGAAATTTTTGAATAATAGAAATCCAGCAAAACCAAGGTCTAGCGAGTTTAGGTTCGAAACTTATTAGGATTTCAACAATAGTCAAAATAGTGGCAGGAAAAGTAAGATAACTGATTCACAGCTATTACCTTTTATTTAAGTAAATAAATTACAAATTTTCTAATCCTATTTTATTGCAAGACAGGTCCCTGTGTTTTTGTTCTTGATTGATTTTCTGCTTCTGCAGCCGAACACCTTATTTGTTTTTTTTGAATGGAAGCAATAACAGCTTTGTGAAAGAATTGTGGCTTATGGTATTTTAAAAAGAAAATTGAGTATTGATTACAAGTACAGCAATTGGGTTCCAATATGCAGTTCTCCAAAACAAAACAGGGCTGGTCAGCAGCCTTAGCCCCGATGGCAGTGAAAATCCTTTTGTGCCGGGTTTCGGCACAAAAGATTGCTTCGCCAGTTCGCTTGCGCTCGGGTGAAGCGTACAGCGGGAATAGCTCCTAAAAATAACATCAAACCTAAAAAAAAAATAATATATACAATCCACGATAATCACTCCAAATCAGATTCCCCCGGCAGTTCCTGATACTGGACTCATCGAGCCTAAAACTAAATCAGCTGATTTCCAGCAATAGCAAAAACAGCACGAGAAGTAAAATAACTTGAGAGCTATTGCTGCACAACTATTAGATTTACTATATTATAGTTATATTCGCCAACAAGCTTACTGCCTGCACAAAGCCGGCTAAAAAAGCCCTATTGGTGCCAATTATGGCTGGTATAAATTAGTTGTCTACAATACTATGAAAAGAACTTTAAAGATACTGCTGATACTAATTTCAGCTTTGAGTTATTCACAAAAAAACCCGGAATCCGACGTTTTTAAAAAAATCATTGACCACCAAATTGGAAAGCGTACACGAGGAATATATGTTCAATGTGAAAAATCTAAAACTAGTTTTGAGCAGCTAATTTTCAAAGAGGAAACAGGGCTTGAAGTCCCTGAAAACATACTAAAAGAAATTGAAGCAAACGCTGTAAAAAGCAGTAATGGCATTTGGAATTCAGAATTAATAAACCAACTGAATTACGGCCCTGATTTTATTGAAAACCATAAATTTATGACTAAAAAAGACGCCGAAGAACTATTTGAAAAAACAAAGAAAAGACAAAACATAATTGCTGTAAGCCAGCCTGTTTTTGACAATAATTACGAAAATTGTGTTGTTTCTGTTATTTATTGGAAATTTACAGACAGCGCGACTGGAAGTAAATATTTTCTGAAAAAAGTTTACGGGATCTGGACAATAATCGGTATATATGAAATTTGGATGACTTAAGAAAGTACTGTACATAACAGCTACAACGGAATTGGCTATCTTTTTAATCAAATTAAAAATCAAACTGATAATTCCTTATACTTTGGATTACAGAAAAGCAGCAGTGATACCCTAATTAGCCCCGATTGCTTCTCCAGTTGGCTGACGCTTGGGTGCAGCGAATAGCGGGAAAAGCTCCAAAAAAGTAATATTAAACCTAAAAACTAATATTTTATACAATTCACGATGCTAATCATCCGAATTAGATTCCGCAAGCAATTCTTACTACCTCGATGTATCTCAGCGATAATCAACAGCATCAAAAAAATACAGCCCGGCTGTAAATTATATAATAAAACAAGGGCAATAATCCCTTAATTTTGCTCTTTACAATGCAGCATTAAAAAGCATAAAACAACAATAACACTTAAGTACCTGCAGCTGCTCTGTAGAGTAAGAAAAATGAAGAAGTTTGAAATTGCAACTACAGACCGCGACAAGTGGCTGGTATCGCACAATGAGTTCCCAAAATCCACTTCCTCCTTTGAGGATAAAAAATACAACTACGAAAGAACCATTACAGGACTTTCTGACCCGTCAGCAGACCTGAAAGAAATTCAGCTATTGCTGAAAATGGAAAAATGGCTAAAGCATTATCATAAGGAGAAAATAAACGGATGATACCGGAAAATGAAACAGCGGTATTGCTGAGCGCTCATTCTCTGGCTTTTTCCGGTCAAAAGAAAGTCTATTGTATTGCCTAGTTTATCAACCGATCTATATAAATAACACCAAATACTTTTTACTTTGATAGAGGTTTCATCCAATCTCCAACTCGCCTCCACTCTGCCTTTTCTCTTCTTCATCGCTGACTCAAGCAAAGGTGTAAACTTAAAAACCCGGCGATGAATAGTAGCATGATCAACAGAAACTCCTCGCATTTTCATGATCTCTTCAACATCCCGATAGCTTAATGTAAACCTAAGCTTAAAATATACGGCCTGCAGTATAATAGACTTCGGATAGCAATTACCTTTAGTATTCATGAGTTTAAGAATTTAAAAAGGCAAAGATAAAACGTAGCTAGATGCGACAGAACCTGAATACTTCTTCTAAAGGAGCTTCTTTAAAAAGCAATTCTAAAATTCGGTTTTTTAAAAATCCATAAGACAAATTTGTGTTTATTTTATAATCTAATTTTGTGTTTTGATTCTTAACCTTTAATTCTTCTTCTAAATCGTTTAAAATAATTAACTGCATCTTATTCCAAGATTATGCTTACTCATACATTAGAAAATCGTACTCATTACATTTTTTGCATTATAAAAGCCTATTAGTTGGTATTTTTAATAAAGAAATTAAAAACTAGGTAGAAAACTCTAAAATTCTAATCACATGAAAAGCAAAAAAAACTTTACCGGCGCCATCGGTGCGTGGCTGACTAATGAGCTACATCCAGCAAACGCGACCTACAGCTCACCCAACAGCAATTTTAGTTCTATTAAGCTCAACGGGATATACAGCACCCTTGATTACCTGAGCATCGGCTGGTTTGGAGTGGATATGAGTAACCCTAGCAGTCCCACCCTGCAAACCAGTAACACATATCTTGCACAACAGGTTTTAGATGCCCGTGCACAAAACCCGGACATCACCATATTTGCTTTACTGGCCTATACCCAAGAAATCACCAACGATCTCCAAACGATCATCAACAACCCCGCCCTGCTGACCACTTTTGCGACAAATGTTGCCAACTTTCTGGCTAACAATGACCTCAATGGTTTCGACATTGATTGGGAACAGCCCACGAGCCAACTCTCCCATAAGCAATGTGGCCAATGGCTCAACGCATTGGGTAAGGCTTTCGGGGATACCTATTATCTGGCCATTTCGGCGAGTTCTAACCAGTCCGGTAATGTCAACAACCTGAATGCGGATGCTGTGAATGCCAATGTGGATGTGTTCAATTTGCAAAGTTACTGGGTTAGCGATCCTAGCGTATTTATTGCACACGGTATCAATGCCGATCTATTGGGATTCGGTGCTTATTTAGAAAGTGGTGTCACTGCGCTTTATGCTTCTCAGCAATACGCTGCTGGGATTCAGTACCAGAGTAAGCAATACCTCTACCAAACTATGATGAGTTGGCGGCTTGATTCTTCCAACTGGCCTTTCGAGCAAAGTCAGCAACTATTGATGCTGCCATACCTGACCGGCCAACCGGATGTGGTTGTGTTCGACGATGGAGCCATCTTGAATGCGCAAACTACTCCTACTATTATCCAAAGTATCGTTATCCGTAGCGGAGATGTTGTGGATGCCATCCAATGTACCAATGCCAGCAGCGACGGCTCGTATGTGGTACAACTATTACAACACGGTGGTGATGGCGGCAATGGGAATAATCCGATCAATCTCACAAATGGCCTCAACGCTTTCAGTTACGTAACAGGCTATTGGTACGGACAAAATGTGGTAGTTCAAATCACCATCAACGGCACAAGTTATCCCGCCACCATTAATCCCAATGTAGTTGATCCACAAAATTTTCAGGTGACTGCTCCTGCGGGTAGAACTATTATTGCATTCAGTGGACAAACCTGTTATGTGAATTTGGCAGGCGGAGGTTTCAGTTGGGTGTTATCGCAGATCAACGGAGTATTCGGTTAGTGATTTTTTTATTCCCTCTGGTGCTCGTATGCAACGAGTGCCTACATAATATTTAAAAGATAATTGTAGCTTTTGTAACGCGGGCTAATAAAAAAAGGTTCTTAATACGTTTTATTAAGTAGTAAGTATCTAAAAAGCCACATTGCAAACGCTTTGATTTAGTTTATATAAGTAAAAGGGTACTCGTTCAAAACAATCAACAGATTGAGTTTTTACAGGAAGTTATTTTTGTAGTTTAAATCAGCTATATTTACGTTCAAAATAATAAAAAATGGAGGTTTTGAGACAAACTAACGTTAGCGAGCATAAGGACAAAAATCGTGTAAAAAACGAATGAAAAAAAATAATAAAGCAACTTTTTCGTGGATATTTATGGTATTATTCTATTTGGGATATACATATTTCATTTTTGCTAAACCCAACATAATTGAAAGTAAAGACTTAATTGAAATTAAAGCGGAACTAGCTGAACTGCCTATTTATTACGAATCTACAGGAGACAATGTTCCTTCGCTAGATTTTAAAATTGTGGGTACACCAACTAATTTTACGATAAAATCTTGTGGTTTGCAAAACTTAAACTTGAGTCAATTTGAAAATATGAAATTTAGAGATTCAATATCATTTCTAACAAATAAGTTTTTTACCTTTTTAAAGTAAATCCGTTTAGTTTTTTGTTTAAAATAAATCACTCAGACAATTCACTTTTTTCAAATCTTTGAATAATAAATGTTTGCCAGCGCTTAATTTTTTCTGAAATATTATTTTGTTATCGGCCAATCCATTTTCTGAATTCTCCCAGATAGAAACATCAGAGTCTCCAAAACTTCACCCTCCTTTGGAAGTTCACCAGTCACCATTTCTTTAAACGAAGAAGTATAAATTTTCTTTAATTGTTCCCAAACAGCTGCAGTACTTTTAAATAATAGTGCGTCTCCAGGGTGCACATATAGCCAGTCTTTATTGTTAGGAATGGCCTTATCATCATCGAGTCCGACCTGCAGCAGCATTTGGTCAAATTCTTTTGAAGCAGTGAATTCTTTAATTTTGTCCTGCTTTAACAGCAGATGAAGATCATAAGTGTGGCGCACCTTTTTAGACAATTCTTCAAGGGGGTTTTCCGTATGTGAAAAACGTACCAGACTGATAATTTTTTCGCAGAACGTGCGTTCAATTCCCAGCGCCGTAACTTGAAAATCCTCAAGCCCGAATCTTTCAATAAGTTCAGGAGTCTGGCTTTGTTTAATATATTCTGCTATCAAGCTGCAGATATATGTGGTCTGGCGGGGCTCAGAACTTCCCATATGAGAAACCTCAACCACAATAAATTCTCCAACCTCACCATACTGTCCTTGCATGCCCAGCTTGGAAAAAGAATATACTATTTTACGAATGCTCCCTTTTTTATTTGTACCGGGATGATCCTCAACAGGATTTAGTATCGAATCATCTGTTATATTCGTTACTTCTTTTAGTTTATTTTTTAATGCGTTGCCAGAATCACCAGGCTCTTTTATAATTATGAGATCAATGTCTTCAGAGAACCTGTGAATAATTTTATAACATTTGGAAAGGGATGTTCCGCCTTTAAAAACAATATTGTCTTTTACTGCAGACGAAAACAGCTCTTTTAGTGCAAATGTAACCCAGTAATCTTTCTCTATTAAAATCTCTGAAACTTTAAAATGCTCCGCCGCAATTACAATGGCTCCTTCAAAACTGTCTTTATCTAAATGTAAATTCATTATCCTATGTTCCAGTAATTAATAGTAGGCAGTAATTCCGCAGTAATCCCATACTGGTAACGGCTTGCTGGATTAATTGATGCCTTTAGCTTCTTTAAGTCTCCGAAATCCTTTATATCTTCCAGCACCGCTCCAAGCAGCGCTCTTACTTTTGGAGGATATGAAATCCCGTAAGATACCAGCTTTTTAATCTCATCATTTTTTAAACGACCTATTTCTTTTTTTAAATAGGTAAGTCCGTCTTTGGCCTGCATATCTGGAATAGAATTAAAATCTTTCATAACATCCAGAATCTCAAGATAACGAATCTTATCAGGTGTAACCTTAACATAACTCTTCGCAGGTTTTACAGCCATACTCCCAGCACGTCCTTTTATCTGCCTGCTCTGAGAGGCAACACGCACTGCATTTGTAACCTGTGTAGTCAGCCCCAGCCTATTATAAAGCCTTGTGCCCGTAACATAAGCAGTCTGTCTACTGTCCTCATACAAATACAATCCCAGCAGCGCTTCTTCCCTGGGTTTCTGTTCGCCGAACATACTTATTTTGGGTTTATAATAATATCCCTTTCTTGCTCTTTTAACTATACCTCTAGAAGTCAGTCTGCCAAGCGCTTTTGCTCCTGCCAGTAATTCATCAGCAGAAAGACCAAGTGCAGCATATCCAAATACCTCTCCCGGCGCAATCTGTTTTACTTTACGTTCTATTTTATCTGCTACTGTCATAATAACTACAAAGATATGCAATTATACATCAATTGTCAAGTTTTTTCCAACTTTTACTTGACACAAGAAGAGGCATAATAAACAAATAAATGTGGAAGAACAAATCCTAAAATAAGCCATATAGTGTTTAATTTTTTGTAAAATAAGCGCTTTATAAATGCAAAAATTTGTGTGGAGTAGTTATTGTAGTGCTGATTAGCTTTAAAAATTTGTATAATAAGCACCTTAAAAATGGGAAAATTTGTGTTCACTAGCTAATTTAGGATTGATTAGCTTTAAAAATTGGTAAAAACCAATCTATATTCAAAGGTTAATCTTAAATTTCTTCATCACATAAATAACTTAAAAATGTTTTGTTAGTGATGTCATAAAAATTTGTATTTTGCTATGCAATTAACTAAAGATTACAACACGTTGTTAAACAGTGGATTACGAGTAAAAAAATGACAATTTGAAATTTGTGGCAGAATCGTGGCAAATGGTGTTTTTGAAAACGAGAAACCTAGCGAAATCAAGGTCTGGCGAATTTAGGTTCGAAACTATTATAAAACTTCACTAATTATCATTTTATTTAAGAGATTCAATTTCACGTCATATTTAAGCAACAGCTTAATTGAAATCTAAATCTCTTGTTTTTATTTCCATTTAAATTGTTTTCGCACTATGCTGCCAGTTTAAATCAGGCCAGAATTTGGTTTATTTCTCTTTAGATTATTTTAAATCTGCAAAACACTTAATATAGTCTTACATTCTTAACATCAGGTATTTATACTTGTTTTTTTATTATTAATTAATCTGATATTTGTTTGGTCCTATAAATAATATTGCCTTTTTATTTCATGGAATTATTTATTGTGAGGATAAAGGAGGTATTAAAAAAAAATAGAAACAGAATCGCTCTTATAACTAAACCTAAGGCTTTTGGTTAAAGATCACTTGCTGGCTTTAGTTATTCAAATTAGAATTATAAGAAACGATTAATATTGAAATCATATAAATGGTTTGATCAGATTTCATTTTTGATATCAGAAGTTTATGTTCTTAAATTTTACATATAATTATTAAATTCATATCTTATGAAAAGAATCTTACCTACGTTATTCTTATTATTTTGTTTCGAGTTTTCCAACTCTCAAATGGTTTTATTTACTAAAAAATACTATGTTACTGGTGAGCCAGTAAAAGCAGTAGTTACTGGTGATCTGCTGGGAATTGAAAATGGTATAAAGAAGAGTTCATACTCTTCAGTGCCAGGATCAATCGAATTAGGTTCTGCTAGTAATGCAGGATTCTATCGTGTTGATTTTAAATTTAACAATAATATATCGAAAAATTATCTCATTGCAATTCTTTCTGGTAACCAAACCGCTCTGGAGGACTATGTTATTGAATTGCCAAGTAATACCATAAACATTCCAAATAATATTGTAACAAATATATTCAGGTATTTCAAAAATGAAAATGAAAAGCTATTGGAAGTCACTAATAAAGCTGTAAAAAAGTTTGGTGCTGAAAATGCTGTCGGTGTGATTCTGAATGCAAGCTTTTGTATTACTACTATTTCTGGCCAACCATCAGTTTTTGCAATTTGTAAAAGTCTTTCTTCATCTAACTTAAAGAAGTTGGGACTAATAATGATGCAGACATACCTTGAGGATATGAAGTTCAAGAATTATATATCGGAAAAAGAATACAATACAATTTACGGAGCGTTAGCACTAAGCCAAATTGGAGCGGTCCTGAGCAGTAACTGCAGTATCTTGTTCAAATCCCTTAAAGTTCTTGCGGAGGATCCAAATCTAAAAGTTGCTATCGGATATTTTGAACAACAATGCAAAACAACGGTGGTTATTATTGAAAAGGCAGCCATTCATTAAGATTTTTGCAGTTGCGGGCTGACAGAATAGAGTGTTAGTACAAAGTATGCCGGCGGTTATCTCATTTGTAATATCATAATACTATTTTAAAAAAAAAATATTTCAAATTAATTAATACAATAGATATATATGAATCCAAAAATACTTTTGATATTAATTTTTCTAATTACTCCCACTTATTTTTTTTCACAAGGGTCAGAAACGGGACGTTTAAGTACTGGTCTTGTTTTTTACAGTCCTTTCGATGGGGCCAGCGTTCCCAGCGTTACACTAAAAAGAATATCTTTCAAGCAGGACAGTTCACATAATCCATATTTTGTGCAGGCAAATCTTAATTATCCTAGTGACCAGAGCATTGTGTTAAGTTCAGAATCTTGTTCCTTTATTAGTTACCTGGACCTCGAAGATAAACCGGAGAAACGTAATGCTGTATTTTGGTTTCGTATATCTGAGAACAAGAATGACACTATTAGTAAATCTGCAGCATTCGAAAACTTAAAAATTTACCTTTCGGCCGATAAAAGTTTAATTCTTAAAACTTGCCTGAAAGATGATCAACTTTCGCTTATGCTAGAAAAACAAAAAGATGTGGAGTTAAAAGAAAGTTCGACATTGGTACAATTACAAAAAGATACTTGGTATCTGCTGTCTGTTTATTATGATGCCAAAAAAGAATATGGACTAAAGCTGTTTAAGTATGTAGGATATTCAGTTGATGAAATACAGACAGTTTCTGAAAAGTCTGACATATTTTTTAAGGATAATTTAAAAAAAACAAAATCGGATCCTCATCTTTTTATAATGCTTAATTCTGCGAAAAATTCCACTCTAGCAGTCAATGATTTACGCATCTATGATCGAATTCTTGTTGACAAAGATTATGGTAAAATATGCAGCTATACAATTGATAATTATCTTGAAATAGCAAAATACGAATTAGCCTATACGTATAAAAAGATGGCTGATGAACAATTCATAAAAGAAGATACCGCCGCTGCAAATAAAAACTATTCTAGAGCAGCAAAAATGTTTAATTCTAACTTATCTAATTCGATCAATTATGATAATCTTGAGGAAGCTAATCCGCTGTACGCTACATATTATAAGTTATTAGGTAAGGATATTGAGTATCGACAGTCACTACTTAGTCAGGGATATAGCTTTTGGGGACAGGATTTCTCCACAATACCGCTATTTCCAGTGACAGAATTGGAAAATTTCAAGCAGGCATATGAAAATTTTCAAAATATATATAATGCGATACAGGTGTCTGTAGGTAAGATGCAGCTGCTTAATGAGGAACAAATGAAAGAGAATATAGCGAAAACTACTAAATCTTATCAAAGCAGCATTGCCAGTGTTGAGAAAATGAAGAAAGACTATGCTTTAGATTTCTACGAGGCACAGGATGAGGCAATAACAGCAAGAATTTCTAAAATAGGTTTTAGAAATAAAGAGATTGAAAATAAAGTGAAAAATTTTAATGAACAACTCGATAAAAATGAGGCTCAAATTAAAAGGACTATATCATCAATGGTTACCCAGTCCATAACAAGAATTCCCATAGATCCTTCTAAAGATCTTAACGCTAATCTTAAGGCTGTTGGGATTGGTATTTTAACAAATAATGCAGAATTAAGGAACTCTATTTTGGGCACTCAGAATGATTTCGTTAACCTTACCAATCTCTCTATAGATTATTATCAGAAATCAAAAAAGGCACTTACGGCTCTTAATACGGTAATTAAGGAAGGTATAAGTGCAGACAATCTTGTCACAATAGGCACAACGCTTTCAAATGTGGAAATTATTCCAAAAAATGAATGGACTACTCTGGAAGAAAACTACCAGAAAATAAGAGGTAATTATGCGGATGTAAAAAAATTTGAGGATAATGCAAAAAAAATGATTGCGGCGGCAAACTTTGTAAAAAAGCCTAACCTAAATAATGTATCTCAATTTATGGACTGGATGGGAAATTCAGGTTATTTTCCTGAAGGGAAAGATTATGGTGGTTTATATATGCAGGTGTGCGAGAACATTAGAAGAAAAAAATATGATTCTTTTTACCAGATTGGAACTCAACTTTTAGAAAAAACTGTTCCAGTAGATGTACAAAATAATATCAATACTCTTAAAGCCAAGTGTGATAATGCACAGCCTATTGAATCAATCATAGAACAAATAGAAAAAGACAAGGAAGGAAATATAACGCAGGCATTGGGAGACATTATTTTCAGCGAGGATTTATGGCCTCAGATTTATGATTTTAAGATACAGGGCTTTATAATGACAGGTATAAGCAACACTCTTTCAGCAGAGGATAGTCTGGAACTCAAAAAGAAACTTCTCATGGCTCTATTTTCTAAAACACCTGACATGGGCTTATTGTTCTTTCCTCCAAAAGCCAGGGAAGTTATAAAGACACTGCTTGATATACAGGACGACAATCTTCTGATCAGTCGACTAGGTGAAGCAACAATTTTATCTAGTCCATCTAAGAATAGGTTACTGATTTATATCGATGGATTAGAAATATTTAGTATAGAAAAAGATTCAATTTTTGTGGGAGGAGAAAAATTTATATTTGCCTATAACAGTATAGAGAAACAAAGTCATAAGTACTTAAGTGAATTGAACTTACTATTTAGTGATGCCTCTCTCAGAAAGGATCTTATGAAACATATACAAGTTTCTGAATGGTACAGTTTTCTGGGGCCTGAAAGCATATATAATACTAAATCAATTTATAAAAAAGTCATCGATAAACTCCAGGTTAATGGTAAATTAGATATAATTAATTCTATTAAAACGGATGGCCAGAAAACTTTTATAGGTGCAAACGTGGCCAAAGCCTATATGGATGATAGTAGAATACCTAAAAAAAAGCCATTACTGAACCCGGAAGAGTTTTATCAAGCCGATGCATCGAATGGTGTAAAAGATGATACAACTAGGGAAATGGCTGCTAATGCGATCAATATGGCCTTTCCAGGCTATGGTACACTGGCCAACCAGGGTCTGGTAATCGCGGGAAACATATTGGATAGTTATGATATTGTAGACAATTTGAAAAATCTGTACAAAGAGCAGCAATCTCTTCATCTCGAACTTCTCGATCAGATGGAAAAACTAAAATCAAACAGCTTTGACAGGAAGATCGCTAATTTTGAAAAAGATATTGCTGATATAAATTTAGAACTTGCAAATAAGCAAAAGGAAGAATTTTCAAAAATGCAATTTGATATGATTGCAGACGAACAGATCGAAAGAAGAACTCAGCTCAGTTACCAACTGCCCATTTTTTTTTATTACACCGAAAAACTCCGTTATTATTGCACCAGATTGTTCAGAGCAAGTACATTCTGGTACGGGCCAAAAAATAAGCTAGCCGACATAATTGAAAAAGATCAATCTAATATTCGTCTCACACTTGATCAATCCATTAATCTTTACAGCTGGATAAAGGAGCCAGATATTTCTAGTATGAGACAGGACTTAGATCTAATCGAAGCTTACTGGAGGAAGCAATATTCCCTTATAACTGATGGTGAAACTGCAAAAAAGATTAAATATGGCAGCGTCGATATTTTAACACATTCATTCCAAATAGATAAAAATAGCAGTCCGTTTATTGTTAAGTGGTATGAGTTTAACGAATGGAAAAAGAAAATTAAAAATGGCCAAAAAATTGATGATTTTGAATTTGATATAGACATGCCAAAATATATAAGAGATAATATTCGGGATTATGAAATCACTGATATTGAACCAAAAGTGATATCTGTAGCTATGGCAGCTTTAAATAACAGAAATGGCATTGTTAATTCTCCTGGACCTAATTTAGAGATATTCCACCCCGGAATTTCCGTAAATAAATCTGGTAATATTTCTGTTCTTCGAAAGCAGACTAGTTCCATGACAGCAAACAAAATAGAAATCAATACTGACGGAACGCCTAATATTTGTGAAACTCCGCAAAGTGTGCAAAAGAGATGGGAACCCCAGGAATATAAAGAAAATGTCTTTGAGGGATATGACTTAGATACTAAATGGAAAATTACGGTAAAAGCAAATCCAACCTCAGTAAATATTGAAAATATTATTGTGCAGTTTTTCTATCAGTATAAAAAGAGTAATTATATCCCAGAGCTACAATCCAAGACTTCCTATCAGGTGCATATTGAATACAGTGAAATTCTAAAGCAGGATTTTAGAATAGACCTGACTCTGGAAAAAGCAAAATCAATGAAAGAAAGTCTGGATGAGGCAAAAAAAAATAATAAAATAGTATCGGGTGATTTAAAGGAAATTATTAACAAAAATAACACACAGGATGTATTTAGCAAATAAGACATTATTTCTAATATTAATTTTACCATTTTTAAGTTACTCTCAAATTCAGGAGGGGATAGTTAGTTATGAAGCTTCAAATCCGGTAAAAGTTATTTTAACAGGAGCATATAAGCCTTCCATTACGCTTGGTGATCAGGTGACAGTGAGGCTTTCAGGAAAAGTAAATTTAAGGCCATATGAAGTTGAGAAAAAAAAAGGCGGGTTTTTAGGAATTGGTGCAAAACGATATAAAGAGCGTCATAACAACGAACTAAATGCGGGTAATTTTAAAACTGTTGTAGCCTTAACTGATACAAAATATAGCACTAGCGAGGGTATTGAGCGACGGATTATATTTGATAATTCGCAGCTTTTGCCAGATTCTGATGAATACAAGGAGATAAAAAAGGAATTTTTTATCTCAGCCTTCATCGCTGAAAGTGGCAAGAATCCCTATCTGGGGTGGTCTCAATTAAAACTGTCAGTTGAAATTGAAACTATTGGCAGGATAGAGTACCTAATAAAACTTTTAGAAAAAGAAAAGCTACAAACATTTTCAGCTATCCAGCCTTTTTTAGAAATGGGAAATGTTGTGCGTCAGCATCCTAATGAATTAGCTAAGGAATTGGTTGCATATTACAAGGAAAAGCAACCCGGAATATTGGCAAAAATTAAACAGGATCTTTACGAATACCTGTTAATTAAATCCCCAGCCAATCTATCTATTAGGTCTGAATTAGCTCTTACTTACTCAGAGAGCTGGCAATTTAAGACGGCTAATGCGGAGGCAAAAAAAGTAATTTCAGAACTGCAGAATAAAAATGAACAGGACTTACAAGATATTGATAAAGCTGCATTTGCTACATCTTATTTAGTCCTTGCAGATGTTGTTGTCAATGAAAAGATGAGTACACAAACTAAATCGCAACTTTTGGGAGCCCGTTACTATGGAATTTCTGCAAATTACTTCAAAGCTATTGGTAATAATACAGATTATATTAAAACACTTTTGAAACAGGTTAAATGTCTACAGTCAGTAAGTACAATAGAAGCATTGTCAGAGGCGGCAGATATACTTGAAAATTATTTAAAACCTTAGTGAAATTTGAGATGTTCGTAATGCACAATCAGATAAGCTAATAACAAAAATGCGCATTATTTTACAGATAAAATTATTAAGAAGTTGTTTAAACCTGAATGGCGGTAATGAAAGAGAAGCAGGATTTTATTTTGATTTGTCAAATGACACTGCATTTGTGGAATTTAATTTTCAGTGCGAAACTTCAATTGCAAAATTACAAGAAACCGTATGACGAGAAGCTACTGAAGAAGAAATTGAGCAGGCAAAAAAGATGCCTTTTTCTGTCGATTATGTCTTTTGTTCTCATTGCGAAAAAATTTTTACAGAAATAGAAGAAAATTTTATTGAAGATATTCTGCCTAAGCATGTATTGTCATGCAAAACATTATAATATTGAACCGGCTCATAAGGACGTTAAAAGTTTAGAAGACTTATCAAGTGCTTTATCTGAAGGTAATAAATACGATTATGTATATTTTGCGGGCCATGGTAATGGACAATGTCTAGGTGATAATAAAGGATTTTTTATCACATAGTCTGCAATAGGTTTTATAATTTGTGACTCAAACTGTCTACAAAACGGAGCAATTATAATGCTCAATTATAAGACACTGATTCATATCAACTTATAGATTTAACCTCTCAGTTTACGATAAATTTGACTGATAAACACCAGTATTACTGGGATTAGATTTCAGTTCGAAGACCTCTTTCCTCCTTCCTATCAAAAGTATAGATACCCTTTAATTTCTAAACGGAAAATTGTTTGTTAAATCCACCAATCTAAGTTTTGTGGCATAATCGTGGCACATGGTATTTTTGGAAACTAGAAATCCAATAAAATAAGGCTCTAAGAAGTTTAGGTTCGAAACTTTTAGACTCCTTTTCTATTGTTAGTGATTTTTTTTAAGAGATTCGAGTCCTATTCCCGCTAAACTTTAAAGTAAAAGCCTGAGAAATCTAGATGAGGGCACTGAAAAAGTGGCTATTTATCAAAAGAGGTTGTTTTCAAATATGAAAACAACCTCTTTTTCTTTAATCTCTAAGGGTTTAATTCCCCGAAGCTCTGCTTCGTTTTTTTTCTTATTATTTTTATGTGAGTGAGTATATCCATAAGAGCCATAATGTTTCTGTTTTGTTGTATCATTTTGTTTGTCCAGCAAAATATAGGCGTGTTGTTTTTAGTTCAGGTGTAGAGAAGACGTTGAAAGATATTTGTTTGGAAATCGCTAAGCGTTATGACATATCGTTTATAGAGATTGGCACTGACCAAGATCATGTTCATTTTCTGATTCAAAGTGTTCCGACAGAGAGTCCGACAAAAATTATCAGGACAGTAAAGAGTATTACTGCAAAAGAAATCTTTAAGTTTCATCCAGAAGTAAAGCAGAAATTATGGGGAGGTGAATTTTGGTCTAAAGGTTATTATGTAAATACAGTTGGTCGTCATGGAGATGAAAATACGATTCAAATTTATGTGAAATCACAAGGTAAAGAGAAAGAATACAAGAAATTACATTCTCAACAGCTCTCGTTGTTCTAATACCTCGGTGGCTCTGCCCCGAGGTAGTTTATTGTATTCGGATAGGTGATGGAGAACACTTTCGTACAGACGATTCTCAGAGCCTCCATTTTACTTGTAAAATTACCTTTTTAATTTTAAAGGACTTTTTCAGTGCCCTCATCTAGATTTCTCAGGCTTTTTTGTGGTTCGATAAATTTTGCTTCAATTTTTTAAAAAATTTAAACGCCTGTATTTTCAACGAACTTTGGTAAGAGAATTGTTCTTATATTTTAAAGCTCAAATCCAAAAATAAATCTTTAATATGGCAATCAAAACTACTAAACTTTTACTGAAGCAGATTGTCCTGCGGTTGAGTCTTTTCAGATGAGTCCTGAGTGTCAAATTCTTTCTTTCAATATCGTTTGTCCCGAAACGTTTTACTGAATGTAGTTTCTCTTCGATCAAATATCGATAGTTTTTCAATCTGTCCGTAAATGTCTCTTTAGCTTCTGATAATTTTAGAGTTTCCAAAACACGACTCAGCGTTTTATTGGTTCATTTCCCAACATTAAAACTGACAACTGTTTTAGAATTCCTTTCCAATGCATAAACCAGCCAGATATAATTTTTCTTGTGTCTGATATAAGTGCAAAGTTCATCTACTTCATAAGTTTTACCTTTGCTGATAATTGGCTGGAAAACCATAAAATATTTTTTAAACATACTAATAAAATATTTTTTAACATATTTAAATTATCTACAAAACCTTAATTGCATTGATATTATGATAATCTCATCTTTAATAAATAATACGCAGACTGGTTCAAATGTGATTGCCAAAAAAATATTAAACTTGTTTTTTTTGGAACTTATCACTCTTAAATACTTTTATTTTTCATTTTTATCAGGACTGAAACGAATTCATAATCCTGAAATTAACAAAAAGTTTGGATGAGTTTCTTTCAGTATAAGAATGCCATTGACCGATTTGATCTATCAAAAATTAAAGAAATAAATTCGTAACACTGCTATATTACACATTAGTTATGATTATAAAAAAAAAGTACTTTACTTTATATCACTGTTTTTTTTCTATAATAACCTCTACTGTCAATTGATCAATATTAGTTTTAAAGTTTCTTGTTTTGATAAAATTAAGATATTTAATATTTCCCATTGAACGATTATTCTCTATGTTATTAAGTAATGCCAAACATCCATTAAAAGATCCTTCTAAAGAAAAAATATAACTCGTTGTTGTGAATCCTTTTTGAGATATAATATGTGGCTGCTGAAAATCTACGATTTTTAACTGGTAATTGTCACCGTAAGAAGTCAACTGTCTTAATAAATCGTTCTGAAACGATTCTGAAACATTTATATCATAATTCGCTAATATATGATCTAATTGCTTTTCTTTTTGAATAAGCTGCTTCAACAATTTGGGCATATTGCTATCGGCGGTAATTTCTTCCTGTTTGTTTTTATATTCTTTATAGTAATTTATTGTATTCGATATTGCAAAGGAGTAACAAAGATATAGCACTAAAAGAAACCCGACTATAAGCAGTTTGTTTTTATTATTGAGCCTCATATTATTTTAAGGTTAATTTTATTGAAAACACCGTTTCATTCGAATCGTTCTTTCCAAAATGTGTTATTAAAACCTTATCTACCCAATTTAACTTTTCAATATTTTCAATCCAATTTGTAAATGCATCATTGGCAATTGCTGCTCCTGAAATGGTAATTGTATTCTCTTGGGTAAGTATCGGTTCTTCGAACTTAATTTTTTTCTCTAATGGATTAAAAGTCATTTCTGTCAATAAGATTGATGACGGAACCCTATTCGCAATTTCGTTAATAATCAATGAACTTTGAGAAGCTGTTTTTCCAACAATATTTTTAACCTTTTCTTCTTTTACTATAATTCTTTGTTTTATTTTGTTTACATCCTCAATGGAAGATTTATTTACCAATAATGTTTCTGCAGTTTCCTGAGCCAGTTTATAATAATGTGTAAAAAAAATAAAATTAACAACCAAAATAACCAACAAAACTCCAATTGCCATTTTTAAGCCTTTAGCAAAAAATGTTTTTTGATTGTAACCATCATATAGGTCGTCACTATAGGTTATTAAAGAACCTGTATTTACAGTTGCATTCATAAACAACCGCAAAATTCCTGAAAAAGCCAGCAATTGCCTGTTCTCTATCTGAAGGTCATTTATATTATATGTAATTACTGAATCCTGAACACGTGAGGAAAATATTTGTTGCTCTTCCTGCCTTGAGATTAGCTGATGATTTGTCTGTAAAACAGCTTGATCTGCATAATCGATAATATCTGCTATTGAACAAATACCCAGGCTGATTCCGGCAATTGTTATTTTTTGGTTTTCATAATATGAAACTATTTCATGCAAATACGATTTTCTGGCAATTGCGATTATTGATTTTGTTTTTAAGCGCCAGATTTCGAAATAAAAATCGTCCCAACTTATATTGGGAAACGCTTTGTGCAATAATTTTTCGTCAGAAGCATCAATTGAGGATACTTCTTTTTGAATTACCTGATTGGTATTGACCGTTAGGAAAAAAGGGAGTTTGGCATCCCATTTCTCAGCAATCTTACCGTTATAATTTACCCTGTCCTTTTTTGAAATTACAAGACCTTCTTTTTTCTTTTCTACTAACAACAAAGAAATTTTCTCTTCATTATTTAAAGTGAAATGCTCTATACCAATATAATGGCTGCCCAGCAACAAATTATTTAAGGATGGAATTCCCATTAGTAAATAACCGTAGGTTTAATTAATACTGATAATTTTTTCTTAGAATCTTCGCGTTTACGGGAACTAAACAACCACTTGATTATCGGAATTCTGGATAATAAAGGTACTCCCGTTCCTGAATCGTTTTTTACAGACTCTTCCAGACCGCCTAATACAATTATATCCTGATCTTTCACACGGATTATAGAAGTAAATTCTCTGGAGTTTATACCCGGAGGCGCATCTTCATCTACTTTTTGTCCGTTGAAACTGGACTGGATAACTTTTACGTCCATTGTAATCTGTCCGTCTCCGGAAACTAAGGGCATGATAGTTACAGAGAGCTCAGCATCAATAGGCTGATAATTTTTAACTTCTGATGCCTGCGGAATCTGCGAACCATAATAATTTTGATTCGTCACCACATAATAAGTCGTTTCTCCAATAGACAAGTATGCTTTATGCCCGTTTAATGTCGACAATCTTGGGGAGGAGCGGATTTTTAAATTTCCGTTACTCTCCATTGCCTTAAGACTCAAATAAAAATTAGGAACTACTTTTCCTATATTCAAAGACCCAAATCCGTTAAACCCATCGATAATATTGTTTATTGTCTGCGCTCCTAAGTTAATATCAGCAGTCGGAAATACAGTCCCTGTTGTAGTAACAGGTTTCTCTCCTATTCCTGCCTTAATTCCGGTTTCAACTGTAGCACTTTTATTGACCTCCAAAAGCATCACTTCGATCAATATGACAGGAACTGCCTTATCAATGTATTTTACAAATGATTCAAAACGTTCGATGTTTGCTGCTGGGCCATTTACTAAAAAGCTATTCAGTTCCTTATCAATTTTAATATCGAGATCCTTTTTTATTTCATCAGGGATTATGCTCAGAATCGATTCTGAAGGACTACTTGAAGATGAAGAATTGCTGCTGCTGACCGAATTGAAATTACTATTTTGGTTTTGATAATTGGAATTTCCCGTTCTATTACTGTTGTTATTGTTATTATCAAAAGAATTAAAATTAGAATAATTCGTATTGTTTGTATTGTTATTTAACCTTCCTGCGCTTCGGCCTTCTTTAGACGGATCACTCAGAATGTCAATTGAACGATACATTAACGGAATTACCTTAATAGTTCTAACAACTAATTGGTCTTTTGTCCCAAAATAATAAATCAAGCCACTTTTCATATAGGTAAACAACCCCGTAGAACCACTTGCATTCTGAGGTGCACCATTATTGTTGTTGTTGTTGTTGTTGTTGTTGTTGTTGTTGTTGTTGTTGTATTGGGATTGCTGTGCATTTGCGTTTGATAACCCTGAATTTCCCTCCTGTTTAATTTCAAATAATTTATTTAGCAGGGCATCAAATGAAATATTCTTTGCCTTAACAGTTGCAGTTCCTGCATTATCAAGCGGACTTGATATAAACATATCAATACCCAGCTCATGTCCTATATCATACACAATACTTGATATTGCAGTATTTTCGAAATCAACATCCAGTAATTTCTTTTCTGCATCTACTACCGTAAAAAAGAAACTTGATTTTCGTGAACGCTGGGGCTTATTTTGACGAATTGAATTGGCATCTGTAGTTGTTTCTTTAGAATAATTACCATCTAATTGGTCAAAAACATAAAAGTTATCTCTGGATTTAGAAACTGATAAATTATTAGCAAATGCAAGTTTATTCAATGCTGCATCAAAAGGCATGTTTTTAATATAAACTGTCAGCAATTGATTTTCTAATCCGGGAGCAAAAACAAGATTTTTATCACTTACATCCATTATTTTTTTGAAGACTCCATACAACTGGTCTCCTTTTAAATTCAATGAAAGTAAATTATTAGGCAAATCATAAGAAACTTCAATTTCTTTCTCTAGTATTTTTTCTGCAGGCTTTACATATGATTTTATAGAAAGTATATTTCCTGTGAAATCAATTGTTAAGTTATATTCTTTACAGAGAAATAATAAAACATCACCAACCAAGACATCCGTAAAATTATTCACAATATTAATCTGGCTTAAATTGGGAGCCATACTAATATTAATTTTATGAACTTCAGAAACTGCCATCAAAAAACTTGAAAGAGAAGATTCTTTAATATTAATATTAATTTTTTCTGTAAGCCCGGGTGCATCAGCACTTATTGCTTCAATATTATTTTTAAGTTGTAAAATCCTGTTTTCCTGAGAAAACGAAATTTGAAAAATTAATAGTAATAAAAATGTAATTATTTTTTTCATGAATTTAATCGGCTATTTTCTTTTAATATTTTCTATAAGAGTAAGGAAAAAACTTCATCAATAGAAGTTGTTCCATTTTTGATTAAGGACAAGGCATTTTTTTTCAATGTGAAGATTTCATTTTCTTCCAGATATTTATTAATATCCAATTGGTTATTTTTAATTAATGCTGAAAGTTCACTCCCGATGGGTAAAATCTCATAAATCGCTTTCCTTCCTGAATAGCCTGTATGGTAGCAGTTTTCGCATCCTACAGCAACATGGTGCTGTTTAAGATTTTCAGGTATAGAAAATCCTGTTGGAAAAAGCTCTTTTGAAACTTCTTCTTCTGTCTTGCAATGAATACAAAGCTTTCGAACAAGCCTTTGTGCCACACTTACATTGAGTGTACTTGCTATTAGAAATGACGGTATTCCCATATCAATTAGCCTTGAAATGGTTGCCCACGCAGAATTGGTATGTATTGTCGATAGTACAAGATGGCCCGTCAAAGCTGCACGAATGGCCATATTTGCTGTATTTACATCCCGGATTTCCCCAACCATAATAATATCAGGATCCTGTCGAAGGAAAGTTCTCAAAGTTGTCGCAAAATCCAGCCCTATATTTTCTTTTAACTGTACCTGATTGATTCCCTCCAGAGTATATTCAATAGGGTCCTCGACAGTTAATATATTGGTATTGGGCAAATTCAGCTTTTTTAATGTTGCGTATAAGGTGGTTGTTTTTCCCGATCCAGTTGGACCTGAAATAAGTACAATTCCGTTTGGTCTTTTAATATTTTCTAAATAGGCAGTTAATTCTTTTTCTGTAAAACCCAAAGAATTAATATCAATATGGCTGGTATCTTTACTTAAAATACGAAGTACTACTTTTTCTCCATGCAATGTTGGTAAAACCGATACACGAATATCAAAATCCTGATAATCAGTTACAATTGTTATACGCCCATCCTGAGGTAATCTCTTTTCAGATATATCAAGCTGGGCACGAATTTTAATTTTATTTACAATGATCGGATATTCTTCAACCGAAATATGAAATTGTTCTTTGAGTTTTCCATCCAAACGAAAACGTACACGTGCATTTTTCTCGTAAGGTTCAAAATGAATATCACTGCTTCCGATTTCCTTAGCATTTACCACAATTTTTTCCAGAAAATCATTCGTATAATGAATGTCTGAAACACGATTTGAATTTGTTTTACGATAATTTGTACTTAAATACCGATTGATATTTTCAGTACTCTCCTTCTCTAATTTGATTTGAAAATTCAACAAAACTGCCAGCTCATTCTGCAGGCTATCAATATTTTCGGTATCGGTTTTTAAAACCACAAAACCGTCTGATTTACCAGCAGGAATTATTCTGTAATGGTATGCCTGCTCCGATTTTACCAGCTGCTGAAACTCTATTGGAATATCAAAATTTGTCATTGTTAACAGGCGTATAAAAAGTTACTTTCACAGAAGAAAGTGATTCCGTAAACAACTCCAAAAAACAACGACATATAACCAGCCAGTGGTACTGTTTTTTCCCTGTCCTTTTGCGACAAGGCAAAATGCAGCAAAAGCGAAAAAAACAATGAAAATATAAACAGTACAAAAAAGGAAATTGTTGAAAAAGTGAACGAAATAAAAATGAAGAATAATACATCTCCTAATCCGAATGAGTTGCTAAACTCGATTTTTCTTAGTTTTGTATACATATAAGAAACCGATAATAAAAACAGCACCAATATCAGGTTTGTACCAATATTCAACAATATCGAATTAACTGGCAGTATAAAATATTGTATTGTCAAAGCAATAATACCTACCATTGGATATAGAAACCAATAGACCAGCCTTTCCTTACAATCCTGATATAAAATAGTAAAAAGCAAAAAGATAAGTATCAGTTTCAGAACCCACATTAGTCGGCAACAATTTGTTTTGGAACCCCATTCTGGTCTATTTCCCAAACATTAAAAACCCCGTTACCGTTAAAATCAGTAATAGCAGTAGCTTTCGCCTTGAATTCATTGTTGCTTGACTGTACAATTTCATAAGTGTAATTTGCAGCACCGTTATCCTTTGTAGTTTTAGGTGCCTCAAAATCTATTTCAGTAAAATCAGCACTGTATTTAGAATACATAAAATAGTACTGTTTCTCCGCATTGTATATCGATTTTAACTGTGTCTGAGCCTCTACACTTTTGGCTTTTGTTATGAGCGGCATCAGGTTCGGCAATGCTATTAAAAGTAAGATTCCGATTATAGCCAATACAATTAGCATCTCCTGCAAATTGAAAGAAGGTAACTTTTTATTCATTTTAATTTTCGTGAGAATTTGGGTCATTTACAGGCAAATGTAATTATTATTTTATAATATGAAATGGTATTATATAACTTGTTAAAAGAAGATTGTTTTTTTTAACTTTTCGGGATAGCTGATACGTTTTTTAATAAATTTCAAAATATATAGTTTCCAAACTTAGCAACATTTTTAAAAAATAATTATAAAATTAAAAAAATCACAAAGCATTATCTTACAAATACTTACAAATAAAAATTAAAATTTTAAACTTTTTTTTTAGTTTTTTGTTTGTTAATTATAGGTTTTTTTTTATTAATTAGCGTCTTTTTAACACTTATTAACATTTTACTTAAGTATAAATC
>NZ_CAIJDP010000073.1 GCF_903819435.1 Flavobacterium salmonis | reverse complement strand
AAAAGTTCACGGCAACGCTTTTGAATATCTCCCTTCAAAACTTTAAACCTATACTTGGTTACCCAAACAACATGACATGTTAATCGGCTTACTGTATGCGAACTTTTTCTTACATCTGCACTCATAATCTAAAGATAAAGATTTTTTCGCATTACTAAAGTACTGCAATAAATTGCAGGGTTTTAAACCCGAATCTGAGACCAATAAAAAACCCGACAGATTTGAAATCTGTCGGGTTTAATTTTTAAAACTAAATTGAGACTATTTTGCAATCGTCAATTCGTCAATAATGTTTTTCGCTCCTGCGTATTTGTCGATAATCCAAAGTACGTAACGAATATCTACGTTGATTGTTCTTTGCAATTTAGAGTCAAAAATTACGTCTCCAGCCATCGCTTCGATGTTTCCGTCAAAAGCGATTCCGATTAATTCTCCTTTTCCATTAAGAACAGGTGAACCAGAGTTTCCTCCTGTGATATCGTTATCCGTAAGGAAATTGATTGGCATGTAACCAGCTTTATCAGCATATTGTCCGTAATCTTTTGCTTTGTTCAACTCTAACAAACGAGCCGGTAAGTCAAATTCCTGATCTCCTGCTTTATACTTTTTCACCATACTCTCCATGGTAGTATAATTGTTGATCTTAGCATCATTACGAGGATCTGCAGGCAAAGCACGAACTTTTCCGTAAGTTAATCTCAAAGTAGAGTTTGCATCCGGATATTTTACTGCATTTAATTTTGATTCTCTTAAACCTTCAACTAATACACGGTAAGCAGTAGCAAATCCGTCATCAGCTTTTGCCTGATCATCTGTTTTAGTACGATATTTTGTCAGTAAATCAGTAGAGATAATATACAAAGGATCAAGTGGAAGAGCCGCCGGTTTTGGACTTGCTAAGTATTCTAAAATTTTTTCTTTAGAAGTAAAAAAACTTGTTTCAGTTGCTTTTGCTATATCAGCAGTAAAGTCACCGTTATTAGCCGCTTTCATTTTAGCAATTTGTGGTGCCAAACCATATTCAGCTCCTTTTGCAGCATATAAATTTAATTGTGCCGTTAATACATCTTTTTCTAACGGAGCATAAAATTCACCGTAGATATCTTCAACCATCGCGTTGATTTTCGGCAGCATTTCTGCTTTTTTAGCGTCATTTTCTTTAGAGTATGCTATTAATGCATTTCCTAAATTGGCAGGTCCGGTTGCATACGCTGAAGTACGCAAAAGCTGAATCAGGTAATTATCGTGAGTCGCTTTTAAATTTGTTTCTCTGTAATAATCATTAATTGTTGGAATAACATTTTCGTACTTTTCTTTATTAGCTGGTTTACTTGCCCATTCGTAGAATTTATCTTCCTGAGCTGCTTTTATGTCTACTGTTCCTGCTTTTGTCAAGGCGTCAATCATACCCTGACGGTTTTTCCAGTAATTGGCAGTCGAAGCATACTTTGAAGCATATTGTAAACGAACAGTTGCATCCTTATCCATATACTTTTTCATTTGATCCATTCCGGTTTTAGCACCTTCAACCCAGGCAGGATAAGCATATTTTATATTTTGTTCGATTCCTCCGGCCGGCATCCAGCGGTTTGTTCTTCCCGGATAACCTAAAATCATGGCAAAATCATTTTCTTTTACACCTTTGATACTTACCGGAAGATAATGTTTTGGCTGTAAAGGCACATTGTCTTTAGAATATGCTGCAGGATTACCATCTTTGTCAGCATACACTCTGAACATTGAGAAATCTCCTGTCTGACGAGGCCATTCCCAGTTGTCTGTGTCGCCACCAAATTTACCAACACTTTCAGGAGGCGTACCCACTAAACGAACATCTGTATAATCCTGATAAACGAAATAATAATATTCATTCCCCTGAAAGAAAGGACGAACAGAAACAGTGTATTTTCCGCCTTCGTTGTTTTCTTTTTCGATCAAAGCAATTTCCTGCTGAATGATTTTATTTCTTTCGGTCTCTGTCATTGTAGGATTTACTTTTGACAAAATTCTTTTTGAAACATCGTCCATACGTACGAAGAAACGAACGTATAACGATTTTGGTTTCATCTCGGCACTTTTTTCTTTTGCCCAGAAACCATCTTTTAAATAGTTTTGCTCTGCAGTTGAAAGCTCGGCAATCGCGTCGTAACCACAGTGGTGATTGGTTAAAACTAAACCGTTTTTAGAAACGATTTCAGCAGTACATCCTCCGTTAAACTGCACAATAGCATCTTTTAAACTGTGGTGATTAATGCTGTAAATTTCTTCGGCTGTCAATTGCAAGCCCATTTTCTGCATATCCCTATGGTTCAGTCTTTCAATAAACATTAAGAACCACATTCCTTCATCAGCTCTTACGGGAAAAGCCATAAGACACATCGTCAAGAATAAAATTATTTTTTTCATGTTATTTTGTTTAAGTCTTGCGAAGATAATTCATTTTCACAATCATAACACTCAATTTACATTGAAAATTAAATTCAACCGTCTCTTTTTATTACTTTTTTGCGGATTTAACATTTTATTAAAAACAAAAGGTGTCCTGCAGTACAGAACACCTTTTGAAAAATTTCAGTATTTTATTATTCATTAAGCATCTTCCAAAGTTTGTCTTTCAAATCTGTCAAACCTTGTTGAGCGACAGATGAAATAAACATATACGGAACATCTTTAAACGAAACGTCTAGCTCTGCTTTCAATTCTGCTTTCAGTTCATCGTCCAGCATATCGCATTTTGAGATTACCAAAAGACGTTCTTTGTCCAGCATTTCAGGATTGTATTTGGTTAATTCATTAACCAGAATATCATATTCCGCTTTAATATCCGGCGTATCTACAGGAACTAAAAACAGTAACGTTGAGTTACGCTCAATATGACGCAGGAAATAATGCCCTAAACCTTTTCCTTCTGCAGCACCTTCAATAATTCCCGGAATATCAGCAATTACAAAAGACTGAAAATCCCTGTAAGCTACGATTCCTAAGTTTGGTTTTAAAGTCGTAAACGGATAATCGGCAATTTTTGGTTTTGCCGAAGTCAATACAGAAAGTAAAGTTGATTTTCCTGCATTTGGAAAACCTACCAATCCAACATCGGCCAAAACTTTCAGTTCCAGAATTACGTCCATTTCTAAACCAGGTAAACCCGGCTGCGCGTAACGAGGCGTTTGGTTTGTTGAACTTCTAAAATGCCAGTTTCCTAAACCTCCTTTTCCTCCTTTTGCCAGAATCCTTTTTTCGCCGTGTTCAGTAACCTCGAAAAGTGTTTCTCCGGTTTCTTTGTCTTTTACAACAGTTCCCAACGGCACTTCTATAATTTTATCATCTCCATCAGCACCTGTACTACGGTCTCCTCCTCCGTCTCCACCGTGTCCTGCTTTAATGTGACGGGCAAATTTTAAATGAAATAGTGTCCAAAGACCTTTATTTCCCACTAAATATACGTGTCCACCACGACCACCGTCACCTCCGTCCGGTCCTCCTTTTTCAATAAATTTCTCCCTATGTAAATGCGTAGATCCTTTTCCTCCTTTTCCGGAAGAGACATATATCTTAACGTAATCTACAAAATTTCCTTCTGTCATTTTTTCTTGTTTATCTGTAGTTTCAGGTTTCAGGTTCCAAGTTTCAAGTTATGCAGTACGCTAACCTGAAACTTGAAACATTTTAAACTTGAAACAAAATTCTCTCTACTCTTTTAATGCTTTCACAAGCACTTTATCAATCTTCACACCGTCCATATCGACAACTTCTAATATAAATTTTTGCCAAATTAGCTTTTCTCCTTCTTTTGGAATATGTGATAGCTCAGTCATAATCATTCCACTTACGGTGTTTACTTCGTAATCGTTTGTTAATTCGTCTAATTCGAAATACGTTAAGAAATCGTGTAATGAATAATGTCCGTCTACCAGCCATGAACCGTCTTCTCTTTCTATAAGCTGAAATTCGTCTTTGTAAAATTCAGATGCGTCACCAACCAGCGCTTCAAGAATATCGTTCAGCGTAATCATTCCCTGAAAAATGCCATATTCATCTGAAACTAATGCATAATGAACGCCTGTTTTTTTGAAATTCTCCAGCGCCTTGTAAGCAGTGGTTTGTTCCATCAAATAAGGTGCATCCGTCATTATAGTAGCCAGATCAAAATTATCTTTTTCGATATTGGCAAAAATATTTTTTAAGGTTACAACCCCAACAATATCATCATAATTATCATTGTAAACCGGATAAACTGCATGCAAATCCTGAACAACCAGCTCTTTAACTTTAGCTTTATCTTCTTTTAAAGGAAGCATGTCTACTGACTTACGGTGCGTCATAAGAGAGCTTACTTTACGGTCTCCAATGTGAAAAACACGCTCCACAATGTCCTGCTCAATTTCCTGAACTTCACCTACTTCAGTTCCTTCTTTGATGATGGCTTTAATTTCTTCCTCCGTAACTTTTCCGTCAGCAGTTGGTTTTATCTGAAAAACATTCAATAAAAAATCTGTTGAAGAGGTAAGCAGCCAGATAAACGGTGCCGTGATAATCGAAATCACTTTCATTGGCATAGCGACCATTTTGGCAATAGATTCCGGATAATTTAAACCAATTCGTTTTGGCAGTAATTCCCCTAAAACCAATGAGAAAAAAGTTAAAACAACAACCACAATTCCAACGGCAACTGAATGCGCGTAAGGTTTTAAAACTTCGAATCCGCTAACAAAGGTTTCGACATCCATTGTGATTTTATCCCCTGAATAAATACCCGTCAAAATTCCGATTAAGGTGATCCCGATTTGTACGGTTGATAAAAATTTGTTTGGGGAATTGGCTAAGTCGAGTGCTGTTTTAGCGCTTTTATTTCCTTTTTTTGCAGCAGTTTCCAGTCTGTTTTTTCTAGCCGAAATCAATGCAATTTCTGACATCGAGAAAACTCCGTTTAGTAGTATTAGAAAAAATATTATTAGTATTTCCAATTTGTGGCTTGTTCGTTATATAATAGTCGTTAATGTAATTTGTAACCCTGATCGTGTTATAGCCCAGATGGAAGAGAAAAGCCCGGAGCTAAAAAACTAATTTTTCCTGCCAGAAAACAGCGACCGGCGGAAGCTCGTTTTATGGTTTGGAAAAATAGTTTTTTTAGCGAGGACTTGTAACGTACAGCTGGAAAAGCTTCTACAAATTATCTATAACTGACGTTAATCTTTCTGTAATTTCTTCAATTGTTCCGATACCGTTTACAGCATGAAATTTATTTTGCTCTTTATAATATCCAATTAGCGGAGCTGTTTTTTCGTTGTATTCCTGATATCTTACACGAATTTTTTCTTCGTCCTGATCATCAGCTCTTCCGCTTGTTTTTCCTCTTTCAAGCAAACGTGCTACCAAAATTTCGTCATCAGCTTCTAAAGCGATTGTTGCTGTCACACTAGACCCAATTGTTGGCAAAAATTTATCTAAAGCCTCTGCCTGGTTGATTGTTCTTGGATAACCATCGAACAAAAATCCTGCTGTATCAGGGTGTTTCTTTACTTCATCAATTAACATTGCTGTTGTTACTTCGCAAGGAACCAATTCTCCATTGTCCATAAAAACTCTTGCTTTTTTACCTAGTTCAGTATCATTTTTTAAATTGAAACGAAAAATATCTCCTGTCGAAAGGTGTGTTAAATTGTATTTTTCTTTTAAAAATTCTGCCTGAGTTCCTTTTCCTGCTCCCGGCTTTCCAAATAAAACAATGTTAATCATAAAAGTAATTTAATGATTAAAAGATTTAAAATTGAAAGATTTTTGTAATCTTAAATAATTTGAAATTCTCTAATCGTGTTGTTAATGTAGTTATGTTATTTTTTAATTTTTTAATCTTTAAATGCTTAAATCTACTCGGCAAGCTTATAGATTTCGGGTAAATTTCTTCCTAAACCATCATAGTCAAGACCATAGCCCACAATGAATTTGTTTGGAATTCTGATTCCCACATAATCAATTTTGATGTCTTTTTTATAAGCTTCCGGCTTAAAGAACAAAGTTGCAATTTTAAAATGCTTTACATTTTGCTCCTTAAACTTATGTTTTAATTCTTCGATTGTGTTTCCTGTGTCGATAATATCTTCGATAATGACAACCGTTCTTCCTGAAAGATCCTGATTGATTCCGATTAATTCCTTAACCGAATTTGTACTTTCTGTTCCTTCATACGACGCCATTTTTATGAATGAAACTTCGCAGGGACTTTTATATTTTTTCAGAAAATCAGCGACAACCATAAATGCGCCATTCAAAACACCAACAAAAATGGGCGTATCATCTCCAAAATCATCTTCTACCTGTGCCACTATTTTGGATAAAGCGAAATCAATTTCTTTAGCCGAAATAAACGGAACAAATTGTTTATCGTGAAGTTGTATCATTATTTTTGTTCTTTAAAATAATGGACAAAGATACAGAATTACTACCAAAGTGTAAGTATCAAAATTTTATAGTAGCAGTACTTTTTTGAGAATGTTAAATATCAGTTAATATTCCCAAACGGTTTAGTGCAACTCTTTCAGAATCATTAAATTGTTGTTTGACAAATATTTAATCAAAATCACCATGAAAATTACCATACAATTATTATCTGTATCCTTATTAACTATAATAACAGCCTGCAATGGCCAGGTTAAAAAAGAAGAAAAAGAAGCTCTGGCAAAACAGCCGGGCAATGTTGTAAAAACTGCTATTGGAAATATTACACTTCCTCCGCCCTACGCAACAGAATCTAAATCTAAAAACAGTAAAGTAATAGGCTGGCCGGAAGGAAAAACACCAAAAGCACCTGAAGGTTTTACGGTTACAAAATTTGCTGACGGATTTGAGAATCCGCGTTGGTCTTACATCGGTCCAAACAATGACATTTTTGTTGTTGAAAGCGGCACAAGAACAAGCAAAAACCAAATTATAATTTTGCGTGACAAAGACAAAGACGGCGTTTTTGAAACCCGTGAAGTCTTTTTGAAAGACCTCAACAGACCTTTGGGAATGCTTATTCTGAAAGACTTTTTTTATGTTGCCAATACGGACGGACTTTACCGCTATCCTTATAAAAACGCTCCATTGAAATTAGAAACCAAGGGAGTCAAAATTGTTGAACTTCCTGCTGGCGGTTATAACAACCACTGGACCAGAAGCCTGCTTGCCAACCCTGAAGGAACAAAAATTTATATTGGCGTGGGTTCAGGAAGCAATGTTGGAGAAAATGGAATGGATAAAGAAATTCGACGCGCTGCGATTTTAGAAATCAATCCTGACGGAACCGGTGAGAAAATTTATGCTGAAGGCCTTAGAAACCCAATGGGAATGGACTGGAATCCAGCCAATAAAAAAGAACTCTGGACCGCAGTTAATGAGCGCGACGAGCTGGGCGATGACCTGGTTCCGGATTATATTACAAGTGTAAAAAGAGGTGGCTTTTACGGATGGCCGTATTCTTATTTTGGAAATATTCCTGATCCAAGATTAAAAGGCGAGCGAAAAGACTTAGTCGAAAAAGCAATTGTTCCTGATGTTCCGGTTGGTGCACATACTGCCTCTTTGGGATTGGCTTTTTATACAAAAAATGCTTTTCCGGCAAAATATAAAAACGGAGCTTTCGTAGGACAGCACGGTTCCTGGAATCGTTCTGTAATTTCCGGCTATAAAGTGCTGTTTGTTCCTTTTAAAGACGGAAAACCATCCGGAAAACCGGAAGATTTTTTAACCGGATTTATTTCAGATACAGACAAAGCGGAAGTTTATGGTCGTCCGGTAGCGGTTACCGTTATGAATGACGGATCGCTTTTGGTAAATGATGATAGCGGGAATACGATTTGGAAAGTAACTGCTAACAAGTAAAATTCCAATCTCATAACTATCGGGATAAATTCTAAATTCCAAACTTTACGCTAATTTTTAAACACATAGAAACATCGTATTACGGGAACTTAAAAAGGCATTTCACTAGTTTTAAAACACATAGCTATGTGTCTTTTAGCAAGTGAAACGCCTTTATAGACAATCCAAAACTATGTTTCTATGTGTTTAAAATTTAAACTCTAAAACTAAATTGTTTCTTTATGCTCTTAAAAAAATATTGCTTTTTTCTTCTGTCTATAATGATTTTACAAAACACTTTTGCGCAGGAAGAAAAAAGCAAATCTATTACTACTGCTAAACCGGAAAAACTCGAAGAAGTTATTATCAGTTCCTTACATATTAATGACAGCCTCCAAAATGCGCCGGCTTCTATTGGCATTTTATCTAAAAAAGAGCTGATACAAAATAACGCTACTGATATTACGAATGTGGTAAATACGATTCCGGGTGTTTTTATGCAGTCTTCAAACTTTACCACAACCCGAATTTCGATTCGCGGAATTGGAGCCAGAACGCCTTATGGAACAAATAAAATCAGGGCTTTTTACGGCAGTATTCCGCTGACTTCCGGAAACAGCGAAACGGTGATTGATGATATTGATTTAGAAAACCTGAACCAGATTGAGATTATTAAAGGACCGCTTTCGAGTATCTACGGAGCAGGGTTAGGCGGAGCGATTTTGATCTCACCGCAGCTTTCAAAAAATAATGGACAAACTGCAGCTGTAAGTTCTGTATTTGGTTCGTTTGGATTATTGAAAAACAGTTTGAATTATAGTCTCGATGAAAAAAATTCAAGCCTGAATTTTAGTTATCATAATCTGAAATCTGATGGCTGGCGTGAAAACAGTTCTTATAAGCGTGAAGGAATTACACTCGCGGGAGAATTATTCAGAAGACAAAACAGTAAACTTACTTATTTCACTAATTATACTTATTTAAAAGGTTTTATTCCGAGTTCTATTAGTAAAGAAGTTTATGATTCAAATCCGCAATTGGGTGCAGCAACCTGGGTGGCTTCAAAAGGATTTAAAGAATATAAATCGACTCTGGCAGGACTGGCTTATGATTTTAAAATTAATGACAACCTGAGTAACTCAACTTCTGTTTTTATCAATTATAAAGACAGCAACGAACCGCGACCTTTTGATGTTTTGCGACAATATACTTTTGCGACGGGCGCGAGAACGCAATTTTCAGGAAATTTCGAAATTGGAAAATTGAAGAATCAATTCATTTTGGGAATGGAATATTTTACAGACAATTACAACGGAAATACCTTTGAAAATCTATACAAACAAAATAACGGACAAGGCAGTTTACAAGGAAATCAATTGACTGAAAGCGATCAGAAAAGACATTTTTATAATATTTTTTCGCAAATCAGATCGTTGCTTTCTGAAAAATTCGAAGTTCAATTTGGTTTAAATTATAATGAAACGCATTTTGAACTAACGAACCTTCTTCCGCAAAAAACTTCAACTGAAAAATACAGTTATGACGGCATTTTTTCCCCACAGCTTTCTTTATTATTCAAACCAAATCAACAACAAACCATCTATTTTTCAGCAAGTCGTGGATTTTCATTACCAGCAACCGAAGAAACTTTGACGAGCAATGGAACCATCAATCCGGATATTAAACCTGAAAACGGCTATAATTTTGAATTGGGCGGGAAATTCTATTTCTTCAACAAAAATCTTTATACAGAAATTGTTTTGTACCGAATGGAAATTAAAGATTTATTGGTTGCCAAAAGAATTGGCGATGATCAATATGAAGGTGTAAACGCGGGAAAAACATTGCATGAAGGAATTGAAATTACGTTGAAACACAATTGGCAAATTAATCGGATTTTCAATCTGAATTCTTATGTTGGAACATCAATCGGAAAATATGAATTTCAGGAATTCGTTGATAGTGGAAATGATTATTCCGGAAACAAATTAACCGGAGTTCCTGCAAACAAAGTCAATGCGGGACTGGTTTTAAATACACATTTTGGAATTTATTTAAATGCCGATTATCAATTTGTAGATGAGATTCCGATGAACGATTCGAATACAGCTTTTTCAGATTCTTATAATATTGTAAACTTAAAAACAGGTTATCGTTTTGAAATTCTTCATAATCTAAGTTCTAATTTAGCTTTTGGAGTTAATAATGTGACCAACGAAAAATATGCTTCTTTAATATTACCAAATGCACTTCCTGTCGGGACTTCATCTCCAAGATATTATTATCCCGGACTTCCTGTAAATTATTACGGAACGGTATCCTTAAATTATTTATTTTAGTGGCTGAATCATTAAACTAAAAAAATGCTTTCTGAACTGCAGCAAAAACTGGATTATGTAAATGCTTACAGGGAAAATCGGCTAATAGCTGCACAGGATATTTTAGAAAATCCTGCACTTTTCAGTGAATTAGTTTCAATCTGTTTTACGCCTTCAGACAAAAACAATCATAAAGCCTGCTGGATTTTAGAATTTGTCTCTTACGAAGAATTGCTTTGGCTGCAGCCACATCTTGATTTTTTTTGTTCTAATTTGAAAGTTTTAAAAGATGAAAGTTCACTTCGCCCCGTCGCAAAAGTCGTTCAGCTTTTAGTCAAGTCACATTATCAAAAAGAGGAAAACAAAATCTGTTTATCCGAAGAAAATCTTCAGGACTGCATAGAAGCGAGTTTTGACTGGCTGATTAATGATGTAAAAGTTGCCACAAAAGCGTATTCGATAAGAACTTTATACCTCTTAGGAAAACATTATGAGTGGATTCATCCTGAACTAAAAGTTATTCTTGATAAAGATTTTGGAGATCATTCCGCAGCATACAAGGCCGTTGCTAAAGAAGTTTTGAAGAAAATAAAATAGTGTTTTTTCGCAATTCAATCCTTTAAAGTATCTTTGCAAAAACATAACACAAAATGAATTATTTTTCTTCTGATTTTAAATTAGGAATATTAGGCGGCGGACAATTGGGCAAAATGCTTTTGTTCGACACCAGAAAATTTGATATACAAACTTACGTTTTAGATCCAAGTGACGAAGCACCGAGTAAAATTGCCTGCAACAAATTCTTTCAGGGCGATTTAATGGATTATGATACGGTTTACAACTTCGGGAAACAAGTTGATGTTTTGACTTTCGAAATCGAATTGGTAAATCTGGAAGCTTTAACGCAATTAGAAAACGAAGGCTTAAAAGTATATCCCTCTCCTAAAACCTTAAAAGGAATTCAGAATAAAGGAATCCAAAAGCAATTTTACGCAGCTAATAATATCCCAACTGCTCCTTTTGAACGATTTGAGAATCTTGAAAATCTAAAATCAACAATCGTTAATCAACAATCTAAAATCAATTTACCTTTCGTATGGAAATGTACGGAGTTTGGTTATGATGGAAATGGCGTAAAAGTGATTCGTCAGGTTTCTGATTTAGATACATTGCCAAATGTTGAATGTATTGCAGAAACTATGGTTCCGTTCAAAAACGAACTGGCGGTAATTGTGGTAAGAAATCCATCAGGAGAAATTAAAACGTATCCGGTTGTCGAAATGGAATTTCATCCGGAAGCTAACCAAGTAGAATACGTAATCTGTCCGGCAAGAATCGGTGAAAAAGTTGCCCAAAAAGCCAGAGCAATCGCGTTGAATGTTTCAGAAAAATTCAATCACGTTGGACTTTTGGCTGTTGAAATGTTTCAAACCAATGAAGATGAGATTTTGGTAAATGAGGTTGCGCCACGTCCGCATAATTCTGGACATTATTCAATTGAAGCAAGTTATACTTCGCAATTTGAAAATCATTTACGTGCAATTTTAGATCTTCCGTTAGGAAACACAGATAGTAAAGTTGCCGGAATTATGGTAAATTTAGTAGGTGCCGAAGGTTTTTCCGGAAATGTGGTTTATGAAAACATCGAAACTATTTTAGGATGGAATGGTGTTACGCCACATATTTACGGTAAAAAACAAACACGTCCGTTTAGAAAAATGGGTCATGTTACGATTGTAAATGAAGATATGGCTGAGGCTAGACGAATTGCGCAGGAAGTTAAGAATACTATTAGAGTGATTAGTAACTAGTCCTTATTAGTGATTAGTCCTTAGTCGTGTTGCCAATTTAGCTATGATTTTTTAATTAGCTTTGTAAAAATTCAATAAATGAAAATTTCAAAATTACATATAGAACAGTTTAGACAATTAGAAAATCTTAATTTCGATTTTACTTATCCAAAAGATTTTCATATTGAAGAAAAAAGAGGAAAACCTTTAGACAAAATATGTTTTATTGGACAAAGTGCTACTGGAAAAACTAGTTTATTAGAATTAATTGATATAAAAACTCATAATAATTCATATATTGATTATCCTGAAGAATTTCAACATGTTTCTTCATTGGAAAAACTTAAAGCGTCGTTATGCGTAATATTTAATGATGATCGAAAGGAATTTTGTATTAAAAACAAAGAAATATTAATCAATTATTTAGTTGACAAAAAACTGGACACAAATGATTTGACAAAAAAGATCTTTTTCCCTTCAGAATTAAATATCAGCAAAATAATTAATTTTCTCGAACCTAAAGGAATTCAAAACCTAAATAACAAAGATAAAAATCTTTTTTTAAAGAAATATAATCAATTTAAACTAGGAGATGAAAACTACGATGAAATCTATAGGTATATTTCAAATGACTTTGTAGAGTACCAAGAAAGTATTCTAAAAAAAGCCTCAGATTTCTTAAGTAATTCTTCTGATCAAAATAAATTTCTTTCTGAGTTTAATCAATGGATGACAGAAAATCCAAATCCAAACTTAGAGTTTGCTACAAAATTAAATATTGTTCTAAAAAAACTAAACTTAGAAGTAGACATAAACAATACATTATCATTTTTAAAAATTAAAAATTCTAACAGTGATAACTTTGTACCTGTAAATTCCCTAAGCACGGGAACTAAGCTTTTAATATCCTTATTATTACCATTATATAAATTCAACACAGAAGATTCAATAATTTTAATTGACGAGCCTGAAAGATCATTATATCCAGATATACAAATGGAATTAATGGATTATTATAAAAATCTTGCTCCAGAGGCACAATTTATTGTTGCAACACATTCTCCTTTTATTGCTGCATCTTTTGAGCCTGAAGAAAGGTTTATTTTATATTTCGATAATGAAGGTAAAGTTGCTGTTCGTAGAGGAAGTTCTCCTATTGGAGATGATCCCAATGATATGCTTAAAAATGATTTTGGAGTTAATTATTACAACAAACATGGCGAAGAAGCCTATAAAAAATATATTGCTCTAAAACAGGAAGTAGCAAACGAAACTGACCCTAAAAGAAAAAAAGAGTTATTATTAGAAACTGTCAAACTCGGTGATACTTATAATTTCTAATATGAGAAGAGTTATCAAAAATGACGATTCCCAAATTAAAAAAAGTAATTTGGGTTACATCGAAGGCAGTTCAAATAATAATTTAAAAATTTCGAAGATTTTATATAAAGAGCAAAAAGGTTTTTGCATTTATACTGAAGAATATTTAGGAAGAGCTGATGCAAGAGATATCGAACATTTTGATCCAACTTTAAAAGGAACTCCTAAAGATTCATATTCAAATTGGTTTTTAGTTAAACATCAATGGAATAAAGAGAAATCATCTAAATGGGAAGATTATCAACCTGTTTTACATCCAACTACAAATGATTTCGATCAAAGAATAGTTTATGATAGTGGAGATTATCGAGTTGCTGAACTAGATGATCATGAAGCTGTTAATTTAATCAAATTACTAAAACTTGATGACATTATTTTAGCAGACGAAAGAAAAAAGTATATTCAAAGAAAAGCCAAAGAACTTTCTATATATGGAGTTTCTCCAAAAGAGTTTTTTAAAATATTAATTGAGGATGATATCAAACAAATATCATATCTGCGAGCAATTCATGAAGAATTCAAAATTGACATTTGGAATATGATTCCAGAAATAGAGTAAAACAAACAGTTTTCAGTTTCCAACAACCTGAAACTTTAAACCTGACACGAGGCTTTAGCCGAATTGGCGAAGCAAACAAAACACAACAAAAATAAAACATGAGCAAAGTAGCTATTATAATGGGAAGCATCTCCGACATGCCAGTAATGCAGGATGCAATCGACATATTAAAACAATTTAATATTGAAGTTGAAGTAGATATTGTTTCGGCACACAGAACGCCGGAGAAATTATTTGATTTCAGCAAAAATGCACACACTCGCGGAATTTCTGTAATTATTGCCGGAGCGGGCGGTGCGGCACATTTACCAGGAATGGTGGCTTCGATGTCTCCACTTCCTGTAATTGGAGTTCCTGTAAAATCAAGTAATTCAATTGATGGCTGGGATTCGGTATTGTCGATTCTGCAAATGCCGGGTGGTGTTCCTGTTGCTACAGTGGCGCTAAACGGAGCAAAAAATGCCGGAATTTTGGCAGCACAAATCATTGGAAGCCATGATAAAAAAATCCTTGATACTATTATTTCTTATAAAGAAGAATTGAAAGCTGCGGTTAATAAAGCTGCAGAAGGATTGAAAAAATAAGATTATTCCACGGAGATACGCAAAGATAAAAAGCAGAGATTCACTAAGATTTTTTAAAGTTATTATTGAAGAAAACTTTGCGAATCTCTGTGTCTTTCTTAGCGAGTCATTGTGAAACAAAATTTATACTTAACAAAGAGGCTGAAAGTTGAAAAATAAAAATACATTAAAAAGGCTTCCAATTACGGAAGCCTTTTTTGCTTTTATAGCGTTTTAGAAATTACATTTCATCTTCAATTGTTTCAAGAACAGATTCAAATTCATAATCCTCTATATCTTCTTTATTTATCCAATTTTCTGATGTAACCAGATTATAATTTACATTATCTTCTGTTGTCAATTCCCAAATAATACTTTCTGCTTCAGGAAATGGAATGTTCTGAGAAATTTGGTTTTCAAACAATCTTTTGATAAGATTTCTGTCTGACAAACCATTATTCAACAATTTCAGTACATTTTCTTCAGTCAATTTTTGTATTTCTCCATCCTTTGGCGTCATTGAAAAATGAACTACAGAAGCTTTTGCATTTGGAAATTTTCCATTGTATGCTTTAAAAAGCAATTGATTGACATTGAATAAAGTACCTTGCATGTGTATTTCCGGATATTCTTCACAAACCTTATCGATTAACATGTTGTTCGAAATTTGCTCAATCTGTCCTTCGGTTAATTGATCTCCTAATTTATATTCCAAAACTATTGCGGCTGCTTCATTAGGCTCGTAATCCGAAATGGCCATTTCTAATAATTCCGGCAAACTGCTTTTCTCGGCCGCTGCTCCATCCGGATAGTTGAATTTTTCTAATAACCGAATTAAATCTTCACCAGACCAATATCCTTCTACTTCATTCACCGTATCAATATTCTTAATTACAACTTGATAATTCATCATTTCTATTTTTATAATTACGATTAGTATTTTTATAATGCTAACCTATTTTCTCAATTTACGCTTTTAAAACCGCCTTGAGAAACAAATAACATATCTATAACACATTTTAAGAGGATTTTATGCCAAGATCAATTTCATATAGGAGGATTAGATTTTTATAAATTGTTATCTTTGGAATTCAAAATTTTTGACTTCAATTAATAAAAAACAGTATATTATAATGAGTGTTTTACTTTCAAAATTTATAACCAAACATAATACAGCCCCTTTTTCGCAAATTAAAATCGAAGATTATTTTCCGGCTTTTCAGGAAGGAATAGCTTTGGCGAAAGCCGAAATTGACGCAATCGTAAATAATCCGGAAGCACCGACTTTTGAAAACACGATTCTTGCAATGGAATATTCCGGTGATATTCTGGATCGTCTTTCGAGCATTTTCTTCAATTTGAATTCGGCGGAAACGAATGAAGAAATGCAGAAAATCGCTCAGGAAGTTTCTCCTTTATTAGCCGAATTTGGAAATGACATAACATTAAACGCTGAATTATTCGCCAAGATAAAAGCTGTTTACAATCAAAAAGAAAGTCTGAACCTCAATCCGGAACAAACTACGCTTTTAGACAAAAAATACAAAAGTTTCTCAAGAAACGGAGCTAATCTTGCCGAAGATAAAAAAGACCGCTTACGCGAAATCGACAAAGAATTATCTAAATTGAGTTTACAGTTTGGAGAGAATGTTTTAGCAGAAACCAATGCTTTTGAATTGCATTTAACCAACGAAAGTGATTTAGCCGGCTTACCGGAAGGCACAATTGAAGCAGCAAGATTATTGGCCAAAAGTCAGGAAAAAGAAGGCTGGATTTTCACATTGGATCACCCAAGCTACATTCCATTTTTAACTTATGCTGACAATCGCGAGCTTCGTAAAAAAATGGCGATTGCCTTTGGAGCAAGATCATTTCAGAATAATGAATTTGACAATCAGGAAAATGTATTGAGAATTGCCAAATTACGTTTTGAAAGAGCGAATTTATTAGGGTATAAAACACATGCACATTTTGTTCTGGAAGAGAGAATGGCGCAAAGCCCTGATAAAGTTTTTACTTTTTTGAACGATTTACTGGCAAAAGCTAAACCTGCAGCACAAAAAGAATTTTCAGAATTGACTTCTTTTGCAAAAGAATTAGACGGAATCGAACAATTGGAAAAATGGGACGGTGCTTATTATTCTGAAAAATTAAAACAACAGCTTTTCAATTTGGATGATGAAAAACTAAAACCGTATTTTCAATTGGAAAAAGTTTTAGAAGGTGCATTTACAGTTGCAAATAAACTTTTCGGATTAACATTTACCGAAGTTTTTGATATCGATAAATACCATGAAGAAGTTTCAACTTATGAAGTAAGAGATGCTGAAAATAATTTGATTTCGATTTTCTATGCTGATTTCTTTCCAAGAAAAGGAAAAAGAAACGGTGCATGGATGACTTCATTTAAATCACAATATGTAAAAGACGGTGTAAATGAAAGACCGCATATTTCGAACGTTTGCAATTTTACAAAACCAACCGAAACAAAGCCTTCGTTATTGACTTTTAATGAAGTAACCACTTTATTTCACGAATTTGGTCACGGATTACACGGAATGCTGGCCAACACAACGTACCCAAGTTTATCAGGAACTTCTGTTTATTGGGATTTCGTAGAGTTGCCAAGTCAGATTATGGAAAACTGGTGTTACGAACCGGAAGCTTTGGCTTTGTTTGCAAACCACTATGAAACCGGAGAAATTATTCCGATTGAGTATGTTCAGAAAATTAAGGAAAGTGCCAGTTTTCAGGAAGGTTTGGCAACTTTACGTCAGTTAAGTTTCGGATTATTAGATATGGCGTGGCATGGACAGGATCCGACCGGAATTACTGATTTAAAGGCATTCGAAATAGAACAATTTGCCAACACTCAATTGTATCCGGATGTAAAAGAAAATGCCATGAGTACAGCTTTTTCACATATTTTCCAGGGTGGATATTCTTCCGGATATTACAGCTACAAATGGGCTGAAGTTCTGGATGCTGATGCTTTTGAATATTTTCAGGAAAATGGAATCTTCAACACAGAAATAGCGAAAAAATTTAAAGACAATGTGCTTTCTAAAGGAGGAACAGAACATCCGATGACTTTGTACAAACGTTTCAGAGGTCAGGAACCAAAGCCTGAGGCTTTGTTAAAAAGAGCGGGATTGCTTTAGATATCTGACTTCTTAGAGAATAAATAGTAAAACCGAGGCAGCAATACTTCGGTTTTTTATTTCTTCGCTTTAGCCATAAAAATAATTTTACTTATCTTGACCTAAATTTTGGCTTAATCTTATAAAAAAAATCAGTTTGAAAAAATATTTTAAAATAGCGATTTACCTTGCCATTATCGGATTGATTGCAATTGTTTCTGTAAACTATCACGTAAAATCATCTACCAAAAAATATATTCATTATTCTTTAAGAAAATTTCCAAAAAATGATGTTGGAATTATTTTTGGAGCCGGAATCAATGGTGACCAGCCCAGCAAATATTTAAAAGACAGACTAGATGCCGGGATTCGTTTGTACAAAGCAAAAAGAATCAATAAAATTCTGCTCTCAGGAGACAACGGACGCAATGAATACGATGAATTGACAGTTATGAAAAATTATTGCCAGCGACATGGAGTTGACACCACAAAAATTTTTATTGATTACGCGGGTTTTGATACTTACTCTACGATGTACCGAGCAAAATATATCTTTAAAATTAAAAAGGCAACTTTAATCTCACAGGAGTATCATTTGAACCGCGCCATTTATATCGGAAGAAGTCTTGGAATAAAATCGGCAGGTTATTCGGCTAACAAAGGTGAATATCAGGGTTATCAATATGTCAAATTCAGAGAATATATTTCGACATTCAAATCCTTTTTTGATGTTTTAAGAAGCAGAGAGCCTCATTTTTTAGGAAATCCGATTCATATAAATGGTCAGTCCAATTATTCTAAAGAGGATAAAAGGTAAAAAAAACGAAGCAAAAATAAGGAGGGCACTGAAAAAGTCCTTTAAAATTAAAAAGGTAATTTTACAAGTAAAATGGAGGCTCTGAGAATCGTCTGTACGAAATGTTCTCAATCACCTATCCGAATACATTAAAGAAAAAGAGGTTGTTTTCATATTTGAAAACAACCTCTTTTGATAAATAGCCACTTTTTCAGTGCCCTCAAAAATAAGGCTTCGTTTTTTTTATGTTCATTGTTTTATTCTTTCTCTAAAACTTTATTGGCAACTTTTCCAACTGTTAATCCTTGTACTACAATTGAAAATAAAACAACAATATAGGTGATTTCCAAAAGTAGGTTTTTATATTCTCCATCAGGCAGTGAAAGTACCAAAGCAATAGAAACTCCTCCACGTATTCCACCCCACACCAATACAGTTAAAGAGCCTTTATTGTAGGCAGATTTTATTCCGAAGAACTTGAAGATATCAAAGAATTTCCATGGTAAAACGATTGACGAAACTCTGGCAAACAGTACAATTAAAATAGTTACCAAACCAATTACTAATTGTTTGTCCAGATTTGGCAAAAGCAATAATTCAAATCCGATAAATAAGAATAAAATCGCATTTAATATTTCATCTATAAGTTCCCAAAATTTCTCCAGATAATCTTTTGTTACTTCGCTCATCGCTACTTTTTTACCATAATTTCCGATAATCAAACCGGCAACAACCATCGCCAGCGGACTTGAAACGTGTAAACTTTTGGCAATCAAAAATCCCCCCATTACTATAGATAAGGTTATTAAAACAGAAACGTTATAATCGTCAATTTTTTTGATAACTTTTGAAGCAGTAAAGCCTAAAACAGCTCCTAATAAAAGCCCACCAATTCCTTCTTTTGCGAAAAGCCAGGCAATTGAGCCAAAACTCATATCAAATGTTGGATCTGTAGCCATTTTTAAAACAACCGCAAACATAACCACTGCTACTCCATCATTAAACAACGATTCTCCCACAATTTTAGTTTCGATTCTTTTAGGAACTTTTGCTTGTTTCAAAACTCCCAACACTACAATTGGATCAGTCGGCGAAATTAAAGTTCCGAAAACAAGGCAAAACACATAAGGAATATTAATTCCTAATAGCGGTGCGATATAATACAGCAGCATCGCAATAATTAATGCCGACAATACGACACTTACTGTCGAATATATCATTATTGGCACTTTTTGTTCTTTGAGATCAGCCATATTTACGTGCAGTGCTCCTGCGAACAAAAGAAAATTCAACACAGCGCCCATTAGGATTTCGTTGAAATCAAATTGTTTTATTAACTCAAAAAAGTGTTTGGTTGTAACCGGAAAATAAGAATCTCCCAGAAGACGTATTCCGACTGAAACCAACATGGCAATAATCATTATTCCGATCGTTCCCGGAAGTTTTAAAAATCTTAGGTTTAAATAGGCGAAGAAAGAAGCCAGTACAATAAGTACCGAAAAGGTGTAGTATAATTCCATAAAAGTGATTTTTACAAAAATATCCTTCTCATTATTTAATCTAAAATTCGAGGGCTGAATTAACACAACTTTATAATTATTTAAAAAAAATAACTTTCTACAGCTATAAATTTTGATATCGTTTTAAAAAGAATATTTTTGTACGTAATTACTCTTTTTTTTAAACCACTTTATGAAATTAACTTTTAGCGAAACCCAAAATAATGTAATTAATAAAATTTGGGTATTCGGAATTATACTTTTCTCTTTAAGTATGCTCCAGTATTACATCGAAGTTTTTACCCCGGACACATTTATATTTAAACAAATTTGGCGTGTACTTTTTTGGTTTTCCAACTCATTAATTCTTTCCTGGTATTTTTATAAAAACAATAAAATTAAGACTGGAATCATTTTACAATTATTGAGTGCTCTTTATTTTTTCAAAAATAATATTTCATTTTTATTAGACTATAACTTCACACACTATCTTTACTTTTTAACCTGGTATAAAAGCGGTTACATTTACAAAACCATAAGTTTTTTATCATTTATTATTCCTTTTCTTTATTTTGTTAAGCACTACTTTACGCTAGAAAATTTTAATGTTTCCAAAAAAACAAAATGGTTTTTTCCAATACTGATATCTATACTTTTATTCAATGTTATTGATTTAGAAGTTACCGATGCATTTGGAAATTTTACCTTTTTAAACTTCAGTGAACCTTATTTACAGGATATATTCATAACCATTATGGAATTTATCAAAACCTTCAAAATTTTATTTGCACTTGTTGGCTTTTTCTACATTACCAATAGATCTGGAGGAATAAAAAGTATTCGAAAACCAATTGACGAAGAATTTATTGATACAAAATTCTTTAAATGGGGCTTTATAATCAGTTTTTTTCTCTTGATTCTAACGCTCTTAAATCTGGCCCAATCGATATTTACAATTTCTCTTTTTTCTTCAAGTTTTGATTTAGCTGAAGTAATCAAATTAGTGTCAAACTATTTTCTATTAGTGTATTCAGGAAGATTTTTAGGCAACTTGATTCAATTTCGCGGCTATTCCTTAAAAAAATATTTCGGAATCATAAATGCTTTTAGCCTTATTCCTATCTTGAATATTTTTAGTTTTATATTTTTACTGCTAACAAAAAAAACAGAAAACGTTACGCAATATTTTCTTAATTTAAAGAAAAACAAAAAACTTCATTTAGCTATTTATTGCTTTTTACTAAGTGCTTTTTTAATATATGAATATTTTACAAATGAAGTAAAAACCATCAACGATTTGATAAAAATCCCTGTATTTATACTAGCAATACTTTTGGTTGCGAATTATAAAATCATGACCAAAATTGTTCCTTTTGCAGTAGTTCTGTTTTTATATTTTGAAGACATAAAACGCTTTTTTGATTTTACAGAAGGCTATCTCATTTTTTTTAAAGACAAGATTTTATCCTTTCTATGGCTCTCCAGTTTTGGTGTTTTTATTCTGTATTATGTCCTTTATTATGTTTTACATAAATCCTTTTATGTTGTGTATTCAAACACCCAAAACGAAGAAAAGGTAACAGCAAATACTGATAAGTTTAATTAAACAATAAATGCGTATCATGAAAACTATCAAAATAATATATGTACTGGTATTCCTTTTATCATTATCAAGTTGCAAAAGGTATAATCTTGAAGAAAATCAAGCCAATAACGAATTAATTGAGCAAGGGACAAAAATTACCAAAGAAGATGCTCAAAAGATTTTTAATTTAAAAGTAAATCTGACTTCATTATCGGAACTGGGTAAATATAATATTGCTATTCCGGAAAATTACATTGCCGAAGTTACAGTCTATGAGCAGGGTAATATTGATTTGGAATTTGGAAAAATAGATTTTGAAACCCGAAAAGATGTTATCGCTATTGAATTAACTTCAGCTTTACTTCCAAATGAAAGGTTTTACTCACAAAGCGTTTATATCATCAAAGATGAAAACCCTAATCTAATAAGCATTTCACAAATCAAAAACCAGCTTGTAAAAGAAAACAATATCTACTTTGAAGATTCAAACAGTATTATTTACGGTGAAAATTTTACCGTCATACATTACGATTACGATCCTGCCACAAAAAGCTATATTATTTTCAATGGAGCATCCGATCATTTTGAAAAATTTCCTGAAAAAGAAAATCTTGCCCTTCATATGCTTAAGAATGGTAAAAATTTATTAAAAAAGGATTTCAAAAATAAACCTTTTAATTCATGGGAAGAATATGTAATAAATAATCCCTATGCTGAAATCTATTTATTCAAATCTATTTTTAATAAAATAGACAAAGAGATGAAAGCTTTCCTGGATACAAACCAGTCAGTTTCGCCAAGATCAGAAGGAAACTATGATTATGTAACGTTTTACAGATCAAATAATGCAATGGATTTAGTTTATCTTAATTTTCTAAATGCAGTAAAAACAAATACCATAGAGACTTACGAACTGCCTGAAAATATCGGTAACGATTTTGAAAAAAATTTTATTGACTATAGATACTCGCGATCCAATAATTACAACTATTATCAAATAGAGAATCTTACCGATTTAAAAATTACGGATCCAGAATATAATGATCGTGTTTTTGAAAAATTGATTTGTAATGTACAATATAACGGAAATAGTTTTTACTTAATTACAAATCAAGTTTCAGATCTTACAAGAGACTTTTACATTAAAATGTTCAATTATTATTCAAAAAACAAAACGTTGGATATTCTTTCCCCAAAAAAATAAATATGAAAATCATACTAAAAATTATTCCATTAATAACATTAATAACATTCTCCAGTTGTCATTCTATCGGAGAAGAATTAATTGAAGTACCTATATCAAAAGATGAAATTACTTCTTCTGGAGAAATCAGTTTAAAAAAAGGAGAAACCATTTCATTTTGGACCAAAATAATTAGCACTACGCCATATCCAGACTACACCATTAAATATCTAATTGAAGAAAATAAAAAAGCAATTGAATTTGATAGTATCAGCAGATTTTCTGGAACAAATCACATAATAAACGCTACAGCAAGTTCTGAAGATATAACTGAAAAGACATCGAAAGAAAAAGACACCATAATACATAGTGAAAAATTTGAATTTGAATTTGAAAATAAAAAATTTACTGCTCCCAAGGACGGTAAATACACCTTTGATTTTAAACTCACAAAGTATGAATCTGATTCGGAATCTTTTTTCGGCAGCGGTATGTCTATCATTTTAAGAAAATAAGAAATTCCGTTTAATCATTTTATACCTATTCAGAAACAAACTTTCAATTATTTTTGAAAGTTTAAAAACTTTTACTTACATTTGTTTCATGGAATTCAAAGAAGCAAAAAATAAGTTTGTACAAACTTGGGGAGCATTAGGTTCTCAATGGGGAATCAATAAAACTATGGCACAGATTCATGCTTTGTTAATGGTCTCCAACGAAGCTGTTTCTATGGAAGATATCATGGAGGAATTGCAGATTTCCAGAGGAAATGCCAGTATGAACCTTCGTGCTTTAATCGATTGGGGAATTGTGTATAAAGAATATAAAGCAGGAGAACGAAAAGAGTTCTTTACAGCCGAAAAAGATTTAGACGAATTAGCTGTGAAAATTTCGAGAGAGAGAAGCAAAAGAGAAATCAAACCTGCTCTTAAAATTTTAAAAGAAGTTTCGACAATCGAAGCCAAAGATTCAGCAGAAGAAAAACACTTTGTAGATCAAACCACAAAATTGTATGATTTTGTTCTAAAAGCAGATAATATGCTGGACAAAATGACTGAATTTAATGATAACTGGTTAGGGAAATTGGTTATGAAAATCATGAAATAATTATACACCTAAAAAATTTAAACAAAACTTTCATTTTTTTCTGAAAGTTTAAAAATAAATATAATTATGAAACTGCTATTAATGATAAACAAAATTGCATTGTTCACAACTTTAACATTATTAATAATCATTTATTTTGGATTGTTAGCTCAAATAGTTTTGGGAATCATCCAAGTAATTTCGGCTATTTGTTTAACCATAAAAATGTATTATAAATCAGATTATGCTAAAAGACATTTGTCTAATTATTGGATAGTAACAATTGCAGAACTTGGTTTATGCTATTTGCAATATTATCACTTTCAAACAAGTAACGATGCTATTGTTTGGTCAGTCATATTAATTTTTCCTATTTCAATTGCAATTTATTTTTATATCATAATGAAAAAAATTGTAGAGGAATATGAATACATTAAAAAACATAAAATAAACCTCAACCTACCAAACTAAAACTTGTTTTTTCTAAGAAAGTTTAAAAAAATCAATCTATGAAAACTATTAATTATTTCAATTATTTTTTTGTTAGTATTCCAATCTTCTTTTGTTTAATGGCAATAATTAACATCGGATTTTTATCATATGCAATGCTTTCAACAATTCTTACAGGAATATTTCAAATTGTTATTGGTTTAAAAATGTATGTTCATGAACCTCATGATAAAAATCTTCAAACATATTTTGCAAGTGTATTACTATTTTTTGTCTCACTTATTATCATCTGTAAAATGGGATTATATGATTTATTAAATTATATACTATTTGGAATCCCACCAGTAATTGCAATCTATCTATCTCTAATAATTTATGAAAAAGCATACCAATAAATTTCCAAAAAAGAATAGAAAATTAAAAGAACCATAAACCATGATCACTGCAAAACAAATAAATTTTTTCGCTTTTATAATCTGCTTTTTGCTTTATCTAACATGTTATTTTAGATTCGCCGGACAGGCAATTCTTTCTGTCATTCAAATAATTTCAGCAATTTTTCTAACCTTCGAAGTCTTTTCACAACAAGGGTTACTCGAAATCAAAAAACAAGTAAAAACATATTGGATTAGTACAATTCTTAACATAGGAATATTGTTTTTTTTTTTAGTCTCATCATATGGAATGACTTTTTACAGATAGTTTTTGTAACTCTAATTCCAAATATCACTGCAATTTATTTTTTTAGAATTTTAATTAAATACGAAAAAACAAAATGAACTTCTTAAAAGCAGAATGGAAAAATTTAGCCTTATTCAATTATGAGGTTAATCGTGAAGTTTTAGAAAAATATGTTCCGGCAGGAACTGAAATTGATCTTTGGAATAACAAATGTTATGTCAGCTTAGTTGGCTTTATGTTTAAAAACACCAAAGTTTTAGGATTGAAAGTTCCGTTTCATATCAATTTTGAAGAAGTTAATTTGAGATTCTATGTAAAACGTTTTGAGAATCGCGAATGGAAACGAGGCGTTGTTTTTATCAAAGAAATTGTTCCGAAAAAAGCGATCACTTTTATTGCCAATATATTGTATCAGGAACATTATGAGACTCAAGAAATGCGACATGAAGTTGTAGAAAATGTGGGGACAAAAACTTTTATATATCAATGGAAAAACGATAAAAACTGGAATACAATTCATTTAAAAACTACAAAAGATTTTAAAGAAATTGAGGTTGATTCTGAAGCTGAGTTTATTACAGAACATTATTTCGGCTATACAAAAATCAATCAAAAAACCACTTTTGAATACGAAGTAATACATCCCAGATGGGAACAGCTTGACGTTTTAAAGCATCATGTTGATATTGATTTTGAAAACACATACGGAACCGATTTTGGATTTCTTCAGGCTCAAAAACCAACCTCTGTATTTCTGGCAAAAGGTTCAAAAATCACAGTAAAGAATAAACGAAAACTGGAATTTTTAAATGTATTAGAACACGAAATGTTAATCTGAAATCATTATGAACCTCAACATCATCGCCTACTTCATTTATCTTAGCATTACAATATTTATTATACTGAGAGTTGGAAAAATCTGCTACAAAAACGGAAACATCTATGTCGCAGAACTAATTCCGAATCATGCTGACATCTGTCAAAAAATCAATCAGGTTTTACTATTAGGCTACTATCTTTTAAATATTGGTTATTGTGCGATGACATTGATTTCATGGCAAAAAATAATATCGGTAACGCAATTAACCGAAATCATCTGTTTCAAAACGGCTGTCATTATTTTTATTATATCAGTATTACATTATTTAAATATTATAATTATAACAAAGTACATTCATAAACTCATTAAATAACAACTAAAATCAAATATCATGGAAACTACAAAAATTTTAATCGGTTACAGTATTTATTTACCAATTGCATTATTCCTTACTTATTATGTTTCTAAAACGCTTTTCAAAAATGGCAAAATCTTTATGCTGGATATTTTTAAAGGCCGCGAAGATATAGCCGATGCAACGAACAAACTTTTTGAAACCGGTTTTTATCTTTTAAATATTGGTTTTGCCCTTATGATTCTTCAAATGAATATCAGCGAAAACAGCTATCAGGAACTGATTGAAAGATTAAGCTACAAAATAGGAGGATTTTCTATTTATTTGGGTATTATGTTATTCTTTAATTTGTATTTCTTTTTTAGAGGAAAAAGAAAAGCGAAAGAAGCTCAGGAAGAAGAAAGACTGGTTTATAAAGCTTAAGCATTTATCTCATGAAAACGCTCGAAAACCAAACCTTGCTTTATGACGAAGATTGCCCGCTTTGCAATTTGTACACAACCGGGTTTGTAAAAAGCGGAATGTTAGATCAAAACGGAAGAAAATCTTATTGTCTATTATCTGAAGAGGAGCAAAATTTTGTAGACTTAAAACGTGCTCCAAACGAAATTGCTTTGATTGACAACAAGGCACAAACTGTAGTTTACGGAATTGATAGTTTAATTAAAGTTGTTGGTTTTTCTTTTCCTGTAATTGAAAAAATTGCAACTAGAAAACCTATTCATTTCATTCTTAAAAAACTGTATTCTTTTGTTTCTTATAACCGAAAAGTAATTATTCCGGGAAGCATAAAAGAAGAAAACAAACTGCAATGCATTCCTGATTTCAATTATAAATACAGATTTCTGTTTATCGGATTTGCTGTAACAGTAACAACTTTTATATTATTTGGATATTCTAATTTGCTTTCTAATTTGCCTAAAAGCAGTATTACAAGAGAACTCATTTTGGCATTTGGACAAATTGTTTTCCAAAGTTTGTTTCTTTTCAAATTTGATAGTAAAACGATTCTCAATTATGCAGGAAATTTAATGACGATTTCTTTATTGGGATCTTTAATTTTAAGTCCGCTTTTAATTTTGAGTCCATTTATTCAACTTCCGCAAATGATAATTTTAGGTTGGTTTGGAGTAACGGTAATCATTATGTTTTTGGAACATTTTAGAAGAATTAAAATTTTAAAACTTCCATTTTATCTATCTTACACCTGGGTTCTCTATAGAATTATTGCCCTGTTTTTAATTTTAAATTTCTAATGATGAAAAAACTCATTATCGCAGCCGGAACGGGTTTTTTAGGACAGGTTTTGGTAAATCATTTTAAAAATCAATTTGATGAAATCGTAATTCTGACAAGAGGAAACTCAAAAACAATCGACGGAATTAAATATGTAAACTGGAATGCCAGAACTTTCTCCGGCTGGGAAAAAGAACTGGAAAACGCTGCTGTCTTAATCAATATGGCGGGTAAATCTGTCGATTGCCGTTATACTCAAAAAAATAAAAAAGAAATTTTGCTCTCCAGAATTGAAAGTACCAAAATCCTGAACAAAGCAGTTTTAAATTGTCAAAACCCACCGAAGCACTGGCTGAATTCTTCAACCGCAACCATTTATCGTTTCTCTTTAGACAAACAAATGGATGAAAATGATGGCGAAATTGGAAACGATTTTTCTATCAATGTGGCGCTTTCATGGGAAAAAGCATTCTTTAAAACAGAAACACCGAATACTTTAAAAACCGCTTTGCGAACTTCAATAGTGTTAGGAAAAAAAGGAGGTGCATTTATTCCGTTGAAAACTTTGGCAAAAATTGGTTTTGGAGGGAAACAAGGAAAAGGTAATCAGTTTGTCAGCTGGATTCACGAAGAGGATTTTGCGAATGCGGTTGATTTTATCATTCAAAAAGAAATCATAGGCGTTATTAATGTCGTTTCTTCGGAACCCATTCGAAATGTAGACTTCATGCAGAAACTTCGAAAAACGGTTGGTTTTTCTTTCGGAATTCCGATGAGTAATTTTTTATTGGAAATCGGCTCTTTTTTTATTCGAACAGAAACCGAATTGGTTTTAAAAAGTCGAAATGTGATTCCGAAACGACTTTTAGAAAATGGGTTTCAATTTAAGTTTAGAGCTATTGATGAAGCTTTTAAAAATTTATTGCACAAATGAAAACACAAAAAACAGATTGGAGTTATTTATTTAAACATTGGATTTTTAATCTGTTAATAGGCCCAGTTGTCTCACAAATAATCGCATTTATTCCTGTTTTAGGATTTAATCTATCGTTTGGCTTATTAGAATTTTATCCCGTAGTACTTATCGCCAGCCTTATCTTTTCAATACCAACATATATAGTATATGCTTTTGTTTATTATTATTTTTCCACTAAAGATTTACCGATTTTGTTTTCGAAAGCCATTTTAATTTTAATAACCGCAATTGGGGTTTTTATAACTACAGCCTTCATAGGCGGTACTTTATCGCATTTCATAGCCATTTCTTATTTGATTTCATCAATTATTACTGGGTCAATTTTTAACTTAAATTTCAAACATGAGGAACAATCATGACCACAATAATGATACTATTTTACAAAAAAACTAAACAAAACTAAACCAATGAAATATTTAAAAATAATTATAATCCCCGTTTTATTTGCCTTATTGCTAAGAATCATATTTGGTGCTTCTATTTTTGATGATTTTTTATCAGTGATGACTTGGACATTTTTCTTACTGGTTCCTGTTGCGATTGGAGCGCTTACAGTTTATTACTCAAGCATCGAAAAAGTAAAATCTGTAAACTATAGATTTTTTGCGCCATGGCTGCCGATTATATTGGTCATTTTCTTAACCATATTAATTGGTTTGGAAGGTTGGGCATGTTGGATAATGATTTCACCTTTATTCTTGATTTTTAGTTCTATTGGAGGATTAATTGCGGGACATTTTAAAGTAAAAAAATCCAAAAAGCAGGAAAATTTAAATCTATCAATTCTTGTTTTACTTCCTTTTATAATTGGTCCAATTGAGAACAACATTCCAAGAAACCCTGAAGTTTTTAAAACCTATACTTCCATAATTATTAATGCTAATGATGCAACAATATGGAATAATGTAACTTCTGTTAAGGAGATTAAAAAAGAAGAAGACTCTTCGAAGTTGACGAAGTGGCTTGGTTTCCCAAAACCAATCAAAGCCGAATTAGACAAACAAGAGGTTGGAGGTTATCGAAAAGCAATTTTTGAAAAAGGTCTTGTTTTTAATGAGACAGTGACAGAATACAAAGATTTAAAGCTTATGAAATTCCGAATAAAAGCAAATACTTTTGAAATTCCTTCAACAACATTAGATGAACACATTTTAATTGGTGGAGAATATTTTGATATGTTGGACGGTACTTATGAATTAGAAAAAATAGCAAATAACCAATACAAATTGATTTTGTACAGCAATTTTTCAATTAAAACCACATTCAATTTATATGCCGGAATTTGGGGAAAATGGATCATGAAAGATATCCAAAACAATATTTTAAAAGTAATTAAAGAAAGAAGTGAAAATCAAAAATGACAACCATTCATCTCATCACAAAAATAAATGCTCCGTTAAAAACCGCTTTTGACGTATCACGAAATATCGATATTCACCAAAAATCTGCAGCTCCTTCAAAAGAAAAAGCAATTGCTGGTGTGACTTCGGGTTTAATCAATTTAAATGAAACAGTAACCTGGCGTGGCAAACATTTCGGATTTTACCTGACTCACAAAAGCCGGATTACCGCAATGAATTTTTATGACTATTTTGTGGATGAAATGGAGGAAGGAAAATTCAAAACCTTCAAACATGAGCATTTTTTTGAAGAAAAAAACGGAGTTACCATAATGACAGATAAACTGCAATATGAAACTCCGTTTGGCATTATCGGAAAATTATTCGATACCCTGTTTTTAAAAAACCATCTAATTTATTTTCTTCTGGAAAGAAATAAAACGCTCAAAAAAATAGCAGAAAATCAATAGATTTAATTTTAAAAACAACAACTTTAACAACCATAGTTTGGTAAACTTTCCCCCAAAAAAGTATAATCTATTAGTAGTTATTATTGGTTAGTTCGAACAAAATCTTGAAATTGTTTCAATTTAAGCACTTTTGTTTCTTCAATACTTTGCGCTTTTGAACTATTTGAATTTGCATTTTTTGCAGTTGCTTTAGGCTTTGTAGTGTATAAATATGATTCAAATACATGACTCAAATACAAAGGAGATTTTCCTCCGGCAGCCTTATCAAAATTACTGGATTGATGACACGTAAAACAGCTTACCAAATTACTATTATTAATATCGTGCAAGTCTTTCTTAAAAGTTTGAGTATAAGTTTCCATCGTAATATTGGCCAAATTAACAGAACCTCTTGCTAAATCACCTGGCTGCGCACTGGAAATTTTTCTTGTTACAATTTCTTTTGCCTGCTGCTCAGAAGACATTCCATCAAAATTTAACCAAATAGAACCGTTATAAAAATAATTCTTAAAAACATCTTTTAAATTAGATGTTACACATTTATTAATGTTATCTATATTATTAAAATTAGTCGGTTCTGACTGGCTTGTCCTCATATAGTCTCCAGTGTTGATGTCTTTTGGCACACCATATTCATAAAGAATAGAGGCTTTATTTGGAGTTAAGGGTTTATCACAGGACCATATAATACCTTGTAATCCATAAGAAATCCCTTTTTCATAAAACAACATTTCATTTTCGGCCGTTACAGAATTACTTTTCTTGTCATAAATTGGTGCCATTTCTTTATGTTCAAAAGTTGCCCAAATAAATTCAGGATGGTTCTTTACAACTCCTACCACATGCATCCCTAGCAATGCCATAGATTTTATATCATATTGCCCTTTGTTATTTTGAACGGCAGCATTGGTCGTAAAATAATCTGGAAGTTTTTCTTTTGGAATTGCACTTGCATTGATCCAAGAAACTTTTAATTCTAATGATCCAACAGGAAATGTCTCCAAATTGGAATAAGGTAATTTTTTATTATGAATAAGAGAAGCCATCAAAATAGCTTTATTCATAAATTTAGTATCCACATGGATTGAATAATATACCGTGTCAGCAGGATTGTTTCCAGAATTGACTTTGGTATTGGCTATTAAAACGCCTTCAGAACCAGCCTGTTTGTATGAACTCAAAACCAATTTTAATCCTAATTGAGGACTAACACTCTCCATCTCGGGGCTGACTAAATGAAGTGAATCTAAAAATAAAGGTTTTCCATTTGGTAAAGGTTTTGTAAGCCACAAAAATTTTTGCCAAGACCATTGATGGAAAATACAATTTGTAGTACTGATGGTGTCAAATGGACTTCCATCTCCTTCTTCTGGTGGTGGGGTTTGCTGGTGAGGAAACCAGTTGGTTTCGCAGTCACATGACTCGGATGAAACACTAGCGTATTGGGATGAAAGATTTGTTTTTTTTGTGCTGTTTTTTCTATTAAAAAGAAACAGAGTGACAGCGGCAATTAAAACAACTAATAATATACCAATGATAACGGATTTTTTTTTCATTTTTTTTCATTTTTTATTAATATTCAAAAAGACAAGCTGAAATAAATTTTTCCATTCTTTTATCTTCTATAACCAAAATTAGAACATCGGATCAGTCAAGATAAAAATATGTAGCAAGAAGAAAAATGTTAGCCATAAAACAGGAAAAAAGAGCTACAAGTATTTTTATTTTAAATTACTGATTAACAAGTCATTACTTGTTCTAAAATAGAAAGACAGCTGTTTTTGCTTTCATATCAGAGGTAAACAGCTGGTTTGACATCATTTGTAAGATTGTTTTTTAGAGAACATAAACGGAGTTGTTATTATTACAGATAACTGTAACAGAAAACCTCGTTTAGAAAATAATAAACCCAACAAATCTTATACAGAGAGTTGTTAATCGGTTACCAGAATGCTCATAAAATGACTTCTAGAAAAAGGAGTTTTGGATTTTTCTGCATAGCCTGTAACTTGTAAATGAACATTGTAGGAACCCGCTTCGAGGGTATCTTCAATGGTTCCAGTGTATTTTCCGTCTTTTCCTTGAGTTAGTATTTTTCCATATTTTATCTGAGGCTGTATGTCTGTATTAGGCATCATATTTTTACGCAAGACATTTAATTTTTCAATTTCTAGATTATTATTAGTAGTAGATTCTAATAAGTCTTGGGGTAATTGTATATCTTTTAAAAGATGAGCGTACGCTTTTAGTGCATTATTAGTACTAATCTTTGGTTTGGTAATAGTAGCAAAGATTTGTTGATTTGATATAGATTTTTCATCATCCGTTAGATTAATCGAAAATTGGAAAGGTTGCCCAGATTTTGCGACTATAGAATTTTCTACTTCCATATTAATTGGTGCCGCATTTGCCGAAGGCGAATACTCAAATGCCCCACCTGTAAGACCAATAGGCTGTGCTCCTCCATACATTATTTGTATATACCAAAGACCAGATGCAGGACTATCAATATTGAATGTAACATATCCTCCACCTTGTACAGAAGGCATAGGAGTAATAGTTACACCAGCTGGTGTAACTAATGTAACACTTAATTGATTGGCACCTGGTTGCCCGTTAGTAAATAGATAGGAGGGATCTGTCCAAACTACAGAGAATTGTCCCAAATCATTACCAACAGATACAGTTGCCGGTATTAATAAAAAATCATAGGCAGTCGCATTCTTATAACCATTTGCTAACAATTGAGCACCTGGAGTTTGTGATCTTATTTGATTATAAATAGTCATCATATCATAAACATAGGGAGCATAATAAAACACACCATTACTCTGCGTTGCAATCTGTCTTAATAAATTCTGATCAGAGTTTGGCCCCATAGCGCATGCATATACAGGTGGAGTTCCAGCGGGTAAAGGGATTGGATAAGTACCCGCATTTTGGTAGCCATCAGTCAATAATACAAAGCCTTTATTGATGCCAGCAGGAGCTGCACTTAGCATATTTACTGCTGTTTGTAAACCACCACCTATGTTTGTAGAGTTGCCATTAAAACTAAGGTTTTGTACGGCATTTGCCGCTGCAGTTGGAACAGTAAGAGCTTGATCAACAATGGTCAAAGGATAGGTAACTCGACCATTTGTATCATAAGATGCAACTCCAATATAATCACCTGGAAGCGCATTACTTAAAAAAGCTTTTGTATCAATTACAGTAAGGGCTACATAATTATAAGAGGTCATACTGCCGGATGTATCTACAATAGGTATTGCTACCACTGGATTTGATGTTGACATAATATTTTATTTTAAAGGTTAAAATTATTTTTATTTATACCATTGCGGGTTGCTGTTGTGCATGTAGTCCACAAGTGGTGTTGTACTCCAGCGAAAGAATAGTAAGTTGTGAAGCCCATACAATAAAACCGGCAAGTATGGCTGCTGCTTCAAGTCCAGTAACAATTGCAATTACTTTTCGTAATATCCAAAAAAGAGCATACCAACCTGCGGAGGTTAAAACGAATTTTATTATAGTCCACATTAAACCTTGTCTGTAAATTATTCCCATTAAACCAATTGCACTAGTTGCCGTTATTGCTTTTCCAGTAAGCGAAGTAAGAGCATTCATTACCGTAGCATTTGCTCTTACAAGATTGTATATCCTTGTAGCGATATTGCCTGTAGTAGGTAATAATCCCAATGCTTGAAAAAAGCCTACTGTGAGCAGGAAAATAAATTGTATCCACCAAAGCATACAATCAGACTCAGCACCTATTGCGCCTTCATAAACTAGTGTATCACCTCTTAAACCATGATGCATAATACGGGTCATACCGTTTGCATCAGTTCTTGTGAATACTTTGGAAAGATTAGGATTGTCTTCTATTGTTTTACGAGCTTTTTCATAAGAACTATCAAATTGCTCTCTAAATTTTGTTTTTTTGCTACCATCGTTTGTAATATTCATGTGTTCTACAAACTGAGACCAGCTTTCTTCCTTATGATCCTCTGACCATAGTTGCGGTTGCTTAGCAAACAAAGTACTTGCTGGAGGAGGTAATGGAGCTTCACTATCTTGGTTAAGATAAATTGCGTTTATAGATTGTGGTATTCCTAATTGAGCATAGGGCTCACTAACAGGAACATTTATTTGCTGCAATGTTTGAGATGCGCTACCAATTAGTTCAAGGACTGCTTTATCAGTACTATCAATAGGTGGATTAACAGTAAAATCATAATTAGAAATCAATCTATTATCATTTACCACATCATTACGCATCCACTGAAAAACTTCTGATTGCTCTAAACACACAGACCAGATTCGTATATTTTGTATTGCCCCGTTAAAAAAACTGGTAGGCAATCCAGAATTATTGTATTGTGCGCCAACTAACACCTTACCATTTGGTACAGAAGTTACTGGTGATGGAAAGTAATCAACACATTGTAGATTACCATTGATATAAAGACTTAAGGCTTTAACCGTGTCGTCATACGTAAGAGCAAAATGATAATAACTATAAGGAATTACAGCATCATTAGAAACAATTTGAAGCGAATCAGAATTTCTCTGACCAGTAATCTGATTGTTACTGTAAGAAACTTTATATTCCCATGAACCATTTAATCCGTAACTAATCAATGTTCCGTTACTAATTGAGGTAGGAAAAAACCATCCCTCTATTGTATATGGCAAATTATCGGGAATGCTATAATCAGGTGAACTGCCACAATCTACATAACCATTATTACCTAATACTACTGACGGAACATTAAAACTGTATTGAGCGTCATTTTTATAAGAGAGTGGAATATTATTACCAGAGCTATCGACACTAGGCATTACAGAAAAATCTACGTAAAAAACAAGATCTTCATTTTCTGTAGCTTTATAGATATTAACCTGTACAGAGTCGTTTAATATAGCCTCAGTATCCCTAACACTATTCCATATCATTACACGTCCTAGCTGACCTTGCAAATACCATGTAGGCGTACTCTGTTGCATTACTGCACCTACCAATACATTAACTCCGTTTTTAGGAAGCTTTCCCGAAAAAACACTTTGCGCAACTGCATTTCCATCGACATATAAGGTAAGTGTTGAAGTATCACTATCAAATGTTGAAGCTAAATGATGCCATTCATTTACTGTAATAGGTTCCGGAGATTGTATTAAGTAAGGAACTATACCTACGTACGCACAGACATAGCCATCGCTCAAAAATAATTGATATTGACCTCCTATGGCATTATCTACATTTCCAACAATGGACTGAAAACCAATCAAATTGGCAGGATTTACCCACGCTTCTAATGTAAAAGAATTAAGATTAGACAAAACTAAAGGCATTCCACAATCAACATAATCATTATTTGAAAGTTGTAATGCACTGGATGCCCAACGTGGAGTTAATGTTACATTCATAATTTCTAGTTTTTAATTCCCTACTCTTAAGGCTTTTCAGATCTGCCCCGTTTTTAAAATGGTTTCTGGACTCCATTTACCATTTTTTATTAGAAAATAAATAATCCCAAAAACATTTTACTATTATGTAAAACATGCTGTTTTTAACCTAATACAAATAATAGTCTTGGAATATTAATGAAAAAAATGGGTCGCAATTCATTGTTTTTCAAGAGTAAAACTATACATCATACTAAACTCTTTATCAAAAAATGTTATGAGACAGAGGAATTAGTGTTACAGAAGAAGCAAAATATTGTACGAAAAAGTTTAACTGAGTTATTCGATTAGTTATTGTTTGATAATCAAACAATTAAGAGTTAGTATTGTGTTTAAGAACCAAAACCTCTATAAAGATTGACAACTAGATGGAATTAAATCACAATAAATAAATGATAATGAATCACTTACAGAACTACCTAAGTGTATATCAAAAGTTTAACATGCAAAGCGAAGTAACATTAAAAAGATTTTAGCTAACTAAACCACTCTGCACTGAAAGTGCAGAGGTTTGTTTGACGAGGGACTGAAAGTCCCTCTTTCTATTTCATTCAAGAATGAAATTTGAATTATCATC
>NZ_CAIJDP010000072.1 GCF_903819435.1 Flavobacterium salmonis | reverse complement strand
AAAAGTAAAACTTCTTTTTGTTTCTCGCAAGAAAAATTTAAAAATTTTTGAAACTTTTTTTTCGTTTCCTTTTTCTAATTTTCCTTCCAATACCTCAATGAACTTTCCGTGTTTTGCGGGGTGCAAATGTAAAAAGCATTTTCAAATCTCACAAGCTTTTTTGAATCTTTTTTTTAGAAAATTTCTTTTCTTTTAAATCCATTTGCTTGCCAGTATTTCGATGAACGCTTTCGCTGTTGCGGGTGCAAAAGTACAACCTTTATCCACTTTACCAAGCCTTTTTATTATAAAATTTTAACCTTTTTTAAAACTTTTTCTTAACTGTCTCATAACAGCTTGTTTATAATTTTTAAAAAAATAGCTTAAAGTAGGATTTTCCTTTCTTCAAGTGCTGTTTTGATGTTTTTCGGTTTATTTTGGTATTAGTTTTTGCCGATTTTTCAGTCTTGGCGCCTGATTTTTCTCTTTTAATTACCCTTTGAAATCCTATTTCCGCTAATATTCTTCTGAAAAACCATCCCCTAGCCCCGATGGGAGGGAAAATCCTTTTGTTTTGGGGTTCAAAACAAAAGATTTGGAAGGACAGCGGGAAATAGCTACTAAACTTGAATGCAAATTTTTTAAAATTGCTGCTCACTATCGCTAGATCTCAAATTCCGAAACCCAAAAGTCTTCGAATTCGATCAGCCCGACAAAAAGCACCCTTATATTTATAGTATCGTTTTTTACCTAGAATTATATATACTTGAAAACAAACCCGACACGTCAAAAAAACTTGTCGGGTCCAAAACAGGCATTCGCTATCCCACGACGCTATATTACTTTAAACAATCTATACAGGTTGGATAAATCAAGACACATTATATTGCACATATAGAAAAGCAATACATATATAATAAGTAAACTTGTACATATATATTGTATGTGTTTTTGTAATCATGTATATTTGCACTCACAAAATTATAAACAATGATCAAGATTACTTTACCCGATGGGTCAATTAGAGAGTTCGCTTCAGGCGCAACTCCAATGGAGGTCGCTAAAAACATTAGCGAAGGTTTTGCTAGAAACGTTATTTCAGCATCTTTTAATGGTACAACTATTGAAACCGAAACTCCATTGACGACCGACGGTAATCTTATACTATATACTTGGAACGATGCCGAAGGAAAAAAAGCTTTCTGGCATTCGACTTCGCACGTAATGGCACAGGCTCTTGAAGAACTATACCCTGGAATTAAATTAACTCTTGGACCAGCAATTGCCAATGGCTTCTATTATGATGTAGATTTTGAAGATCAAAAAATTGTTGAAGCTGACTTTAAAAAGATTGAAGATCGCGTACTTGAGATTTCAAGAGAGAAACATGAATTCAAAATGCGTCCTGTGACTAAAGCTGAAGCTTTAGAAATGTATAAAGACAATGTTTACAAAACTGAATTGATTTCTAATCTTGAAGATGGAACTATTACTTTCTGTGATCATTCTACATTTACTGATTTATGTCGTGGTGGACATATTCCTAATACTGGAATTATCAAAGCGATTAAAGTAATGAGTGTTGCGGGCGCTTACTGGAGAGGTGATGAAAAAAACAAGCAGTTAACTCGTGTTTACGGAACTTCATTTCCTAAACAAAAAGATTTAACTGAGTATCTTGAACTTCTTGAAGAAGCGAAACGCCGTGATCACCGTAAACTTGGTAAAGAACTTGAGTTGTTTGCTTTTTCTCAAAAAGTTGGACAAGGTTTACCTTTATGGTTACCAAAAGGAGCTGCACTTAGAGAGCGTTTGGAACAATTTTTAAAAAGAGCACAAAAGAAAGCAGGATACGAGCAAGTTGTGAGTCCACATATTGGTCAAAAAGAATTATATGTTACTTCTGGTCACTATGCCAAATATGGTGCAGATAGTTTTCAACCTATTCATACTCCAGCAGAAGGTGAAGAGTTTTTATTGAAACCGATGAACTGTCCTCACCATTGTGAAATCTATAACGTAAGACCTTGGTCGTACAAAGATTTACCAAAGCGTTATGCTGAATTTGGTACTGTGTATAGATATGAACAATCTGGAGAACTACACGGCTTAACTCGTGTTAGAGGATTTACTCAGGATGATGCGCATATTTTTTGTACTCCGGAGCAATTGGATGAAGAGTTCAAAAAAGTAATTGACCTTGTATTATATGTATTTGGTTCGTTAGGTTTTGAAAACTTTACTGCTCAAATTTCGTTGAGAGATCAGGAAAATAGAGAAAAATATATTGGTACTGATGAAAATTGGGAAAAAGCTGAAAATGCAATTATCAATGCTGCTGCAGACAAAGGTTTAAATACTGTAGTTGAATATGGTGAAGCTGCATTTTACGGTCCAAAATTGGATTTTATGGTTAAAGATGCATTGGGAAGACAATGGCAATTAGGAACAATACAGGTAGATTATAACTTACCTGAGCGTTTTGACTTGACTTATAAAGGTGCTGATAACGAATTACACAGACCAGTTATGATTCACAGAGCTCCTTTCGGCTCTATGGAACGTTTTATTGCTATTTTACTTGAACATACAGCTGGAAATTTCCCTCTTTGGCTAATGCCTGAACAAGCTATAATCTTGTCTTTGAGCGAGAAATACGAAATATATGCTAAAAAAGTTTTAGATTTGCTAGAAAATCACGAAATTCGCGCCCAGATTGACAACCGAAACGAGACAATAGGCAAGAAAATTAGAGATGCAGAAATGCAGAAAACACCATTTATGCTGATTGTAGGAGAAGAGGAGGAGAAAAATAACACTATTTCTATTCGTCGACACGGACAAGAAGGAAAAGGGAATATTACAGTTACCATAGACGAATTTGTCAGAATTGTAAACGAAGAAATAAATAAAACATTAAAAGTTTTTAAAGTTTAACTTAAATTATAAAGTCATAGCAATAAGAAGCAACAGAGGTTTTCAACCTCGCGTAGAAAAAAAAGATGCACACAGAATAAATAACAATATTCGTGGTGTACAAGAAGTAAGACTAGTAGGTGAAAACATCGAGCCTGGTGTATTTAAACTAGCGGAGGCATTACGCTTAGCTGATCAATTTGAATTGGATCTAGTTGAGATTTCGCCAAATGCTGAGCCACCGGTTTGTAAAATCATGGATTACAAGAAATTTGTTTACGAACAAAAGAAACGTGACAAGGTATTAAAAGCTAAATCGTCTCAAGTTGTAGTAAAAGAAATTAGATTTGGCCCTCAGACTGACGAGCATGATTACGAGTTTAAAAGAAAGAATGCTGAAAAGTTCCTTAAAGAAGGTGCAAAATTAAAAGCATTCGTTTTCTTCAAAGGTCGTTCTATCATCTATAAAGATCAAGGTCAGATTTTATTATTACGTTTAGCAACAGATCTGGAAGAACATGGTAAAGTGGAAGCTATGCCTGTTTTGGAAGGTAAGAGAATGATTATGTTCATTGCTCCGAAAAAGAAGAAGTAGTCTAAGTTTACAGTTTCAGTATGAACTGAAATCATAAATATGACACAAAGATATAAGTAAGTAAGAATAAATTAAAACACTAGGAAAAATGCCTAAAATGAAAACAAAATCTAGCGCTAAGAAACGTTTTAAAGTTACTGGCTCTGGAAAGATTAAAAGAAAGCATGCTTTTAAAAGTCACATCCTGACTAAAAAATCTAAAAAACGTAAATTAGCTTTGACACACTCAGCGCTAGTTCACTCAACAGATATGAAAAGCATTAAACAACAATTAAGAATTATCTAATAATTCTTTAGGTTAAAAAATTATTTATATAACCTTGGAGTATGGCTTTTAAGTTCCTTTGATTCAATTCAGGACGCCTGCTACAAAAAAACATTAAAATTATGCCAAGATCGGTAAATTCAGTTGCTAAAAGAGCAAGAAGAAAAAAAATAATGAAGCAAGCCAAAGGTTTCTTTGGAAGACGTAAAAACGTTTGGACAGTTGCTAAGAATGCAGTAGAGAAAGCAATGTGCTACGCTTACCGCGATAGAAAACAAAACAAAAGAAATTTCCGTGCATTATGGATTCAACGTATTAACGCTGGAGCCAGATTAGAAGGAATGTCTTATTCTCAATTCATGGGAAAAGTTAAAGCTAACGGAATCGAATTGAACCGTAAAGTTCTTGCAGATTTAGCTATGAACCACCCGGAAGCTTTCAAAGCTATTCTTAATAAAGTAAAATAAACGTTTATCAACTCAATTTAAGATTACTTACTTATCATAAAAAACCCAGTCATTCGATTGGGTTTTTGCTTTCTAATAGTTTATCAAGAATAGAAACTAGATTTATTACATTTGTATTAAATCAAATGCATTCACTATTTTTAGAACATATTCAAAAATTTATCTCCTTAGAATTTCATGAGATTAATATTTTAGAATCTAGTTTGGATATTACAAAAAGAAACAACATGTTTTACAAGAAGGCCAGATTTGTAATACGATGTCTTTTATTGCAAAAGGTTGTTTTAGACAATACATCATTAATAATAAGGGAACAGAACAAACACTTCAATTTGGAGTTGAAAGCTGGTGGATTACTGATTATTTAAGCTTTCACAATCAGACACCATCACATTTTTATATTCAGGCTGTAGAAAACTCTGAAATTATTGCAATTGAAAAACCTGTCCTCGAATCCTTATTAATTCAGATTCCTAAATTAGAACGCTACTTTCGAATCGTTTCACAAAAAACATTTGGTGCGGCTCAAATGCGTATCAAATTTTTATTTACGATGTCAGCAGAGGAAAGATATCGACATTTTAGCAATCTTAATCCGGAATTTGTTCAGCGAGTTCCTCAATATATGCTTGCCTCCTATCTTGATTTCTCGGCTGAGTTTATGAGTAAAATAAGAGCTGGAAAGGTGTAAATGCATTTCTTGAAGTAGTTCAAGATTTACAAAATATGATTGACTGACCTTTGTTTCAACTTTAAAAACAAGTAAAATGAAACCAAGAATCGTTATCGCAACAGTTGCTCCAGAAGCTTATCAAGCCCTTATTAATTTAGAAAGTTATATTTCTAAAACATCATTGACACCAACACATAAAGAACTCATCAAAATTCGTACTTCACAAATAAACGGATGTGCTTTTTGTATTAACATGCATACTGCAGATGCCAGGAAATATGGCGAAACTGAACAACGCATTTATCTTATAAGCACATGGCGCGAAGCGGACATTTATACAGAAGAAGAAAAAGCAATTTTGGCTTTGACCGAAGAAGTAACTTTGATCAGTAATCATGTTTCTGAAGAAACATATCAAAATGCAGCCCGTTTATTTGATGAAAAATATTTAGCAGAAATTATCCTGGCTATTATTACAATCAATTCATGAAATAGATTTGCTATCACAACAGGATTAAGGGCTGTCTAATTCTTAATAAAAACATACAAAAAAGGCTTTTTCATAAATTTGAAAAGCCTTTATATTTTTCACACTAGATATAACCAGAGCAAATAATTATGTTTTTAATTTTTTCTTTTTTGCAGCCGGAAACAAAACGTTATTTAAAATCAATCGATAGCCAGGAGAATTTGGATGCAAATCCAAAACTGTTGGGGGATCACCTACCTGATGCTGATAATCTTCGGGATCGTGTCCTCCAAAAAAAGTAAACATTCCTTTTCCTTTTTCTCCATGAATATAGCGTGCTTCACCATTAAGTTCACATGCTCCCATAATTAAAACATTAGATTTGATCAATGCTGAATCAAATGAAGTAGTCTGCCCCATAAATCCTTTTACCAATTGTGTATGATTTTGACAAAGCATACTTGGTATTGGATCCCATTTTGCAGAGTATTCCATTAAAGTGAAATAATCTTTATCAGGTGTTATTCTACGTTTTGTAGTCATATCAATATCTGAAAATTCATACTGTTCCGGTCTTCGTTCAAGTGTAAAATCTTTAAAGGCAAAAGAATTTCCATAGTTCAATTTTGATTGATAATTCGGTTCACTTGCATCTCCATCAAACATTGCTTCACAGATATCAACCCCATCTGCTGTTAAAGAAATATCAAAACTATCCGTTGCAGAACACATTGCAAACATAAAACCTCCCCCAACAACAAAGTCTCTGATTTTTTTAGCTACGGCTCCTTTTTCCTCTGAAACTTTTGAATAGCCTAACTTACTAGCCAAAGCTTCTGAATCCTTTTTTTGTTCAATATACCAAGGTGTATTTTTATAAGCTGAATAAAACTTACCATATTGACCGGTAAAATCTTCATGATGCAAATGCAACCAGTCGTAAAGTAACAACTGATCACTTAAAACCTCTTCATCATAAATTGGTGTAAAGGGAATTTCGGCATATGTTAAAACTAATGTTACAGCATCATCCCAAGGTTGTTTGCCTTTTGGAGTATAAACTGCAATTTTAGGAGCTTTTTCCAAAATAACTGATTCCATATTTTGAGAGGGACTCGAAATTTCATCTAAAATTGACGCTTCTTCACTATCAGAAATAATTTCAAAACTTACTCCACGAATTTTACACTCTTTACGAATTTCATCTGCGTCCGGTAATAAAAATGAACCACCACGATAGTTTAGTAACCAACTCGCCTTGTAATCCTTACTCAAACACCAATAAGTAATACCATAAGCTTTAAGATGATTTTGTTGTGTAGCGTCATCCATCGGTAGAAGTACATAAGAAGCCTTTACCGACAGTGTTACCAAAAACAATACTACATATATTAAATTTTGTTTCATTCGACAACTATTTAAGGGTAAAGATATAAAGGAAGTACTAAAAAACCATGTTGAGACCTGAATAATTATATCAAAGAAACTTTATTCTTTTTTAATTTATTTAAAAAAGAATAAAACAAAAAAACAGGTATAAATACTTACAAGAGATACGGATATTATCTTTAAATTTGATGATTAAAAAAACTTGTAAGAAATGAAAATTAATAATACAAATAAAGAATCGAAGAACTTAAATATATTAAAAAAAATAGCTCTTTGTATATTAGTAATTACTATTATTTTGTATTATATAATATCTATTCAATTTTTGAGTAATTAAAGTGTTAAAACTGCAATTTCATTTTGAATAGCATATACGACTAATCCAGCAATATTTCTTGATTCTGTTTTAAGTAATAAATTATTTCTATGCCCTTCTACTGTTCTCGGACTCAAAAAAAGTTCTTCGGCAATTTCTGCAGTTGTTTTTTGATTACAAATAAGTTGAAGTATTTCAATTTCCCGAGGCGATAAAAATCCTGATTCCAAATTTATTTTAGAATTTTTAGAAGGTTGAATAGTATCTTGTATTGTTTTTAAAATAGTTTCATTATAAAAAAATCCTTTAGAAGCAACTTCATTTATCGTGTTCACTAAATCTTTTGGGGTTGTACTTTTTACTAAATAAGCGACTGCACCTACCTGAATTATATTAGTTACAAATGATTTTGTATCATAACTTGTTAAAGCAATAATTTTAATTTCGGGAAAAAATTTTCGAATAATTTTAGTAGCCTCCACACCATTTAAAACAGGCATTTTTAAATCCATGATAATAATATCTGGTTTAGTTTCATTAATATTCAAATGAGAAATCAGTTCTTCTCCATTTGATGCTTCAAAAAGGATTTCAATATTTTTTTCTCTTTGAAGTAAAAAAGAAATTCCTTTACGAAACAAAACTTCGTCATCAACTAAACCTATTTTGATATTAAGATCATCCATTTTTTTTAGGCATTGAGTCTTTTAGAATTTGAAAATTACAAAAAATAACTAATAAAAAAACAGCATTGAAATATAAAATTAAGATACCATGAAAACAATAATTTTGTTAAAAAGTAAAAAAAACATCAATTCCCTTGTTTACCTCCGAACTTATTTCAATATTACCATTTAAAAAAGATATTCTACTATCAATATTTTTCATTCCAAGTCCTTTCTGATTTTCTGATTTTTTAGAATCAAACCCTACACCATTATCTTTATAAATACAGCTGTTAATTCCATTTACTTTATCAAAAATTATAGAAATTTCAGTTGCTTTTCCATGTCTTAAAGAGTTATTCATCAACTCTTGCAGGATTCTAAAAACATGTAAGTGCTTGTTTTTTTCATTTTCATTAAAATCAATTTTATTTTGATAAAAGACTTTAAGAGATTTACTGCTTTCAAATTCTTCACATAATTCCTCTACACCTGCATGAAGTCCAAATTTATCAAAAACAGGAGGAAGTAAATTGTGAGCAATTTTTCTGGAATTATCTAAAGCTTTTGCTGTAAGATTGATAATATTAGTTGTAATCTCTTTGGTTTCAGCTTCTGTTAAGTTCGCAGAAGTAAGCAAATAACTATTTAATGAAACTACATTTAACTTTGAACTAATATCATCGTGTAAATCCTGAGCTATCCTTTTACGTTCTTCCTCTTGTGTAATAAGAACAGCATGTAATTGATCTCTTTGATGTGTCAGTATTAAATCTTTTTTCTCTAATTCTTTTTGAATGATTTTTTTTCTGGAGAAATAAAAAAAGACAATCAGAGCAATTGACACAATCATAAAAAAAAGCGATGTATATAAAATAATCGCGACTATCTCTTTTTCAGGAATTGAATTTACATTCATATAAATTTGTGGTATTTCTTTTATTATTGAATATAATGCAAAATCAAAGATATTCATTTAATTTTATCAGAGAAATACCTTTAAAAATAATTTAATTAAATTATTTTTTATTCTGATTCAACACAAGGCGGGCAAGGTCTGGTACCATCGTAAACATCTTCAGCTTCTTTAGATGTTAAAGTGGTTGTTTTAATTACATTATTTTGATCTAAGCCAATTAAAATTGTTGTTACTTTTCCTTTTGAATTAAGTCCTAAGAAAACCCCAATATTTTTATTGTTTTTAGCTACCATGGCCTCAATAATTTCAGACTCTAAACTAAAATAGCGAAAACGATTCCCTTCGTAAGAGGTTATTTCATCTAAATCAGAAACTGTATTTAACTTTTTTTGCCAGGCTTCTATCCAAACCGAAGCATCTTTTGGCAATAACAAATGTTTGGTTAATAAGGATGTTCTTTTATTAGTTTTACTTATAGACAATTCATTAAGCTTAGTTAAGTTTAATTCTTTCAAAATTGTTGATTTAACAGAACCTAAATCATCTCCCGATTTATCAACACCAATCACTTCTATCCGTATTGTATTATCAGCATAACCTAATACAAAATGTACTTCTTCAATATTAGGCGTTTCTACTAATGCCTTCATTTCCTCTGTAGAAAATAAATAAGCAGCAACTTGTTTTTGGGAACTGGCAAATTTAGCATCTAACTTTGCTGTCAACCAACTTTCTTTTTGTAAAGTTGTTGCTGAAATAGCATCATCCTGAGTACTTTCTTTTTGACATGAGAACATAAAAACCATAATTGTAAAAACAATGTGTACTTTAATTTTTTTCATAGTTAATGATTTAATATTATGATAATTCAACAAAATTGTTAAGCTTACAAAACAGTTTTTTTAGAAAAACTTATTTTCCATTCATATAAAATAACCAATTGGTATATTAAAAACAGAAAAGCATTTAATGTCCAGGAAAAATATTTCACATCCTTACTCAAAGTTAAAGTAATATTTCCTACCAAATACAAAATAGTAGAGCCTAACATAAAAAAAATAATACCTATCGTAATATAATAATACGTTTTATGTTCTGTAAGCATATTATAAAAATGTAATAATGCGAACACTACTATCAATAAAGAAGTAAGAGTAATTTCGAATAAATTAAATTTTAAAAATTGTTTAGGATCAATAAAAAATTGAACACTCAATACTAATAAAGCAAAATACAAACTACACTTTACAACTTTTGCTTGAGATTTTAATTTTAAAATCGAAGCATAAAACAAACTTAATAAAATCATTTGTCCTATAACAAAAATATTGATTAGAAATAAATTATCTAATTTCAAATGATACATCCACTCCATAGTAATTTGCATTATAAAAGCAAAAAGCAAATAACTTATAAAAAAAACATTAGCTTTTTCCAAAAGGAAAAAGCTATAGGTGTATAAAATCAGATTAATTAATAAAAAAAAATAACCTGAATATATTAAAAAATCTATCATTAATATTGAATTTCAGTGTTTTAAAAAGGAGGTGAAGGACGTGTTCCATCGTAAACAACATCTCCTAATATTTTTGCCTCATCCTGATTTACAGGTGGCCCGTAAACGTCGATATATTTACCTGTTTCTTTGTCTAGTTTTGCCCCAACAAATAGTAATGTCTTTTCATTTTGATCATTAATACCAATATAGGCACGAACTGCTTCAGCCTCTAGCTGTAATACAGTTTCTAAACTTTCTCTTGGAATTAAATAGGATCTTACTTTGTTCTTATTATCCTCTACGAGATTCTCATCCTCGTATCTTTTTTCCCATTCTTTAGCTACAGCTAATGAAATTTGAATTGGTCCTGGAAATTTTTCTTCTGACATAATTTTGATTTTTGTTAGGTTATTATGTTAAAATCAAGAATAATTTTTTAGCTAAACTAAGGAATTATTTTAAAAAATTAACATCTACTAATAAAAAAGCAATAGTTATTACTGAAAAAAAAATACTGATAAACAACCACTTGCACTTACCTTAATTAAAAAACAGGTATAAATACGCATATCCAAATTTTTATTATGACTTAAATTTGGGATTAATCTCTTAGCAAAAAACTTATGTAACAGAGTCATTTGCCAAGGAAATTATTTTTTTGAATATTTTCTAAAACCAAACATTAGAGTAATAATAAGCAATTACAAAATATAATCGCTTATAACATAAAAAAGGCTGTTCATGTCATTTTATTTAAGAAAAAACATGGAATAATATAGTTTTGAATAGCTTGATTAATTAATCTTTTAAAACTTAATATAAAGCTTGTAACTGATTAAGAATTGAAATTCATAAAGGAGACAGTGAAAAAGCTAAAAAACATCTAATTTATTTTTTAACTATATAACTAAAAACTATGTCTACAGAACCATTTATTGGAGAAATAAAAATTTTTGGGTTTGATTTTGCACCTCGAGGCTATATGAGCTGCAGTGGTCAACTCTTATCAATTGCACAAAATACCGCTCTTTTTTCTTTACTGGGTACAACTTATGGAGGAAACGGAGTTCAAACTTTTGGGCTTCCTAATTTGCAGGGGCGTATGCCTATTGGGCAGGGTCAAGGCCCAGGATTACCATTACATGTCATGGGTGAAGCTGCTGGTACTCCAAATGTAACATTGCTAACATCTAATATCCCATCACATATTCATACATTGAGTAATGTTAGTGTAAAAATAAAGGCCTCATCAATGAATGCTGACGAATCTGTCCCAGAAGGTAATTTCCCTGCAACAACAATAAATCCCACTTATTCAGGAAATGGAGCAACTCCAAATGTTTTTACAGGAGGAACAACTGTTTCCGGTACTACAGATATAACAGGAGGAAGCCTTCCTCTATCTATTATGAATCCTTATTTAGTTATCAATTATTCAATAGCTACTCAAGGAATTTTTCCAAGCAGAAATTAAAAAAAACTCTTAAAACAAAGCATTATGTCTACAGAACCATTTATTGGAGAGATAAAAATATTAGGATTTAATTTTGCTCCCCTAGGCTACTTAACATGTCAGGGACAACTTATGAGTATTGCCCAAAACACAGCTTTATTTGCACTCTTAGGAACTAATTATGGAGGAAACGGGCAAACCACATTCGGATTACCTGATTTACAAGGACGTGTACCTATTGGTCAGGGACAAGGAGCTGGTCTCCCATATCATAATATCGGAGAAATAGGCGGTTTACCTAGCACTACATTACTTTTATCAAATTTACCACAGCATATTCATACATTGAGTAATGTTAGCGTAAAAATAAAGGCCTCATCAGGGAATGCAGATGAATCTGTACCAGAAGGTAACTTCCCAGCTACAACAATAACTCCCACTTATTCAGGTAATGGACCTTCACCAAATGTTTATACAGGAGGCACAACAGTAAGCGGAACATCAGATGCAACAGGTGGAAATGCGCCTTTTAATATAATGAATCCCTACTTAACTATTAATTATTCCATCGCAACGGAAGGGATATTTCCAAGCAGAAATTAATTAAAAACATTAAAGGAAATTTTCAATATGGAAGTTTCCTTTTTTACTTAAACAATATGCAAACAATAGGTATTTTATTAGCCCGATCAACATACTATCAAAGCATTAGTTTCGATCTTTATGAGGGACTACGTTCCGGATTAAAACATTTAGGAAGAAACGACATTCGAATCGTTACAGAAAATATAGGTTTTGGTTCAGATAAACAACAATGTTACCGCAGTGCGGAAAAACTTTTACTAGAAGAAAACGTTTCTGTAGTAATTGCTTACATAGGTCACCGTATGGCGCAATTACTTCGTCCGCTTTTTCTTGCCGCCAACAAAATGTTAATTGTTTTAGATGCCGGAGCTAATTTGCCTCACGAATGGCCTGCTTGCCCAAATATTTTTTATCATTCACTACACAATTCCTTAGGGGCTTCAATGGCTGCCAGACAAGCCGTAAATGATGGATATACATCAGCTGGAATGGTGACAGGTTACTATGATGGAGGCTATTTACATACTTATGGTATATCAAAAGGATTTGAAGAAAATGGAGGAAAAATCGCTTTTAATCATGCCACAGGATATAAGGAAGAAGACTTTACGATTGCACCTTTAAAAGACCATTTAGAAAAATTTCCTAATAGTGCCTTATTGAGTTTATTTAGCGGTGATTTTGTTCACTGGTATTTTGAAGGTATCAAAAACTCATTTGAAGGACAAAACATTCCAATTTACTTAGCTCCTTTCGGGTTGGAAGAAATGATGCTGGCGGATGCAGAATATCCTGGTGGCAACATAAAAGGAATTGCAGCCTGGTCTAAAAAAATAGACTCTGAGGAAAATAAAATATTTATCGAAACAATCACAGCAGCGAACAGGACTCCTAATATATTTTCATTACTAAGCTGGGAAAGTGCTTCTTTAGCATTAAAAGTTATAGAATTAATTGTCCAGTCTAAAAATAACATGACGCAAATAGCCTCAGGCATCAAATCTTTTACGTTTAAAAGTCCAAGAGGTACTATTTATTTTGATTCTAAAACAAATACTTCTATTTCACCTTTATACAATTCAACTATAATTCCAAATAGTGAAGGGAAATGTGAAATACAGATAGAAAGTATTGCAAATGATGTATTTGAACATTTTCAAAAATTAACTAATCAGAACCTCAGTAATTCAACATCGGCATGGTATAATAGCTATACGTGCATTTAATTATGGAAGCACAAAAAAAAATATTAGTACTATGTGGTGGAAAATTTGCTTTTAAAGCACTACAATTATTAGCATTTGAAAAATTCATATGTGCCATTGGAATTGGAAAAGGAAGCCATACAATCATAGACGCACTAGAGAGAGAAGCTGAAGACAACAATTTTGGTTTTAAATCTTTCCCCAATACTAAAAGCATATCTGAAATGAGAACATGGATTGATAAGATCCAACCTGACTACATCTTTTGTATCTCATTTCCATTTTTAATTCCTGAAAGCGTTTTAGCATACGGAGAAAATAAATTCATCAATTTTCATCCCGGACCGCTGCCTCAGTATCGGGGACCAATGCCCATTTTTGAAGTTCTTAAAAATCAGGAAACCGAAACCGCCATCTGTGTCCATTTTATGAACTCAAAATTTGATGAAGGAAATATCATTTTTAATGATTCTATTGTTATTGAAACGGGTGATACTTATGGCAAACTAACAGTAAAACTAAGTGAACATTTGGCTCAAGTTGCATTGAATACGGCAAATATGCTGCAATTTGCCAATAATATTCCCAACGAGCCACAAGATGAAACACGATCCTATTATTATGAAAAGCCAGATTTGTCAGACACTTATATTAATTGGAAACGAATGACAGCAGCGGAAATAATTTCACTAATAAATGCTTGTAATCCTTGGAATAATGGTGCTGATGCAACGCTATTAGGAGAACAGATTAAAATAATTTCAGCTTATTTATTAAATGAATCTCATGAAAATCAACCGGGAACAATAGTTTCTTTCACTAATACCTTAAATATAGCTTGTGAAGATAAAAAACAAATTGCGATTGAAATTCTTAGTGCAGATCAAGGTATAATGACGGCTTCACAATTTATAGCACTAAAACCTGTACTGGCAGAAATTCTTAACTAATTTTTAACAAATAACATCTAATTAAATTATGTAACCATGAAAAAAAACTTTACTTTAATTTTTATATTGTTCCTCTCCCTGTTTTGGACTGGAGGAAATGCACAAACGCTATTTTGGAGCGACACCTTTGAAGATACGGGGGCTCCAAGTACTGGAACCAGAACACCATCAATTGCCTATTTTTCTTGTAACAGTCCAGCAACTTCGTATTTCTTTAGAACTGCACTAGCTGGAATTGCTTTGCAATCTGATACTTATTCTGGATTTGAAGGTACTAAATTTTTTGCAGCCGAAGATATTGATAGAGGACCGACCTGCACAAACGCTTCTATAAGTGCCAATCAACAAGTAACCTGGACCGGTATTAATATTAGTGGAAAATCAGGACTATCATTTAAAGGTCTTTTTGCTTGTAATCAATTTAATGGTAGTTACCAAGGAACGGACTGGGGTTCTGCTCAGGATTTTATGGCCATAGAATATAGAATTGATGGAGGGGCATGGACAAAAGCCATCGGAATATATTCAAATAACGCTAATAGCTCCAATACATTTAGTGTAGATACTAACGGTGATTTATTAGGAGACGGAACAGCTTTAAGTTATGCCTTTACAGAATTAACAGCATCAATATCCGGGACAGGAACTACTTTAGATATCCGTTTTAATTGTCATGTAAATGCTACTGCGTCTCAAGAAATTGCAGTAGACAATTTTCGCCTTTTCGAAGCACCCTCTTGTACAGCACCTATCATAACTGCTAGTCCTTCAGACCAATCAATTTGTAATGATGGTAATACCACATTCTCAGCATCCGCAACTGGTGCGACGGCTTACCAATGGCAGGTAAATACGGGTTCTGGTTTTACAGATATTACAAATAGTGGTGTTTACTCAAATGCTACAACAAATATTTTAACAATCACAGGGGCAACTTCTGGCATGAACGGTTTTTTATATCGCTGCGTAGCTAAGGATGGTTCTTGTAGTAGCAATTCACTTTCAGGATTATTATCCGTAACTACGATTACTTTAACAGCAGCATCTCAAACAAACATTGCTTGTAATGGTGGCTCAACTGGAGCTGCAACAGTAAATGCAGCTACTGGAGGAACAGGACCATATACCTACAACTGGACACCAGGCACCCCAACAGGTGATGGAACAGTTTCTGTTACTGGTTTGACTCCTGGAGTCTGGACCTGTACTGTAACAGATAATATGGGTTGTTCGACGACTCGTACTTTTACAATTACACAACCAACGGCTATCAGTACGGCAACTGCGGCGCAAACAAATGTGTCTTGTAACGGTGGATCTAATGGTTCTGCCTCCGTTACTCCTTCGGGAGGTGCTGGTGGATATACCTACTCATGGTCGCCTTCGGGTGGAACTGCTGCTACAGCAACTGGATTAAGTGCAGGAGCATATACCGTAACGGTAACGGATGCTAACGCATGTACAGCTACTCGAAACTTTACAATCACACAACCAACGGCTATCAGTACGGCAACTGCGGCGCAAACCAATGTGTCTTGTAACGGTGGATCTAATGGTTCTGCTTCTGTTACCCCTTCGGGTGGT
>NZ_CAIJDP010000071.1 GCF_903819435.1 Flavobacterium salmonis | reverse complement strand
GGTTTTTCTCCACAATATGAACACATATTGTCAAGTCTGTCATCACTAAATGTCTTGATTTGTCTCAATTTTCTGATTTCCGTTAAAATTACTGCCAACGTTCTCGCGCTACAAGCAGTTTGGGAGTAAGGAAGCCTCATCTTCGGATTTGCCAAATCTTCCAAATACAAGACCAACTTTAAATTAAGCCAAATCCCCAAATTGCTTGTAGCGTGTGTTGTAGGCAGTGCTTATTTTTGGTCTTCGTTTTCGTCTGCTTTTATATAATACTTTTCTATTAATAACTGTTTATCTTGTATGTCCAATTCTTTAAAACGTTCTCTTACAATTGCTGTGCTTTCTCTTAATTCGGAAGATATAATTTTATCTTCTTCTTCATTTGCTTTTGAAGCATTTAATAATTTGACTTCATTACCTTTTACAATATGGTCAGTAATTATTCTGCTTATTTCATCTGCTTTCTTTTCTGCACCAGCCTTTTCAATATTTTTATCTAATAATAATTTATCCTTATGTTGTTCTAAAATTTTTAGCTTGATAGAGTCTTTAATGTTATCCAACATCAATATTTCTCTATCTTTTTCAGATTTTATAAGTTTAAGATTACCAGCATATGATTCAATTATTTCTCTTGCTGTTTTTGATTTGTATAATAAATATGCACCATAAACTTTTAAGCCAAGTTTTATTAATTCGGTTAAGTCTAAAGCAATATCAAAATCAATATTGAAAATAACATCAATTGAACCATTTTGAATTTCAACTAATGAGATTTCTTCTGGCGATTCTGATTTTAAAAGAGTATGATAAATTAGTAATGTTCTATTCCATCTATTTAAAACCTTTGAAAATTCTTTTAAATTTCCAGTTGATTGTAAGTCTTTAAAAACTAAAGAAACTAGAGCTTGTTCGCCTATTATAGAATCTTCATTACTTTTAATATACTTTTTAAATATTGTTTCAATAGTTTTTATTTCCTCTTCGTTTGAAATTATCAACTGATTAATACGCTCCAATAAATTATAGAATTTCTGAAAATAATCTTCAGGAAGTATTTCAGGATCTTCATTTATTTGTTCTATTTCATCTAAAACTGCGATAGTAGTGAACGGTTTTGTGTCTTTCAAAATAATTTGCAATTCAGAATCTATTGAATTATTTTCAATCTGAAAGAAATAATTTTTCAAGTTTTCTGAAAGACCTTTCATAAATACAAGATTCCTATTTTGAGGTTGTGCGATTGCGTTTATATAATCTTGTAAATCTCTTTTAAGACCAGATTCAATTACGAATTCTTTAAAGAGATTGATTTTATTTAAAAGGCTTTCTATATTCATAAGTTTATTGATTTTTATGTAATTTGTTTTCTGCGAATTTTTGGTTGCATTGCCTACAACGTTCTCGCGCTACAAGCAGTTTGGGATTAAATTATCGTTATCTTTCGGATTTGCCAAATCTTCCAAATACAAACCAATTTTTCCATTAAGCCAAATGCCCAAATTGCTTGTAGCGTGTGTTGTGCGTTCGTTGTTTTATTTAACTGGAAATTTTGACTTCGTTTGATTCGATATCTCCATATTTATTCGTGTTGATTATGAAACTAACATAATTGATATTTCTGTTTTTAATTTCATTTAAAAGTATTTCATCTTCTAATGTATATTTTCCACAATGATTATGTTTAAAATTCATTTTTTCATTTTGAACATAAAATCTGCCTTTTTTTCCATAGATGCGTTCTCCTAATGTTGGATTTTGAGGAACATTACCTTTAATGTTTTCAGGTATTTTGAAATAAATATAATTAATAGACATTTCTTCACTATTTGTACAATTGATTTCGTAATTAAATGCAATTTTTTCGGCTATATCTTCAACTCCTCCAGACACTTGTGTCAAATCTATTTTTAAAATAACTTTAAACTCTTGAGTTAAATAATTTCTCCAGTTAAAACGATGAGTAAATAAAAAACCAATTGTTGAAATAAAAATACCAGAAATAATACCCAAAATTATTTTTAGAGTTTCCCAATTTTCATTATTATGAGTGTTTTCAATCATTTAATTAGTTTTTAATTTTCAATATTTTTATTGCCCATTTAACCGAACTGAAAATAATTCTTGCAGGATATAATAACACAAATAATATAATTGCTAGTAATTTGATGTTATGAAAAATTTCGTTTCTATTTAAAATTTTCAAATATATCTTTTTTACATTATCGGTTTTTAATTTTTCATTTATTTTTAGTTTTTTTAATTTTATTTGTTCTCTCAAAGTATTCTTACTTGCAAACAGTTTTAGAAAATCATCTTTCATAGTCAAAATATCTTCTTGACTATATCCAGCTTCTGACATTTCCAAAGCATTTTCATTTAATTTTTTTAATTTATCTGGTTGTAGCAAAGGTTTTGTTTCAAACTCTTTAATTTGACTTTGTAATTCAGTAATTTCCTTTTTGTAATTAATGACCTTGTTTTGAAAATAATTATTTTGAATTTCAAGAAAAGCCCAAAATATCAACAATATAACAACTCCAGCAAAAAAATATAATACTTCTTTGGCAATACTTTTTTTTGTTCTTAAGTTCATATTCTGTTTGTTTTCGTTTTTTACAATGACGCACAACTAATTTATATGCGAATAAATTTAGCCTGTTTTATACTATATTGGCATGTTATGCGCATGTTTTTTTGCGTTTTATTGCATTACAAAAATAAAATTATTTCTTACATATCGAAGGGATTGATGATTTTTTGTAATGAATTGCTTGATACATGTGTGTAAATCATAGTTGTTTTTGGACTGCTATGTCCTAATAAATCCTGAATATATCGTAAATCAGTTCCTGATTCTAACAGGTGAGTTGCAAAACTATGCCGTAAGGTATGCAAACTAATCCGTTTTGTAATTCCCGATTTTCGGGCTGCTATTTGTAAAATGGCTTGTGCGCTTCGGCTGCTATATTTTTCTTTAAACTGACCTTCAAACAAATACAACTGAGGTTTGTATACACTGTAATATTCTCGTAACAAAAGAAGAATTTTATTGGATAATAATGTATAACGGTCTTTTTTCCCTTTCGCATTTTTGATGTGTATTAGCATGCGCTGACTATCAATGTCAGTAAGTTTCATATTGATGGCTTCATTGATTCTAAGTCCGGCAGAATAAATTAATGCCAATAATGTTTTGTGTTTTAGGTTGGTGGTAGAATCGATAATTCGCAATACCTCTTCTTTACTCAAAATGTTGGGTAAAGTTTTTGCATTTTTAGGACGAAAAATTTCTTGAGGGATTATTTTTCGGGATTCAATAATTTTAAAAAATAATTTTAGAGCGTTGATGATTTGATTTTGATAGGAAGCCGAAAGGTTATTTTTTAAAATGTAATCGTTATTATATAGTATGATATGATCATTTGTGATTTCGGAAATGAGAAGTTCCCGATGAAAAACCAAAAAGGACTTTAAGGCCTCAGTATATGTTTTTACAGTATTGTGACTATAACGTCTGGAAGTAAGCCAATTACTAAATTTTTGGATGGCTAAAATCCCTTCCTCTGATGGAAATGATAAATAGGCAGCGGGTATTTTAAAATGAATTCGGTTCTGTTCATTGTCCGGTAAATGCCAGACTTTTAAGGTTTGGCTCCATTTTGCGCCTTCGAATTGTTTGATGCGCGCAATCAATTTTGCTTTTTTTTCAAAGTAAATTGCTATTCGGAGTTCTTTTTTATGGATGATTAATTTGGATGACCAATTCATTTTTTTTAAATTAAAATACGAGGTAAATATAAGAATATTCTGCTTTATTTTAATTTGGATTGATGTTTATAAATTTAATTTTGAAAACCTTTTTGTATTGAAAAGTGAAGCTTATTATGAAACCAACTGCCACATGAGGGATAGCAGCGGTATCTTTTTGTGAAGAGAAACGGAACAAAAAATTTAGCGAATAGCCCGACCCGCTTTTTCTGCGGGGCATGCTATAAAAAATCCGATCTGCTTATCGCAAATCGGATTTTGAAATAGTGTTTGTTAGTTTTCGCTTACAGTTGTATTTTGCTTTAAATATAAAAACACCGTTACTACGTTAATGACCGCCAGAATCCATAATAAAGGATTGCTGAAAAAGGTCTGATAACTACTTCCTTTTGGAATTTCGATAAGCGAAACCGTTACTAAAACGTTCAGAACCAATGCGGATCCGTTGATGATGATTCCCACGAGAAGCCCAGATTTTTTTGCTGCTTTTTTATAATACAACCACTCGGCAAACCAGGCATAAAACATAATGGTAAAAGCGGCAATGAAGGCCTGAGCTGTCGTCGATTTTTTAAAAAAGGGAATGTATTCCAGAACATAAAAAGTAATCACAACACAAAGCCATGCAATAACGCCCGCCAGGAAAGCTCTTGGATAATTCATGGTGTTTCTGCAAGTTTAGGAGCATCCCAGACTCCTGTTTGCGCCGTTTCTTTTACGTAGTCGGTAAAATCTTTGGCTTTTCGGCCTAAGACTTTTTCAATATCGTGCGTGAGGCTGGAATTTCGGCCATCTAACACTTCAGTGAAAAGATAGTTTACCAGCCAAAGTTCATCTTCGGGAATCTGATATTCACGCAACATACCGATGTATTCGTCTACAGAAAGTGACTGAAACTGAATCTCTCTGCCTGTAATCTGGGCTATTTTGGCAACGGCTTGTTCAAAACTGAGTAACCTCGGACCGGTAAGTTCGTATGTTTTTCCGTTGTGTTTTTCGTTTAAAAGTGCTTCTGTTACCACAGCTGCAATATCATCGGCATCGGTAAATGGTTCTGGTGTTTTAGCACGTGCAATGGCTACGTAACCAGCCAGAATAGGTTCTAAAAAGATACTTTCGCTAAAATTCTGACTGAACCAGCTGGCTCTTACAATCGTCCAGTTTTTTGCAGTCGATTTTACAATTTCTTCGCAAACCTGTGCTTCTTTTTCACCTCTTCCGGAAAGGAGTACGATTTTCTGAACGCCGTTTTGTGTGGCCAAAGTAGTGAATTTCTGAATGGTTTCCGGTGCTGACGGAATAGCCAGATCAGGCTGAAAAGTGATATAAACCGTATCAATCCCTTCGATTACCCCAAGCCAGGTTTCGGGATTTTCCCAGTGAAAAGGAGGGAAGCCATTTCTGGAACCTACATAAACCTCGGCGTCGCTTATTTCTTTTAGCAGTTTCGTTACTCTGCGCCCGGTTTTTCCGTTTCCGCCAAGCACTAAAATTTTCTGATTTTCCATTTTTATATGATTTTAGATTAATGATACTGCAAAGTTGCACAGCTCATAACCAAATCATTTGTCGGAAAAGAATTAAGATTTGTTTGAAAGGAATTGTTTTTTTACTTCGTTGGGTCTTGAATTAAACTTTTTCTGAAAAGCATTCGAAAACGAACTCAGGCTTTCGTATCCGACTTCCCAGGCGGCTTCCTGAACGGTTTTTTCGGTTTGTGAAAGCAGTTCATATGCTTTGTTCAGCCGCTCTTCGTGAATGTATTTGTAAATCGGAATCCCAAATAACTCCTTGAAGTTCTTTTTTAATTTGGTACTGTTAAGTCCGATGAGCCTTGACAATTCTGAAATAGTAGGCGGTTTCGAATATTGCGTGCTCACGATGTCTTTTGCCTGAAAAAGTTTCTCTTTGTCCTTGTCGGTCAGTTCCACTTTTTTAGCATCAGACAAAAGGGCAAAGTAATGCAACAGTAATTCGTTGACCTGACTTTTTAAAAATAACAGTCTTGTATTGCCGGAGTAGGAGGTATTGAAAATCTTCTGAACGGCCAGCTGCATGTCGAGAGTCATAAAAAAAGTGGGGCCTTTTACAAAATGCTCTTTTGGATTTAATAACTCAGGCAGGTGTTTTTCGAAAATTTCTTTTTCGACCTGTGGCAATGTATGCAGCTTTTTAAGTTTCGTAAAAATACTGATGCATTGTAAGGGTTTGTCGGGTGCAATTTTATGGGCAAATGCTACTTTTTGATTGCCAAAAAATGAAATCGCCAAGCCGGTAGTATTGGTTAAATATTTGGTCTGATTGTTATGTTTGATTTCTAACTCGACATTGCCGGAACCATAAAAAGCAAAACCAACCGCATCACCGTCGATCTCACATTTCTGTACAAAGGTTTTCTCTGCATTAGAATGCTCGATCAGGACGATAAAATTATTTAATTCTATGATGTCGGTGGTCATCTAGCAGTGCGATTTTGTATTGGTAAAATTGTTTTAAATCAAATAATTTTTACTTCTGGTGAATTTCATTAAATTTTACTTCCATTACTTTTGATTTATTATATTGATTATTTTTATCTACTTCAAATAATATTTGTTTATCAGCAATAATGAATTTATCAGTGTTCATATATTCTTTCAAATCCTCATTTATAAATTCATTGGAGTTTTTTTCGATTATTATTGTATCTCCCGAAATATGATATTTTTCATTTAAAATTATTCCTGTTTTACTATTCCCAACATTAATTTCAATATTTGCTTTGTCTAATAAATCTATTTTACAATAGTCTGTTCCATTTCGGTACTCAGCAGATAGTATTTTATTATTTTCCCTTTTCAAGTTTTCTTTAACAGTTTTTGGATCTTTGTGTCCAACAAAATCAATATTTATAAAAAATATATAAAAAGCACCAAAAAATAACAAGAAAATGCCAATTACGGTAATCCCAACTATAGCTGCTCTCTTCATAAATTGATTTCTATTTGTTTGCTATATTTATTCTGGCCTGTAATTGATTTAGATACTCTCAATCACACTGTCCAATAATCTTCTCGATTTTGGCATCACTTCGATTCGGTTAAAATCATCGTCAGCGCCATAACCAACCGCCATAGCAAACAACGGTTTAAAATCAGACATGTTAAGAATTTCTTTGTATTTGTCAGATTCGATACCTTCCATAGCAGTAGAATCAAGACCTAAAGCAATACTGGCAGTCAAACCAACTCCCAGAGCTATGTATACTTGTTGGGACAGCCATATTTTTAAATCCGCTTCAGGCTTACTTGCTTTCATTTGGTTGTACCAGTTTCTGCGTGCTTCCGTGAACTGAGTATTTACTATTTGCTGAAAAGCATCAAGATCATCTGCAACACTAAAAACAACTACCAGCTGCGCCTGATTTACTTTTTCCTGATTGTGCATCGAAACCGCTGCTAATTGTGCCTTAACTCCCGTATTTTGAACAAAGGTAAATTTCCATGGCTGTACATTTATAGAAGAAGGGCTTAGGTATAAAATCTCTTTCAAAGCTTCGATTTTTTCCTGCGGAATTACTTTGTCAGCGTTGTACTTCTTAGCAGAGTATCTTTTTTTCATTAATTCCAAAATATTCATAATGCTGTATTTTAACGTTTTTAGTTCTATAGACTGCAAAGTTAAGCTGATAAGCTGAATATTTCGGCAATTGTAAGCGCAGTTTTGTAACGGAGTACATTTTATTGTTGTTTTTTAAAACAGCATTATTCGCCGGCACTTAGTTTTCTTTCGTTTTCGGTCTGGGGTTTTCCGCTCGCATTCGGTTCGCCTTTGCCTGTCGTTATCAGTTTTTTTAAGCTATTCTGAATGTAATTGGTCCACGAATCCCTGCAGATATCAAAACATTCGTAGTCGGGAACCAGACCAACGTGTGTAAACCTAAGCTCTGTTTTTGCGTTTTTCTCCGTTATTTCAAAAGTGGGTTTTGTGCCAGTCCATTCGGTTTCATCTTCTGTAAACTTAAAATAGTTTTCTTCCACCAGCCAGACGATTTTCCGGTTCGGAATGACCTCAGTCAATTTAACTTTACAACGGTGAATATCTTCATAATGATAATTGAATTCATCATTGAGTTTTGCCGAATCGCCTTCAATTTCTTCTGACCACCAGCCACGAACGTTTGTTACGGCATTAAAAACGGCTGAAGGAGACTGGTCAACCTGTATTACTGTACTAAAATCTGATACACTCATTTTATGTTTTTTAAAAAGTTATGAAACAAATTTAAAGCTTAAATATCAATAGGTTAGGGGTGTAAAAAGACAATTTTAGTATCAATCCGGACAATTTATATGATGAAATTGAGAAGCAGGACTATCCATTTTTATCAGAACCCTTTGTCCTGCTCTGCGCTATATCTCTGCCTGTAAACCCTGCAGCCAGAGGATACCGCTTCGATCAGGGCTAGAGTAGAGGTTTCGTTTTTATAAGAATTTAAAAATGAGAAAAAGTATCATTTTATACGTTCATATTCAGATGTAGAGCAATCAACACACTCTTGTCTTAAATAGAGTTTTTTGCCAATAATTTCAAAAGACTGATCAAGGAAAGCCTCAGCAGTATCTGAATTCCCTTTATCGATTACAATTACTTTTCGCTTGCCGCCAAAAATTGATGGTTTGCTCTGAATTGAAAATTTTTGGGTTTTAGACAGATTGTCATTTATATAAGTTTTTAAAGAAGTACCTGAGAATTCAATAATCATTGTTTGATTTAGCTTTTCAGGAGTTAATGATCCGCCACCAAAACCTCCGGAGGTAAGAATCCAGTTCCATCGGCCGTTTAAATTATTTTTAGACGATACATCTTTATCATCATTACTGCAGGAAATAAGGACTGCGAAAATCAATAGTAAAGTAAACTTTTTCATGGGTTAAAAATTTAGGATAGTTTACTTAAGAGATACAGGTTTTGTTAAAGGGTTGCTTAGTAGTTGATTAAAAAGACTGTCATTAAAATAATCCATGTCAAAATCGGGATCTCTCCAAATTTCAAATCGTTTTGCAGAGGCCTTAAGCTTTTCTTTGTCAAAAGTATTTTCATTCCAGTCTGTTGTTCTGTAATCGGCTATTTCTGCAGCTTCTGTAATGATGATGGCGGAATAAAAACCAGATGTGAATAGAATAAATGTACCATTATTTTCTGTTTAAATCTGTTATTAACAATGGATTGTTTTCCTTTAATTTATTTACAAGTGCTTCTGCTGTTCCGGGATTCTCTAAAAGGGATTCATATTCTGACTTCGTTATGCCTACTATCTGCAAAAATGAAACTTCTCCGTGAGGTGTTAGTTTTTTAGGGATTTCAGGATCTTCAACAAAAACCAAAGCTGTAATATCAGTGTCAGTCTCCAGCCGTATTGGACCATTGGCAGGCATGAAATGATACTCTTCAAACCATTTTCCACTGCTAAAAACGTACTTTGCAATATTCTGCAAAAGCGCAATTGCCCAGGAGGGATTTCCGTTATCTTTTTCGAAAGGCTTTAATCTAAAGGTGAGTTCAAATCCCCATTTGCTGAATTCGCCTGCTACTTTTTCTTCATCATAATATAATTCTGAAAATCCATAAGTGATAAAGTGAAAATGGTCTGTTTGTTTTTTGCTCTCGTAAACGCTAACTCCATCAAGCGGATTATCTCCTCCAAGCATATAACTGATTGCCGGGGCATAATGTTTCGGTTCCTGACCTGGATAAAGGCGTTCAAACTCTTTGTCTATTTCGAGCCATCCGACAGTATCGTCTTCTGTAAACTGCTTTTTGTAATCTTCTAATGTCATAATGTAGCTGTATCTGTTTAAAAAAGCGAAATTAAATGTTCCCAGTTTAGTTGTCTGGCAAAATCGAGTGCTGTTTTGCCGTTATTGGTTTTTGCATGAATGTCGGCACCTGATTTTAGCAAAACTTCAACAGAAGTGCGGTTTCCGGCAATTGTTTCCCGATGTAAAAAGGTGTAGCCCAATTCATCTTTTGAAGTAAGCTCCATAGGATTGTTTTTGATGAAATCTTCCAGACTTTCTTTCATATTGATGCTCATAGGATGTTCAGTTATATTTTGAGGGTTTTCCTTTTGTTCATATACAACCAGAATATTATTAAAATCTCCAAAATCCATACCCCAGGCATCGTCATGTTCTTCTCGTTCTTTTTGAGTCATTTCGGAACGCATCGCCTGAATGGTAAATCCTCCATATGTTTTGCCTTGCGTTGCAAATAACCAGTCGCTTATCTGATTAAACGGAATTTCTACTTCATCGCCATTATTTACATTTGTTAATTCGTTAGGGTCATTAACCAAAATTCCATATATTTTTTCGCCATCAAAGTTGATGTCATTGATCCACATGTGCTCAACGATTGTTTCATTCTCAATTTCCTGTGTAAAAGCCAGTTTTACACAGGCAACATCGAGTCCGGGAATGATACGACGGTATTCCCAGGATAATTCTCTCCAGAAATACTTAAAGGTTTCCTGCGCTCTTTTAAAGGCATCAATCATTTTCGGGCTTTCGCCGTCTGCGAAAAATATAGGGGTGTTTTCCATTTTGTCATTTTTAATGTAATATAAATTTATTTTTATTACAGCAAAAAAGCAATTTTGAAGGCACTTAATTAGAGAATAAGTTTAAATTTTGACAATGTTTTAGTAAAGGTTGACTTAAATTCAGGTTTGCTCGTTTTTCTTACTCAATTTACTACTAACACTTTTTAGTTTTTAAGTACACTAATAAAAAGTATAGAGTGGATTAGGTAAAATTTTCGATTTCGATTTTTAACTTTTCCAGCCAGGATTTCCAAATTCTGGATGACAAAAATAGTAGTTGGATTAGTACAATAATACCAAATAACAGTATCCATTTTTTTTCTCCTCTAAAATTGATTGCAAACCCAAAAAAGAGTAACAGACTAGCAGTGTATATTATTGTAATGCTCAAAGAAATTTTTGAAATAGTCTTTACTTTTTTATAATAAGTGTAAATTGATTCCTTTAAGTTTTCTCCCTGAATTGGTTTTTGAATTACCTGTAAACTCAATAAACCGTTGATAATATATGCAATGGCACTAAAAATAAGAAGAATATTAGCGTAAAGAGGTTTTTTATCACCGTCGAATCCACTGTAATATGTTAGCAAGAAAATGCTAATAGCCAAAGTTTCAATTATAAGTTTTGTTTTTATTTTTTTCAAGACAGGATGATTTTTTATTGAAGTCATTTTTTCTAATTCCATATCATTTTTTGGTAAATAGTTCATTTTACTCCAGTTTGTTTTTAAGCTCTGTAAGTCCATATTATTTTATTTTTAATTTGTTTTTGATTCTGTTCAGTTTGACTCCTACATTATTTTCGGATATCCCAATTATAGTCGCAATTTCTTCATAATTATAATCTTCGAGATAAAGTGTGATAATAGATTTTTCAATACTATTTAATTTACTAAGAAGTTCAAAAATGCGTTCTTCGTTTTCCGAATATGAATTTTCTAGTGTAGGATGGAACTTTTCGGGAATATTTTTATAGTTAGAAATAGAGATTTTATTTTTTCTAAATGTAACTATTGAGGTATTAAAAGCAACCCGGTATATCCAGGTGCTTATTTTTGATTCTCCTTTAAATTTAGGATATGATTTCCATAATTGATAAACTATTTCCTGAAATAAATCTTCACGGTCTTCATGGCTGTTTCTATATAGCCTGCAAATTTTGTGAATTATATTTTGATATTCATTAATGGATTTTATAAAATTTTCTTTCATCAATCAAAGTTTAAAGTTATTTGATTATTCTAATAATTTATTAGTTGTCATGTAGATAAAAAAAATTACACTATTTTAAAAAAATCTATAAACAATGTACTTTTAAGTTTCTAACTTCGGCTTTGCCGATTCTGGCGTCAAACCGAACAAAAATTTAGCGAATAACCTGACTTACTTTTTCTGCTGCGAATGCCCATAAAAAAATCCGATCTGCAATTACAAACCGGATTAATTGATGTACTGGAAATAGTTTAGAATTCTACGTCGTCCGCTATATTGCCGCCTTGTTCTGCGGCGAATTTTGCGGCGTATTCTTTTTGCTTTTCCTGCTGGTAATTTGAAAACTCCATTATCTCTTCTGAGTTCCAGTTTTGATTCTGTTCTGTCATCCACTGCATGGCAACCGACTGGAAATCGGCCAGATTGATTCCGTAGTTATCCAGAATCCATTGCGCTCCGTCGATTCCGTATTCGTAAGCAGCCTGTCTTGCTCCGGCAAGTTCTTCATAGAAATAACGATCAGTTTTGATTTTTTCAAGATTTGCCAGACCTTCTTCTGAAACTTCTGCCTTGACATTTTCTAATTGCGGAACGGTAACATTTTCTGCATAATACTGACCAAATAAGGTTGTAACAGTAAATGAAGTGTCTTCGCCCATACGCTGTGGCCAGATCGTATTTAGTTCTTCCCAGATTACAGACTCGATACCCATTGCTCTGCAAACTTCATTATAATCTACTCCGGCGCTAATCTTTAAACACATCGCAGTATAATCTCTCAATGAAATACCGTGTACAGGTTCAAGAAACGGATTGTTATCATCAACTTTTACAAATCCTGAAGTCTGAATGCCGCTGTATTTTAATGAATTAGCATTTTCAAACCGAATCATTTGGTCAGAATCGCAGTCATTCCATTCTTTGTAGACTTCTCTTCTGTAATTGGTATAAATGCTTTTAATATCACTGTCTCGTAAATTTTCGCCGCTATCACGTTCGTCTTTAATCCAGGCTTCGGCTCTTGTTTCTACTTCATTGTCAAAATCTTCAACATCGTAATGAGTTCCGTGCAAAGTTTCAGGATCGTATTCTGTTTCCTGATATTCGTTTTCATACTCATTTTCATAATTATCATTTGAAGTTTCTGTTTGTGCATTAATTTGATTTTCCTGAGTGTTGTCACCCGTTAGGGATCCAAAAAGTTTTTTAAACATTTTTCTGTTTTTAAGGGTTAATAATTTATTGGTACTATGAGTGATTCTGATACATTCTTTCGTTGTGCTCTTTTAAATCGGGTGTAATTTTATTCCACTCGTCATACATGGCTCTTAAATAAACCTGATATAATTTTGGGGCATTTTGGATTATATTTTGCCTGTCGATTTCCAGCTGATCCATTTTGTTATTGATCTCATTTAGAACTCTACTGTCTGTTTCATGGATCTTACTCAGGCTTAATTCATGACGCTGGTGATACAATTCGCGTTCTTTGTTGTTTTCAGTTTCAAAAGCTTCATACAAATGAACTGTTCTTTGTTCTGCAAGACCCCGTGCAATATTTTGTAACATTCTGGCCTGAGTGCTGGGAGCAAAAGTGTTTTGCGATTGACAATAAGGGCATGATATATAAGTTTCTATTAAAAAAATCTTATCAATAGTGATATTTCCTCCACATTGTTTGCAGCTGAATTTATCCTTAATGGTTTCAAATTCATTGAGAATTTTTTGGTACTCAATTTCGAGGTCACGTTCCTGAGTTTTTTCGATTTGATCACTCCAGTGTTCAAATTTTCTTTCAAATTCATTATGTCGGTCGGAGCAGGCTGTTCTAAAATCAGAAAGTAAATCATGATGTTTGCTTAAGACAGAAACCTGAGAATTGAGATCGTAATAAATACGGTTTATTTTTTCTTCGTAAGTATCTCTGGCTTTTTCTCTGATGTTGTTTAATTGGCCTCTAACTCCTGCATATACTCTGCGAAAAGTTCTTTTATAAAGGTCTTCATCTTCTTCTAAAAGCTGTTTCAATTCCGTGATAGCAGCAGTTGTCAGCTCTTCCATTTTGACCTCCAGTTTTTCTAAAAAGGCAAACCATCTTTGCTGTGATTCCTGAAGTTCTGCAGACCATTCAGGAGTGGTTTCTTCTTCTTTTTCTTTATTAAATAGTCCGAACACGTTACTTGTTTTTTAAATTGAATTATCTTCTTTTTTAATATAAAATCCGTCTGTAAGTTTGACTTGTATGAATTCATATCCGCAATAGGCGCAATTTGTCAGCCCGTCATGTTTGGCTCTTCCGGCTCCGCAATTTGGGCAGTCTCTGAGGTTCATTTGGGCATCGGTAATTTCAGTTTCGCCTCCATAATTGGATTGTTTTTGCGCCTTTTCTTTTAGTTTATCCAGAAAGGACATTACTTTTTTCTCTTCCATTATAATTGGCTTAATAATTCCGTTTTCTTGGTTTTAAATTCATCTTCTTCGATTAAACCGGCATCAAACAATGATTTCAGTTTTTGAAGTTTTGAAGTCAAATCGTCCTTTGGTTCTTCTTTTGGAGTTTCTTTGTTTTGTTGCAGCTGGTTTAAAAGAATGCCCATACTTAAGGCATTTTGGGTTGCATCGTGCATTGCGGTTCCTTTTTCACCAATTGCCGTTGCGGTATTGAATTTGGTAAATTTATCCATATCGGTTACCATATTCATGTTCGTTATTTTATCGTAGTGAGCCGTAACTTCTTCTGGTAAGGTTACACTGGTAATGACAAACTGTGCCAATTCAATTCCTAATTGAAGAAAATAAGGTTTTAGATAAGGTTCTATTTTTTGACCTAATTGTGTAATATTTCCGGCAACATCTGTAATGGTGATGTTTTCATTTGCCAGAACTTCTCCAAACTTTGGAGCTACAAAATCCCTTAATTGGTTTTGGAGTTCAAAAATAGTAAGCTGTTCATAAGTACCGGCATATTGACGGAAGAATTTGGCAACATCAATTATCCTGATATCAAAGCTTCCAAAAGCCCTAACCCTGATTTGTCCAAATTGCGGATCATGGAGCAGGATAGGAGCCGGAGTTCCCCATTTGTTGTTGATAAACTGGTGTGTATTAAAAAAGTAAACATCCACTTTAAATGGACTTTCAAATCCGTATTTCCATCCTTTGAGGGTACTCAGGATAGGGATGTTTTCTGTTGAAAGGGTGTGAAGTCCGGGTAAAAATACATCCGCAAGCTGTCCTTCGTTTAACAGCATTACCTGCTGGCTTTCGCGAACCGTTAGTTTTGCTCCGTTTTTTATTTCTTTGTCTTCATCATGGAATTTCCACATTAACAAATTTGGGTTGCTTGTTGTGGCTTCAATTATTTCTATAAAAGGTAATTTCATACGATATTTTTTGCAGGAATAAAAATAAGAATTTTAATACATCACAAAAGCTTTTTCTATGAAATTTTTAATGATTTTTTGTCAATAAACAGGATTACTGCCAGTAAAATAAAGGCATAAAAAATCCGGTTAGTTTTGCACATCGGATTAATTTTACTTGATAAAAGTAGTCTGTCGTCAACTGGTTTAATATCAGTATGATTGAGTTTTATTTTTCTCTGATTAAGTTTTCAGTTTTGAGATATTCTACAATTATTTCATCACAAATTCTATTTAGTTTTACGAGTTCAAGATTATTGTTTGTTTCGTAATTTATATTCGGAGATTTTTCATCTGACGTTAAATTGTATTCATCAAAGTACTTCTTAAATTCTATTGAACCTTTGTAAAACCAAAAATATCTCAACGGTGAATGACTTTGCATTGAGATAAAAGAATATTTTTTCCCGTTTGCTATTGAATCTGTCTTGAGCTTATATCTTTCAACTTCATCAAGCTTTATCTTCTCAAAATTCTCAATATAAAAATCTATTGCTTTTTTATCTTTCAGTTTAATAGGAAGAAATCCTCCACAATTATCAAAAACTTTTAACCAATAATCATTGCTTTCTTTCCAAAAAGCATATATTCGGTAATGATGTTCCGCTTTTTTGCAGTAATCTTTGTCGTTAATATTAGTTATCTTAATTGTACCATATTGAATATGCTTGACTACAAAAAAATCCTCTATGTTTTTCTTTTTTAATTCCTTTTGGAATTTTTTGATATAAGATTCTGTTAGGTCTTTTGAACTTTGCCCAAAAGCTATATTTGAAATGAATAATAAGATGAAGATGTATTTATGCATTTTTTAGAAATATTATCTAAGGTTGGTAATGTAACGGTTTTGGGACTAAATTAAGATCGTTCTTCGGATTTGCCAAATCATCCCAAATACAAAAACCAATTTTCTCTTAAGCCAATTGCCCAAATTCGTTGTAACTGTTAGCGTAGGTTTTTCTCAACTCTCCATTGTCATATAGTCCAATTGTCCGTTTTCGTCAGTCTTTATTACGACTAAATAGTCGGTCAATTCACGTCCAATAGTGTAATCAAATATTGCAAAATTATCTTCATCGTGAGGATAAAGCCCAACTCTTACTAATTTCAATTTTGCCAAAAGCTGCTGTTCAGGCTCTGTTAATATATCGTCAAAGTTTATGAGTGTTGAAATTTCGTCTTTGCTAATTTCTTCAAGATGATGTTCTAAGTAAAACTTTACCGTGTCACCATCTTCGTCATTATGAATATATGTTTTGTTTAGCTTGTCAAATTTATCAATATTACCAATAAATTTTTTTACTTTATCCATTGTTGACGTATCAATGGTTTTGTCTTCAAAATTTAGGTCTATCTGAATTTCGTCTCCATTGAATTCAATGTCAACATCGTAATACTCTTCTAAATTTCCTGTTGATAAATTTCCGAAATGAGGTAACGTATATTCTGTCATTTTATTAATATTTTACTTTTTTAAGGTGTAATTTGTCTAAACTTACTGCCAACGTTTTGATACTACAGCGGGTTTTGTACTAAATTAAGTTTCATTTTTCGGATTTGCTAAATCATCTCAAATACAAAACCATCTTTCCATCAAGCTAATTGCCAAAATCCGTCGTAGCTGTTACCAGTTGGTTTTTCTCTGTACGTGATAAATTTGACAATGTAAAAAGCCCTCCAACCATTAAAATTGCTCCACCGACAAAAGGAAATCCTGCGCCAACTAAGTCAGCCAAGTTTGATGAGAATAAAAATGGAATACAAAAAAGCATTCCAAAAATTCCGGTGATTATTGATGCGAAAGCGCCAAGTTTAGCTACTGATTTTAGACATATAACTGGCTGTTTTTCTATTTTTGATTTATTTAATTTCAAACGCAATTCATTAATATTTGATTTTGAGTAATCTTCTATTTTCCAACTTGAGATTGGAATTGATTTTCTGCCTTTTTTATAATCTTGGTAAAAGGTTGACCACATATCGGGTAGTAGTATTGTTCCAAAACCCAAGATTGCAAAACAAGGAATTGTGTAGTTCCCATTTCCGAGCATAAACGCCTGCATTCTAATTTCATCTTCTTCGGTCATTTTATAATCCAGCAAAACGTGTTTCAAATCATGACTTTCATAATTAGGAACTAAAGTCAATTTATGATCATCCAGGCAGTCGGCTATTTCCTTACCCAGCATTCCATTTTCCAAACCTCTTAATTCGGACACTTTCTGATTGTATAATTCCATATCATTAAAGTGCTCAATTATAGAAACTGAAAAGTCAAATGATATCTTAATTATTCTACGAGCTATTTTTTGAAGTTTGTTCATTTTTAGTTCTGTTTAAGCTTGCTAGTAACTTTCTGTTACTGTAGCGGGTTTGAAACTAAATTAAGCCCATTCTTCGGATTTGCCAAATAATCCCAAATTCAAAACCATTTTTCCATTAAGCCAATTGTCCAAATCAGTTGAAACTGTTATAGATAGTTTTTTATGCTACTTTAGTCTTTATACTGTCACCAATTGCAAGTAGTAGGTTTTTAGTTGAAGCTTTGTAAATACCATTCTGTTTTAAGATAAAAACGATACGAATTAATTGTCCCATTCTTTCTCTGCTCGTATAATAATAGTATTGAGTTTCGTTATCAACTTTGAATGCCTGATAAACATAATTATTATTAGCTTCTCTGTCGTCAATCGGTTCATAACCACCTTCAGTTACAAATTTTTGAAAAAGTTCAAAGGTTTCAGCTTTCAACTTGTCAAGGGTAAAAGGATTTTTTGGGTCTAATGATTTTCCATAATTTGTTATAGAGAAATTGATACTTTTAGTTTTGTTTATAGCCCTAAAACGATCGCTTTTATACTGTGTCCAATCTTCAGGTATATCAATTAGATATACGTTATCAATACCAATGTTTTTAAATTTAGCTTCGTTTTCATTTTGATTTTTACTTTTAAAAATGTCAAATATTCCCATGTCTATTGTTTTCTAGTGTTGTTAAAATTGCCTATAACTCATTTATAATAGTTTCAAAATTACTATTAGGCAGCAGCCGACTTAGCTAGTAGTGATAAGTATTATTCTTATAATTCTTTCAAATATATAAATAATGTTTAGAAATTTCTTAAAAGGACTTTATTCTCTCCATCCTCAAATTAAATTATGAAACCCGATGCCCGCATGAGGGATAGCAGCGATATCCTTTTGTGAAGAGAAACGGAACAAAAGATTTAGCGAATAGCCCGACCCGCTTTTTCTGCGGGTCATGCCCATAAAAAAATCCGATCTGTTTGTACAAATCGGATTTGAAATTGAAAATTATATATAGCTTAAGTATGTATTACAAGTGAATTACTTCGCCATAAGCGTCTGCAACAGCTTCCATAACAGCCTCGCTCATAGTTGGGTGAGGGTGGATAGATTTAAGGATTTCATGACCTGTAGTTTCCAGTTTACGGGCTACAACAGCTTCAGCAATCATGTCTGTAACTCCTGCACCAATCATGTGGCATCCTAACCATTCTCCGTATTTAGCATCAAAGATTACTTTTACGAAACCGTCAGCATTTCCGGCAGCTTTTGCTTTCCCGGAAGCTGAGAACGGGAATTTACCAATTTTTAATTCGTATCCTTTTTCTTTAGCCTGTTTTTCTGTTAAACCTACAGAAGCAATTTCTGGAGTTGCATACGTACAACCCGGAACGTTTCCGTAATCGATTGGGTCTACGTGTAAACCTTTGATTTTCTCCACACAGTTGATTCCTTCTGCAGAAGCTACGTGAGCCAAAGCCTGTCCCGGAGTAACATCTCCAATTGCATAGTAACCCGGAATGTTGGTTGCGTTGTAAGCGTTTACTAAGATTTTATCACGGTCTACAGCAATACCCACTTCTTCTAAACCGATATTTTCGATGTTTGTTTTGATTCCAACCGCAGAAAGTACGATGTCAGCTTCCAAAATTTCTTCTCCTTTTGCTGTTTTTACAGTAGCTTTTACACCAGATCCTGAAGTATCTAATTTTTCAACAGATGAGTTAGTCATTACTTTGATACCTGCTTTTTTCAAAGATTTTTCAAATTGTTTTGAGATATCTTCGTCTTCTACCGGTACAACGTTTGGCATAAATTCTACAATTGTAACATCAGTTCCCATTGAGTTGTAAAAGTGTGCAAACTCAACTCCAATTGCTCCAGAACCTACAATAATCATAGATTTTGGCTGTGTTGGCAATGTCATCGCCTGACGGTAACCAATTACTTTTACACCATCCTGAGGTAAGTTTGGCAACTCACGAGAGCGGGCTCCTGTAGCAATGATGATATGGTCAGCGCTGTATTCTGTAACTTTATTCTCTTTATCCGTAACGTCCAGTTTTTTTCCCGGTTTAAGTTTTCCGAAACCTTCAATAACGTCGATTTTGTTTTTTTTCATCAGGAAAGTAACCCCTTTGCTCATTCCTTCAGCAACACCACGGCTGCGTTGTACTACAGCAGAGAAATCTTTATCAAACTCAGAAACTGTTAATCCGTAATCAGAAGCATGTTTAAGATAATCAAAAACCTGAGCCGATTTTAATAATGCTTTTGTTGGGATACATCCCCAGTTTAAGCATACACCACCTAAGTTTTCTTTTTCAACTACAGCTACTTTAAAGCCTAATTGTGAGGCTCTGATAGCTGTAACATATCCGCCGGGACCACTTCCTAAAACAATAACGTCGTATTTCATTTTTTGCTTATTTATTTGTTATTTGAAAAAAAATGCAGTCGGCAAAAGCCTCGTGTCATTTTAAATTTTTTTAATTTGTTTTTAATGCTAAAATGCAGTCGCTAACGCTCGTGTCATTTTTTTTGTTTTTTAGTTTTAATATTGAAATTGAGGCTTATTTTCCGAAACTCTTTTCCAATTATTCACGATTATTTTGTGTTTGCGAATTTAAGGATTTATTTTAAAAAATAGTTCAAAAATTTATTTTTACCACTTAAGGTTTTGGTCTTTTCACAGAAATCTAATGAATTGTTAATTGTAAATTGTGAATTATGAACTGTATATTGAAATTTTGAAGATAAATCTGAAAAATGAAGTGTTTCCCAAAAAAAAAAGTCCAGGAACTTTGATAGTTCTTAGACTTTGCTCAGCGTAAAATTATTAATAATTGACCATTAACAATTCACCATTAAATTTTGACATGTCCCCAGTTTTCACCGCTGGCAATGCGTCTGATCTGCATTTCGCTTACACCAAATTGTTTGGCAATCATCTTAAGGCGTGTTTTTTGTTCAGGGCGGGCTAATATTTTTTTGATAAGCATTACTTTTGTAGTGGTTAACTTTCTACCGTCTGATTTTATATTGTGTTCGATCAGGTTCTTTTTTGCCTGAATGACATGCGGACTTTTACGGCTGTGTGCAATCATTTCTTCTCTTGTAGCCCAGCGAAGATTGTTAACATCGTCATTGTTTCGGATATAATCTAAATGAAGTACGTAAGTTTGCTCTTCGGATTGTTTCGGAATAAAATACTGGGCAACTAATTTGTAGAGAAAAAGGTATTTATTGACAATTTTATCATCTTGTCTGACTTTAAACCTAAAGGTAGGATATCCGTCACTCAGACCTCCTTTTAGCAGGCGTCCGTTTTGTATATCATCTGTAAAACTTATCAGTCTTCCTTTGTTTGAAATGGCATATCTAAATTGTAGGGATTCATTAATTTCTATTTCTTTAAATTCCTCATTTGGATAAAATCTAATCTGTTGCATGTTTCTTTTTCATTTGAAATTCTAATATCTCAAAGATACAATTTCAAAGAAAATAATACTATCTGCTTGATTATGAAGTGTGAATTTTATGATTATTATAACGCTATTTTAACTTTTGAAACATTTTTCATCACTTTAGATTCGTTGAAAGGCTCAAATTAACATTAATTCACCTCTTTAAAATTTTTTACTCAGACCTTTTTAGGTTAAAAAGGTTCTCAAGCTATTGGTCGAGCCAGTTTTTAAAATTATTTATCTCTTTTTTGCTAAGTATAATGGGATCATTTTCGACTGCCGGAACAGTAAGAATCAATTCGATTTTTTGAGTGGAGTGTTTTACGACCTCTTTTATACTATTTCGGTTTACAATGTATTTTCGGTTAATCTTGAAAAAAATAAACGGATCCAGATTATTTATAATATCGGTTAGTGTATTATTGTACAAATAGCTGCTTCCTGATTTGAGATAGATGAACAAATGTTTTCCGGATGCGGCAAAATAAGTGATTTCGGCTTCGTTTACTGATATTAGTTTATAGCCATAATTGACTAAAAAATGACGTTGTATTTTATTTGTTTCCGGATTTTCAAGCGCAACAAGTGATTGTAAAGTGTTGTCTGAATTAAAGCTATCCTTGATTTTTTTAAATTTGATTAAAGCTTCTAATAATTCTTGTTCTTCAAAAGGCTTTAAAAGATAATCAATCGTAAAATGTTTAAAAACTGATATAGCATAAGAATCATAAGCCGTAATGAATATGACAGGGCAGGAGACGTTTGCTTTTTCGAAAATTTCAAGACTTTTTCCGTCGCCAAGGTGAATGTCCATAAAAGCAAGGTCGACATTGTTTTGGGTAAAAAAGGCAACAGCTTCTTTTACAGATTTTAAAAGCGTAATTTCGGTAATCTGTAAAATATCCTGTTGTTCTAAAATAGATTTCAGATAACTCGAAGCAAGGTATTCGTCTTCAATAATGGCAATTTTCATTTTTCCTTTCAACTATAATAAAAAGTTTCATTTTTAGGAATGAATCTCTAATTTGATTTTGCAAATATAACGGACTCAGATTTTTTTACAATATGTTTTTTTAGGAGTTTAAAGAATTCTTAATTATTTAAATTTTGTTCAGTTTTAAAAATAAAAAAGACCCAGTTGAAAAACTGGGCCCTTTTACAAAAACAATAGGTATTATAGATTGGGATTGTTTAATCTCGCGTTTGCTGGGTAAGCAATGGTATATCGCGGATCGTTTTGGATTAATGTGAAATTTTCTCCATTGAAAGTGTGAACGATTTGTTTTTGGGAGGTTCTTCTCAAGTCAAACCAACGCTGTCCTTCAACAGCAAATTCACGTTGTCTTTCAGCATAGATGAAGTTTGTTAAATCTGCTGCATTCATAGCATTAACATCACTTTCAAGCTGTGTGTAAGCAGTAGCAGTATATCTGTTTTTGATAAAACTTAAAACTGTTGTTTTTGCATCAGCAATGTTGTTTAGTTTTAACGAAGCTTCAGCTTTTGTTACATACAATTCAGAAGTTCTGAATGAACATTTTTGTTCATCATTTCCTGCTTTTTGGATTCTGAAACGACTTCCGCTTGCTAAAAAGTAAAGAGGAAAACGTAAATCAGTTGTTTTATCATAAGCTGCAATTAATTCTGGCGAAGCATATGAAGCTCCTTTTAGTCCATTTATATAAGTAAGTTCAAGAGCTAAAATTGATTCTTTGGAGTCATATTTAGTTGCAAAAACAGGAGTCGCTTTTAAATCAACTAAGTTGCTGTTGATAGCTAAAGCATTATTTGCAGCATCTAAAGATTTTTGCCATTTTTGTTGGTATAAGTAAATACGGCTTTCTAAACTGTATAATGCCACTTTAGAGAAACGGTAGTTTTTACCTGTTACTTGAGAATCTACATTAATAAAACCTTTAGCTTTTTCAGTATCAGAAATAACCTGGTTGTAAATTACTTCAACACTTTGAGGAACGTAGGCTTGTTCTAAGTCTATTTCTAAAGCCAATGGAACTCCTTTGTCTGAACCGGCTGTTGCAACATTATAAGGTTTCCCGAAAAGGTTAACCAAATCAAAGTAAGCCATAGCTCTTAAAGCGTAAGCTTCTCCAATTAATTGATTTTTTTCCGGAGATTCAGCTAGTTTTTTAGACGCTTCGTTAATGATAACGTTTGTGTAAAAAATCACAGTATACAAATCCTGATATGGGAACGTAATTGTTATACGATCCGGATTAGTATCTTTCCAGGTATAAATATCTTTATAAACGTTGATCTCATCATTGAACTCATTCATTGTTAATTCGTCTGTACGAACTGCTGTCAATGATTTATGCTCTGGATAAACAGTATATCCTTGTGTTAAAACTGCACGAAATTGATCTAACGTTTCCGGAATAACTCGTCCAACCGGAGTAATGTCCAGATAATCATCACAGCTGCTTACTGCAATGGCTGCAACGAAAAGTACTATATATTTTGAGAATTTTTTCATCTTTAATGGTATTAGAAAGTTACATTACATCCTAAAGTAAATGACTTAGGAACTGGTTGTGCATAAATGTTTCCGAAAGTTTCCGGGTCAAAGTAGCCTTTGTAATCAGAACTAATTACGAATAAGTTTCTTGCCTCAATATTGAATCTGATACTCGTAATATTGATTTGATCTGTAAATGCTTTAGGGAATGTATAACCTAAGCGGACACTGCTTAATCTCATATAACTCATTTCACTAGCCCATGTATCTAAATAATTAACAATCGGAACTGCAGCTCCTCCTGTTGAAAAATATTGGTAAGCCATCCATGAATCACCAGAACCACTTGTCTCACTTGTAATTCCGGGTAAGTTAGATGATGTATTTGTTGGTGACCATGCATTCAAAATATCTCTACTGTAGTTTTGTCCTCTGTCAACCTGAGTTCCATTGTATGGAGGATTCTTTAAAACTGTTTGTTTAATGTTAAATGATGCAGCAATTGCAAGGTCAAAATTACTTACTTTAAAAGTATTTGTAATACCACCAGTAAACTTAGGGTCTTTGTCTCCTAAATAAACGAATAAATCTCTAAATTCAGCAGGAGTTAATCTTGTGTCTGAAATTACACCTGGAAAGAAATCAGCATAAGGATCGTATAATCCGAAGAAAGTTTGTGCATTAACAGTTTCTCCTTTTTTGTTTACGAATAATGGGTAACCATTTTCATCAATTCCATTTGTTTTAAATCCAAATACAGCGTTTACAGCATAACCTTCCTGATTTGGCAATAAGTTATTATCTCTTACTTCTAAACGGTCTACATTACTTTTGTTGTGAGAAAAGTTAATACTTGTATTCCATTTAAAGTTTGGATGGTCAATGTTTTTTGTAGATAAAGTGATTTCGTAACCTTTATTACTTACTTGTGCCCAGTTCATGTTAGTATATTCAAATCCATTTTCTAATGGAATAGATCTAAAGCCAATTAAGTCAGTACTTTTTCTTTTGTATAAATCAGTAACAATGCTGATACGGTTGTTAAATAATCCAATATCAGTACCAAGGTTGATATTTTCTGTTTTTTCCCAACGTAATTTATCGTTTGGAGGACTTTCAACAACAATTGTTGGTTCTGTCTGACCAGGAAGAATAATCGTTGTACTGTTTTTACCTACTACAAAAGGCGAAGTACCTTTGTCAATATTTCCTTGTAAACCGTAAGAAGCACGAAGTCTTAAGTTAGATAATGTTAAGTTGTCTTTTAAGAAATCTTCTTCAGAAACTGCCCATGAAGCAGATGTTGACCAAAGTGGTAAATATTTATATTTAGGATCTACACCAAATAAGTCAGAACCATCGTATCGAACACTTCCAAATACACTATATTTTCTATCATAAGTATAAGAAGCTGTAGCGAAGAAAGACGCAAAAGCATTTTCGTTCTCAGATTTTGTATATGTTCTGTAATTCGCTTCAGTTGCATCTGCAGGGTTAGGGAAAATAATTTGTTGTGTAGTTAAATTGTTTTTATCATAACCAAAACCTTTTGTTGAAATAATAGTATTGTAGTTTCTTCTTAACTCGTTACCAATCATTGCCTCAATTTCATGTTTCTCTCCTATTTTTTTAGAGTAATTCACCATTGTTTTTAGGTTATACTGGAAAAAGTCAGTGTTTGAGTTTTGGATTATACCACCTTCCGGAAGAAAATATTTATAAGATCCGTTTGAAAAATAACGTGATTTTTCTTTTTGCTTTCTAGTATAATAGGTGTCTTTATCAGCAAATTTTTCGCTTGATGTATTGTCTAACTGCAAACCTAACTGAGAAGTTACTTTTAAGTCTGTTGTAAGTTTATATTCAGCATCCAATAAAGCTTTTACAGCTCTGTTTTTTAATTCGTAAGAGGTGTTTGCTCTTTCTTCTAAAAAGTTGAAAGGAACATAACGATCTGAATAACCTGAAATATCCTGATCATATTTATAGCTTCCATCAGCATTATATGGAGTTAAATATGGATTTACGTTTCTTGAGTAATTTGCAGGATTTGTAAATGCATCTGTATCTGTTAAGTAAGAAATATTTTTACTTTCAGAACCAAAAATACCAACACCAACTTTGAATTTGTCCGTTATTTCAAAGTTATTTTTTAAGGTTAAGTTGTAACGTTTGAAACCAGTTCCAACCGTTGTTCCTTTTTCATCGTAGTATCCTAAAGAGAAATAGTAATCCGATTTTTCTCCACCGCCAGATAAGCTCAAACCATGCTGTGTATTCACCGCATTTTGGTATAATAAGTTACCCCAGTTTGTATTGTTATTTCTTAAATCATTGATAGATTGTTGTGTTGCAGGACTCAAAGAAGAGAATCCACCTGATCTGAAAGCTGCTAATTCATTTGATCCGTTTAAGATACGGGCAATTTCTCCTCCAGAGTTTCTGTATGTCAAATCAGAACGGCTCGCCATGTTAAGCTCTAAATCAACTTTTTCGTTTGCGTTCATTAAGTTTAATTTAGCAAAGTCAGGTCTTTGAGTAATAAATACGTTGGTATTAAAGCTAACCACCATTTTACCAGCTTTACCTTTTTTGGTAGTAACAACGATTACACCATTTGCAGCACGTGCACCATAAATAGCTGTTGCAGCGGCATCTTTTAAAATGGTAATATCTTTAATGTCATCAGGGTTTAAACCAGAAATAGAGTAGTTGCTTAATACATCGATGTTATCTTTGTCAAAATTTTTAGGAACTTCATTTCCTTCTAATGGCAATCCGTCAAGTACCCATAACGGATCTTGTGTACCGCTTAGAGAAGCTGTACCCCTGATTCTGATTCTGGCAGGTGCTCCAGGCGCTCCGGATGGTGTACTTACAGCAACACCGGCAATTTGCCCTACCAATAACTGGTCGATACTGGAAACACCTGTCTGCTGGATAGAAGCCATGTCAATCTTACTAACCGCTGCAGTAAGTTTTCTTTTCTCAATTTTTTGGTAACCGGTTACTACAACCTCCTGAAGTTTTGCTGTTTCAGACTTTAAATTGATAGTATAATCTTTCTGGGCAGAAAGATCTAAAGTGTAAGAAACATATCCCATAAAAGTTACTCTCAGGGAAGTGACATTTTTTGCTATTCTTAATTGAAATTTACCGTCAAAATCAGTAGTAGTTCCGATAGTGGAACTCTCGATAATTCCAGCCATTGAAGTTTTGTTGGAAATCGAATTGTTTTCGACAAAAATAGAAGCTCCCGGAATAGGGGACTTATCACTCTCGTCAAGTATTATTCCCGTAATGGTTCGGGTTTCCTGCGAGTATCCTGCGATGGCCAGGAACAGCAGTAAGGCATGTAAAATTTTTTTCATGTTTTTGAAATTGTGTTATGTATTAAAAGGTTGTGGTATTCAAAGCTTTGTCGATTCGTTGTATCAAATCGAGGTAATGGTTTTGGGTGGATAGATCTCCTGTACTCTTTTTTAGTTTTACTAACTGTAGCACTTTTGTTAATTCTCCTTTTTTATCTGAAGTTACTTCTGTAACTCTTTTTAAGAAAGAATTATTAATGTTTCTCGCCATATGTGCATCATTTAAAGAACATAAATGAGGCATTTGTAATGTTTCTTGTATTTGGATTGTTTTTTTAGCATCCGTTTTTTCAAATAATTTATTTGTCGAAACAATTAAAACATCTACATAATTCTTTTGTGTCATACGCTCCAGAATAGTAAGTGATTTGTTTTGGATAGTTCCTGCAAATACATTCTGATGCATTTTTTTAAACAACTCATTTACGGTAAAAACTTTCTCATTGGTTTTATTTCGCTGATATAATTCGTTTTCTGTCATTCGAAGCAAACGATCATCACTGAATAAACTATAGATAACATCATATTGTAATCCTCTTGACAGTGTGTATGGCGTGTACTCATAAGGCCCAAGAGGAGAATCTTTCAGAGGATTTGTTTTGTCTGTAATGTCATTGAAAAACAACCACTGCGGAATCGTAAGTACATTTTTAGCTAAATAATCGGCTGCTCTTTTTTGCATTGCTGCAGGAACCGGAACATAACTTTGTTTGTTATCGCCGTGAACAGTTGTGTTTAAGTAAATACCGCCAATATTGGTCAATACATGACCATTGTACGTTTGCCATTGTCCGATAGCTTCAATATATAGTTTACCGGTTTCGTAGTAAGACTGATCTTTATCGTAGGTCCAGTTTAAGATATTATCTACAACACGTTTTAAGTTTTTCAAACCGTATTCGCTTGCTTTTACAGCATCGTTTCCTAAATCTTCAGACTGTGAACGAGGGTCAATTGCAGCACCTTGCTGCTCACCATAAAAATAAATCGGGTCGTTTTGATGTTTTGTAATAGCTTCGTTTAGTCTTGCCGTTTCATTTTCGTTCGGACCGTACCATCTGTAACCCCATTCGATTGCGTATTTGTCGTACTCACCAATTTTTGGGGTAATTACAGTGACGTTATCTTCCGGCTGTGCTACATAATTGTATCGGGCATAATCCATGATAGAAGGAGCAGTGCCGCCCATTTTTGCCGTAAATTCTTTAGAACGTAAAGACTCAACATCATAAGCAAAAGAAGCACCCATATTGTGTTTTAAACCAAATGTGTGTCCAACTTCGTGAGACGATACAAAACGAATCGCTTCACCCATGTGTTCATCACTAAATTTGTTTCCTCTTGCTTTTGGGTCGATTGCCCCAGTCTGAATACGCATCCAGCTGTGAAGCGAAGTCATAACATTGTGCCACCAGATAATATCGGCCTCGATAATTTCACCGCTTCTTGGATCAACTACAGATGGTCCCATAGCATTCGCTTTTGGAGATGCAGCATAGGTAATAACTGAGTAACGTACATCATCAATATCAAAATCTAAATCTTCCTCAGTAGGTTCTTTTGCTATAATAGCATTTTTAAATCCTGCTCTTTCAAAGGCCACTTGCCAATCGTGAACACCGTCAATGATATATTTTCTCCATTGCTTGGGGGTCGATGGATCAATATAATACACGATTGGCTTTTTAGGGGCTACTAATTCACCTTTCAAATAACGTTCTTCATCTTCTTTCTTTGGTTCTAAACGCCAGCGGGTAATCAATTCTTTTTCAAGCATTGCCTGCTGTGCATCGGAAAAATACCAATGCTTTTCGGTAAAGAAGCCAATTCGGTTATCAGAAAAACGTGGTTTCATTGGAGTTTTATCCAATAAAATAATATTACTTGTCACACCAAGCGTAATCGGTAATGCCGGTCCGCCATCACTGATTGAAGTTGTAAGCTGCGATTTTACAACAATGTTTTTAGGAAAAGATTTTAATGCTTCGATATAGGAAAGTTCAGATTTAACAGAACTGCTAAGACCAATGTTGTTCAAAACATCGTTGAAACTTTTTTGTTTTCCGTCGAAAATCTTGTTTACTTTAATAACGACTGCGCTCGAATCGTTGTTTTTGGTTTCAATGTCAAAAACTTCGATTATAGATTCAGAGAAATTATCAATTACAGATGCTGTGATGGCATCTTCTTTAGGAGAAGAAACTTTAGGAACATACGATTTAACCCAAACTTTCTTTGCAATAGTATCTTTATAAAAGGAAATGACTTTATTTTCGTAATTCATTCCTTTGTTTAATCCGGATTCGTTGATTTGAAAAGGAACCTGAGATAATTTGTTTACAACCAGGAATTCTCTTTTAAATAAACTATCCTGAATTTCAAAATAGACATCGGTTTTAACCTGAATAATATTGAATAGTCCTTTTTTAATTGTACCCTTTTTTATAAGGTCACTGTATTTTTTTCCTTTTTTTGAGTCAGTAGAATCTTTTTTTATGAGTTCTGTCTCTGCGTCTTTTTTCTTTTTCTTTTGTGAAAGAACCGTCACAGGAATGAACAATAATAAAATTAATAAACAGAATAATTTTACATGATGCAGGAATGCCTTTTCCCTCATTTGTTGTTAATTTTAGGTTAATTTTAGCGCGAAAATATTTCTTTCGTACTCAAATAAAAAAGGAAAGGGAGTGAATGGCTTATTTTTCGGAGTGAATGGATATTAATGGCAGAATACATACGAAATTGCCGTCTTTTTCTGAGGTTTCAAAATTGGTTCTGGAATAAAATGTATAGACACTCGACAGGTATTTTAAGCCAAAATTAGCGCTGGGTTCACTGTGAACCTTTTTTTGAAGATTGTTACTAATAATAACCTGATCTTTCTGAATTAAAATATGTGTAGTCAAAGGATTTTCCTGTGTTGCCATATTATGCTTAATAGCATTTTCGACCACTACCTGAAAAGCCAGATACGGAATAAATTTTTCCAAAGCCGGTTCGTCTTCAATTTTTATAGAAAAAAACAATTCTTCTTTAAATCGGGTTTGCTGTAAAAAGATATATTTTTCGATAAATAATAATTCATCTTTTAACCTTACTATGTTTTTGGCAGGCGGGTCAATTAAGTAGCGGTAAATGCGGGATAAATTCAGGGTGAATTTCTGCGCAGTTTTAACATCGCTTACCATTAGCATATATAATGAATTGAGCGAATTAAACAAAAAATGCGGATTGATCTGCTCCTTTAATTGCTGAAGCTGGATCAGAGCTTTTTCTTTTACAATTTTTTCGTTCTCAACAAGCAGTCTGTTTTTTTCTTTAATGGCGATTCCTTTTTCCCTGTAGGCACGTCTGTTGGCATAAGAGAATAAATAAAATATTAGCAAAAGCATTACAGTTGTAATCGAATAAATCCAAGTAGAATATTTTTTTATCAGCGTCACATTTTCGTCAATAACATTTTTTGGAAAATTAACGCATATAAACCAATTTGAATTTTTAAGATCTAGTTTTTTTGTAAATCGTATAACATGCAGTCCTAAATATTCAGACATCGTAACTCTTTTTACAAAATCCTGCTTTTTATTAAAAATGGTGTCAATTGATCTGGTAGAAGAAATCTCATAAATATTTTTTCCTATAAAGTTAGATTCCGGGTGATAAATACATCTTCCTGATTTATCAAAAATGAAAGCATAATTTGTTGCCGACCTGGACTTGTCTACTTTAGAAAAATAATCGTGAAGTTTTTTTAAATTGATATCACAACCATAACGAACTACTTTGTTCTTGGAAGTGAGTTTAAAATAAATTCTCCAAACCCATTCTTTTCCCTGCAGAAAAACAGTATTAATATGATGAGTGTTTTTGTTGTTAAGGATAAAGTTTTCGACATCTTTTTTTTCAGTATCAGAAATAGAATCAGTTGCGAGCTGAATTTTTTCATTGTTAATCTGAAACCAGTTATTCACTATCAAAGAATTGGTCGTCTGTACCGAGGATAAAACCTTTAAGTTAGAAGATAAATTCTCCGGATTACTAATTTTTAAAACACGCTTTATTCGGTTTTCCTGCTCCAGCAGTTTTGAAAACTCCTGCGAAAAGAATTCCTGTTTTTTAAGGAAGTTACGCTGCGCTGTCTCTTCATTTGCTTTTTCGGTAAGATCAGTAATCAAATTACTCAATATATACACAGAAGAGACCGTAATAAGAATAGAGACGACTAAGTAAATTACGAAAGCACGTCTGGATGTTATTTTTTTTAATTTAAATTTCAAAAGAAGTATATATAGGAGTGTTCTAATTTGCAACCGAAAATTGCGAGTCGTACAGGTTTTTATAATAACCATTAGCTTTAGTTAATAACTCCTGATGTGTGCCTTGTTCTACAATCATCCCTTTGTCCATAACAACAATTTTATCTGCATTAACAATAGTTGCCAGACGGTGGGCAATAACAATAGAAGTCCGGCCTTTGGTAATGGTTTCTGTAGCGCGCTGAATCAATTCTTCAGAATAGGTGTCGATTGAAGAGGTAGCTTCATCCAAAATCAAAATACTCGGGTTACTCACATACGAACGCAAAAACGCAATTAGCTGCCTTTGTCCGGATGAAAGCATTACACCGCGTTCCTTTACATCAAAATCATAATTATCCGGCAGGCTCATAATAAAATCGTGAACGCCAATTTTTTTGGCAGCATCCAGAACCTGCTCACGGGTAATTTCCGGATTATGCAAAGTAATATTATTATAGATAGTATCAGCAAACAAAAATACATCCTGCAAAACCACAGCAATTTGTTTACGTAAAGATGCCAAGGTATAATTTTCAATATTTTCCCCATCAATAAAAATCGTTCCGCTATTAATTTCGTAAAAGCGATTCAACAGATTTATTATAGTTGATTTTCCGGCTCCGGTCGATCCTACAATGGCAACAGTTTGTCCGGAAGCTACAGACAAATCAATACCTTTTATAACTTCTTCTTCCGGAATATAGCTAAAACGAACTTTCTTAAATTCAATACTGCCTTCAAAAATAGGAGCTTCCAAAGTTCCTGTGTCCTGAATATGATCCTGCGTATCGATAATATCAAAAACACGATTGGCAGCAATCATTCCTAATTGCATCTCATTGAATTTATCCGCAATCTGACGTAACGGATTAAAAAGCATACCTATAAACATGGTATAAGAAAATAAATCTCCAAAAGTGGTAAAATGATCTCCGTTTAAAATTTTAAAACCCCCAAAAACCACAACGAGACCTAAAGCAATCGACGAAATAATATCGGCAATCGGAAAGAAGATTGAGTTGTACAAGATTGTTTTAATCCACGCAACTCTGTGTTTGTCATTTATAGCTCTGAAATTTTCCGCTTCAATTTTCTCCCGGTTAAATAGCTGAACGATTTTCATTCCCGTTACACGTTCCTGAACAAATGAATTCATGTTGGCAATCTGCGTTCTTACTTCCTCAAAAGCTACTTGCATTTTACGCTGAAAAATTCGGGTAACATACACCAGAATCGGCATAGCAACCACAACAATCCAAGTAAGTTTCCAGTTCATATAAAACATAAAAATCAGTACAACAAGCATTTTCATCAAATCACTTATAATCATAAATAATCCCTGACTGAAAATACGCGCAATTGATTCAATATCCGAAACAGATCTGGTAACCAGTTGACCCACAGGGACCAAATCAAAATATTTCATTCTAAAGCTTAAAATGTGTTTGAAAAGCTTATTTCGAATATCTTTTACAATATCCTGTCCCAGCCAATTAGCCCAAAAAACAAAATAAAACTGTGAAAAAACCTCCATCAAAAGTACAGCACCCATTAAAATTATGTATAGAAGCAAGCCCTGCTTATCATGCGTTTTGATATAGCCATCTACAGTTTGTTTCAGTAAATAGGGGCGAAGCGCCGCAAAAACCGACAGCGAAACCGCAAAAATAATAACGCCGTAATAACGCCATTTATAAGGTTTGGTATATTTTAAAATCCGTTTGAATAATCCGGTATCAAATGCTTTTGCTTTCATTTATTTTTAAGCTTTAGGCTTTAAGTTTTAGGTTTTAGGCATAAAGTTGAAGCTTATTGCCTAAAGCCTAAAGCTTAAAGCTATAGATAGTCGTAATAAATATCAGTTAAATATAATCCATGTGCCGGAACTGAAAAACCGGCTTTTTCTCTGCTTTTGCTGGCAATGATATTTTCAAAATCTGCCAGTGTAATTTTATGTAAACCTATATTAATTAAAGTTCCGACAATCGCCCGAACCATATTTCGTAAAAACCGATTCGCCGAAATGGTAAAAACCAGTTTGCTTTTTTCCTGCTTCCAGTACGCTTCAAAAACCGTGCAATCAAATGTGTTAACATCGGTATTTACTTTCGAAAAACACTGAAAATCGGTATGTTTCAGTAAAATCTGTGCAGCCTCATTCATTAAATCCACATCCAGTTTCTGATTTACATACCAGCTTAATCCTTCTAAAAATGGATTTTTAACCGTATTGATATGATATTCGTAGGTTCTTTTAGTGGCATCAAATCGGCAATGCGCATCATCATGCAGCAATATAATGTCAAAAATTGCAATATCCTTGGGTAAATACGAATTGAGTTTGTGCACCAAAAGCGGAACTTCAATAGGATTTTCAAAATCAAAATGGCCATACATTTCAGAAGCATGAACTCCCGTATCTGTTCTTCCGGCGCCCATTACATTTATTGTAGAATTCAGTAAAACAGAAAGCCCTTTGTTTAAAGTTTCCTGTACTGAAGGGGCATTGGGCTGAAACTGCCATCCATGATAATGGGTGCCGTTATAAGCAAATTGAATAAAATATCTCATTTTAAGGTAGAGGTTCTGAGGTGCAAAGGTACAAAGGTTTTTTCTTTTTAGAGGACAAAGATGCAAAGGTTCAGAGATGCAAAGGTTTTTCGTCTCGTTTATTTTGTAGAGGAGTACAGTAGTGTGTCTAACCCCAGATTAGAAAATCACACTTATATAGGTATAATATTTTGATATAAATGAAAAAATAGATTAATATCAATCAGAATCAAATCCAAAAACAAAAATGGATAGCCATAGTATTTTAGAATCTCAGAAACTTTGTTAAAATCCTTTAAAACCTAAAATGCAAATCATAGTTTGTTTGGCTAAAAATCGTGTCAGAAATTGACAATTCCAACGATATAATTAAAACCATTTTTTAACATTTTTAAGCATAAAACGCCAAATGTTAATTTTAAAATTTTTTAATTTTAACAGGAAATATTTCTGTTATGTTTGTAGTCTAAATAACTAATAATCATGAATGAAATTACTTCTTACTGGTGGATAATTTTAATTTTATTTGCCATTGTTTTTTACAAATTTATTTTGCGTGTTTTCTTCGGAATGGTTATCGTTCCAGAAGACAGAATTGGTTTAGTGACCAAAAAATTCGTTCTGTTTGGTGCAGACAAATCATTGCCGGATGGCCGTATAATTGCCACAAAAGGCGAAGCGGGTTATCAGGCACAAACATTGGCTCCGGGTTTGTACTGGGGAATGTGGATCTGGCAATATTCAATCGATATGACCGGATTTACACTTATTCCGGAAGGTAAAATCGGATTGGTTTTAAGTAAAGACGGAAAGGAAATTCCAACCGGACGAATCCTGGCCAGAAAAGTAGAAAGTGACAATTTTCAGGATGCTACAGCTTTCCTGAACAATGGAGGTCAAAAAGGGCGTCAGACGGCTTTTATTACCACAGGGTCATATCGTATTAATACTTTCCTGTTCGAAATTGTAATTGCAGATCAAATCAAGATTTACGAAAACATGATTGGTATCGTAACGGCACTTGATGGAGAGCCGATCCCGCAAGGGCAGATTGCGGGTAAATTTGTCGAAGGACATAATAACTTTCAGGATTTTGATAAGTTTCTTGAACATGGCGGAAATCGTGGTTTACAGCCTCAGGTTATGCTGGCAGGTTCTTATTACATCAATACCTGGGGAATTTTAATTGAGCAAAACCCAATGACTGATGTGCCGATTGGTTATGTTGGTGTAGTGATTTCATATATTGGTGAAGATGGTCAGGATGTTACCGGGGACACTTTCAAACACGGAAATATTGTTTCAAAAGGGCAGCGAGGTGTCTGGATGGAACCTTTTGGACCGGGAAAATATGCCTTGAATAAATATACCACAAAGCTGGAGCCGGTTCCGACAACAAATTTGGTTCTAAACTGGGCAAACGCACGAAGCGAATCGCATGATTTAGACAAAAATCTTTCTACAATTACGGTTCGTTCAAAAGACGGTTTCCCTTTTAATCTGGATGTAGCACAGATTATCCACGTTCCTGCAGCTGAAGCACCAAAAGTAATTGCGCGTTTTGGAAGCATGAATAATCTGGTTTCTCAGGTTCTGGAGCCTACTATTGGTAACTATTTTAGAAATTCGGCTCAGGACAGCGATGTGATTTCGTTCCTGACAACCAGAAAAGAGCGTCAGGAATCTGCTAAAAACCATATAAAATTAGTACTTGATGAATATAACGTAAATGCAGTTGATACTTTAATTGGAGACATAGTTCCGCCAGATTCGTTGATGAAGACTTTGACGGATAGAAAACTAGCCGAAGAAGAACAAAAAACGTATCAAACCCAAAAAATGGCACAGGAACAGCGTCAGGGTATGGAAAAAGAAACTGCGATTGCAGATATGCAGAAAGAGATTGTTCGTGCTTCTCAGAGTGTCGAAATCGCACAAAGAACTGCCGATGCAACCGTGAAAAAAGCAGAAGGGGATGCAACCAGTTTGAAACTGAATGTAAACGCTGAAGCCGAAGCTACAAAAATGCGTGCAAATGCTGAAGCCGAGGCTACAAAAGCCAGAGCAGGAGCACAGGCCGAAGCAACTAAACTAAATGCCAGTGCAGAAGCCGAAAGAATCTCAAAAACAGGTTTAGCTGAAGCCGAAAAGATTATGGCAATTGGTAAATCAACAGCTGAAGCGTATCAGCTTCAGGTGAGTGCAATGGGTGGAGATAACTTTACCCGTTATAAAGTGACCGAAGAAATTGGTAAAGGAAACATCAAAGTAATTCCAGACGTATTAATTTCCGGAAGCGGAGGATCTGATGGTTCTATCAGCGGTTTATTGGGTTTGAAACTAATGGAAATGATGGATACTAAAGACACGAAAGATCTGAAAGACGTTAAAAAGCCAAAGTCCTAAAAAGCAATAATTTATTTTAGGATATAATGTAGAGATGTAAAGCAGTAAGCCTAACTGAATCGTCCTAATAAATATAAAAATCCGATTGTAAAAGCAATCGGATTTTTTTGTTGAATAACATAGTATTGAAAATCTCAGTATCTTAGTACCCCAGAATCTTAGTTTCTCAGAATGAAAAAAATCCTCCTTCTTTCCGATACGCACAGTCATATTGATGATACTATTTTAAAATATGTCGCCCAAGCCGATGAAGTATGGCATGCGGGAGATATTGGTGATTTGCATGTTACAGATACCATAAAAAAAATAAAACCGCTGCGCTGCGTTTATGGTAATATCGATGATGCACAGGCACGGTTAGAATTTCCGCTCCACAATCGTTTTCTCTGCGAAGAAGTTTCGGTTTGGATTACGCACATAGGAGGATATCCCGGAAAATATAATCCTGCTATTAAGGAAGAAATGCAAAACAATCCTCCCAAATTATTCATTTGCGGGCATTCGCATATTTTAAAAGTAATGTTTGACAAAAAAAATAATCTGTTACACATGAATCCGGGAGCAGCTGGAAAAAGTGGTTTTCATCAGGTAAGAACGATGCTGCGCTTTGTAATTGAAGGAGACAAAATAAAAGATCTTGAAATTATAGAGATTGATAAGAGAGTTTAACTCAAAACACTAGTTTTTATTACTAATTAATGGGAATCGTTATTTTAATAGAGGTCCCTTCGTTTATTTTTGATTTTACATTAAAATGCCCATTCAGATTGTTTATTCTGGCTTTTATCTGATTAAGGCCAAATCCTTCAACAAAATTAAAATCCTTAATATCAAAACCTTTTCCGTTATCAGTAATTTTAATAACTAATTCATTAGGTTTTTCCGATAACGAAACTTCAGCCCTAGTAGCATCACTATGTTTGATAATATTATTGAGAAGTTCTGAAATGATAAAATAAAGTCTCGTTTCAAAAGTTTCGGTATATCTTTTTTTGTTTGAAATAGTATTCAGGTATTCAAAGTGCAAATTCGAATTTGAGTATTTTTCACATAAATCGTCCAAGGCATATAACAAACCGAAACGAACCAAAAGTGTAGGCAGGAGATCATGGGATAGGTCCCTTACCTTGTCATGTGTTTCGTCCAGGATAAACTTAGTTTTTATGATTTCATCAGGGACAACGCCATTTTGGGATAAAAACACATTTAAGTGCATTCCTGCTGATGATAAGGAGGCACTGATGGTGTCGTGCAAAAACAAGGCAATTTTTTTACGTTCACTTTCCTGTCCGTCTATACTGGCATTAATTATATTTTGGTGTATTTTATTTTGGATATTTTTTATCCTGTTTTTTTGTTTCAGTTTTGTATATTGATAAAAAAAGTAAAAAAGAACCGTTATAATAAGAAATAAAACAACAATTATGGTGAAAATTTTTTTATGACGGGACTGTTCTTCCTGCAATAATTTTTGTTTGTTTTTGTATTCTGTTTCTATTTTATCAACTTCTCGTTTAAATTCGTCTAATTCAAGGTTGACCCCAATCAATTTTGTTTTTTTCTGTTTTGCTAAATCAGTAATTTCATTGGTAAGACGATTAAACTCTAATATGTTTTCATAAGCTTTTTTGTAGTTTTTGTTTTTAAACAAAAAAGCAGCATATTTTTTATGTGTTATGGATAAATCAAATTTTTCATGATTCTTATTGCCTGATTCAATCCCTTTTAAAAAGTATGAATTTGCTTTTACAGTATCATTTATATGATCATTATATACGCCGTTTAGCATGTTTAACGTAACCTCTGTAGATTCATTCCCATATTGTTTAAATTGATTTAGGAATTTTAAATATTGAAATCCCCTGTTAAAATTATTAATCTCAAAGTAGGCCCAGGTAATATTAAGTTTTCTAAAATAAATTACAGATGTGTCAGATGAAATATTGCTGTGCTCAAGAGCTTTTTCATAATGGTATATACCTTTGCTGTATTGTTTTCTGTCGAAAAAATAAATATTCGCCAGATTATTGTTAATCTTAGCTTTATATATATTGTTGTCTGTTTTATTAATATAATATAACGCTTTAACGTAAAATCCTAATGCTTTATCAAGCATGAATAAATCATCAAAATTCGCTCCTATTAAATTGTAACTTCGTCCTATTAAATTATTATCATTGATTTTGATGGCATACTTTAATGCACTTCTCGATTTTGTCAAAGACTTCTCGTAGTTTTTAAGCTTAAAATTTTGGGTAGCATCGTTTAATAAGTTTTCAATACCATCTTTGGATAGCTGTTTATCTTGAGAATAAGTGCTGGTACTGAAACAAATTAGTATAATAATCAATGAAATAATTCGGGTAATATACATTTATGATAGTTTGAAGTGCATTTTTTTAACATTTGTTCAAATGTAATAATAAATTTATTCTTACTAAAAAAAAGTTGTTTTTGTGTAACTATTTAATATTATATTTGTTATAGAAAGTTTTGATTCAAGGTGTTTTTAAACTTTAAAAAAATGATTCAGAAGTATTACCTAAATTTAAACCAAAAATTATGTCAAAGAGATTTTTAGAAGTAGACGAAGTAAGTGATTCCTTCAAGTCAGAAGAAATAATTTTTCTTTTTGCAGATGAAGATGCTGAGGAAAAAAAGAATACAGAAGAAGAAAATGAAGAGGAAACAAAAATTGATAAAGGAGGAAAAGTTGATGTCTAAAATTATATCAGTTAATGTTCCTGCAAGGTCTCAAAAAAGATCTTGCAGGTATCTTATCATCAGTATTCATAACTACAAGGTTCAAAAATCCTTACAGGATATATAATAAATAACAAGTTATTGAATAATCGAACTCAGGTCGAAAAGTATTTTTTTTTTTAGTTTTTAAGAATGTGTAAAAATATGAATTCAGATTTTTGCCATTTCAACAATATATGAACCGGAAAAGAGATTCGTTTAAGCATTTACAGGAACATTAATCATAACAGAAGTTCCTTCATTGATTTTTGATTTTACATCAAATTGGCCATTCAAATTATTTATCCTTGCTTTAATTTGATTAAGACCAAATCCTTCAACAAAATTAAATTTGTTAATATCAAATCCTTTTCCGTTATCAGTAATTTCAATAATCATTTCATTATTATTCTCAATCAATGAAACCTTAGCTTTACTGGCCTCACTGTGTTTTATGATGTTATTTAAAAGTTCTGAAATGATAAAATAGAGTCTTGTTTCGAATTTTTCAGTATATCTTTTCTTTATTGGGATAGTATTGAGGTATTCAAAATGTAAAGTTGAATTTGAGTATTTTTCACATAAATCATCAAGAGCATATAATAATCCAAAACGTGCCAATAATGTAGGGATAAGATCATGTGAAAGGTCTCTGACTTTATCATGTGTTTCGTCTAAAATTAATTTTGTTTTAGTAATTTCAGGAGGAAGGCCGTTGTGTTGGGATAAAAAAACATTTAAGTGCATTCCTGCCGATGATAAAGAAGCACTAATGGTGTCATGTAAAAACAAAGCAATCTTTTTTCGTTCGTTTTCTTGTCCGTCGATACTGGCATTGATTATATTTTGATGTATTTTATTCTGAATATCCTTAATTCTGTTTTTTTGTTTAAGTTTTGTATTTTGATAAAAAAAGTAAAATAATATAAGACTGATTAGAAACAAGGATAAGATGATAGTTGTCATCTTGTTTTTACGGGCGCTTTCAGAATGGAATAATTTTTCTCTTTTTTTGCTTTCAATCCCCATCTTGTCAATTTCACGTTTATATTCATCGATTTCAAGATTAATTCCTGCAATTTTTGCTTTTCTGGCTTTTTCTTCAAGACTGATTTCTTCAGTTATTCGCTGATAAGAACTTAGATTTTTGTAGGCAGTTTCAAAATTTTTATTTTTGAATAAAAATTTTGAATATTCCTGATGTATAAAAGATAAGTCGGTTTTTTCATCATATTTTATGGCATTCTTTATCCCTTTTTTAAAATAGTAATCCGCTTTTAGATTATCTTTTTTATAAGAATAATACATCGCATTAAGCATATCAGTAACGGCAATAGTTGTTTTCATGCCGTATTTATTCTTGTACTTATTGATGTAATTTAGATAAGGATACCCCTGAGCGAAGCGCCCGATGTCAAAATAAGCCCAGGCAATATTAAGTTTGGTAAAAAAAACCTGTGAGGAATCCTTAATTGCCCTGCTGTAGTATAATGATCGTATGTAATAAGAAACTCCTTTTTCATATTTCTTTTTGTCAAAGCAATAAATATTACCAATATTATTGTAAAGCCAGTTTTGAAGTTCTAAATCATTAGATTTTTCTGCATATATTAGGCTTTTTTGATAATAAAACAAGGCTTTTTCAGGTTCGGATATCCCGTCAAAATTAGCGGCAATTATATTATACGCTTTTCCAATTAAATTGTTATCATGTGATAGAAGTGAATGATTTAAAAGTAATCTGGCTTGTATTAACGATTTTTCGTAATTTTCTTTATGAAGGTTGCTAGTAGCTTCGTTATAAAGTTTTAGTAGTTCAATTTTTGTAAAACTCTTTTTTTGGCTTGTAACAGGAATACAAAAAAGTAATATCAGGAAGGCAGTTATAAAATTGCGAAAAACCAACATATTAAAAAATTAGGGGATAAAAATACTGTTTATAAATTTTAAAATCAAGTTACCAAATAATTTAGTGAATTGCTTTCTGAATAATAAACTGATTTTTATTTTAATCTATAAAATTAACTGTGTTCTGATGAATTTTTTTGATTTTGTTATACCTTGAAAAGTGAAGGATTGTATGATTAAGAAATAATTTAAGACTTAATTAAATTATTTTTGATAGCATATTTAACCAGTCCAATAGTATTTTTTGTCTGTAGCTTTTTCATGATGTTTTTCCGATGTGTTTCTACAGTATTAGTGCTTATAAACAATTGTTCACTAATTTCCTTTCCGCTGTATTCAAGTGAAATTAGAGTTACAATTTCTAATTCACGCGATGTTAAAATGGAATTTTGAGTGATAAAAGTTTTGTTTAATTTAGGATTGTTTTCTGTAAAAGTGTTGAAGATTTTTTCTCGTACTGAATTGCAAAAATATTCTTCTCCCTGATTAACCACTTCAATGGCTTCAATTATATTTTCGCCTGCACATTTTTTTGTAAGATACCCGCTGGCACCTAAATTCATTACCTCCCTGATAATTTTTAAATCATCATAGCTGGATAAAATGATAACCTTGCAAGGGTATCCTTTTTGATGAAACTCTTTTAAGACTTCTATACCGTCTTTTTCGGGCATACTCAGATCCAGTACCAGGATGTGCGCATTATTAGCTGTTACTTCATCAAAAATATTCAACCCGTTAGAGGATGAGCCTACAATTTCGAATTCAGAAACAGTACTTAATAAATTTGTCAATCCATCAATAAGTACTAAATGGTCATCAGCTAAGTGTATTTTTATTTTATGTGTCATAAATAAATTGAAATAACAAATGCTAAATTATGAAAATTCTACTTATAATATCGAATTTCTGAAATTTATTTTCTTTGTTTGATAGTAAATGTAGCGAATTTTACACAAAAAAACCCGAATCATACAATTCGGGTTCTCTTCGCGCAATAAACTAAGTTTATAGGTTTATCTCAAACGGTCTACAGATTTTACAAGATCTTCGTCCTTTTTGATGGCCTTATTAGCTAGAACTAATAACACGATAGCAACAATAGGAAGAAACATCCCAATACCTTTCTCAGAAGCAGTAGCTGCTTCTCCAGATAAATTTAGTGAACGGTAAACAAATAATCCTAATAAAATTAAATTTAATATGATGTTCAGTCTGCCCATAACAAACTGATTTTGTCTTTTTTTGTATGATATAATACTGATAATGGTTAACATAGTACTTAGGCCTAATAATACAGTATAAACCTGATCCTGCATAAAATAAAATGGCTTCCCATTTATTGTCCAAAGAGGAACAAAAAAAAGTAAAACTCCGGTTACCAAAAAGGTGAGTAGTAAATATATGGTTTGAATTCGTTGTATCATGACCTAAAATTGTTTTACAAAAATATATTTTCTTTTTTATAAATACTATTGTATGATAAAATTTTATTCGTATTATTGCATCATAATACCGTAAGCACTTCATACTGCGGTCAATTCAAAATAATTATCTACCTATTCTTTATTACAGTATTTTCCTTTAAAATAATTAAATTCATAGAACATTCATGTTTGATATTTCTGCATTAAAAGAAATGAAGCTTTCTGAGCTTCAAGAAATAGCTAAGTTAGCTAAAACTATAAAGTTTAATGGTGTCAAAAAAGATACTTTGATCAGTCAGATTTTAGCGCATCAGGAAACGACTTCAGAGCCGCTTGTGCCAGCTGTTGCACATGCAGAAATAGTTGATGAAAAACCAAAGAGAGCAAGAATTGCCCCTGTTAAAAAGGCAGCATCCAGCAGAAATGCTCCTGTTTTAGAGTTTGATAAAGTGGAAGAACCACGTGAGGAGATACAACCTGAGGCTGTTTCAAAACCAAATACTAAAATTCAACCGAAACCAAAAGTTGAGGAAGTTGCTGAAAACAAAGAAGTAGAGAAAAAGGAACCAAAAATCGTTAAGTTTAATAAATCAGCATACGAGAAAAAGGTTGCTTTGCAGAAAGAGAAAGAAACAGTAAAAGAAGAAAGTACTGAAGAAGCTGGAGAAACAGAAATAACTGTTCAGGCTCCAACTCCCGAAGCTGAAAAAGCTGAAGGAACTGCTCCGATTAAAAAGATTAATCCTAATCAGAATAAAAAACAAAATCCGAACCAGAATCAGAATCCAAATCAAAACGGGAATGGTAATGGAAATAACGGAAACCAAAATCCAAATCATAAAAACAAAAAGAATAATAACTTCAGGGATTCAGACTTTGAATTTGACGGAATTATAGAAAGTGAAGGCGTTCTTGAAATGATGCCCGACGGATACGGATTCTTACGTTCATCAGATTATAATTATCTAGCTTCTCCTGACGATATTTATTTGTCAACTTCACAAATCCGATTATTCGGTCTTAAAACCGGAGATACCGTTAAAGGAGTGGTTCGTCCTCCAAAAGAAGGAGAGAAGTTTTTCCCTTTGGTTCGTGTACTTAAAATTAATGGTCACGATCCGCAGGTAGTTCGCGACAGAGTTTCGTTTGAACACCTGACACCGGTTTTCCCTTCAGAAAAATTTAAATTAGCCGAAAAAGGCAGTTCTATATCAACCCGAATTATCGATTTATTTTCTCCAATTGGAAAAGGGCAGCGTGGTATGATAGTCGCACAGCCAAAAACGGGTAAAACAATGTTGTTAAAAGACATTGCCAATGCGATTGCTGCGAATCATCCTGAAGTTTATCTAATCGTTCTTTTGATTGATGAGCGTCCGGAGGAGGTTACAGATATGCAAAGAAGTGTACGTGGAGAAGTTATCGCTTCTACTTTTGACAGAGAACCACAGGAACACGTAAAAATTGCCAATATCGTACTTGAAAAAGCTAAGCGTCTGGTAGAATGCGGACATGATGTCGTGATTCTTCTTGATTCGATTACACGTTTGGCGAGAGCTTATAATACTGTTCAGCCAGCGTCCGGAAAAGTATTAAGTGGAGGTGTTGATGCCAATGCGCTTCAAAAACCAAAACGTTTCTTCGGAGCAGCAAGAAATGTTGAAAACGGCGGTTCGTTGAGTATCATCGCGACAGCATTGACAGAAACCGGTTCTAAAATGGATGAGGTTATCTTTGAAGAATTTAAAGGTACCGGTAATATGGAACTTCAACTGGATCGTAAAATTGCCAACAAACGTATTTTCCCAGCCATCGATCTTACATCATCAAGTACGCGTCGCGACGATTTATTATTAGACGAGAAAACATTACAGAGAATGTGGATTATGCGTAAATATCTGTCAGATATGAATCCGGTAGAATCTATGGATTTTGTAAACGACCGTTTCAAGAAAACCAGAAATAACGAAGAGTTTTTGATTTCGATGAATGATTGATAAAGTTACTGAGGTTCTGAGATGCTAAGTTTCTAAGTTTTTTTAGCATTTGAGTAATTGGAATAAAAAATATAAAACAAAAAAAGATGAGTTTTACTCATCTTTTTTTGTAATCATTCCTAAGGGAAAAACTTAGAAACCTTAGCATCTCAGTTTCTTAGAATCTTTTTTTAAACTATCTCTTATCCACAACCGGTCTGTTTTCTCTATTGGCCAGTTCCCAGGCAACGACGAAAGCTAATTTTGTTCTTTTAGTTAAAGCATCGTATTCGATTTTTTCTGCTATGTCGTCTTTACCATGGTAATCTTCGTGAACGCCATTAAAGAAGAAAACCGCCGGAATACCATGTTTGGCAAAGTTATAATGGTCAGAACGCTCATAAAAGTGATTTGGGTCTTTTGGATCGTTGAATTTAAAATCTAAATCTATTTTGATGTATTTTTCATTTTGTGACACTACAGCATTATGTAAATCAGATGATAATCTGTTCGCTCCAATAACATACACATAATTGTTTGTTTTGGCGTGTTCAACATCACGACGACCAATCATATCAATATTAATGTCGGCAATTGTGCTGGCAATTGGAAACAAAGGATGTTCAGAATAATAGCGAGAACCGTGCAGGCCGTGCTCTTCGCCAGTTACATGCAGGAATAAAATAGAACGTTTTGGTCCATGTCCTTCTTTTTTGGCTTTTGCAAAAGCTTTCGCCATTTCCAATAAAGCTACCGTTCCGGAACCATCATCATCAGCACCATTATAAACTTCACCGTTTTGAATACCCACATGATCGTAATGAGCTGAGAGTACCAATATCTCATCTGGTTTTTCAGAGCCTTCAATGTATGCCCAGATGTTTTCTGAATCCTGTAAGTTTTCATTGCGTCTGGCATTCAAATAAGATGCCGGAATGTGCTGGTAATAATCTGTAGCACCTTTTGGAAAAGGGATTCCATTTTTTTTGTATTGCTCTATCATGTAAAGCCCTGCTTTCTTTTGTCCCTTCGAACCGGTTTCACGGCCTTCCATTTCATCAGAAGCAACAGTATAAAGCATTGTTTTTAAATCTTTTTCCGAAATTTTTCCAATGTATTTAGAAGGATCTGAATTGTCTTTGGAGGTAATATTCTGGGTGTTTTTACACGAAAATGCAGAAACAATTAATAATAGAAATGCAATTTTTTTCATTATTAGTTTTTAATGTATATTGATGAATGTATAGAGAACATAAACAGTTAGTAAAAATAGAATAAAAAGAGAGTTTATAATGAATAACAATACACTTTTAACAAAAGAAACTATTCTTGATTCGCCATAAAAGCGATGATGAGCTGGATAAAAATAATAACACATCCAGATTGTTCCAACAATGCTGGTAATTGTGGAAATAACATTCAGTGGACTATCTTCACCAAAAAGTCCGACAACACGGTCAATGATAAACATTACAAGGAAAATTAATAATAAAAATGAAAAATAGTGAAGTGTAAAAATGCCGTGATCAAAATAATACCATTTTTTTTTATTGTGAAAAAGCCATAAGAAAAAAGCAAAAAATGGCATGATAATAAATAAAATTTTAGGAAGGTTGTGAAAGAAAGATTCTGTAAATTTTATAAAAATTTCTTTTTTGGTGTATTTCTCACTAATATGTATTGCTTTTTCAGCGAACCAGTAGCTGGTAGCATTAAGTTTGTCTTCTTCTTTTCCATGTTTCTGAATAGAATCAATTTTCTTCATGTTTAAGAAATGGAAGTATTTATTGTCTTCTTTTTTAATATTCAATTCTTGTGTAGTTTTTGCGATTTCCTTATTTATTTCCTTTTCGCTTTTATTATTTTCGTTGACTTTAACTGGAAGCATAGCAATTAATAAGAACGTAATGAAACTTATGAAAATATATAAACGAACCGGAGCCAAATAGGAAAGTCTTTTTCCCGAAAGATATTCTTTGGTTAAAGTTGCCGGCTTAAAAAGCAGATTTCGTATCGTTTTCCAAAAAGCATTTTCATAATGTGTAAGATCTTCAAAAAAGTGGACAAACAAGTGATGAAATGTTTTTCTGCTGTCTGAATTCTCTTGTCCGCAATTGGGACAAAATTTCTGCTCTACTACGTGGCGGCAGTTGAGGCAGGTTTTATCTTCTCTGATTTTATTATGGGACATTGGTTTGGGTTTAGTTTTGGTTAATTAATTTGGTTACTTTTTAAGTACCTCGTTTAGAAAAAGCTTTAAATGTTCAAAAGAACGTTTTGCAGCAACAGCATTGTAGGCAGCTCCTTTTGAGTTGTCGTTTCCGGCTTCCGGGTTTGTGAATGAGTGTACCGAATTTGCATAATAAATCATTTGCCAGTCAGCTTTCGTATCACGCATTTCCTGCTGAAAAGCAGCTATTTCTTCCTTTGAAACAAATGGATCATCAGCACCATGACAGGCTAAGACTTTAGTTGTGATAGTTTCAGAAGGCCTTGCAGCATCTTTGCCTAAACCGCCATGAAAAGAAACGACACCTTTTACATTCAGATGTCCGCGGCCAGCTTCTAAAACCCCGGTTCCGCCAAAACAATACCCAATAGCAACAATATTATCGGCATTTGCACCGGATTTGATTAATTGATCTAACGCTAACTGAATACGTTTTTGATACGCTTCATAATTTTTTTTGTAGTATCCGGCCTGCTTACCTGCTTCTGAAGTGTTTGTTGGATAATTTCCTTCTCCATAAATATCAGCTATGAAAACCGTGTAGCCCAGTTTTGATAAGTTTTCGGCTATTTCTTTTGAGGCATTGTCAATTCCAAGCCAGGCTGGCAAAAGCAAAATACCTGGATTTTGACTGCTTTTTTTGGCAGCTTTTATGGATAATCCATTTAAAACCTGATCTCCGTCGTTGTATTTTACGGCTTTTAATTGGGCGTTCATAATGCTGAAAAATAAGAAAATAACTAAAATAAATAAGGCTGATTTTTTCATGATTTTTTATAATTTATAACAAATATCTGAAATATAATCGTACAAAAAAACCTCAAAAGCTTTTTCTTTTGAGGTTTTAGCAAAGAATTTAAAATATTGAAAATTATAAGTTTATAGATTATTTGTAAAGTTTTAAAGTGTAATATTTCTTTTAAAAGCGCAACCCAATTCTACAATAGAATCGGTTTTGGCAATCCCGGAAATTCGGTCTATTTTTTCGTAAAGAACATTTCGCATGTGTTCGTGGTTTTTGGCTATGATTTTTATGTAAAGGGTAAAGGAACCTGTAACATAATAACACTCCGTAATTTCCGGAATGGCTTTTAAAGCCTCAATAATTCTTTCTGAATCCGAATCTTTATTGAGCGTAATTCCGGTAAAGGAAGCCCAGTCGTAGCCAATTTTTTTTTCGTTAACCGAAGGTTTGATCCCTGAAATGATACCTTGCTCTGTTAAGCGATTCACTCGCTGATGTACCATTGTATTTGAGATTTTCAAATTTGCTGCGATTGTAGAAAAAGCCATTCTCCCATCTTTTTCCAGTTCCTTGATAATTTTGATGTCAAATTGGTCTAATGAGTCCATTTTTATATTGTTTAAAATTAATATTGACTTTTATTTTGGCTTTTTTTTTAATATTGACTTTTAATTGCTTTATTTAAGTCAAAAGTATTGATTTTTATTGTAAAATAAAATAATATAATTAATTTTGAAAAAGATAAAAAACTGAAAATCATGGAACAGACAAAACAAATTCTTTCGTCTAAATCAGAAGTTTTAATAGAGAAAGAAAACAAATACGGAGCTCATAATTATCATCCGCTTCCTGTAGTTTTAGACAGGGGAGAAGGTGTCTATGTCTGGGATGTGGACGGAAAGAAATATTATGATTTCCTTTCGGCTTATTCTGCCGTAAACCAAGGACATTGCCATCCTAAAATTGTTGGAGCAATGGTAGAGCAGGCGCAAAAGCTGACTTTGACTTCCCGTGCTTTTTACAATGATAAATTAGGGAATTACGAAGAATATGTAACCAATTATTTTGGTTTTGATAAGGTTCTTCCAATGAACACGGGTGCAGAAGCAGTAGAGACAGCTTTGAAATTGTGCAGAAAGTGGGCTTATGAAGTAAAAGGAATCCATGAAAATCTTGCCCAGATTATTGTTTGTGAGAATAATTTTCACGGAAGAACCACAACCATCATTTCGTTTTCGAATGATGAAAGTGCCCGTAAGAGTTTCGGTCCTTTTACAGAAGGCTTTATAAAAATTGAATATGACAATCTGGAGGCTTTGGAAAAAGTACTGGAATCATCAAAAAATATAGCCGGTTTTCTGGTGGAACCAATTCAGGGAGAAGCCGGAGTATATGTTCCGTCTGAAGGTTATTTAGCGAAAGCAAAAGCACTTTGCGAAAAACATAATGTATTGTTTATTGCAGATGAAGTTCAAACCGGAATTGCACGTACAGGGAAACTTTTAGCGGTTCATCACGAAGACGTGCAGCCTGATATTTTGATTTTAGGAAAGGCAATTTCAGGAGGTGTTTATCCTGTTTCGGCGGTTTTAGCAAATAACGAAATAATGAATGTAATAAAACCCGGACAACACGGATCTACTTTTGGAGGAAATCCGGTTGCGGCAGCTGTTGCAATTGCGGCTCTTGAAGTGGTAAAAGACGAAAAACTGGCTGAAAATGCAGAACGTTTAGGAATCATTTTAAGAAAAGGATTAAACGAAATTGCTGAACGTAAGGATTTGATTACACTGGTTCGCGGTAAAGGTTTACTTAACGCCATCGTAATTAATTGTGATGAAGAATCAGATTTGGCTTGGGAAATCTGCCTGAAATTCAGAGATAACGGATTATTGGCAAAACCAACTCACGGAAACAAAATTCGTCTGGCTCCGCCTTTGGTTATTACCGAAGATCAAATTAAACAATGCCTTGCTATTATTGAGAAATCATTGAATCATTTCAAAAATTAAAAATTTATTTTCTATCATAATAGGTTAAAAACAGCTGCGATTACTTTATTTTTCGCAGCTTTTTTATTTCATCAAATTGAAATTATATAATGTAACTGTAACAATTATATAAATTTTTAGACCGAGAAGCGGAGTAGTTTTGGAAGACTTTAAAACAAGACCTGAAAATTTGTTTAACCTTATAAAATTACTTCAGAATGGCTTACGCAAATAATGATTTAACACGCTTTTTAGATGCACAGAACAAACTTTATCTAACAGCTTACTCAGAACTAAAAAAAGGGAAGAAGGAAACGCATTGGATGTGGTTTATTTTTCCGCAGCTAAAAGGTTTGGGCAAAAGCACGCTAGCGAAATATTATGCTATTGCTGATCTTAAAGAAGCAGAAGATTTTCTAAATCATCCTATCTTAGCGAAACATTTAATTGAAATTTGCAAAGTTCTTTTAGAATATAAAACCAAATCAATAGAGGCTATTCTTGGGGAATTAGATGCGAGAAAACTTCGTTCTTCCATGACTCTTTTTACTCAGGTAGAAAATACAGATCCTGTATTTCAGGAAATACTGGATGTTTTTTTCTTAGGATATTCAGATCCGATTACTTTGTCAAACATAGCAGTGCCATTAGAAATTGCTATGGCATCCTGAATTTTACCTTTTTACTTTATTTATATAAATCAAAAAGCGATTGTCCGAAAACAATCGCTTTTTTTATTGCTTAAATGTCGTATGCAGTTTTAAACTCTTTTTCAAAAGAAAAAATCCGTAATAAAAGAAAATGATTTTGATTCAAATCGATGTATCTCTGCTATTTTTAGATCGGTTTTATGATTTTTAGATATACCCTTCAAAATCTCTTTTTTGTTCATTTTCTATATCTTTTTTCAACCATATTATTTTTTGCTCTAAATATTTTATGTGGTCTGTATAATCGAGGAGATTAGGTAATACTTTTACCATCGAAGCTATTTCACCACAAAAATCAATTTCTTTCTGAATATAGGGTACTCTGCTTCCAGTTGTAACACTAGATGTTTCTAACCATATATACTTAAAAAGTTCTATGTCTTTATTTAAAAAACCAAACCGATTTTCACAAAAACTTCTGTTGAAAGTGCAGAACGAAACCATTCCGGTAGTTTGAAGAAATTGCCAATTACAAGGCCAATAATCAAACTAAAAATTACGGCTTCTAAATTGAGTCCTTTTATAAAAGTATTTCCTGCTACAATCAAAGCCAAAATAGTTAACAGATAGATGATTGGGAAACCTAATAAAAAGTTTTTTACCGATTTACCAATTAAAAATGCGGCTATAGTTCCTATAACAGTCAAATAAATAAATTGAATTAACAGAATTTGTAAATTCCCGACAGCAAATACATCTGCCATTAAGTCGGAACCATTGGACCATTTGAATACCGGGACATCAGGAAGAAATACAAACAGCGAAATTCCGATGATTAAGAAACCTAAAAGTACGACTGTCCAGTCTTCATGAAGGCTAAGTTGTTTTGTTTTAATTGACATTGGTTTTAATGAATTGAATTGTTTTTTAAGATTTGGTTGAGTTGAGGCTTGTTTGGTTTTTTTTAAACAGGTAAAACGACTTTTTTGCATTTAAAGAGTATGCTTCTATGTATTTAAACTTTACAAATCGACAAAGTATTTTTGAGAGCCAAAATTGAATTCATAGTAAGTTAAATTAGGCCATAACGGTTTTATGAGTCCTTTTTCCCAGTCTTTTAAAGCTGTCTGAAGTTCTTTTACTTTTGCCGGATTTTTTTGTGCCAGATCAGTAGTTTCAGATTTGTCTTTTGATAAGTCATAAAGCCATTTTTCATGTGTTTTTCCACTGATGATCAGTTTCCAGTCTCCGCTTCTGATGGCTTTGGCATCACCGGAACGCCAGTATAAATTTTGGTGCGCAATTTTATTGTTATTGACTATGTTAATTAAATCAACCCCGTCATAAACCCTGTCTTTTGGCAAACCAGAATGCGTTACTGCTGCAATGGTACTGAAAATATCTAGTGAACTCACCGGTGTTTTGTAAACGGTATGTGGTTTTATTTTTCCTTTCCACGAAAGTGCAAACGGGACATTGATTCCGCCTTCAAAATGGGAGAATTTCCCTCCTTTAAGCGGTGCGTTGGTAGTAGCAAACGTATAATCGGCACCTCCATTGTCACTGGCAAAAATAATCAGGGTATTTTCTTCCAGACCTTCTTTTTTTATTTTGGCCCTGATTCTTCCAATGGCATCATCCAAAGCGCTGATCATGGCAAAATACACCCGTTTGTTTTCGTCTTTTACATTCGGAAAACGGTCGTAATATTTCTTGCGGACCTGAAAAGGGGTGTGTGGTGCATTAAACGGAACATACAGTAAAAATGGTTTTGTTTTATTTTTGTCAATGAAAGCTTCGGCTTCATCCGCAAATTTTTCAGTCAAATAGGCTTTTTCCTCAACAATGGTAGTATCCCTGCGAATTTTTCCAATTCCGACACGGCCCTTTCCCCAAATTACTTTATCTGTAAAATCCTTATGATGATGGTTGATAATATCCGGATTATCATCTTCGGGAGCAAAAAGCGAAAACGCCTGATAAAACCCGTAATGATAGTCGAAACCTCTGTCCAGTGGAAAAAAACCTTTGGTATGCCCCAAGTGCCATTTACCAATAATACCAGTATTGTAACCTTGTTTTTTAGCCAGATCGGCAAAGGTAATTTCAGACTGGGGCAAACCCTGGGTAGCGATTGAAGTATCATTTGGATATTCAATTTTTGGGTTTAATCTCCAGCTATCGGTATTAATCAGATATTTGAAGGCATAATATTCCAGATTGTTTTTTGGATATCGGTCTCCGGGTTGATATTCATGTCCAAATCGTTCCTGATAGCGGCCTGTAAGTAAACCTGCTCGCGAAGGAGAACAAATGGATGAGGAAACATAACCGTCTGTAAATGTCACTCCCGATGCAGCCAAAGAATCTATTTGAGGTGTTGGGGTTGATTTTCCTCCGTACAGCGAAATGTCATATTTGCCCAAATCATCAGCAAGGAGAATGATAATGTTTGGTTTTTTTTCTGAAGTTTTGGAAGTGTCTTTTTGATACAGAAATACAGTTTTTCCTTCAGCTAATTTTTCATCAGATTTAATCAGTGTTCCGTCTGTGTTGATGGGCCAAAACAAAAAAACGGAAGCAATAAGGAGTAGAATCAAAATGGTAAAAACGATTTTTTTAGTTTTTTTGGATATTGCCATATTATGGTATTTAAAAAGGGAATATTTTTTGGTATATAGCAGGTTTTAAAGTTTTAAATTGATAAACCTGCAAGGTTGGGACACCCTGCAGGATAGCAAAAAAACAAACAAACAAACTTCATTACCTTATGTTGTTAATGAATTAAAACAATTGTCAGGCTGACCGGAGTTGAATCTCTTTACAACTAAAAGGTTTCGACTCCGCCCAGGGTGATATTCATCTCTGATTTCTTTCTTTGTTAATTATTCTGAGCCAAAATGACATCAACATCTTTTTTCAAATCTGAGAATCCCTCTTTTTTGAAAATAATCTGACCGTTTTGATATAAAATCAGGGTAGGGAATACTTTTACAGTTTTCAGATCGGCAATTACCTGCGGACTTTCTTCCAGTTCGATTTCGACAATTTTTACCTTCTCTCCGTATTCAGCTTTGATGGTTTCCAGAACAGGTTTTACTTTTTTGCACGGAGCACAATATTTAGAACCAATATCTACCAAAACGGTATTATTATCAGCGATGATTTTATTGTATTCATCCAGTGTTAATTTGCTTTTGGAGTTGACATAAAAAGGCTTTCCGTTGCCAATCCAGTTGGCAATTCCACCCTCTAAACTATAGGCTTCCTTAAAACCTTTTTTTAATAAATCATCTGCCAGCCACACACTTCTTCCGGCTCCGATAGAATAGGTAAATACGGGTCTTGTTTTATCTAATTTTGCTATTTGCTTGGCATAATCTTTTGACTCCAGATTGAAATTTACCGCTCCGTTAATGTGGTTAAGGGCAAATTCTTCAGGCCCTCTAGCATCAATTATCTGTGGGTTTTTCTCATTTTGAATTTTACTGTAATAAAGATCCAGCGAGATTGTATTTGAACTTTTATTTTGTGCAAAACCAATAATTGTTACAAAAAGGGTTAGGGCAGAGATGCTGTTTTTAAATATTTTATTTTTCATGATATCAGGATTGAACGGTTTCTAGTACAGGCTGATTTTCAACAACCGGAGTTTGTTTTAAGGGTACAGAAAGAACTCCTTCTGCCAGTGCGCTTCCTTCTTTTTTAGATTTGAATATCGGCCAAAGAAACTGTGCGTACCATTCTTCCTGCTTGTAGGATTTGATTCCATATGATTTTGGAAATTGTCTGGTAATTAAACCTGTTCCGAAGATGACATCCCAGATAAAAAACATGTTTCCGAAGTTGCCTTTAAAATGACCAACACCGTCTCCGCTTGTATCTGCATGATGCGCGTGGTGTGTAGCCGGAGTCGAAATTAAACGTTCTAAAACCCATGCAATCGGATGTAAAACTTTGTATTTGTAAAACGGTTTGTCCCAGGCAATACTGGAGTGTGCCGTTAATGTGATGATGCTTTTTATAACCAATACAAACAAAGCAGGAAGCCCTAAACCTAAGAAGGTTAAAGTGGCTGTTAAGTAAATCTGAGAGAAAAAGATCGTGTAAATAAAGTTTTGTCTCGAAAGCATCGCCATTCCCATGTACGGAGCTGAATGATGCGTTCTGTGAAAACGCCATAAAAAGGGAACCTGATGGTGCAGACGATGGTACCAGTACTGTGTTAAATCATCCGCAACACCGATTAAGAAAAAGCCTCCCCAAAACGGCACCCACGAAAGTGCGTTTTCAAGATTCGGAATCAAAACCGGTAAAACCTTTAAGCTGAAAAAAGAAATAACTGCAGGTAAAATTAATTTTGGAGCCAGGAAACTTACGATGTCAATTTTGCGTTCTTCACCTGTCCATTCATCATCATATAAACCTGCCGTAAATTCGATAATTCCCAACACAATCATAAAAACGGTTAATCCCCAGGTTCTGATGTTTTCGAAAGCAGGTTTTGCAAATTCCAGAAAAGCCGGTAATGCAATGTGCGATTCACTTACAATGTTGTTACTCAATTTAAAATATAGGTAAATTGCCAACACAGGCAGCGTGTAAATAAAAAGACTGATACTTAAATCTCTTATCAGATTTTTGTTTGAATTTTGAACTGTTGCCATGATTTCTTATTTTAAAAATTGATTGATTAATGTTAAACCGCCTGCCAAAATCACAAGCGGAATCAAAAAAAGAATCGCCCCAACGACAATCTTTTTGCCTATAATTTGATAATCTACTAGTTTCATGTGTCTCAATTTTTTTGTTTAATACTTTATTTTGTTTTATAAATTGGGATTAATTTCCTTGAAAATCAGAATGATAAATTTAAAATTAAAACTAATAATTCTACAGATTTAGTAGAATTTTATTTTGTGGAATTTTTTAATGAAAGGCTTCGACTAAGTTTATCCGGAGCTAAGTCGAATGGACTCAGCCAGACAGCAGAATGTTTGTTTTACTTTTCTGTTATATCGAAAGTTTTTCATTGTTTACCTTTTGAAAATTCAGGTCTTTATTTTGTAGTAAAGACCTGAATCCAACTTTTTACTAATGCGAACTTCCGCTTCCACCTTTTGTTGCTTCTTTAATCAACTCCTGAAGGTTTTTGCCTTTGTCAGCTCCGCTATTGTGAATTTTTCTGCCCAGTACATCCTGCCAGTCAATTAACGGATATACATTATTTTCTTTGGCTTGTTCATCAAACAGTTTTTTAAGTTCTTCTAATTTTTCAGGATACTTTTTGGCCAGGTTATTACGTTCATTAAAATCTTCGTTTAAGTTATATAATTCCCAAACATCATTATCAAAACTGTTTGCTGCAGCAGTCTGATTTTTACCTGCAGTTTTCAATAAGGTAAAAGGATCCGGATGTGCTGCGGCTGCTTTCCATCCATCTTTGTATATGGCTCTGTTTCCAAAAATATAATAGTATTGTACTTTGTGTAATGACTCTGCTTTGGCATTATTTAAAGAAGTGTATAAAGAAGAACCTTGGATGATATCCTGCTTAATTCCTTTGATATATTCCGGAGCTTTAATTCCTGCAATATCAAGCGTAGTAGGCAGAATATCGTTTACATGGCTGTATTGATTTCTGATTCCGCCCTTATCTTTAATTCCGTTTGGATAGTGAATAATCAAAGGATTACGGGTTCCACCTTCTGACTGAGCATCCTGTTTCCAGTTTTTAAACGGTGCATTAGTTGCTTGTGCCCAGCCTAAAGGGTAATTGGTATTAAGTCCCTCAGGAGTTCCAATTTCGCCGATGTTGGCTAAATTATCCTGAAGATTTTTTTCGTCAGATGTTCCCTGAGCAAAAAGGCTTTGGTTGATAGTACCTACCAGACTGCCTTCTTTACTGGCTCCGTTATCTCCAATGGCAACAAAAATTACAGTGTTGTCAAATTGATTGGTTTCTTTAAGGTAATTAACCACTCTTCCAATTTCAGCATCGGTATACGTCAGAAATCCTGCGTACACTTCCATGAATCTGGCATATACCTTCTTTTGATCCGGAGTTAATTTTTTCCATTCCCCAATTAGCGGATTACGTTCTGGTAAAACGGCATTGGCAGGAATTACACCCAGTTTCTTTTGGTTTGCCAAAACTCTTTCACGATATACATCCCAGCCTTCATCGAATTTCCCTTTGTATTTATCGCTCCATTCTTTTGCAACCTGATGAGGTGCATGAGCTGCTCCGGGTGCATAATATAAAAAGAACGGTTTTCCTGGAGCCGCTTTTTGTTGTTTCTGAAGATAACTAATTGCCTTATCTGTAATTAATTCGTTCAGATGGCGTCCGTCTCCTTTTATATGCGTCTGATCTTCTACCAAATCAGGGTTGTACTGATCGGTTTGTGATCCTAAGAAGCCATAGAAATGATCGAAACCTTTTCCGGTTGGCCATCTGTGAAATGGACCTGCATCCGTAGCATCTTCATCCGGAGTTACACCATATTTCCCTACTGCAAAAGTGTTGTAACCGTTTTCACGTAAAATCTCAGCAACTGTTCCTTTATCAGATGGAATTCTACCATCCCAACCCGGGAAACCTGCAGATAAAATAGTGTGAGAAAAGCCGCTAACGTGAACTCTTCCTGAATTTCTTCCCGTCAATAAAGCGGCACGGGTAGGTGCGCAAATAGCGGTTGTATGAAAATTGGTATAACGTAATCCGTTATTTGCCAAAGCATCAAAAGTAGGGGTCTCTATTAATCCGCCAAAAGCACTTGAAGCACCAAATCCTACATCATCCAGTAAAATCCAGACTACATTGGGAGCGCCTTTTGGAGCTTTTACAGGCTCAGGCCAATATTCTTTTGAGTCCGCCAATGTTTTACCAACGACTCCTTTAAATTCTGCATTTTGCTGTTCCTGGGCAAAGCCAAACTGAGCAACAAGCAATGCTGTAATCAAAAGCCCTTTTTTAGGACTTTTGATGGTACTGTTATTTTTAAATTTTTTCATTTTTTTATATTTTAAGCGATTAATTGATAATTCATTATTTCTATGTATTTGGTATTGTTTATTGTTGTAGTTTTTTTAATAAAGTATAAAGTCAGGTATTAGGAATAACTGTTATTTATTTTATCGTATTCCAGTCTTTAACGCCAACTTTTGCTGACCATTGTCGATGTAATTCAATCAGATTTTGGAGGATTTTTGATTCTGATTTTGCCAGGTTCTTTGTTTCGGTTCGGTCTGCAGAAAGATTGTACAATTCCCAGGGCTGATTGTTTTCGGCTACTGCTTTCCATTGTCCTTTTCGTACTGCTTTACTGCCTTCATGTTCCCAAAATAAAGCTTCATGTGCATTAGATCGTTGCCCTTCAAATTCCTTTTTTAAACTAATACCTTCTAATGGTGTGAGTTTTTTTTCCTGAAAAGAATCCGGATATTGAAAACCGGCATACTCCAGAAAAGTTGGGAAAACATCAATCAAATGACTTACCCTATTGCTTAATGTGCCAGCCTTAATATGTTTTGGATAATAAGCAATAAAAGGAGAAGTAATACCGCCTTCGTGGGTGTTCTTTTTGAACAATTGAAAAGGCGTGTTGCTCACATTTCCCCACGGACTTTCGTAACTGTCAATGGAAGCAACTGAACCTGGTGTTCCATTTTTTTGTGTAACATAATTCCAGTTTTTTACATCATCGGCACTTCCGCCATTATCAGAAAGAAAAAGAATAAGTGTATTATCTTCTTCACCCAAAGACTTTACTTTCTGAAGGATTTCTCCAATTCCTGCATCCATTCGGTCGATCATGGCGGCGTAAATTGCCATGCGGGTGTCCCATTTGTCTTTTTCTTCAGTACTTAATTTTTCCCAATCCGGCACTTTTTCAAAACGATTGGATAAGTCCCAGTTTTTATCAATAATTCCTTGTTCTTTTAACTTTTTAAAACGGCTTGCTCTCAATTTATCCCAGCCTTCGAGGTATTTTCCTTTGTATTTTGCAATATCTTCCGGTAATGCCTGAATGGGCCAATGTGGCGCATTATAAGCAACATACAGAAAAAAAGGCTTTTGTTCATGGCGATGTTTTTCTAAAGAATTAATGGCAAAATTGGTTATTTCCTGAGTCAGATAAGTCGAAGTATCCGTGCGAATAATTTCTTTGTCTCCTTTCAAAAAAGTCACTGTTCTTCCGTCATTATACAAAGGTTGCGAGTTGAAATAACTGCTTCCATTGTTTTGTAACGTAAATGAATCATCAAATCCTCTATTAACCGCCCTGGCTGACGGAACCAAACCAACGTGCCATTTTCCGGAAACGATAGTGTTGTAACCTGCCTGTTTGAGTGCCTGTCCAATCGTGATGCAATGCTCGTTTAAATACCCCTGATAGGCAGGAAACCCTTTGTCCTGAACCATGTCCCCAACACCTGCCTGATGCGGATATAAACCTGTGAGCAATGAAGCGCGTGAAGGACAGCAACGCCCGGCATTGTAAAATTGCTTTAGAATAAGTCCGTTTTTAGCAAGCTTATCCAGGTTTGGAGTTTTAATTTCTGAGCCAAAAGCACCAATATCTGAGAAACCTAAATCATCCGCCAGAATGACGATGATGTTAGGTTGCTTTTTCTGCGCAGACAGCTGTAATTGTGCAAAAACCAATAGGACGATAATAAACAGTTTTTTAATCATTTTATATACTAATATGTAATCCTTTTATTAATAGCCTGGATTTTGCGGTAGTCCTACTGGGTCAATATTTCTTTCGCTTTGCGGAATTGGATACAGATTATTACGCTCTGAAACTGAGTTTTTTGCAGTTACCTTCTTGATTTCGGTAACCAAAGTTCCCCAACGAACCAAATCGAACCATCTTTGCCCTTCCTGAACAAACTCTTTTTTGCGCTCTTCCTGAATCGCAGCTCTAAAAGAGGTTTGGTTTAATCCAACTAAATCTACAGTTGCGTCTGGCGTTGTGATTGGTTTTCCAAAAGCTCTTCTTCTTACCTGATTAATCAATTCATAAGCTTCAGTAGTTGGCGCTCCCTGTTCATTTATGGCTTCTGCCAGGGACAATAAGATGTCTGCGTAGCGAATAACCGGAAAATTAATGGCTACGTTTGAAGGAGTAGCTAGATTGGTCAGGTCAAGATATTTGCTGAAAATTGGTTTTGGAAAAGTATAAAGTGTTCCGGTTGCCGGATTCAATAATTGTTTTTTATAACTAACATCTCTTCTTACATCTCCTTCTGCATAAATATCATAAAACAAAGCTACATCCGAAATAATATCTGCCGGTTCAGTAGCAGTAAATCCGGTAAATGAAGTTGCTTGAAAAGTACTTCCGCTAGAACCGTTTCCTGCCTGATTTGGCTCAAACTGAACAGAGAAAATATGCTCTTTTCCGTTCTTTTTTTCCTTTGCGAATATATCTCCAAAGTTTTCAAAAAGGGCGTATCCGTAACCACCATTAATAACTTCTTTAGCTTTAAGGATCGTATTTGGATAATCTTTTCTTGTAAGATATACTTTTGCTAAAATTGCTTTTGCAGCTCCTGATGTAGCACGTCCAAGGTTAGTTGAAGTATAAGCAGCAGGTAAACCTTCTGCATCTTTTAAGTCTGAAATAATTTGCGCATAGACTTCATCGACAGTTGCTCTTTTTGATTTTAAGCTTTCTATTTGAATAGAAGTCGGTTCATGTAAAACAATTGGAACACCGCCCCAAAGACGTACTGCCTGAAAGTATAATAATCCTCTGATGAATTTTGCTTCTAAAATCAATCGGTTTTTAATTTCATCTGTTCCAATGACTTTCGGAATATTATCAATGGCAACATTGGCTCTGTTAATTCCGGCATAAATTTGACGCCACGCAACCTGAACACGATCTGACGTCGCATCATGGGTTAAACTGCTCAAAGCTCTTACCTGTGGATTGGTTGCTGAAACTCCTGCTGCGGCATAATCAGTAGCCATATCTGTCAGGAAATAAAGATTTCTTCCAAATAAACTCTGCTCTCCCGGATCAAGACTCAAAGAAGCATAAACCGCAGTTACACTTGCAATAGCATCATCCTGAGTTTGAAAGTAATTTTCTTCGGTTACAAAAGAGGTTGGTGTTACCTCTAATTCTGTGCACGATACAAATAGTCCGGCACTTAATAATAATGTTATAATACTCTTTTTCATTTTATATTTTTTACTTAGAAAGTTATATTCAGACCCGAAATGAATGTTTTAGAGTTTGGATAAGAACCAAAATCAATTCCCGGATATAAGTTGTTTTGTTCGTATGAACTTACCTCAGGATCATATCCGGTGTATTTTGTCCATGTAATTAAGTTTTCGGCAGATACGTAAAATTTAACACTCTTTGTTCCCAATTTTTTAGAAATGCTTTTAGGTAGTGTATATCCTAAAGTGATTAATTTTAGTCTCAGGAAAGAAGCATCTTCTACATAACGTTCAGAAACTATTGCTACTGGAGAACTAGATGCTCTCGGAATTTCATTACTTGGATTTGTTGGTGTCCAACGATCATTAAGAGTTGCATTAGCATTTGTTCCCAGTGTTGAAATTTCTAATTGCTGATTTAAAGCATTGAATATTTTTCCGCCATATGATCCCTGGAAAGAGAAATTCAAATCAAAATCATTATAAGAAATTGTATTGCTGAAACTTCCAACAAATTTTGGCTGTGAAGTTCCAAGATTTCCTTTGTCAAGAGTTGTAATTACACCATCACCGTTGCTATCTACATATTTTCTGTCACCAACTTTTGTATTGGCAAGGCTGTTTATTTTTGGCTGTGTATTCACTTCTTCCTGAGTCTGGAAAATACCATCGGTTCTGTATCCCCAAAAAGTTCCTAAAGGCAAACCTACTTTTACCGTTACAGGCTGTTGCTGCAATAAAGCACCGTTTGGAACGATTGGAAAAAACTGGTCAACACCATTTCCAATTGCAACAACCTTGTTTCTGTTGGCAGAAAAAACGAAGTTAGAATTCCATGAAAAGTTTTCTGTTTTTATATTTTCTGTTATCAGCCCAATCTCAATACCTTTATTTTCAACACCTCCAATGTTTTGAAGTATTGTAGCATATCCTGAAGTAAGCGGCACAGGAACACTTATAAGCAAATCGTTTGTTTTTTTGTAGTAAACATCAAAAACAAAATTGATTTTTCTGTCTAATAATGATAAGTCTAAACCAATGTTATATTGGTTTGTTTTCTCCCATCTCAAATCCGGATTTGCCAATCGGGTAGGGGCAAGTCCTGTATATAATGTACCTCCAAAGGCGTAATTAACAGAACCCATCTGAGCCAGGGAAAGATAATTTCCAATTTCCTGATTCCCGGTAGTTCCGGCTGTTATTCTAAGTTTGGCTTCGGTTAGACCTTTAATGTTGTTGGCAAATTCTTCATCAGTAATATTCCATGAAAATCCAGCCGAAGGAAAGTAACCCCAAAGTGATTCTGAACCAAATCTTGAAGATCCGTCTGCACGTGCAGAGACCGTAAAGTTATATTTTCCTTTATAAGAATAATTTACTCTGGCTAACCACGATTTTAACACACTTTCGAATGCATCACTATAGGGCTTTATGGGAACACCATCTTGTAATGAATTGTAAGTATTTGCATCATTTATAAAAGTATTTGCACCCGCATTTACAGCTTCACCTTTTGTATATTGAAGTGTATATCCTCCTAAGGCCGAAAATTTATGGTCATCACCAAAGTTAGTATTGTAGTTCAGTGTATTTTCATTCAGTATAGAACTTACCAACCTGTTTCCGACTGATCCTAAGCCTTTTGTTCCGGCTCCCGTTGTTGTAGTTGCCGGAGCATAATAATTTTGTTTGGTATCAATAACGTCACCGCTTACGGCCACTTTTGCGGTCAGTTTTTTGGTTATTTTGTATTCACCAAATAAGCTGGTTAGAATTCTGTTGATTTTGGTTTCGTTTGTTGTGCTAACCAAATCATTAATTGGATTTGCAATAACGCCATTAACTGCAGTTGTATAAGGATTATTAGTTAAATTATAACTTCCGTCTGCATTTTTAATAGGAACAACTGGTGGCTGATACAGGGCAACAACCAATGGATTAGGCTGTCTTCCGGCAGAAGAACCTCCATTGGTTCCTATACCATTTGCGACAGAATTGCTATAATTCGCGTTCACACCAAATTTAAAATTTTGTGAATAATTCCTTTCGTAGTTGGCACGAAGCGAAATTCTTTTAAAATCCGATGAAATTACAATACCGTCTTGTTGAAAATAACCTGCTGAGATAGCATATCTTGAACGTTCATCTCCACCTGAAAAAGACAACTGGTGATTCTGAATTGGTGCTGCAGTTCTAAAAACAGCAGATTGCCAGTCGTAACCGCCTGAAGTTTTAAGTGCCTCTATTTGATCCGGTGTAAAAGATGGAGTCTGACCAATACTTGTCTGAATATCATTACGTAGACTTGCCCATTGACTTGCGTTTAACAAATCCAGTTTTTTCGAAACATTCTGGAATCCAAAGTAACCCTGGTATGAGATATTATCTTGTCCTTTGGTTCCTTTTTTAGTTGTAATAATTACAACTCCATTAGCGCCTCGTGATCCGTAAATTGCAGTTGCTGATGCGTCTTTCAAGACTTCTATAGATTCAATATCTCCCGGATTAATAGTAGAGAGAACATTCACAGTTGCACCTGCATAAGCTACTCCTGCAGTACTGTTATTGTTGTCATTATAAATTAAAACTCCGTCAACGACATAAAGAGGTTCATTACCTGCGGTGATAGAATTTCCTCCTCTGATACGAACACTTGAAGAAGCTCCCGGACGTCCTGAACTTTGTGTAACGACTACTCCGGGAATAGCACCTCTTAATAAATTATCTGCTGATGAGGTAACCTGAGAAAGATTTGCTTTTGGAACTGATGATACTGAGCCCGTAATGTCTTTTCTCTTTTGCGAACCATATCCAACAACCACCAATTCATCCAGTTCCTGACGTTCTTCTTTTAAATGGATAGTGACAGGGTTTTTGTCTACAATAATTTCAGTTTTTTTATATCCTATGTATGTTATTATTAAAGTATAAGGTAATTTCTGACCAGTTTGAAAATAAAATTTCCCTTCAGTATCCGTCTGAACTCCGTGTGTTGTTCCTTTAATAATGACTGAGGCTCCAATAATAGGCTGGTTTGTAATATCGTCTATTACTGTTCCGTCAAGTTTAGATTGTATGAGAGGTGTTGTGTTTTGTGCATTTATTCCTGATGTTAAAAACAGGAGAAATAATAATGTATATAAATTTATATTTTTTTTCATTTCTTTGTATTGGTTTTTAGTAATTACAAGGAGCCGTGAAAGTTGATTTTTCAACTCTCTCGTGTTTCCTTTATTTAGCGATAAATTTTCTTTAAGCCTCGCCATTTCTGTTGCCGCAGAAATGGCTTTTTTTTTTATTTACAGCAGCGGTTGTTCATTTTTTTCATTTTATTGTTTTAGTTTTTATTCATTTTCTTAGTTATAGGTATAGTTCAATAGTCTTTTCGATACAAATTTGCTGCATCAAATAGATTATAAAATATTCAGTAAGGTTTATTTATGTTTTTTTACAAGGTTTGTTTAAAGTCAATTTATTATGGAGAGTTGACCGTAAACAGAGAATTATTGCTGTGAGATTTAGCAACAGAAGCACATACAACAGCTAGTGTTATAAGTATATTTTTTTTGAGGATTGTAAAACGATATGCTTTCGGTTGTTTTCAAAATTTAGTGTTTTATGGTTTTAAATACTATTTAAAACTCTACTAATTCTATAGACAAAGTTAATTTTAATATAATAAAAACCAAAAAAATGGTGATTTTTTTTTGGCAATAATTAAATAAATATAATTTTAAGAAAGAATTTTTATTTAATTAATTGATTGTTAGTTGTTTGTTATTCTTGTTAATTTAAATAAATGTTAAAAATATATTTTAGGTGATATTAAAATGTAGTATTTTATACTTAATTTATTCTTTTTTATTTATTAATTTTAATAATACAAGACGTCAAATATGACTGAAAAGTATCTGCTGGTATTCAAAAAACAGAATTTTAAACCAAAAACTAGATTCAATTTAAACCATGATTTTAAATAAATTAGAGTAATTTTATAGGTAGAAAAATAAATTATTTTTTTTTAATCACACTAGTAAAAAATACTTATATTTGTGTTAAGTATTTTTACTTAGTTTTATATTTTATTAAATGATACAAGTAAATGAAGCTTTAACAATCGTAGCTGAAAACAGTTCAAAAATGCCATTTCAAAAAATAGCAGTGAAAAAAGCACTGGGATATGTTTTGGCAGAAACGGTTTATTCGCCAATTCCAATGCCGCCGTTTCGTCAGTCAGCAATGGATGGCTATGCTTTCATTCACAGCAGAAAACATCAATACGATGTAGTAAGCAGTTCACAAGCAGGGGATCATTCTAATATAAAACTGAAAGAAAATGAAGCAGTAAGGATTTTTACCGGAGCTTTTGTTCCGGACGATGCTGATACAGTGGTGATGCAGGAACATGTGATGGCGAATGAAAATTCGATTTTAATCGCCCAAATGCCGGAGCAGTTTGCAAATGTTCGCGCAAAAGGGGAGCAGATCAATAAAGGCGAAATAGTTTTTGAATCTAATATATTAATAACGCCCGCTGCAATTGGTTTTCTGGCTTGTTTGGGAATCACAGAAATTACCGTTTACAAAAAGCCAAAAGTTGCCATTTTGGTAACCGGAAATGAATTGGTAAAACCGGGTAAGAAATTACCCAAAGGTAAAATTTACGAAAGTAATTCAGCAATGCTGGAGGCTGCGCTTCAAACGATTGGTGTAAATAAAACAAAGGTTTTTAACGTAAAAGATAATCTAAAAGCAACGAAGGAAGCCTTAAAAGACATTCTGAAAAAATATGATGTGGTTTTAGTTTCGGGCGGAATTTCAGTTGGGGATTATGATTTTGTTAAAGAAGCATTACTGAAAAATGGAGTAGAAGAACTTTTTTATAAAATCAATCAGAAACCGGGAAAACCAATGTTTTTCGGCTCTAAAAAAGAAACTTTAGTTTTTGCTTTACCCGGAAATCCGGCTTCGTCACTGACTAATTTTTATGTGTATGTGTATCCGGCCATTAGAAACCGAATGGGATTTTCGGATATTCATTTACCAAAATTGGTTAGAAAATTAAATGATGGGATTTCTAATAATTCGGGAAAAACATTGTTCTTAAAAGCTTTGTATGATGAAACCCATGTAACGGTTTTAGACGGCCAGAGTTCAGCAATGCTTAACACTTTTGCAACAGCAAATTGTTTATTAATTGTACCGAATGATGTCGAAAACCTTAAAAAAGAGCAGCTGGTAACATTATTGCCGATTGATTAGAATAAAGAATAAAGAATAAAGAATAAAGAATAAAGAATAAAGAATAAAGAATAAAGAATAAAGAATAAAGAATAAAGAATAAAGAATAAAGAATTTCAGTTTTAAAACGCAGTGTGTAAAAAGAAACATATAGCGTAACGTGAAACAAAGAAAACCTGAAACAAAATGAATTTACTTACTTCCGAAAATATAATTTTATTCAGCTTCGCATTGATTGTGATTGCGTTTTTATACGCAAGTGTAGGACATGGCGGGGCATCGGGTTACTTGGCTTTAATGACCATTTTCGCTTTTCCGGTGGCGATTATGAAACCTTCTGCTTTGTTGCTGAATTTATTTGTTTCGAGTATTTCGTTCTTGTTTTATTACAGAATGAATTATTTCAAACCAAAACTCTTTTATCCGTTTGCGATAGCTTCTGTACCGGCAGCTTTTATTGGCGGATTTATTACGCTGGATAATACAATTTATAAAGTTATTTTAGGAATTGTTCTGGTATTTGCGGCTTTAAGACTGTTCGGAATATTTAATTTTAAGGAAAAAGAAGCCGTTAAGATTCAATTGCCTTTTGCATTAGCAATCGGATTCGTAATTGGATTGCTTTCAGGAATGCTGGGAATTGGCGGTGGTATTATTTTAAGTCCGATTTTATTGTTCCTGGGATGGGCTTCTGTAAAAGAATCGGCGGCTATTTCAAGTCTTTTCATATTTGTCAATTCATTTGCCGGAATGCTGGGATTTCTTTTGGGAGGAAAAATTATTCCGACAGAAAGTTTTTATCTGGTTCCGATTGCAGTGATAGGCGGAATGTTAGGCGGATTTTACGGAAGCGGTTATTTTTCGAACAAGACCTTAAAAATTGTATTAGGTACAGTGATTTTGATGGCAAGTATAAAATTGATTTTTCCGTAAAAAAAAGAATTAAACACTCAGAAACAAGGGTTTTCTATTTTTAGAAAAAAGAAAGATTGGCAAAACATGAAACTTTAAACCTGAAACCTGACTTGAGGCTGAAAGCCGAAAAGACGAAGTAAACAAAATAAATTAAAGATGGAAAAACTAACAGCATTTATTCTTTGCGGAGGGAAAAGTTCCCGAATGAAGTCTGAGAAAGGATTGGTTCTGTTTCAGGGAAAACCATTTATTGAACATATTATTCAGGCTGTTTTGCCTATTTCAGAAAAAATTGAGTTCATAACAAATACTAAGGAATACGATTATTTGCCATACAAGAAGTCTGTTGATATAGTAAAAGATAAAGGCCCTTTGGGTGGAATTTATACAGCACTGGAAAATTCTGAAACCGAATTCAACCTGATTCTAAGTTGTGATATTCCGTTAATTTCTTCGGAATTGTTAGCTGAATTAATTGCAAAACACAATCAGGAAGCCCAGATTACTGTTTTTGCAACAGAAAGCAGGATTCATCCTTTAATCGGAATTTATTCGAAAAAAATAGTTCCGGTTATAAAAGAAGCGATTGAAAATAATGAACTGAAAATGATGGATTTTCTCTCGAAAGTGCCGCATCAGATTATAAAAATAGAAGAAAGCGAAAACTTTCCTTTAACCAATATTAATTCGGCTGACGAGTTAAACGACCTGAATATCAATTTAAGTTAATAGATTATGCAAAACTCCAAAACACCAAAGTTAACAGTAGTAGGCGCAGGCCCGGGAGATGTTGAATTGATTACGCTAAAAGCAATTAAAGCGCTAGAAAATGCCGACGTAGTTTTGTATGATGCGCTTGTCAATGAAGAATTACTGCAATACGCAACGCAGGCAGAGATTGTTTTTGTTGGGAAACGTCTTGGGTGTCATGCTTACACACAAGATCAGATTAACGAATTGATTGTTTCGATGGCAAATCGTTACGGACATGTGGTTCGTTTGAAAGGCGGAGATCCGTTTGTTTTTGGGCGCGGAAGTGAAGAAATTGAATTTGCAGAAAAATTTGGTCTGGAAACTGCTGTAGTTCCCGGAATTTCATCAGCATTGGGTGTTCCTGCTTCAGTGGGAATCAGTCTGACACAACGAAAAGTAGCTGAAAGTTTTTGGGTAATTACTGGTACAACTTCCAGTCATGAATTGTCTAAAGATGTACATTTGGCATCCCAATCGGCTGCAACAGTGGTAATTTTGATGGGAATGCACAAGTTGGATGAAATCATTTCGATTTATCAGGAAAACAGAACTGACGATTTACCAATTGCCATTATCCAAAACGGAACTAAAAATTCAGAACAAAAAGTAGTAGGAAACATTAGTTCAATTGCTAATTTAGTTGCCGAAAAAAACATTTCATCACCGGCAATTATTGTGATTGGAGAAGTGGTAAAAAATACTTCAAAACTGACCTCTTATTTTCAGGAACATTTTGAAGACGAATTTATATTTCAGAATTTAAATTTATAATAATGATTGAAGTTAAATATTTTGGAGCTGTTGCCGAAAGAACACAATGCACTTTTGAAAATGTGTTTTCTTCGAATATTTCACTGCAGGATTTATTGCAGGATTTAGAAGCAAAATACAAATTCGAATCGCTTTCTTTCAGTGTTGCAGTCAATCAGAAAATAGTTTCAAAAACTACAGATTATACTTTAAAAACCAGCGATATTGTTGCTTTATTGCCTCCTTTTGCCGGAGGATAATTTACAAATTTATGAATGCATCTTCCCGTTATAACCGACAAATGATTCTTCCTGAAATAGGAGAAGAAGGCCAGCAGAAATTGTCCGGATCAAAAGTTCTGGTTATTGGTGCCGGAGGTTTGGGCGCTGCGATCCTGCCATACCTTGCAGCAGCAGGAGTTGGTGAAATTGGAATTGTTGATGATGATGTTATTGAGATTTCAAACCTGCACCGTCAGGTGATTTATAAAAGTTCGGCTGTCGGGAAATCCAAAGCAAAAGAAGCCAGAGAAATGCTTTTGGAATTGAATCCGCAGCTAAAAGTAAATGCGTTTTCTTTGAAATTATCAGGGGAAAATGTTCTTACTTTATTTGAAAACTACACTATTGTGGTCGATGCAACAGATAGTATTTCAATTAAATATCTCATAAATGATGCCTGTCTGATTACGAATAAACCAATGGTTTACGGATCAATTTTCAGGTTTCAGGGGCAGGTTTCGGTTTTTAATTATCAAAATGGTCCAACTTACAGATGTTTATATCCTGATGAAAACAGTTCGTCTGTGAATTGTACGGATGCGGGAGTTATCGGAATTTCGGTCGGAATTATTGGAATGCTGCAGGCCAATGAAGTCATAAAAATGATTTTGGAAACAGGAGAAGTTTTGAGCGGAAAAATATTGGTTTATAATGTTCTGAATAATGAACAGCAGAAATATGATTTTGAAAAAAATGATTCTTTTGTAATGGACAGAAATATTTTTGATGAAAAATATTCTCAGAAAGAAAATACTGTCGAAGAAATTTCAGCTGAAGCAGTTTTGAATCAAATAGATAATGAAGAAGTTCTATTTTTAGATGTTCGTAATACAGATGAACTTCCAAAAATAGCTTTTAAAAATAGCCTTCAGATTCCGTTAATGAATCTGGAAAATGAAATAGAAAAACTTGATTTAAATCAAACGATTTATGTTTTCTGCCAATCCGGAATTCGAAGCAAAATGGCTGCTGAATTGCTTCATAAAAAAGAGTTTAAAGATGTGAAAAGTGTTGAAGGCGGTGCGTTGGCAATGAAAGAATTATTAAAAAAAGAAATAAAAATATAGTCAAAGATTAAAAGACACAATTGTCTGCACAGTTTGTCATTCTGAGGAACGAAGAATCTTCACAAGTAACTCGGTATAGAATGGCGTCAATGTTTGTAAAGTTTCTTACGAGGATTTCTCCTCCGTCGAAATGACAATATCGCGATTATTCTTTTTGTAGAATTAAGTAGTGAAAATTCGTATAATTTGTGGCAAATAAAACTTTTAATCTGTGAAATCTTTGATATAAAAATAAAAAAAATGAGTAAAAATGTATTTGTAGAAGGACCAATTTCTCCGGAATTTATTGCGGAGTCGATTGCCAAGCATCAATCCAAACATACAATTGGGGCACACAATATTTTTCTAGGCCAGGTTCGCGCCGATGTGATTCACGATAATACGGTTGTTGCTATTGATTATTCAGCCTACACCGATATGGCAAACGAAGCCCTGCATGCGATTAGAGAAAAAGCATTTGCCAAATTCGATTTGACCTGCATGCATATTTATCACAGTTTAGGTGTAGTAAAAGCAGGCGAGATTTGTCTGTTTGTTTTTGTTTCTGCAACGAGACGTAAGCAGGTTTATGAAGCTACAGAAGCCATCGTAAACTGGATTAAAACGGATGTTCCGATTTTTGGCAAGGAAATGTTTGAAAACGATACATTCACCTGGAAACAAAACACCTAAAATGGTAGATATTACGCATAAAATAAACACCTTAAGAAAAGCAACCGCTACAGCAATTGTCAAAGTAAGCAAACAGGAAACAATTGATGCAGTGGTCAATAATCTGGTTCCAAAAGGGAATGTGCTAGAAATGGCCAAAACGGCCGGATTATTTGCGGTAAAAAACACGCATTTATCGATTCCGGATTGCCATCCGCTGCCAATTGAATATACCTCGGTTGAATATAAAATTGAAGGTTTAGATATTCAGATTATCTTTAAAGTAAAAACCGTTTACAAAACCGGAGTAGAGGTAGAGGCCATGCATGGAGCTTCAATTGTAGCGCTTACGATGTACGATATGCTGAAACCAATCGACAAGGAAATAGAAATTTCGACCATCAAATTAATCAATAAAGAAGGCGGAAAATCATCTTTCAAAAATAAATTTCCGTACGCGATAAAAGCAGCGGTTTTTGTTTGCTCCGACTCTATTTTTGCAGGTGATAAAGAAGACCGATCCGGAAAAATAATTGTAGAAAAGTTAGATTCTTACGGAGTTGAAACGTCTCATTACGAAGTTATTCCGGATGAGTTAGAAATTATTCAGGAAAAAACGAAGGCTTTTGCTAAAGAGAATCAACTGGTTATTTTTACAGGCGGAACCGGATTATCGCCAAGGGATGTGACACCTGAAGCGCTTTCACCGATATTAGAAAGCAGAATTCCGGGAATCGAAGAAACCATTCGCGATTACGGACAACAGCGTATGCCGTATGCGATGTTATCCAGAACAGTTGCAGGAATATTAGGAAAAAGTCTGGTTTTGGCGCTCCCGGGATCAACTAACGGAGCAAGAGAATCCATGGATGCTGTTTTTCCGCATGTGATGCACGTTTTTCATATTTTAAAAGGAAAAAATCATGACACCCTCTAAAACCATTTTAACGGATGATTTTGGGCGAAAACACAATTACTTGCGTATTTCGTTGCTGGAGAAATGTAATTTGCGTTGTACGTATTGCATGCCTGCTGACGGAATTACATTGTCTCCAAAAGCCAGTTTAATGACGGCCGATGAGATTTTTGCAATTGCCCAGACTTTCGTGGAAAATGGTGTCGATAAAATCAGGCTGACGGGAGGCGAACCCTTATTAAGAAAAGATTTTCCTGAAATTATTTCGAAATTATCAACTTTAGAAACTTCACTTTCAATCACTACAAACGGTATTTTAATCGACCGTCATATTGATGTTTTAAAACAGGCTGGTGTTAAAAAAATCAACCTGAGTTTAGATACTTTGGTAGCCTCAAAATTTCATTCGATAACACTTCGAAATCAGTTTGAGAAAGTGATTGATAATCTGCATTTACTGCTGAATAACAATTTTCAGGTGAAAGTAAATGTTGTTTTAATAAAAGGTTTTAATGATAACGAAATTGTAGATTTTATCAACTTAACGGAATCATTACCCATTTCGGTGCGTTTTATTGAATTTATGCCTTTTGCCGGAAATGAGTGGGACAGAATCAAAATGGTGTCACAAAATGAAATTTTATCGCAGGTTGAAACCTGTTTTACTTTGTATAAAATTCAAAAGTTGGAAGATGAAAAAAACTTCACGGCGAGAACCTATAAAATAAAAGGTTTTCAGGGCGATTTCGGAATCATAAGTTCGATTACGAATCCGTTTTGTGACAGCTGTAACCGAATACGCCTGACGGCAAACGGAAAAATCAAAAATTGCCTATTCTCTAATTCTGAAACTGATTTGCTAACGGCTTTCAGAAACGGAGAATCGATTACGGAATTGATTTCTCAATCTGTTCAAAATAAAAAGAAAGTTCGTGCCGGAATGGTGACCATTTCTGAAATGGATGATCCTGCTAAACATCTTGACAATCGAAGTATGATTGCGATTGGGGGGTGAATTTATGAAGATTTTAGTCATTGCGAGGAACGAAGCAATCACATTCAGAAGATCCACAATATATTTCTCAATGCTAATGAGGCTGCTTCGTTCCTCGCAATGACAAGTATGAGAACAAAAAAAAGGTTCAACTTTATTCAAGTCAAACCTTTCTTCTGAAATTATTTTTTCTTTTTAGCTTTTGCTTTCTTTTTAGACTTCGCTTTCTTTTTGGCTATTTTTTTAGCTTTCGCTTTTTCTTTCGCTTTTTTCGCTTTTTCTTTTTTCTTGGCTGCAGCTTTTAGTTTTGCTTTTTTAGCTTTTTCTTTCTTTTTGTCTTTTTTAGCATCCTCTTTTTTCTTCGCTAATTTCTTTTTTGCTTTGTCTTTTTCTTTGTCTTTCACTTTTTTCTTCTTTTTATCGGATTTATTTTTTGAAGGTTCTGCAACAGCAGTTTCATTTGTAATTTCAGTAACAGGAGTTTCAGCAGCAATTTCTGCTGGTTGTATAGTTGTTGGTACTGTATTTTTTGCAGGAGCTTTTTTTACTGCTGTTGGTTTAGCAGTTGCTGCAGGTTTTACCGGTGTTTTTGTTGTAGCCGTTTTTACTGTTGCAGCTGTAGCTGCCTTAACAGGTGCTCTGCGGACAGGCTTTTTTATTTCCGGTTGATTTTCGTTTTCTGCTGCCGGCTGAATATTTTCAGTTTTTGGAGAATCAATATTCTCGGGAGTAGTTTCTTCGGTCTTGTTTTCCATATTATTGATGCATTTATATGATGATTATCTTTGTATGTAACTAAATTGTTAACTCAGAGTTAAGTAAAGATAATTATAAAACAAGCTTTCTAATGTTAAGTTTTTAGTAAAAAAAAAGGGGTAAGTTGTTGGAAAAGAATTGTTTGAATTTTTGCTTAAAAATAAAAATCAAATTTTCTTAACAATTCTACATGAAAAATGAGGTAAATTACTTTGTAAATTACATTTCTAAAAATTTCTAAAATGTATTAGCAACGCAACACTAGCCCAGATGGGAACGGCATCCTTTTATGGTCTCGTTCCAAAACGAGACCATAAAAGATATAGTGTACAGCTGGAATAAGCTCCTGATTGTTAAAAGTAAAACTATTCTAATTCCTTAGGATCTTCATTATCATCCTCAATAAAATCGAGTTCCAGGGCACGAACGGTCTGAACTGCATTTCCGGCAATTCCACGAATTGAACCGTACATTCCTAAGGTATTGTGAACTACTTTTTCTATTTGTTTTTCACGCTGTTTCCAAATTCGCTGCATGGCTCTTTTTTCGGCATCCAGATCGCTTTGCATTTGGGTGAAACCTTCTACGATTCCTTCAATCTGTAAACGGAATTCGTTGCTGGTTAAGAAATCGTACAACATCGACATTTTATCACCTTTGTTTTCCTGCGCCTGAACGGCCTGACTAACCTGAATGATTGACTGACGCAGAACAGCACTCAAACCTTTAAACTCATCATACGTACAAATCCAGATGCCGTCTCGCATGCCCATTCGTTCCATTCCGGCTGGCATTACTTCGGTTACTAAAACACCGATATTGGCTCTTTTGGTTCGGATATCGTTTTTGAATTTTTCAATCCAGGATGGCTGGAAAGCTTTTGTACGTTTGCTTTCGTAATAAATAGAACCGCAGTTTTGCTGTTCTCTGGTGTTTACAATCTGAAGGCAATCTGCTCCGTTGGCGCCTTTTTTAACCTCGTCAATACTGTCCAGAGGAAAATTATTGGCAAGCCATTCCTCTATGGCTAATTCCATTACTTCGCCCTGCAATTGCATGGATCCTTGTTCCTGCTTGCGTTTCATTTCTTCAGTCAGCTTTTTTTGTTCTTCGAGCTGTTTCTGAAGTTCTTTGAATTTCAATTCGTTTTTATCGTCTTCCTGTTTTCTGATTTTTTCGCGCTCTAAGGCTAATTGCACATTCAATTGCTTTTCGGCTTCGGCCTGGATAGCATCTTTCATTTCCAGTTTTTCGCGTTGTAATTTGGCAATTTCACCCTCCATTTTATTCAATTCTCTGATTTTTTCAGACTTTTCAGAAAGTTCTTTTTCCATCAATAATAAACGGTCTTTGTTTTCTTCTTCAAGCTTGGTTTTCAGTTTTTCGCCAATTTCTTTTTCCGCTGCTTTTTTTTCACGCTCCAAACGCTCGGCAAAAAGTTCGTTTTCCTGCTTTTTCTTCGCTTCAAATTCGGCTTTGGCTTTTTCGAATTGTTCGTTTTTAAGCTCTAATTCACGGTTTTGAATATTTGCTTTTTGTTGAAATTCTTTACGGATGCTATCTTCCAATTGATGTTTCAAAATATCATTTACATCGATAGTGGTTCCGCAGTTTGGACACTGAATAGAAGATTGCTCAGCCATTTTTATTTGATTTTATTGAGTAGAATTATAATTTGCTAAGATATTTAAAAGTTATCTCTTAAGCGAGAAGTAAGGTGTGATAAATTGTAACGTTTTTTCGCTACGAATTATACGAATTTTTTCAAGCTTTGTTTTTAATTATCCTATTACGGATATTCAAATCCAAATTCATATTTTTCTAATTTATCTTTCCAAAGTTTATAACTCGCATAATATATCGGCATATTATTTTGTTCTAATAATTTTGTTTTGGTATCTTCTGGAGATTCAATTCTGTAATAAAGTTCAATATAACCATCGGTACTATCAATTGGAGCGTAGCAATTTCCAAGTTTTTGGAGTATTTGTTTTTTATTCATTCCTAACTTTATTCCTTTTTCTGATTTGAAAGAATCGAATTTTAATTGTCTGTATCCTAAAGATTCTTTACTAGACTTTTCTACTTTAAAAATTGAAACTTGGAATTTACCATCACCTGGATGCTGGGTTAAAGTTAAGGTTTCACTTTCAAAATTTGAATAATAGTGATAGTTATTGAATTGATCAATTTTGTCATTATTCCCAATAATTGAAATGGTGCTTTCTGAATTTCTTAATTGAATTCCACAAACTGAAACATCAGGATTTTCTAATATACAATTTGAATTTTTCAACTTTTGAATTTCTTCGTATTTTAATCTTTCATCTTCATCTGGCTCAGGAATCAATTCAATTCGGTTATTTTCTGATTTTTTTTTAGCTGAATTATTGCAACTGATTAAAAGTAAAATAGAGATAATTGGAACTAATATTTTTTTCATTTTATATTTGAATTTTAACTAAGATTTTATTTATTAGTAAGTTAAGTAATAATTTTGTCACGTTTTAAATTTCAATAAAAACTCAACCGCCGATTTTGTAATTTCAGAATCATCTTCTCTTAAAGTAATTAAGGAAACATCCGTGAACAGATTAACTTTTTTCAATTCAATAAAACCAATTTCTGTATTAGAATTATTCTTAGCAATATTGGATGGGACTATTGAAATCCCCAATCCATTTTTAACTAATTGGACAATAGAATTAATGTTGTTTGCTTCATGAATGATTTTCGGTGTAAAGCCATAAAAAGCACAAAGTTCCAGTAAAACTTCATGATAATGCGGTGCGTAATCTTTATTGAAAAACACAAATGTTTCGTCTTTCAGTTTTAAAATCTCGTTTTCTGATTTTATCTGAACGGTATTTTTATTGTAAACCAATGAAAATCCATCTTTAAACCATAAATGCGATTTTATTTTGGGCGAATGAATAGGTGATCGAATGATTCCCATCTCGATTTTTCCCTTTTCTAAAGCAGCGATTTGTTTGGTAGTTGATACTTCAAAAAGTTTGAAATTTACGTATGGAAATTGCGCTTTCAGATGTTTTATCAAATCGGAAATGACAGATGAATAAATCGAACTGATATAAGCGATTCTGAATTCGCCCGAAACGTTCTCTGCTATCTTTTTTGTTTTCATAGCAATTCGTTCCAGATGCTGAAAAAGTGCTGTTACTTCTTCCTTAAAATATTTTCCAGCTTCGGTCATTTCAACTTTTTTGTTGTTTCGAATAAAAAGTTTTGCCTGAAGTTCTTCTTCTAGTTCCGCTATTTGTCGGCTTAAAGGTGGCTGGGAAATAAACAGTTTTTCTGAGGCTTTGGTGAAGTTCAGTTCTTCGGCAACAGCCAGGAAATATTTTAGATGACGTAATTCCATGATACTTTTAAAGTATTGTTAATTGATAAAAATAGTATTTTTAAAGTATTTATGAAAGAGGTAGTTTTGAAAATGAAAAAATAACTCTCTTGTAGATTGGGCAGATATAGCAGATTATGAATTTAGATAAAATCATCTTAATCACAATATCCCGATCAATATTAGCAAAAAGATCCTCTTAATCTGCTTATTCTGCGAGAGATTAAAAAGTAAAAACTATGAAAAAATCAACTACACAAGAAATCAAAGAACGATTTGACAATGATGTCGAACGATTTTCAAATTTAGAAACAGGACAGGTTGCAACTATCGATGCTACGATTTCTTTGGAATTAATTACCGAAACTTCAAAACGTATTGTTCCTGATGCGAAGAATGTTTTGGATATTGGCTGTGGAGCAGGAAATTACACTTTAATGATGTTGTCTAAAGTGCCGAACTTAAACTGTACTTTGGTCGATTTGAGTTTACCGATGTTGGATCGTGCTTTTGAGAGGGTTTCGGCTGTAACAACCGGAAAAGTCGAAATTAAGCAAGGTGATATTCGCGAAGTAGATTTAGAGGAAAATAGTTTTGATATTATTTTGGCCGGTGCTGTTTTGCATCATTTACGCGATGATAATGATTGGGAGACAACTTTTACAAAATTATTTAGATTATTGAAATCAGGTGGATGTTTGATGATTTCTGACTTGATCACACAAGACACGGATTTGTTGAATGAATATACATGGCAGCGCTATGGAGATTATTTAGAAGGAATAGGAGGGGCAGAGTATCGTCAGAAAGTGTTGGATTATATTGAGAAAGAAGATTCTCCTAGATCTATGAATTACCAATTGGATTTGATGAAGAAAGTTGGTTTCTCAAAAGTTGAAATTTTACATAAGAATATGTGTTTTGGAGCTTTTGGTGGGATTAAATAAAAGTTTTCCTCCACGAATTGCTTCGCTTATTCGTGGAGGATAAAATTTATATTTCAACGGGCATCGGATATTTGTTTCTGAGGTCGAAAACTAATTCTGAGGGGCCATTTTTCTGAAGGTAATCTAATTTTTCTACGGCTTCTTCCATAGTTGGAATTTTACCTTTTGGAATCCACCACATGGCGGTGTGGGCTTTTCCGAATTTCTGAAACCATTCTTTTCTGCGTCTTAGAAATTCGCTGTGAAAAGTTTTGTACATATAATGCTCTAATGTCTCGATGCTTTCCCAAACTGATACGTTGATGATAATCTGTTCATCGTTGTACGGATTCAGACTTGTAGCATTGTAACTGTCTGTATCATCTTTTAATCTCCAGATAAAACCTTCGCTCTCTTCGGCTAAAGTGTTTACAGTGTCTAAATTATCTACAAATTCTTTCATTATCGGGTCGTTGATGTCGACTCCTTTCATTTTGGCAATATTAATTTCTGCAAGATGATAGTTACTCATGTTATCAAGTAGATTTTTCTGGTGCTATTTATTCTTTTATAAAATCTGGTTCGTTTTATAAACATGAATCGGATCTGAAACGAGATCTCTGATTTGAGAAATAAAATCGGCTAAATAGGGTTGTGAATTGTGAATATCAAGTCCAGGCTGGTCTTTCCATTCTTCCCAAATGATGAATACATTTTCGGTTTTATGTAAATCGTAGCGAACACAGGCTTCTTCTTTTCTGGTTTCGGTAACGAGATGGTGCAGCATCTTTTGTATTTGCTCGTTATGTTCCGGTTTACCTTTAAAGATGGCAGTAATTGAAATCATGATTATAAAGTTTTAAAAATTTCTTTTAAATGATTGGTGTAATTTTCTTTAAATATAAGAATATTTTCAGGTGTTGCGCCTTTTTCAACATCATGAAAATGAAATCCGTCTACGCGTTCCATTCCTGTGAATTTGTTCATTTTGTGGAAACCAAACATTACGCCATCATCAACAGAAGTTTCGTCGAAGAATTCCCCCGCAAGCGTAAAAGCTGTTGCAGGCGCGTTCCAGCTTGTGGTAAGCATGTATTTGCGTCCGTGTAAAAGTCCGCCGGTTCCGTAATTGATGTCGTGATTTACGCGGCTTCTTCCGTCGCTTTTGTAGATTCCGTTGCTGTGTCCCTGAGTGAAAACATCGTCGATGTATTTTTTGAAAAGGTTGGGAATTTGAAACCACCAAACCGGTGTGTGATAGATAACTAAATCAGCCCAGACGAATTTTTCTACTTCTTCCTGAAGATCGATTTCGTTTTCGATATGGGTTGTTTTGATTTCGTATGTACTGTTTTTTGAAAGAAATTCGACTGTCCAGTCCTGTACGGTCTGGTTGAATTGTCCTCCGGAATGAGCAAATTTTTGCCCGCCATTGATTATGAATATATTTTTCATTTTAAATTGTTACTTCTTTTGAAAATGGATGTGTGAGGGATAGAGGCGGTATCCTTTTGCGAAATGAAATGGAGCAAAAGATATAGCCGAAAGCCCGACCCGTAGGGACACACCCAAATTGTTTTAATTGTTTGTGAATTTGTTTTAACACATAGAGACATAGGTTTTCTTTCTGGAAAAGGAAATTGAAAGAAACTCGTTTCTAACACATAGCTCTGTGTATTTATGTAAGTGAAACGCCTTTATCGACAACGAAAAGCTATGTTTCTATGTGTTTAAATATTATTTGACTTTTGAAATCGCCTGATTAATGAATTCTAATTCGGAAGAAGAAAGGTCAAAATCCATTGCTTTTGCATTTGAAATGGCTTGCTCTGCGTTTCTGGCTCCGGCTAAAACTATTGAGATTCCTTTTTGTAAAGTGGTCCAGCGTAAAACCAACTGCGAAATTGAAATGTGTTTTGAATGTGCTAACGAGCTCAATTCCTCAATTAAGGTTTTTACTTGCTGAAGATCGAATTTTCCGAAATAACCGTTTCTGTGGTCGTTTTCTTTTAATTTGCTGTCTAAGAAATATTTTCCGGTCAATAAACCTCTTTCCATTGGGCTGTAAGCAATGATTCCGATGTTTTCTGAGATAGTGAATGGAATTAGTTCTTCTTCGATTTTACGGTTCAGCATACTGTATGCAACCTGATCAGAAACTACCTGAACTGTTTTTTGTGCTTCCTGAATTTGTGCAACATTATAATTACTTACTCCGAATGCTCTGATTTTTCCCTGCTGGATTAACGTTTCAACGGCTTCCATTGTTTCAGAAATTGGGGTTGTAACATTTGGCCAGTGAATTTGTAGTAAATCGATATAATCCGTCTGAAGACGTTTTAGGCTTTCTTCAACTTCTTTTATTACGCTTGCTTTGGATGAATATTTGTAGATCGGCACTTTTTTACCGTTGTCATCAGCGTCAAAAAAGTAATCGCCTTTTCCGTTGTTGCTGCCGTCCCAAACCAAACCGAATTTAGTCAATAACTGAACTTTTAAACGATCGTGGCTTTTGACAGCTTCTCCGACCATTTCTTCGCTTAAACCAAATCCGTAGAAAGGAGCGGTGTCAATCGTTGTAACACCGTGGTCGATTGAAGCATGAATGGAGTCAATTGAATCTTTTTTATCTGTTCCTGCCCACATGGTTCCGCCAATAGCAAAAGCACCGTAAGTGATGGTTGATAATTCAAGTTCAGAGCTGCCTAATTTTTTATATTCCATGATTGTGATTTTTTCTGTTTAAAATTGATTAGGCAAAATTATACTGTTTTTATGGTTCTTATTTGGTATAATTTTGTCTTTTTTAGGTATATTTGCACCTTCAAATAAATTGAATTATGAAAAAAGAAAATCTATACGAGCCTTTTACAGTTTCTTTTGAAACGCTGAGTGAATATCCGGATGTGGGAGATCGTCATAATTTTTTTGAGCTGGTATATATTTTGGAAGGAACAGGTTCGCAGTGCATCAACAAAAATATTTTTAGGTATGACCCGGGGCATTTGTTTTTATTGACGCCCGAAGACTGTCATAATTTCACAATCGAAACCGAAACGAAATTTTTCTTTTTGAGGTTTAATGATATTTATTTGAAAAATTCGAGTCTGCAAAATGAAAATATTCAGCGACTGGAATATATCCTTCAAAATGCGAATCATCAGCCGGGCTGTATTTTGAAAAATGATCCTGATAAATGTTTGGTAAAGGTTATGATCGAAGCCATTTGCCGGGAAAAGAAAGATAAGGATATTTACAATCAGGAGTTGATTCAGCAATTGGTTAATACGCTGATTATTATTGTAGCGAGAAACATTGCAAAATATCTTCCGGAGCAGGTAAATATTGATACAGAGGCAAAAGCGATGGATATTTTGCAATATATTCAGAACAATATTTACTATCCGGAGAAAATAAAAGCAGAATCTATAAGTGATTATTTCGGAATTTCGAATACCTATTTAGGGCGTTACTTTAAGAAACATGCCAGCGAAACGATGCAGCAATATATCAGTAATTATAAAACCAAATTAATTGAACATCGTCTGCAGTTCAGTGATAAGCGTATTAATGAAATTGCGTATGAATTTGGTTTTACGGATGAAAGCCACTTTAATAAGTTTTTTAGAAAACAAAAGGGGTATAGTCCTTCTGAGTTTAGAAAGACGATTCGATTGAGTGCGTAGTACATTTATAAAAGAAGGAACAAAAGTTAGATGGAAAGATTTGAAGCCAAAAAGATAATTGCAATTAATGAATTGAAACAAATGTCTGAGAAAGATAAATTGGACGTTTTGGAACATAATTATTGGTTTTTTGGAGATAAAGAAGGAATAAGAGAGGCTATAAAAGAGGGCTCTTATCCTGAAATCTCAGAAAATATGATCGGAGTAATTGATAAAACACCAAATCCTTTTCTTAATGATGAATCAGAAGTTTTGTTGGTTGATTATCAGTTGAACAGATTAAAATTTGTTACTAATTTATATATTCAAACTAAGTTAAAAGCTGTAGATCCGAATTTTAAAGATGAGGTTTTTGGAGAAGTAGAAAAAGCCGGTTTGTGCCCGTGTTGTGAATATTTTTCAATTGATTATGGAGAAGATGGTTTGTGGGATATTTGTTCTGTATGTTTTTGGGAAAATGGAGGAGAGGGACCAAATCATATATCTTTGGGAGAAGCTAAATTGAATTTCAAAAAATTTGGCGCGATGAACGAAAGATCGTTAAAATATATAGATATAGAGGGAGTAAAGAAATATTCTAAAAATAAATAAATCTGCTCCCGATAGTTGGCGAGACTGTGACAGAAAAAAAATCTGTATAAATAATATATGAAAAGGAGTATAAACAATAAAACCCGCTAAAATAGCGGGTTTTATTGCGAACGCTGAAACTTTCAGCAGATCCTTTTTATCGTATTTGTGATGTAAATACATTTATCATTTAAGTAAAAGCAAACTCAATATTTAAAAGTAATTTTGAAAAGGCATATTGCTTTTTAGATTCCAATATTCTAAATTATTAGCGTTTTGATTTTAAATTTATTTTACCTTTCTGAAGTCCTTGACCTGTTACTTCCAACTGGATGGCCCCTGCAGTTTCGATTGCTTTAACTAAAACAACCAATTTACCGCTGAAAAGCTTCATGTGATCCTGATGAAATACCTCTAATGATGTCGCATCACCGTTACATGCAGCTCTGTAAGTTGCAGCACCGGTTACTTTAAACTGTAATTCATTATCGGCTAAAGGACATGGAATTCCGTTTTTATCAACTACCGAAACCGTTACAAAAGAGATATCCTCACCATTTGCTTTAATTGTTTTGCGATCTGCATTCAGTACAATTTTATATGGATCTCCGGCTGTTTTAACCTCATTTTTGGAAGCTATTTTTCCATTGGAATCAAATGCTACAACTTTTACCGTTCCAGGCTCATATTTAACATCATTCCACATTAAACGATAGCGGTTTTGCGGAGTTGCATTATTTTTCTTCTGAACTCCCATGCTTTTTCCGTTTATAAAAAGCTCTGCACTTTCGTAATTCGTGTAAACGAAAACCGGAGTAATTTCTCCTTCTCTTCCTTTCCAGTTCCAATGTGGCAATATGTGAAGTGTTTTGTCTTCCTTATTCCATCTGCTTCTGTAAAGATAAAAACGGTCTTTAGGAAGTCCGGCTAAATCTGAAATTCCAAAATAAGAACTTCTTGAAGGCCATTTTTCATCATAAGGGGTAGGCTCTCCTAAATAATCGAAGCCTGTCCAGACAAATTCTCCAATAACCCAGGGTTTGTCGTCCTGCAATACAAAATCTTCGTCAGGAACATTGGACCAGCTACAGGCTTCAAGATCATAAGAAGAACTTTGAAAATCAGGGTATTGCTTATTCTTTTCCTGAACCACAGGGAATTTATAAATTCCTCTTGAACTTACTGTAGAAGCAGTTTCTGAACCTAATATAAATCCTTGCGGAAATGTTTTATACGCTTCTTCATAAAGATGAACTCTGTAATTTAATCCAGGAATATCCAGCAAAGCTCCAAAACCAGATTCCATAGTTGCTTTTACCTGATCCATACCAACAGTCACAGGTCTTGTAGGATCTTCACGATGAAAAATATCCTGCAGCCATTGGGCACGTTTTACCCCTTCAGCTCCCCATTGATCCGGAACTTCGTTTCCTGAACTCCACATTACGATACAAGGATGATTTCGTGTGGCTCTCACAAGATTCACAATGTCTTTTTCTGCATATTCTTTAAAAAAACGATTGTATCCGTTTTCTACTTTTGGCTTTGCCCATTCATCAAAGCTTTCGGCCAGGAACATAAATCCCATTTCGTCAGCCAATTCAAGCTGTTCAAAAGAAGGCATGTTGTGAGAACTACGGATGGCGTTACATCCCATGTCTTTTAGAATCGTAAGCTGTCTTCGAAGTGCTGCTTTGTTTACAGCCGCCCCAAGTGGTCCTAAATCATGGTGAAGACAAATACCTTTGAATTTTGTGACTTTACCATTCAGGCTAAATCCTATTTTAGGCTCGTATTTTATAAACCGGATACCAAACTTAATGTTTTGTTCGTCTTTTAAAGTTCCGTCGGCTGCGTATAATTTGGTTACTGCGGTGTATAAATAAGGTGTCTCAGGACTCCACAAATGAGGTTTTGCAACTTCCACTATCTGATGAAATTTCCCTTCTTTCGTTTCTGTACTTTTTTGTGTAGCAATAACCTTGTTATTAGCATCTTTTATTTGGGTTACCATTGACACATTACTGCCATGAAACTCAGCTTTAATATCAACAACAGCATTATTTGCTTTTATATCAGGAGTTGTGATAAAAGTTCCCCACTGTGCAAAACTTTCTTCCTCCTTTACTACAATACTAACTTTTCTGTAAAGACCTGCTCCGGGATACCATCTCGAAGAAAAAGGCTCATTGGTCAATTTTACAGCTAATGTGTTTTTTGCTCCTTCTATAATATCTTTTGAAATATCGATGAAAAAATAACTGTACCCATAGCCCCATTGTCCCACTTTTTTCCCGTTTAAATAAACCTGAGGTTCACTCATAGCGCCTTCAAAGATAAGAAGTGCTTTTTTTCCTTTTTTAAACTCCGGAATAGTAAATTTATTGCGGTACCAACCCGTTCCAATATGTGGCAATGCTCCGGTACGCCCTGTTTTTTCAGTTGCTTCTTTTTCACCGTTTTGTTCAATGATACCGGTCTGGATGTCCCATTTTTTATCAAAAGGACCGTAAATAGCCCAATCGTGAGGCACACTGACTTTCTCCCATTTCGAAGCGTCAAAATCTACAGCAAAGGCATCTTCTTTTACCTCTTTAGAAAAACTCCAATTGTCTTTTAAAACAAAAGTAGTGGATTGTGACCACATTTTTCCGGATGAAAAAACTAGCAGAAATAAGAATACTATTGATTTAAAAATTAATTTCATTTTCGTTTTGTTCGTTTACCATTAAGAAATTAAGCTTAACCCTAATGGTAAAACTTAATTGTTTATTTAATTTTTGAAAGCATCCAGTGCCGGTGAAGGTTTTCCGTTTTCCAGCCATGCATTTAGTTGATAACCGCTCCAGCTTTTTGCACCCTGAGGTTCCCAGTAAATAACGCCTAAACCTTTATTGTCAGGTACGTTTTTTACAGCTTTTATAGTGGCTTCAAGCATTTCTTTGGTGTTTTGTTCTAATGTGTAATCACCGCCAACTTCGACCACCATGACTTCTTTATTGTAGCGGGAAGCCATGTCTTTTAGATTATTTTCTAAATCGGCAATGTTTTCTTTATAATCCGTTTTTAGCCAAAACGGGTAGTACGAAAGACCAATTACGTCGTATTTTACATTCAGTTGTGTAGCTTTGTCAAAAAACCATCTGAATTTTTCGTTTTTATTGCCTTCGTCTAAGTGTACTATCACCTTAATTTTTGAATCTATTGCTTTTGTAGCCTCATATCCTTTATTAAGCAATTGTGCCAGTTGAGGAAAGTTGTCTGTATGCCCTTCTGGCCAAAGCATACCGCTTGGAATTTCATTTCCAACCTGAACCCATTCTGGTGTAACTCCGGCTTTTTTCAACAATTTTAATACACCATAGGTATGATTGTAAACATCGTTCAGTAATTCAGGAAAAGAATGTTGTGCCCAGGCTGCCGGTTTATTTTGTTTGCCGGGATCAGCCCACGAATCGCTGTAATGAAAATCGATCATGATACGCATTCCAATCTTTTGCGCGCGAACCGCCATGACAACTGTTTCTTGGGGGCTACAGTGCCCACTGGCTTTATCATTATTTGGGTTTACCCAAACGCGCAAACGAATGGAATTGATTCCTCTTTCTTTTAATAATTGTAGGCAGTCTTTTTCAGAACCGTCTGCATCATAAAATTTATAACCTGTGGCTTCCATCTGTGGCAGCCAACCCACATCGGCTCCTTTAGAAAAAGAACCTTCTTTACTTGCCATTTTTGTTTTACATGAAGTAAATACAAGTGCTATGACAAGCAAAAAAGGTACTATTTTAAAATGCTTTTTCATGCTTTATTATCTGGCGAAAGCCTGCATTACTGATAAAGCATTATTGTCAAAACTATATAAAGCCTGATTTTCATAAGTAGAACCGAATGCAGATTGTTTCCCTCTAAAAGCAACCCATTCGCCACCCCAGTAAGCAAATCCCTGTCCGTGTGCTGACGCTTCAACAGAAGCTCTGACAGCAAGAACGAAAGCCTTTTGCCCAGCCGGAGTTGCCGGATATGCCGGTATTAATTGGTCATTTGATCCTAGATTGTTGTTTGTGAAATCATTATACAACAATGTAAAAGCGTAAGATGTTTCTGCAATCACGACTTTTTTACCATATTTTTCTCCAAGGGCATTAATTGTAGAGGTTATTTCAGTCACTTCTTTTCCGTGATGCATAGGGTAGTACGATAATCCGATATAATCATAATCAATACTATTCATTTTGTTGAAAAACCAATCAGTTTTCTCACCATCTATACCTGCATAGTGGATCATGATTTTTGTATTTGATGATTTTGCACGAACTGCCTTGCTTGCAGCTGTCAATAAAGCAATGCATTGTTGTTCATTGTCGATTAAATTTCCTTTTGGAAAAAGTAATCCACTGTTGATTTCGTTTCCTATCTGAATAATATCAGGATTGATTTCTTTGATAATTGTTTCTGTGTAGGTAGTTACAGCTTTTCTCAGGTCCTCAAAAGATAATTTTTCCCATTCTTTAGGAGTTACCTGTTTTCCCGGATCTGCCCAGCTATCAGAATAATGAACCGTTAACCAAACTCTAAGGCCTGCTCTTCTTGACTTTTCTGCCAGTTCTTTTACTTCTGCCATACCTGAACGACCATTTGCGGGATTTTTCCATAAGCGGATTCGAACTGTATTACAACCTGCATTTTTAAGTGTTGTAAGCATGTTTTCTTCCTTGCCATTATTGTAGAACTTAGTTCCAATAGATTCCATTTCAGGAAGATATGAGATATCAGAACCTCTGATAAAAGTATCGTCTGCAGGTGGTTGAGGAACATTTGTTCCTTTGTCATCGTCGCCTGAACAAGCAAATTGAACTGCTGCTATTGCAAGCAATCCAAGAAATTTTATATGTTTTTTCATATATAAGTTTTTTATCGATCTATATGTAAAGTAGTTATTAAAAATTAAACCTTTTAAAGTAACACACCAGTACCTATAGTTTTTTGTTTTTTTAAATATAATTTTAAAAAAGAGGAATAAGAAGCCTCAAATAATAGGATTTGAGGCTTACTTCTTTTATTTATTATTGTACTTTGATAAAAGTATAACGACCATCTAAATCGTTGAACCAAATATCATATTTCCCTGCTTTAACAAATATGTTTCCACCATTATTTCCCCATTCTTTAGCCCATCCTGCAGTATGGAATTTCATATTTCCTTCTTTTAGAGTTTGACCTGAAACTTTCCAGATGTGAGGATCAAATGTTGATTTTGTCAAAGAAATGCTTTCGCTGCCCCAATTATTGTCATCTCCGCTTATAGTGCTACCTGAATAAAAAATTTCGCTATAGGTAGTTGTTGTTGATCCTGTGTACTCAGCAAGTTTATATGTTAAATCCTGAATATTAATTTCGAAAGTATAATAACCGTCAGTTGCAATTGGGAAACTGCTTGGATCAGTTTGATCAAAAGACGTTCTTTTTACCACTGTGGTTCCGTCATGACCATACGCAGGTAACCATGAATCAATATTTCCAAGTACTTTAAACCCGTCTACATGTGCTTTAAAATATCCAGTATAATAATGTTTTGTATTGTCATTAGGATCTGTAAAAAGTGGCATGTTGTTGTTGTTAACATTCCACCCTGCTGTAGTGGCGTCGCCTACTAAATACAAAGTAACAACTGGTACTTCTGTACTTCCGTATGGCGTTACTGAAATGGTAATAACATCGGAGAATTTTGGTTGCGCATTTGCTACTCCGGTAGTTGCTTTAATTCTTACATCAAGAGTACCTTCAACATTTGGTGCTAATCCAAGTTCCAAAGCTCTTGTATTAAGTTCCTTTACATCTATGGTAGAATAAGTCGAAGTTGAAGATGTAACATCAACGGGTGCTGCAAATTCAGTATCAGCAGCTGCAAGTTGAACGGTGTAAGTTACCACAGTTGGAGCTCCGTAACTTACTTTTTCCCAGGTTACAGTAAGGGCAGTATTGGCTGGCGTAGCTTCATTAAGAATAATTTCAGAACCGCCTTCTGGTGTAATGATTGAGAAAGCTGCTTCCTGTGGCTCTAAGATCATTAAATTTTCTTCGTTTTCACAAGACCATAATCCTGTAAGTATCGCTACAGCAATAAAAATTTTATAAATATTTTTCATTTTTTTATCTTTTATATTGTTAAAAAAGGATTGTTTAGTAACCTGTATTTTGAGTTAAGTTTTTATTAGCTCCCAATGTTGCCTGAGGAATTGGAAAGAGTCTTCTGAAAGAAGGAATTGAAATTCCTCTGGCAGCATTTCCTTTCCATGCCCAGTTGTAAGTTCCTCCGCTATATAAACCAAAACGGATTAAATCCTGTCTTCTGTGACCTTCCCAGTGTAGCTCACGTGCTCTTTCATCAATTATTAATTGTAGGTTTAATTCGCCTGCTGTAATATTTGAAGTTGTAGCGTTATTATTAGCTCTTTCTCTCAAATTATTTACATAAACAAGTGATTGGGCAATGGTACCATTTCCTCCTCTTAAGGTAGCTTCTGCGTACATTAGGTAAACATCTGCCAACCTAAACAAAGGAAAATCAGTATCTGCAAATTCACCATGTTTCCCATTAACTCCTGCAGAAGTTTTATTAGAGAATTTAGATAAAATATAGCCTTGTGAATTCACACTAATATCAGCAATATCTATTGTTCTTTGTTGCGTTGAAGTACCTGTTCCGATAGTATTTCTGCTATCCTGACTGAATTTTGCACCGTCAAATTTTTGTACAAATTGTTTTCTGATGCGAATTGCACCTCCCCAACCTTTAATTCCAAAGTCACCTCCATTATTTTCTAATAGTCCAATTTGACCATTAATTAAAAAGGTTGTACCTCCCCAGTTTTGAGTTGTAATTCCATCTGACTGAATAGTGAAAATCATTTCTTCAGAGGTATGGTTATCAGCCATAAAGTTTTCCAGATATTTTGGTTTAAGCGTATATCCTCCTGCAATTATTTCGTTACACATTGTAACACAATCATTAAATCGGTCAGTTTGTGTATATACCTGAGCATTCAAATATATTTTAGCCAGAATCATACGTGCAACAGCCTGATCTACTCTTCCGTATACATTGGTTCTTGCCGGTTTTAAGTCTGGTAAAACCTCTTTTAATTCGGCTTCAATAAATTCAAATAATTGCTTTCTGTCATATTCAGGACCCGAAAAATTTAACGGATCATTTTCTGTGTACATAGCCGCTTTTCCAAACAGATCCATCATGTTGTAATAAGCATATGCTCTTAAAACACGAACTTCTTTTCTGTAAAGTTCAATTTCAGCTACAGTTTCAGCATTTGTAATGTTTCTTCCTTTTAATTTTTCAGGTGTACTTTCGCGCAAAAAATCATTGGCATAGGCAACAGAAGCCATTGTACGGCTGTACATTCCTAAAATAACAGGATTTGCAGCTGTCCAAATATTTCGTTGTAATTCTGCAGTTCCTTCGTCATTTTCATAGCTCCAGATCATTTCGTCTGTTGTTAGCTCCTGTAGGTTTAACAAACATCTTACATACTGACTTGTTCCGGCTGCTAAACCTTCCAATGAAGAAAAAACAGGTCCTTGAGTACCTGTAAGAGTAAGGTTTCCGTATACTCCTGCCAGTGCTTTTTTATACCCTTCCGGAGAAGAAAACAAAGCATCAGCTGAAAGTACGTCATCATCTTCAGAAACTACATTCAGGTCATCTGTACAAGAATGAAAAACGGTGGTTAAAGCTATAACAGCTATTATTATATATTTTTTCATTTTATTAAAATTTAAGGTTGGCACCAAACAAGAAAGTGCGTTGTCTTGGATAAATCGTTTTATCAACACCGTTATTTGTAATTTCAGGATCTAAACCACTGTATTTTGTAATTACAAAAACGTTTTGAACCCCTGTTGATAATCTTAAAGACACTTTTTCATTTATGACTTTATCAAAAGTATATCCTAATGAAATATTGTCCATTTTTAAATAAGAAGCATTTTCTACATAAATATCAGACATTACAACATTAGAAGTTGTCTGAAAGTTAGTTTCTGTTACCTGAGTAGGAATATTACTTAAAATTCCATTATTAATCAAACCGTTATATTGTGCTCTTGAAGCATCCATTCCATTAAATATATTGTTACCAATACTTGCTCTTAAATTGAAAGAGAAATCGAATTTTTTGTAATTCATATTTGATGCAAATCCTAGAGTAACATCCGGATCAGGATTATTATAAATGTATTTGTCAGCATCATTCTTGATATTATCACCGTTCAAATCAGCAAAAGCACCATCAATTGGTTTTCCTGCAGTATCATATAATTGTTTGTAAACGTAGAAAGAATATGGAGTGTATCCTTCTCTGAAAATTTGTGAAGTACTTCCGTTTCCGGTAATATTGTCTCCTAAAAATATATCAGAGTTAAAAGCTAATTCACTAATTCTTCTTTCAAATTTAGCCGCATTGAAGTTAACATTCCAAGAGAAGTTTTCAGTTTTAATGGCACTTGCATTAACTGTAAATTCAACCCCTTTTGTAGTAAAGCTACCAATGTTTTGGTATACTCTGTTAGAAAAATTACTTCCGTCAGAAATCGCTACATTTGCTAATAAATCTTTAGAGTCTTTGTAATATGCATCCAAACTCGCCGTGATACGATTATCTAAAAATCCAAAATCTATACCGGCATTGTAAGTAGTTGTTTCTTCCCATTTCAAACCATTTGTTAGTTTGTATGGAAGTGCGATTGTAACCGGATCAGTTCCAAAATAATATTGTGAGTTTCCTGTTCCCAATTCGTATTTTTTAAGATAACCGTTAGGTTCCGGAATATCCTGCTGACCTGTAATACCATAACTCAATCTTAATTTTAAATCAGATAGCGTTTTGTTATCTTTAAATAAATCTTCTTTAAGTTTCCATGCAAAAGCCACAGAAGGGAAATTACCCCAACGATTTTCTTTATCAAATCTTGAAGAACCATCTCGTCTGTATGATAAAGTCAATAAATATTTATCTCTGAAGTTTAAGTTTGTTCGGGCAAAAAAACCAATTAAGACAGTTTCAGTATCTAAAGTAGTCTCAGGGAATGTTGACGGTAGATTTGGGTCTAAAATATTACCGGTCTCGAATTTTGAACTTTCAAATTTTTGATAAGAGTAACCTCCTGTTAATTCAAATACTAATGAGTCAAAAGTTTTATTATAAACTAAATAAGCGTCTAATAATTTATTTTGTCTTTTGGCATCAGTATATTCATTAGCACCGTAAGGTATGTTGTCGATACTTGGACCCGAACCTGCATTTGGGTTAACCTTTCTTGTTCTTTCTCCATTAGATTCATCAAAACCTACATTCACAACCGCTCTTACGTCTGGGAAAAAGTACAGCTTATAATCTACTTCGATATTTCCGAAAAATCGGTTGCTTTTTGCGATATCCCTGGTGTTAAGCAATTGCGAAACCGGGTTTCTGGCGGCATTTGGATCCAATCGGGGTTTTCCGTTACCGTCAACAGTACCATTAAGATATTCAAAAAAACCATCATATGGTGCGCCTTCTACTCGTATAGGCTGAGTAGGGTCAAAACCAATAGCAGTTCCTTCTACAGCATCTGTAAATCTGTTTCTTTCGTGAGCATAATTAGCAGATAATTTTACTTTTAAGCTGTTTTCAAAGAAGGTAGGATTCATTACCAATCCAACAGTATTTCTTTTAAACTCATTTGTGATACGTAAACCTTCCTGATTTGTATTTCCTAAAGTAAGACTCGTAGGGATAATATCAAACAAACTTCCTCTAACCGCTACACTCTGATCAAAAGATCCTGTGTTTCTGTAAATCGCTTTTTGCCAGTCTGTATTTGCTGTACCTAACTTACCTGAATCCTGAGGTCTTCTGTCTGCGATAAGTTTTCTGAACTCATCTGCACTAAAAACATCAACTGTTTTAGTAAGTTTTCCTGCAGCATATTGTGCATTATAATCAACTGATAATTTACTGCTTCCTTTTTTTGTTGTAATGATGATTACACCATTTGAAGCTCTTGAACCATAAATTGCAGTAGCAGATGCATCTTTTAAGACTGTCATCGATTCAACTGTAGCTGGGTTTAAAGAAGCCAAAAATGAGGCAGAACCAGTATTAGTTGTATTTTCTAATGGTAATCCGTCAACAACGATCAACGGGTTGTTGCTTGCAAAAAGAGAACTACCACCCCTGATTCTTATTTCAGATAAAGAACCCGGAGCTCCAGAAGAATTAATAGACAAACCAGCAACACGTCCGTTAAGAAGGTTTTCAGTGGTAATATTGTTACCTTTATTAAAGTCTTTTGTTGTAAGTGCCACTACAGAACCTGTTGCATCCTTCTTTTTTACAGAACCGTATCCGACCTGTACTACAACTTCCTGAAGCAGGTTAGGATCTTCCTCAAGGGTAACAGTGATATCTCTCTGTGTACCAACAGTAATAGTCTGAGTTGTGAAACCTGTAAATGAAAAAGTAATTTGAGTTTGTTCTTTCAGACCATTAAACTGGAATTTACCGTCAAAATCCGTAGTCATGCTTAAATTACCTTGTGATACTTTTATATTTACCCCTGGTATTGGTTGTCCGGTGATTTTGTCCAGAACAATCCCTTTTACTGTGCTCTGAGCGAAAACACAAAAAGGAAGCAGTAATAATAAAAGTAAAAATTTGTTGTAAATTTTTTTCATACTTTTTTAGTTTTTTTGTTTGAGTTGGGTTTTGTGATTAGTGTGCTTTAAACGAAAAATAAAACATAATTATTCAAACATTCTAGCTTATCAACTCACGGTGCAAAATTAAGGATACTGTATGCTCTAAAGACAGGGAAAAATTCGTTTATAAAGGGGGGCAATTTCGTAAAAACACCAATACAGCACTTCATGAAAAATATGGTTTTTGTTTTTTAGTCCTAAAAAAATGACAAAACAAGTAATTAATTATTTTAATAATATATTAATAATCAATAAGGTTGTGGTTTTTAATTGATAATTTCTAAATATTTGCTTAAAAGAACCTTAAATATTAATCTTTTATAGGAGAAAAACATATAAAACACAACTTATAAATAATCTAAAAAACAGGATGTATTTTATCAATATATAATAAATCCTTATTTTCGCAAAGTAGGCATATTTCGCCATAATCATATAAAAAATGATCCCGTTTTAGATCTCATTTCTTCTATTTTTCGTATATGAAAGAACAGCTTTTAAAAAAATCTATGAATAAACTAAAGTCTTTTCTTCTTCTTATTATTATACTTGTTACTCTAAATATATTTGGACAGAATTCCCCAATAAAGCATCTCAATATTTCATCAGGACTTTCTAATAATTCTGTTGCGTCAATATATCAGGATCAAAATGGCTATATGTGGTTTGGAACTTTTGACGGCCTTAACAGATATGATGGAAATGATTTTAAAATTTACCGCCATATCCATACCGATCCAAATTCTATTCAGGGAAATGCTATTAGCTGTATAGAAGGTGACTTTGAAAATAATTTATGGATAGGAACAACTGCAGGGCCTGTAATTTTTAATGCAGAACGATCTGCTTTTAGTCCGTTGCAATATTATGATACAGACAAAAAAATCAAACCTTTAAACGTTACGACCTACGAAATAATTGCTGTATATCCTCTGCATCTAATTCTTGTGGCTACAAAAGGGGCAATCGTACTTTTTAAGGAAGGAGAGAAAACCGGAACGGCCATACCTTTTAACGGAAAATTAAATTATATCGCAAGATCCATATCTTATAATGCAAAAAAACAAATTTTCTATGTTTTTATAACCGGAACCGGTCTTTGTAAGTACGATATTAAATCCAAAAAACTAACGCTTCTTACTAATTCAATTACAGGAGCAAATTGCATTAAACTGACTCATGAAGGACTCTGGATCGGATCAGACGAAGGTGCGTACTTATATAATGACAGGCTGAATACCTATTCTAAAAACTACTTTCAGAAAAAAACAGTCGTACGCGATTTTTTTCAGCAGGAAGACAGACTCTGGATCGCTACTGACGGAGCTGGTCTTTATACCATTACAAAAAATCAGACTACTCCTGTTTTATACCGTGCCAGCGGTCCTGTTTCATTACTAAACAGTAAATCGCTGTATGATATATTTCAAAGCAAAAACGGAGAAATGTGGTTCGGAACCCTTCGTGGGGGTGTAAGCATGATGGGGAAAAACCCGCTTGATTTTAATCATTTTAAAATCAAGGATCCGCTCACCAATAAAGAAGATGAAGATCCTGCAGCAAACTTCATGCAGTCTTTCTGTGAAGATGAAAATAAAAACATCTGGATTGGTACTGATGGTGCCGGAATGCGATATTGGAACAGAAAACAAAATACTTATGACGTTTACTCGACCACATCAGCTGCCGGCAGAAAAATCCAGAGCGATTTTGTGACCAGTATCGTAAGGGATTCTGATAATGCCATTTGGGTTGCGATGTGGAAAGGCGGTGTTTGTCGTATTGATCCTAAATCAAAAGCAATCCAGCATTTTTCAATTTACAATCAATTCACAAAAAAAACCGAACAGGAATCCTGGCTGTTGTATTTAGATTCGAAAAAAACGTTGTGGCTTGCTGTTACGAATAACGGAGCATTATATCAATTTGACAGAAAACAAAATAAATTTATCTGCTACAGTAATACCCTACGCGATGTTACTTGTCTCTACGAAACCAAAGACGGAAAAATTTGGGGCGGAACTTTTAATTCGTTTTTTGAAATAGAACCAAAAACAAAAAAAATAAAAAGCTATCACTCTGATTATACAATCAGATGCATCACGGAAGATCAAAACAAAAATCTTTGGATTGGGACTGTTGAAGGCGGTTTGCTTTTATACAACCGAAAAAAAGGCACTTTCAAAAACTTTACCACACAAAACGGTCTTTCAAGCAACACCATACTTCGCCTTTTAGAAGACAAAAAAGGAAATTTATGGATGAGTACATACCATGGGATTTCCAGATTGAATACTAAAAATAATACTTTTAGAAACTTTGGGGTCTCTGACGGACTTCAGGGCACTCAGTTTAGTTGGAATTCCGGCTCCAAACTTTCGACAGGAGAGTTTATTTTTGGCGGTATAAACGGATTCAATATTTTTAATCCTGATAATATAAAAGACAAAAAAAATACGGGCAAATTTTTATTAAATGATTTACTGGTAAACAATCAGTCCTTAAAACTCGATAGTCCTTATATCACAGAAAAGAAACTCGAAATGATAAGCGAAGCCGAACTTCCTTATGAAAAATCAGCATTGAGTTTTGATTTTGTTTATCTGGATTATGTTAATTCCGAAAAAATCAATACCGCTTATTTCCTCGAAGGATGGGACAAAGACTGGAACTATAACTCAAAGAACAACAGGGCAAATTATTCCAGACTGACAGAAGGAACCTATGTTTTTAAGGTAAAAACAACCGATGTTTTTGGAAACTGGACCAATGAGGTAAAACTCGCGACGGTAAAAATCCTTCCGCCATGGTACAGAACATGGTGGGCTTATATATTTTATCTAATCGCTGTTGCCGGGGCCATTTATGCCTATATAGAGTATCACAAAAATAAGGAAAGGCTTCGCTACGAAATTAAACTTACGCGTATGGAGCACAAAAAAGACAAGGAACATGCCGAAAAACAGTTTTCTATGTTTACCTATATAGCTCATGAATTGCGCACTCCACTGTCTTTAATTATAAATCCGTTAAAAAGTACCATTGACAGAAAAAATGCTCCTGAAGATGATTTTGACCTAAGGCTAGCCTATAAAAATGCCAAAAGGTTATTGAGTCTTACGGATCAGTTATTGCTATTCAGAAAAGCAGAAACGGATCTTGATGAACTCAAAATTTCCAAGATTAATTTAAACAGTCTGTGCCGTGATATCTATGAAAGTTTTACGCAGATGGCAGCTGTTAAAAGTTTAAATTATCAGTTTATCGAAGAAAAAACACCTGCTGAAATCTATGGTGATTATGAAAAAATAGAGATTACGCTGTTTAATTTAATATCAAATGCTTTCAAGTTTACACCCAATAAAGGAAGTATAAGTATTCAGATAATTGAAAAAACTGATGATGTTTCTATTATTATATCGGATACCGGCAGCGGAATTCATGAGAATGATATTGATACTATTTTTGAAAAGTTCAAGCAAATTCAGTCTAAAAGCAGCAATGGGTTTGGAATAGGTCTTTATGTGGTTAAATATTTTGTGAATAAACATCATGGACAAATAACATGTACAAGTAAAGTAGGGAAGGGTACTTCGTTTACTATTGTGTTGCCAAAAGGAAGAAGTCATTTTTCGGAAATTAGTATCAATGAGAATCATCCTCAAATGTCGCCTCTTGTAGGTGAACTTCTTGAAGGACTGCCGACAGATAACCAAAATACTCCTGAAAGCGACAATCAGCAATCAACCCCTGAAAACATAGAGTCAGCATTAATCAGTACAAAAAAAGTATTGCTAATTGTGGAAGACAATACCGCAATGAATCATTATCTGGTACAGCTTTTCTCTAAAAACTATATTGTTTATTCGGCAACAAATGGACTCGAAGGACTGAAACTTGTTCAAAAACACATGCCTGATATTGTACTGAGCGATATTTCTATGGAAGGTATGAACGGTTTGGATTTATGCAAAGAAATCAAACAAAATGATGGTTCAAGCCATATTCCGGTGATACTTCTCACAGCTACAACCAGCAATGACATTCATTTGCAGAGTATTACTGAAGGCGCAGATGATTATGTTACCAAACCTTTTGATAACAATATACTTTTAGCACGCGTTGATGCTGTTCTTCGAAACAGAGGGCAATTGCGCAGGTATTTCCTGGACAGCATAACACTTCGTGAAAATGTGAATAAGGTTCCACTTGAATACAAAGAATTTCTGGATAAATGTATCGAAATAGTAGAAGCTAATCTTGAAAACAGCGAATTTAATCTAAAGAGTTTCTCTACTGCCATGGGAATGAGTCATTCAAGTCTTTATAAAAAGATTAAAGCAATTTCAGGACAAACCGTAAATGGTTTTATCAGGTCTATCAGAATCCGAAGAGCCGCAGTAATTATGCTTACTGAAAACATTAATATCGCACAGGTTGGACCTCAGGTTGGTATAGAAGATCAGCGCTATTTTCGCCAACAGTTCGTAAAATTGTTTGGGATGAAACCTTCAGAGTATATCAAAAAATACAGAAATTCTTTTAATAAGGAATTGAATATCATTCAGAAGGGGGATATTTAATTAGAACCTTTAAAGAATAGAGATATTCAAAAGATCTAAATAAACATTGCCACAAGAGGTATTGCATTGATTCTAAATAATTAATTGCAAAATCATAGATTGATGCAAATATAAAAGGTGTAATCAAAAATGGTTACACCTTAAGTAAACTTAGAGTTAAGTAGCAATTCTTTTGAATTAATTACAGCGATTTAAAATACTTGTCAATATATCGATTTGAAAATACACAGTGACATCAACTGTAAGACTGTCTGTATTCCAATGGAGTTATATCCATTTTGCTTTTAAATAATTTACTGAAGGATTGAGGATACTCAAACCCTAGTTTAAAAGCGATCTCACTAACCGATAAATTGGTGGTGGCCAGATTTTCTTTTGCTTTCTCAATCAGTTTTTTATGAATATGATGTTGTGTATTTTGGCCTGTCAGGGTACGCAGCATATCACTCAGATAGCTCGATGAAATTCCCATTTCTGATGCCAGGCTGTAAACCGTCGGTAAGCCAGTAATTGCATCATCTTCAAAATGCTTATTTAAAGCCATCTCAAATCTGGTCAGCACATCGTTATTTGCCATTTTTCTGGTAATGAATTGTCGGCTGTAAAAACGGTTACAATAGTTTAAAAGCAATTCCAGATTTGAAACAATCACATCCGCACTGAGGTTGTCGATTCGAGACTCATATTCTGTAACGATATTACTAACCAGACCTTCGATCAGTTGTTCCTCATTATCTGATAAATGAAGCGCTTCATTGACCTCATAGGAAAAAAAACCGTAGTTCTTAATATTTTTTCCCAAAGGATAGTTCCTGATGAGATCCGGATGAAATAGTAAAGACCAGCCTTCATTATCCTTTTCGTCTCCCTGATCGACAGAAATAACCTGTTGAGGTGCAGAAAAGGTCATCGTCCCCTTGTCAAAATCATAATAATTTCGTCCGTATTTGAATTGGCCTTTGAAATTCCTTTTAATACAGATCTGGTAAAAATTCAAAACTAACCGCTCCACCGTTTGGTCTTGTGGTACTTCATCCTTATGATTAATCAGCGATATCAGTGTGTTCTTTGGGGGAGGCAACTTCAGCATTCGGTGCAGTTCTGATACTGAATTGATGATGGTCACCGATTTTTCTTCTTTAGCCATAATACATTATTTTTTTGAAATTACAAACTTACACACGATTTCTTTGTATACGATCAAAATGTTAAGTTAATCATTTATTTGTAACCACCGGAAACTTCCACCATCTGTCCGGTAATTACCGTAGATTCGTCAGATGCAAAAAACACGGCCATCTTACCTATATCTTCAGGCTTTGCCATCCGGCCTCATGCACTTCTGTTTATTGTTCCTTTTATTACTTCGGAATCACTATCTACTCCTAATTTTGCCACCCCTTCTGTTAGAACACCTCCAGGTCTGATAGAATTGACCCTGATGTTTTTAGATCCCAACTCCTGTGACATTGAAATGGTCAGTGCGTCTGCAGCAGCTTTTGACGATCCATACACGATAGAATAAGGATCAGGTCTTGTTCCTGCATAAGAAGTAATGTTTACAATACTTCCTCCCTGGTTACCAAAAGCTCTAACAGCTTCCTGGGAAGTGAGAAGTATCCCTAAAACGTTAATGTCGAACATTCGTCTGTATGATTCTTCAGTAATCGCTTCTAGTGGCGCAAATTCATATACTCCTGCGTTATTGATCACTGCGTCGACCTTGCTGTAAGTATCTTCTGCGGCTTTAAAAAGTTTCTGCACATCCTCTTTTTTAGACATATCACCCTGTACGCTAATAGCCTGACCTCCTTGGTTTGTGATTTCATCAACAACCGCATTAGCATCTTCTCTGCTGGATGCATAATTAACCACAACTTTAGCTCCTGCAGCTCCGGCTGCGCGAGCTATCCCGGCACCAATTCCTTTTGACGCACCTGTTACGATGACAACTTTATCTTTTAATATTTGACCCATTGTTATTATTTTAAATTTTATGATTACAAATTTCCAGGTTTTATAAATACAATACGTATCCAAAGCAAAGCAGGTTGTATCCAAAATGAGTGTGACCGCACCTAATAAATAAAAAAATGGAAAGCCTTGACGGATACAATCTTAAAAATAAGTTCGGGAGTAGGATAATGTTACTGTTGCTGTCTGAAAAATATGAATGTCACAGGGGGAATATCATAACAGTAGGAATAATTAGCCTCAAATAATTTATAAATGATTTATTTGAAGTGCTATTAGGTAAGTTACAAAACAGGTATATCTACTTAAGTATTTTTAATCCGGGAATGATATTTTTGATATAATTTTTGTGATTATGGTTTTCCGTAGTGATTACAAAATGTAAAGTTCAATATTTACACTTTATAAAAAATCTTTAAATCAAAATTATTGTTTATAATTGTAATAAATTACTTAATTATGAAAGATATCGATCAGGAATTATTAAAAGTATATACTGTAAAATCCCAAACAGATAAGGCTATTAGCTCTCTAAAAGGCTTTTTATTAGGTATTAAATTAGATGACGAAATCAATATTCAGGAAATAAATGAACTTCAGAAATGGGTTATTGATCATAGAGAGTTAATGAGTCGTAATCCTTTGAACGAATTCATGACTATTATTGAAGAGGCCATATCGAATAAAATTCCACCAAAAGAAACAATTGAGGATTTATATTGGTTATGTCAGAAATACGAAAACGATAATTATTATTATAATGCAGTAACTTCAGATCTTCAGATTTTGCAAGGTATTTGTCACGGTATTTTAGCAGATGGGATCATTACTGATAAAGAAATTTATGATCTTCAGAAATGGCTGGATGAAAATGAACATTTAAACACCTATTATCCTTACGATGAGATAAGGAGTCTGGTCCTTTCTGTTCTTTCAGATAATAAAATAGATGAAGAAGAAAAAGTTGTCTTAATGGCTTTTTTTAAGCAATTTGTACAAATTCAGGATGATGAAGTAAGACAAAAAATACAGGATACTACGATAGATGTAAATATTTCTGGTCTTTGTACAAGTGAGCCGGAAGTAATTTTTGAAGGAAAAACTTTTTGTATAACAGGTGTTTTACAAAGAGGAAACAGAGAGAAACTTCACAGAGATATTATTAAACTTGGCGGAATACCGACTGACAGCATTACAAAGAAGACTGATTATTTAATTGTTGGCGACAATGGTAATCCCGCCTGGGCTTTTTCATGTTACGGAAGAAAAGTTGAAAAAGCAATTAATTTAAGAAAAGAAGGACATACTATTATGCTAATACATGAATTCGATTTTTCGGATCTTATTGACGATTTATTATAGAAAAGTTTACATTTATAAATGTAATTATAATAGTAAATTTTTCGATTGTTTAATAAAATCAAATTCGCTAAGTATGGATAATTCAATTATTGATATTACAGGAGAATCTTATAGTATTTCAAATATTTCAAAAACTTCAAACGTACCTTTTTGGGGACATCAATATGTATATTCATATTCAGAAATAAATTCGGCGACAAACCAGCAGCGTGTTTTCTATAAGACTTTTAAATTTAACTTTTTAAATGGTATTTATACAGATCTTGATGGGAATGACAATTATGCGTTTGTTTTGCTTTTTGACCTTTTAAAAGAATTTGATACTCATAAAAATATTGCTCGTTTAGAGAAACAATTAAACGAATTAAAAATAAACTATCCTAAAACAAAAACGGACTGTGTTTCTCATTTTATTAAAAAATTAGAGCAACATGATTTAAGAAAAGATTCAGAGAGAATTCGTCGACAGGAAAATTATTATGATGATTATTCGGGATATGATCACTTAAAATTGGGATTTCAATTTAGAATCAAATTAAATCTAACTGATGAAGATGCAGTGCTTCTAAACAATATTTGGAATCCGGCTAATAATTTCTTTAATATTGAGTTTTGTGCTGTCGAAATCATGAAATTTTATCTGTCTGTCATTAAAAGATTAGATGAAAGATGTAAAAAAGACTCCTCTTCTTTACATGAAGAACTTACTACAGTAGCTGATATTATTGCACAAAAACACTATAACTATAAACCAGGAAGTAATAACTATAAGTACTCTATAGAAACGGTTATAAATGAACTTCATTCTAATATTTTCAAATACTGTGAAAATACTGTTCGTGAAATTTTTGGACACAAAAGAAAACTTAATGTAGATCTCTCTTATATATCGAATGCTGTAAAAGAAGAATATAACGAGCGAATAATAATACGATTAAATAAAATATTACAGATTTATGCGCCAACAATTAATGAGCCAGATGAAAAAACGGATTATGAATTGAATATTCAAAATACAACTCGTTGGAAAATTAAATTTGATGAATTAACCAGTAACTTCAATCAAGATTCAGACACATTCATAAATCAGATTATCAATCTTGGAAATTTAAATAGAGATAATCCATCAGTTGAAAATATTTTTTATGATGCATCAAAGTTTATCGCGGTTCATAATAAAGAGGCAGCACTTACCTTGTACGTTTATTATATTCATTATGATTTAAAATCGGTAAAATTTGATCAGAAACCACTAGGTGTAACAGTCCAGAAAACTTTGTTTAAAAATGGCGATCAGTTTGATGATTTTCAAACTATAATCAATGAGTTTATACAAGATAAAGATTTAGAAAAGGCTTTAAAAGCTGTAAAGAATGTTTATACCGCTAAACGAAAAAAAATTCAATTAGATAGAGATGCTATTCAGCAGGTTCATGAAAAACACTCGGGAACGGTTGAACTTCTTAATGAATATCTTAGAGATGAAGATGAACAGGAAGATTTAAAAACAGAGTTGGTAATTAATTCAGAACCAGAGAATCAGACTGTTTCAGAATACAGTACGATCGATACATCTGTTTATAACAGCTTACTCAGTTTTACAAAAATACAGCAAGATGTTCTTGATTCTTTTTCAAAGGCAAATTTTTCTGTTCTTCAGGTTGATTTTGAAATTTTTGCAAAATCAAAAGGAATGTTTAAAAACCAATTGATAGAAAGTATTAATGAAGTTTGCTATGAGACATTAGATGATGTTTTAATTGAAGAAGAAGATGATTTTTATATTATTAACGAAAACTACTATAACCGAATTTTAGCAAAATGACAGAAAACATAAAACCTAAAGAAGCCACAGCAATTATTAATTCATTAATTGGAGGTGTAGTTCCTAAAATTGGTGTTCAGCATATTACAGTTGGGCGCTCCGAAGAAATAGATGCAGTTGTAAGCGCATTAGAAGATGTAAAAAATGGACACAGTATGGTTAAATTTTGGATCGGAGATTTCGGATCCGGAAAATCATTCATGCTGCATTTACTAAATACGGTAGCGCTAAAACAAAAGTTTGTGGTGGCAAATGCAGATTTTACGCCAGATAATAGATTGTATTCAAATGACGGAAAAGGAGTAGCATTATATGCCGCTATTATGGACAATATTGCTATTCAGACTAAACCTGAAGGTGGAGCATTACCAACTTTAATGGAAAAATGGATAGAGCAAGTGGTTATGAAAACGGCAGAATCTAATAATATTCCATTAGAAAATATTAGGGAAGAACAATATTTGAGTCTTATTCAGAATAACATAATGAAAACCATCAACGAAATAACCGAAGTTGGAGGTTTTGATTTTGGAACAGTCGTGATGAAATATTATGAAGGTTATATTAAAGATGATGAGCAATTAAGAAGAAATGCCTTAAAATGGTTAAAAGGAGAATATAATACCAAAACCGAAGCCAAACAAGATTTAGGTGTTAGAGAAATAATCAATGACTTAAATTATTATGATATGCTTAAAAACTTTACCAAATTGTTTGTAAGCATGGGATATAGTGGTTTTATGATCAATCTTGATGAGGCTATAAATCTTTACAAAATATCAGTTTCTGCAACAAGAGAAAAAAATTATGAAAAGATTCTGGCTATATACAATGATTGTTTTCAAGGAAAAGTAAGTAATCTTTTTTTCAATTTTGCAGGAACTAAAGAAGTGCTGGAAAATGAAAGAAGAGGCCTGTTTAGCTATCATGCTTTAAAATCACGTTTAGAAACAAATAAGTTTGAGACTGCAGAAATTAGGGATTTTGCACAGCCTGTAATTAAATTATTGCCACTTGATCATAACGAAATTTTTGTGCTTTTAATAAAGCTTAAAGCAATCTTTGATTATAATTATAAAATAGCAACAAATGTTTCTGATGAGGATATACAAAACTTCATGGAGGAAATGTTTAATAAACCGGGAGCTTCAGAGTTTTTAACGCCACGAGAAGTTATTAGGGATTTTTTAAATATTCTAAATATACTAAGGCAGAATCCTAATTTAGATAAAGCGAAACTCTTTGGGGAGATTGAAATTTCTGATGAAAGGCCAGATACTGTTTTAATGGATAGCATAGAAGAATTGTAATGTCATTTGAATTATTATCAGAACCCATCCGAAAATATATTCGTGATAAACGATGGGAACAATTACGTCCCATACAAAATGCAGCAATTTCAAGAGTTTTAACAACAGATAATCATTATATTTTGGTATCCAGAACTGCTTCGGGAAAAACTGAAGCAGCTTTTCTGCCTATTTTGTCTCAGGTTAATTTTAATGAAAAAGGAGTACAGGTTCTGTATATTTCACCTCTTATTGCATTAATTAATGATCAGTTCTATCGTGTAGAAGAATTGTGTAAAAACTTAGAGGTGAATGTTGTAAAATGGCACGGAGAAGCAAATAGAACTTTAAAAGAGAAATTAATAAAAGATCCATCGGGAGTGGTTTTAATAACGCCCGAATCGCTGGAAGCTATGCTTTCAAACAAACCTTTTAACGTAAAGCATCTTTTCTCAAATCTTAAATTTGTTGTTATTGATGAAATCCATTCTTTTATTGGATCGGGAAGAGGCGTACAATTAAAGTCTATTTTATCAAGATTACAGGATTTAAATAAAAATCAATTCAGACTAATTGGACTTTCAGCAACGTTGGGAGATTATGATGAGGTCAAGAAATTTGCCGGTACCATCGTGCCAACAGTAGTTTTAAGAGATAGTGCATCAAAAGAAATTGAAGCTAAATTTAAATATTTTAAAAAAGACGGTGATGATTTACCCTTAAGTCTTTTTAAAGATTTGTATTTAGAAACTAAGGATAGTAAAGTTTTAATTTTTCCGAATAGCAGAGGACTTGCAGAAGTTGTAGCGGTTAAATTGAAAAAACTTTCTGAAAAGCTAAACGGTCACGTAAATTATTTCTCGCATCATTCATCTGTTGATAAAGAAGTGAGGGAATATGTAGAATATTTCGCAAAAAGCAACAACAGACAGAATTTTTGCATTTCCTGTACTTCAACTTTAGAACTCGGAATTGATATTGGTTCTGTTGATCAAGTGGTACAGATAGATGCAACGCACAGTATTGCATCATTAATACAACGTATAGGAAGAAGCGGCAGAAGAGATGGCGCAAAAAGTTTACTCTATTTGTATGCAACAGATAAATGGAGCTTATTGCAATCACTAGCTTGCTGGGAATTGTATAAAGAAGGTTTTATTGAGTCTAAAGACGCAATGACTTTAGCGTATGATCTTTTACTACATCAGGCATTATCAATAACAAAAGGAAATTCAGGCATTAATTTTAATGAGTTAGTTAAAGTATTAAAGCAAAACTTCGCATTTAATGATATTGAAAGTATAGATATTGAAGAGATTTTAAACCATTTAATTGCTATTGATTTATTCGAAAAATTAAGAGATGAAGTTATTGTAGGAATTGAAGGAGAAAAAATAGTCAATAACAGGGATTTTTACAGTGCATTTACTATTGAAGATAATTTTAAGGTTGTAAATGCAGGAATAAAAATAGGCGAAATTCCTTGGAGTACACAAATTATTGAGGATGAAAATATTTTATTAGCAGCTAAAATCTGGAAAATTATTTTTGTCGATTTTAAAGCAAAAAAAATCGAAGTTAAACCTGCAAATGATGGTAAAAAACCTAAGTTTTCAGGTGGAGGAGGTATTGTGCATCAAACTATTAGAAATAAAATGTTTGAAATTTTATATAATAATCAAGTTTTTACAGAACTTTATGAAGAAGCTTCAGATGAGTTAGATGAGATGCGAAGTGATTTTTCTGTTTTTGATATCAAGGATACAGAGTTGGAAAGACCATTGTTGACTTCAGAAAAAAAACTCATATTCTACACTTTTACAGGTACTAAAATAAATAGAACATTACAATTTCTTTTTAAATTTTCTGAAATAAAGAACTTATTAGACGATAGCACAAGTTCATTCGATATTTATGAATCTAAAGATGTTTTTTTGGATAAATTAAATTACATAGCTTCAAATGTGGATGTTATTGAGGAAATTATTACAGAAGAATTAGAAAAAAATCCAGATTCCTTAATTACATCAAAATGGGGTATTTATTTACCAGTAAAATATCAAATAGAATGGATGAAGCAAAACTATTTTGATATAAAACAAACTCAGGAATTTTTACTTAGTGTTACTAAAATTGTAGATAATTTGTAGTAGTTTACTTTAAACTAAATAAAGGGTCAGCAAAAGCAATTTATTATTTCCTTTAAAGAATGCAGGTTTTAACATTGATATATTGCAATTAGGGACTGTTCATGCACTTCAAGGGGCCGAAAGACCTATAATTTTATTTTCAATGGTTTACGGGAAAGGCGATTCAGCTACAATGTTTTTCGATAGGGACAATAAGCCAAATATGCTAAATGTAGCAGTTTCTAGAGCTAAAAACAATTTTATTGTTTTTGCAAATACAGAAATCTTGGATAAAAGAAGTAAAGCTCCATCGGGCATACTTTCAAACCATTTAACTTATGAAACGAAAAGTAATTTCTAATACACCATCAAAATCTATGATTATAAATTAAGATTACCTCTTAAAGCAAAACACCCTCAAACGAGTAGGCTAAAAGTTTCAAATCTTCAAGTAAAAGGTTTGTATTTGCTCCTTCTAAGTTCACATCAAAGGCCACTCAAAAACGAGTGGTCTGTTAAATCTGTAGAAGAAATAAATTAGAACAAAAAACTAAATCCCTTATTTGATTTAGATGAAAAACCTTCTTCAAATTTTTTGATTTCTTTCAAAAGATATTGCTCATATTGGTTTTTCATAAAGGTTCTAAAAAGCTCAATATTTTCATTTTCTCGTGTTTCAATTAACGCCTGAATATAATCCTGTTTATCTTCACTATTAACAATGGCAAGTGGAAGATTATAAAATGCCTGAATATAATTCATTAACAATCTGGAAGTTCTACCATTTCCATCATAAAATGGATGAATACTTACAAGATTAAAATGAGCGTCAAATGATAAATTTAATTTTTCATCAATTGAAAGATTATTATTCATACTTGTATTAATGAATTTTACTAATTCATTTGTCAATCTTTCAACTTTATCATAATTTGGAAAATAAGAAACGCCGGCTGTAACATTTCCTTTTCTAAACATTCCTTTACTGGCATCAACCTCGCCCAAAATAGTATTATAAATACCTCCTGTACTTTTCATTACAACTGCATTAATTTCTTTGATTAATTCAGTTGTAACTGGTATTTGATTCTTTGCTTTATCGATAATAAAATGAAGTGCTTTAAAATGATCCGTAACCATTAATGTATCATTTACAGGTTTACCTTTAGGTGTTAGACCATCATCCAACAGAATTTGAGTTTCTAATTCTGTCAAAGTTGATCCTTCAATTTTTGTAGAATGGTGGCTTATGGAAATTAGATTGAACTTCTCATAATGCAATACATCAGTAATTCCTAAACTATTAAATTTTGCTACCAAAGATTCCATTTTATACAATTTAGAATAATTGATTATAAAAATACGATTCTAAATCTATAAACGAGATAAGTTAGAAGAAAATCGCAAACAATAAATCAATCATGATTGTATATAACAAAAAAGCCACTCGATTTGAGTGGCTTTTTTTGTGATCCCAGAAGGATTCGAACCTTCGACCTACGCATTAGAAGTGCGTTGCTCTATCCAGCTGAGCTATGGAACCATTTGTTTTAAAACTTTATGGCAAAGTTTCTGTCGGGGTGGCAGGATTCGAACCTGCGGCCTCCTGCTCCCAAAGCAGGCGCGATAACCGGGCTACGCTACACCCCGAAGGCAAAATTTAAGCGGAGAGTAAGGGATTCGAACCCTTGGTACAGTTCCCCATACGCTTGTTTAGCAAACAAGTCCTTTCGGCCACTCAGGCAACTCTCCAAGCTCAAGGATATGTCCTATTTTGCGGTTGCAAATGTAAGACAACATTCGATATCTCACAACTATTTTTATGCTTTTTTCAATCTTTTTTCAATCTTTTTTTTAAAACACTTCACAATCAAACAAATAGAATTAATAAAAAAATGATCTTAAATTTAAAATTCATTCGAATTGATTCAAAATTTGAATTTGTATAAATAAAGATTAAATTTGCTAGAATAACTAATAATTACAGAACAATGAACAAAAGAGTTGTTATCGTTTCTGCCGTTAGAACACCTATCGGAAGTTTCATGGGAGGATTGTCTACTGTACCGGCACCAAAATTAGGTGCGGCTGCTATAAAAGGAGCACTCCAAAAAATTAATCTTGATCCAAAGTTTGTGGATGAAGTTTTCATGGGTAATGTTATTCAGGCCGGAGTTGGACAGGCTCCTGCACGTCAGGCAGCACTTTTTGCCGGATTATCGGAAGAAGTAGCCGCTACAACTGTAAATAAAGTTTGTGCTTCCGGAATGAAAGCCGTAATGTTAGCTGCTCAGGCAATTACCTGCGGAGATGCTGAAATTGTTGTGGCTGGTGGAATGGAAAGCATGAGTTTAATTCCGCACTACGTACAAATGCGTTCCGGAAATAAATTTGGTCCTGCGACTCTGCTGGACGGAATGCAAAAAGATGGTTTGACAGATGCTTACGATAATAACGCAATGGGAGTTTGCGCTGATTTATGTGCCACTGAATACAACATCAGCCGTGAAGAGCAGGATAATTTTGCTATTCAGTCGTACGAAAGAAGTGCAAAAGCATGGGACGCCGGAAAATTTGATAATGAAGTTGTGCCTGTAGAGGTTCCACAAAAACGTGGAGAACCTATTATCGTTTCAAAAGATGAAGAATATACGAATGTAAAACTAGACAAAATCCCTTCTTTAAGTGCTGTTTTTACCAAAGACGGAACTGTTACAGCAGCAAATGCCTCCACTATTAATGACGGAGCTGCAGCATTAATTTTAATGTCTGAAGAAAAAGCAACAGAATTAGGATTAAAACCTTTGGCCTATATAAAAGGTTATGCTGATGCCGCTCAGGAACCAAAATGGTTTACTACAAGTCCCGCAAAAGCACTGCCTAAAGCCTTGGAAAAAGCAGGAATCGGAATTGGGGATGTTGATTATTTCGAATTCAACGAAGCTTTTTCTGTAGTAGGTTTAGCTAATTCCAAAATCCTTAATTTAGATAACGATAAAGTAAACGTAAATGGCGGAGCAGTTTCTTTAGGACATCCTCTTGGAGCATCAGGAGCCCGAATTATTGTTACTTTGTTAAATGTTTTAGAACAAAACAATGCTAAAACAGGAGCTGCTGCAATTTGCAATGGCGGTGGTGGTGCTTCGGCTATTGTTATCGAAAAAGCTTAAATAAATATTCTATTTTAGGAGTTATTGAATTCAAATGCTCCTAATTTTAAACTTATAAATTACCTTAAATGTTCGGAATCTGCAATCTTGCCATAGTACCCGTTCGAGCTGAAGCTAGTGACAGAAGTGAAATTGTTACACAGCTTTTGTTTGGTGAACATATCGAAATATTAGAACGCCAAAATCAATGGGCGCGAATAAGAATTCAGTTCGATGATTATGAGGGCTGGGTAGATTCTAAACAATATCAGGTAATTTCTAAGGAGCATTTTAATCAATTAAGTAAAGAAGCTATTATTTTAAATGCTGATTTGATTGATTATATCAGTGCACCGGATAATTTATTACTTCCAATTCCGCTTGGCGCTTCATTGTCTTTTCTGAACAATAGTGAAATCAATACTTCAAACTTTGATTTTGAAGGCACAAAAACCAGCGGAATTAAACCTAAAAGTGCATTAATCAGTACAGCATTTATGTATTTAAATGCTCCTTACCTCTGGGGCGGAAAAACACCTTTTGGAATTGATTGTTCGGGTTTTACACAAATGGTTTATAAATTAAACGGTTACAGAATTCATCGTGATGCCTCTCAGCAGGCCCTCGAGGGCGAACCTTTAAGCTTTATCGAAGAAAGTGAAGTGGGTGATTTAGCCTTTTTTGATAATGACGAAGGAAACATTATTCACGTCGGAATTATAATGGAAAACAATTACATCATTCACGCAAGTGGAAAAGTACGCGTTGACCGTTTGGACCATTTAGGAATCTATAATCCTGAATTAAAAAAACACACTCATAAGCTTCGTGTGATTAAGAAGATTATATAATATTCAATAAATTATTTTGAATTAAATAAGCTTTTATATTAATGCCGTAAACATCGAATTCCCGATTATTATTATAGTTTTAAAACAAGCTTTTGTTGACTACAGATGTCTTTTTTTAAAGTATAATTATATTTAACCCGCTGGATGAAATTAAAAATAAGTGTCAGGTTGAGTCCATTCGTCTTCGCTCAGGATAAACTTAGTCGAAGCCCTTTCGTGTTCAAAAGCCTTCGACTCCGCTCAGGATGACATCAATTCTTTAAGTTATAAATGATTTTTAATCCCGATTTTATACTTTTTATAATCAAGTCAATTTTTTTAATCAATTTCACGCAACGGTTTGTATTTAATTATTTGATATTTAGTATGTTATGTTTAATTGCAATCTATGTAAACCAGTTTGGTGAAATTATTTCGGGCTAAATGATACAAATTAATATCGACGTCGATAAATAAATTAATATACATATCACACCAGGTTACAAACATATTTTAGAGCGTTAGATTTTTAAGTTTTTCTTACTAATCCTTCTGCATTCAAACTTAAGCCTCTTTTAGTTCGTTTTTTTTTTTTGTATTTCCACAAAACCTTTTGCAGTACTTTACAATCCTCCCAATCCACTTTTAAAAACGTTGTTGGTCGAAATAGTATGAAATAGAATATTGATTTACTGTAAATTTATATTTTAATTAGTCTTACTAACAAAAAATATTAATTTCTGACCCAATGAAGAACATATTTTTATTACTTATTCTTTTTTTAATAGGAACACCGGTTTTTTCTCAGGAATTGGTAAAATCTCCTGAGCCTTTTGGTCCGTTGCCAACACAAAAACAAATCGACTGGCAGGAAATGGAGTTTTATGCTTTTGTGCATTTTTCGTTAAATACTTTTACCAATAAAGAGTGGGGTTATGGCGATGAGTCACCGCAATTATTTAATCCAACGAATTTAGATGTTCGACAATGGGCGCGCATTGTAAAAGCTGCCGGAATGAAAGGAATTATTTTGGTGGCCAAGCATCACGATGGTTTTTGTTTGTGGCCGTCAGCGTATACAGAACGCTCTGTGAAAAATTCTCCATGGAAAAATGGAAAAGGAGATGTAGTAAAAGAATTGGCTGAAGCATGCAAAGAGTATAATTTAAAATTAGGATTGTATCTTTCTCCATGGGACAGAAACCACGCTGCATACGGCAAACCTGAATATATAACCTATTTCAGAAATCAGTTAAAAGAATTATTGACCAATTATGGCGATGTATTCGAAATGTGGTTTGATGGTGCTAATGGAGGAGACGGTTATTATGGTGGAGCCAACGAAATACGAAAAATTAATACACTGGAATATTACAATTGGGACGAAACTTATAAATTAATTTACAAAACTGCTCCTAAAACTTTGGTTTGGGGAGTCGGCCCGTCTGAAGCAAGATGGATTGGCAATGAAGAAGGACGTGCCGGAAAAACCAATTGGTCGCTTTTACGCCAAAAAGATGAATTGGCAGGCAAAGTTCATTATTCCGAATTTATGTCGGGGCATGAAGATGGAGAGAAATGGGTTCCTGGCGAAGCCGATGTTTCCATCAGACCGGGATGGTTTTATCATAAAGTTGAAGACGATAAAGTACGATCACTGGACGAGATGGTTGATATTTATTATGAATCAATTGGCCGTAATGCTACTTTATTATTGAATCTTCCGGTTGACAGAAGAGGTTTGGTTCATGAAAATGATGAAGCCCGATTAAAAGAGTTAGTTTCGACTATAAAATCCGATTTTAAAACCGAATTATTAGCAGGAACAAAAGTTTCTGCTGATAATATAAGAGTAAACAGCACTTTATTTTCGGCAAAAAATGTAACAGACGGAGATAAAAATACCTACTGGGCAACAGACGACAATGTAAAAACAGCTTCAATTACTTTTGAATTTGATAAACCAACTGATGTTAATCGTATTCTGTTACAAGAAAACATAGCACTTGGACAACGTGTAAAATCTTTTAATGTTGAAGTTAAAGTGGATGGAAACTGGAAAGCGGTAGCTAATGAAACAACTATTGGCTATAAAAGAATTCTAAGAATCGAAAGAGTTAAAGCATCGGCATTAAGAATTAATATAACCGATTCAAAAGCCAATATTGTTATTTCAAATATTCAGGCTTATAATGCACCAACTTATGTACGTATGCCAGAAATCATCCGTGATAAAAATGGCAATGTAACCATAAAATCTGAAGACGGAAATCCTGTTTATTATTCGATTGACGGAAAAAATCCAACAAGAAAAAGTATTTTGTATAAAGGAACATTTCAGTATAAGAATGCAGGTCAGATAAAAGCTGTTGCTATAAATACACAAGAGAATGTAAGCAGTGCTGTAAAAACAGCAAAATTCGGTGTATCAAAAGAAAACTGGAAAATTGTTACCGCTTCAAGTGGCGATTTAAAACAGGCCGACAGAATTATAGATGGAAATCCAAATACAGACTGGAGTTTTGGAAATGATTCTAATAAACTGCCTCAGGAAATCACAATCGATATGGGAGGTGTTTTAAGTCTAAAAGGGTTCACTTATCTGCCACAACAGGTTGGAAATAATCTCAATTTGATTTCGAACTATGAATTCTATTCCAGTATGGATAATGTAAAATGGACGTTACAGTCACAAGGCGAATTTTCGAACATAAAACACAATCCGATTGAGCAGATTAAGACATTTAAGAAAACCAAAGCCCGATATATTCGTTTCGTTGCTAAGTCGGCAGTAGGAAAAGGGGAAACTGTTTCTATTGCAGAAATAAATATCATTGAACAGTAATTGTCCTTTAATTTGTTTAAAGTTTCAAACTATGTTTTCTAACGAAGTTAACAGGTTATTAGTCGAATTTTTGATTTATTAGATTATGTAATACTTAATTTTATACTAATAAATTAGAACATCAGGGAAATGATTAAAGAAAGTATAAATTTCAAAGAAGCGGGAAAGTTTGAAGAAACTCGTTTTGAGAAGATTCATAATGTAATTTTCGATTCATCTCACGAGGCATCTGTATTGGTAGCACAGGAGATAGCGAATATAATTCAGAGAAAAGAAGAGTTAAACGAACCTTGCGTTTTAGGATTAGCAACCGGATCATCACCAATAAAAGTATACGAAGAATTAGTAAGGCTTCATAAAGAAGAGGGCTTAAGTTTTGAAAATGTAGTAACTTTTAACTTAGATGAATATTATCCGATGGATAAAAACAATATTCAGAGTTACTGGTACTTTATGCATGAGCATCTTTTTAATCATGTGAACATTTTGCCTCAAAATATTAATATTCCTGACGGAAACATCAGCAATGAAGATCTGCAGCAATATTGTATTGATTACGAAATGAAAATTAAATCATACGGCGGATTGGATTTTCAGCTTTTAGGAATTGGAAGGACAGGTCATATTGGTTTTAACGAACCGGGATCTCATGTTAATTCAGGTACAAGAAGTATTACACTGGATCACTTAACGAGAGTAGATGCGGCATCATCATTTTTAGGAATTGACAATGTACCTAAAAAAGCGATTACAATGGGAATTGGTACCGTAAAAAATGCCAAAAGAATTGTACTTCTTGGATGGGGAATCAGCAAAGCAGAAATTATTAAGAAAACCATTGAAGGTGAAATTTCATCTCGTGTTCCGGCTACGTATTTGCAGCAGCACAGCAACACAACATTTGTTTTAGACACAGAAGCTTCATCAGAATTAACGAGAGTAAAAACCCCCTGGTTGGTAAAATCGGTAATCTGGACAGAAGAATTAAAACTGAAAGCAGTGGTTTGGTTAAGTGAGTTGACTAAAAAACCTTTCCTTAAACTGACAGACAAAGATTATAATGATAACGGAATGTCAAGCGTGTTGTCTGAAGAAGGAACTGCCTACGATTTGAATATTAAAATGTTCAACAAAATGCAGCAAACCATCACAGGATGGCCGGGCGGAAAACCAAATGCCGATGACACGTACAGACCGGAACGTGCAACTCCGGAGAAAAAAAGAATTATCATTTTTAGTCCACACCCGGACGACGACGTTATCTCGATGGGAGGTACTTTTGACAGATTGGTAGAGCAGGGGCATGAAGTGCATATTGCGTATCAGACTTCAGGAAATATTGCCGTTTCAAACGAAGAGGCATTGAAATTTGCTGAAATTACAAAAGCATTAAATCCTGATTCTGCTGAAGCTGAAACTATTATCAACTTTTTAAAAAATAAAAACAGCAACGATATTGATTTAGTCGAAGTGAGAAAACTGAAAGGTTTGATCAGAAGAAGTGAATCTTTAGGAGCAACCAGATATTTAAGTGTCCCGGATTCTAATGTAAACTTCCTTGACCTTCCATTTTATGAAACAGGAACGGTAAAGAAAAATAATTTAGGTGAAGCAGATATACAGATTATGTGCGATATCATCGAAAGAATCAAACCACACCAAATTTACGCAGCCGGAGATTTAGCAGATCCGCACGGGACGCACAAAGTTTGTCTGGATAGTTTATTCGAAGCTTTGAAGAGATTAAAACACAAAAGTTTCATGGATGACTGTTGGGTTTGGTTGTACAGAGGTGCATGGCACGAATGGGAATCGTATCAAATTGAAATGGCGGTTCCAATGAGTCCGGATCAGGTGCTTAAAAAGCGTCATGCTATTTTCTTCCACCAGTCTCAAAAAGATGGTGTGATGTTTCAGGGTGATGACAGTAGAGAATTCTGGATCAGAGCAGAAGACAGAAACAGATTAACTGCAGAAAAATATCATGCTTTAGGATTGGCAGATTATTCAGCAATCGAAGCTTTCAAGAGGTATTTCTTTTAAGAAAATCTTTAAAATAGAATAAACTATTTCATGTAGTTTATTTTGGTTAGTTAGTTACCAAATTTTGAAAATGCAGCCCTGGTTAGGCTGCATTTTTTATTTTCTGATTTCTCCTTACGCCGAAATGACAAACTGAACCTTAATTAAAAAGAAAAAACCTTTCTCAATTTCCATTTGACAAAGGTTTCATTTTATATAAAAGTTTTCGACTCAGACGGACAATTAAATCGAAGAATTCAAAATCCGCTGTTTCACATGATCGATGTATGATCTTCCAATAACATATCTCAGTCCTTCGATCTCGATACTATTTCCTTCAACGGCATCAATTTTGTCAATTGCAATCGTGTATGATCGGTGTATTCTCAGGAAATTTTTTTCGGGTAATAAATCGGTAAAATCAGACAAGGTACTGTGAATTATGTATTTGCCTGTTAAAGTGTTTATTTTTAGATAGTCTTTAAGGCTTTCGATCACCAGAATTTCGTTAAAGAAAATTTTCTTCATTCTCTTTTTGTCAATTTTAACGAATATAAAAGGGCTGTCCGGATGGCTGTCCGGACTTGAATTGTCCTTTTTCTCAATCCTCCTGCTTATTTTATTTAACGTTTTCATCAATCTTGGAAACTCAATGGGTTTCACTAAATAATCTAAAACGTCAAGTTCATAAGTTTCTATTGCAAACTGGCTATAGGCACTTGTGATTACAATTAAAGGAGGGTTTTCGAGACTTTTTATAAAATTAATTCCATCGAGAACGGGCATGTTTATGTCCAGAAAAATAACATCGACATTATTATTTTTAATAAAATTCAGGCCTTCAATCGGATTACTGAAAGTATTTGTTACCTCAAAATTTTCAAGTGGCTCTAAGTAATTTTTAATAATATTAATTGCCAATGGCTCATCGTCTATAATCAAACAATTTATTTTCATTTCTATAATCTTAGTTATTTGAGCGAAATAATTTTGCAGGTGAAATCAATAAGGGGAGTATTTGTTTTAGGTGACTTTAATCACAAGCTTTACGACAAAAATATTCTTTTTATTTTTAAAAGAAAGCTTGTAGTCATTTTTATTATAGCCTAATTCAAGTCTTTTTTTGACATTTTCAATTCCTATACCACTTGACTTGTTAAAATTGTCTTCATGCCCTGTAATTTGGGGCTTTGGATTTGAAATTGTAAAATGAAGAAAGTCTTCTTTAACTTTAAAATTTATATCAATTTTGACCTTTCCTGTGTTTTTATTTACACCATGTTTAAAGGCATTTTCAATAAAAGTAAGTAATATCACCGGAGAAATTTCTTTATCGTGTATATCACCGGAAACAGCCATGTTTATTTCCAGTCTTTCATCATTTCTAATTCGCTCCAGATCAAGGTAATTTTGGATGCATAAAATTTCATTTTCTAAAGATTGTTTTTTACCCTTCGTATCGTAAAGCATATACCGCATCAGTTCAGAAAGTTTAAGTACAATTTTTGGGGTTTTGTTTGATTTTTCTACAGATAACGAATAAATATTATTCAGTGTATTAAAAAAGAAATGAGGCGAAATTTGAGATTTAAGAAAAAGCAATTCTGTTTCCAGTTGTGATTTCTCTAAATCGGTTACTCTTTTTTGTTCTTTCTTGAAATCTAAAGTTATTTTAATTGCAGTTACAAAAGTCATCACATACAATTCGCCCATCATCATGTCAATGGTATAATTGAGGGTGAGTTTTTGAATAGTTTCAGGGCCTTCAGGCCACACTTGGTGCGTAATTAATAAATAGGTAAGATTGAATTTAATAACGACCATTAAAAAAATGGTTGCTAATACAGACAATACATACAGAATATATTTTTTTCGATAAACCAAAAAAGGCATAAAAACCAGTATATTCAGATAACACAAAGTCATATGAATAGGAAAACCTAATAAATTTGTTTTTAATGAATAGCTGTAATTGTTAAAATAACTTCCCCATCTAAAAGTATTAAACAAGAAATAAGTCAGCCAGAAAAACACATGATAACGCAATGGTATCCGATATAATTTGTTAGAATTGAAATTCATAATAAAAGTGCATTTTGTGACTTTTTTTGATGTTTATCTAAGTTTATGTGTTGTCCGTCTAAATTAGTTTTAACAAAAGTCAAATTTATTTAAATTTAAAGTTAAATTAAGGTTGTATTATATGAAGAATTTTTTACTATGTCTTTTATTTGTAATTCTGGTTGCAAGTTGTAAAATAAATGTAAACAAAAATAATAATCCGAAAGATATTTTTGTAAGCCAGGTTGATCCTTTCATAGGCACTGGAGGACATGGACATACGTATCCGGGAGCGACTGTTCCTTTTGGAATGCTTCAGGTAAGTCCTGACAACGGTATTTCGGGCTGGGACTGGTGTTCCGGATATCATTATTCAGATTCTGTTGTGGCTGGTTTCAGTCATTTGCACTTAAGCGGAACCGGAATTGGAGATTTGGCAGACATCTTATTCATGCCAACCAATAAAAAAGTCGATTTAACACTCAAAACAACTTCACGAGATCAATTACCTTATAAATCAGCTTACAGTCATGTTAACGAAAAAGCAACACCGGGTTCTTACCAGGTTTTTCTTGAGGATCCTAAGATTAATGTAGTATTAACGTCTTCACAAAGAACAGCTTATCATAAATATACATTTGCTAAAAACGACAAGCAATCCGTAGTTGTCGATTTAGGATTTGCCATAAATTGGGATAAAGCCCTAAAAACCGGAATTACAATTGAAGACGATTATACTATAAGCGGTTACCGTTACAGTAAAGGCTGGGCATTAAACCAGAAAGTGTTTTTTGTAGCAAAGTTTTCAAAACCTATTTCAGAATCAGTTTTAACGGCTGATAAACAAATTGTTAATGCTAAAAAAGCAGAAGGAGAAAATACTTCGTTACAATTGTTTTTCGACCCGAAAAACACAACTGAATTGTTTGTAAAAGTAGCGCTCTCATCTGTAAGTGTAGCAAATGCAAAAGACAATTTAGACGATCCAAAAGTTAATTTCGATGAAACGAAAGCAAATGCATCTTCAATTTGGAATGTAGCTTTAGGCAAAATAAAAGTTGAAACACCGGTAGATTCATTAAAAACAATTTTTTATACCGCAATGTATCACGCACAAGTTGCGCCTGTAACCTATAGTGATAAAAATGGGCAGTATAGGAGAGAGGACGATCAGATTGTTACGGCAAAAGATCATACTGCCTATTCAACTTTATCACTATGGGATACTTTTAGAGCCGAAAATCCTTTATTGACTTTATTAGCGCCTGAGAAAGCTTCGGACATTGTAAATTCAATGTTAGCGTATTACGATACCAAAAAAATATTACCGGTCTGGACACTTTACGCCAACGAAACCAATACGATGACAGGCTATCATTCTATTCCTGTAATTGTCGATGCGTATTTAAAAGGTATAAAAGGTTTTGATGCCGAAAAAGCATTCGAGGCAATGAAAACCACCATGATGCAGGATGAAAGAGGACTGAATTTCTACAAAAAATACGGTTACATTCCTTATAATTTATTAGACGAATCGGTTACAATTACTCTCGAATATGCTTATGATGACTGGTGTGTGGCACAGATGGCGAAAGCTTTGGGAAAAAATGAAGATTACCAGTTTTTCTTAAAACGTTCTCAGGCGTATCGATATTTATTTGATCCGAAAACGGGTTTCATGAGAGGAAAATCCGAAGATGGAAAATCATGGAACGAACCTTTCGATCCAAAACATTCGAACCACAGGGAACATACAGATTATACCGAAGGAAATGCATGGCAGCACAGTTGGTTCGTACCTCATAATTTGAAGGATGTTATTTCGCTTCACGGAAGTAACGAAATCTTCACCAAACGTTTAGAGCAATTGTTTACAGAGAGCTCAGAGATTACAGGAAACAATGTTTCGGCAGATATATCTGGATTAATTGGCCAGTATGCACACGGAAACGAACCAAGCCACCACATTGCTTATATGTTTAATGCGGCAGGTCAGCCATGGAGAACGCAATATTGGGTTCGTCATATTTTAGATACGCAATACAACACAACACCAAACGGATTAAGCGGTAACGAAGACTGCGGACAAATGTCGGCCTGGTACGTTTTCAGTTCAATGGGATTGTATCCAATGAACCCTGCTTCAGGCGAATATGAAATTGGAAGCCCGATTTTCGAAAAAGCAACCATCAATCTTGAAGGAGGCAAAACGTTCGTAATTGAAGCCGAAAATGTTTCAGATAAAAATTTTTACATCCAGTCAGCAACTTTAAACGGAGTTGAATTCAATCAAACAGCAATCAAACATCAACAGATTTTAAAAGGAGGGACTTTACATTTTGTAATGGGAGCACAGCCAAATACAAACTGGGGAATCCAAAAATAAATACATAAAACAAAACTAACCTAACAACACAAAATTAATGGATATTATTGACGTATCAATCATCGTAGCTTATATTCTGCTCTCGGTAGGTATAGGAATTTGGATTTCAAGAAAAGCATCAAAAGGATTAGACGATTATTTCCTCGGAGGTAAAACAATCAAATGGTACTTTCTGGGTCTTAGTAATGGATCCGGAATGTTTGATGTTTCGGGAACCTCATGGATGATTGGAGTTTTATTTCTGTACGGCGTAAAAAGCTTTATGTTTATGTGGCTGTGGCCGATATGGAACCAGATTTTCGTCATGATGTTCCTTGCCGTCTGGATCAGAAGATCAAAAGTTATGACGGGTTCTGAATGGATTCTGACTCGTTTTGGAAGCGACAGAGCCGGAAAAGCATCTCATATTATTGTAGCTATTTTTGCCATTATCTCAACAATTGGTTTCATTGCGTATTTCTTCGAAGGAATCGGAAAATTTGTAACCATCATCCTTCCTTGGGATTTGACGCTTCACTACGGTGATATGATTTTATTGACATCAGAGCGTTCTTATGCCTTGTTAATCATTTTTTTAACGACAATTTATACCGTAAAAGGCGGAATGTTCTCAGTAGTCGCAACAGAAGTTGTACAATATTTAATTATGATTATAGCCGGAGTTTTAATCGCAGGTTATGCCTTCATTAATTATACAGATATTCAGATTAATGCAGTTATTACAGAGGAATGGAAAAATGTCTTTTTCGGATGGCAGTTTGAAACCCAATGGACAGATAAATTTCAAACCTTCAATAATTTAATTGATTCAGAGGGGTACAAAATGTTTGGCGCTTTCATCGGAATGACCTTATTCAAAGGTTTCTTTGCGAGTGTTGCAGGGCCAACGCCTAGTTATGATTTACAAAGGGTTCTTTCAACCAAATCAGTCAAAGAAGCCGCTTATATGAGTGGTTTTACCAACCTGATTTTATTCATCCCGAGATATTTATTAATCACCGGAATCGTGGTAATCGCTTTGGTAAACTTAGCACCTGAATTAAATGCAAACACAGGATTAACCGGAGCCGATTTAGAATTATTGATGCCAAAAGTCGTTAATTTATATATTCCCGTTGGAATCAAAGGTATTTTACTGGCAGGTTTATTAGCCGCTTTTATGTCAGGATTCTCTGCATTCGTAAATGCAGGACCAGCGTATATCGTAAATGATATTTACAAAAAATACTTCAAACCGGTAGCAACAAATGCACATTATATCAAAGTAAGTCAGATTTCGTCTTTCCTTGTTGTTGGTTTAGGCGTTTTTATGGGATTCTTTGCAGATTCAATCAATTCATTGACTTTATGGATTACAAGTGCATTATACGGAGGTTACGTAGCGGCAAACTTTCTGAAATGGATTTGGTGGCGTTTTAACGGCTGGGGTTATTTCTGGGGAATGTTCGCCGGATTAATCGTAGCTTCTTTGCAATTTGCTTTAGGTCAGGCTAAAGGAGGCTTGTCAGAAGGATCATTTTTATATGATTTAGCACAAGTACAAGCTATTTACCTGTTCCCATTAATATTTGGATTCTCAATTTTAGGTTGTCTCTTAGGAACATATTTGAGCAAACCAACAGATATGGAAGTTTTAAAATCCTTTTATTCAAACGTAAGACCGTGGGGATTCTGGAGTCCGGTTTATAAATTGTTAAAAGCCGAAGATCTGGCTTTCGAAAAAAACAATGATTTCTGGAGAGATATGATGAATTGTGCTATCGGAATTGTATGGCAGTCGAGTATGATTTTGCTTCCGATATTTTTTATCATCAGAGATTATCCAAAAGCGATTACAGCATTAGTGGTATTTTTAGTGACAACAACGATATTGAAATTTACATGGTTGGATAAAGTTCGTAGAATAGAAGATTAGAGAATTAGATAATTAGAAAATAGGATAATTAGTCAATTAGAAAATATAAAACACAGGACAGCTTTGTCAAAGTTTTAAACGTCTAATTTGTCATTTCGACAGAGGAGAAATCACACGCCTAACTCGACAAAGATTGGCGAATAATTATGAGGAGCTTCTTCGTTCCTCGCAATGATAGGATTGTGAATGACTGATAAAGCTTAAAAATAAAAAAACAACTATAATAATAAAGAAAGAGAGCATGAGCACAATTCCATGGCAAGACAGACCCGAAAACAGTAAAGATGTAATGTGGAGATATTCTGAAAATCCAATTATCGACAGATATGCGATTCCATCATCAAACAGTATTTTTAATAGTGCCGTTGTTCCTTTTGGAGATGGATTTGCGGGAGTTTTCAGATGTGATAACAAAGCGGTTCAAATGAATATTTTTGCCGGATTTAGTAAAAACGGAATCGATTGGGATATTAATCATGAACCAATTGTAATGCAGTCCGGTAATACGGAAATGATCGAATCTGCTTATAAATACGATCCGCGTGTTGTTTTTATAGAAGATCGTTACTGGATTACCTGGTGTAATGGCTATAATGGCCCAACAATCGGAATTGGATATACTTTTGATTTTAAAGAATTTTTTCAGTGCGAAAATGCCTTTCTGCCATTCAACAGAAACGGTGTTTTATTTCCACAAAAAATAAACGGAAAATACGCCATGTTAAGCCGACCGAGTGATAACGGACATACGCCTTTTGGAGATATCTGGATTAGCTACAGTCCGGATATGAAATACTGGGGTGAGCACAGATTAGTTATGAAACCAACTCCTTTTGAAGACAGTGCCTGGCAGTGTACAAAAGTTGGGGCAGGGCCAATCCCTATTTTAACCAACGAAGGATGGTTGATGATTTATCACGGCGTTATCAATACCTGCAACGGTTTTCGTTATGCAATGGGATCAGCACTTTTAGATGTAGATTCACCGGATCAGGTAAAATACAGAACACAGCCCTATTTATTAGGACCGGCAGAGATTTATGAAATGGTTGGAGATGTTCCAAATGTAGTTTTCCCATGTGCAGCTTTGCATGATACTGAAGAGGATAAATTAACCGTTTATTATGGTGCAGCAGATACGGCAGTAGCAATAGCTTTTGGAAAATTGAGCGAAGTGATTCAGTTTACAAAAGATAATAGTTTATAAAAAAATAAGCATGTTTTTAAAAAATCAATGGTTAACAATTGTTTTAGTTTTTTCTTCGATTGCTGTGTTATCACAATCGAAGAAAAATACTATTGTGCCTAAAACCTATACAGCGAATAAAATTGCAAACCCAATTCTGATTGACGGAGATGAATCAGATCCGGCTTGGAAAAATGCAGACTGGACAGCTCTTTTCGAAGATATCGAAAACAATATTAAACCAAAATATGCAACAAAAGTTAAAATGCTCTGGGATGAAACCAATTTTTATATTTTAGCAAAAATTGATGAACCGAATGTTTGGGCAAATTTAAAACAACGTGATACCATTATTTTTTACAACAACGATTTTGAAGTTTTTATTGATCCCGACGGCGACACTTTTAATTATTATGAATTAGAGATAAATGCATTAAATACAGCCTGGGACCTGTTTTTATCAAAACCTTACAGAGAAAATGATAATGTTGTTTTAAACGACTGGAATATTCCGGGTCTGAAATCAGCGGTAAAAATCAGCGGAACGCTTAATAACCCAAATGATACTGATGAAGGATGGGTTTTAGAAATGGCAATTCCCTGGGCATCTTATAAAAAATCTTACAACGAAAATAATGTGCCGGCAGATAAATTCTGGCGCGTTAATTTTTCAAGAGTAAACTGGCAGCATTCACTTGTTGATGGTAAATACGAACGCAAAAAAGATGCTGACGGAAAATTTCTGCCTGAGTACAACTGGGTCTGGTCGCCAATGGGCGTAATTAATATGCATGAACCTGAAAAATGGGGATATGTTTATTTTTCTTCGAAAGAGGAAAAAGACACTTTTACAATTCCGCAGGACGAAAAAGTAAAATGGGAGCTCTATTATTTATATCGGACTCAAAAAGAATATTATCAAAAAAATAAAGTCTGGGCAAAAACATTAACGGATTTAACGAAAGAAACAATCAAAGTCGATGGTAAAGTTTTAAAACCTATCTTAGAAAATCATTCTTCGGGATATAATATTTTGGTAAAAAGTCCTTTTTCAAACCAAACATTTACCATAAAAGAAGACGGTCAGTTTTTAAAGTAAAAATAATTAGGCAATTTATCAGTAATGATTCATTTTAAACAACATAATATGGTAATTAAATCCCTTTTTTCAGTCCTGATTATCAGTGTGTTTTTTGCTTGTTCTTCATTAGAAAGAAAACAAAATCAACCCAAAGAGGATTTTAAAATAATTGGATACGTTGCCGGGTATGAGAATTTTGATCCCGCAAAAATTGATGCGCGCAAGTTGACTCACCTTAATTATGCCTTTGCTAATATTGTTGATGGTAATGTTCAGTTTGAGCTGGCTACTGATAAAGCGAAAATAGAAAGCGTAATGGCACTTAAAAAGCAAAATCCCGGTTTAAAAATAGTGTATTCTATTGGCGGCTGGGTTTGGTCAGATCAGTTTTCAAATATAGCAGCTTATGCCCAATCAAGAGAAAAATTTGCTAAAAGCGCTGTAAAACTAATGAAATCTTACAACTTTGACGGAATTGATATCGACTGGGAATTTCCCGGACAACGCGCAGAGGATAATATTTTCAGACCTTCAGACAAAGAAAATTTTACGTTATTATTGGGCGAATTGCGCAAGCAATTAGAAATTCAGACTAAAATAGATAATCAGCATTATTTGCTCACTATTGCAGCAGCAGCGGATCAGGAATATGTTAACCATACTGATTTGAAAGAAGCACATCAATATCTTGATTTTATAAATCTGATGTGTTACGATTTTTACAATGGCTGGTTTTATCAAACAGGACATCACGCTAATTTATATCCTTCAAAAGAAGAAAAATTTGGAGGGAACAGTATTAGTGAGTCGGTAGATGCATTCTTAAAAGAAGGGGTGCCTGCTCACAAGCTTATTTTAGGAATCCCTTTTTATGGAAGAAAGTGGGAAAAAGTAACACCCGAAAATAATGGGTTATACCAGTCAGCCTTAACAGGAAGTGCTATTGTGGCATCCTGGGAAATTGCGGCAGCATTAAAATCAGGAAAATTTCAGGAATTATATGATGATTCGGCAAAAGCATCTTATTTATGGAATGCCCAGGACAATATTTTTATTTCTTATGAAACTCCAAAAGAAATTGCTTTAAAGACAGCATTTATTAAACAGAAAAAATTAGGCGGTGCTATGTTTTGGGAATATAGTTTAGACAATAATCAGGAATTATTAAACAAACTGTACCAAAGTGCAAGTCTAACAAAACAAAGAAATTAAGTATGAAACTACCAAAACTATTACTTTTTTTATTGGCACTTAGTATTTTTTCATGTGCAAAAAAAGAAGAACAAACCACTTTTAAATTTGGAGTCTGGACAACGGCAGATGCTAAAAAATCTGATGCAGACTATACAAAAGAATTTAAAAAATATAAAGATGGAGGAATTGATGAAGTATTAATCAATACGGGAACTGATCCAAAACTTTTAAAAAGAATAGTACCTTTAGCTACAAAAGAAGGTCTAAAAGTTCACGCCTGGATTATGGCGATGAACAGACCCGGAGATTCAGTTGCATTGCAGCATCCGGAATGGTATCAGGTGAGCAAAGAAGGTAAATCCTGTTTTGATAACCGCCCTTATGTCGATTACTACCAATGGCTTTGTCCTACAAGAAAAGAATCTAGAAACCACGTTTTACATTTAGTCGAAGAACTGGCAAAAGTTGAAGGAATAGAAAGTGTTCACTTAGATTATATCCGCTTTCCGGATATCTTTTTACCAATTAGTTTATTGCCAAAATACAATCTGGTTCAGGATGTAGAGTTACCTCAATTTGACTTTTGTTATTGTGATGAATGTGTAAAAGCATTTGAAAAAATACATCATAAAAATCCAAAAGAGAGCCATAATACTTCCATTGATATGGAGTGGAAAAACTTCAGACTCAATGCTATAAAAAACGTTGTTGACGATGCGTATAAAATTGCACACCAACACAACAAACAATTAACTGCTGCCGTTTTTCCTTATCCGGAAATGGCAGATCACATGGTACGCCAGCGTTGGGATAAATGGAATATCGATGAGGTTTATCCTATGATTTATCATAGTTTTTATGATGAAGAAATTGACTGGGTAGGTTACGCTACAAAACAGGGCGTTACTGATTTAGAGCATAAAAAAACAAAAATTAATACAGGAATTTATATTCCGGGATTGAAAAATGATAAGGAACTTAAAGAAGCTATTTTACTGGCAAAAGAAAACGGAGCCATTGGAGTTACTTTCTTCGACGGAAATGCATTGTCTGATAGTTATTTAAAGACCATTAAAGAAACAAAAGCAAGTTTAAAATAATATTTTCAGGATTTCAATAAAAATAAAAAGCATGTCAAATAGAAGAGATTTTATCAAAAAAGCAGCTTTAGGTGCAGCAGCCGTAAGTTCTGTTATTGGCCTTAGCGGATTTGCAGAGAATGAAGATGAAAAAGAAGGTGCGTTAGAATTTCCTTCAAAAAAACAAAAAAAGCCAATTGTAATTTCGACATGGAATCATGGTTTACCGGCAAACAAAGAAACCTGGAAACAATTAAAAGACGGAAAACCAGCCTTAGATGCTATTGAGGCCGGAATGAAAATTCCTGAAGCCGATCCGACTGTACGCAGTGTTGGTTATGGAGGATATCCGGATCGGGAAGGAAAAGTGACGCTGGATGCCTGTATTATGGATCACAACAGCAATTGCGGTTCTGTGTGTTTTTTACAAGGAATCATGCATCCAATTTCTGTAGCAAAAAGAGTATTGCAAAATACACCACACGTAATGCTGGCCGGACAAGGTGCTTTACAATTTGCTCTTTCAGAAGGATTTAAAGAAGAAAATCTTTTAACTCCCGAATCTGAAAAAGACTGGAAAAAATGGCTGGAAGATTCTAAATATAAACCCGTTATCAATATAGAAAATCACGATACCATAAGCATGCTAATGTTAGATCAGGATGGAAATCTTGCCGGAGGCTGTACAACAAGCGGCGCCGCCTGGAAAATGCACGGCCGCGTCGGTGACTCCCCAATAATCGGCGCGGGGCTTTTTCTGGATAATGAAGTAGGAGCGGCTGCAGCAACGGGTTTAGGGGAAGCCGTTATCAGAACTGCCGGAAGCGCAATGGTGGTCGAATTAATGCGTCAGGGAAAATCGCCTTACGATGCCTGTAAAGAAATTACAGAGCGTATTTACAACAAACATAAAAACCACAAAGACATGGAATACCTGCAGGTTGGTTTTATTGCTTTGAATAAAAATGGTGAATACGCAGGTTACAGTTTAAGATCAGGATTTAATTTCGCCGTTTCAGATGATGAAAAAGGTCACAGAATGGAGGATGCAAAATTTAAAATGTCGTGGGATAAATAATTGTGACAAAGTTTTGTTATTCCGAGGAACGAGGAATCATACTCGGGATTCGACACAGATTGGAATATACGCAATATTTGTCATTTCGACGAAGGAGAAATCTCCGCAAGAAACTCTACAAAGATTGACGAGTTACGTTGAGGAGCTACTAACGAAGATTTACTTCGTCTGTTCGATATCGCTCGGGTCTCCTTCGTCGAAATGACAAACTGAAGTCAAAAACTTCAAAACATAAAAATAAAACCAGTTTCTATGTGCATTCATGCATAGTGTAACGCCTTTCTAAGCTTTAAAAAACTATGTCTATATGTGTTTAAGAAATAATAGCATAGAGAACCCAAAAAACAAAGAATGAAAAAAGTACTATTCCTATTAACCCTAATCACTTCAATTTTCTCGGCTAACGCGCAGAAAGTTTACACGGAAAATGATATTCGTATCATTCCAAAACCGAGTCAGACTCTTATTAAAACTGGTGTTTTTGAATTTACAAAAGATACAAAATTTGTAGTAAACGGTGATTTCCAAAAAGATGCCGCAAATGCTTTGGCTTCTAAATTTGAAGTTGCTGCAGGATGGAAACCAGAAACGACAACAAAAGCGCCAGTAAGCAATTTTGTTCAGTTTAAAGTTGATCCGAACTTAAAAAATGAAGCTTACGTTTTAGATGTAAATCCGACGAGCATTGTTATTGCTGCTAAAGGAAATGTAGGTTTTATGTATGGTTTAGAAAGTATAAGACAATTACTTCCTGAAGCAATTGAAAGTAAATTTGCGATTTCTACTGCAAAATGGGAAATTCCAAGTTTGACCATAACAGACGAACCTCGTTTTAAATGGAGAGGTTTAATGCTGGATTTATCACGTCATTTCTTTGATAAAAATTACATTCTGGCTACAATCGATCGTTTGGCAATGCACAAAATGAATGTTTTGCATTTGCATTTAGTTGATGATCAAGGCTGGAGAATCGAAATTAAAAAATATCCAAAACTAACTGAAGTTGGCGCTTGGAGAGTAGATCAGGAAAACTTATCCTGGAATGCAAGACTTCCGGTAACAGCAGATCAAAAAGGAACGTACGGAGGCTTTTTTACTCAGGAAGAGTTAAAAGAAATTGTAAAATATGCCGAATCAAAAAACATTGAAGTAATCCCGGAAATCGAAATGCCGGCACACGTAAGCAGTGCTATTGCCTCGTATCCTGAACTGGCATGTTTTGATCAGAAAATTGGTGTTCCGTCAGGCGGATTATGGCCAATTACAGATATTTATTGTGCAGGAAAAGAAACGACGTTTGAGTTTTTAAAAAATGTAATTGACGAAGTAATTACGATTTTCCCTTCAAAGTATATTCATATTGGCGGAGACGAAGCTACTAAAACCAATTGGGCAAAATGTCCGCACTGCCAGAAAAGAATCAAAGACAATAACCTTAAAAGCGTAGAAGAATTACAAAGTTATTTTGTAAAACGAATGGAAAAATACATCAATTCAAAAGGAAAAAGAGTAATTGGCTGGGATGAAATTTTAGAAGGTGGTTTGGCTCCAGATGCAACGGTAATGAGCTGGAGAGGAATGAAAGGCGGCATCGAAGCAGCAGATCAAGGTCACGATGTGATTATGACTCCAGAAACACCTTGTTATTTCAACTTTTACCAAGGACCGCAAAACGAAGAACCTTTAGCTTTTGATGCTTATAATCCGTTAAGCGAAGTGTATAAATTTGATCCTGTAGTTGCAACAATGACACCTCAGGAAGCAGCACATGTTTTAGGAGGACAAGCGAATTTATGGGCAGAACATTTAGCATTACCAAAAGATTCTGAATACATGATTTTCCCGAGATTGGCAGCTTTATCAGAAACTTTATGGAGTCCGAAAGAGAAACGCAATTGGAATGATTTTACAACGAGATTATTTTCATTATTCAAACGTTACGATTATTTAGGAATAAATTATGCGAAAAGTGCTTATTTGGTTACTGCTTCTTCTACAGCAGATTTGGCTAATAAACAAATCAAAGTAGAATTGAAAAACGAGTTTCCTAATCCAGATATCCGTTACGTTTTAGGAGATAAAAGCATCGATCATCATGCTGTAAAATATACTGCTCCAATTGAAATCAAAGAAACGACTGTTTTAAAAGCTTCTTTATTTCAAGATGACAAACCAGTAGGAAAAACGTATACTGATACCCTTGTTTTTCATAAAGGATTTGCGAAAAAAGTGAAATACTTAACACCTTACAATTCGAATTACAAAGGAGATGCGAACACAATGGTCAACACGATTCGCGGAAGCAAAAATTTCCATGACGGACAATGGCAAGCTTGGTTGGTTAACGATATGGAATTGGTAATTGACCTTGAAAAAGTTGAAAGTATAGAGCAGGTAAGTGTTGGTGCTTTAGAAAGTCAAGGCGCAGGAGTTAATTTCCCAATTGAAGTAAAAGTATTCATTTCTGACGACGGATTTAATTACAGACAAGTTGGAAAAATAACACGTCCGTATGCTGTAAATGCAGTTCCGGAATTGAAGGATTTTAAAATCAACTTTCAAAAACAAAATGCACGCTTTGTAAAAGTTATCGCTGGCAACTTAAAGAAAAGTCCAAAAGGAGAAAGTTCTTGGCTGTTTGTAGATGAGATTGTGGTGAATTAATCTTTAACTATTGCCTCAATAGTTTTATAAAGTAGAATTATTAAAGAATAACTCTCTGTAGTATTTGATTATTTAAGTCGTTTACTACTTTAAGATTGCAATTTTTTAAGTTTATAAATTTATAATCTGAAAAAAAAAATGAATAAGATATTATTTAAGCTCGGAGTATTATTGATTTGCTTGATGCCGTTTTTTACTACGGCGCAAACCAAAGGATTTTCTATATCTAATGGAGAATTTCAAAAAGATGGGAAAATTATAAAAATACATTCAGGAGAAATGCACTATGAGCGTATTCCTAAAGAGTATTGGAGACATCGATTGCAAATGCTTAAAGCTATGGGATTGAATACCGTGGCGACTTATGTGTTTTGGAATTACCACGAAATAGAGCCAGGTGTATGGGATTTTAAAACAGGAAATAAAGATTTAGCTGAGTTTTTACGTATCGCTAAAAGTGAAGGATTATATGTGATTCTTAGGCCAGGTCCGTATGCATGTGGGGAATGGGAATTTGGAGGCTACCCTTGGTGGTTGCAAAATAATCCAGATTTAGTAATTCGTACCAATAACAAAGCATTTTTGGAAGCTTGCAAAACGTATCTGGAACATTTGTATGCAGTGGTAAAAGGAAATTTTGCTAATCAGGGAGGACCAATTATTATGGTTCAGGCAGAAAATGAATTTGGTTCTTATGTTTCTCAAAGAACCGATATTAGTGCTGAAGATCATAAAGCATACAAAACTGCAATTTACAATATGCTTAAAGAAACTGGGTTTCCAGAGCCTTTTTTTACTTCTGACGGTACTTGGTTGTTTGAAGGCGGTGCTGTTGAAGGCGTATTACCGACTGCAAATGGAGAATCAAATATAGAGAATTTAAAAAAACAAGTTGATAAATACCATAAAGGGCAGGGACCTTACATGGTTGCAGAGTTTTATTCTGGCTGGCTGGATCATTGGGCAGAACCATTTATTAAAATTGGATCTGAGGAGATTGCAAGTCAAACTAAAAACTACCTTGATGCAGGTGTTTCTTTTAATTATTATATGGTGCACGGTGGTACTAATTTCGGATTTACCTCTGGAGCAAATTATAATGAAGAAAGTGATATTCAGCCGGACATTACAAGCTATGATTATGATGCTCCTATTAGCGAAGCAGGTTGGGCAACACTAAAATTCATGGCTATTCGTGAAGTAATGCAAAAGTATTCTAAGACAAAATTAGCACCGATTCCAGAGAAAATACCAGTTACAAAATATCCTAATCAGCTTATCAAATCGAGTATGGATGTTTTAAGCTGGATCAAAAAAGAAAAAGCTGTTGTCAATGACCAGCCATTAACATTTGAAAAATTAGGTCAGGGAAATGGATATGTTTTATATCGTAAACGATTTACACAGCCAATTTCAGGCAAATTAAAAATAGAGGGATTGAGAGACTTTGCTACAGTTTATGTAAACGGAGTTAAAGCGGGTGAATTGAATAGAGTTTTCAAAAATTACGAGTTGACAGTTTCTATTCCTTTTAACGGTATTTTAGAAATTTTAGTTGAAAATATGGGGCGTATTAATTACGGAGCCGAAATAGTACATAATACGAAAGGTATTATTTCTCCGGTTTTCATTAATGAATATGAAATTAGCGGTGGATGGGAAATGTATAAAATGCCGATGAGCGAAGTTCCAGTTCTTAAAAATGAAACGATAAAACCTGGACGTCCAGTTTTATATGAATCTACAGTAAACATAGACAAACCAGCCGATACTTTTCTTGATATGACCAATTGGGGAAAAGGAATTGTATTTGTCAACGGACACAATCTTGGACGCTACTGGAAAGTAGGACCGCAGCAAACGCTTTATGTGCCAGGCTGTTGGTTGAAAACTGGTGCAAATAATTTTGTTGTATTCGAGCAGCTTAATGAAAATACCCAAAAAGAATTAATTTTTACAGATCAACCTATACTTGATAAACTAAACGAAAAAACAAAAGAATAAATAAAACGCAATAAACAGATAAAGATGAAAAAAGGAATATTCATAATCGCCCTTTTATTTTCAGCTCAGATTTTCGCTCAGGCTATTTATGAAGATGAAAGATACGTACCGGAAACAGATCCGTTAGTGTTGAAGAACTTAGACGAATGGCAAGGCAAAAAATTTGGTCTGCTAATGCACTGGGGGACTTACAGCCAATGGGGAATTGTAGAGTCTTGGTCTATCTGCCCTGAAGATTACGGCTGGTGTGAACGTAAAAAAGGAAGTAATCCGTCTAATTATAATGATTATATTAAAGATTATGAAGGATTAAGAAAAACATTTAATCCTGTGAAATTCGATCCTGCAAAATGGGCTAAAGCAGCTAAATATGCGGGAATGAAGTACATGGTTTTCACTACAAAACACCATGACGGATTTAATATGTATGATACTAAATACTCTGATTACAAGATAACTAGTAAAGACGTTCCTTTTCATACCAACCCAAAAGCAGATGTTTTAAAAGAAATTTTCAACTCTTTTAGAGGTGAAGGTATTTCAACTGGAGCTTATTTTTCTAAACCAGACTGGCACAACGAAAACTATTGGGATCCTTATTTCCCTCCTTTCGACAGAAACGTAAACTACGATCCGTCTTTATACCCTGAAAAATGGCAAAAATATGTTGATTTCACGCACAACCAAATCTTAGAAATTTTAACCAACTATGGAAAAGTAGACATTTTATGGCTTGACGGAGGTTGGGTTAGAAAAAGAGATCAGGTGAACATCAAAGAAAACTATGACGAGAAGTTTACAGAAAACGAATCTAAAAATGGTTTCATCAAACACAGAGTAGTAAATCAGGATCCAAAAATGGATGAATTGGTTGTAAAAGCGCGTGCAAAACAACCGGGATTAATTGTTGTTGACAGAGCAGTTCATGGTAAAAACCAAAACTACTTAACTCCGGAAGGACGTGTTCCTGCTAAAACGCTGCCTTACCCTTGGGAGTCTTGTATTCCCGCGGGTGGCGGGTGGTCTTATTCGCCAGGTGCTGAATACATGACCGGAAGACAAGGAATTCATATGTTAGTCGATATTGTAGCAAAAGGCGGTAACTTATTATTGAATATTGCTCCTGGTCCGGAAGGAGAATGGGACAAAGGGGCTTACGATTTATTACAAGCCTACGGAGATTGGATGAAAGTAAACAGCACAGCGATTTACAACACCAAACCAATCGAGCCTTACAAAGAAGATAACATTTGTTTTACACAAAATAAGGCAGGAAATGTATTTGCATTTTACTTAGCAAAAGAAGGAGAAGATAAAATTCCTGCTCAAGTTACAGTAAAATCTATCAGCCCTAAAAAAGGAACAAAAATTACAATGTTAGGTTCTAAAACTTCTTTAAAATGGACAAAAGAAGGAAACGGATTTAAAGTAGTTATTCCGGAAAACTTAAGAAATAATTTACCATGTAAAGAAGCCTGGACTTTAAAAATGGAAGCTATTTAACAGATAAAAGTATGTTTTCAATATCAAAAAAAATAATATCAAAAACAGCATGTATTTTGTATATGCTGTTTTTTAGCATCCTTATTTTTGCACAGAAAGAACCCGCAGATTTTGTAAATCCATTTATCGGAACTTCAAACTATGGAGCCACTTTTCCCGGACCAATTGCACCACGAGGGGTGGCGAGTATTAGTCCGTTTAATGTTGCGGGAAAACAAAATAAATTAGAAAAAGACAGTCAGTGGCTTTCTAATCCGTATGTAAACGAAAATACTTTTTTAACCGGATTTAGTCAGGTTAATATAAGCGGTGTGGGCTGTCCTGAATTAGGCGTTTTAATATTAATGCCAACAACGGGAGCTGTCGAAACCAATCATTTAAAATACGGTTCAACTTATAAAAATGAAGTAGCAAAAGCGGCGTATTATAGCGTAGACATTGACAAATACAATATAAAAGCAGAGTTTACGGCATCAAAAAGAGTGGGGGTCAGCAAATTTACTTTTCCAAAAGGACAATCTAATATTTTACTGAATCTTGGCTTAGGTTTAACCAATGAAGAAGGCGCGATGGTAAAAGTGGTTTCGCCAACAGAAATTGAAGGAATGCGAAGCGTTGGTTCATTTTGTTATAACAGTCCGGAAGATGCCTACCCAGTTTATTTTGTGGCAAAATTTTCGAAACCCGCACACAAATTCGGTGTTTGGAAAAAGCCATCAAAATACGAAGGCACAGAAGCACAATGGATGACGTATAATGGCAAAACCAGAATGATGGATAATAGCATCAAAACGGTTGTTGGTGACAGCATTGGAACTTATTTTACGTATAAATTTGATAAGCAGGAAACCGTTGAGGTTAAAATTGGAATTTCGTATGTAAGCATTGCAAATGCCCGTGAGAACTTAGAAAAAGAAACCGGAAATAAATCGTTCGAAACCGTTTATAATGACACTTATAAGGAGTGGAATGATGAGCTTTCTAAAATTTTGGTTGAAGGAGGTTCAAAAGATGAGAATACGATTTTTTATACGGCATTGTACCATACTTTAATTCATCCAAATACTTTAAACGATGTCAATGGAGAATATCCGGTGATAAAAAGAAGTAAGATTGCAAAAACCGAAGGCACTCGTTATACCACGTTTTCATTGTGGGATACCTATCGAAATATGCATCCGTTAACATCTTTGGTTTATCCTAAGCAACAATCGGATATGATAAAAAGTATGTTGGAAATGTATGATGAAAACGGCTGGCTGCCAAAATGGGAATTAAATTCTACAGAAACATTCACCATGGTAGGAGATCCCGCAAGTATAGTGATAGTTGACGCGTGTTTAAAAGGAATTCAGGATTTTGATTTTTACAAAGCCTACTATGCCATGTTAAAAGGTGCTGATCAAATTGAAAAGAATCCGTTGCGTCCTGGACTTAAAGAATATATCGAAAAAGGATATGTATCAACAAATTATCGCGGTCCCGTTTCTACAACACTGGAATATAATACTTCAGATTATGCGATTTCACTTTTAGCAAAAGCTTTAGGCGAAAAAGAAGATTATAAGCGTTTTACGAAGCGTTCATTATCCTACCGAAAATTATATGATAAAGATTTAAAATTACTTAGGCCAATAACAGCTAACGGAAAATGGTATGAACCTTTTGATCCTGAATCGGGATCTAATTTTCAGGAAAATGTTGGTTTTATTGAAGGCAATGCATGGCAATATGCTTTTATGGTGCCACATGATATTAGAGGATTAATCAAACTTATGGGCGGTGATAAACCTTTTTCAGATCAGTTGCAAAAGGTTTTTGACACCAAACAATTTGATATGGCAAACGAGCCGGATATTGCTTATCCTTATTTATTCAATTATATAAAAGGAGAAGAATGGAAAAGTCAGGAAATGGTAAAAAAATTGGTGAAAGAATATTTCCAAAACAAACCAAAAGGATTACCCGGAAATGATGATACAGGAACAATGTCTGCCTGGCTGGTATATTCGATGATGGGAATTTATCCAATTTCTCCGGGTGACCCAATTTATACCATCACAGCACCATTGTTTCATAGAATAACGATCAAATTAGATCCAAGATATTATAAAAAAGAAAGCATTGTAATTGAAAGACAAATCAATAATGACGGAAAAATCAATTCGATTGAACTAAACGGAAAATCACTTAACAGCTTTTTTATTTCGCATGACGATTTTGTGAATGGAACAATGCTAAAAGTGATTCAAAATTAAAAACACACCACTATGTTACAAGTAAGAATTAAAAAGACAGCCATTATTCTCGTAATGGCTGTAGGTTTTTTTAACCAGAACTATGCACAGAAAAAATACCCGTATCAGGATGCAAAAATGCCGGTAGAAGACAGGGTAAAAGACTTGTTAAGCAGAATGACACTTGAAGAGAAGGTACGCCAAATGGATATGTACAAAGGCGAATTTTTTAAAGATGAAGAGAATTTTTCTAAATCTAAATCGACTGCTAAAATCGGTAAATTAGGAATTGGAGCTATTCATGACATTTATCCGCGTTCGGCAAAAATGATTAACGATCTTCAATCTGAGATTATTAAAGGAAACCGTTGGGGAATTCCTGCTTTAATTATGTGCGAGATGCTTCATGGTTATTTGGATGAAGGAAGTACGGCTTTTCCAATGAATATTGGACTTGGAGCTACTTGGGACACAAAAATAATAGATAAGGTTGGAAAAGTAATCGCTACAGAAGCAAGAGCACACGGTGTACATTTTGGCTTAGGCCCGAATTTAGATTTAGGACGTGAACCACGCTGGGGAAGAGTTGCAGAAACTTTCGGAGAAGATGCTTTCTTAAACAGCGAAATCGGTTTGGCATTCATCAAAGGATTACAAGGAGATGATTTAAAATCGGATCGTTCTATTATTGCAGAACCAAAACACTTTGCTGTTCACGGTATTCCACAAGCGGGAGGAAATTCTTCTCCAATTTTAGTGGGAGAACGTTCAGCGAGAGAAGATCATTTACCTTCTTTCCAAAAAGCATTTATGAAAGGCGGTGCTTTAGGAACCATGTGTGCCTATTCTGAGTTAGATGGAATTCCTTGTGCTGCAAATCACTGGTTATTGACAGATGTTTTAAGAAAGGAATGGGGTTTCAGAGGAATTGTAGTTTCAGATTTAGGAGCTATTAAATACATTCAAACCACTCATAAAGTTTCTGATTCTCCAAAAGAAAGTATCAGAGAAGCAGTTTCTGCAGGAGTTGATATGCAGTTTTACGATTTCACAAACGAATTTTGGCAAAATACTATTGTAGAATTAGTAAATGAAAAGAAACTGACAATGGAGCAGATTGACCGCGCTGCCGGAGCAGTTTTAAGATTGAAATTTTTATTAGGATTATTTGAAAATCCGTACACCGATAAAAATCTGATTAAAGAGCGTTTTCATACCAAAGAAAACCAGGCTGTTGCTTTAGAAGCGGCTCAGAAATCGATGGTTTTATTGAAAAATGACAATACTATTTTGCCATTAAGCAAAAATCTTACAAATATTGCCGTTATCGGACCCAATGCAAATGCTTCAAGACTTGGAGGTTATGCTCCTAAAAACAGTGTTGGAATGACAGTTTTCGAAGGTGTGCAGCAATTGGTTGGAAAAACGGCTAATGTTGTTTATGAAGAAGGTGTACCGCTGATTGTAAAAGGACAAATCATTCCGTCTAAATATTTATTTACTCCGGATGAATCTCAAAACGGATTAAAAGGAGAATATTTCAATAACAGAAATGTAGAAGGAGCTCCAGTATTGACTCGTATTGACAATCAGTTAGAATTTGACTGGCCCTGGTCTCCGGGAACAGGTGTTACAGATGACGATTTCTCTATTCGTTGGACAGGTTACATTAAATCGGACAAATCATTTGATGGATGGTTAGGCTTAAGTTCTGATGACGGAATCAGAATGTGGATTGATGATCAATTGGTTATTGATAACTGGACAAAAGGAGCTACCAGTATCGTTACAACTCCAAAAAATATAGAAGCAGGAAAAAAATACAAAGTCCGCATTGAAATGTGGGAAGGCGGCTGGGGAGCCAGAGCGCACTTACGTTGGAATTTAGAAAAAGTAAACTTACAGCCGGCCATTGATGCTGCTAAAAAAGCTGATGTTGCGATTGTAGTTTTAGGAGAATCTAACGAATTGGTTGAAGAAAACAGAGATGTTGCAACTTTAGACTTACACGGAATGCAGCAGGAATTGATTGAAGCGATTCAAAAAACCGGAACTCCGGTTGTTTGTGTATTATTAAACGGACGTCCACTTTCTGTAAACTGGATTGCCGAAAATATTCCGGCAGTTTTAGAAGGATGGTTCCCGGGGGAATTAGGAGGAAGAGCTGTAGCAGATGTTTTATTTGGAGATTACAACCCAGGTGGAAGATTACCAATTACAGTTCCAAAATCAGTAGGGCAGTTACCTATATATTATAACCAAAAACCATCTGCAATACACAGATATGTTTCTGAAAGTGAAAATCCATTATACACATTCGGTTACGGTTTAAGTTATACCAAGTTTGAATATTCAAATTTTGCCATCAATACCAAAGAAATTAAAGCAGATGGAGAATTGAAAGTTAGCGTAAATGTTAAAAATATTGGGAATTATGATGGAGATGAAGTGGTGCAATTGTACATCAATGATGTTTACAGTAGCGTAACCACTCCAAGAAAAACATTAAAAGGTTTTAAAAGGTTATTCATCGAAAAAGGAGAAACAAAAAAGGTTGAGTTTACATTGACGGCTGATGAACTATCACTCTGGAACAGAGATATGAAGCGAGTGGTTGAGCCTGGCGATTTTGAGGTTATGATTGGAGGGAATTCTGTAGATTTACAAAAGTTAAGTTTTAAAGTTCTGTAGTAACCCATTGTTTGGTGTAGAATCGAAAAATATTTAGTGTTTTGGATGTTTTGGTTAGAATTCTTTTATCAATTTAACAAATAGCCAATTTTAATAATGTTTAATGCTGGAAAATGTAAGGATTTTGAAAGGAAATACGTTGTTTTTAGTTAAATTTTAACCAACACCTTTTGAAAGCTGTCATTTGTCGAAATAATGATTTAGTTAACAAAACAGATTCATAAATTTAACATCATATTAACTCAAAAAACAATTTAAACTATGAATCAAAACGTACTAAAATTACTGTTCTTGTTTTTCCTGTTCGGGTTTCAGAACCTTCAGGCTCAAACAGCGACAGTAACAGGAACAATCACTGATACTAATGGAATGCCAATTCCGGGAGTAAATGTGAATGTTAAAGGAACTAAAACCAATACATCGTCAGACTTTGATGGTAAATACAGCATCTCTGTTCCCAATCAATCAGCAATTTTGATATTTTCTTATGTAGGTTCTGCTACAAAAGAAGTTCCTGTTTCAGGACAGACGACTGTTAATGTAGCTTTAAGTGCAGACAGTCAGCAATTAGGAGAAGTTGTTGTAACTGCACTTGGCCAGTCAAAAGAGAAAAAGGCTTTAGGATACGCCACTAGTGTGATTAAGTCTGAGGCAATCGTTAAGACAGGTTCGCCTACTGTGGCTAATGCTCTGTATGGTAAAGCACCAGGGGTTCGTATTACTTCTACTCCAGGTGGAGCTGGAAATATCAATATTAATATTCGTGGTATCAACTCTATTACACAGAAAAATCAGCCTCTTATCATTATGGATGGTGTGCCAATTCGAGATGGGGCGGCTACAAATAATGATTATTGGGGTGATCAGCGTATTAGAAGTAATGGTCTGGCAGATATCAATCCGGAAGATATTGAGAGTATCTCCATTCTTAAAGGAGCTTCGGCGGCTGCATTGTATGGTTCTGAAGCTGTAAACGGGGTGGTATTAATTACATCTAAATCCGGTAAAGGAAAAAAAGGATTAGGTGTAGATTTCAGTACCAGTTACTCACAAAACCAAATTGCATATTTACCAAGATTTCAATATGAAAGAGGTCCGGGCTGGACAAATGCAAATTATTCTACGGGATACTTAGCTCCTGATGGTTTTGCCTACTATGATACAGATGGAGATAATATTAATGAGACTAGAGGGGTTTCAGCAAGTACTAATAACTTTGGTCCGTGGTTCGATGGTAAGCCTATTATGTCATGGGACGGTGTTATTCGTCCATATTCAGCTCAAAAAGACGGCTATAAAAATATGTTCCAAAATTCATGGGATGGCGTAACAAACATTGCACTTTCTAATAATACGGATAATAGCAGTATTCGTTTTTCTTACACACACAATGAATCAAAAGGGTTGAGTATGGGTAACATGAATAAAAAAAATACCCTTAACCTGAATGCATCGTTCAAAACAAGTGAAAAATTAAAAACAGATGTCATCGTGAGTTATATGAACCAGAATGTTCACAATCGTGCTGTTGGTACAGATCGATTGATAAACAACTTTACGGGTATGATAAGCCCGTTTGATAATGGTGATTGGTATAAGGCTAAATATCAAACCAGTTTAGGATACAAATATGTTACTGGTGGAAATAATAGTTTGACTCCGGATGAAAATATTATCCGTAATGGTTTCAAGGCAGATGTAGGTGATTATTTCTGGAATACGAATGCAAATCAGCAGGACGAAATTACAAACCGTTTGATTGCCAGTGTTACTGAAACCTATACTATTTACCCAGATTTGAAGCTGCGTGGTCGTGCTTCTACAGATTTAACTTCGATAAATGTAGAAACTAAAAATCCGGTTGAAAGACCTCTGGTTTACGGATTTGGTACCGGTTCTTTTCAAATAGATTCTAAAGATTATAATATTCTTTATGGGGATTTAATGTTAATTTATAACAAAAAAATTAATGATAAGTTTGACATTGGAGCTACAGTTGGTTATACAGCATCAAAAGAAACTGGTTTGAGTTTGTCACAATTTACAGATGGAGGGTTGAGTGTTGAAGGTTGGTATGATTTAAATTCTTCAGTAAACAATCTAAAAGTTAACCATAAAAGAGAAAAAGTTGTAAAAGACGCAGTATTTGGAACTCTGACTGGAAACTATAAAAACTATTTGTTCCTCGAAGGAACAATAAGAAGGGATCGCACTTCAACTATGAATCCTGATAATAATGCATTTACGTATCCTTCAGTCAATTCCTCTTTCATAGTATCTGATGCGTTTACATTACCGCAAGTAATCAGTTATGCAAAACTTCGTGCTTCCTGGGGAATTGTGGGTAACTATGCAGAGATGTACAGAGGTAACGTAGCCTTCAACCCAACAACATTAGGAAATCAGGGAACAGCTACTCCTGTATTAATTACAACTTCTATGGATAAGTATGGTAATGAAAGTTTAAAACCTGAGATGAAAAACGAATATGAGCTTGGTTTTGAAACTAAATTCTTTGGAAATAGGCTAGGACTAGATGTCTCTTACTACAATGCAAAAGTTAAGGATCAAATTTTAGATTTGACATTGGCATCTACAACAGGAGCTTCAGTAATAATAGCGAATGTTGGAGAATTAAGTAACCAAGGAGTTGAAATCGCTTTGACTGCTACTCCTGTAAAAACGACATCTTTCTCGTGGGACCTTACTTTGAACTGGTCGAAAAATGCAAACAAAGTTGTGAAATTAGCAAATGGTGCAAAAGAATTATTACATTTTGACTATGATGGTTCTGCCGCTCAGTTGAAATCAGTAGTAGGTGATCCAATTGGAGGTATTTATGCACATCCTGTTAAGACAGATACCAATGGTAATAAAATGGTTGATTCTGATGGATTTTATATGATTGATGGCGATAAATGGGAAAAATACGGTACGGCTATACCTAAAGGTATTGGAGGTTTATTGAACACATTCACTTATAAAAATTTCACTTTAGATGTTAATATTGATTATTCTTATGGAGGGTATTTGATGCCAACTGGAATTAATTGGATGACTTCAAGAGGATTGACAGAAGAAAGTTTGAATTACAGTACTAACGAACGTGGTGGTCTTACATATTTTGTAGATGCTAATGGTAAGGGTGTTCAGGTTCCTAATAGTGCTACAAGTGGACCAGGTGGTCAAACATTATATCGTGATGGTATGTTGATGAATGGTGTGACAGCAGATGGCGCAACAAATACAAATGTAATATCTCAGGCAGGTTACTATAACATGACTTATAACTGGGGAGGCCCTCAATACAGCAGCTCACGTTATGAATTGTATATCAAGGAAAACAACTATGTAAAATTGAGAGAAGTCTCATTAACTTATAGTTTACCAACAAACTGGGCTGCTAAAATTGGTGCTTCAAAATTAAATTTTTCAGCTTACGGACGTAATTTGTTCTTCATCTACAGATCAATTAAGGATATGGACCCAGAAGCAACTACTGCAGGTTCTAAATGGTATCAAAACATAAATAATGCAGGAACGAATCCGGCTACCAGAAGTATTGGATGTATGTTAAGAGCCTCTTTTTAATTTGATATTTCATAATTTAAAAAATATAACATGAGAAAATTATTATATATATCGCTAACAACTGCAGCTGTTTTTTTTAGCTCTTGCTCAAAAGACGATTTTGCAGATGCGTACCCAAATCCGTCTACGGTTGAAATAACTACTGTGTCTAAACAGTTTGCCGGATTCATGAAAATTAACTTTGAGGATGTAATTCCTTCTTACTGGAATTATTATACCGTTCTAAAATCTACTTCTCTTAGCTACACGCAGGCACATGGATTTATGAACTCATCCGGGCGCTATGTTTCAGGAGCTGCACCAGTTAACAGATGGGATAGGTTTTATAAGTTTATGGCTCAATATAGAGAGTTAGAAAAAGTAATGGCTTCTTTGCCTGCTGCTATGCAGACTGAAAACAGAATCTATACCATTACTTCAACTATTTATTTATACGATCATACTCAAAAAATGATTGATAACTATGGAGATATTCCTTTTTCTCAGGCAGGTAAAATTAGTTTAACGGGAGGTAATTATGGTGCTGCATTAGCAAAGTATGATAACCAAACAGAACTATATACCCTTATGTTGGATCAATTGAAAGCTTTTTCTACTGAATTGAATTCGATTACTTTGTCTGCTGGTGTGGCAACAGAATTCAAAAATCAGGATTTGATCAACAAAGGAGACCTGGTAAGCTGGAAAAACTATTGTAATTCCTTGCGCTTAAAAATCTTGAACAGAGTTTCTGCTGTTCCTGTTTTTGCAACAAGAGCAAATACTGAAATGGCTGAAATCATTGCTGCTGGAGAAATTGTAGATGAAAATTCCGAAAATATTGCTTTCAGGGTTTATAATCAGGATGGTGATTTAGATACTTCAGGTTTTATTAATGCTTTAGAAGATGATTTAAATAATCTTGCTCCAAAAGCAATGATTGATCACATGAATGCAAATAATGATCCTCGTAAACCCTGGCTGTTTGAAAAGGGATCACGTGTAGTAAACAACGTGGTGATAGTGGCTCCTACTTATGAAGGACTAGATCCGGCATTGGCATCCGGGGCTCAGACACAATCAATAACAGAAGGTAAAATTGCTGTTTACAATCGTTCGGTTCTCAGTAGAAATAAATGGTTGCCGGGAACATTAATAAATGCTCCTGAAGTAAACCTGATTCTTGCCGAGTACTATTCAAGAAATGGAAATGCCGCAACAGCTAAAACACATTTCGAAAAAGCTATCAGACAATCTGTAGAGTATTATGTAAGATTAGGAGATAAAGCAGATGTTTTGACCTGGAAACCAACTACAGAACCAACAACTGCTGAAATTGACGCTTATATTACTGCTATAAACTTTGCAGGAGCTACAACACCTGCAGCTCAATTGGAATTAATTGCTTTTCAAAAGTACATTCATTACAATATCATGCAGGCTGATGAATCCTGGGCTGAGCAAAGAAGATTGAAACTTCCGGCTCTTACATTCCGTGAGGATGAAACAAGCAGTATTAGAAAAACACCGCCAACACGCTGGACATATCCAACGTCAGAGAGTGTTTATAATCCGGATAATTATAATGCAGTAAAAGCAAATGATAATTTAAGTACCAAAATATTCTGGGATATAAAGTAAAATTCCAATAATAATGTGCAATTAAAGCACCTATAAGTTTAAACAGAGGTAAGATGTAATTCTTACCTCTGTTTTTTCCAGTTTAATATTTGTCAAAAATTAGATAATAAATGATTTGTAAATACATGATAAAATTTTTCAATACCATATTGTTGTTGTTTTCTTTAGTACTCGTTGCTCAAACCAAATCAGAGGTATATAAAATTAAGTATGATAAATTTGAAAACGGAAAAAAAACAGGCGAGAATATCGAAATCTATCTATACAATCAAATGGTTTTTTTATCAAAACCAACAGATAAAATACAACAATACATCGATTTAAAAAACAATTATAACGTTACCACCATCAAGGATGGAAATACTGTTTTCAAAAAAATAATTCCATTTGACAGCTTGCCTGTTCCTAAAAAAGAAAATGATACCCGTGTCATACTTGGATATAATTGTCAGCATGTTTCTTTTTCTTATTTTTCAAATAGAATTGATATCTGGTATACTGAAAAGGCTGCCGTAAAAGGAACTCCTAACAGTAATTATTTACCTAGTAAAAATGCACTTGTACTGGAAATGGTTTATAATGGAAATCAGACTTTGACAGCCAATTCGATAACTAAAGTTAAAAATTATGAGCCATTTATTAATTATGATGAGAAGACAGTAGTAGTTGATAAATCAGAATTTGAAGAAATTCTCATTAACTCCAGATATACTAAATTGCATATTTTTGAGAATGAAAATATAAACTTCGATCCTAATTCAATAATTCCAAACGAAAAAGACCTTCTTACAGACAAGGTTTATCATTTTTCTAAAGGAAGTGTAGTTTTGAAAAAGATAAAAATTACTCCTGAATTAAAAAATAGTAATGCCATTTTTGCAAAACTAACCAGTAAGTCTACTGGTGATGCATATGACAGAACCGGTTCAGTATTCATTATCCCAGCAAAAAAAGAGGAAAACAGTACTACGTTATTAGATGCTTACTTACATGGATTAGATAAATTACCAATTTATACAGATAATAAAAAAAACAAATATCAGGGAATTAAAAAAGAAAAAGACTATTCGCCGGCAATAGAAATACTAAGGTTTTTTACGCCATTTGGAGTTAATTATTTTAATGATAAACGAAAAATAAATAATTATAACTGGGCAAAAGACGTTGTTTATAAAGAAGATGTCACTTCTCTTATTCCTATTGATGAAGATGAAATCTGGATTGGTGTTTTTATTGGCAATTATGATGCTGGTGGTCATACCATAAGTCTGGAACTCAATGTTTATCCATCAATGAAAAATAACGAAGAGAAACCAAATAAGAAAAAGTATGTAGCACCTTTATTTTCAACAGTAAATACGATGGAAATGTCAGGTCAGAATTACGGAGGTCTTTTTGCGAATGATACTTTAAAAGTAAATTTTGAAATTAAAGAAAATCTACAAAATTTACAGCTTTTGTATACCACAACTGGTCATGGAGGCTGGGGAAATGGAGATGAGTTTGTACCAAGAATGAATAAAGTGTTTGTTGATGGTCAGGAGGTTTTTAAAATTATTCCGTGGCGAACTGATTGTGCAACCTATCGATTATCTAATCCGGCTTCGGGGAATTTCTCTGATGGTCTATCTTCCAGTGATTTAAGTAGGTCAAATTGGTGTCCGGGAACATTAACTCCTCCTTATATTATTCCGCTGAACAAACTGTCAAAGGGCAATCATATAATAGAAGTTGTTATAGAACAAGGCCCCAATGAAGGTCCGAGTACAAACCATTGGAATGTTTCAGGAGTTTTGGTGGGCGAATTGAAAGATTAATTGTGAAATGAAAATAATTTTAAAATTTAATTCTGTAATCCTGCTATTAGTACTAACTGTTTTTTCCTGCAGTTCATTACAAACTAATCCGGAAGCAGTTAATATCACTCAAAATTATATTGCAGAAAATCCTGTTACAACAGCGAGCCATGCCTCAACATTGGTTGAAATAGAGCCTAACGTTCTTTTGGCTGCCTGGTTTGGCGGAAAACATGAAGGTGCAAAAGATGTGAGTATTTATATTTCTTCTTATAGAGAAAAAAAATGGTCAGCGCCTAAAAAAATTATTGAGCCACTAATTAAAGATGGCGATACGTTGCCTTGCTGGAATCCGGTTTTATTTAAAAGTAAGGCTCAAAATTTATATTTGTTTTATAAAGTCGGCAAGAACCCGAGAGAATGGTTTGGTGCTATGATAGTTTCTAAAGATAACGGAAACACCTGGAGTGAGGCAAAATATCTTCCAAAAGGAATATTAGGGCCAATTCGAAATAAACCAATTGAAACTACCCCAGGAGTTATTTTATGCGGAAGCAGCACCGAGAGTATCGATGATAATAAATGGAGAGTATTTATAGAAACTTATAGAGAATCTACAGACAGCTGGACAATAACGGATATTAATGACAGGAAAAATTTCGACATTATCCAGCCCACTTTTTTAGTTCATTCGGCTAAAGAGATTCAGATTTTATCACGAAGCAGACACAATAAATTAATTTCAAGCTGGTCTAAAGATAATGGTAAAACCTGGCAGAAAACAGACAGTATCAACGTTGTTAATTCGAATTCAGGAATTGATGCAGTGACCTTATCCAATAAAGCATTTTTATTGGTTAATAATCCTTTAAAAATGGGTAAAGACTGGTTTAACGGTAGAAATGTACTGGATGTAGAATATTCTAAAGATGGCTTGTCTTGGAGCAAATTATTTGATTTAGAAAACCAAAAAGAAGGCGAATTCAGTTACCCGGCCATTATCCGGACCTCAGATAAAAAAGTACATGTTTTATATACTTATAATCGTAAATTTATTAAACACACAATTTTTGATTTAAAATAAAAAAAGATGCAAAAATTTTGCCTGGCTCTGGACTTAAAAAATGATCCGGATTTAATTGCCGAATATATAGAATTTCATAAAAACGTCTGGCCCGAAATACAGCAGAGCATTTTAGATTCCGGAATTATCAGTCTTGAAATTTATAATGTTGCCGACCGTTTGTTTATGATTATTGAGGCCAATTCTGATTTTTCATTCCAAGAAAAAGCAAAACGGGATGCAGAAAATCCAAAAGTTCAGGAATGGGAAACTTTGATGTGGCAATTTCAAAAAGCACTTCCTCAGGCAAAAACCGGAGAAAAATGGCTTTTAATGGATAAAATTTTTGAACTTAAGTAATTTATATAAACGATGCTATTTTTAAGAAACTTAAAATATCAACTCTTTTTCATTAGTGTATTATTTTTTAACAGCACTATAAATGCCCAGAACGGTATCAATGCCAAAACATTTTACAAACATGATAAATATCTTTCTTCAGATAAGTTAGAAGGACGTTTTCCGGGAACCAAAGGCAATAATGACGCTACTGCCTATATCAAAAAGTATTTTAAAAAATACGGGTTGAAAAAATTTGATAACAATTATTACCAGCCTTTTACACTTTTTGTGAAAGAAGGAATAAACAAGATGAAATCAGATAGTGTTTCGACTCAAAATGTTGTGGGATATCTTGAAGGTTCTGATGAAAAACTTAAGAACGAATATATAGTAATAGGAGCTCATTATGATCATTGGGGATGGGGAGGACAAAACTCAGGCAGTAAAAAGAAAGAAGCTTTTGCCATTCATAACGGAGCAGATGACAATGCTTCCGGAGTTTCGGCTTTGCTGTGTATACTGAAGGAATTATCAAATGCTAAAGTCAAGCCAAAAAGAAGTATCATTTTTATCTCTTTTAGCGGAGAAGAGGAAGGACTTTTAGGTTCTAAATATTTTGTGTCCCATTTACCGGTTCAAAAAGAGGCTGTAAAAGTAATGTTGAATATGGATATGGTGGGAAGGCTAAATGAAGAGAAGCAAATTTACATGGGAGGCGCAGGAACGTTTCCAGATGGAGTAGAATTGATGAAGAAATTAGGCGAAGCCAGTACCCTTAATCCGGTTGTACATGCGGGTGAAGTGGGAGGCTCTGATCATGTCTCGTTTTATAAAGCTGGTATATCTGCTGTGGGATTTCATACAGGAGGCCACCCGCAATATCATACACCCGAAGACGATATTGATTTAATAAATATTGAGGGAGGCGCTTTGGTGTCTCAATATATTTATAATGCATTAGTAGCAATTGCAAATGACCCGCAACAACTGTATTTTATTAATCAGGATTAGGGAATCTATAAGTATCTATATCCAGATTTATATAAATAAAAAGTCCCACCGAAGCTGGGCTAAAGGTTTTCATTCTATATAAAAAGTAAATCCCACGGAGTACGCGGGATTTTAGATTTCTACGGCATATAGCCTTATTGTGATAAGATTAAAGATTAGAAATTTTAATCAGTAACAAATATATAGAAAAAATAAATTGTTTTGAATGATGAAAACCATAATTGAGTTAATTTTTTTTGTGGTAGATTTCGTGCGTATTAAATTTTAAAAATTATGGCAAAGATTTTAGGATTAGATTTAGGCACAAATAGCGTAGGATGGGCGATTGTGGATAAGGAAGGGAATAATTTTTCTCTTGTAGATAAAGGGGTTAGAATATTTTCAGAAGGTGTGAATATTGAAGCCAAAACCAATAGCGAAAGTTCAAGAGCAGCAAAAAGGACAGAGTACAGAAGTGCTAGAAAATTAAAATATAGACGAAAGATTAGAAAAATAGAATTACTTAAGGTTTTATCTGATAATAATTTGTGTCCAAAATTATCTGATGAAGAACTTAATGATTGGCGATATAAAAAGATTTATCCACAAAATGATGAATTCAGAATTTGGCTAAGTACAGATAATCAAGAAGATGAAGAAGAAAGGAAAAAGCAAAACAAAAACCCGTATTCATATCGATATAAGTCAGCCAAAGAAACACTTAACTTAAATGATAAGGAAGACAGATATATTTTAGGAAGGGCTTTTTATCATATTGCCCAAAGACGTGGTTTTTTGAGTAATAGACTAGATAGTTCCGATAATTCAATTATTGAAGAAAAGAAAAATGAAATAACAGCTGTAATAAATGATGCAACTTCAATTGCGGAATTTTTAGAGTTATTTTCAGAATTTGTGTCAAGTTTTGATAAAGACGAAACTAGTAATAAACCATTGTTTACACTTTCAAGAGCTTTCAATTCAATTTTCAAAGAAAATTCAGCATTGGTCTATAATGATTTAAAAGAAAAGTTGCTCGAACGTTTAAATAAAAAAGAATTTCTTGGACCTGTTAAGAGAGCAATAAGTGATTTGTCTGAGAAAATTGAACAAGAAAAATGTTCGACTTTAGGCCAGTATTTTTACACGTTATATCAAAAAGGTAAAAAAATAAGAGGTGAATATACTCATAGAATTGATCATTATTTAACAGAATTCAATTATATCTGTGACAAGCAAAATGTTTTAGCTGAAGCAAAAGAAAAAATTGAAAAAGCAATATTTTTTCAAAGGCCTTTAAAATCCCAAAAAGGTTTAGTTGCCAAATGTCCATTGGAAAATATTAAAACATGTGTGCCAATTTCTCATCCAGATTTTGAAGAATTCAGAATGTTGAGTTATTTGAATAACGTAAAAATTAAATTGCCTACTGATGAGAAATTAAGATTACTAAATGAAGATGAAAGAGAACAAATTGGAACTTTATTTTTCAGAAAGTCCAAAGCCAATTTTGATTTCTCTGAAATTGCAAAAAAACTTACACCAAAAAGCTTAAAATTTGGATATTACAAAGACAAAAACGTTGCTGAATATGATGTATTATTCAATTATAATTTAGGAAGCAATGTTTCAGGTTGCTTAACAATTGCAAATTTAATAGATGTTTTCGGTACGAAATGGAAGGAATATTTGTTTTCAAATTTTGTAAAAAACACTAAAACAGAAAACAATGTAAAAGTTAAAAAGTCAATAGATGATATTATCGATGATATTTGGCATGTATTATTTCGTTTTGATAATGAAGAACTTTTGAAGCAATTTGCTATTGATAATCTTAATTGTAATGATAAAACGGCAATAAAGTTTTCTAAAATAAAACTGAAACAGGACTATGGTTCTTTGAGTCTAAAGGCGATTAGAAATATTCTACCTTACTTGAGACAAAATCTTATTTATTCACACGCTGTTTTCTTGGCTAATATGAAAAATATTTTGCCAACAGAAATTTGGAATGATGAAGAAAACAGAAATGTTATCAACCAAGAAATTAAGTCAATTATTGAAAATTATAAAGTATATAGTAATAAAATTGAGATAGTTAATGGATTGATTAAAAATGCAAAAAAAGAAAATGGTACATGGAGTTCTGATAATAAATTTGTTGCAGAAGCTTATAGAAACGGATTAGAAAAACAAGTTAAAGACTTTTTTGGAACAAAAAAATGGAATGAAACACCAGAAAACTATCAAAATGAAATTTTGTCGGAATGTTTTGAACTTTTTTCAAATCAAATGAAACTTAACTCTGGTCGAGGAGAATTCGTTAAAAAACAAACTATTGATGAAATATTAAAAACATTCTTGAGTGATAATTTTAATATCGATGAAGATAGTTTAAAAAAATTATATCATCCGTCAGCCATTGAAGTATATAAAAAAGCAAAACGGAGTGAAGAAGATGGGAAGAAATATTTAGGAAGCCCATTAATTTCATCTATAAAAAATCCAATGGCAATGAGATCGTTGCATCAATTGAAAAGAGTAGTTAATCAATTAATTAAAGATGATATGATTGATGAAGATACTTTTATTCATATCGAAATGCCAAGGGAATTAAACTCTGCCAACGAACGAGTTGCAATAAGGCAATGGAATGAAAATTTAAAAACCAGAAGAGATAAATATACTGAGGAAATTAAGTCAATTTTTAGAGGTGAAACCAACATTGAAGGTTGCAATGATGCAAATGCAAGTTACAACGATTATGAACCAACGGAAACAGATATTTTAAAATATCAACTTTGGATAGAACAACAAAAAGTTTGTCTTTATACTGGAAAAACTATTTGTTTATCTGATTTTATTGGAAATAATCCAAAATTTGATATTGAGCATACCATTCCAAGAAGTAGAAGTTTAGATAATTCACAGCTTAATAAAACATTATGTTGTGCTATTTATAATCGTCAAACTAAAAAAGACAAAATACCTTTTGAATGTTCTAATCACGATGAGATCTTACCAAGAATAAAACATTGGTATGCAAAGTACAAATCCATAGAAGAGCAAATAAAAGATTTGTCCAAAAAAGTAAAAGCAGCTTCTACTAAAGAAAAAAGAGATAAATACATTATTGACAGAACAAAATTGCGTTTTGAATACTCTTATTATTTCAAAAAATATAAATCATTCATTATGGAAGAAGTTCCAGAAGGATTTAAAAATAGCCAATCTGTAGATATTGGAATTATTAGTAAGTATGGTAATTTATTTTTAAAAACAGCATTCAATAAAGTATATCCAATTAAAGGAAAAACGACTTCCAATTTGCGACAAATGTGGGGGTTAGATGAAAAATCAAGAGATAATCACGCACATCATGCAAAAGATGCCGTTGTGGTAGCTTGTTGTACTAGAGATATTAATGATGCTTTGGCAAATTATTATCACGAATTAGAACAGTTTGAATATTATGGAAAACCAAAACCATCATTTTCACATAGAATTCCGTGGGAAGGTTTTCATAAAGATGTTGATGATTTTGACAATAATACTTTAATAAGTCATCACACACCAGATAATCTACCTGTTCAAAGTAAAAAGGCAATTCGTAAAAGAGGAATTATTCAAAGAAATGGAAAAGGCGAAATCAAATACAAACAAGGGGATACTGTCAGAGGAGCCTTGCATAAAGAAAGTTTTTATGGTGCAATTTTAAGAGAAGAAGTTGATAAAAAAACAGGTAAAACCGAAGAAGTTGTAAAATACGTAAAACGTCAAGCTATTGATTTATTTAAAGATACAGATTTAAAAAATATTGTTGATGATAAAATCAAAGAGATTGTCTCAAGTGGAAGAGAACAAGAAAAGCAAATAAAGAAAGAAATTGAAGACTTAGAAAAACAATTAAAAAATCTAAAAGAAGAAGAGGAACAACCTATAAAAGAAGAAATTCAAGCTCTTAAAAATAGGATTAAAAATGAATTGTATGTTTTACCAAATAAAAGTGGAAAACCAGTTCCAATAAACAAAATTCGTTATTACACTAGTGATGTAACTAATCCTTTATTCATAAAAAAACATCGAGATGTTTCAAGACATGAGCATAAACAATTTTATCATGCTAAGAATGATGGTAATTATTGTTATGCTATTTATGAAGGAGTTGATAAAAAAGGGAAAAAAGAAAGAGCTTTTGAGTTAATTAATTTTCTTGATGCGGGAAACTATTATAAATTAAAAAACAAGGATGATAGAGAAAGCGAGAATATTTCTTTAATTCCTGAAAAACATTTGGAGACAGGGTTTAATTTACTGAAGTCTAACAATAAACCTATAGTGTTGAAAAAAGGATTAAACGTTATTTTATATAAAAATCAAAAAGAAGAATTAGATTTTTTAGTCCCTAATAGCTTGATAGGTAGATTATATAAAATTACGGGTTTAGATGAAGATGGTATTAAATTAATTTACAATCTTTCAGCCAAAAGCACTACTGCAAATATATCTTACATGAATGAGGTTGTTAATGAACAAAAGCTCTATGAAGTTAAAGAGGATTTAGAATCATTAGATTTGTGGGATAATGTTTTTTCTGATTTCAAAAAACAAACAACAAAAAGACCTGATTTTTTTAAGAATTTGAATAATGTCCTGAATAAATATTATTTAGAAAATGAAATTTTTGATGCAAGAGGGAAAATAAAAGAAGTTAAATTAAAAGAAAGTGGTTTGACAACACCAAAAGGAGGAGATGTTATTGATAACTTTAAAGAATTTCCATATATAAAATTTAAAGTAAATAATTTCAATGCTTTAGTTGAAGGAATTGATTTTAATATATCTTCTACAGGGAAAATTGTAAGAATATAAATCTTGAGATTTAAGAGTTAAGTTCTTTGATATAACGTTTCATAGTGTTAAACCACAACTGAAAATCTGTTGACAGAAAATAATATAGATTTCAGTTGTGGTTTGATTAAAGATTAGAAAACACGATATTTTATTTCAAATTCTTCTGATAAAGTATGTGGTTGTGGTTTGATTAAAGATTAGAAAACACGATATTCTTTTCTTCAAATGAAATCATATTCCAAAGGTTGTGGTTTGATTAAAGATTAGAAAACACGATATTTATTCATGTTCTGAACCGTTCAAACAATCTGTTGTGGTTTGATTAAAGATTAGAAAACACGATATTTGCCTTTTATTTCAGAAACCACCTGTTGTAGTTGTGGTTTGATTAAAGATTAGAAAACACGATATTTGGGAGCTACAAAAGACACAACTAACCAATGTTGTGGTTTGATTAAAGATTAGAAAACACGATATTCATCTTCCTGGCTTAATGCGTAAGTGTAATGTTGTGGTTTGATTAAAGATTAGAAAACACGATATTTCTTTTAATAATTTTATTTTCATAACTATGTTGTGGTTTGATTAAAGATTAGAAAACACGATATTAAACAAATCAAACGCTAAATCTTCATCATGTTGTGGTTTGATTAAAGATTAGAAAACACGATATTATTTAGGAAATATCAATAACTATACTAACTGTTGTGGTTTGATTAAAGATTAGAAAACACGATATTGCTAACGCCTGTTTTTTCGTTACCGTAGTTGTTGTGGTTTGATTAAAGATTAGAAAACACGATATTTAATGGTATTTCGTCAGTATGCTTTATCCTGTTGTGGTTTGATTAAAGATTAGAAAACACGATATTAAAAGTTAGCTGTCCATAATGCTTTGAAAGGTTGTGGTTTGATTAAAGATTAGAAAACACGATATTTCTTGGATTGCTTAGATGGATAAACAGATGGTTGTGGTTTGATTAAAGATTAGAAAACACGATATTGTCTGTTTGTTTATGATAGAAAATACAGTAGTTGTGGTTTGATTAAAGATTAGAAAACACGATATTATAATAAGTCAATGCTCCTGATCCTGAATGTTGTGGTTTGATTAAAGATTAGAAAACACGATATTAAGAATCATGCGTGTCATTTAATTCACACAGTTGTGGTTTGATTAAAGATTAGAAAACACGATATTTTCTGAAACAATGTTTAGGTTGCGTGTCAAGTTGTGGTTTGATTAAAGATTAGAAAACACGATATTGACGATTTATTTAACGAACTTGATAATGTTGTTGTGGTTTGATTAAAGATTAGAAAACACGATATTCTTTAGCTTTTAATTCGCTCTCAATTCCTTGTTGTGGTTTGATTAAAGATTAGAAAACACGATATTATTTGAATTATCTTTATTGTGGAAGTTATGGTTGTGGTTTGATTAAAGATTAGAAAACACGATATTCAAAAGATAAAATATTAAAACAAATAGTAGTTGTGGTTTGATTAAAGATTAGAAAACACGATATTAAATGTGCTGAGTTATGAAAACAACTAAATGTTGTGGTTTGATTAAAGATTAGAAAACACGATATTATCGATGTAATGCTCGTTTTTTAATATTTTGTTGTGGTTTGATTAAAGATTAGAAAACACGATATTGGTAATTAATTTATATATTTGTACGTAAATGTTGTGGTTTGATTAAAGATTAGAAAACACGATATTTAAATGTTTAGATCCTTGCAAAGGAGATGGGTTGTGGTTTGATTAAAGATTAGAAAACACGATATTACTTGTTCGATATATCTTGTTCCTAAACGGGTTGTGGTTTGATTAAAGATTAGAAAACACGATATTCTTTTGAGCAGTTAGGAATGATTAGTAGTTGTTGTGGTTTGATTAAAGATTAGAAAACACGATATTTCTGTCATAATTGTTACCTTTTTTCCTGTTGTTGTGGTTTGATTAAAGATTAGAAAACACGATATTGTATGGTAAGTACGGGACAAAATATAACTGGTTGTGGTTTGATTAAAGATTAGAAAACACGATATTTGGAACGAACATTTTTTACATCAAGTAGCTGTTGTGGTTTGATTAAAGATTAGAAAACACGATATTTGGTAATTATGTTGAAATTTACGATAGAGAGTTGTGGTTTGATTAAAGATTAGAAAACACGATATTGAGTTCATCCAGTAAAAAAAAGACCCGTAGGTTGTGGTTTGATTAAAGATTAGAAAACACGATATTATTTTCTGTGTCAGTTACCGTTTCTAATGGTTGTGGTTTGATTAAAGATTAGAAAACACGATATTATTGTTACTTTTCGCCCGTCTGAATAATAAGTTGTGGTTTGATTAAAGATTAGAAAACACGATATTGGATTACTCTGATGCTTTAATGATGCGTATGTTGTGGTTTGATTAAAGATTAGAAAACACGATATTATTGTTACTTTTCGCCCGTCTGAATAATAAGTTGTGGTTTGATTAAAGATTAGAAAACACGATATTAACTTTTTTTCTTCAATAAACGTATATCCTGTTGTGGTTTGATTAAAGATTAGAAAACACGATATTTCATTGTCTAAATAATAATCAAAGCAAATGGTTGTGGTTTGATTAAAGATTAGAAAACACGATATTATTTGAAAAATGCTCTTTAAAGTCCTTAGTGTTGTGGTTTGATTAAAGATTAGAAAACACGATATTCTACACGCAGGCGTTTATTTTCGTTGTCAAGTTGTGGTTTGATTAAAGATTAGAAAACACGATATTACCCGGAACCCACCTCTAAAACAGTAGTGTGTTGTGGTTTGATTAAAGATTAGAAAACACGATATTTATTTGTAATGATTTTTGTATGGTTATCAGGTTGTGGTTTGATTAAAGATTAGAAAACACGATATTTCGTTGGGCTATCGTCATAAGCATCACGAAGTTGTGGTTTGATTAAAGATTAGAAAACACGATATTTACTTTGGTTGTGGTTTTGTTCATTTCTGTGTTGTGGTTTGATTAAAGATTAGAAAACACGATATTATGTAGCAGAGTCTTGGTAAAGCTCTTGCTGTTGTGGTTTGATTAAAGATTAGAAAACACGATATTTCATTGACGAGGTTTCAATGATGCGCCCTGGTTGTGGTTTGATTAAAGATTAGAAAACACGATATTTCCAGCAAGAGCTTTACCAAGACTCTGCTGTTGTGGTTTGATTAAAGATTAGAAAACACGATATTATATATTGCTATTTCTTTTAATAATTCGTGGTTGTGGTTTGATTAAAGATTAGAAAACACGATATTTAGCTTCATTAGGTAAAATTCTAGTTATTAGTTGTGGTTTGATTAAAGATTAGAAAACACGATATTCTGATTGTTCTGATTTTGCAACTTCCAACGGTTGTGGTTTGATTAAAGATTAGAAAACACGATATTAAGGAAATGCACGCTTATGTAAGAGATATGGTTGTGGTTTGATTAAAGATTAGAAAACACGATATTGAAAAACCTTTATCAATGAAAGATAAAAGGGTTGTGGTTTGATTAAAGATTAGAAAACACGATATTAGTTGGCTTGTTACCTTCTAGTAATCAAAAGATTAAATTTAAATATCGTATAAAAAAATGCTTCTTTTTTGGATTGATAACCCACGATTGAAGCATTTTTTTGTTTCTAAACAATAATTTAGTTCAGTTTGGGCTAAAACAATTCCAGTTGTGTAGGCTGAGGAGCAGATGGCACGGCTGCTTTTCCCCAGAAATTCAAAATATTACCAAATTGTTTATCGGTTATTCGGAGCACGCTTACTTTGCCTAAAGGCGGAAGCAGTTTGTGAATTCTCTTTTCATGAACATCGGCGCTTTCACTACTTGCGCAGTGACGTACATAAACAGAATACTGCATCATCGAAAAGCCGTCCTTCAATAAATTAGTTCTAAATCCGGACGCATTTCGTCTGTCTTTTTTTGTTTCTGTGGGTAGATCAAAAAAAACAAACAGCCACATTATTCGATATCCGTTAAGCTCCATAGTACAGGATATTTAATTTTTTTTCGATTTCCCGTGAAGCATTGTTGGAGAGAACTTGACGTTTTTTGTAATGCGATCATCAAAGGACTTTTCTCATCTTTAAAATAAACTGTTCTCGTTAATATTTGTAATAATTCAGATTTGATAGCAGTGTTTAGTTCCTGTTCACTAAAACGCTGCATAATTTCAAAGACTTTTTCGTCTACAATAGGACGAAAAGGCTCCATAATATCATCGGCAAGTGCAAAAGCATTGTATTTACTTTTATGGTGGATTCCTAATGTATTCAATAATCCGCTTCCGGAAAGAGCTCTTGCAGTTGCAGCTCTTAAAATGGCATAACCATAATTCAGGAAATTATTAGGATAGTCGCCATATCGTTCCCGTTTTATTCCGTCAAATTCTAAATTAGGCTGAGGGAAATATTTCCAATATTGCTGTGCAGCAACTCCTTCCATATTTGTAGAATCTCCACTTAAGACTTTACTGGCCAGAAACGAAAAACTATTTTTGGATTCGGTTATTTTTTCAAGTAACTGCCCCTGATTTTTAATTTTTTCAATTATGGTTTGCTGCCATAACTGTTTTTTTAAAGGTATGGAAGCTTCAATTTGATTTTTGAATATTTCCTGCTGAATATGATGGCTGTTCAGGTTTAAGAACATTCCGTTGGGAAGATGGTTTTTTCCGCAGATAATGATAGAAGTGTTATTGTCAACCAGTAAATTCATGGCCGGTATGCTGAGGTAGATCTCATTATGATCAAGAACGAGAAAGCCTATATCTTCAATGGGAATAGCGCTTTCCTTCATTTCTGATTTTAATACAAGCTGATTGTTTTTAGCTGTTATAGAAAATTTGTTTTCAATTAAAATGGTTCTCTTTAGCATAAATTTAACTTGAAATTATACATCCCCGTTATTGTCGTCTTCAACAGGTATCTTTAATTATTGTTTTAAATTTAGGCTTTAAGGTGATGTTGTTTTTACGGTTTTCCTTAATTCACGTGTTTTTAATTTTGACCTTATCTAAAAAGAGATAAGCTAATCTATCAGGTAAATACTTTTTACTCGTTATTTTTCTTGAACCATCTTCTGGGCGCATCACTTTCATGAAGTACAATTTCGGAATGTAAGAACTCTGCGGCATCGGCTGAATCTTGCACTTTTGAGGCACTGCGTGTCAGCATTTCGGATTCAAATCCGGTTAATACACTTTCCCTCAAACCGGTTTTTTTCCAGTGAGATAAAGATTTACATCCTTTTGCAATTTCCCGTGCAAGCGCAAGGGCGTCCAGCAACGCCTGATTCGCACCCTGGCCTTTAAAAGGACTCATAGGATGAGCAGCATCTCCAATCAGAGTGACTTGTCCTGAGTTCTCTAATAATTCCGGGGTGAGTAATTCGCGGTCATACACAGGATATCCCGAAATATAAGCTTCCTGGGTGGCTAATAAAATTTGAGGAATCGGTTTGTGCCACTGCGTTCTTCGGCAGGCTTCTTCCTTGAGTGCCTGAGGACCTTTAGCACTTAACTTTTTTGCCTCATCTTCGGGCATTGGAAAGCTAAGCTGCCACATTACAGAATCGCCTGTGTAAGGCATGACATAGATTCGTTCATTGCCATTAGCAGTTTGGAATACAGTAGCGGAATCTAATAAAGCACTATTCAGATTTTGGACAGTACTCAAAGGGCAAATTCCTAATATTACGATACAGCCCAAATAAGATAGGGGAGTAATATCTTCTCCAATAAGTAATTTACGGACCGAACTACGAATACCATCGGCTCCAACTACAAGATCTGCTTTGGCACTCTTCATCTTTCCATCGACCTGAAAGTTGAGATGAACATTACCATCACTATGTTTAAAATCTATTAACTGATGTCCCCATTGTATGTTATCGTTTCCACCAAGTTGCTCCAATAGTGCGAATCGCAAAGATTGTCTTGCGATATGAATATTACTACGTTTTGGGGGCATTCTCTCTTCTGACTGAAGCCACTTTCTGACTCCCCATTCACCGATAACTTTTCCTTCGGGATTATGAACCAGATGTCTGGTTGAAAATACTCCTTCTTTTAAAGAAATAATACCTAAGCCCTGAATTGCTTTACTGGCTTGCTGTAATGTTAGTCCATAACCCTGAGATCGGGCATTAAAGTCTTTATCGCGCTCATAAAGAGTAAAAGGGATTCCACGGTGTAAACAAGCAACAGCCAGGGCGATTCCGCCTATACCGCCGCCAATAATTGCCACGTGAGGATAATTCTCTTTATTTGCAACAGGAGGCATGTGGGCAGGAAGCAGCCCGGTTCCGGAACAGTTTACGCATGAATATAAGTTGCCTTTAGGCTGAACAGGAGCTGTACCTTTACCATTAGTTTTTTCAAATTCATCTAATGCGATTTGGTAATGGAGTCTTACTTTTTTAGTTAGCCTTCGACTTTTTTTTCCGCGTCCCTGGCATTCCGGACAAATAGTCCAGCTTTCCATTTCATTTTGCACTTTTTTTACTTCCACTTTTTACCGGATCTTGATTTACATAAGAAAAGAAACACAGATACTATTGATGCTGAGTTCAAGAGTCTAAATAATTATAACTCTTATTTCTAATAGATACATCTGTAAGTTATATTTCCATGTTTTTGCTTTTACAGGTGCGCAAAGTTACTATAAAAGATAGGTCTCTGCCGAAGCAGGAGTAAAGATTTTCATCTATGGATATATTTGACATCAGATTAAGACTGAAAAATATCCTAATCGTTTAACAACATAAAGCAATTATATAAAAAGAATTAATTATTTGAAATCTTCATTGATTATAGGTTGTTTTCTCTAAGATTTCAATTCTTTTGTATGACGCAATCTATTGGATTCCGTCGCAAATAAGTCAGTGTAATTCATAGGTTTTGACTTATGTATTGTACTCAACGGGTTAAGTGAGTGTATTAGAATCTCTAAACCAATACAATTTTGTGTTTCACTGCATATAGAACCAATCCAATTCGGGTTTTTATTTCTAGTTTATCAAATAAACATTCCCGGTATCCGTCGATTGTTTTTGGACTTAAACACATTTCTGAGGCAATCTCTTTATACGTTTTTTCGGTACAGGCATGTTTTATAAAAACAATTTCTTTTTCTTTCAGATTGATTTTTTTAGAGTCATCATTGGCTTTTTTTACCAGCATCCCCGAAACTAATTCTGTTAAATAAAAGCCTTTTTCAATAACTGAAATCATGGCTTCCTTAAATATTTCCGGAGAAGTATCTTTTAGTAAGTAACCTTTGGCACCATTTGTAATCATTTTGATGATTATTTCTTCATCATCATTGACAGAAAGTGCGATTACCTTCAAATCAGGTCTGTTTTCTTTAATCCATTTCATGGTGCTAACGCCATCCAAAACCGGCATATTGACATCCAATAAAATTAAATCGACATCTGCATTTTCATTATCTTGCAGGTAGGAAACGAAGACTTTGCCATTTTCGAATCGGTTTATTACCTCAAAATCCTTAAAACTATTGATTAAAAGTTCCAGTGATTGTGAAAAAAGCTGATGATCATCTACAATAATAATTTTGTTTTTAGGTTTCATTGTTTTGGGTTAAAGGATATTCTAAAATTACGGTTGTTCCTGATGAATTTGATTCCATTATTAAGATTGCTCCAATTAACTTGGCTCTTAATTTCATGTTGTTTAAGCCTAATCCCGAATTTATCTGACTGGTATCGTAGCCAATTCCAAAATCTTTTATTTTTAATCGAAAAACAGTATCAGTTGTATTAATGGCTACTTCAAATAAATCACTGTGAGAATGTTTAAGGCTGTTGTGCAGGGCTTCCTGAAAAATACGATAAATAAACAAATCATGTTCCTGATCAATCTGGGGAATTTCTCCCGTAACGGTATAATTGTATGGAATGTTTTTTAGTTTTTTTATACGCTCAAGATCTTGTTTTATGGCTTCAATAAAATTGCTGTGCAGTAGATTATCTTTATTGATGATCCGGGATAAAATCCGAATCTCATCCAGTGATTTGGCTAGTATTTCTTTAAGATCATTAAGCTCATTTACCAGGACAGGTTTTCCATTGTTAAGATACATATTGAGCTGCATAATACCCACAGAAACTATCTGACCTATATTGTCATGGAGTTCTTTACTAATTTCGCTGAGAGTCTGATCTTTAATTTCAATCCTGGTTTTAATTAACTCGGATTGAAAATACAATTCTGATTCCATTTTCTCTACCAGATAATTGTTTTTCTTTTTTAAAAAATAAAAGAATATCACAAGCAAAGTAATCAGTAAAGTTAAAAAAACAATACTTAACGAAATGACTAATAATTGTATTTCTTTTCGCTCCATAAGAATCCAATAATATAGCAGCTGTGGGCCAGGACATTTAAAATAAACACTACTAAGCTAAAAATAGATTCGTCATGTTTGATCAGGAACCAGTTTAAAGCAAGCATAAAGGGCAGAAATGGTACATGAAAAACTAAAATTCCTAATATGTACCAAAAAAAGACTGATTTTTTAAAATTTAATATTTTGTTTGAATTAAAAATTTCGACTAAGTATAAGCAGGATAATATCATAATTAACAGTACACCAATGGCAAAACTATAGGTATATGATTGGTTAATATCTTCTTTAAAATATAAGATATTCAGAAAAAATGAAAGGATAAACAGTATTAAACTGAGAAGTCCTATTATTCGATAATTTGTTTTGGACAAAACACTCCTTAAAAGTAAGATAAAAGCACAAAAACTGACCAGCATATAAAAATTAAAAACATAATAATTTAATATGCCTGTCCATGCCGTAAAATAATAACCTACTCTTTCTATTGCGGCAGAAAACCAAATCAAAATTACTAAAAATTTAGCTTTATTCGTAGGAAGTTTGTGCCAGGAAATTAGGCCGATAATTCCGGAAAATAAAGCTAAATAGACAGTATAAAATCTTAAAAATTCAAACATAATCTTCTAGTATGTTTTGCTGGGAGGATTTCCGATACTTCCGTAATTCATTGGTTCAATTCCTGGTATTTCTTCGATACCTATTTGACGAACCAAAGCAAAAGGTTGTATATCATCAGGTGCAGTTTTTCTGATTTTTGTTCCTGTAGGTGTTAAAAAAATGGTCATCCGGCCTGCTTTTTCTTCATATTTTCTTTCATCAGGATATACACCATAGTAAAAACGGATTCCGTTTACATCATATCCTTTTTTCTTGCCTTTAGCCTTAATATAATGAATATAATTTTCAAGCTCTTCTACAGAAAACCAAACATTATTGGCATCTTCTTTTGTAATGTATTTAGCAATTACCCGGGCACGGTATTTCATAAAATTCAAATGCAATTCCTTCGCGAATCTTTTTGTAATTAATTGAGTGGGTCTTTCTGGTTCTCTTTCCATGATTTTTTTAATAGTTAGGGGTTAATTAATTGTTGTTTAATATTTTAAATACGTTTGTTTGAGCAAAATTATTTTAAATTCTTACAAAAACAAAGGGGAAATTCACCCTTTTTTTGTAGGGTAAATTTATTTAAAAATTTGGGTTATAACACTGTTTTGTAGGAAAATAAATAAAATCAATTTTACATCGTTCATTTGGTGCACAAAATGGATAGGTGAAATCTGAAAAGCCTAGTTAAAAGAGTAAGAGTTAATTATAATACTAAAGTTATGAGTTTATATCACGAAGTTTTTGCAGGAGAATCATTCAGCGAAGACAATTATTTTGAAGCTGTACGATATGTTTTAGGACCGGAATATGCTAATTTGAATGAAAGTGAATTAGAAGATGTCCTTTTATCAAGAGTAGATCAAATGTCTGAAAGTGAAGCAGAAGGGTTTTGGTCAAGTTTAGGAAATGTAGCCAGCAGTATTGGTTCAGGAGTTTTGCGAGGTGTTTCGGCAGTGGCTCCAATAGTAGGAACTGCTGTTGGTACTTATTTTGGAGCACCTCAAATAGGCGGAGCGGTTGGTGGACTGGTTAGTAATCTGGCAGGAGCAGGAAGTGCTGCATTAGACAACAGTCGTCAGCAACAACGCAGACAAGGACCTCCGCAACAACAGCGAAGACCAGCTAATAATAACAGACGCAGACAAGCACCTTCGCCACTGGGGCAAGCGTGGGGAAATACAACCCGCTATTTGGCCGATGCTGGAAGAGCAGCTTTGCCGGCAATCCAGCAATATGTTCAGGATAACCCTGTTCAGCTCCGTCCGCAGGCGGCACAGGATATTGCCAGAGTACAAGGTTTGTACAACCAGTTGGGAGGCGTAATTAATAATCCTCAATTTCAGGCAGGACAGGCGCAGCAAAGTTTAGGTACTGCAAGTCCAAATGCACCTATTGAAAGCCATTCTTTTGCTGAACTAATTGAGACTGTTAATTATCTAACCGAGAATATTTTATATGAATATTACAACGGAGGACTAATTCCGACAGAAGACTATTATGTAGATCAATATGGACAATTTGTGGGTTCGAATACACCAAACAGAATCAATAGAATTGAAAATTCTATTGCAAGTTTATAAAACTTAAAAGTTATACAAATGGATGCTTATATAGAATATTTGAAAGAACATAATCCCGAGATGGCTAAATATTTTGAGCTTATGCAGCCCCTGATGGAAAAAAAAGAACCGGAAGAGAAAACAGAACCGCCAAAAGTTGATTTGGAACTTGAAGAAAGAATCAAGAAACTTAAAAAAATCAATCAGAAACTTTTCACAATAATCGAGGGATTGAAATTTCAGCTGGAGTTTGAGTTAAATCAGAACGATGATTTGGCAAAAGCCATTGGAGCCTGTTCTGAATGTTTCGGTGAAAATGACGATTGCCCGGAATGTTTTGGAATTGGAAAACCGGGTTACAGCATTCCTGATTTTATTCTGTTCAACAAATATATTCAGCCTGCCATCCAAAAATATAACAAACATTATTTCAATAAAAATTAACCATTAATATTTAAAATTATGAATTATTTCGAAAGTTATTTAGATGAAGATTTATTAAATGAAGATTATTTCAACGAAGACCTTTTAGGCGAAGATTTATTAGAAAGCTATGACGAAAGTTATGATGAAGCTGCCAAACGCAGAAGACCTTCAATAAAAGGAATAAGACCAAATGTGAGTTCAGCCGTAAAGCAAAGATCTAATTTTGGAAAAGCACTAAGCGGAAGAGCAAATGATTATGCTACCAAAAGTGAGTTAAAGAAATCATTAGACGCGATTTCAAGCCAGGTAAACGAATTGAAGAAAACCTCTTTGGCAACAAATAAAACATTGGTTGCATTAGATCAAAAACATACAGAACTTGCAAAGTTGGATGCCCGTAAAGGTGAAAATCAAACTAAGGTTTTAAAGAACATGCAAATGATGAGTATGATGGGGTCTTTATTGAATCAGCCAAAACTTAAACCTGAAAATTTAGAGATTATTGAAGTTCTTGATAAAGAAGGGAATGTAATTTCAAAAAATATAGCTGAAAAAAAAGATACAAATGCTATTTATGTTGATCAGACAATGTCTATGCTTTTACCAATGATGACAACTATGGGAGATTCTGGTTCCGGAAAATCAGACAATATGAACATGATGTTACCAATGGTAATGATTATGTCTCAGCAAAATCAGGGTAATACCAGCAATAACAATAATACGATGATGCCTCTTGTCATGATGATGATGATGAATAAATAAATGTAAAAAGGGCAATTGACACCCAATTGCCCTTTTATTCTATTAACCCTTAAAAATAAAAAGATGAATCCATTTAATATATTAGTTAATTACATAATAGCAAACAGCAGGGCAGCATTCTATAATGTTCCCGGTAATCAGGAAATAACGAATACAGCCTTGTTAACAGGTATGGTTTCTGAAAATCCATTGATGAGTTATTTAATTATCGACAACAAAGCTAAAATAGAAGGGGAGAAGTTTAGTACGGCAGTTGCTGTAACAACATCTGCAGGTACCGGCAGTAATCCTGGTACACCAGCACCGGATACTACTCCGGGGACAAACCCTGCAACGGATACAGGTGCACCCACAAATCCGTCAGGAACTTCTACCGAAACTCCAACCGGAACCCCAGCAACACAGGCAGAGGTTATAACATTAGAAGCGGTAAAAAATGAAATTTCAAATAGTAATCAAATTTTAAAAGATGAGATTACTAAAGGTTTAGAAGCCAACAAAGCAGAGTTTAATAAGATGATTGCAGAAAAATTAGAAACAAAAATTACGTTTTTAGAAAAGAACCATGTAGTAATAAATGAATCAATTCTGGAAATCAAAAAGAAACTGGAGGAAATTTCTAAAGGAAATCAGTCCCCTGAGGCTTCTGGAGGTACAAAAGACCAAAAAGGGCTGCCTAAAAATAATCAGAAATGAAAACGGTAGTTGATCACCCTGAAACCGTTGTATTAGACAGGATTGAGAAAACGACCACTGAAATTCTGAAAAAAATCAATTGTATTCGTCCCGGTTTGTTTTCCAGTAATCTGAAATTTTCAAAAAAAGCCGAGGAAGAAAAAAAAATATTATTTAAAGAATTAATTCCCAAAAAGGTTTTTTCAATTGATAAAACAATCGAACTGGTTAGTAAAATAGCAGCTGATACTAATTTTTTGAAACTGCAGCAAATAGATCAGGATTTTATTTCAGGATTAAAAAAAATTGATCTTAAAAATACACAATATATTAGCGAAATCAACAATTTCATCACTCAGGAAAACGAAATAAATGTAGTTTTCTTCTCTTTGGTTGAAGAAAATCTTTATTTCACGTATCTCAATTCTGAATTGTATGAGATAAAATATAAGTTAGACCAAATTAATCTAGAACCTTAAAAACAAACTAATGGATCCAAGACTCAAAGTTATATTATATGGTAATCCTGACGAAGAACTATCGTTGTTAATGCGTTTGGAAAAAGAAAAAGACTATCCTGATCATTGCAAAATTATTTCAGAATTTGGAGAAATTGTAAGCATCCAAACGCAACGTCGTTATTTATGTTCTATTTACAACAGTAAAAAAGTAAAAAGTCTGAAAGCTCCGAGTGTGATTCCTGCAAATGACGATGTTGAGCCTAATCCTGAAACCAGGGTTTTAGATAAAAAAAATGAGGTTTTAAGCGATACTGTCTCGAATGTGGTTTTTGGAATTATTGATTTTGGTTTCGATTTTAGCCATCCCGATTTTATTAATAACGGTAAAACACGCTTTGAAAAAATTTGGGTGCAGTCTGACAGATATGATGGTAATGAATTTGGATATGGAAGGATAATTAGCCAGGCACAGATCAATGAAGCTTTATTAGATGAGTTTCCTTTTAAGAAACTTGGTTATCATCCGGGAAAATCCGATTTGTTTGGTAACGGAACCCATGGTACGCATGTACTCGGAATTGCCTGTGGAAATGGCGCCGTTGCACCCCAAAGTTTTGCGCCAAATGCCTCGATTATAGCGGTAGATATGGGGACCAATTATGTAAACGGATCTAATTTGTCTTTGGGCGATTCTGTAAAAGGCTGCGATGGTTTATATTTTATTACAAAACAAGCCGGTGAACGGCCTCTTGTAATAAACATGAGTCTGGGAGGTCATGGCGATCATCATTTTGGATTAACCCTGTTTGAACAGGTCATCGACTATATCGTGACGCACAGAAAAGGAACAGCGATTGTACAAAGTACCGGAAATTATCATCAGGCGAATGCGCATACTTATGGTGATATTAAATTGAATCAGAAAGTCAAAATTCCGTGGATGTTCAAAAAGCATGATCGTACACCAAACGAAATGGAAATCTGGTACGACGGTGATGATATTTTAAGTGTGAATATTTATGATGACAATCAAAAAATATTGCTTTCGTCAACACCTTTTAAAGATGAATTAATTGTAAAAGATGATGATCAGGTTGGAATTTGTCTGCACAGATGTAAAGAACCTAATACCGGTAAAAATCAAATTAATATTCTCGTTAATGGAAAACTGAATTCTAAATTCTGGACGATTGAATTAATAGGCAGAACTGTCAACAACGGTCGCTACCATTGCTATATCGAGCGCGATGATGGCGGACAATCTATCTTTTTACCAGCTATTGTAAATAAAACGCATACAACAAACTCGATCTGTAATTCAAAATACAGTATTGTTGTAGGAGCCTACAATCAGAATGATGATGCAAAACCGATCCTTTCTTTTAGCAGTTCCGGACCAACCGCTGATGGGCGAATGAAGCCAGAACTTGTCGCCCCTGGGTTTAAGATAAAATCATCCTGCTCCTCTTCGAGCAGAGAAAACAGAGCGTCAAATAAGCTTACTTCTAAAAGCGGTAGCAGTATGGCAGCACCCTATGTTGCTTCTTTGGTAATGAAAATTCTGGAGAAAGAACCTAACCTGGATATTATTTCAATACGAAAAAAACTTTTTAGCGCCTGTGATACTGCTTCTTTCAAAGATAATAAATTAGAGATTTTTAGAGCCGGACATGGTTACATCAATCCAAACAGAATAACTTAAACCTGAAATACCATGGAAAATTTAATTTCAAATACCCCGATAATTAATTCTAATTTGCCAGCTGTAGTAACACAAGGTGGCATAAATAACAGTGTTGGATTGAATGGGGTAAACAATCCGTCAGATGTTTCGCAAATTCATGATTATCTCAAAATATTAGGATATCCCATAACCAATAGCGGCAGTATTACAAACAGTTTAACGGACAATACTGTTATTTCAATTTTGAATTTTCAGACCAACTATAAAATTGTAGTTACCGGTTTGATTAATCCAAATGATGAGACTTATAATGCATTGAAGCAGTTGAGCCTGTCGGGCATATCGCTGGCAGAAGGAGAAGATGAGTCGTTGCATCAGCCGTTTTTGACCAATTCGTTTTTATTTAGGAGAAATGCCGGAAATACCGATACACTAAATGTGATTTTTGAGGGAGATTCCTGGCTGGATTACCCTGTACCAAGAGTTCTTGACTTATATGACACCATTACTGACCGAAATCAAAGGCTTAATCTAAATTGCCTGCATTTGGCAAAATTTGGAGAAACAACTTCGCAGATGTATGCTGACAGAACTCATTTTGTACAATATGTCAGTGGTTACCGAATTGACCGGATTTATTTTAGTGGTGGCGGAAATGATGTTTTTCCACAGCTGGGCCGAATATTAAATGCCGGAGTTACTTCTTTTAATTCGAATTTCTTTACTGATCAGGCAAAATTAAGTGAACTTATAAACCTTCCTTCCGGAGATGTTTTGTATCAAAAATGTATTTTATATAAAAGATATTTAAATACAGCTACTTTTGATAATGCACTTTTTAATTCAGTCAATCTGGATTTAATTTTTAATACAATTAAGCGAAATTATCTTGGTTTTGGAAGTATTGTTAACGCACATGCTACTCCCAATACAATATTTTATATGCATACTTATGATTACCCTTTATACAAACTTGGTGTGAGACCTTCAATTATAGGAGTTGATTTGCCTTTAGGGCCCTGGATTAAACCGGTTTTTGATGCTTTAGCTATTACTGATGAAATTTTGAGATGCTATATCATTATTCGGTTATTGGATAAATTTTATTCGTTATTGTGGCAAATCAAAAATCATTTTACCCATCAGGGTTATCGTTTTCAAACCCGAATCATAGATTATCGCGGACTCTTAAATTCATCCCAGTACCGGCGAGATGAAATTCATCCCAACTCAACAGGAGCAAGGAGATTGTCGACCAGAGTTAATTTTTAAACAAAAACCCGATCACTTCGGGTTTTTTGCTTTTTAGGAAGGCTTTTTAAATATTTTGATTTAAAATTATAGGAATATTTGACTTTTTAAGACTAGTTATTATCTTTACCAGATGAACAAAAAGTTTATAGTTAGTTTAAAAAAAGGTAATGAAGCTGCTTTTAAGGAGGCTTATCTAAAGTATTACGACAAACTGATAAACATAGCAAAACGTTTTAATTTTACAGTTCTTACTCCCCAGGATTTTGTTCAGGAAACTTTTTTGAGGTTGTATAATAAAAGGGAGTTACTTAATGAAGATGTACTGTTTGATAAACAATTGTTCACCATCTGCAAGAACATTATCATCAATCATGTTAACCGTGAAAATAAAATAATTCAGCTTGACCCTTTGCAACTCGAAGTTGAACAAGAGGATACTGATAGCGGAATTTTTGAAGAAAGACAGGAAAAACTACAAATTTTCATTAATCAGCTTCCGGAGCAGCAGCAAAAAATATTTACGCTACATAAACTCGAAAACCTTAGCTATAAGGAGATTGCGGAAATTACAGACCTTTCTGAAAAGACAATTGCCAATCATATTTATCTCGCCAGTAAATTTATTCGAAAAAAAGTCGAAAACCATTAGGAACTTTTTTGTTCTCGTTTGTTATATATAAAAACGAGAACAAAAATGCATATTGAAGCGTATAAAACGAATGTCAGAACAAAGAAAGACGCAGGTCTGCTTGTAGCCCTTTTACAATTCATCATTTCTGATTGTATTATCAATTTTGATTTCAAAAACCGCGAAAGAATTCTTAGGATCGAAACCAACAGAGAGATTCAGGAAATGGTGTATGGTGTTTTTTCTAAACAAGGATTTTATTGTAAAAAACTTAACCCATAAAAGATCATGGATAAAGAAAAACTCGACAAAGAATTTGAAAAATTATGGAATGAAACTCCTATTTCACATTCAGACAGCGAAAAAGAAGCTTCGTGGGAAGAATTTCAGTCTAAAACCTTTGATGCTAAAAGACCAAAGTTTAAAATTTGGCGCTATGCAGCAGCGGCAGCGGTTATCATTTTTATGCTGACAGGAACCGGTATTTATTTTAACAGAAGCCCGTTACAGGATGCTTTTTACCTTACTTCAAATACAATTGAAAATAATACTTCAATAATAAAAATGGTAGCCTTGCCGGATAGTTCGAGGGTAGAACTGAGCCCGGATTCTAAAATTGTTTATGCCAATAATTTTGAAACCAACAGAAAGATTATAGTTGAGGGAGAAGTTTATTTTAAAGTTAAAAAAGATAAAAAACATCCTTTTCAGGTTTTCTGCAATGAAACTACAACGACTGTGTTAGGTACTAGTTTTACGGTTCAGGAAAATGTACAAAAAGGAGTGACCGTTGCTCTTTATGAAGGAAGTGTACAAATGAATGTAAAAGACCAGAATAAAGTATGGATACTTAAACCGGGAGAAAAGTTTGTCTACGGAAACAATACTGCTGAAGTAGCCGAATTTAACAGATTTACGGATTTTGAAAATGAAAAACTGAGTGCTGTCAGTAATTACATAATGGAGAACTATGGTTACAAAATGACTATTCCACGTGAGTATGATAATCAGCGAATTACAGTTCGAATCAATAAAAAAGAAGATTTAAAAACAATTGTTCAATTAATAGCAGAAATGTATAACCTAAACTTTGAAATAAATGCAAATTTAAAACAGATTACTTTTCGATAGAAAAGAAAAGGATGCACTAGCCGCGAAACTAAACATCCTCCTCATAGTCAGGGTAGTATAGAACTATCCCATTTAATAATAATTCAAAAATACAAAATTTCATGAAGCATATAATTTCAGCATGCTTTTTTTTATTCAGTCTGTCTATGTTCTCTCAAAACGTAACGGTAACTGTAGATCAAAATATGACATTAAAAGAAGTGTTTACGCAAATTGAGAACCAAACGGATTTTAAATTTGCTTTTACGGATCAGATAAATACAAATCAAAAGTATTTTAATCAAAAAAGCACTTATAAAAATATCGAAATAAAAGCACTTATCAATGAACTGAATAAGAACACTTTGATTCAGTTTTCTATCGCTGGAAATAATATTTTCGTAAAGCAAAAAAGTGCTAAAGCAACTACAGCAAAAAAAAAAAACAAGCTAACCGGTCAGGTTTTAGATGAGAACAAAGAGCCTGTTATTGGTGCCAATATTTTTATCAAAGAACTGGAAAGAGGTGTTACGACTGACGCAGACGGAAAGTTTTCAATAGAATTGAATAAAGGGACTTATACTATTATCGTCAGTTATGTTGGTTTTAAAAATGGAGAAAAACTGATAACAATTTCTGATGATGAAAGAATAAACTTTGTTATGGATGCCGATAGTCAGCAGCTGGAACAGGTAATTATTACCAACACCAAAGCAGTTGATGTGAGAAATACTCAGATGAGTGTTAATAGGCTTACCATGGAAGATATTAAGAAGATTCCGGCTGCAATGGGCGAGCCGGATCCCTTAAAATCTCTATTGACATTGCCAGGTGTTACCAATGCAGGCGAAGCTTCGTCTGGCTTTAATGTTCGCGGTGGAGCAGCAGATCAGAACCTGATTTTACTGGACGGCGCTCCCGTTTTTGGAGATTCGCATATGTTTGGTTTTTTCTCTGTTTTTAATGCCGACATGATGAGTGGTTTAGATTTATACAAAGGAGGTATTCCTTCTAAATTTGGAGGAAGGGTTTCTTCAGTCCTTGATGTAAACCAACAAACAGGAGATCTTGAAAATTATAAGGTAAATGGGGGAATAGGCTTAATTTCAAGTCGCCTTTTGGTACAGGGACCTATAAAAAAAGGCAAAGGTTCTTTTATAATAGGCGGGCGAACTTCTTATGTAAATTTGTTTTTAAAATTAGGTGATGTTAATGCAGGTATTGGTTTTTATGATCTTAACGCTAAATTTAATTATCGTTTTGATGACAACAACACGGTTAGTTTTTCAGGTTATTTAGGACATGATGTAATCCGTTTTAACGATCTGGTTGATATCAATTTTGGAAACACTATGGGGATTTTTAACTGGAAACATAAATTCTCAGATGACTTAAATACCAACTTATCCGTTTTCTACAGTGATTATAAATTTAACCTTAATCTGGATTTTCAGAAATTCAAATGGAAGAATACTGTTCAAACGTATGGTTTAAAATACAATTGGAATCAGTCCGTTACTCAAAATTTTAAACTGAACTATGGACTTGAGGGTACTTATTATAATTTTAATCCAGGAACAGTACAGCCTACCAGTTCAGATTCACAGTATAATTACCAACAATTGGATAGAAAATATTCTTTAGAATCTGCTGCTTACTTAGACTTTGAACATCAGATTACCGAGAAATTAAATCTGCGATACGGACTTCGTTACAGTTTGTTCTATCGTTTAGGAAGCGAGGAAATAAGTATTTATGAAGATGGACAATCAGTAGTATACAATCCAAAATACAATATTTATCAGGAAGGTACTCCAACAGGAACCATATCTTATAAAAGTGGCGAAATCATAAGTAAATTTGACAATTTTGAACCAAGAGCTGCATTATCATACACTTTTAGCGATGATGCATCTGTAAAAGCAAGTTATAACAGAATGGCACAATACATTCATATGTTATCTAACACGCAATCGCCTTTGCCAATGAATCTCTGGACACCCAGCGGTCCTTTTATGAAACCGCAATTACTGGATCAATATGCGATAGGATATTTTCAAAATATAAAAGATCGTGATTATTCTTTTGAAGGTGAATTGTTTTATAAAAAAATACAAAATCGTATTGATTATGTAGAAGGTGCCAATTTATTGGCAAACAATAATATAGAACAGGTAATCCTGAGTGGTAAAGCCAGATCGTATGGTATGGAATTATTATTTAGAAAAAACACTGGTCGCTTTAACGGCTGGGTTTCTTATACTTTGTCAAGAGCAGAGCAAAAAACTCCGGGAAGAACACCTGAAGAACCAGGAATTGCAAACGGTAACTGGTATTTGTCAGGATATGACAAATTACATAGTTTAAGTGTTGTAGGCACATATGAATACAGTCCAAAATGGTCTTATAATGCTAATTTTTCTTTGCAATCGGGACAGCCTGTGACCTATGCTAATGGATATTATGATTTTGGCGGGTTAAACGTACCGAATTTTTCATTACGAAACGGAAACCGGCTTCCTCTTTACCATCACTTAGATTTAGCCGCGACTTATACGCCCAAACCAGATAAAAAGAAGGGATGGCAAAGCTATTGGGTATTTAGCATTTACAATATCTATAATAGAAAAAATGCTGCATCGATAACATTTTCAACAAATGAAGATACAGGACAAAATGAAACCAAAAAATTATCAATTTACGGATTAGTTCCAGGCGTTTCTTATAATTTTAAATTTTAACAATATGAATAAAGCAGCAAAAAATAATTTTAAAAGTAAAGTACTAATCTTATGCAGTCTTCTTTTTATTTTATTGTTATCCTCTTGTGAGGAGGTTGTAAATCTTGATCTTGAAACTGGGGAAGCTAAAATAGTAATTGATGCTGAAATCCTTTGGAATAAAGATACGGACGGAAAGGTACAAACCATAAAAATAAGTAAAATGGCTCCTTATTATAATAGCAGCACACCAAAAGTTTCGGGAGCGCAGGTACGTGTTGAAAACAGTGAAGGTGCTGTTTTTACTTTTACAGAAACAGAAACGGGCTTTTATGTTTGTAACGATTTCGTTCCGGTACTAAATATGGATTATACTCTTTTTGTTGAGGCTGAAGGAAAAAGTTTTACAGCCGTAGAAAAAATGACTCCTGTAACACCAATTAACAGAATAGAACAAGAATACAGACCAGACATATCAGGTCCGGATTTATTGGTGCTTTCTATCTTTTATGACGATCCTGCTGATCAGCAAAATTTTTATCTGTCTTATTTTACAACCGATTTTTTAAAAATTCCTTACACTTTAATGTCAAATGATGATTTGTATAACGGAAATGAAATAAAAGACGAATTCTCAGATACAGATTTAAAACCGGGCAAAACGGTTCAAATTGTTCATCGTGGAATTTCGAAAAGCTTTTATAATTATATGAATTTAATTTTTGAAGCATCAAGTGCAAATCCTTTTGGTACCACACCTGGTAATATTAGAGGAAATATTGTCAACACTAACGATACAAAAGATTTTGCATTAGGCTATTTTAGGCTTTGTGAAGCTAATAGTGTTTCGTATACAATGAAATAAGATTTGTATTTCTATTGTATTTGGTATTAAATATTTTAAACAATTAGATTTAATCCTTTCCGATACTATTGTAAACCGATTTAAATTTGATTCTTAAAGCTTATGTTCTTTATATATCTGTACAATAAAAACAATTTGATTTAAAACGACGCCCTCTAAATTGATAATTTAGAGGGGCGTCTTATAATATATTTTACCTTAATTATGTAAAATCTGTTCTATTGCATATCCTGATGCAGAAGACCCAGCTATAAAAACAGTATATACTTTTCCTGAAGCAAAATTTGTAGGCTGCAGCGTTGCCAGATTTTCAGTTCCGCCGTTTCCACGAACCTGAATACTTAATGAGCCCGCATTAATTTCAGAGTAATTACTTTGACTGTAGCGTCTAATATTTAAAGCAAGGTTGTTGCCCTGCCCATCAATAAAATCAATATTTGAGGGAGCTCCACTACTTAAATGAATAAATTTTACTTTGGCTTTTCCACTAGGGGGAGCACTAATATTATCTTCATAAAGTCTTACCTCAGAATCTGATCTTGATTCTCCGGTCAGGTATACCGTATATCTTTTATCATCATCCAGATCAAGTTCTTCGGTAGCATACAAATTATTATCATTTTCATCTCTGAACTGGCTCACCAAATTGTTTCCCGAAGCGACATCATGATAGGACACAGAATGATCTAAATAATCCAGATCACCAATGTAAGGGATATTGGCCATGACAAATTTTTGAGAGCCTGAGTTGGGAGCAGCATTAACTACTTTAAGACGTGCAGAACCGAAGGGATCTACATCATTATTGTCACAAGAAGATAAAGATAGCAGTGCTGTTATTACTAAGGCCTTTACATAAATCATTTTAAAGATTGTTTTCATAATTTTAATTTTGGGTTTTACTTCGTTTTTCATCTTTTACCTTAAATGGTAGTTTTGTTATTTGGGTTTTTATAGAGCTTTTAAAGACATCTAAGACTGTTTTTTATCTTTCCTTAAAGCCATATTCTGGTTCCGGATCATAGAAGGTTCATGAATCACCTTTTTAGAAAATTTTATTTTGAATCATTATATTTAGTTTTAATAAGATATTATACTGCGAAAGTAAGAGAGCAATTTCTTATAAAGCTTAAAAAATAAAGTCAAACGGACAATTTTGCGGGTGAACCGTTATAGAAATTATACGTGAGGATTTTGATTAAAGGAAACGAAGAAAATGATACATTAGAAGTATTGAGGTTGCTTAAGTTTTAGCTTTATGCCTCCTCCTTGAGTGTTTGAGTATTTATTTTAAAGGAAAACTCAAAAGTTGATTTATAAGCGAGTATTTTTACTAAGATCAGTTTCCTAACCATGCTAATACCTTTGACCTTTTTTCCCTACTGACAAAAATATCTTTGTGAAAAGGTAATGAAAGGTTTATTTTTAGCTTTCGCGGAAAATAATCTGTTACATCTGCTATTGCATTACGGTTTACAAGGACTTGCCTGTTCATTCTGAAGAAAAATTGGTTGGTTCTCTTTTCCATATCTTCAAGGCTTTCAGTCAGGGTGTAACTTTTTCCATTATGTGCGAGCATAACCGTTGTTTCGGTTTCGACATAAAACAAAGCAATTTTATCTAAGGAAAAAGGAAGGAGACGATCTCTGTATTTTACCAGTATAGAGGTGCTAACAGGCTGCTCGAGATTTGAAATTATCTCCATTGCTTTCTGATATTGTTCAGCAATCTGACTGCTCATTAATTGCTGCATGCTGTGAAATTTAGCCAGGGCGGCTTTCAATTCGGCTGCACTAAAAGGCTTCAGAATATATTCGATTCCATTGGCCTTAAAAGCATCAAGTGCATATTCATTAAAAGCAGTACAAAAAATTACAGGAACATTAAGTGGTACAGTTTTTATAATTTCAAAACTCAGACCGTCTCCTAACTGAATATCGCTAAAGATAAGATCTGGCTGCGGATTTGTTCTGAAGTAAACAATTGCTTCTTTTACAGATCCCAATAAGGCTACGATTTCGATCTCGTCACTACAGTTTTTCAGACTGGATGCCAGATCTTCTGCTACCAGTGATTCATCTTCAATAAGTATGATTTTCATCGGTATTTATTTTAAAGCTTACAGAAAAAGTAACGCCGTCATTGTTGATTATAATTTCATTTCCAGAACAGATGAAGCAGCGCTCAGCCAGATTTGTCAGTCCACTTTTTAAAGATGTTTCACCGGATTGCTTTAGGTTCATTGTATTCGATACTGATATATATTGCTCTTTTTGCTCAATTTTAATTTTTAAAGGCTGTTGTTTTGTAAACCGATTGTGCTTGATAGCATTTTCTGCCAAGGGCTGAAGAGAAAAAGTAGGAACACTGAATTTGAGCATATTGGGATCATTAATTTTGATATTCCATTCTAATGCTTCGCCAAAACGCATTTTCTGCATTTCAAGATAGTTTTGACAAAAATCCAGTTCTTCCCGCAAAGTTGTAACCATACTGTCATTGAGTGTAACCGCAGCTCTTAGAAAACCGGCCAGCTGTATAAGATAATGCTCTCCAAGAGCGAGATCTTTTTTGTATAGCGCTTTTAGTGTATTGAGCGAATTAAATAAAAAATGTGGATGTATCTGCTGTTTTAAAAGTAGATTCTCAGCTTCTGCAGTGCGAAGCTGTAATTTTGAATTTTCAAGTTCAGTTTGTGTTTTAGCTAATCTTAAAATGGCAAAATCCTGCAGTAAAAGTACGAGAAAAGCAATAAAAAAAGCTTCCATTAAAAAGGTCATAATAAGCTCGATATCGTAAGGACTCCAGACAATATTAGCCATGTAAGCGAAAAACGTCCATAATAACATTTGAAGTATTATGGATGTACAAAAACTTGTTCCATAACGCCAAATCCTGAATTTAATAATATCATTTGGAAATTTTACGGCACAGAATTCCAAAATGGCGGAGAGTGAAAATGTTACTGTAAAAATGTAAAAAACACTTTTTAAGGTCATGAACAGTATGAGAATAGCCGAATTCTTAAAAATGAACAGAAAAAATAATGCAATCAACGATATTAAAACCGTCAAAAAAATGTTCATTTTATAAATTTCCCTCAATATTAAAGGAGAGAAAGATTTTGCGATATTATTCATTACTGTTGTAAGTGTGGATTTATTCTGTTTTTGTATTCTAATGGAGGAAAAGTACAAAAAATAGCAATACTGCTCTTATAATTTTAATTAACAAATAATACCGCCTGCAACAGGTGGTACTATTTGTCTTTTAGCTATAAAATGAAATTGATTTGCTTTAAAAAATGTAAAAAAGACTGACTTGTGACATATGATTTTGAAAATCAGTTTTTACAGAGGTTGATTTTATTTTGCTTACATCGGTCAATCCCATGTAGTATCTGGCTCCAATACCTAAACCATTCGAAAATTGATACCCAATTCCTCCGACCATACCGGCATCAATTTTTTCTGCGAAATCATCATTGGTTATTTCTTTAAAATCTTCAGAAGCTAAAATTCCTACTTGAGGACCTGCTTCAAAATATAACCCGAAGTCTGTTTTATATTTTACGACAATTGGCACTGAGATATAAGATAGTTTTAGGTCTTTGTCATCAGAGAATTTGCTTTTTAACTTTGCACCTTGTGTAGAGTATAAAAACTCTTCCTGTACCGACCAGTTTTTATTAATATCAAAGGCTATAATCGCCCCGGCATGAAATCCGGGAAGACCTTCTGTGTCAAAATCAGCATTGTAAAAATCACTGTAATTGCCACCAGCTTTAAGACCAAAATGTAGTCTGTCGAAAAAACTTTGGCTAAAAGAACTTGTGGATACCAGAACAATGCAGAGCAAAAATAAATTTTTCATGATTTACTATTTTAAATGTTATCAGGCAACATGCCTTTTTAATTTGATAGTACAAACGTAAAAGTCATTAGTGAGTGAACGCTAAAAAAAATAGTTGAAACGGACAAAATTTAAGGGGAAACGGTCTTGCTTATTTAAGAGTAGTGATGTCTTTTTCTAAAAGGTAAAAAAAAAACGGTATTATACAGCAGGCCATAAAAATGGTATATTAGTACAGTGCGGAATTTTTTTTCACCTGATAAAATACAAAAAGAGAGAGCGTAGAGATTAGAGATTTCAATAAAAATGGATATAAGTTCTAATTTTTTAAATGATGTTTTATGGTCAGGGAATTGTAATAAATTTATTGGGTTAACTTTCTTATTTATTGAGTTAATATGATTTTTTGAATGCCGTAAATTAGTATAAATCCAAAAATAACTACAATTTACATAAAGAATGTACTTTAAATACGTATTAATTTTCGTTGCTTTGTTTTCAATCAAGGCGAACACTCAAATTTTAGAACACGGAAAAGATTTTCGCGCAGCAGATTCACTTTTAAAAGAACCTGGTTTCTCTGTTCACAGAGATAATTATTTTTTAACAGGAATACCAATAAATGCTGATATTGATCGCAACTCTGCTGATGTAAAATATCAGGTTAGCTTTAAATTACGATTGAATTCAAAACCTTTGTGGGGTGGTTTCTTTCCTTATTTAATGTACACTCAAAAAGCTTTTTGGGATATTTACGCAAGTTCAAAACCATTTTCAGAAATCAATTTTAATCCAGGTGTAGCCATTGTTCGTCCATTTTATTTAAAAGGAGGAAGGCTGACCTATGGCGCAATCTCATTAGAACATGAATCAAACGGCAGGGATTCTATTTATTCCAGAACATGGAATATGCTGGCTTTTTCGTTAAAATCTCAGGTTTCGCCAAGATGGACAGTTGGCATTAGAGGATGGTTTCCTCTTGTTGATAAGGAAGATAATCCTGGACTAACTAAGTATGTAGGTTATGGTGAAGCAAGCGCAACCTACCAACTACAACCGGGACGATGGAGTGCAGACATCCTTTTTAGAAAAGGAAGCGGCCTTATCAATTACGGGTCCCTGCAGACACAGGTAAACTGGAGACCCTACAAAGATGAGAATTATTACCTCACACTCCAGTGGTTTGTAGGATATACGGAAAGTTTAATTGATTACCGGGAACATAAAAGTATGGTGCGTTTAGGATTTAAGATTAAACCTGAGAATATGGGCATTTTTTAAATTTTGTTTATATTTACCTAAACACAGTAATCTTCATTATGAAAGTAAAATCACCATTAACTACAGTTACAAATTTGTTTTTTTTTCTGATATCTTTTTTTTGGACTTCTTCTTCCATAGCTCAAAATGAAGTGTATACATCTGAAACTACAATTGCCGATAGTACTTTTGTTAATTTAAAAGAGTACAGTAAAGATTTTATCTACGATATGAAATATGCGACCGAGGATAATTTTTTAAAAGCTAAAGTTTATGATTGTGCCGAATGTTTTTTGCGTTTAAAAACAGTTAAGGCTTTGATAGCAGCTAATAAAAAGTTTATGAAAAAAGGCTATAGAATAAAACTGTATGACTGTTACAGACCTTTGTCTATTCAAAAAAAAATGTGGGAAATTGTTTCCAATCCTGAATATGTAGCAGATCCAAAAAAAGGCTCCATTCATAATAGAGGAGGAGCCGTTGATATTTCTATAGTTGATGCCGGAGGTAAGGAAGTTGACATGGGAACTCCCTTTGATTTCTTTGGAATTCAGGCGAGTCATAACTATACTAAACTTTCAAAAAAAGTAATTTCTAATAGAAAATTCCTTAGAAAAATAATGGCTGAAAATGGCTTTAATTCTTTTGATTCAGAATGGTGGCATTATAATTTAAAAACAGGTTTGAAAGACAAGGTTTCCAGTCAAAAATGGAATTGCGATTAATTATTCAATACATCTGATGTTTTCCATAAAATAAGTATCCGGATGATATACTTTTCCGTTCATTTCAGACGTTAATTCACTTCGTACAATATAATCCTGAGTGTCGGTTAAATATTTGATTCTCATAATGGTAACAGGTGATTTCTTCAATTCTTCATAATTATCTTTCATAAACACAAAAATTCCTGAATTTATCCTGTTGTTAAACTCTTTATCACGAATAAGTGTTCCGCAGTTTTCCTGATTAATGTGCAATAGGGTTACAATTTTGCCATTTTGCAATTGTAAAAATACTTTCGAGTTTTTGTCAAAACAATCCGCTTTTATAAAATCTTTGCTTTTTTGAATTAATTGAAGATTTAATGTTGGCAAGGCATCAGTTTTTGCCAAAGAAAAAAAGATATAATTTGATGTTCCGCCAAAGTTTTTTTCACTGATTAAATACTCATTTGTAACTTTATAAGTACCAATTGAATCCATTACATTCGTAGCATATTCACAAGGTTTTTGGGCAAATGTGGAGAAAGTTAGCAGAAAAAAAGTTAGTGTAATTAAGTGTTTCATTTTTAAGTTATTTTTCTGCAAATTAAAACTATTTTGCTATTATTTTTATCAGTTGTAAAAAAACAATATGAATTTCCTCCATTTTTTATTTTCCACTTTTTTCGAATGCTTTCTACTGTTTCAGGAAAATTCCGTGTAGTAATATTTGCCTGCTGATTTAAAAGTTCCGATTTCATGTCATTTTTGTTGTATGATAACACTTTTTCAATTTCAAAACTCCGTCCTGGAAAAGCAATTATTTCATCAGAAGTGTATAAATGAGAATGTTTATGAAGTTTATTTATTTGGAAGGAAGCACTAACTTCATCAAAACCTCCCGATTTCATAATTGCCGAATTGGGTTCGTACAGAAATTTTTGTGGTAAATGATATGATGCATATTCTAATTTGTCCAAAACAAACTCAAAAGTTTCAATGTTTGCTTTTAAAATATTAGCAGTTTTTATGGTTACTTCGCCAGTATAATGATTATGAATTTCAAAAAGCAATTCTTTTACTTCGTTTTCCAAAGCAATAATATGGATGTTTTTTACGAATTTTAATTCTGATAAACCTGCTGAAATATCTAATAAAGGAGCTGTTTTAATTAATATTGAATCTGTTTTTTCAAAATAAAAATCCAATGATTCCGGAACATTTGGCAAGCAGTCTTTTAGCATAAACACTTTACCTTTAGCATCATTTCTACGGGAAGGATCTATATAAATCCAATCCCATTTAAAGTCTGGTTCAGACTCATTTAAGATATTTGCAGAATCGTTGGCGTAGCAAAAACAATTTTTTATACCTAGTTGCGTGAAATTATGTTTTACAATTGCTGATAAATCTTCGTTGATTTCGCAATGTGTAACGACTTTAAATTGTTTAGAAAAATAATAATCATCAACGCCAAAACCACCTGTAAGATCTATCAGCGTATTTCCTGAAATTAATGAAGCTTTATAAGAAGCAGTTTTCTCTGAAGAAGTTTGTTCTACAGAAACTTTACCCGGATAAATTATGTTTTCTGTAGAAAACCATGTGGGTAATTTTTCCTTAGCTTTTGTTTTGGCTTCAATTTGATTCAAAATTAAAATCCAGTCAACCTCTGGAAAAGGATTTTTCTGAAGTGCTAATTTTGAAATGGATGCACCACTATTTTTAGATATAAATTCCTGAATGTTTTTGTTTAAAATCGAATAGTTCAATGCTAAATTCTTTCTGTTAATACGGTCACAATTTTGTTATCAGGAAAAAATTCCTTCAAAATTACTTTTACCATTGTAAAAACCGGAATGGCGATAATCATTCCTACAATTCCAAAAGTAATTCCGCTGATTATCGTAATCAGAAATATTTCCAGCGGATGCGAATTTACACTTTTTGAAGAAATTATAGGCTGACTAATATTGTTATCAATAGCCTGGACGATCAGGAATCCTATGATGACATAAATAGTTGTTGGTAAAATTTCAGATTGAAAATCAGCACCAATCAAACTAATCAAGGTTAGAATTCCGGCTAATATTGTTCCGATAATTGGTCCTATGTACGGAATGATATTTAAAATAGCACATAAAAAGGCAATTACAAAGGCGTTTTTATTTCCAAAAATGATTAATACAATCAAATACAAAATAAACACAACTGTTAATTGTAATAATAACCCAATAAAATAGCGTGTTAAAAAGTGATTTATTTTTGTAATTGAGTTTATAATTTTATCTTCATTATTATCAGGCAAAATTTTTCTGGCCTTTGCTTTAAAATCATCCTGATCCTTTACAAAGAAAAAAGTAATAAAAAATACCGAAACTAATCCCATTCCCATATCGGCAACAAATCCTAAGATAGAGTTTATAAACCGCGTAAAATAACTAAAATTAAACATTGATGTTATTTTTGATTCTTTAAGCATTTGATTTATATCTACATGTTTGATATTAAAATAGGTTTCTATGCTTCTTTCAGTTTCAATAAATTGTGATTGCAGCTGATTGGAGTCTAACAATGCTAAATTGTTGGCTTGTGAAATGATTAACGGAACAAACAAAAAGATAAAACCAACCATCATTAAAATAAAAAAAAGGATAGCAGTTGTAGCAGCTAGGGAATTGCCAAACTTTAATTTGGTTTTTAAAAACTGAACCATAGGATTTGCGATCAAACATAATATAAGTGAGATGCACAGATATACAATTACGGTTTGTATTTCATACAAAAAATATAAGACAGCTCCAATAATCAAAATAGTTGTTAAAGCTCTTAAGATTCCATTTGAAATAATCTTTGATGTTATCATGTTTTGAATTTTGACCATAAATATAGGAAAAGCTTTTTAGATTATTTGCTGCAAACAAAAAAAGCGAGATTGTTATATCTCGCTTTGATGTTTTATGATGTATGCTTTTTTAGATTCCAAAAGAAGCTCTTGGCCCTCCGGAAACAAATATAGCAGCCATTCTGTTTTTTTGGCCTGTTGAGAACATATACATGGCATTGTCATTAGTATAATCCATGTAATTCATTGTCATTTCTACAGGAGTTCCAGGACATGTACTGTAATGCGGGTAAGCCGGAACACCATAGTTTTCTTCGTTATGAACAGGAGTATCTGATACCAAATCACTTCCACAAGTTGCATCTCCCCAAATATGACGTAAATTCATCCAGTGACCTACTTCGTGAGTTCCAGTTCTTCCTAAATTAAAAGGAGCATTGGCAGCACCTGATAATCCAAAATATCTGTAATCAATCACAACACCATCAGTTGATGATGGTCCACCCGGAAATTGCGCATATCCCAAAATATCATCACCAATAACACATGACCATAAATTAAGTTTGGTTGTTGGCGAAGTTGGAGCCAATCCGCCCTGAGCAGTTTTTTTCATAGCATCGTTTGTTCCCCATTGGGTTTTGGTAGTCGATTTTCTAATCACCTGATCTAAAACAAATGTAATTCCAACATTTGCTTTTACACCAGAAAAAAGCGCAGGAACATTGTTGTAATCTGAATTTAAGGCATTAAAATCCTTGTTTAAAACATCAATTTGGGATTGAATTTGTGCTGTTGAAATATTCTGCGCAGCGGTTCTGTATAAAACATTCACTACAACAGGAATTTCGATTTTACCATTTACTAAACGGTTTGTCAGGATGCTTTTGTTTGTAAATGATTCAATTTCATTCATTCTGATAGCCAGCATTGGATCCGCTTTTAACTGTGCGTCTAAAACTTGTTGGGACGCGCATCCACGTCTGGTAGCAACACTTGAATTTAAATTTGAACTTGAATCTGATGATTCTGTTTGTTCATTTTGGCAAGAAAACAGCATAAGAGCTGTAATTGCGGAAAAAAAAATTTTTTTCATGATAAAGGGGTTTTTGTTATAAAATTACTTTTAGGTTAAATATTGACTCAATTTTATAACAAATATTGTAAACTACCAAATTTTTATAACAAATTATTAACCAGAAATTTACGAACCCTTATGTAGTCTAGTTCTTATAAAAAGTTAAATTTTTTATTTGGAAGTTAATTCGTACAAAATTATACTTACAGCCTGAACAACATTCATACTGCTGTTTTTTCCAAACATATTAATGTGAACGATTTGATTTGAAATTTCTAAAAGCTTATCAGAGATTCCCTCAATTTCACTTCCTATCAAGAGTGCTATCTTTTTGTTTTCAGGAATTATGACTTCTTTTAGGGGTTTACTGTTACTCGTAATTTCTAACGCAATAATTTCAAAATTATTTTCGATTAAATAGTCAACTAATTCAGCTGTTTCTTCAATAACAATATGGGGCACGTGGAGATGAGTGCTTCTTGAAGTCTTGTTTATTTTTCTGGGAGTTAATGGAATATCTTTTCCTAAAAAGATGATATTTTCGACACCAAAAGCTTCACTGATCCTAAAAAGAGAACCAATATTTTGCTGAAAATAGATGTGATCACAAACAAGGGTTATTGGAAATGTTTTTCTTTCAAATTGATTTTCTTTGTGAGTAAGCTGCACTGTTTGGAAATTAATTGGTAAAAATATAGTTGATAATGTTGGCCCCCATTTTTAATGCCTTTTGACGTACTTCTGCCGGATCATTATTTACTTCCGGATCTTCCCAACCGTCACCAAGATCACATTCGTAAGTATAAAGTAAAACCAGTTTGTTTTCTACAAAAATGCCAAAGGCCTGAGGTCTTTTTGCATCATGCTCGTGAATTTTTGGTAACCCGTTCGGAAAAGGGAAGGGTTTTTGAAAAATAGGATGACTGGCAGGAATTTCAATCAGATTATTGTTAGGGAATATTTTTTTGATTTCTTTTCGAATATATTGATCCATTCCGTAATTATCATCAATGTGAAGAAAACCGCCACCATTTAAATAATTCCTGAGATTACTGATGTCAGAATCGCTGAAAACAACATTTCCATGTCCGGTCATGTGCACAAAAGGATACGAAAGTAAATCCGGACTGCCTGGTTCAACAGTTGATGGTTTTGCTTTTATCTGCGTTTGAATGTTCGAATTGCAAAACCGTATTAAGTTTGGCAACGAAGTAGGATTTGCATACCAATCACCGCCACCGCTGTATTTAAGCAAAGCAATTTCTTGTGAAAATGAAGAGATGGAAGCGAATAGAAACAAGAAAAATATTTTTTTCATAACTATTTATATTTTTTGTCATTTCGAAGAAGGAGAAATCACATTCAATATTCGACAAAGATTGAAGATTATAAATGCGGAGTTTCTAGTGTGATTTCTCCTTCGTCGAAATGACAAGTTGACGATTTAATTAATATTCTCATTAAAAAATACAACACTATGACAAGCAACCACGGCGGCAGTTTCAGTACGTAAACGAGTGTTTCCTAAAGTCACAGGCTGGAAATTATTTTCAAGAGCCAGTATAATTTCTTTTTCCGAAAAGTCTCCTTCGGGTCCAATTAATAAGGTAACATTTTCATTTGGTTTCAAGACTTCTTTCAATGATTTTTTAGCAGTCTCTTCACAATGAGCAATTAATTGCAGGCCTTCATTTTTTTGTTTAATAAATTCCTTAAATGAAATGGCTTCGTTTAGTTTTGGTAAAAAAGTTTCATTAGATTGTTTCATTGCTGATAAAATAATCTTTTCAAAACGCTCTTTATTAACCACTTTTCTCTCAGATCGATCGCAAAAAACGGGTGTGATTTCCTGTATACCAATCTCGGTTGCTTTTTCTAAAAACCATTCAAAACGATCATTCATTTTGGTTGGCGCTACGGCTAAGTGTAAACGGAATCTTGGTTTCGGAGATTTTTTTATAGAAAGCACTTCCACAATGCATTTATTATCTGAGGCAAGCGTTATTTCGGTTTCAAATAATAATCCCAAACCATTTGTAACGTGTAGAATATCGGAATCTTTTTTTCGTAAAACCTTTATAATATGACGGCTTTCTTCTTTATCAAAAGAAAAAGTTTCAGTCGTTTCGTCGATATTCGGATTGTAAAATAATTGCATAATTAAAATTGAATTCGTGCTTTTGAAACAACTGCTGAAGTTTCAAAACGCCCTGATAAATATTTCTGATAACCAACAATTCCTATCATTGCAGCATTATCTGTTGTATATTCAAATTTCGGAACAAAGGTTTTCCAGCCGTATTTACCTTCACTTTCCTTTAATCTGGTTCTGATTCCTGAATTTGCCGAAACACCTCCGCCAATAGCAATTTGCCTGATCCCTGTTTCTTTTACAGCTAATTTTAATTTATCCATTAAAATTTCTATAATAGTATGTTGAATAGAGGCGCAAATATCATTCATGTTTTCTTCAATGAAATTCGGATTTTCTATTTTTTTCTTTTGGATAAAATATAAAATAGCGGTTTTTAATCCCGAGAAACTAAAATCTAATCCCGGTACTTTTGGTTTTGTAAATGCAAATGCTTTCGGGTTACCTTCTTTTGCATATTTATCGATCAAAGGTCCTCCAGGGTAGGGAAGTCCAAGTATTTTGGCACTTTTATCAAAAGCTTCTCCAACAGCATCATCAGTAGTCTCACCAATGATTTCCATGTCAAAAAAACCGTTAACTTTTACAATTTGTGTATGTCCTCCGCTAATGGTTAGAGCTAAAAAAGGAAATTCAGGTTTGTCAAAGCCCTCTTCATCTATAAAGTGGGCTAAAATGTGTGCGTGCATATGATTTACAGCAATCAACGGAATTTTTAATGCCAGTGATAATGACTTACTAAAAGAACTTCCAACGAGTAATGAGCCCATTAAACCAGGACCTTGGGTAAAAGCAATGGCTGTTAATTGCTCTTTTTGTACATTTGCTTTACGTAATGCAGCATCAATTACAGGCACAATATTCTGTTGATGTGCTCTGGAAGCCAGCTCCGGAACTACACCGCCATATTGGTTGTGAATTAACTGATTCGCTACAACATTTGAGAGTACTTTGTCGTTATGTAAAACCGCGGCGGCAGTATCATCGCAGGAACTTTCGATGGCAAGAATAAAAACCTCTGAATTTTGCATATAAAGGCATAAATTTTGAATTATATTTGACAAATCAAATTTTTAATTTGCTTTGATTGTAAAGGAGGAGCCAAAATTAAAGAATTTTTATCAAAAACAGTCGTACTTTGTCTGTTCAAAATAAATTTAAAAGAAAACTAAAATAAAAGCAGCTATCAAAAAAGTAAAGAAAATAGTATCCAGAACCCTAATGGGGCTAGTTTTGCTTATACTGGTATCTGCTATTACTTTGTCTTTACCTGTGGTGCAAACCAAAATTGCACATTACATTGCTGAAACACTCAATACCGATTTTAAAACGAATATCAGTATCGATAAAGTGGCTATAAATGTTTTTGGAGGTGTTAAACTTAAAAAAGTATTGATTCTTGACCATCATAAAAAAACTTTAATTTATTCGGATATTATTACCACCGATATTTTAAGTGTAACCCGATTGATTGATGGTGATTTGATTTTTGGAGATGTTCGCTTAACAGGTTTGATTTTTAATTTGAAAACGTATAAAAATGAAGATGAAAATAATATCAATGTTTTTATAAGATTATTTGAATCAGGAAAACCAACTAAATCCAAAAAACACTTTTTGTTAACGGCCAGGAATGCCTATATTTCTCAGGGAGCATTTTCTGCAATTGATGAGAATAAAAAAACGCCAAAGATTATTGACTTTAAAAAACTGAATACTTATATCAGTGAATTTAAAATATATGGTTCTGAAATAAACACCAATATTCATAGATTTTCTTTTTTAGATCACAGAGGTCTTTATGTAACAAATCTGAGTTCAAAGTTTAGTTATTCCAAAAAACAAATTAAACTCGAAAATTTAGCGATAACAACCAAAAGATCCAATATTTACGGTAAGGCGATTTTAAATTATAAAGTTAAAGATTTTTTAGAATTCACTGATAAAGTAAGGTTTGATGTGGCATTAGATTCAGCTTCTTTAGCTTCAAACGATATACGTTATTTTTATAATGGATTAGGGAAAAATCAGCACTTTAAAATTAAAACTAAAATAGAAGGGCCCTTAAATAATCTTAATTTAAAAGGATTGAGATTAAGAGATACAAATGGCTCAAGAATAACAGGTAATATTAATTTCAGAAATCTTTTAGGAAACAAAACTCAAAAGTTTTCTATGAATGGTAAGTTTGATAAACTGATTTCGAGTTATGATAATTTAGTTGTTTTGCTGCCAGATGTTTTAGGAAAAAAACTTCCAAAGGAACTGCAAAGAATTGGTAAATTCAATATTGTGGGTACAGTAAAAGTATCGACAACAGATTTAGAATCCAAATTTAAAATGGCAACTGATTTAGGGAACGGTCAGATTCAATTAAATATGAATAATATTGATTTTATTGATAAAGCGTCCTATTCAGGAAATGTTATTTTGGATAATTTCAATGTGGGTGCCTTATTAAATAGAAAAGATATTGGTAAAACGACCTTAAATTTAGATGTTGACGGAGTTGGCTTTTCTAAGAAATATCTAAACACGATTATAAAAGGAGATATTGCCAAACTTGACTACAATAAATATACTTATAATAATATTGTAGTAAATGGTAATTTTAAATTGCCTTATTATAAAGGGCAGGTAGCTATTAATGACCCTAATTTGAACCTGACATTTGATGGTCTGGTTGATTTGAGTAAACGCGAAAACAAATACGACTTTCATATTAATGTAGAAAATTCGGATTTAAGAAAACTGAAACTGGTTAAGGATTCAATTTCCACATTTACTGGAGATGCTATTGTTCAGGTAACTGGTAATTCTATTCAAAATTTACAGGGAAATATATATATAAAAGATGCTGTCTATCAAAATCCGAAATCAACGTATGTTTTTGATGAAGTAACTGTGAACTCAAGTTTTGATTCGGATAAATTACGTACTATAACCGTCAATTCCACAGATGTTGTAAACGGGAAAATAGTAGGTAAATTTCAGTTTGATCAGTTAGATAAATTGGTAATGAATTCTGTTGGAAGTCTTTATACAAATTATAAACCTCATAAAGTCAAAAAAGGGCAGTTTTTGCGTTTCAATTTTCATGTTTACAATAAAGTAGTAGAAATGCTGTATCCGGATATTAAAATTGATTCAAGTACAGTTTTGCGCGGCAAGATAGATTCTGATAAACAGGAATTTAAGTTTAGATTTAATTCACAACAAATAACGGCTTCAAAAAATACATTTGATAATGTCCGAATCAATATTGATAATAAAAACCCATTGTATAATGCTTTTGTCGAATTGGATAGTATAAAGACACCTTACTATAAAGTTCGTGATTTCAGCCTGATTAATGTAACTTCTAAAGATACACTGTTTGTTCGTTCTGAGTTTAAAGGAGGAAACAAAGGAGAGGATTATTATAATTTGAACTTATATCATACTATAGATAAAAATAAAAATAATATAGTTGGAATTCATAAATCTGAAATGAAATTTAAAGACTACTTATGGTATTTAAATGAAGATGAAGAAGATAACAATCAGGTAGTTTTCGATAAAAACTTTAAAAACTTTACTATTGATAATATCATATTATCACATGAAAATCAAAAAATTGATTTGAATGGAGTTATAAAAGGATCTGATTATAAGGACGTTGTTTTAAATTTTGAAGATGTTGATATCAATAAAATTACTCCTTTAAATAATAAATTTGTTGTAAATGGTAATTTGAATGGAAATATAAATTATAAGCAGAATAAAAATGTCTACCAGCCTACAGCTTCTATTGAAATTGATCATTTAAATTTAAATAAAATAGATTTAGGAACTTTAAAGTTTGACATTTCGGGAGATGAAGCGTTTAAAAAGTTTACAATAAATTCATCTATTGAAAATAATTTTACTGAATCTTTTAAAGCAGAAGGCAGTTTTGCTATTCAGAATAAAGAAACCATGTTAGATTTAAAATTAAAACTCGATGGTTTTAATTTGGCTACTCTGGGAACAATCGGAGGAAATGTTTTGTCCAATATAAGAGGAACTGTTTCAGGAAATGCTGCAATTGCCGGTAATCTTAAAAAACCGGAAATTAATGGAAGACTTTATGTTGAAAAAGCAGGTATGACTGTTACTTATCTTAATACAGATTATGAACTAAACAATCGTACTGTAGTGGATTTAACAGATGAAAAATTCTTATTTAGAAACAATCAGTTAACGGATACCAAGTTTGGAACAAAAGGATTGTTAAACGGAAGTATTGAACATAAGAATTTTGGAGACTGGAAATTAGATTTAACCATAACTTCAAAACGATTATTGGCATTAGATACAAAAGACAGTGAAGATGCTGCTTATTTTGGAACGGCTTTTATTAATGGAACTGCAAGTATCAAAGGGCCAACAGAAGCCTTGTTTATTAAAGTTGATGCGAAATCTGGTAAAGATACACAGATAAAAATACCCATAAGTAATGTACAAAGTGTTGAAGAAAAAAGTTTTATCCACTTTGTAACGCCCAAGGAAAAATATAATTTAGCTAATGGTATTGTAGAGAAAACAAAAAACTATAATGGCCTGGAATTAGAATTTGATTTTGATATTACCCCCGATGCAGAAATAGAGGTAATTTTAGACAGGGATTCCGGACATGGTATGAAAGGTAAAGGATATGGATCGCTGCTGTTTAAAATCAATACCCTTGGTAAGTTTAATATGTGGGGAGATTTTCAGGCTTATGAAGGAACCTATAATTTTAAATATGGCGGATTAATAGATAAAAAATTCGCTGTTAGAAAAGGAGGTTCAATTATTTGGGAAGGTAACCCTATGAAAGCACAATTAAATTTAGAAGCTGTATATACAACTATAGCAAATCCTGCTGTTTTATTAGAGAATTCTTCATTTAATAAAAAGGTTACGGTAGAGGTTGTTATAGGCTTAAGAGGAGATTTAACTAGTCCGGAACCAAATTTTGATATTCAGTTTCCTTCTGTAAGTAATGTTTTAAAATCAGAAATACAATATAAACTGGATGACAAAGACATTCGTCAGACTCAGGCATTATATCTATTATCCACTGGTTCTTTCATGAGTACAGATGGTTTCAGTCAGGGAGATTTGTCAGGAACATTGTCTGAAACAGCTATGAGCTTATTGGGAGGAATAATTAAGTCAGATAATGATAAAATCAATGTTGGGTTTAATTATGTTTCTGCAGACAGACGTATTGGTCAAGAGGCTGATGGACGGGTTGTAGCAACTGTAACGTCGCAAATTAATGAACGTATTGCTATTAACGGAAAACTTGGAGTGCCGGTAGGAGGTGTAAATGAATCGGCAATTGTAGGTGATATTGAAGTACAATACAGGATTAATGAAGATGGAACTGCAAACCTGCGTTTATTTAATAAGGAAAATGATATTAGTTATGTAGGTCAGGGAATTGGTTACACACAAGGTGTTGGTATTAGTTACGAAGTAGATTTTGATACTTTTAGCGAGTTAGTCAATAAAATTTTCAAAAAATATAAATTAGAAAAAACTGGTAAAAATTCCAATGACTTGCAGGATTCTAATTTAAACCCAGATTATATTAATTTTGTAAACTCTAAAAAAGAAGCTGAAAAGGATAAAAAGAAGTCCGATAAAAAAGAAGAAAAGAAACAAGAACAACAACAAAATAACAACAATCAGGGACTAATACCAGACAATGACTTTTAAAAATATCATTATAAATTTAACCCATTGGGAAATTGATTACATTTGATTTGATGAAAAGACAGATCTGAAATGTAATTCGAGTATAAAACATTCTTAATAAAAAGTTGTCATCATGAGTGGAAGACTTTTAACAGAAATGGGTTTCGAATCTAAAATCAGCACATATTTTTATTCGTCAAAAGGTTGTGGTATAATATTTTAAACATCTTTTCTAAATCATTATAAAATACAAAATTTTGTAACACTTCATTTCTGGATTGTTAATTTTACATTTTTAATTAAAAAAGGATACTTTTATTATTTTAAATGAATTTTTTGGGATATAAAAACTTATTAACCGAAAACGTTTGAATTTGGTAATTTATACCAATTTATAATAATCATCTACTGAAAAGTGGTGAATGTTTGCTAATTTTACACTTTAATACTTAAATAATGCCAAAAACAATAAAAAAAGTAGGTGTTCTTACTTCAGGAGGAGACTCACCAGGAATGAATGCCGCAATACGATCAGTTGTTCGAACATGCGCCTATCATAATATAGAATGTTTGGGAATTTATAGAGGTTATCAGGGAATGATTGAAGGAGACTTCAAAGAAATGGGGCCTCGAAGTGTAAATAATATTGTAAACAAAGGTGGAACGATTTTAAAATCGGCACGTTCAATTGAATTCAGGACACCTGAAGGAAGAAAAAAAGCACACGACAATCTTGTAAAAGCCGGGGTTGATGCTTTGGTAGTTATAGGTGGAGACGGAAGTTTTACCGGGGGGTTAATTTTTAATTCTGAATACGGTTTTCCTGTTATGGGTATTCCGGGTACAATTGATAATGATATTTTTGGAACAAGTCATACTTTAGGTTACGATACTGCCTTAAATACAGTTGTAGATTGTATCGATAAAATTAGAGATACTGCAAGTTCACATAACCGATTGTTTTTTGTGGAAGTTATGGGTAGAGATGCAGGTCACATTGCTCTTAATGCCGGTATCGGTGCAGGTGCAGAAGAAATTCTTATCCCTGAGGAAGATTTAGGTCTTGAAAGACTTTTAGATTCTCTTCAAAAAAGTAAAGCTTCAGGAAAATCATCAAGTATAGTAGTAATCGCTGAGGGTGATAAAATTGGTAAAAATGTATTCGAATTAAAAGACTATGTTGAAGCTAATTTACCTGAATATGACGTGCGTGTATCTGTTTTGGGACACATGCAGCGTGGAGGTTCTCCTTCATGTTTCGACCGTGTTTTAGCAAGTCGTTTAGGAGTAAAAGCAGTAGAGTCATTAATAGATGGTAAATCAAATTACATGGTTGGTTTACAGCAGGATAAAGTAGCTCTGACTCCGTTGGAACAGGCGATTAAAGGAAAGTCTGAAATTGACAGAGAATTATTAAGAGTGTCAGATATAATGTCAACATAAAAAGAAACGAAGTTTATAGTGAGAAAATTAAACTTTTAATAGTTAAATAAAAACAAAAACAAAATCGAGTAAAATGTCAAAAGTAAAATTAGGAATAAACGGATTTGGACGTATTGGAAGAATCGTTTTCAGAGAATCTTTCAACAGAGATAATGTAGAAGTAGTTGCAATCAATGATTTATTAGATGTAGATCACTTAGCTTACTTATTAAAATATGATTCAGTTCACGGTCGTTTCGACGGAACTGTAGAAGTTAAAGAAGGAAAACTTTATGTAAACGGAAGAAACATCCGTATCACTGCAGAAAGAAATCCAGCGGACTTAAAATGGAATGAAGTTGATGTTGATGTAGTTGCTGAATGTACTGGTATTTTCACAACTATCGAAACTGCAAATGAGCACATTAAAGGTGGTGCTAAAAAAGTAATCATTTCTGCTCCTTCTGCAGATGCTCCAATGTTTGTAATGGGTGTGAACCACGAAACGGCAAAAGCTTCTGACTTAATTGTTTCTAATGCTTCTTGTACTACAAACTGTTTAGCTCCTTTAGCTAAAGTAATTAATGATAATTTCGGAATTGTTGAAGCTTTAATGACTACAGTTCACGCAACTACTTCAACTCAAATGACATCTGACGGACCTTCAAGAAAAGATTGGAGAGGTGGACGTGCAGCTGCAATCAATATCATTCCTTCTTCAACAGGTGCTGCAAAAGCGGTTGGAAAAGTTATTCCTGAATTAAACGGAAAATTAACAGGTATGGCTTTCCGTGTACCTACTGCTGACGTTTCTACAGTAGATTTAACTGTAAAAGTTGCTAAAGAAACTTCATATGAAGAAATTATGGCAGTTTTGAAAAAAGCTTCTGAAAATGAATTAAAAGGTATCTTAGGATATACTGAAGATGCAGTTGTTTCTCAGGATTTCATTTCTGATAAAAGAACTTCAATCATTGATGCGACTGCAGGAATTGGTTTAAATTCAACTTTCTTCAAATTGGTATCATGGTACGATAATGAGTACGGATACTCTAGTAAATTGATTGATTTATCTGTGCATATCGCAGGTTTAAAATAATATTTTATTAAATGATAAAATCCCGTTATTTCAAAGTAACGGGATTTTCTTATTTTGTTATGTCTTTAATTAATGTAAAAAATACACTTTTAATTGAAGTTAAACTAACTAAAAAAAACTAAACTAAAATGAAATTAATAGTTGATAGCGGTTCTACTAAGGCTGATTGGATAGCGATTGATGATAATGGTAAAGTATTGTTTACTACGCAAACTTTAGGATTGAACCCGGAAATTCTTGATGGTCCTGAAATTATTGAAAGAGTAAATGATCGTTTTGATATTTCTCAAAATCGAAAAGAAGCTACACATTTGTTCTTTTACGGTGCAGGTTGCGGAACTGAAAGAATGCAAACTGCATTAAAAGAGGTGTTTAGAGCGTATTTTGAAAATGCAATTGTAGAGGTTCATGAGGATACCTATGCAGCAGTTTATGCAACTACACCAAAAGGAGAAGAGGCAATTGTTAGTATTTTGGGTACTGGTTCTAATTGTAGTTATTTTGATGGGAAAATATTGCATCAAAAAGTGCAGTCATTAGGCTATATTGCAATGGATGACTGTAGTGGAAATGTTTTTGGAAAAGAATTGATCAGAAAATATTATTTCAATAAAATGCCTAAAGAACTGGCAGTTGAGTTTGAAAAAGAATACGATTTGGATCCTGATTTTATTAAAAATAAATTATATAAAGAGCCAAACCCAAATGCTTATTTAGCAACTTTTGCCAAGTTTTTGATTCAGCATAAAGAGTCTGAGTTTTGTAGAAAAATAATTTTCAAAGGGATGAAATCTTTTGTTAAAAACTATATTAAACAATATGATAATTGCCAGGAAGTTCCTGTTCATTTTGTTGGTTCTATAGCTTTTTATTTAAAAGACGAATTACAGGAAATATTTGATAAGTATGAACTTAAATTAGGTAATGTTTTGAGACGTCCAATTGACGGTCTCATAGCTTATCACGTTGCTAATAAATAATAATTTAGAATGGAAATTGCAATTATTGCACATGATGGTAAAAAAGCAGACTTGATTAATTTTTTAATTAAAAATACAGAGATTCTGCAAAATGAGAATGTAAGTTTAATTGGTACTGGTACAACAGGAGGCAAAGCTGAAGCAGCAGGTTTTAAAACAAGGCGAATGCTCTCAGGACCTTTGGGCGGAGATGCTCAGATTGCCGGAAGAGTAGCTGAAGGATTAACTCAAATGGTTTTCTTTTTTAAAGACCCTTTGTCGAGTCACCCGCACGAAGCAGATATAAATATGTTAATAAGAGTTTGTGATGTGCATAATGTGCCATTGGCAACCAACGAAGCAACGGCACAATTATTATTAGAAGCTATTGCACAGCGATTATAGAAATCTCAACATTTACATTTTTTGGCAAACAAGCCACTTGAACCGTTTCACGTGCTGGAGCGGTTTTTTCATTAAAATAAGATCCGTAAACAGTATTTATTGCTGCAAAATTATTCATATCCATAATAAAAATAGAAGCCTTTACAATATTCTCAAATGTCATATTTGCGGCTTCAAGAATGGCAGAAATATTTTGCATAACCTGATGTGTTTCATCGTTTATGTTTTCTGTAACAAGTTCTCCTGTAGACGGGTTTATGGCTATTTGTCCGGAAGCATACAATGTGTTTCCTGATAAAACAGCCTGATTATAAGGTCCTATTGGTGCTGGTGCTTTTTCGGTGAAGATTATTTTTTTCATATCACAAAAAGATTAAAATTGTATTTTGATTATCTGTTAGAAGCGCTTCGTTTGTTCCATTTAATATCACTAAGCATTCCTGATTTTATTCCAATAAAGAAATTCCAGTTAGAATACGTACCAAGAGGTGTCCAGTTAAAAGACATTCTCCAGCTTAATAAATCTCTTTCAAAACGCAGTTGTGTAAAAGTAACGCCTTTTTGTACAAAATCATAACCGGTTGAGATTCCGCCTTTCCATTTAGGGGTAATATCCATATTTGCAGAAATCATTAAAGAATTACCCGAAATCTTATTTTCTCTTTTTGTATTTGTATAAGTCAATGAATAAGCCATAGTCATATCCCAGGGAAGTTTTGAATTGAAGAATTCTGTTATTACATTCTCAGAATCTTCTTCGGTAAATTGACTTTTCCTGGTGTCATTAAGGTCGGTGTTTGTTCCAAATAAATCATCACTACGACCTCCGTTTCGCTCACTTTGTTTGTTTTCATCCTTTTTGTCGTTTTTGTTTGAAAAAGAATAATTCAGTGTCATATTGGCACTTGTCATTCTAAACAAGCTTCCTCCATTATTGATGTTGAATACATTAATTTGCTGTCCGGAATTATCAATGGCATAAGGGTTTAATGTTGCGGCAAAATTGACATTCATTTTATTGTCAAACAATTGCGTTCCTCCACTAACCCGAACAGGCTCAAGTGCGAATGTTGTTTTTCCGTCAGCATTAAAATTATAACTGGTGCTGAAATTTAAATTATTTAACAGCATCACTTTCTTAGGCTCTGTTTTAGTGCTGTCCTTATCTGTTACTTTTGCTTCAAAAGTATTGCTTAAATCAAAACCGATTATATTAGAATTTGATTTTCCTGGTTGCCCGTAAACTCCGTTTTCAAATCGGGTGTAATCTTTATAAGTGGCTCCGGTTGCATCTATGGCGTATGTGTCATAATATCTTTCAAAACTAGGTGTGTAGGAGTAGGAGAATGATGGGCGCATTACATGTCGTATGGCTTGTATTTTCTTTGTGTCCCCAAATTTGAAAGTACCATAGATAGTGGTTCCTAAACTTGAACTAAAGTTATACGTTCTAAAGGCATCAAAACCATTAACTGTTTTATCAACAACAGTATTTAAGTCGCTATCAAAAGATCTGTTAATTGTTTTTGTTACCCAGGTCTCCTGATAATTTGTTGATGCACTAGCACTAAAATATTTAAATATTTTAAAGTTGGTGCTAATTGGGATGCTGTGTTGCATTCCGATTTTGGCATTATCAAACATTTGAGGTTTAAAAAATAAAGAATCAGTAGTTACAAAACTGTTTTTACCACTCAGATTGTATTGTAGGTTAATATTTTTAATTAGACCTTTTTTGACACCGTCTTTTCCAACAAATGGATAAATACGATCAACACTTGCCTGTAACGAAGGTAAAGTCATATTTATTTCTTCGGTTTGTGTATTTTGAGAATGCGTTGCAGTTAAGGCTATTCTGGCTTGTGGGATAGTATTGAATGTTTTATTCCACGAAATGGAAGAACTAAGTGTGTTGTTTAAACTGGAACCAATATTAGCCTGATTAATGGATTGTTTGAAATATTTACTACTACCCATATTCACAGAAGCAGAAAAACTCGAATTAGGATTCGATTTGGAATCTTTTGAGTGTGACCACTGAATATTGTAAATATTTTGTTTAGAATAATCAGGATAGCCTCTTTCGCTTGATATTAAATTCTCAAATCTAAAATTAACATTCCCTCTATACTTGTATCTTTTTGCATATGAGGATTCAAAACGCATAGCATAACTGCCATTGGTATAGTAATCTCCTAAAACAGTTAAATCATAATTGTCACTTAAAGCAAAATAATAACCTCCGTTTTGTAATGAAAACCCTCTGGTGTTTGAGTCGTTATAACTGGGAACAATAATACCCGAAATGCTTTTTTCTTCGCTCATTGGGAAATAGGCGTATGGCAATGCAATTGGAGTAGGAACATCTGCAATAACCATGTTTGTTAATCCGGTAATTACTTTTTTTCCGGGAACAAATTTTACTTTGCTCGTTCTGAAATAATATTCGGGGTTGTCAACGTCAGTCGATGTAGTAAAACGAGCTCCTTTTAAATAGTAAACCGAGTCATTCTCCTTTTTGGTGATTTCTGCTTTAATTTTAAATTCTCCCTGTTCTGTTCTGGAATTATAAATTAAAGCCTTTTTTGTTTTGAAATTAAAGCGAATTGAATCCGGTTGGACTTCATTAGCCCCTTGTTTAAAATTCGGATATTGTACCAAAACCCCTGCAGAATCTTTTATCCTTCCGGCGTATACTTCATCATTTTTATAATCAAGAATAATGATTCCGGATTTTAATTCAATATCTTTATAATACAATTCGGCTTCATCATAAAGAGTCAGGGTATTCTTTTTTTTATCTATCTTTTCGTAACCTTTGGCATTATGTTTAAGTAGTCCCTCGAGAAAAGCTTTTTTAGGCTTAATGCTGTCAATTTTAATTGTATCCGTTATAGTTTTTGTAGTATCTGTAGAAGCTTTTTTTGATTTATCAGATTGTCTTGCAGTCGGTAACGGAGTTTTTTTTGGTTTTATTTCCTGAGAATATAAATTACCACATCCTATAGTTAGGAAAAATGATATTAAAACGATATTAAATAAGTTTGTATGCAAAGGTTTAAATGCTATTTTTGTAAAAGTATGGCTTGTTTTTTGACATGTCAAACTTACATATAATTTTTGGCAAAAATAATCAATTGTAAAAATTATAGCTTTGCATTTTATTAAAATTAACTTTTAGATTTATGAACATTTTTAACAAAACTAAACTAATATTTATTTTTTTTCTGACCATAACGTGTTTTTCTGTTTACTCTCAGTCAAATGTTTTTAAAGTAACACTTGATGCAGGACATGGAGATCATGATTTTGGTGCTGTTTATAGTGGTCGTATTGAAAAAAATATTGCTTTGGCTATTGTTTTGAAAGTAGGAAAGATTTTAGAACTTAATCCAAATGTTCATGTTATATATACCCGAAAAACGGATGTTTTTATTGATTTGGTAGAAAGGGCCAATATTGCTAACAGAGCCAACTCCAATATTTTTGTTTCGATACACTGCAACGCCAATAAAAATACAGCTGCAGACGGAACAGAAACATATGTAATGGGTTTGAGTAAAGTTTCTTCGAATCTTGAAGCAGCGAAAAAAGAAAACTCGGTTATTACACTCGAAAAAGATTATAAACGTAAGTATGAAGGATTTGATCCCAATTCGCCTGAGTCAATGACGGCAATGATGTTGATGCAGGAAGAATATTTGGATAACAGTATTTCCTTAGCTAGTAAAATTGAAGATAATTTTGCAAAACTTGGAAAAAAAATTAGAGGAGAAGGAGTAAAACAAGCTCCTTTTATGGTACTTCATAAGGCTTACATGCCAAGGGTTTTAGTAGAAACAGGATTTGTTTCTAATCCTACTGAAGGAGATATTTTAAATTCAGAAGCAGGACAGGATGATATAGCTCAGGCAATTGCTCAGGCTATTTTAAGTTATAAAAGAGAATACTTTGGAACAGGCGCCCCAGAAATAAACGACATAAAGCCTGCAAGAGACACTTCTATCCCTGCAAAGCCTAAAACCGTTCAAAATACTCCAAAAACAGTTAAGGATACTGTAAAAGGAACTTTTTTTAAGGTACAGCTTATTGCCAGTATAAAAAAGACACCTTTAGAGCCTAAAAACTTCAAGGGGTTAAAAAATGTAACGATGATCTATGAAAATAATATTTATAAATATTTTTATCAGGAGACTTCAGATTACGAAAGCGCTAAAAAATATTTGCAAGAAGCTAAAAGTAAAGGATATGGTGCTTCTTTTTTAGTAGCGACTAAAAATGGTGAAAAAATCAACATTCAGGACGCCATCAAATAATACTGGTAAGTTCGAATATTTATATTATTTTTGTACAAACACTTACAATTTTGAAACTAACAAGAGAAATCAAAACGGCTATTTTAGTCATCGCATCAATTTTATTATTTATTTGGGGGTATAGTTTTTTAAAAGGGAAAGACCTTTTTACTAATTATCAGACTTTATATGTTGAATATGATAATGTAGAAGATTTGCCACAGTCAGCTCCAGTAACTTTAAACGGACTTGGGATTGGTAAAGTAAGTAAAATTACAATCAATGAAACAACAGGTAAGTTATTAGTAGAGCTTCAGTTAAAAACTGATTTTCCAATTTCTAAAACCAGTAAAGCAGCATTATATTCCCCAAGCTTAATTGGAGGAAAACAAATTAAAATTATACCAAATCTGGAAGATAAAAACCTTGCGGTAGATGGGCAAACTCTGGAGGCTGCTATAGAATTAGGATTAACAGAGTCCTTAGGTGGTAAAATTGAGCCAATTCAGCAGCAATTAAATTTAATGCTTGCAAATATTAATACTTTGGTTTCCGGACTAAACAATGTTTTGGATAAAAAAGGACAGGAAGATTTAAAGAAATCATTGTCAGAATTGAGTCAGACTATGGAGCAGTTTCATAGAGCTTCAGGAAGCCTTAATTCTATTTTAGATACTAATAAAGGGCAGATTAACGGAGTTGTGACAAATTTTAATAAAATGTCAAGCAATTTTAATAAAATTTCTGATTCTTTAAACAAGGCCGATTTAGGTAAAACGGTTAGAAATCTAAATCAGACACTTGCAAAAGTTGACGGTATTATGAGTAATTTGAATTCGGGGAAAGGAACTGCCGGAAAATTACTTAATGATGATGCCCTGTATACTAATTTGTCAAAAACTTCAAAAGAATTAGAATTATTATTACAGGATGTGCGCCTTAATCCAACACGCTATGTAAATGTTTCTGTTTTTGGAAAGAAAAATAAACCTTATGTAGCTCCGACAGAAGATGTAAATTCGACAACTAAAAAATAATAGTAATGGGCTATCTAGATAATATTTTATTTGCTATAGTGCTGATAGCTGGTTTCGCTTTTTTTGCTTCAAACGTAAAAAAAATCATTCGAAATATCAATTTGGGAGTTGATTTAGACAGAAAAGATAATCCTAAAGCACGTTGGGCAAATATGGCTTTGATTGCACTAGGACAATCAAAAATGGTTAAGCGTCCTATAGCCGGAATACTTCATATTGTTGTCTATGTGGGGTTCATAATTATTAATATCGAATTACTTGAAATAATTATTGACGGGTTATTTGGAACTCATAGAATTTTCGCACCTTATCTGGGATTTGTTTATGATATCTTAATAGCTTCTTTCGAAATATTAGCAATACTTGTAATTTTTGCAGTAACAGTTTTCTGGATTAGAAGAAATCTGATTAGATTAAAACGTTTTATACATTCTGATTTAACCGGATTTCCTAAAAGTGATGCTAATTATATTTTGTATTTTGAAACCGTTCTTATGGTTTTGTTTTTACTGATGAATGCCTCTGATTTGCATTTGCAAAATGTTCCGGGAGGAGTTTTTCATAAGGCAGGAAGTTTTCCGGTAAGTCAATTCATAGCTCCTGTTTTTAACGGAAAGTCAAATGAATTGGTGGTTTTGTTATTTGAAGTTTTTTGGTGGTTGCATATTGTTGGTATTTTGGTTTTTATGAACTACTTGTATTTCTCAAAACACCTTCATATTCTTTTAGCATTTCCAAATACTTATTTTGCAGATTTAAATCCTAAAGGAAAATTTAATAATCTTGAGTCGGTTACCAAAGAAGTAAAATTAATGATGGATCCAAATGCCGATCCGTTTGCTGCTGCTCCTGTAGATGAAAATGCAGTTCCTGCAAAATTTGGTGCAAGTGATGTTCAGGATTTAAACTGGGTACAATTATTAAATGCTTATACGTGTACAGAATGTGGACGTTGTACATCTTCTTGTCCTGCAAATCAAACAGGAAAAAAATTATCTCCTCGTAAGATTATGATGGATACGAGAGACCGTTTGCAGGAAGTAGGAAAAAATATAGATAGCAATAAAGGTATTTTTGTTCCGGATAATAAAACATTATTAAACGATTATATTACTCCCGAAGAATTGTGGGCTTGCACGTCTTGCAATGCCTGCGTTGAAGAATGTCCCGTTAATATAAGTCCGCTGTCTATTATTATGGATATGCGTCGTTATTTGGTAATGGAACAAAGTGCTGCCCCGATGTCATTAAACGCTATGATGACAAATATTGAAAATAATGGTGCACCTTGGCAATACAGCCAGCAAGACCGATTGAACTGGAAAAACGAGAATTAGGATTTATTGTTTAAATGGTTGCTTGTTTATAACCGTTTGCCGATTTTAAAATAATTTAGGTTTTACAAATGGGTTGTCAATTCGTTATCAACGTTTAAGCAATTCAATGATTAACCGATATAACAAAATAAGAAGATGTCAGAAAGTTTAGTAGTACCAACAATGGCAGAGATGTTAGCAGAAGGAAAACAACCGGAAGTGTTGTTTTGGGTTGGTTGTGCAGGAAGTTTTGATGATAGGGCAAAAAAAATCACAAAAGCTTTCGTGCGAATTCTTAATCGTACAAACGTTTCTTTTGCTGTATTGGGTGCTGAAGAAAGCTGTACCGGAGATCCTGCAAAAAGAGCAGGAAATGAGTTTTTATTTCAGATGCAGGCCATGATGAATATTGAGGTTTTGAATGCTTATGAAGCAAAAAAAATAGTTACTGCCTGTCCACATTGTTTTAATACTTTAAAAAATGAATATCCTGAATTGGGAGGTAATTATGAAGTTATTCACCATACGGAGTTTTTGAAGTCATTAATTGACGAAGGAAGACTTACTGTGGAAGGTGGTCAGTTTAAAGGCAAAAAAATTACTTTTCATGATCCGTGTTATTTAGGAAGGGCTAATAAAATTTATGAAGCACCAAGAAATTTAATTGAGAAACTGGACGCTGAATTAGTTGAAATGAAACGTTCAAAAGCTAATGGTTTGTGTTGTGGGGCTGGGGGAGCACAGATGTTTAAAGATGCAGAACCTGGAAATAAAGAGGTAAATATTGAAAGAACCGAAGATGCACTTGAAACCCAACCCGATATTATTGCAGCAGGTTGTCCGTTTTGCAATACGATGTTAACGGACGGTATCAAAAACAAAGAAAAAGAAGGTCAGGTTAAAGTAATGGATATTGCTGAGTTAATTGCGAATGCACAAGATCTTTAGTTAGGATTCTGAGCTATTAAGAGGCTAAGCTTCTAAGTTTTGAAACCTGAAACTTGAAACAAAAAAATAAAATCTAAAATTAAAAATGTATATACCTTTTGAAAATTTACCAGGTGAATCCAGAGTTTGGATTTATCAATCGAACAGAAAATTTTCTGAGGAAGAATTTTCTGAGATTGAAACTGATTTAAAAGCTTTTGTAGAAGAATGGGCCGCGCATGGAACAAGTCTTGAAGCTTCTTTTTTGCTTAAATACAATAGATTTATAATATTGGCTGTTAATCAGGATGTGCAGGCTGCTACAGGCTGTTCAATTGATAGTTCTGTTGAGTTTATTCAGGGTTTAGAGAAAAAGTATAATGTTGATTTATTGGATAAAATGAACGTAACTTTTAAACTTGGAGAGCATATTGCCCACAAACCATTAATTGATTTCAAGAAAATGGTTAAAGATAAATCGGTATCTGAGAATACGATAGTTTTTAATAATTTAGTAAATAATATTGAAGAGTTTAATGAGTCTTGGGAAGTTCCTGCCGCCGACAGCTGGCATAGCAGATTTTTTTAAAAATAATACTATTTATCGAAAGGCATGAAATTCATTTTTCATGCCTTTTTTGTTTATAAAAATAGGTTTTTACTTATTAAAAATGTATTATTGTAAACAAATACTAAAATAAAAAGATAAATACTTATGAATGAAGAAATTAAGATTATTGCTAAAATTACAGCAAAATCATCCTTCAGATGGTTTACAATTGTATCGGTTGGAACTTTATTTACATTAATATGTTTTTTAATAATTCTATTTCAGGACAATGGTGGAGCTGGAGGCGGACACGGAAGTATATATGTATACCTGATAAATCTATTTTCTCATAATTTCTGTGGATTTCTTTTATTTATTGGCGCTCCAATGTTTATTTTGGCCTATTTCATGTTTGCAAACAAAGTAGCTATCCAGACTGCTATTCATCAAATTTGGGAAAACAAGATGGGAGGTTACATTGAAGGGAAAATTGTCTTACTTGTAGATAAATTGACAGCTTCTAATAATTGGACTAATTCAATTTCGAATAAAACAATGCTAAAATTGAAACTTTTGGAAGCGAATAAAAATGATAAGGAAAGTTCTAAGATCAAGAAAAAAGTAATTAGTTATTTACTCAATAAAATCAGTTTTGATAATGTAGATTTCGCTAATAAAGATCTTAAACTATCCGAAGTTATTTCAGGTAATATAAAAAGATTTGTGTCTGAAACTATTGAACCTTCATTTTTGGTTTTCTGGCTGCTGCTTTTGTTTCAGTTGGTTTTAATAGTTGTTGCTATATTTTTTTAGACAACAGCTTTGGTAGATTTTGAATTTAGTTTTTTTAATTAATATTGTAATCTTATTTTTATTTCTTATAAAAACGAAACCTCTAAACTAGCCCCGATGGGAGTGTTATCCTTTTATGGTTTCGTTTTTTAACCAGACCATAAAAGATTTAACGGACAGCGGGACAAATGGTTTTTTGAAAATTGATTTTTTGCTCCTTAAGCTAAATAAGAAACTCTTGGTTTTAAGTTGAATTTATAGATTATTATCCTTTAACTTTAATAAGGATAAAAGAAGTAAGGAGTTGAAGTTTTCTAAAAAATCTAACATTGTAAATACTTATTTAAACGTGATTTTTGAGTATTTTCGTAGTATTAAATTTAATACATGAAAATAGCAATAGTTTGTTATCCTACATTTGGTGGTAGTGGGGTAGTAGCCACAGAGTTAGGTCTGGAATTAGCCCGAAGAGGACACGAAATACATTTTATTACGTATAGCCAGCCGGTACGATTAGCACTTTTAAATCCGAATGTTCATTATCACGAAGTAAACGTTCCTGAGTATCCTCTTTTTCATTATCAGCCTTATGAATTGGCTTTGTCAAGCAAATTGGTTGATATGGTGAAACTTTATAAAATAGAGTTGCTTCATGTTCATTATGCAATTCCACATGCTTATGCGGGTTATATGGCGAAGCAAATGCTAAAAAACGAAGGGATTAATCTTCCAATGATTACAACGCTTCACGGAACGGATATTACGCTGGTTGGAAATCATCCTTTTTATAAACCTGCAGTGACCTTCAGTATCAATAAATCTGATTATGTGACTTCTGTTTCGCAGAGTTTGAAAGATGATACGCTGAAATTGTTTAAAATTAAAAATAAAATTAAGGTGATTCCTAACTTTATTGAATTAGATAAAGTTAAAAAAGACCCGCTTGCTCCTTGTCATCGTAATGTTATGGCAAAGGAAAATGAGCGTATTATTACGCATATCAGTAACTTTAGAAAGGTAAAACGAATTCCGGATATTATTAAGATTTTCTATCAGATCCAGAAAGAAATGCCGGCTAAATTGATGATGGTTGGTGATGGTCCTGAAAAAGAAAAGGCAGAAATTTTATGTCAGAAGCTGGGAATCTATGATAAGGTAATTTTCTTTGGAAACAGTAATGAGATTGATAAAATTTTACTTTTGACAGACTTATTTTTGCTTCCTTCAGAAACAGAAAGTTTTGGTTTGGCCGCTTTAGAAGCGATGGCATGCGGAGTACCGGTGATTTCAAGTAATTCAGGTGGTTTGCCGGAAGTGAATTTTGATGGTATTTCAGGATACCTGAGTGATGTAGGAGATATTGAGCAAATGGCTTCCAATGCGATTAAAATTCTTAAAGATGATGCAGTTTTGAAAGAGTTTAAAAATAATGCTTTAGAGGTTGCAAAAAAATTCGATATTAAAAACATATTACCTATATATGAAGCGTTATATCAAAAAGCAATAGACGATTATAAAGAATAGATTTAACCCATAAAAAAAAACGGTAAATGAAAAAAGTAATTTCGGTTTTAGCAGTTTTTGTTTTGATTTCCTGTGGAGCAAAAAAAACATCAAAATCAAATGTCGCATTGTATGAAGTTTTAACACAACAATCTGACGGTGGTGGAAATATCAAATTTTTTGAGATTTTGAGTGAGCCAAATGAAATTTTAATGCTTCAGAATGACCCGCTTTTAAAGAGTAAGATGAAACATGATGATATTAATAATTCTAATTATGTGATTCTGAATATGGGTGAAAAGAACAGTGGAGGCTACTCAATAGGAGTTGAAAAAGTAGAAGAAACAGAAAAAAATATTATTATTACTGTTAAAGAAAATGCTCCTGCTAAAGATGCTATGGTGATCCAGGTAATTAGCTATCCTTACACGGTTGTTAAAGTACATTCTAAAAAAGAAATAATTGTTAAGTAAAAAAAATCCTGTCGCATAAACGACAGGATTTTTTTTATAAAGTAGATGATTTATTTAGAAATTTAGAATCTAAATCTTGCTCCTAGACCTACATCGAAGCCAAAGTTATCGTCATCGTAATATCCTGATCCAATTTCAGGTCTGGCATCTAATGATAAGGTAAGAGGGAACTCTTTAAATCTGTATTCTATGCCAATATCACCGGCTGCAAAAACATATGTTCCGCTGTCATCAAAATCTCCTCCAGGTCCGTTATAATCGTAATCCCAGGCTGCAACACCACCACCAACACCGGCATACCAGTTGAAACCTCCATCAATATTCCATACCCATTGATAAAGAGCAACTCCTTTTATTGCATCAACATATCTATCGTCTCTCAACCCTAAGTCAAATTCAAGTCTGTTTTTTTGGTTCAACCCTAATTGGTATGATACTTCTCCTCCAAATCCGTTATTGTCTCCCAGACGTAATCCTAATGCATGTTTAGAAATTTGTTGTGATTGTGCAGTAAACGCTATACCTAATAGCGTAATAGCAGATAAAATGATTTTTTTCATAAAAAATGGTTATTAATTTTTGTTCAAAATTATAATTATTGTTCAACTCAAACGTATAAAATTATTTAAAATTGTTATGTAATTCCCATATTTTATCAAAAAAAACATCTACTGTTAAGCTAATTTTTAGGTAAGTTATTAGTTGTTAAAAAGTTACTTTTGTTTTATTATCGAAGTAATTAATTGTGATGTTAAAATATCTTCCATTTCAAAAAGATTTTCGTCTGTTTCAGTAAAGTCTGCATTAGAATACGAGAATAATTTCCATCGTTTTTTGTGATATTCCAAGGCAGTTAAATTTTCAATCCAGTCTCCCGAGTTTAAATATAAAGTTGAACCATACTTATTTTCTTTTTCAATAATTTTGGGTTCATGAATGTGCCCACAGATAACATAATCGTATTTTTTTTCTATGGCGAGATCAGTAGCAGTAGTTTCAAAATCTGAAATAAATTTAACGGCTTTTTTTACACTGGCCTTTATTTTTTTTGAAAATGAATAAGGTTCTCTTCCTAGTTTGGCCAAAAACCAATTTACAAATCGATTGCATAGAATTAAGTAATCATAACCTAAACCACCTAATTTTGCAATCCATTTAGAATGTTGCACAGATGCATCAAAAACGTCACCGTGAAAAATCCATGCCTTTTTATCGTCTAATTCTAAAACTAATTTATCTAACAAAGAAAAATTCCCCATATTCATATCACTAAATTTTCTCAGGATTTCATCATGGTTTCCAGTAATATAATACACTTTTGTACCTTTTGAAGCCATTCCAATTATACGCTGAATAACTTTTAAATGTGATTTTGGGAAGTAAGATTTTCTAAATTGCCAGGCATCAATGATGTCTCCATTTAAAACTAATGTTTTTGGTTTAATACTTGAAAGGTAGTTGTTTAGCTCTTTTGCATGGCTGCCGTAAGTTCCTAAATGTACATCGGAAATGATGACTAATTCGACATTTCTTTTTTTCAATTTTTCTTAATTTGAAGTTTAACAAATTAAAGAAACTGAAATGAGTTTTGTTTTATCATAACGTTATCAATTTAGCTTCAGTTTTAATAAATTATGATTTTTCAAAAGAGAGTTATCGGGGGAATACCAATTTTAAATTTTTTAATTTAATTCATAAAACTTACATTTGCTCAAAACTAATTATAATGGCAGGAAATAGCTACGGCACACTATATAAAGTTACCACATTTGGAGAATCTCATGGGGAAGCTTTAGGCGGAATCATAGACGGTTGTCCATCAGGAATTGAACTTGATTTTGAAGCGATTGAATTGGATATGGCCCGAAGAAAACCGGGACAGTCCGCAATTGTAACTCAACGAAAAGAACCGGATGCAGTTCAGTTTTTATCAGGTATTTTTGAAGGAAAAACTACCGGAACTCCAATTGGATTTGTTATTCCGAATACCAATCAAAAATCAGATGATTATTCACATATAAAAGATAATTACAGGCCAAGCCATGCTGATTATGTATACGATCAGAAATATGGTTTTAGGGATTATCGCGGAGGCGGAAGAAGTTCGGCACGTGAAACTGCAAGCAGAGTAGTAGCAGGAGCAATTGCGAAACAAATGCTGCCTGAAATTAAGATTAATGCCTACGTTTCATCAGTAGGTCCAATTCATTTAGATACACCTTATCAGGAATTGGATTTTTCAAAGATAGAAAGTAATCCTGTACGTTGTCCTGATGAAAAATCAGCAGCAATTATGGAAGAGTATATTCGTGATATCCGCAAGCAGGGAGATACAGTTGGTGGAGTGGTTTCATGTGTAATTCAGAATGTACCTGTTGGTTTAGGGGAACCGGTTTTTGATAAACTTCACGCAGAATTAGGAAAAGCAATGCTGTCTATTAATGCAGTAAAAGGTTTTGAATACGGAAGCGGTTTTTCTGGTTCAGAAATGAAAGGAAGCGAGCATAACGACTTATACAATCCTGACGCAACTACAAAAACAAATCTTTCAGGAGGAATACAGGGCGGAATCAGTAATGGGATGGATATTTATTTCAGGGTAGCTTTTAAACCTGTTGCGACTATCATGCAAACTCAGGATTCATTAGATAATAAAGGAAATATCACACCAATGACCGGAAAAGGACGTCATGATCCTTGTGTAGTGCCAAGAGCTGTGCCTATCGTAGAAGCTATGGCAGCTATTGTTTTGGCTGATTTTTATTTGATCAACAAGACATATTAATTTAAAAGCAGGCAGTGAGGGTCTTTTTTTAATTATAAATTAAAACAATAATGGATACAATCCAAAAGCAAAAAAAATCTTTTTTTTACGGACTGACAGGTCAAATTTTAATAGCCATGATTTTGGGTGCTATTTTAGGAATCATATTGCATAATTCGATTTCAACTGAAGCAGCACAATCGTTCAGCAATAAAATAAAAATGCTGGCAACTATTTTTATTCGATTGGTTCAAATGATTATTTCTCCGTTGGTTTTCACTACTCTGGTAGTCGGAATTGCAAAATTGGGAGATATTAAAACTGTTGGAAGAATTGGAGGTAAGGCACTTGGATGGTTTTTTACAGCTTCTTTTATATCCTTATTAATAGGGCTTTTTTATGTAAATATTTTAGAGCCGGGTGTTGGTATTAAATTAGGGAATGTTGATATGGGAGCTGCTTCTGAGGTAACGGCTAAAACGCAAAATTTATCTTTTGAGAATTTTGTTGAGCATATTGTTCCTAAGAGTATTATTGAAGCTATGGCAACTAACGAAATTCTGCAGATTGTAATCTTTTCAATATTTTTCGGATTAGCTGCGGCATCTTTAGGAGCTAAAGTAAAACCGGTTATAGGCGCTTTAGATAAAATGTCACATATTGTATTAAAAATGGTGAATTATGTAATGAACTTCGCTCCAATTGGAGTTTTTGGAGCTATTGCAGGAGTATTTGCTGTTAGAGATGCTGAAGAATTATTAATAACTTACTTTAAGTTCTTCGGTTCGTTTTTATTAGGAATAGGCACATTGTGGGTTGTTTTGATTGCGGTTGGTTTTATTTTCTTAAAAGGAAGAATGATCGAATTATTAAAACGTATAACCGGGCCCTTAGCAATTGCTTTTGGAACAACGAGCAGTGAAGCCGTTTTTCCAAAATTGACGGAAGAATTAGAAAGTTTTGGAGTAAAAGATAGAATCGTTTCTTTTATGTTGCCGCTTGGATATTCTTTCAATCTTGACGGAAGTATGATGTATATGACTTTTGCAAGTATCTTCATTGCACAGTTTTACAATGTGCATTTAGATTTAGGTACCCAAATGGTTATGCTTTTAGTTTTAATGTTGACCAGTAAAGGAATTGCAGGTGTACCAAGAGCAAGTTTGGTTGTAGTGGCGGCAACTTGTGGTATGTTTGATATTCCGGTTGAAGGAATTGCCTTGATTTTACCGATTGATCATTTTTGCGATATGTTCAGAAGTGCAACAAATGTTTTAGGAAATGCTCTGGCAACTTCAGTAGTGGGGCAATGGGAAGCAGATAAAGAATAAAAAACAAAAGGATTCATAAGAATTAATACTTAAGAGCTTTAAATATAAGTTTTTACAGATATTTTATATAAAAGAGTTGTAATTTGTTGATCAAATACAGCTCTTTTTGTTTTAAAGTGTATATTTGGCGAAATTCCCCCAATTATGCCCCAAATGAGGATTTTTTTGTACTTGTTATTTCTGAATTGCTTTTGTAATCCAGTAATTGCACATTCTAAAAAAATTTCAGATTCTAAAATCGATGAATTAATTAAACAGGCATGTTTATATTTAAATAAATCAAATTTTGAAAAATCATTAATTAATTCCAGGGTAGCTTTAAATTATGCTTTTTTAAAAAAAGATGATTTTTTAATTGCTGATTGTTATAGAATTATTGCTGATAATTATAATGAATTGTCAGAATTTGATAAGGCTATTTTTTTCTACAACAAGAGTTTGTTCTATGCAAATAGAACAACTGCAGATTCAATAAAGTATAGTATTTATAATAATTTGGGAAACATCTATTGTTTTGAAAAAAAACAGTTAGATGAAGGTATTCGTTATTACAAAAAATCAATTGCTTATGGTTTAAAAATCAATGATTTTAAGCAGGTTTATTTTATAAACGTAAATATTGCCTGGGTTTATTTTGATATTGGGCGTTTTGATGAAGGTGCTCCTTTTTTGAAATTTATAAATTTATATGAAAAGAGGGATGGGGATGAATCAGTCGCAATTGTTGTAAACATGCTTAATGGTATGTTTTACAGTCATAAAATGGATTATAAAAAAGCAGATGCCTATTTTAAAAAATCAATTGATTCAGGAAAAAATACCGAGGAACAAGGTGAGAAACAATCTGACTTGTCCTATGCATATTTAGAATACTCTCATTTTTTGATTAAAATCAGAAAGTATAAAGAAGCTTACGAAAATCTGTCTAATTATAATAGAATCACTGATAAGTTGTATGGTCAGGAAAAGTTAAAAAAAGCCTCTGTTGCAGGATTTAATTTAGAGCTTGATGAATACAAAAGAGAAATAGATAAAATTGAAAACGAAAAGGTTACACAATCCCAAAGTCTTAAAAAGTCCAGAATTATTGTTGTTTTATTTATTATAATATCGTTTGTTCTTTTAATATTGATTTTTACTTTATATAAAAATATTGTTATCAAGAAAAAAGCAAATGAAGAGCTTTTAAAAGCAAATGAGATTGCTGAAGAAGCTTCGTTGCTGAAGACACAGTTTATTTCTACCATAAGTCATGAATTACGAACTCCTTTGTATGGTGTGGTGGGGGTTACGAATATGTTATTAGAAGAACACAAAGAATTGTCGGGAAGTCCTTATCTTAGTTCATTAAAGTTTTCTGCCCGATATTTGTTGGCACTGGTAAATGATATTCTTCAAATTAATAAAATAGAAGAAAATAGAGTGGTTTTGGAAAATTCGACTTTTGATTTGTCAGAGGAAATTGATATGATTAAAAGTTCTTTATCATTTTTATCTAAAAAAAATAATAATCAAATTTTGGTTAATATTGATTCGGAAATTCCTCGGTATTTAATCGGCGATAAGCTTAGATTTGGTCAGATTTTAATGAATTTGGTTGGAAATGCACTTAAATTTACCAAAAACGGAAAAGTTACAATAAAAGCAAAATTGTTGAAGATTGAAGAGGATAATCATTTTATTGAGTTCAAGGTAAAAGATAATGGTATTGGTATTGCATTAGCTGATCAAAGCAAGATTTTTGAGAAGTTTGTACAAGTGGGAAGGAAAGAAGAGGATTATCAGGGCACAGGATTAGGACTAAGCATTGTAAAGAAGTTGCTTAATTTGTTTGGGAGTACTATTTCCTTAAAAAGTGCACTAGGGAAAGGTACAACATTTACTTTTACAATTCCATTTAAGAAAAATCCTGAAAAAAATAAGGCTGCTGTTGGTAAATTTGATTTTGAATTCAATTCTCAGTTTAAAGTTTTAATAGTAGATGATAATTTTGTGAATCAGTTGGTTACTAAAAAAATAATTGAAAGAAATAATTATAAATGTAGTGTTGCAGATGATGGTTTTGCAGCAATTGATTTGCTTAAAAAAGAAGAGTTTGATGTTGTTTTAATGGATATTAATATGCCATTAATGAATGGATTTGAAACAACCAGGCGACTTCGTTCCAGTGGGAATGTAACGCCTATTGTGGCTCTTACTGCTTTTGATAAGGATGAGATTGCGGATGAAGCTATTTCTTCAGGAATGAATGATATTATAGTGAAGCCTTTTGAACCGGATAAATTATTCAGAATAATAAATAATCTTATTTTAGAAGAAAAAAGCGTTGGTTATTAGTACCAACGCTTTTTATTTTGCTTAGATGAATTTGATTTTCTTGATTTATGAGCACCACCGCTTCTGTTTGAATTTTTAGGTTTTTCTGAAGTTGCTTCAGGGCTTCCGGCATGCCATTGGTACGGATGATCACTAATGGTTTTTACATCAACTTTTATTAATTTTTGAATGTCTTTCCAATACGGATGTTCGTCTTTACCGCAAAATGAAATTGCAATTCCCCCATTACCAGCACGTCCGGTTCGGCCAATTCGATGCACATAGGTTTCCGGAATATTTGGTAAATCAAAATTAATTACAAATGGTAACTGATCAATATCAATTCCTCTTGCAGCAATGTCTGTAGCAACTAATACACCAACTTCTTTGTTTTTAAAAGCATCTAAAACACGTTGTCTTGCATTTTGAGATTTGTCTCCGTGAATAGCTTCTGCGGGAATGTCTTTTTTACGAAGCGCTTTAACCACATTATCTGCTCCATGTTTGGTTCTTGCAAAAACCAGTACATTTGATAGCCCCTCTGTTTTTATTAAATGATAAAGTAAGTTTCTTTTTTCTGTTTTGTCAACAAAATAAACGCGTTGCTCCACATTTTCTGCAGTTGAAGATACAGGAGATACGGTAACTGTTTCAGGGTCTGTTAAAAACACTTCTGCCAATTCTCTTATAGCTATTGGCATAGTAGCTGAGAAAAATAGTGTTTGTCTGTTTTTAGGGGTTAGTTTTACTATTTTTTTTACATCGTTTACAAATCCCATATCCAGCATTTGATCAGCCTCATCCAATACTAAGACATGTAAATGATCTAAATCAAGAAATCCCTGTTTTTGTAAGTCTAAAAGTCTTCCTGGTGTTGCTACCAAAATATCAACTCCTTTTTTTAGTGTATCTACTTGTGGATTTTGAGAAACTCCGCCAAAAATTGTCAACTGAGTCAGGTTGGTGTATTTGGCATACGTATCAAAACTTTGTCCAATTTGTACGGCCAGTTCACGTGTTGGAGTAACTATAAGGGCACGAATTTGTTTAGCTTTTTTTGATGAGCCTACAATTCGGTGTAATTGATGAATAATCGGAATCGCAAATGCGGCTGTTTTTCCTGTACCGGTTTGTGCACAGCCAATTAAATCTCTCCCGGCCAAAACAATCGGAATAGCTTGTTCCTGAATAGGTGTAGGGTTTAGGTAGCCTTCTTCAAATACGGCTTTTTGTATACTTTTTGAAAGTGATAAATCTTCGAATAACATATCTTATGTGTTAAGAATTTAGTTTTAAGTGCTAAATTCTGTGCAAAGATAGTTTTATTCGGTCAATCGTTTAATTGATTCGGGGTTTATTTGGAAAAGGGAAAATTATAATTACACTTTTTCGTGATTAGCTTTGATAAAATCGGTTATCAGATAGCCAATTAATTTGCCAATTAAATGATTGTTTGGTGAGCTGTCCAGATCAGGTGCTCCTTCACAAATATGTAAATAAGCAGCATTTTTATGCTGTCCGAAATAGGAGATAAACTGCCGTAATTGTTCGATTGAAAAACCACTTATTGTCATGGCACTGCTGGCAATGTTTGGAATAGCGTCCAAATCGATTTCTATCCCAAATGAATCAGTTTTTATAAATTCAAGTGCAGCTATCATTTCATTATTAAAATCCTTTTCCTCACGTATGTTGATGCTGTCATAAGTATTGTAACGCACGCGGTCTTCCAGTTTTTTTATAATATCCAGTACGCTTTTTGAGGTATAATTTTCATGTAAACCAAAAATGAAGTATTTTTTAAGGAAACCTTCTTCATACGCATACGAAAATCCGTTTCCGCTATGACGTCCTTCAAGAATCCTAAAATCTGAATGAGCGTCAAAATTGATAGCATTTATAGGCTTTCCTTTTGCAAGTGCAGAGCCTTTTATATTGCCGTAAGCATTATTATGCCCTCCGCCAATAATAATAGGTGTTTTTCCAGCCTTGATTACAGTAAAAATAATATGGGAAACTTCTTTGTCAATTTTTTCAACCAGCTGGCTCAGTTTTGACCGGTCATCAATATCGTTGAAATCCAGATTTTCAACATCACGCATTTCTTGAGCTACATCGATATGCCCTAAAATGATAATCTGACTTCCTTTACAAAAACGATTGTGCTGAATGTTGGCAATGCTTTTTAAAGCACTTTCCCATGCAGATGCTGCACCGGGTCTTCCGTAATTAGCACGTACGCCAATATCTTCAGGAATGCCTAAAAGCACATATTTAGCCTCACTTTCTTTTAAAAAATCAATTATATCTACTCCTTTTGGAATAGTAATCATTTTTTCCCCAAATTTTATCTCACCACTTCGGTGGTTGGTGACTTTTGCTAAATCATTAACAGTAAAAGGGATTAATTTATCCATAAAAAAAAATATTATCCAAAAATAATATAATTGTGTTAACTAACGTTATTACCTTACATTAATTATTTAAATTTGTTATTAAAGAAAATTATTAAATATGGAAAACCCAAACAAAAACAACTCAAGTCTAAAGGCGGTAATCGCTGTTTTAGCAGTCCTACTAATTGGTAGTTTAGTATACATTTTTAAACTTTCTTCTGATTCTGATGGTGTAAAAACAGAACTTACACACACTCTGACAGAAAAAGAATCTGTAATGAAAGATCTTCAGGAATTGAAAGCAACATATGATGCTGCTATTGCTGAAAACACTTCGATGTCAGATGAGTTAATTCAGGAAAGAGACAAAGTTGTGGCTTTGATGGATGACTTAAATAAATCAAAAGGGGATGTTTCTAAATTCAAATCACAGGTTCAGGGATTGCAGACTAAAATGAAGACTTTGGTTGCTGAAAATGATGAATTAAAAAAACAAAATGGTGTTTTAACAGTTCAAAGAGACAGCACAATTGTTGTCCTGGGAGAATCTAAAAAGTTTAATGAAGTTTTAGTAGGGCAAAATGAGGCCTTAGCTAAAACTGTTGAAAAAGGTTCTAAATTGTCTGTTTTAAATACAAAAACTGCTGCTTACAAACTGAGAAGTTCAGGAAAGCAAATTGAAACTGATAAAGCAAGCCGTGCTGATGTTTTAAAAATAAGTTTTACTATTGCTGAAAACCAAATTGCCAAGTCTGGAGACAAAAGCTATTATGTACAGGTTATTGACAGCAAAAATAATGTTTTAGGTGATAAAAAGACAGAAAGTTTTGGTGATAATTCATTGACATACAGTTTTAAAACAACAGTGCAGTATGAAAATAAATCAGTGAATGTTTCTGAGGATTTGCCGGGTAAGGATTTCGAAAAAGGAACTTATTTTATTAATATTTTTGATAATGACGAGTTGGTTTCTAAAACAAGCTTTTCTTTAAGATAAGAAAAAAAATCAGTATTGTATAAAAAAGAGGAGCTCAAACTCCTCTTTTTTTATGAGAAAATTTCACCTTCAATAAATACACTTTCTATTAAGTTGCTTCCAAAAGCGTATGGAATCTGATAATAGGACGAAATAGGTTTTGTGATAATCAGATTGGCTTTTTTGCCTTTTGTGATACTTCCGTGGGTTTCTGAAATTCCCATGGCATAGGCTCCGTTTATGGTAGCTGCGTTTATGGCTTCTTCGGGAGTCATTTTCATTTTTATGCATGCTGTGGCAACTACAAAATTCATGTTTCCTGATGGAGTAGAACCAGGATTAAAATCGGTTGCTAAAGCAATTGGTAATCCTGCAGTAATCATTTCTCTTGCAGGGGTGTAAGGAATGCTTAAAAAATAAGAGCACGATGGTAATGCAACCGGCATTGTTTCTGTTCCTTTTAAAGCTTCAGTGTCTTCTGGATTCATAATTTCCAGATGATCTACAGAAAGAGCGTTAAATTTAACTCCAGCTTGAATTCCTCCAATAGAATTAAATTGGTTTACGTGAATTTTCGGCTTTAAGCCAAAATCGATTCCTGCCTGCATGATTTTTTCCGTTTCTTCTACAGAGAAATAGCCGTTTTCGCAAAAAACATCAACATAATCTGCAAGCTTATTCTGAGCAATTTCAGGAATCATTTTCGTAATGATTTCATCAATATAACCCGCTTTGTTTTCTTTATAATGTATTGGAAATGTGTGAGCGCCTAAAAAAGTAGCTTTAATTGAAATTGGATAATTTTCTGCCAGTCTTTTAATCACACGAAGCATTTTTAATTCGCCTTCAATTGTCAGGCCGTAACCCGATTTTATTTCTACAGCTCCGGTTCCTAAACGTATTACTTCTTCTAAACGAATTCTGGACTGTTCGTAGATTTCTTCTTCGGATGTTTCGTTTAACTTTTTTGCGGAGTTTAGGATCCCGCCGCCACGATTTGCAATTTCCTCATAAGTAAATCCATTAATTCTGTCAACAAACTCCTGCTCGCGATTGCCTGCATACACGATGTGTGTATGACTGTCGCACCAGGATGGAAGGACAATTCTTCCTGTTGCGTCAATAATTTTATCAGCTTTTACTTCCGGAAGATTTTCCATAGCACCAAAATCAGCAATGAGATTGTCTTTTATAATTAAAAAGGCATTTTTGATAGTGGGAAGAATTGCCATTTCAGCGCCTGAAACTTTCGAAACAGAAGTTTCACGAACCTGCAGCAGTTCTTTTATGTTTTTAATTAAAGTGATCATTGCCTTAGATTTAATTTTATTTAGAATGCTATAAAAACACAAATTTCACAAATTATCACGAACTAAGCCGTGAAATCTGTGAAAGTTATGTGTAAATTATTTTCTTAGATTTATTCAGAAACGGTAATTTCGAACATTTTATTCCAATTTTTACCTGTTACAAAAATCGTCTTTGTTTTAGGATTGTAAGCTATTCCGTTTAAAGCATCATCTTTCTTAACGTCTGTCATAGTTTTTCTTAATGCGGACAAATCTAAAATTTCTTCAACAGCACCAGAGTTTGGGTTTACAACTGCAATGGCGTCTTTAAACCATACATTAGCATAAATTTTTCCATCAATCCATTCCAATTCATTAACCTCTTTAATTTTAGAATCTCCAGAGTATACATTAATATAATCTACCATTTTTTGAGTTGCGGGATCTACTTTCCAGATTTTTTCAGTTCCGTCCGTTTGATAGATATATTTTCCGTCATTTGTCATCCCCCAGCCCTGAATATCTTTTTCGTAATCAAAAGTTTTTTCCAGTTTTAATGTTTTAGCATCATAAATAAAACCTTTTTTGTTTTTATAGGTCAATTGAAATAATTTACCATTTATGAATGTAATGCCTTCTCCAAAATATTTTGAATCCAAATCAATTTTTTTGAAAACTTTACCTGTTTTATAATCGTATTTTTTTATGAAAGAAGCCCCTTCCTGACCAGTACTTTCGTATAAAGTATCATTGTAAAACTCTAATCCTTCGGTGAAATCTTTTTTGTCGTGAGGGAAAGTATTTACAATTTTATATTTTAATAATTTAGGATTAATGTTTGAAACTAATTCCACTCTTTTTGTAGCATCAGATGAATCGCTGCCAAAATAAACAGTTGCTTTTAAGTATTGATATCCTAATTTTTGATCTTTTAATTCAAACTTGAATTTTTCGGAACCTTTTGTGCTTCCCACTTTTTTGTCGTTTACAAAGTAGGCAATACTGTCGATTTCTTTCGATTTTGGATTTAAAACAGTAATTGAAATGGCTTCCTGAGGCGTAAAATGTGCCGGAAATGCAGAATCGTCTATAGTAAATAAAGAATTTTCACCTTTATTTTTATCTCCACAGCCAATTAATGTGATTCCTAATAATATGGCAGTTAGAAAGTTATGTTTTTTCATGGTTTAAAATTTGAATAGTCCAATATACGATGATATTTTTATAGCAACAAAGCTCTTGCAAAAATATAAAAAGATTGTATATTTGCATCGGCAAGTCCTACACGACCAGCTCCTGCAGACTCCCCCAGGATGGGAACATAGCAAGGGTACGTGGTTGAGCGGTGCGATGTAGGTCGCTTGCCATTTTTTATTTTTAGAATTTATACAAAAGTAGTCTTCCTTCGGGAGGATTTTTTTATTTTTACCCTTTTGGGAGTTAAAAGTTAGAGGTTAAAAGTTAAAAGTGAGAAGTTTTAACCGTAAGAATAGCTTCTAACACAAAAATACATTTAACTTATAACATTTAACATCTAACTTAAAAATGAGCAAAGTCGTTTTAATTACCGGAGGATCCTCAGGGATTGGAAAATCAATTGGAGAGTTTTTACATCAAAAAGGCTTCGTGGTTTACGGAACAAGCCGAAATCCTGATAAAGTAGTAAATTCTGTTTTTCCACTTGTTGCTCTGGATGTTCGAAATGCAGAATCAATTAAAAATGCTATAGCTAAAATCATAGAAACTTCAGGACGGTTAGATGTTGTGATTAATAATGCAGGTGTGGGGATTACAGGTCCTTTGGAAGAAATTCCGATGGAGGAAATCAAGAATAACTTTGAAACCAATTTTTTTGGACCAATTGAAGTGATGAAAGCTGTTTTGCCTCAGATGCGTGAACAAAAATCAGGTCTGATTATCAATATTACTTCGATTGCGGCTTATATGGGATTGCCGTATCGCAGCGTTTACTCGGCATCAAAAGGAGCTTTGGAGCTAATTACAGAAGCTTTGCGAATGGAGGTAAAACAATTTGGAGTTGAAATTACGAATGTTGCTCCAGGAGATTTTGCTACGAATATTGCCTCAGGACGTTTTCATGCTCCGGTTATTAAAGGATCTGCGTATGAAAAAGTTTATGGTGATACGCTTGCAACTATGAATGAACATGTTGATGCAGGAAGTAATCCGAATGAAATGGCTGAGGCTGTTTATAAAATCATGCAGCAAAAAAGTCCAAAAGTACATTATAAAGTGGGTGTTTTTATGCAGAAGTTTTCAATTGTTTTAAAACGTGTGCTTCCGGATAAGATGTATGAAAAAATGTTAATGAATCATTATAAATTGTAATATTATGGATAAAGAAATCATTCAGCCTATTATTATCATAGCTATTTTTGTTGTTATTTGGTTTGTAATTCGCAGAATACTAAGTACAATAAGTGATAAAATTAATAATTCGGAAGTTTATAAAGAAGATACTTTAAGAGTTTTGGAAGAAATCAGAGATGAATTAAAACAATTAAATCAAAAGGATCCTTCAAAATAATTATTAGTTGTAATTTTGCACCGGTTTTGCGTGAGGGGGTAGAAGCGGCATCCTTTTTATTTTTCTTTAAAAATAAAAAGATACAGCGGAACACCCGACCCTTGGGGCACGCCCAGATTATGAACACAATTAAATAAATATAATTATGAAATTTTTTATTGATACAGCTAATTTAGCTCAGATTAAAGAAGCACAGGCATTAGGTGTTTTAGATGGTGTAACAACAAACCCGTCTTTGATGGCAAAAGAAGGGATTACAGGAAAAAACAACATTTTGAAACATTATGTTGATATCTGTAATCTTGTTGATGGAGATGTAAGTGCTGAAGTAAATGCGCTGGATTTTGAAGGAATGGTGAAAGAAGGTGAGGAATTAGCTGATTTACATGAGCAAATTGTAGTGAAATTGCCAATGACAAAAGAAGGAGTTATGGCTGCAAAATATTTCTCAGATAAAGGAATTAAAACAAATGTAACTCTTGTGTTTTCTGCAGGTCAGGCTTTATTGGCTGCTAAAGCAGGAGCAACTTATGTTTCACCTTTTATTGGCCGTTTAGATGATGTTTCTACAGATGGTCTGAATTTGATTCAGGAAATCAGAGAAATCTATGATAACTATGGATATGAGACACAAATCTTAGCGGCTTCTGTACGTCATACGATGCATATTGTAAACTGCGCTAAAATTGGTGCAGATGTTATGACAGGACCTCTTTCTGCAATTTATGGTTTGTTGAAACACCCATTAACTGATATCGGATTGGCTCAGTTTGTGGCTGATTTTGAAAAAGGAAATAAATAGTTTTAGATATTTTATAAATTAAAACTCCCGTTTTACAATATGTAGAACGGGAGTTTTTTTATGAATATGTTTTCGGGTTTAGTGACCTCCGCCACCGCCTTCAACATGATTAATTCCTTGTCTTTTTAATATTTTAGGGCAGTAGTAACCATAGAATCCTAAATATGCGAAACCAATAAGCGGAACGATGTATGAGAAGTGTGTCCATGTGATTCCGAGTATTCCTTTTGGATTTGTAATGTCAAAGTCACAGATACTTCCCTGAATTAAAGGGATAACTCCTCCTCCGAGAATCATCATAATCAGGAATGAAGATGCTTTTCCGGTGTTTTTACCTAAACCTGCAATCGCTAAATCGAAAATTGACGGCCACATGATAGATAAGAAAAGACCTCCGGAAATAAAGAAAAATTTAGCAATTTGCGGATCTGGCCAAACTAATCCTGCGAACATCATCAATACGCCCGATATTCCAAAAAGCATTAAAGTTTTTCCGGCATTTTTACCTCCAACAAAACATACCGCTATAAATAATAAAATCCAGATTGGGTAAATATAAAATGAAGAAACATCATGGGCTGCAAAAATATTAGCTCCAATAATTACTCCAAAAGCTAAAGCCGGTACAATAAATTTTAAGGCTGTATTGACTAAAGTTGAAGTGTTGAATACGTTTACTCCGCCATTCCAGCGGCCAATCATTAAACTTCCCCAATAAAGAGCAATAAAGGGTGCAATTGCATCTTCTAAAACATTACCAAATTCTGCGGTATGTAATAAAGCAGGCAGGTTACTAATGATGGTTACCTCCGTACCAACATAAATAAAAATACCTAACATTCCTAAATACAACTGTGGATAGTCTAAAATATTAAATTTTTCATGTGCGTGTTTAATTACTGCTTCTTCCTCTTTTACAGGATCTTCAATTTTAGAAAAATTCATAAAAACGGCAACAATAATAAAAGCAAGTCCCAGAATGATAAAAGGCAGTTTAATATCTTCTAATGAAAGAGCTGTTTTTTTGTCATCTCCCATTCCAAATAAAGCGATACCCAATAAAATTGCACCTATTGTTGTTCCGAAAGAATTGATACCTCCTGCTAAAGTTAAACGGTGAGCTCCGGTTGCAGGGCTTCCCATTTTAATAGCTAATGGATTGGCTACAATTTGTTGAATCGAAAATCCCAGACCAACAGTAAATAAAGCGGTTAAGAAGAAAGGGAAGCTTTGCATTGTGGCTGCAGGGACAAATAAAAATGAACCAACAGCGGAAAGAATTAAACCGGCTGAAAGTGTTTTTTTGTATCCGAATTTTTGTAAAACATCTAATTTAAGAGATACCAAAAAGAAAATAATTGATCCCACGAAATAAGCGGCATAAAACGCCCAGGCTACCAATTGTGACTGAACTTGTGATAAAGTAAATACTTTTTTGAATACCGGGATTAGAATGTCGTTGGCTGAACCAACAAAACCCCAGAAGAAGAAGACGATTATCAATGAGATAAATTGTCCCCACTTGGTTTGTACATTTTCTGAATTCATAATTGTAATAAAGTTTTTTTTATGTTTTTAGTGGTTTTGAAAGACGTAAATATATTTGTTACAATTATCAAAAAAAAATAAAAAATCATAAAAAAGGTAGAAATTATACAAACAACACAATTTATTCAACAATGTGTTATTATTTTAAGACTTACGATATCGATTAAGTAAATTATTCTAAAATTTTGTTCTTCACGTCTTTACTGTAATTTCTGCCAATAGGGATCGTATAAGTCATTATCTGAATTCTGTTTCCCTCAATAGACTTAACTTTGTTCAGGGCAATTACATATGATTTATGGATGCGTAAGAATTTATCTCCCGGAAGTTCTTCGGATAAGGAAGTAAGCGATTTATGAGTGATATAAGTTTTATCAGGAGTAACAATTTTAATATATTCTTTCATTCCTTCAACAAATAAAATTTCTTCAATATTAATCTTCATCATTTTTTTATCTACTTTGATAAAAATATGCGAATCGCCTTTCACGGTTTCTGTTCTAATATTATTTTTTAAATTATATTCGGTAGTGATTTTGTTAATACATTTAATGAATCGTGGCAATGGAATAGGTTTTACCAGATAATCTAACACATCCAGATCATAACTTTCTGCAGCAAATTCTCTAAAAGCGGTTGTAATAATAACTTTTGTTTTATTTTCGATCAGGCTGATTAATTCAAAACCAGTCATCATAGGCATGTTGATGTCAAGAAAAACGGCATCGACAGGAGTACTGTTTATAAAATCGAGTGCTTCTAAAGAATTATTGAATGCACCAATAACCTCAAAGTCTGGAAAATTTGTAAAGTAATTTTGTAAAACTTTAATAGCTAAAGGTTCATCATCGATTAACAAGCATTTAATCTTCATTATGAATAGGTGTTTGCAAACTTATTATATAGTAATTGAGTTTTGTTTTGTATTGAAGGCTAAAATTATTTCTGTAAATTAATTTCAGTCTTTTCTTGGTATTGACTAATCCAATACCGCTTTTAGGGTCATTTTTTTGTGAAATTACAAAATTATTAAGGATTTCAAAGTGCAGCTTATTGCCAACGACTTTGCAGTTTATTTTAATTTTAAGGTTCTTGTTTTGCAGTCCACCGTGTTTAAAGGCATTTTCGACCAATGAAATATAAATTAAAGGCGGAACTTTGATATCTTCAATGTCAGACTCCAGATTAATGGTTACTTCAACATTTTCAAAACGAAGTTTCTCTATTTCGATATAATTCTGGATATAGTCGATTTCTTTTATCAAAGGAACGAATTTGGTTCCTTTTACATCATACAATACATATTCCATCAGATTTGATAATTTAATGATCACATCCGGAACCTTGTCTGAAGATTCTAATGATAAAGCATATAAATTATTTAATGTATTGAAGAAAAAATGTGGCTGAATCTGATTCTCGAGATATTTAAGTTTGATTTTAAACTGATTTTCTCTCAACGACCTGTTTCTTTCCCTTTCGCGCAGCCAGGTCAAAGTAAGATAAACAGAGGATGCCATTGCAAGAACATACAACTCCCCAATGCAGACTGCAACGATATGGTTTATTTCGAAAGGATGATATTCACGATTTGCCTCGGGCCAGATATTTTCAGAAATGATATAATAGGTCAGAGCAGTTTTTAGTAAATAGACAGCAAAAAGACTCATCAATAATGCAATAGTATATTTGATGTACTGCTGTTTCAGGACATACCGGCGCACTAAAATAAAAAGGTTAAAATAAACTAAAGGAATGTGTAAGGAAAATTCAATCAGATTCGATTTAAATGAATATTCGTAATCATTGAAATAAGCACCCCATCTTAAAAAATTCAAAGTAAAGTAACTTCCCCAGAACCAGATATGATTTCGAAGTTTAATGTCGAAGTTTAATTTTTGAATTTCGCTCAACTTTAGTGATAGTTAGGGTTTAGAAGCAGTTTGTTTTAGTTGTGCAACTTTAAACAATTAGTTGGTAAAACGCAATTTTTTTGAATAAAAAATTATTATGATCGATTTTAGATGTGTTTTGTTGTAAATATAACGTTTTCGTAAAACGTATTATTGAATGTTTTATGTCGTTGGTTTAAAGTTTGGTGTAGTTTGTATAAATTATTTTTTTTAACAATACCTTAAGAATAAATTTACCCCATAACTAACAAAATAAATAAACATGAAAAAAAAATTATTAATCTTTATGATTGTTTTTACAGTGCAGGTTTCTCTTGCTCAGGTAAAAAATATCAAGGGTTTGATTACAGATTCTGATGGAATGCCATTACCAGGGGCATCTGTTGCTGTACAAGGTGGTCAAAAGGGAGCTACTACCGATTTTGACGGCTTGTACTCAATTGAAGTGCAAAGTGGACAAACATTGGTTTTTAGCTACGTAGGTCTGGAAACACAACAGATTGTTGTAGGAGATGCGGGTACAATTAATGTAAAAATGAAACTGGCTGCCTCAAATGCTTTAAATGAAGTAGTAGTTACTGCATTAGGTATTAAAAGACAAAAGAAAGAACTGGGCTATGCAGTTCAGGACCTTAAAGGAGATCAATTAAACAAAGTGATTACTACAAATGTTACGACAGCACTTTCAGGTAAGATTGCCGGAGTTGATGTTTCTATCCCGGCCACTGGTGTTGGGGGATCAACAAGAGTTATTATTAGAGGTATTTCAAGTATTGGCGAAAATAATCAGCCGCTTTATATTGTAGATGGTGTACCTATCGACAATACGGGATTATCAAACGACAGTGCCGCTACAAGTAAATGGTTTGACGGAAGAGATAACGGAGATGGGATTTCGAGTATTAATCCGAATAATATTGAAAGCTTAACGGTACTAAAAGGAGCTGCTGCTGCTGCATTATATGGATCCCGAGCTTTAAATGGTGTTATTTTGATTACAACCAAAAAAGGCAGCAAAGGAAAATTGCAGGTAGAACTTACAAGTGGTGTAAGTTTTGACAGGGTAGATGCTAAGTATGATGATTATCAGACAGAATATGGTTCCGGATCAAATGGTATTTTACCCGATCCTACAAAAGCACCTTCTGAATTATATGGTTATACTACAAATGCATGGGGACCTAAGTTTTCTCAGAGCGTTGGGCAGGAGATAAAAATATTTGACGGTTCGATGAAGCCTTATGCCAGAGTAGATAATAATATTCAGGATTTTTTTAAAACCGGGGTTACACTTACAAACGGAATCTCATTATCAGCAGGAAGTGACAATGCTTTTGTTCGTTTTGGTTATAATAACCTGACAAATGATGACGTGATTCCCGAATCTGGCTTAGAAAGAAATGATGCAAGTTTAAACGGAACTATAAAATCTGATAAATTTACTTTGGCAGCAAATGTAAATTATATGATTGAAAACACACAAAACAGGCCTGGATTAGGAGATTCTCCAAATAATGTTGGTTATTCATTAAGCGGATTAGCACCAAATATTGATCAGGCATGGCTGAAAAATTATAAAAACGAGGAAACAGGTCAAATTTACCCCTGGAATAATAATGTGTATCAGTTGAATCCCTATTTTACTACACAGGAAAATCACAATTCATCTGTAAAAAATCGTTTTATAGGAAATGTTACCGGAACTTATCAATTAAAAAACTGGGTAGCATTAACTTTTAGAACTGGTTTAGACAGCTACGCTTTCAGTTCTAAAGATTTTATGGAGGCAGGAAGCACATGGCCAGGAAGAGATGAAGGATATTTAGGATTGGATAATATCAATGTTTCAGAGATGAATACGGATGTTATTGCCACATTTAGTGATATAAAATTAGCTACAGATTTTACTTTCTCAGGAATTTTAGGTACAGGAAGAAGAGATTTTAAAAGGGAACAAAATTCAAGATTTGGTACTAAAATTATTGAGCCGGGTACAGAATATATCAGCAATTTTGTAAACCAGACAGAAAATGCTCCTGTTGTAACGAAAACCAGAACCAACTCAGTTTACGGTTCTGCAAAATTTGACTACAAAGGCTACTTGTATGCTGAGTTTACAGGAAGAAACGACTGGTTTAGTGTAATCAATGATAATGCTTTTTATCCTGCAGCTTCATTAGGGTTCATATTTTCTGATGCTTTTGGTATTCAGAATGATACATTTAGTTATGGAAAATTCAGAGCTTCATGGGCGCAGGTTTCAAATGCACCGGGAGCTTATAAAAATGCATTAAACTATACAACATTTTCATCTTATGACGGACAGAGTGTTGTTAATATTAAAAATTCGGCAGCGCCAAATGCTAATTTGACTTATCAATCTAAGACAGGTGTTGAGTTTGGGGTTGAAACAGCCTTTTTTAAAAACAGATTAAAAGCAGATATAACACTTTACCGTGAAGATACAGCTGACCAAACGCTTGATTTAGCTTCATCTGCAACATCAGGATACGAATTTCTTTCGGTAAACGCAGGACAATTACGAAATGAAGGTATTGAGGTTTTCTTATCAGGAACTCCAATTAAAACAGCTAATTTCGAATGGGGGATTGATTTGAACTTCTCAAAAAACAAAAACTCAATTATCTCTTTGCATCCAAATATTAATACGTATGCTATTTCTGAAGCTCGCTGGGCCGGAGCGGCTATTGTAGCTCAGGTTGGAGGTCAATATGGAACCATCATCGGAAAAGATTTTTTAAGAACGCCTTCGGGAGAAAAAATTGTAGATGCAAACGGAATGCCTTTGTTCACAGATTCTAAAGTAAATTTAGGAAAAGGACTTCCTGACTGGGCTGCCGGTTTAACTAATAGATTTTCTTATAAAGGAATAACACTTCAGTTTTTAATTGATATGAAGTTTGGAATGGATGTATATTCTATGACAAATTCATTAGCAGCACAAAAGGGGCTTTTAGATGTGACTACTGAGGGCAGAGATGCTTACAATGCAGCAAGAGCAGAGGCAGTAGCAAACGATCCTAATTTCAGTCAGGCCACATGGATTCCTACTGCGGGTTATGTAGCACAAGGTGTTGTAAATACCGGAACCGCTGCTAATCCTGTGTATGTAGAAAATACGAAACCTGTAAATCCTCAGGATTATTGGAATACCGTTTTCAACAATACACCAGCGCCTTTTATTTATGATGCTTCTTACGTGAAATTAAGAGAAGTAAGTTTAGGTTATACTATACCAAAGAGTGTTTTTAGCGGAGCAAAAATTAGCTCAATTTATGTGTCTGCATTCGCAAGAAATTTATTGACTTTTAATAAAGATTTGCCAAACGTTGACCCGGAATCTATGTATACCTCCGGAAATGGACAGGGATTTGAATATGGCTCACTGCCATTCAGACAATCGTATGGTTTTAATATTAAAGTAGCATTCTAAAAAAAAGAAATTATGAAATTTAAAAATATAATACTAGCCATAGTCATATTGTTTACTGCAGTTGGCTGTACCGAAAACTTTGAGGAACTGGAAAAAGATCCGGTTGCACTATCAGCAAATCCGGCAGGACAGCTAACATTTACCCAATTGTGTATGTCCGGTGACGGATACTATCAGTGGAGAGCAAACCTGATTTATTCAGGAGGATTTGTTCAGCATTATGCAGGTGCGTGGAATGTAACAGAATTTGGAAGTAAATTCAAGAAAAATGATGATTACGCAACAGCAATCTGGAGAAATGGTTATGCAAATGAATTGAAAAACGTTGTTGATATTCTGGAAAAAACCAGTAATAATCCGGCAATGGTTAACATGAATGCAGTCGCAAAAATCATGAAAGTAATGGTAGCACAGCGTTTAACAGACCTTTACGGAGATATTCCTTATTCTCAGGCAGGATTAGGATTTTCACAAGGAATTGTAACACCAAAATATGATACACAGGAAGAAGTTTATACTGCCTTTTTTAACCAATTGGAAGAAGCATATAACCAGTTAAATGCAGAAGGTGGAACGGTTAAAGGAGATTTGTTTTACAATGGTGATATTGCAAAATGGAAAAAACTGGCTAATACGTTAAGACTACGTTTAGCCATGAGGATTTCTGAAGTAAAACCGCAAGAAGCAGAAAAACAAGTGAAAGCAGCATTACAAAATGGTGTTTTCGAAAGCAATCTGGACAACTGTATCATGCGTCATCTGGATGCAACTTTTAGTGATAATCCTGCGGCTATAGATTTTAGAGGAAACGGTTTGGCATACGCTTTTGTAGGGAATGAAAACGGAGATCATTTTAGCTCATTAGTGATAGATTATTTGAGAGATAACGGAGATCCAAGATTAACTATGCTCGCAACTCCAAAAACAACATCTTCTATGGCCGGAAAAGCTGGTCAGCCTGTTCAGCCGGGAGAAAAATTATACGAAGGAGTACGTCCGGGGACTTTCAGATGGGATGCTCCGGGAGGTTCAACCGCTGCTTCGGGAATCCAGTCTTATTACAAGCAAAAAACAACACCTTATTTGCACGTAAGTTATTCAGAAACACAATTATTATTGGCAGAAGCTGCGTATAGAGGCTGGGTAACTGGTACTTCTGCTACTGAATATTACAAAAAAGGAGTTGAAGCCGGTATCAAACAATTGCTGATTTATGGTGTACCTGCAGCAAATCAGACAGATATTGATGCTTATTTAAATGCTAAACCTTTGGTTGCAGGAACAGAAAAAGAGCAAATTGCAACGCAGCTTTGGATTACCTATATCTTTAATAGTATTGAAGCCTATTCAAACTGGAGAAGAACAGGATTCCCGCATTTATTGCCAATAACAAATCCTGATTCTGAAACTGGTGGAGTTACTCCAAAACGTTTGTATTATCCAAATGATGAGATGCAGAAAAATGAAGTAAATTATTTAGAGGCATTGTCCAGAATGGGAGGAACGAATGACTGGCTGAATAAGGTTTGGTGGGATGTAAACTAAAAAAATAATCCCAAAATATAAAGTTATACCGAATGAGGTGTTATTTTTATTCTGATAAATTAAAAAACATTTTAAATTAAAAATAATGATAAAAAATAAAGCCTTATTCGGTATTCTTTTTTTTATTGGTTCACTTTTTTCATCTTACAGCTGTTCAAAAGAGAACGATACAGAGAATGATCATTCAAAAAATAAAACAGCCAGGGTTGTCGGCTATTTGTTTTCGGATAATTACAGTAAAATAAGTTCCATACAATTTTGTAAACTCACACATCTGAATCTGTCATTCGCAAATCCGGATAATAAAGGAAATTTAATTTTTGATGGCGACATTGATGCCGTTATTAAATATGTGAGAACTGTGAATCCGAATATCAAAATAAGTATTTCTATAGCCGGCGGAGTTATCTCTGCAGAGCAAGCAGCCAACTGGTCATTGCTTATTGATAAACCGGAAAACAGACCCGGTTTTATCAAAAAAATAATAGATTTTGTTGAAGTACATAAACTGGATGGTGTAGATGTAGATCTGGAATGGGATGCAGTCACGACAGGTTACAGCGGTTTTGTGATTGAATTGAAAAATACCATAAAAAGCAAAAACAAGCTTATTACAGCAGCATTGCCAAATAACACACGTTTTACGAATATAAGTAATGAGGCATTAAATGCTTTTGACTTTATCAATATTATGGCTTATGAGATGGCAGGTCCGTGGAAACCTGAAAAACCTGGACAGCACAGTTCTTTTAGCGATGCAAAACTGGGAATCGATTTTTGGAATAAACTGCAAAATGTTTCAAAAGAGAAGCTTACACTCGGGGTTCCTTTTTACGGATATAATTTCACAGATGCAACAGTTACCATTGCAACTTACGGACAAATGGTTGCAGCCGGAAAACAGTTTGCGGAGCAGGATGAATTGGGTAAAATTTATTATAACGGAATACCAACAATTGAGCAAAAAGTTCAACTTGCATCAGAAACCACAGGTGGTATCATGATTTGGGAAATTGCTCAGGACTCCTTTGATGAGTATTCTTTATTGGATGTAATTCATAAAAAATATACAAAACTGGGTTTTATCACGACTGATTTATGTGGTAACTAAAAAAGCCTGTAAAATAGACAAATCTTTGATGTAGTGAAGTTTTTTTATTGTACAAAACGTATTATTGACCAAATAGTGCTGTTCGTTTAAAACATTGAGCAGTTTGTATAAATAATTTTTTTGAAGAATGCTTTAAAAATAAATTTGCAGAAAGAATAAAAGTTAGATTGGTAAGCGCAGTAAGTATAAGTTATTTATTAGGTTACGTAAAATCTTACTTTTATAAGTAATATTATCAAAAAAAGAAAAAAAATGAAAAGTGCTTTAGAAATAAAACCTGATATCAGTTATAAAAGTGCAGGAAAATTTGAAGAAACAAGATTCGAAAAGATTCACAATGAAATCTTCAAAAGTTCAGCAGAAGCTTCAGTAATTGTAGCGCAGGAAATCGCACAATTAATCAGATCTAAACAAGAAAAAAATAAAACATGTGTATTAGGTTTGGCAACAGGTTCTTCTCCTATAAGAGTATATGAGGAACTGGTGAGAATGCATAGGGAAGAAGGACTAAGTTTTAGCAATGTAATCACTTTCAATCTTGATGAATATTATCCAATGACAAAAGAGAACAATCAGAGCTATCATTATTTCATGCACCAGCATCTTTTTAATCATATTGATATTGATCCTGAGAATGTTAATGTTCCCAATGGTACAATTGCAATTGATGAATTAAATCAATATTGTATCGATTATGAAATGAATATTAAAAGAGCCGGAGGTCTTGATTTTCAGTTATTAGGTATCGGTCGTACGGGACACGTAGGTTTCAACGAACCGGGGTCGCATATTAACTCCGGAACCAGAATCATTACACTGGATCATATTACAAGAGTAGATGCTTCGTCTGATTTTAATGGTATTGACAACGTTCCTAAGCGTGCGATTACGATGGGAGTTTCGACCATTATGAGATCTAAGCGAATTGTATTGATGGCCTGGGGACAAAATAAAGCAGATATCATCAAGAGAACCATTCAGGGTGATATCAGTTCTGAAGTTCCTGCCACATTTTTACAAAATCATCCTAATGCTACTTTCGTTTTAGACCAGTCTGCAGCGGTAGAATTGACGCGTTTCAAAACGCCTTGGTTAGTTGGAGAATGTATCTGGACACAGGAATTAAAAAGCAAAGCGATTGTCTGGTTGTGTCAAAAAACAAAACAATCGATTTTAAAATTGACAGACCGTGATTACAACAATAACGGAATGTCGGATCTTTTGGCACAGGAAGGTTCTGCTTATGATTTGAATATCAATATGTTCAATGTATTACAGCACACCATTACCGGATGGCCGGGCGGAAAGCCAAATACCGATGATTCAAATCGTCCAGAAAGAGCCAATCCTGCAAAAAAACGAGTAATCCTTTTCAGTCCGCATCCTGATGATGATGTGATTTCGATGGGAGGAACTTTTTCAAAACTAATCAAACAGGGACACGATGTACATGTAGTCTATCAAACCTCTGGAAATATTGCGGTTACTGATGATGAAGCACTAAAATTTGCTGAGGTATGTAACGATTTTGTAGGCGATGCTGATCCAAAAATAAATTTCAAATCAGTAATTGAATTTCTGAATAACAAATCAGAAGATCAGGTAGATTCTTTGGAAGTCCGAAAATTAAAAGGGTTAATCAGAAGAAGAGAATCGTATGCAGCCACAAGATATATTGGTCTGAAAGATGAAAACACACACTTTTTAGATCTTCCTTTTTATGAAACCGGGCAGGTAAAGAAAAATCCGCTGGGTCCTGAAGATATTGCTATTGTGAAGGATATTATTGCCAAAATAAAACCGCATCAGGTATTTGCTGCAGGAGATTTGGCGGATCCGCACGGAACACACGAGGTTTGCCTAAACGCCATATTTGCAGCCTTAAAACAATTAAAATCAGAATCCTACATGGATGATTGCTGGTTATGGCTGTACAGAGGTGCATGGCACGAATGGGACATTCACGAAATTGATATGGCTGTTCCGCTTTCTCCGTCTGAAGTATTACTGAAGCGTCATGCGATTTTATATCACCAGTCTCAAAAAGACAGGGTTATGTTTCAGGGGAATGATTCAAGAGAGTTTTGGGTTAGGGCAGAAGACCGAAACAAAAATACAGCAGTGCTGTACGACGAATTAGGTCTGGCAGAATATGAAGCTATTGAAGCTTTCAAACGCTTTGATTACTAAGATTATTTTTAGGATTTGATTTATAGCGAATCAAATTACCAAATTCAGATTGATTTCATACTGATAGTGAGGATCAATAGAGAGATCATTCTGGATTTTTTATCTATTTATTAATGTTGTCTCAGGATAACCATTTTTCAAGCGTCATAAAATGAAATATATACTAATCCTACTATTAGCAGGTTTAACTTCTAGTGCTCAGATTAAAAAAGAGCAGCTAAATCTTATGCCCTGGCCGCAAAATGTTGTTTTAAATGACGGAAGTTTTACTTTGAGTAAAAATTTTAAAGTAAATATTACCGGCAATCCAAATCCGAGAATTTTTGGAGGGGTAACCCGTTTTTTACGCCGCTTAGATGGCAGAACAGGTCTTTTTTTCGGACAGGATTTTGTTACAAAACTAAATGAAGTTCCAACAGCAGAACTTCAGATTAATTGTACCAAAAGCGGTAAAATTGGTTTGTATGAAGACGAAAGTTATCATTTAGATATCAAACAAAACAAAATCACAATAGAAGCAACCACTGATTTGGGTGCTTTGCATGGGCTTGAAACGTTACTGCAGCTGCTGCAGAATATTAATAAATCATTTTATTTTCCGAATTCACAAATTTCAGATTTTCCAAGGTTTACATGGAGAGGTTTGATGATTGATGCTTCAAGACATTTTCAGCCGGTAGACGTGATCAAAAGAAATCTTGACGGATTGGCTGCTATGAAAATGAATGTTTTTCACTGGCATTTAGTAGATGATCATGGCTGGAGAATCGAAATGAAAAAACATCCAAAACTAATTGAATTGGCTTCGGATGGAATGTATTACACACAGGAAGAAATTAAAAATATCGTAAAATATGCTGACGAGCGCGGTATATTGATCGTTCCAGAAATTGATGTTCCAGGTCACGGAACTGCAATATTGACGGCTTATCCTGAAATAGGAAGCAAAGTGATCGCATTAAAAGGCGGAGCAGAAAAAAATATTCAGGGAACAGCAATTACAACCTATACAGTCGAAAGAAACGCAGGTATTTTTACGCCAACATTAGATCCCACAAATCCAAAAACATATCAATTGTTAAGCGAAATATTTGATGAGGTCTGCCCATTGTTTCCAGGAGATTATTTTCACATTGGAGGAGATGAAAATGAAGGGAAAGACTGGGATGCCAATCCTAAAATTCAGGAATTTAAAAAGAAAAATAAATTAGCAACAAATCACGAATTACAAACATATTTCACCATGCAGTTGGCTCCGATGCTAAAAAAACACGGTAAACAGCTGATGGGCTGGGAAGAAATTTTAACCAAAAATCTTTCAAAAGAAGCAATCGTTCATTCCTGGAGAGGTCCAAATGAAGGTGTTTTGCCAGGCCAGTCTTTAGCGGAAGCAGTAAAAAAAGGATACAAAACAGTATTGTCAAACGGATATTATATCGATTTGATGTATCCAATTGAAAGTCATTATCTAACTGATCCAATGCCGAAAGGAGTTGAGTTAACAGTAGAAGAAAAAGCAAGAATTTTAGGTGGAGAAGCTCCAATGTGGACAGAATTAGCAACACCGGAAACAATTGATTCCAGAATTTGGCCAAGAACGGCTGCAATTGCAGAAAGACTCTGGTCAGCCGAAAATATTACTGATGTTGCCGATATGCGCAGACGTCTTGAAACCGTTTCGTTCCGATTAGAAGAACTTGGTCTGACACACATTCGTAACAAAGACATGATTTTAAGAAATATTGCAAACAACCAAAATGTAAATTCCCTTAATGAATTCTCAAATGTCTGTGAACCATTAAAAGGATATACAAGAAATAAGGACGGAACCGAATATCAAACGTATTCTCCGTTCACACTTTTTGCAGATGCCTGCACACCTGATGCAAAAGATGCTTTAGCTTTTGATGATGCTGTAAAACAATATTTGGCAAATAAAACCCCGGAGAATAAAGTAAAAGTCACAACATTTTTAAACAAATGGATTACCAACAATAAAGAGTTAATCGTTTTGAGTGCCAATGCGCCTTTGGTACATCCAATTTTGCCATTGTCGAAAAAATTAAGCGATGCATCACAGCAATTACTGCTTCTGTTAGATAATAAATCAGGTTTAAAACCAGCCGATTTAAAAAGCCTGATAGAGCAATGCAATACAAAAGATCACGCCGATGTTGAGCTTGCAGTTTATACAAGCTTTAAAAAGTTGATATAAAGTTTGAGTTAGTAATGTAGTTTAAGTTTAATGATTATTTAATTGGTTTTATCTCTGCCGGAAAACCTAATCTGGCAGAGATTATTTTAACCAAATGGGGTGTATTGAATGTTTTAAAAAGAAATAGAAATAAAATGTTGGGACGGTTAAATTTGAGTTTGGTTATTTATTTTTTAATCTAAGTTTTATTTCAAATAATGTGTCAGTTTTGGGTAATTTGTTATTTGGTTTTTACCTGAAAAAGAACATTGTAAACCTGGCAATTCGTTATCAGGTTTTTTTTACGCTCTAAAATTAAATGAATATTTTTCAGGAGCTGTTTCCTGCTCTCCTCTTAATCTTTTGTGGCGAACCCCACCACAAAAGGATAACGCTTCGATCAGGGCTAGGGCGCTAGGTTTCATAGGTGTACTTTAAAAATTCTTGAATTTGCCAGACATTATAAAAGAAATTCAATTGTCAATTTTTAGGCTTAATTTTCTATTTATCCATTTATCGACAAGAATTTTATATTCAACATATTCTGAATAATCTTTGTGATTAACTAAATCTATTAAAGTGACATAGAATTTTTTGCCGTCTTTTGATACTTTGAAGTTTTTGAAATCATCGTAATAATGGGAACCTCTAAGATAATTGTCGCACAATTCGAATGTTTTTATTTTGTAAAAGGGATCAAATTCTGTTGGTTTTTCTATAATCTCGAAATAGATTGTTTTACCATCACAGTTGTAGCCATTTATTTGGATGATTTCTTGTTTTCGTTTTTCAAAAAAAGCTAGAATTTCTTTTTCCTTATCGTTGTATTCAAATTGATACGGAATGAACTCATGCTTTTCTGTTTCAAAATCTTTGGGATGATTTCGTTTGTTAGTTGGTTGTATTTCAATTCCGTTTTTGCCAACAAACCCCCAGGTTCCACCAACTAAAGGAGCATGCTCTTCATCTTTTGAATAATCAAAATAGCAGCCATTACAAAATTGAGCAAAGCCAAAGTTTATAGATGACAGCCAATCGTATTTTGCCGGAATAATTTTTTCTCCCCAGTCATTAAATAAGCCTACTTTTTTATTTTCTTCGTAACGAATAAATCCTTCTTCAAAACTGTCAGGTCCTTCGCCAGTGAGATATGGTCCAAATAAAAATTTTCCATTTCGATCATAATATCTCATGAAATCGACCATAAAAATCTTGCTTTTTATTTCGCGGCCATTCTCATAAGGGCCTGCGCTTAATGAAAGTTTTGCCGGAACAATGATTTTTCCATTTTGATTTTTAACTCCCAACAAACTATCTTTTTCAACAAAATAATAAAGTCTTTCTGTTTGGGAAAATCCAATAAAGCAGCATTGAAGTACAATTAAAGTAAATAGATTTCTCATTATTAAATGATTTTTGAAAGTGAAAACGAAATTTTAGCAGGTGTTATTCTTATCAAAAATACTAATAAAGTCTTTAGATATTTGAGTAATTTTGAAGCCAAAATATTATCTTATTTAATGAAAAAGTTATTTACGCTTACGTTTTTATTTTTAATTTTTACTTCATGTACAGGTCAGACTAATTATGGAAATCCCGAAGTTGATCCGTTAAAGATTCAGGGAAATTTTACGAACTGGTGGACATATCAAAGCAGAAATATTATGCTTTCACGGGATTATATTGCACTGGATGAATCCTCAAAAGAAATCCCCAAAAAAGCATTTTTGAATGCCCTGACAAACGAAAACTTTATTCCAATCCGATTAAAATCAGCTGATTCAGTTTATTATTACAAGCTGTGTAAAATTCTTCCAAAATCAGATACCAGCATAAAGGCAACGATTAATCAGGAAGCTTTTGATGCCTTAAAAAATTATGAAATGGAAGGGAAACCTTTTCCGGAATTCTCCTTTAAAGATTTAGAAGGAAATACAGTTTCTAATGCATCCATGAAAGGTAAAATCATCGTAATCAAATGCTGGTACATTCATTGTGCAGCCTGTATCAAAGAATTTCCGGAAGTCAACGCATTAGTTTCAAAATACAAAGATAGAAAAGATATCGTTTTTATAAGTCTTGCCGAAGATACACCGGAACAGTTAAAAACTTTTTTAGCAAGAAAGCCACTTTCATATTCCGTTATTCCAAACATGAAAACTTATATGAATGAAAAACTTGAGTTAAATGCTTTTCCAACACATCTCATTTTGGATAAAGAAGGATTAATCAAAAAAGTAGTTTCTAACTATGAAAGTTTGGAAGTTGCGTTGGAGAAAGAAAGTAAATTATAGTTGAAATAATCTCGCGAAGTTTTGACCCACTAAGAAGATTATTACCCAATCTTGTCATTTCGACGGAGGAGAAATCTCCGCAAGAAACTCTACAAAGATTGGCGACGTAGATTGTGGAGCTACTTATAGAGATTTCTCCTTCGTCGAAATGACAAAAATGAGGCTACTTTGTTTAAGCCTTTGTGTCTCTGTGTCTTTGCGAGAGAATACTCTTTACAATATAAAAAACTTAGCAACTGAGCCCCCTTTGCAACTTAGAACCTTTTTTCGTACTTTTGCACCAAATTAATAAAAAAGACATTCATGTTAACAGTCAATAATTTATCAGTACAATTTGGCAAACGAATTTTGTTTGACGAAGTAAATACAACTTTCACTCACGGAAACATTTACGGTGTTATTGGAGCCAATGGTGCTGGAAAATCTACATTTCTAAAAATCATTTCAGGTGATATGGATCCAACTTCGGGACATATTCACTTAGAACCGGGAAAACGTATGTCGGTTTTAACCCAAAATCACAATTTGTTTGATGAGCATACGGTTTTAGAAACCGTTTTGATGGGAAATAAAGTTTTGTACGCTGTTAAAAAAGAAATGGATGAACTTTATTTAGACTACAACGACAAAAATGCTGACAGAATAGGGGAGCTTCAGGTTCAGTTCGAAGAAATGAACGGATGGAACGCTGATTCTGATGCTGCAGCGATGTTGTCTAACTTAGGAATTTCTGAAGCAGATCATTATACTTTAATGTCAGACATGGAAGGAAAAATGAAAGTTCGTGTGCTTTTGGCGCAGGCCCTTTTCGGAAATCCTGATGTACTGATTATGGATGAGCCTACCAACGATTTGGATTTCGAGACCATCGCCTGGTTAGAAAACTTCTTAGCAAACTACGAAAACACTGTAATCGTTGTATCTCACGACCGTCACTTTTTAGATGCGGTTTGTACACATATTTCTGATATTGATTTCGGAAAAATCAATCACTACTCAGGAAACTATACGTTCTGGTACGAGTCCAGCCAATTAGCGGCAAAACAGCGTGCTCAGCAAAACAAAAAAGCAGAAGAGAAGAAACAGGAATTGGAAGAATTTATTCGTCGTTTTAGTGCAAACGTGGCGAAATCTAAACAAGCAACTTCCCGTAAAAAAATGATTTCAAAACTGAATATTTCTGAAATCAAACCTTCAAGCCGTCGTTACCCTGCGATTATCTTCGATCAGGATCGTGAAGCAGGAGATCAGATTCTAAACGTAGAAAACTTATCAGCGTCAGTAGATGGAGAAGTTTTATTCAAAGATGTTGATTTGAATATGGCTAAAGGCGATAAAATTGTGCTGTTTTCTAAAGATTCACGTGCTACAACTGCTTTTTATGAAATCTTAAACGGAGAGCAAAAAGCTGATTCAGGAACTTTTGACTGGGGAATTACAACCAACCAGGCCTATTTACCGGCTGAAAATCACGATTTCTTCGAAAATGATTTAAGTTTAGTAGACTGGCTACGTCAGTATGCTAAAACAGAAGAAGAGCGCGATGAGGTATTTATTAGAGGTTTCTTAGGGAAAATGATTTTCTCAGGAGAAGAAGCTTTAAAAACATCAAGAGTTTTATCCGGAGGAGAAAAAGTACGTTGTATGCTTTCCAGAATGATGATGGAGCGTGCTAACGTTTTAATGCTTGATGAACCGACAAATCACTTAGATTTGGAGTCGATTACCGCATTCAACAACTCATTGAAAAACTTTAAAGGTTCTGTAATCTTCACTACGCATGACCACGAGTTTGCACAAACTGTAGGTAACCGAATTGTAGAATTGACACCAAACGGAGTTATCGACCGCTACATGACATTTGACGAATATCTTGATGATGAAAAGATTCAGGAGCAAAGAAAAAAGATGTACAATCTTTAGTTATATAAATTACAATATTTAAAATCCCAAATTCCAATTTATAAAGGAATTTGGGATTTTTTATGTTTTACCTTTTGAAGACTTTGGCAAAGATCCAGATAATGATCGCGATTACAAAAATCACGATAAAGATTCCAACACCCATTCCGGCTTTAAAAATGTCTCCAACTAATTCGCAGCTTGTAAATGAAAATAGTATAAACAATACCATTAACAATCTTGTAATTTTATTTTGCATGATTTTGAGTTTTTAAATTCAATTTAAAATTACTTTACGAATCAGGAAAATGTGTTATAGAATTTTTTGGAAATGTTTTAGGATTTAGATTTGATTTAAAAATTTTAAGAGTGAAAGTATAGCTATAGTCTCGGCTAAATATTGTAGTGCCGGATTTTAATCTGGTCTATGAATATGAGAATAGGATAAAGAGCCGTAGGTTCGACAAATATTCTACATTTGAACCGTTCCGATAGAACTTTATAATTGGTCGTTCAATTTTACAACGGATTGAAATCCGCTGCTACAAAATGTTTCATTCCTACGGAATTTTTTAAAGTTACCATTGTCGCTTTATTGCCTTTATTTCCAGGTAAACAATTCCACCAATTGCTATTATTTCTCCTAAAAAGTAAATCATCCCAAATATTGAAATATTTTGATAATTGAAAATTATAGTCCCAAAAGTCAAAACACAGTAAAGTATGTTTGCAGTGCAGATTATTTTTAAAAAAGATTTCAAATTATCGCTTACTAAGAAATAACAGGAAATAGAATAGATTGAAAATACCAACGATAATGAAGCAAGATATTCTAAAGTTTTTTTTGACAAACCAAAGAAATCATTGAAAGTTCGAAGAACGAAAAAAAACAATAGAGTAGTGAGTAAAGCACCAAAGCCATCTAACAGAAATATGTTTTGAGGTTTTGTTACAAATTTCAGGATACTTTCTTTCATTTAGTTATTAGTATTTTAATATAGATCATTGTTAAAAAATAGCCATCGGCTCGATTGAATATTGTAGGTCCGGATTTTAATCCGGTCTGAAATTTGGTGTGAGATAAAAACAACCATAGGTTCGATATATATTATACGTTTATGAATATGAACCGTTCCGATGGAACTTTATGTATGGTCGTTCTCTTTTACAACGGATTGAAATCCGTTGCTACAATATAGTTCATTCCTACGGAATTTTAATGTTTATTAAGTTGATATGCTTTGCGGACACGGAAAGAATTTCCGCTATCGTTGCTTATATCTGAGTGATTGGGGTTATATTTTAAAATATATTCTAATAAAATGTTTACTTAAAACAAAATCCTATTTGCAGATGAAATAGGATTTGTTTTTTACTTAATAAGTAAGATTATTTTTTACAGATCAAATTGACTATTTTCTTATATAGCTAATTTTATTTTTTAATTATTAATTTATTTCTGGTTGAAAATTTATCTGTTTTAATTTCCACAATATATACACCATTACTTAAATCTTTAATATCTATAGTTTGTTGATTGTTATCTAATTTTTTTGATTTTACTATAATACCATTTATATTAATGATATTTATTTTTAAAATCAAATTTTTATTATTTTGATAATCTATTGAAAAAGAATCAGATGTAGGATTGGGATACATTATTAATGAAGAATCCTCTTTACTGCTTTCATCAATGCTTAAAGTAGGTGCATCTGTAATTATTTCTCCTTGATCTGCTACAGCAATAAATCTATTATTGATATATATAATGTCATTTAGAGATTTAACAGTGCTTATTCCGGAAGCTTCTGCTGTCCATGTTACTCCTCCGTTGATTGTTTTTAATAGTGTTGCATTAGCACCACCTGCATATCCTGTTAACGCATCTTTAAAACAGATAGTGTATAGCCAGTTGGTAGTTCCTGAAGTTAAGGCGGTCCAGGTTTGTCCGCCATTTGTTGTTTTAAGAATTGTTCCCGTTCCTCCTGCAATGAACCCAGTATTTGTATCTACAAAATAGATGTCATATAACTTTTCAGAAGTTCCACTCGCTATTGTATTCCAGGTTGCCCCACCATTGGAAGTCTTTTTAATTTTTCCACTATCACCTATGCATATACCATTATTTGCATCAAAAAAATAAACTTCTTGTAACCCTGTTGTTAAACCTGAAGTTTGACTAGTCCATGTTGCTCCACCATCTACAGTTTTTCTAATTGTTCCTGCACCACCTACTGCATATCCAGTATTTACAGAAGGAAAGCTTACGGATAATATGGCATACGGACTTGCATTTGGATTCTGATTTGTCCAATTGGCACCCATGTCAGTTGTTTTTGCAACAATATTGTTATTACAACCATAATATCCAACAGTTGCGCTTGGAAAGGAAAAACTATTTATTGAAAAGTTAGTTATAGATTTTGATGTCCAGGTATTACCACCGTCAGTCGTTTTTAAAATAGCAGTATTTGCACCAATAAATCCATTATCCTTGTCAAAGAATTTTATTGCCCATAAATTTCCTGCGTATGGCGATGTAATTTTACGCCATTGTGCATGGCTGTTTTGTAAAACGATTAAGAATAATACTAAAAGTAATTTTGTTTTCATTTTTATTGTGTCTTATTATGTTTTAGAGGTTTGTTTGAGGTTTAGTAGGAAATAATTTTTGTGCAATAGAGTAATTTCAAATCCATGATAAAGCAATGTTTTAATTAGTTTTTTTGTATGAAAAATTCCGTGTTAATATTTGGCTAAAGTATAATTTTAAATAAAATTTTTCTTAAAAAAATCAAGATTTATTTTTTTTAATATAACTCAATTGCTATCGTGAAAATCCTTCTTTTAAAACTCTAAAATCACTGTCAATTCAACAAAAAAATATTTACCTACCCAACACCCTAACAAATAAATTCTGATTCCGTATATTTGCCCGACCAATCATTACAATTAATTATGAGCCAAAAAGTATTACTTAATTCAAAAGAAGTTACTATCATACTCCATCGTTTGGCTTGTCAGTTAATCGAAAAACATCTTGATTTTTCAGACACTATTTTAATCGGAATTCAACCGAGAGGTATCTTTCTTGCGGAGCGTTTAAAACAAATTTTAGAGAGCGAATACAAAACACCTGAAATTTCATTGGGTTATCTGGATATCACTTTCTTTAGAGATGATTTCCGCAGAACCGATAAACCTCTTGAAGCTAATAAAACCCAGATTAATTTTATAGTCGAAAACAAAAAAGTCATTTTTATTGATGATGTATTGTTTACCGGACGCAGCATTCGTTCTGCCTTAACCGCAATTCAGTCTTTCGGAAGACCTTCAGAAATCGAACTGCTGGTGTTAATCGACAGACGTTTCAGCCGTAATTTACCTATTCAGCCCGATTACCGCGGTCGTCAGGTAGATGCCATTAATGGCGAAAAAGTAAAAGTGAGCTGGAAAGAAAATGACGGTGAAGATGTAGTGCATTTGGTTACTAATTAATATGAATCATTAAAAATTGAAGAAACAATCATGACAGAGAACGAAGCGTTTATTTATGAATCAATTTTTAATCAGGTAAGAATGGGATTTCTTTCTATTGATGAAATCAAAGAAAACATCATAGAAGAAATTGAAGACAACGAATTCGAAGACGAAATTTCAGAAGATTGGGCTTTCGAAAAAATAGATCAGGAATACCAAAAATTACTTTTAGAAAGTAAACAATGGAAAACTCCGACAGATACTGAAAAGTTGATAAAAGCGTTTGATGAATTAGCAGACGAAAACATCATCGCACTGCATAATGCAGGATATACCACAAGCGACGGCGAATATGAAGTAGTTGAGGTAGAAAGAGAACTTCAGGAAAACGAAGTAGAATCTGATGGGTATTGCTTTTACCACGAACAGGATTTAGCGAGAGCCATTGATATTGAAAATCCCGGTTTGTATATCGCTTTTCAAAAAGTAGATAATTCAGATGATGCTATTACAATAGAGGTTGGGAAAAGAATTGCAGAAGTTTTAATAGATAACGATTTTAAAATAATATGGAACGGTTCTGCAAGATCTAAAATTGAAATTCCGGGTTTCAGATGGCAAAAGATTTTTGACGAAGATGCCAGAGATTTGCAGGATTATAGTGAAGTTGTAGACAGAATGCTCCAATAAGGCAGTAGCTCTTTTAAAAGTATTGAAGGACTGAATATTTCAGAAATTCAGAAATTTGACAAAATAAATATAAAGAAACAAAAATGAAAGAATTAAGCGTAAATCATTTATTAGGAATTAAATATATCAACGAAAATGATATAAACCTGATTTTTGAAACGGCAGATCATTTTAAAGAAGTCATTAACAGGCCAATTAAAAAAGTTCCTTCATTACGAGATATTACCATTGCCAATATTTTCTTCGAAAACAGTACCAGAACCAAACTTTCCTTTGAATTGGCGCAGAAACGTTTATCTGCTGATGTGATCAGTTTTTCTGCAGCTCAGTCATCGGTTAAAAAAGGAGAGACCCTGATTGATACTGTAAATAATATCCTTTCGATGAAAGTAGATATGGTTGTCATGCGCCACTCCAATCCCGGAGCGGCTTATTTTTTATCTAAAAACGTCAAAGCCAGTATTGTAAATGCAGGTGACGGTGCACACGAACACCCGACACAGGCTTTGTTAGACAGTTATTCCATCAGAGAAAAACTGGGTGATGTTGCCGAAAAAAAAGTGGTGATTGTGGGTGATATTCTGCATTCGAGAGTTGCCTTATCCAACATATATGCTTTACAGATGCAGGGCGCAGAAGTTAAAGTCTGCGGGCCAAAAACACTGATTCCGAGATATATTGAATCGCTTGGTGTTACGGTTGAACCCAATTTACGTAAAGCTTTAGAATGGTGCGATGTTGCCAATATGCTTCGTGTACAAAACGAACGTATGGATGTAAACTTTTTCCCGTCAACACGTGAATACGCACAGCAATACGGAGTGGATAAACCGCTTTTGGATTCACTAGGAAAAGAAATCGTAATCATGCACCCGGGACCCATCAACAGAGGGGTAGAAATCACTTCTGAAGTTGCGGACTCTGATCATTCGGTGATTTTGAATCAGGTAGAGAATGGTGTAGCGATTAGAATGGCGGTTATTTATCTTTTGGCTTCTAAGATTCAATAGATTTAGTTTTGTTTCAGGTTTCATGTTTCAAGTTGCGTAACGTTTGTCATTTCGACCGGAGGGAGAAATAGCAATACTTTTTCTAAACAAATATTAGAAACAAAGCAAAAACTTTAAACCTGAAACCTGAAACAAAAAAACTTCGTACCTTTACTCTCAGAAATATCAATTTTTATATAAGCCCCACAAATTATAAAATGAAAGTAGATCAAAAAGGACATACCGTTACCATTAAGGATACTCAGGGAGATGTTAATTCTTTCCTTGAAAAAGTAACGCAACAGTTTAAAACCTTTGAAAAACACAATATTATTATCGATTTATCTGCCGATACTGCTTTGACAGAAAATGATTTGAAACTTTTTTTACCAATTTCAAAACAGCAGAAAAAGTCAAAAAAATCGTTTGTAATTGTAGTTTCAGATCTTGATTTTAATGCTATTTCTGATAAATTAACTGTTGTGCCTTCTCTTTTGGAAGCGCACGATATTATCGAAATGGAAGAAATTGAAAGAGATCTTGGATTCTAAAATTGATTTAATTGTTTATTCGTTTAACTGTTTAATCGATTTGATTTAATTTTAGACAATTAAACGATTTACCAAATTAACGAATAAACATAAAATTGAAATTAACAATACTAGGCTGTTATGCCGCAACTCCCAGAACGCTTACTAATCCAACTTCGCAGGTTTTAGAAATTAAAAACCGATTGTTTTTGATTGACTGTGGCGAAGGAACTCAGGTACAGCTTCGAAAGAATAAGATAAAATTTTCTAAAATCAACCACATTTTTATTTCGCATCTTCACGGAGATCATCTTTATGGATTGATTGGAACGATTTCGACTTTTTCATTGTTGGGAAGAACTACAGATTTACATGTTTATGGACCAAAAGGAATCAGGGAACTTATTCTTCTTCAATTAAAGCTTACAGAATCCTGGACGACTTATCAGCTGTTTTTTCATGAACTGGAGTCAAAGGAAAGTGAAATTATCTTCGAAGATCAAAAAGTTATAGTGAAAACAATTCCGCTAAAACACAGGGTTTACACAAACGGATTCCTTTTTCAGGAAAAACCCGGAGAAAGAAAGCTAAACGTAGAAGCTGTTCAAAACTATAATATTCATACTGCTTATTATCAAAAAATAAAAAACGGTGGAAACGTTACACTTGACGACGGAACAGTTATAGAAAATGAAAAATTATCTTTTGATCCGATTCCGTCAATGAGTTATGCTTTTTGTTCGGATACGGTTTATCACGAGGCCATTATTCCGATTATTGAAAACGTTGATGTTTTGTATCACGAATCTACTTTTTTGCAATCAGAAGCTGCTCTGGCTGAAAAAACACTACATTCGACAGCAAAAGAAGCTGCTGCAATTGCATTGAAAGCCAATGCTAAACAATTGATTTTAGGTCATTATTCGACACGATACGAAGGAATTAAGCCTTTTAAAAACGAGGCAGAAACTATTTTTCCAAATGTACTTCTGGGAGATGATGGAGTTTCGTTTCAATTTTAGTGGTGTAAAGAGTAAAATGCAATCTGTTTTTCGGTTTTAGGGGTGTTATTTTACATTTCACAATTAACTTGTAACAATAAAAAAAATGAATGATTTAAGTAATTATAGAAGATCATACGAGAAAAGCGAACTGCTTGAAAGTACTATTCCGGAAGATCCTATTAATCTTTTTAACAGATGGTTTCACGAAGTTGAAGATTTTGGAGGTAGTGGAGAAGTAAATGCCATGACAGTTTCTACTATTGGTTTAGACGGTTTTCCGAAATCAAGAGTAGTTTTGCTGAAGAAATTTTCTGAAGAAGGATTTATTTTTTATACCAATTATAATTCTGAGAAAGGAAAGGCAATTGCTCAAAATCCACATGTTTGTCTTTCTTTTTTCTGGCACGAAATGGAGCGCCAGGTTATCATAAAAGGAATTGCCCAAAAAACTTCTGAAATTATTTCTGATAATTATTTTGATTCCCGACCTGACGGAAGCAAGTTAGGAGCTGTCGTTTCAAACCAGAGCGAAGTGATTCCGTCCAGATCTTTTCTGGAAGAGAACTTAAAAGAGCTGGAACTTAAGTTTGAAGGAAAACCTGTTCTGAGACCTGCACATTGGGGTGGATTTTTGGTAACTCCTTTAGAAGTAGAGTTTTGGCAGGGAAGAGCTAACAGACTTCATGACAGAATTCGTTATTTCAGCCAGTCTGATTTTACATGGAAAATTGACAGATTAGCTCCATGATGTAAGTTTTTTATTTGTTAAAATGCCTTTATAGCGCTTTTCATCGATTAATTTTGGTTTTTAGACGCAAATTTTATTATTTTTAAAACGATGATTAATTATTTTGTTTAAAGATTTAAATAAGTTGCCCCACAATTTATTTACACATACTCAACCAATTTATGAAAAAATGGCTTCGGACAATGTTGCTTCTTGCGCTTGTTTTTATTTCAAATTCCTGTTCATCAGATACTGCTGAAGGAGTTAATGATTCTGAACTCGTAAGTGATTATACTTATAATGATACCGAATTAGAAGTTCTGCAATTGGTTAACAAATACCGAATGAGCATTGGTTTAAATGCTTTGGAAAAGGTAAATCATATTTCTTTTAAATCTGAAGAGCATGATTATTATATGATTGCCAATAAAGTAGTTAACCATAATGATTTCGTAGCACGATCAGAGAACATCATTAATGTTTTAGGTGCTAAGAAAGTGGGTGAAAATGTTGCTTACAATTTTAATTCTGCAGAAGCTGTGCTACAGGCATGGTTAGCTAGTCCAACACATAAAGAAAATATAGAAGGTGATTATACCCATTTTGGGATTGCCGTTAAAATTGATGCAGAGACCGGTAAAAAATACTATACCAATATTTTTGCAAAAATTTAGAAACAAAGTTAGTATTCAGGTTTAGTTATTAAGTCGTTGTAAAGTCATGTTTGCAACGACTTATTTATTTGTAAAAAAAGGCTACCCCGAAAGGTAGCTGTGGTTATTGGTTTTTGGTTGTTTTTATAATGCGGTAATAATAAATTCGCTACGTCTGTTTGCCTGGTGTTCTTCTTCTGTACATTTTACACCGTCAGCACATTGGTTTACGAGTTGTGTTTCGCCGTAGCCCTTTCCGGTTAAACGGTTTTTGTCAACACCATTTGTAATAAGCCATTCGATGGTAGATTTTGCTCTTCTGTCTGACAAAGCTTCGTTGTACTTATGGCTTGCTCTGCTGTCTGTATGAGAACGGATGTCGAGTTTCATTTTCATATTTTGATTTAAAACATCCAATATTTTTTCTAAATCCAATGCTGCTGCTTCTCGGATATTGGATTTGTCCAGATCAAAATAAATCATTTTTATGCCAAAGCATTTTCCTAAATCATCCCCAATTGTAACTTTGCATTTGATGCTTTCCAAAGCAATTGGAAGATTGGTTTTTCCAGTCTGATCCGGAATTTCAATACTTACTTCTTTTGTAGCATAATCCGGTTTTTCAGCTCTTACATAATATTTTTCTGCACATTCAACCGAAAAAGTATAATTTCCTGTTGCATCGGCAATAGTCGTATTTTTAAGATTTAAGTTTCGGTCATACAGGCTTACTTTTGCTTCGGGCAAAATCATCCCGGTTTGGGCATCAGTAATAAGTCCATATAATTCCTGAATACATTTTAATCTTCGTGTCTCCAGAAACTTATAAATGTCGTCTGAACCACGGCCTCCATCTTTGTTGGAGCTAAAATAACCTTCTCTTGTGCCAGAGTCTATTATATAAGCAAAATCATCTTTTGGAGAATTGACATCGGTTCCTACGTTTTGGATATCACTAATATTTCCGTCGGTATCAATCTGGCCAACAAAAACATCGAGTCCTCCAAGTCCGGGATGTCCATCAGAAGCAAAGTATATTTCGTTTTCATTGCTTACATACGGAAACGTTTCCTTGCCTTCAGTATTAATCGATTTCCCTAAATTTTGAGGGGTACCATATTCGCCTTTTTCATTGATACTGACTTTAAACAGATCAGACTGCCCAATACTTCCGGGCATATCAGAAGCAAAATATAAAGTTTTTTCATCAGTACTAAGTGCAGGATGAGCAGTACTGTAATTGTTGCTGCTGAAGGGAAGCTCTCTAATATTAGTCCACTTACCATTTTCGAGAGTTGCTTTGTAAATTTTGATAAAAGTAATTTTGTCTTCATTTTTTCCTTTTTTTCCATCGATATAATTATTACGTGTAAAATAAATTGTTTTTCCGTCTTTGGTAAGTACGGGAGATGATTCATGAAATTTAGTGTTTAATGTAGTTCTGAATTTTTTTACTTTGACAGAATCTACATCTGTTACATATAAATTAGTAAAATATTCGCCCGTCCATTTGTGTTTGCGGTTCGAAAAATTACCGGTATCTCTTGCCGAAGCAAAATAGATTTTATTATTGGCTACAAAAGTGCTGTAGTCAGAATATTTAGAGTTGATTCTGGCATCTTCAATTTTATAACGTCCTGAATTGGCTTTAATCTTATCCAGATAGTTTAGATTTTCTTTATAAAGTCTGCCACGGTTATCATTTTGATATTTGGAGTTAAATTCGTCAAGGATTTTATTAGCTTGGGCTGTTTGTCCTGTTGCTTTTAAGGACTGTGCATATCGATAATAAAACTCAGGTTCCGGACTTGGGTTCATAGCAAATAATTCTCCATACCATTTGGCAGCCCCTTCAAACTCAGAATTAAAATAATAGGCATTTCCCAATTTTTTAAACATATCTTCAGACTTGGATCCTTTCCGGGCTACTCTCTCATAGGTCTTTATGGCATCGATATAAGCATAGCCATCGTATTTTTTATCAGCAGTGTTTACTTTCGATTGTTGGGAATAACATCTGAATGAAAAAACACTTACTATTGTGAAGCAAAGGAGTATAAACTTTTTCATAATAACTATTTTTAGAAGAAACGAGGAGTTGTTATTTTACCTTTTTTACTAAGGAATTCATAACGCAGGAATATTTCATGCGATCCTGAGTTATAATTGTTTAAGTTCGTAGTTTCACGATCATAGCCATAACCCAGATAAAGTCCGTCACTAATCTGAAATCCTACCATAGCACTCAAAGAAGCACTCCATCTGTAAGCAACACCCACTACAAATTTGTTGATAAACATAAAATTGGCTGATACATCTACTTGTAGTGGGGCTCCTTCTACCATTTTTGTCAATAAGGCCGGTTTGAATTTTATATACTGATATTGGTCCAGATCGAAAATATAACCAGCCATAAAATAATAATTGATTTTATCTTTATAAATAACAATATCATTGTCATTGTAACGATTGGTTTCGATAAAATTTGGTACAGACAAACCTACATAAGCTTTATCTGAATGCCAGTAAACTCCGGCACCTACGTTGGGAGAAAATTTATTATCAAAGTCCTGAAATTGTGGATCTCCTGAAACATCCGGATTAAGTTTATTGACATCAAGATTGAACATATTTGCTGTTCCTTTAATACCAAAAGACAATTTAAAATCAGCCGATGTCTGTACGGTATAAGAAATATCAACAGAGAAGTTAGTCTCATTTGTAGGGCCAATTTTATCATTGACCAAAGAACCACCAATGCCTAAATTGCTGTTGTTTATAGGTGTATTGACAGAAAGACAGCCTGTTTCGGGAGCACCATCCAGTCCAACCCACTGTGTACGGTATAAACCGAATACGCTTAAGGCTCCCCGGGAACCTGCATAAGCAGGGTTGATGTTTATGGTATTGTACATATATTGCGTAAATTGAGCATCTTGCTGTGCAAAACTTACCATGGATACAAACATAATAGCGAAGGAAAATAATTTTGTTCTCATAGTAGATATTTTTTTTGCAATTATTACTAACGATTTTTACAATAAAATCCTTAACAATAAGCCCTAATATTCACTTACCCAAACAAGGATTTTGTATTCATTATTTTGTTGTAATTCGGCGCAGGGAAAGCACTGAATTACAAATTGTATTTATTTCGATAAATAAAGAAAACCATCTTTTTTATTAGACTGAAGCGCGTTATTACCATCTAATGATTTGTAATTGATGATGTAAAAGTATGTTCCTGTAGGCAGTCCTTCGGATTGTTTGATGGTTGTTCTGCCTCTGGAAGTTCCGTCAAAAGCGTTGGTGGTATTATTGTAATTTGTAGTTTCGAATACCAAAATTCCCCAGCGGTTATAGATTTCTACAGTATTTGTTGGATAACAGGCTGTTAGGTCAATATTGTCAATTTTGAAAAAATCATTGATACCGTCACCATTAGGAGAGAAAGCATTATGAACTAATACATTCTCACAGGCTAATACCCTGCAGTCATCATTTACAAGTAAGTTTAATGAAACACTTTTTGGACAATCTTCATTAGTTGTTCGATATTCAAATGTATAATTCCCCAATGCAAGACCAAAAACATTCAGGATGTTTCCCTGTAACGCATTAGTACCATTTGTATCCGTCCAGATTCCGGTTGCAGATATGTTCTCCGGCAATAAACCGGATAAGTTAAGGAGCGTTGAATCTGCGTTACAGGCCTCACTGTTAAGGTTGATAATAACGTTTGAAGGTTGTGTGATGGTTACAGTAGCAGTTGCAGAACAAACCTGATTGTTATTGTTTACTGCCGATGTTGCTGTAAGTGTATATACTCCGGCACGTAAACCTGTGTTTCCAACAACTTCATTGTTTTCATTTCTGATAACGACTACAGAGCCTGGACTATTGGTTACCAGAATAGAGCCGTTATTACCATCAAAACAGGTAACATTTGAAGCCGTTCCCATTACAGAAATTTTATTTTCGACAGTAAATTTCTGTACCAATTCAGTTTTATTGCCAGCACAATCTGTCAAAGTATAAGTTCTGGTTAAGATAAATGCATTTCCTTCGCAGCCGCTTCCTCCATTATTCGAATCACTTATCGAGATGTTTACGCTTTCGCTGCAGTTGTCTGATGCATTTATTATGTCTTGAGGGCTTCCGGCAGGAATAGCAGCTACATTTTGTGAATTTATTACATCTGCAGGTGCTGTGCCTTTTGGTGGAGTTGTGTCTCTTACAGTTATAATTTGAAAATGAGTAGCTGAATTTCCACTGCAATCACTTGTTGACCATGTGCGGGTTAACGTGTAGTTGGTTGCACATTCATTTTCAATACCAGTTTTTATTTCTGTGAATATGATTGGTAAATTGCCGTTACAATTATCAGAAGCCTGCATAACGGCGGGCTCAGGAACTGCGTCGCAAGAAACTGTAATATCTGTTGGAAGTGTTCCTGTAAATATCGGCGCACTAGTATCTTCAATAGTGATCACTTGCGTGAAAGTATCAGAAGTATTCCCACAATCATCTTTTACAGTCCAGGTGTTGGTGTAAGTTCCTGAATTTCCACATCCTTCAGAAGCTATGAATTGCCCGCTTGTTTTTATAATATTAGAAACATCGGCATCACAAAGGTCAGAAGCTGTTGGGAACATTGCCTGAGCGTTTGCTAAACCTGAAAGGTCGCTGCATTGTAGAGTCACATTCAAGGAAGCCATTTCAGTAGCCCAGGTTGGTGCTGTGGTATCTTCGATGGTGATTACCTGAGTGAAAGTATTGGAAGTGTTGCCACAATCATCTTTTACAGTCCAGGTGTTGGTGTAAGTTCCCGAATTTCCACATCCTTCAGAAGCTATGAATTGCCCGCTTACTTTTATAATATTAGAAACATCGGCATCACAAAGGTCAGAAGCTGTTGGGAATATTGCCTGCGCATTTTCCAATCCTGAAAGGTCGCTGCATTGCAAAGTTACATTCAAAGAAGCAGTTTCAGTAGTCCAAGTCGGAGCAGTAGTATCTTCAATTGTTATCACTTGCGTGAAAGTATCGGAAGTATTCCCACAATCATCTTTCACGGTCCAGGTATTGGTGTAAGTTCCGGAATTTCCACAACCTTCAGAAGCCATGAACTGACCGCTTACTTTTACGATGTTCGATACATCGGCATCACAAAGATCAGAAGCTGTTGGAAACATTGCCTGCGCATTTTCCAATCCTGAAAGGTCGCTGCATTGCAAAGTTACATTCAAAGAAGCAGTTTCAGTAGCCCAAGTCGGAGCAGTAGTATCTTCAATTGTTATCACTTGCGTGAAAGTATCAGAAGTATTTCCACAATCATCTTTTACAGTCCAGATATTGGTATAAGTTCCTGAATTTCCACAACCTTCAGAAGCCATAAATTGCCCGCTTACTTTTACGATGTTCGATACATCGGCATCACAAAGATCAGAAGCTGTTGGGAATATTGCCTGCGCATTTTCCAATCCTGAAAGGTCGCTGCATTGCAAAGTTACATTCAAATAAGCAGTTTCAGTAGTCCAAGCCGGAGCAGTAGTATCT
>NZ_CAIJDP010000070.1 GCF_903819435.1 Flavobacterium salmonis | reverse complement strand
CTCAGCAGTCGCGTGCCAAAAGGGAGTAATCGCTTGAAAATAGCCTTACGAAATGCTGCCAATGCCATCGGGAATTTAAAAGAATCAACACCTCTGAGAAACTTTTTTCATCGAATTAATTTTCGAAAAGGAAGAGTATCTGCCATAAGTGCAACAGCAAGAAAATTAGGTATAATCATTTGGAATATGATTGTGAAAAATACCTCATACCATAATCCAGAAAATTACTTATATTTAGACGAAAAAAGAAAACTAACCGTACAAAAAAGAATACAAAAACAAATGGAAAAACATCAATTCAAAGTTGATGATTTTAATTTTATAACAATTTAGTTTTTAGATATCTATAAAACGTTAGTTAGAATTGTATGAAGACACTGCTCACATTAACAATTTTGATTTTGACGACTTTTGGTTGTGCTAACAAGCAGACACCGAAAGACGAAAAATTACCTGTGACAGAAACTCAAGAAAAAGCAGATACAATCTTCAGACAAGTTTCCGACTTTCCAACAATAAAAGACACAACAAAATTCATTGCAGACCTGCGAAAAATTTTTGAACTTGAAGTTGACGAAAGCCCATTTCAAAAGGCAAATGAAAAAATCACGACATTTAAAAAAGTAAAAATCTACGGTTCAGACAACGACTACTTTTTTATTGAGTATGACTATAAAGTTGGTTGTGGTGCAGCTTTTCCGTATAAGTATCAGTTACTATTGACATCAAACGGAAAACTAGTAAAAACTTTATCTGGACAGCGATACGAATTTATTGAAATTTTCAAAAATGAAAATCCGTTCTTAATGACGGTTGTTGGAACTTCAAAAGGAAACGGTGGACACGAGATATTTAAAATCACAAATGACACTTTAGAAGATGTTTTTGAAAGCAATCTTGACTATTTCGTCCGTACTTATGATGCTCACGAAGACAACTCAATCAATGAACCAAACGAATTAAATTTAAAAGTAAAAGATTATAATAATGACGGCTACACTGACATTTCATTTGTTGGAAAAATAGTTCTTATTCAGGGACAAAATAAAAATGGCGACTGGTTTGACAGCGAAACAATGAACGGAAAGACCGTAACTTATTCTGTTGAAAACCCATTCAAGAAAATTCCAGTAGAATTTGTATTCCTTTACAACAAACGAACTGGACACTTTAAAGCAAGAGAAAATTATACAGAAAAATATAGGCTTGAAGACTAACGAAAGAAGAACAACTACTGGTAACAGGCGTTTGGCAAGATTGCGAATTTTGTAGTAAATTCACGTTTATTTCTCTCAAGAAATTTTATCTTTAACAGAAAATAATCGGTTCCGAAGTTCGCAACCTCGCCAAGCGCCGGGACGTTACCAGCAAGTTTGCCGCAGAATCTTAAAAACAACCAAATGAGAATTAAAACATTATTTTTTTTACTTTTTATATCAACTTTAGCATTTAGTCAATCTAAAGAAAAAATATCGTTAGAATGGAAAATATCCAAAAATGATACTTTGAAATATAAAACTACAATGAATGCTATTAAAGAAAAAAGCGAAGTTTCGAGTAAAAATGACTCTACTTCTATTTTCTCTGATAAAGACTTCGAAAAATTACGAGAATCACTCTCAGAAATTAATTCAGGTATGAAATATCAAACTAATCTTTTCGTAAACAAAAAAAATGAAAAACTAATTGATATTGAAATGCTAATGTTTAACGAAGAAAAAGATAATTCTATTGAGAAGTTTAAAGAAATAATGTCTCAAGAAAAAGCTGAAAATCAACAAAAAGGAAAAAAGAAAAAAGACAAAAATAAAATTGATGAAATAGAAAAAGATAGTCTAAACTTTAAAAACCTTTACAAAGGATTAGTTGGTTTAAATGGCAATGTCGTTTTGAGAGGGAGAATTACTAATTCTGGTGAAATTGTAAGTACATATTATAAAAATTCTCAAAAAAATCTAATTTCAGTATTATTTGAACTTCCAAATAGAAAAGTTGAAATTGGAGAAAAATGGAAACTCAACTTAAGTTTAATCGAAATGGATCAAAATTTTGTTTGCGATAGCTTAAGCAATGAAAACTCTGTTTATATTGAACGAATCGTGGAAAAAGATGGCGACCAAATTGCTGTAATTAAATATAATATAAAAGAATACGTAATCGGAGATTTTAGAAATCCAATGGGTGGAATGTTTGGAATGGAAACTGACAAAAAAACATTTATGAAAATTTCGCATAATGCAACAGGTAATTTTTCAATTCTTAAAGGAAAATGGATTAATTATGAAGGCGTAATGGAAATTGAAAGTAATTTTTCAATGTTTGGCGGAAAATCAAAAACAGAATTCAAACTAATAGAATAAAAAAAACCTGCTGGTAACAGGCGTTTGGCGAGATTGCGAATTTTGTAGTAAATACAGGTTTACATTTCGCAAGAAATTTTATTTTTAACAGAAAATAATCGGTTCCGAAGCTCGCAACCTCGCCAAGCGCCGGAACGTTGTGCGTCATTTTAGCGTAACGAAACTAAAACCAAAAAAAATATGAAATTATATTTATTCCTTTTTGTTGCAATAACTTTAAATTCTTTTTCTCAAGAAAAAATAATAAACGGAGAAATAAAAGATACTGAAAATAAAACTTTCTTACAATACGCTAATATCGGAATTTCAAATAAAAATACAGGAACTGTATCAAGTTTTGATGGTAAGTTTTCTTTAAAACTTAATGAAAGCATTAATGAAAATGATTTGGTAACATTTTCTTATGTTGGTTATCAAACTAAAACAATTGCAATATCTAAACTTAATCTTTTAAATAACGTAATTGAATTAGAACCTGAAAAGAACCAATTAGATGAAGTTGTAGTAAAATTTGTAAAACCCAAACCTAAAATACTTGGAAGAAATTCAAAAGGTTTTGGACTAATGCACACCAATTTTTACACTTATTACGAAAAAGATGTTGATGACCGATTGAGTAAAGAAGTAGGAATGAAATTCAAACTAAAAAAAGATTGCAAAATAAATGATTTAAATTTTAATATAACTTCTAATGAATTTAGTTCTCTAAAATTTAGGTTGAATTTTTATAAAATAGAAAATGGATTTCCAACAGAACTTATTGTTGAAAAAGATATTGTTTTTGAAATCAAAGATGAATTTAAAGGTTGGTTTAATTTAGACTTAAAACCATATGAAATTTATTTAGATAAGGAAACAGAGGATATTGCAATTACAATTCAATGGGTTGAAAGCAAAAAAGCAAACGAAAAAAGCAAATATTTTGGAATATCAACGGCAATGTCTGCAACTGAAACAGGTTTTTTTAGAGAAAAATCTATGGATTCTTGGAAAAAAAGTGGGCAAAGTTTAAGTTTTTATTTAAATACAATGTGTAAATAAAAAAAACGAACGCACAACACACGCTACAAGCAATTTGGGTATTAGGCTTAATGGGAAGTTGGTTTTGTATTTGCAAGATTTGGCAAATCCGAAGAATCGGCTTAATTTAGTCCCAAACTGCTTGTAGCGCGGGGACGTCAGGCTGTGAAAAAACCTCCTTTTCCAGTTAAAACCTCTAGATTTTACTTTACTGTAATTCAAATAAAGCCTTATATTGAATCACTTTTTTTAGGCTGCTAATTTCTCGGGATAAAAATTAGTTGTTGTATGAAGCTTTAAATAACTCGTTTTTAGTAAAAACAAGACTTTTGCCTTGTAGGGTGAATTCCATTTTTGGAGTTTTGCGATCAGATCCGGTACGCCCAGTATATTGATACTGCGTTTGATGTTATAGACCAGCATAATTAAGCTGTGTTCTGCGTTTACTTTTTCGAGTCCCGTTAAGTTGGTGTGGTTATAGCCCCATTGTCGTTTGATAGTCCCAAAGATATGCTCGTTGATTTCCTGTCGCTTGCGATAGAGTTGTGGGTTTTCATCATAACGTTTATTATTTTCTTTTACTGCATCGGCATATTGGCTGCGGTCTATTTCCCTGCCTGCTGCTCTACTGGTACATAAATGTTTTACAGGACATTCTTTGCATTTTGGGGTTCGGTACTTTTTAAAATTATAGCTGTCTTTATCCGTAGTTTTTTTATGCCAACTACCAGTAGTTTTTAGTATTTCACCTTGTGGGCAAGTATAAGTATCGGTCATTTTATCGTATCGAAACCTGGCAACCAGGTAATCCTTAGTTGTACCTTTTTCGTTACTTTTTCCTTGTTCGGGTTGCGCTACAATTGTAGTGATATTGGCTTGTTTGCAAATTTCTATTTGTTTGCCATTATGATAGCCTTTGTCCACTAATGCAGTATAAGTTTCAATTCCTAAATTCTCTTTGGCTTCAAGAGCAATGGCAGATAAAGCACTGCGGTCGTTCTTGTTGATGGTATGAGTGGCTACCACAAGATTGTGTTTGGCATCGACTGCAGCCTGAATGTTAAATGAGATTTCAACCACTTGCCCTTGCACTAATAGGGCTCTGGCATCACTATCGGTGGTGCTTATTTGAGGTTCGCCACTTGCTTCTAGTTTTTCTTCCAGTAATTCATAGCGGATTTTGTTTTGTTTTAAACGTTCAATTTTCTGCTTGATGTTTTTGATTTTTTCAGGGTTCTGCTTTGCATCATTTTCTTCCAAAGCATCAAGGTACTCCTGGGTTTTGATTTCGATGTATTCTAAATGTTTATCTATTTTCTTTTGATTGAAATTAGCTTTACGGCTATTGTGCGCTCGGCTTTTAGTTCCATCAATAGCAATGGTTTCTCCTGCTATTAAATCGGCATCTTTCAGGAAAACTACAAAGAGTTTGAACAGGTTCTTTAATGCAAGGGGATTGTTCTTTCTAAAGTCAGAGATACTGTGGTAGTTGGGACGCATATCTTCTAACAACCACTGCATTTCAATGTTTCTAAAACATTCTTTTTCCAGCTTGCGGCTACTTCTTAATCCATGGAGATAGCCGTATAAATAGATTTTCAAAAACACTTTGATATTATAGCTCGGTCGACCTTCTGATTTAATAGAAGTAACTGCAAAACCAAGTTTTTCCAAATCTAAAAAGGTTACAAAAGCATCTATAAAACGTACTTGATTATCGGCAGATATTGCATCTTCTAAACTTGAAAAACGCATTTGTTGGCGGGAAATTCCTTGTATATGTTGCATTACGAAAAATACGAAAAATCCTGTTTTTAAACAATACTTCCCTATATTTGTTGCTAATCAACGGAAGTTTTTTCACAGACTGACGTTGTATGCAATTTTACAGCAAAACTTTCTAAAAAAGAACTAACAGAATTGAAAATAAATTTATGACTGAATTTTAAAAAAAAATAAAATTAATTGATAATCTCATTATAGAATTACCAATTAACATAAATGATTTAGTAAAAAAAATTGAAAATTTTGTTGACGAAGATAATTATGATATTTTAGAAGGTTTTCGTTCGACTAAAAAAATATTTAAAGGTAAAATTGACAATAAGGGTTTTAAAATATGCAGAAAATTGGGCGGTTCAAACAATACAAAAGTAAATACTATTGCATATGGCAAGTTTAAAGAGCTAAATGCCAAAACGAAAATTGAAATAGAAATTATTGGATTCGATTCTTTTTTTAAATTTTTTTATTGCTTTTTAATTTTGTTTTGGGGCGTTATGATTTTTGCACTGATACTATTTCTAAAAAATGGAAATCAAAATCAATCAGAATTCGGAATGCCAATTATGTTTATGCTTCTATCATTAATTACTATTTTACCGTATTTTCAAATGAAAAAAAGTATTGAACGAATGAAATATGATTTAGAAAGAGAATTCTACTATTTAACAAAAGAATAAAAACTGCCTACAACACACGCTACAACGGATTTGGGCATTTGGCTTAATGGAAAGTTGGTCTTGTACTTGGTATGATTTGGCAAATCCGAAAATAGAACTTAATTTACTTCAAAACCCGCTGTAATGCTAGACCTGAGGGTAAGCTTTGGCAAAATCTGTATAAAATAAAACAATCGTTCAAAGTTAATTTGTAATTTTGAAAAAAGAAAGACAGAAAAAATGGATTTGCAAACTCGAAAATTAAACTTTATAAAAGATTTTCTCAAACTAGAAAGTGAGAAAGCAATTTCTCATTTAGAAAAACTATTACAGAAAGAAACCCAAAATAGTTTTGAGTTGAAACCAATGACAATGAAAGAGTTTCAGAAAAGAATTGATCAATCAACAGAAGATTCTAAAAATGGAAAACTTACCGAGAACAGTAAATTAATTTCCGAAATAGAAAAATGGGATTAGAAATTTATTGGACTGATTTTTCAAAAAAAGAACTAAAAAATATCTTCGATTACTACAAAGAAGAGGCAAGTTTAAATGTTGCAAGAAATGTTGTTCTTGGAATTACAAAAGAAGCGGCGAAACTTAAAAAGAATCCAACTATTGGACAAGAAGAATTACTGGACAAAGACTCTAGAGATTTTCGCTATCTCGTTTTTAAAAATTATAAAATCATTTATTGGGTAAACTTAGAGAAAAACAGAATTGAAGTTTTTGATATATTTGATACGCGACAAAATCCAACAAAAATAAAGCGTACAAAATAAGCCACCTCTAATAAGATGTTTTAACAAATTTTGACTAAGTTTATAATGCAAAGATGTTATTACATTTGACTTCAGTCTGAATGGAATGTTGCAATATAAACCCAAACTTCTCCAAGCTCAAAAACGTCTGGCATAATTGCAAGCTAAAAGAACTCGAAATTATCTGATTACCAGTTACAGATTAGTTTTGAAACGTTACTTAATAATCCCCTCTTTATAAGTAGCAATCGCACGATCTCTCGCAAAAGCATGATCAACCATAGGCTCATTGTAACCAAAATCAAATTCAGGAATCCATTTGCGTATGTAGATTCCTTTTTCGTCAAATTTCTTCAGTTGAATTTCCGGATTGAAAACCCTGAAATAGGGTGCCGCATCACAGCCAGTTCCGGCAGCCCATTGCCAGTTGCCTACGTTGGAGGCCAATTCAAAATCTAATAATTTCTCTGCAAAATAGGCTTCTCCCCATTGCCAGTTAATGAGTAAATGTTTGCATAAAAAACTAGCCACTACCATACGCACGCGGTTGTGCATGTAACCGGTTTCATTGAGTTGTCTCATTCCGGCATCCACCATCGGATATCCGGTAGTTCCGGAACACCAGCGTTTGAAATCGTCTTCGTTATTGCGCCATTGAATTCCATCATAAGCTGACTTAAAATTATGATTGACACATTTCGGAAAGCTAAAGAGAATCTGAATGAAAAATTCTCTCCAGATCAGTTCGCTTAAAAAAGTCTGGTTTTTACGATTCGCCCAGTTCACCAATTTTCGGATACTTACCGTTCCAAAACGCAAATGCGGAGACAAATAAGAAGTTCCATCTAAAGCAGGAAAATCACGGATTTCCTTATAATTCCCAATCTGGGTTAAGTTATGAGGAAGTACTTTTATTGTACTTATCTCAAAACCAATTTGTGATAATTCGGGAAATGGAAATTGTTTTTTTACAAAGCTGCTCAATAATGGTTTGGTGTCATATTCAGGTGCTTGCCCGGAAAGATGATAGTTCTCCAGCCATTTGTTTTTGTAGGGCGTGTAAATCGTGTACGGAAGCCCGTCCGCTTTTGTGATTTCTTTTTCTTCAAAAATCACATGATCTTTGAAAGAAAACGATTCGATATTATTTTGCTTTAATACTTTACCAATGGCCAGATCCCGTTTGATGGCATACGGTTCATAATCTTTGTTAAAAAAAACATTTTGAATGTCGAATTCGGCAATAAGCGAATTCCATACTTCAAATGTTTTTCCTTTTTTGATTAAAAGTGAGGAATCAATTGTTTTAAGTTCCTTGTTTATTTTTTCAAGTGAGTCATAAATAAAACTTACCCTGGCATCATCTTTAGGAAGGTTTTCCAGAATCTCATCATCAAAGATAAAAAGAGGAATCACAGGAAAATCTGATTGCAACGCGTGAAATAATGCGGTATTGTCTTCTAAACGCAAATCACGTCTGAACCAGAAAAGAGTAACTTTTTGTTTTGCCATTGTATGAGTTTTTACTGAATATTTTTTAACACATAGGCACATAGATTTTAATTTCCTGAAAAGGGTATAAAAGAGAAACACATTACTAAATACATAGCTATGTGTTTTCATGCAAGTGAAACGCCTTTAACCACTAAGAGAATCTATGTTTCTATGTGTTTAAACTTAAAATCTGTAATTATAATTTCGAATTGAACAATTCCTCGATCTTATTTCGACGATAATCAAAGATGGTTTTCAGTTTGTTTTTTACTATCAATGTATTCATAAAACGGCCTAAAATTCCTAATGGCAACGCATAATGGACAATGTCTGTCATTTTTGTTTCTCCATTTTCTGTTGATTCAAAAAAATGTTTGTGATGCCATAAAGCATAAGGTCCAAAGCGCTGTTCGTCTATAAAGTATTGGTTTTCCTTGCATACTGTAATAATAGTAACCCAATTAATTTTGATTCCTAAAAGCGGTTTTAAAGTATAGGTGATAATTTGTCCGGGATACATGCGTTTGCCATCAAAATCCTGAATTTCGAAACTCATGTTGTCAAGTGTAATGGTTTGAAGGTTTTTTGGGCTTGAAAAAAAATCCCAGCATTCTTCAACACTGGCGTTTATAAGTTGTTCGGTTTCTATTTTGTATAATTTCATAAATACAATTATTTACGTATAGTTCCTGAAATACGGTTGCGTTAGGGGTTGTAGTGGAGCTCTTTTTGTGGCAGGCATTTATTTCGTTTGTCGCTATCGTTAAGGTCTGCCTGTCACAAAAAAGCGGGAACGGAAAACCCGACCCTTGGGGAACGCCCAAATTATACTACATTTTATAATATTTGAAAGGGACAAATAACATTCCGAAGCATTCTCCATGCTCTTTTCCTAAATGTTTGTGATGAATTTTATGTGCTTTTCGTAATCCGATCAGATATTTGTTTTTGGTATTTTTGAACCATTTAAAACGCTGATGAATTAGCACATCATGAATCATAAAATAGCATATTCCGTATGCCGTGATGCCACATGCTATAAAAAACAAATAATTTAACCCACCCTGCACTCCAAAATAAAAGAGAACAATACTCGGAATGGCGAAAATGACAAAAAAGATGTCGTTGCGCTCAAAAGTGTGCTCGTATTTGGGCTGATGATGGTCGGCATGAAAATACCACATCAATCCGTGCATAATGTACTTGTGCGTGAGCCAGGTCACACATTCCATAAACAGGAACACACCTAAAAAGATTAAAAAAGAAATCATTTTGTATTTGTTGATTTATTAAAATTATTGTTTAAAAAATTTAGGATTAAGCTTTAAATGATAAAAGATTAACTCTAAAGGTTTTTAATTCATTACTTCACTCAATCTTGTCATTCCGACAAAGGAGGAATCTCCGTTGCAAAATCGACAAAGATTATAACCTTTGATTACGGAGTTTCTTGTGAAGATTCCTCCTTCGTCGGAATGACAAAAGAACTAAAAAACCTAAACCAATTTCAGTTTGTAAGTTACAAAAGATTGCGCTAAAAGTCCGGCTTTGGTGTAATTAGAAACGCGGATTCTTGAATTTCCAATTTCTGAACACGGTGTGTTTTTTAGTTTTTTAAGCAATTTTTTATAATAAATAAATGCCGTATAAACACCAAACTTTGCTTCCATAGGCAGCTTCACAATTCCCTGATAGGCAACTTTGAAATCTTCTTCGATTTCGTTGATGATAGCAGTTTTTGCATTTTCATCGAATGAATTCAAATCGGCTCCCGGGAAATAATTTCGGTTTAAAACCAAATTGTCGTCTTTTAAATCCCTCAGGAAATTCACTTTTTGAAACGCAGAACCCAAACGCATTGCTTCATTTTTTAGCTGATCATACTTTTGATTGTTTCCTTTTACAAAAACTTTAAGGCACATTAAACCCACAACATCTGCAGATCCGTAAATGTAATCTTCATACTCAGCTTGTGAGTTGTAAGTTGATTTGATGAGATCTAATTTCATGCTTCGTAAAAATGCCTGAACCAAATCGTCTGTGATATTGTATTGTTTTACAGTGTGCTGGAAAGAGTTAAGTATAGGATTCAGGCTAATTCCTAATTGCATGGCTTTGTAATATTCTTTTTCGAAATCATCGATAAGATATTCCTTTTCGTAATCATGAAAAGAATCGACAATTTCGTCTGCAAAACGTACAAATCCGTAAATGCTGTAAATGGCATCGCGAATGCTGGGCGATAACATTTTAACTGCCAGCGAAAATGAGGTGCTGTAATTTTGTGTAATTAGCTTACTGCATTTAAAAGAAACGGCGTCGAATAGTGCTTTCATTTTTTAAGATCTAAGTGATTTTTGAATTAACTCAGCAACTAATTTTCCTGAAATTAAAGCAGGCGGAACCCCTGGTCCAGGAACAGTTAATTGTCCTGTAAAATATAAGTTACGAACTTTTTTGCTTTTTAGTTTTGGCCTCAAAAAAGCAGTTTGTAATAAGGTATTTGCCATTCCGTATGCATTTCCTTTGTAAGCATGGTAATCTGTTACAAAATCGTTTTTACAGAATGATCTTTTAAAGATAATGTTATTTTTAATTTTTTGTTGCGTAATCTGCTCAAATCGATTAATTATTTTTGCAAAATATTCTTCTCTAAGCAATTGACTGTCATTTATTCCCGGTGCAAGCGGAATTAGGAAAAACCCGGTTTCCATTCCTTCAGGTGCAGCAGTTTCATCTGTTTTTGATGGAAAATTAGCGTAAAATAATGGCGCATCAGGCCATTTTGGATTGTCATAAATATCAGCTGCATGCTGGTTAAAATCGACATCAAAAAATAAAGCATGGTGGGTAATGTTTTCTATTTTTTTATCGAAACCAACAAAAAATAAAAGAGATGAAGGGGCAAAAACTCTGCTTTCCCAATATGTTTCAGAATAAGAACGATGCTGTTTTTCGAGTAAAGTTTCGGTATGGTGATAATCGGCACCACTTAAAATGATGTCAGATTTAATTTTTTTTCCGTCAATTATGATTCCGGTTGCGGTTTGGTCTTCAATAATTATTTTTTCAACAGGAGAGTTCGTTTTTATTGTTACTCCTAATTCCAAGGCTAATTTTTCGATACCACGAACCACATCAAACATTCCGGTCTTAGGATGCCAGGTTCCTAAACCAAAATCGGCATAATTCATAAAATTGTAAAATGAAGGCGTCTTCGAAGGTTTAGCGCCCAGAAACAAAACCGGGAATTCCAGAATCTGAATTAATCTTTCATCTTTGAATTCTTTTCGAATATCAGAACTGACGTTGCTAAGAAACTGGTTAAGTTTTAAAATCGTTTTTGATGTAATTAGTTCCAGAGCAGAAACTCCGGGACGATATACTAAATCTTTTATCGCGATATCATAATTGCTTTTGGCGCTATTGATAAAACTTTGCAGTTTTTGACCACTACCTTTTTCAATGTTTTCAAAAGTCGATTTTATAGCCTCAAGATTATCATGGATAGAAATAAAATCATCTATTCCAAAATAAACCCGATAAGCCGGATTTAACTTTATAAGCTCATAATATTCAGATTGTTTTTTATCGAAGTCGTTAAAGAAACGTTCAAAAACATCCGGCATCCAATACCAGCTTGGTCCCATATCAAAGGTAAAGCCATTGCTTTTAAACTGTCTTGCCCGGCCACCAATTGAATCGTTTTTTTCGTAAATTGTTACCTCATGCCCTTGTTGTGCAAGGTAGCACGAAGCTGCTAAAGCAGAGAATCCAGAACCTATTATGGAGATAGTTTTTTTCATTTGTTTAACAAATGTACAAAAACTTTAAACAAAATTATATTTTATTAATTGTTTCTTCCATAGAATCGAAAACATAGGTTCTTTCAGATAAGTTTCTTCTGTCAATATGTTCTGTCATTTTTCCGATAAGCCAGATTTCATTGCTTTTAAGTAATAATTTTTGTTCCATTGTTTTTACATACTGATTCACTATGTTTCGGTCCGGCTGAACAGTCATGAAGGTCACAAAAGTGATTGTATTAAAATATTTGGTAAGGTCCTGCAGGTTTTCGATAGGCATGCTTTCGCCTAAATAAATAGTTTTATATCCTTGCAGTAAAATTTCATATTGAAGATACAGCAATCCTATTTGATGAATCTCATTCATTGGTAAGGAGAGCACAAAAACTTTATCAGTTTTGGTGGGTTTCAGGATTTGAAGATTTTCTGTATAAATTAATATTTTTTGTTTGATCAAATGGCTCATGAAATGTTCATTTGCCGGGCTTATAGTTTGCGATTGCCATAATAGCCCTAATTCTTTTAAGAGAGGAAGAAAATGTTCCTTAAAAACCTCCTGAAATGATTTTTCAGAAATTAACCAGTCAAAGGTGTTGAAAAAGATTTCCTGATCGAAATTCATCATAGACATCTTAAAGGAATTGATAGCATAGTTCTGTGAATTTTTCATAGAAATAATTTCACGAACTAACTGCGGTATTTTTTCTTCAGGGAAAGTGGCTATTTTAGATATTTTGTACCCATATTCGTGAAGTAATGTAATATTTAGCAGCTTTTGTAAACTGGCTAAATTGTATAGTCGAATATTGGTATCTGTTCGCATAGGTTCAAGAACATTATATCTTTTTTCCCATATGCGAATGGTATGTGCTTTTATTCCGGATAAGTTTTCAAGATCTTTTATGCTGAAAACGGTTTTTATATTGTTTATCATTTCGTAGTATTGGGATAAACAAAAATAGAATAAAAACTGAGATAACCTTACTAACGTGTTTAAAATGATAAAATATTAGAAAGTTACTCGTTCGAAGCTGTTTAACAAGTCTAAATGCAAAATTGTTTTTGAGCCATTTTTGCTTCGGTTGTACATGGTTTTAAACCTGGCGCCATATATAATTTCATTAAAAGTATATGAGGTTCTGGCAGCGACAGTATTACTGAACATATCATCAAAAGTGGTAATGAATACCAAAATTTCACCATGAATTTTCTTGAAATCTTCTTCTGTAAAATTATAGACAGGGCTGTTCTCTGTAATGGGGTGAACTAATGTCCAGCTTAACGAAAGAGCATTAATTCTGTCTAATTCTAAATCAAGATTGTAAAATTTATTGGTCATTATTCCGTTCTCTTCTACCGTCATTCCAAGGGTTACTTTTGCTTTGGCATCTGTAAAATTGGTGTTCTTAAAAGGTACAAGCCGAATCATTAAACCTTTATGGTCCTTGTAAGGAGCAATTAACGCATGGTGCGAAAACTTTAAAAATGCAGTTGGCTTACTGAATCTTCCAAAAAATAAACCGGTAGCAATAGCAAAACTCAAAAGACCAATCAAAGCTTCGGCAGCTGAAAGTGCACTCGTGAAAAATCCCGTTGGACTGATGTGTCCATAACCAACAGTGGTAAAAGTTTGGGCACTGAAGAAATATGCCTGTCCAAATTGTGTCAATACACTTTGAGATTGTGCAATTCCATCAAGATGCTCAATTCCGATTGCGTAATACAGAACGGCAAAAATAAAATTGATTACGATGTAAAATGTAAACAGAATGAGCATAAACTTCCAGTTGGGCATATCAATCATGGTATGGTACCAGCTGATTCGGCGTAACAAGTGCATACCTCTTTTCTCGATATTCGGGGTTCCGTTTTTATTTACAAAACGTCCGCCATAACTATTTGCATTGGTACCGAAACCCGAATTTTGATCTGTTTGGGCTTTGTTATTTATTTTTCTTAAGAGAGCCATTTATTTTATTTTGAGCAAATGTAATACTATCTTTTTAGGCTGGAGATATGCGTTTTTTACAAAAAAAGCAATCTGTAAAATTTGAATTCTACAGATTGCTCAGGAATATTTTTCAGCTACTATATTATTTACAAAAAGTAGCTCTGTTTTTTATTGCACTCTGGCTGCCTAATTCAATGGCTTTAGAGAAATCTTTGCAGCAATTTTTTTTGTCGCCTGATTTGTTATAAGCTAAAGCTCTAAGGTTATAAGCAACATAATCTTTAGGATTTAACATAATGGAATAAGAGCAATCCTTTATAGTTTCAGGATACTTTAATAATTTGTAATTAACGTTAGCCCTTCCGGTAAAGGCATCAGCGTTCATGTTGTCTAATTCGATTGTTTTGCTAAAATCGGCTAAAGCTCCTTCTAAATCGTTGAGCTTGTATTTGGCAACACCTCTGTTTTGATAAGCCTCAACAAATTTTGAATTCATACTGATTGCTTTCGTATAGTCTGCAATAGCGCCTTTAGTGTTTCCTGCTTCGGCTTTTTTCATTGCCTTGTCAAAATAGGCAGTTGCAGATTGTGACCATACAGAACAGGTCGCCATAAAAAATAAAGTAAGTAATACGTGTTTCATAAAAACTAATTTGGGGTTAAATTAATATGTGACGAATATAGAAATATTTATTTTCTAAGAGAAGGTGTTTTACTTAAAAAAATGGAAATTAAAAATTAAATTTTCTGTACAATGCAAGTAATCAATTTTTAAAGAATGAGGGAATATTTGGGATTAAAATATATTCCTTGATTATAGAATCTATTAAATGTCGCCTTTATTTGAAATTATATGTCAAAAACATCTAATAATGCGTTTAAAAAAACTATCATGTGTTGGCGGCCTGCAAAGCCGTAAAATCAAAATTAAATCTCGAAATAAATCAAAAACATCGTCTATTATTTACAAATAAAATCTGAAAATTAAATTGTTACGTTTTATATCCGCAATAGAAAACGTTTTCGTTGTTTTTAGTTGTTAAACCTTATTAAAATTTCTTTTTTTGTTTTGATACTTTGCTTACTTTCGCACCCATATGAAAAGAATAATTGTATTTATGGTATTTATGAATTTCCTTCTGTTTGGCGGAGGGCAATATCTAAGTGCGGGTACACATCAAAATTCTGGTCATACTTACGGGCACAAACACCATATAAAATATACCAGTCAGGAGCAGGGAAGTTCTATTATAGAAGAAGCCGATCTGGATCTGGATGAGGAATATTCCGGTGATGCTCTTAAAAACGGTTTAACAAATAAAGTTTTTACTGCAAATTACAGTCTGCTTGATAATTGGTATTTGACGTTCTCAGATCAAATTACGGTTAATTATCACAGCCACTTCAAATTTTTCGTGCCCTTCTGCGGCAATTCAAATCCTATTTATATTACGCAGCGCGTTTTAAGAATCTGATAAATATTATACATCAGTTGCCTGAGTTATGAGCATTCATATCTCATAGATGTATATTTTTTTACTTCTTTCATGGTACAGTTCTGTTCTGACTATGGTTACTGGTGCTTTTACTTTTAAGGGAATTTTTGCATTCCCGATATTCAATCGCTTAATTTCCATACTTAAATCATGAAGAGAATTGTTGTATTAGCAGGCTTAATAGCCTTGGTGTGCCTAACCAGTTGTACGTCTAAAAAAGAAGAAAAAGAGGAAGCGGAAAAATTCACGGTTACCAATCCGGTTAGAATTGACACTTCATTTACCAAAGAATATGTTTCGCAGATTCGCTCTGTACGAAACATCGAAATCCGCGCCCAGGAAAAAGGGTTTTTGCAAAATATTTATGTTGATGAAGGTCAGTTTGTTAAAGCCGGCCAGATACTATTCAGAATCATGCCGAAAATGTATGAAGCGGAACTGCTTAAAGCACAGGCAGAACAGAAAGCAGCTGAAATTGAATTGCTAAATGCCAAAACACTGGCAGATAAGAATATTGTTTCTAAAAACGAACAGGCAGTAGCGCTGGCCAAAGTGCAATCAGCTAAAGCTGAGGTTGCTCTGGCAAAACTTCATTTGTCTTTTACAGAAATCAGAGCTCCTTTTGACGGAACGATTGATAGAATTCCTTTAAAATTAGGAAGTCTTATTGACGAAGGCGAATTGTTAACCAGCCTTTCAGACAACAGTCAGATGTTTGCTTATTTCAACGTTTCGGAGCCGGAATACCTTCAATATCAAACCAATGTGAAAGACCGTGCCGAAAACACAGTAAACTTACTTTTGGCAAACGGTGAATCTTTTAAATACAAAGGTAAAGTAGAACTTATTGAAAGTGAATTTGATAATGAAACCGGAAATATTGCTTTTAGAGCAAGGTTTGCTAATAACGGGAAACTGCTTAGAAACGGAGAAACCGGAAAAGTTCAAATGCTGGTTCCTTTGAAGAATGCTGTTGTAATTCCGCAAAAAGCAACTTACGAAATTCAGGACAAAAAATATGTTTTTGTTGTAGGCAAAAACAATAAGGTAAGTTCAAAAGAAATTACGATTACAGGCGAAATTCCGGATTTGTATGTGATAAGCAGTGGAATAACTGAAAATGATAAAATTTTACTTGAAGGTGTTCAGAAAGTAAAAGAAGATGATAAGATCAATTACAGTTATATAGCTCCTCAAAAGGTGATCAAAAATTTACGATTAAAAGCGGAGTAAGTTTTGTTTAAGTTTTTTCAGGTTTTTAAAGTTTTACGCTGAGTTTTAAACCTGAAACTTGAAACATTCCAATTAGTCTAATCATTAAAAAATATTTAAATGTTTAATAAATTTATACAAAGACCTGTACTGTCGATCGTTATATCGTTGGTAATTGTCTTTTTAGGGATATTGTCGGTAATAAGTTTACCGATCACCCAGTTTCCTTCGATTTCTCCTCCGATGGTTAATATCACGGCAGATTATCCGGGATCGAATGGTGAGTTGATGATCAAATCGGTTATTATTCCGTTGGAACGCGCCCTTAACGGTGTTCCGGGAATGAAATATATGACATCTGATGCCGGAAATGACGGTGAAGCCAGTATTCAGGTGGTTTTCAATTTAGGTACAGACCCAAATCAGGCAGCTATCAACGTTCAGAACCGTGTGGCATCGGTTACCAATAAACTTCCTCCTCTGGTAGTTAGGGAAGGGGTAAAAATTACCCGTGAGGTTCCAAGTATGCTGATGTATGTGAACCTTTACAGTAACGATAAAAATACTGATATGAAGTTCCTTTACAATTATGCAGATATCAATATACTGTCAGAATTGAAAAGGGTAAACGGTGTTGGTTCGGGAGATATTTTAGGAACACGTGAATATGCTATGCGTATCTGGTTAAAGCCTGACCGAATGCTGGCGTATAAAATTTCAGCCGAAGAGGTAATGGAAGCATTATCAAGCCAGAGTTTAGAAGCTTCGCCCGGTAAAACGGGAGAGAGTTCCGGTAAACGTTCTCAGGCATTCGAATATGTATTGAAGTATTCAGGGCGTTTTACAACTAAGGAGCAATACGGTAATATTGTAGTAAGATCTAATCCTAATGGAGAACTTTTACGTTTAAAAGATATTGCCACTGTAGAATTTGGAAGCTCGATGTATGATATTTATTCCAATTTAAATGGAAAACCATCTGCAGCAATCGTATTGAAACAATCTTTTGGAAGTAATGCGAATCAGGTTATTGAAGATGTAAAATCCAAACTGGAAAAAATCAAAACCAAATTTCCAAAAGGAATGGATTATGAAATTTCGTATGACGTTTCTAAATTCCTTGATGCTTCTATCGAAAAAGTAATTCATACTTTAATAGAAGCCTTTATTCTGGTAGGTTTAGTAGTATTTCTTTTCTTGGGAGACTGGCGTTCTACCGTTATCCCGGCAATTGCGGTGCCGGTTTCGCTGATTGGAACTTTTGTATTCATGACCTTCTTCGATATTTCGCTTAACCTGATTACTTTATTTGCACTGGTACTGGCAATTGGAGTCGTCGTCGATGATGCGATTGTGGTTATCGAAGCTGTTCACGCCAAGATGGAAGAAGAACATCTGTCGCCATTTAAAGCTACAAAAAAAGCGATGCACGAAATTGCGGGGGCTATTATTGCAATCACTTTTTTAATGGCGGCAGTATTTATTCCGGTTGCGTTTATGTCAGGTCCTGTGGGGGTTTTCTACAGACAGTTCTCGATTACAATGGCAACTGCAATTATACTTTCGGGTATTGTGGCTTTAACTTTAACGCCTGCACTTTGTGCGATGATGCTGAAAAATAATCATGGTAAGCCTAAAAAGAAAACACCGGTAAACAGATTCATTGATGGTTTCAACAATAAGTTTAACCTGGCTCAGGGTAAATACCAAAATGTATTGGCAAAAATTGTAAACAGAAGAGCCGTAACTATTATTGCACTTCTTGGATTTTGTGCCGGAACCTGGTTAATCAGCAGCACGGTTCCTTCCGGATTTATTCCGAATGAGGATCAGGGAATGTTCTATGCCATTATCCAGACACCTCCGGGTTCATCATTAGAGCGAACAAATAATATTGCAGAGAGATTGCAAAAAATAGCCGAAGGCATAGAAGGGGTGAAATCAGTTTCATCACTTGCAGGTTATGAAATCCTGACGGAAGGTACCGGAGCGAATGCGGGAACCTGTCTGATCAATTTAAAAGACTGGAATGATCGTAAACAATCTGTTCAGGAAATTATGATCGAACTCGAAGAAAAATCGAAAGACATTCCTGGAGCCAATATTGAATTTTTCCAGCCACCTGCAGTTCCGGGATATGGAGCAGCTGGAGGATTTGAACTTCGTCTTCTGGACAAAACGGGTACAAGTGATTTCAAAAAACTGGAAGAAGTCAATAAAGAGTTTGTAGAAGAACTGAACAAACGTCCTGAATTAACAAACGTCTTCAGTTTCTTTAGTGCGAGTTTTCCTCAGTATATGATGAAAGTAGATAATGATCTGGCACAGCAAAAAGGCGTTTCGATCGAAAATGCAATGAACACTTTATCAACGCTTGTAGGGAGTAACTACGAAATCAGTTTCATTAAATACGGAATCAACTATAAAGTAATCGTTCAGGCGGCACCGGAATATCGTGCTCAGCCGGATGATATCTTAAAACTGTATGTAAAAAATGACCGGGATGAAATGGTTCCTTTTTCAGCTTTTATGAAACTGGAAAAAGTATACGGACTTTCAGAAATTACGCGTCATAATATGTATACTTCAACCGAAATCAGTGGTGGTCCTGCTATAGGATATAGTTCAGGAACGGCTATCAAAGTTATTCAGGAAGTAGCGGCCAAAAAATTACCGAGAGGATATGATATCGACTGGGCAGGTATTTCTGCCGATGAGGTAGCGCAGGGCAATCAGGCCATTTGGGTGTTCTTAATCTGTTTAGGATTTGTTTATTTGGTTTTAGCAGCGCAATACGAAAGTTTCATTTTACCATTATCAGTAATTCTTTCGTTGCCGGCGGGTATTTTTGGAGCTTTCTTTTTATTGAAATTAACCGGATTAGAAAATAACATTTATGCTCAGGTTGCCATGGTAATGCTTATTGGACTGCTGGGTAAAAATGCCGTACTGATTGTAGAGTTTGCGATTCAAAGGCATGCCGCAGGAAAATCAGTTTTGGAAGCTGCAATGGAAGGCTCAAAAGCCAGGTTTCGTCCTATTTTGATGACTTCATTTGCGTTTATCGCCGGATTATTACCGCTAGCTTTTGCAACCGGTCCGGGTAAAATTGGAAACAGAACCATTGGTACAGCAGCGGCAGGAGGAATGCTTATTGGAACTATTTGCGGAGTATTTGTGATTCCGGGATTGTATTACATTTTTGGTAAAATTGCCGAGAAACACAAATTGGTGAAACATGAAGAAGAAAATCCATTAACTGAAGAAATTGATAACAATCATGTATAAATTTAAATTATATCAATGCAGTATTGCAGCAAGTATTTGTCTTGCTGCAGTAAGCTGTAAGGCTCCCGCTCCAGAGGTGTCAACTGCCAGCAAACCGGTTCCTGAATCTTTTGGTTATGCCAAAACTCAGGACACAACCTCAACGTCAGCTATTGCGTGGAAGGACTTTTTTAAAGATAAAAACCTGACAGATTTAATTGATGTCGCCCTGAAAAACAATCAGGAGTTAAATATTACGCTTCAGGAAATTGAAATAGCCAAAAACGATATTCGTATCAAAAAAGGGGCTTACCTGCCAACAGTTGGTGTGCGTGCCGGAGCCGGAGTTGAAAAAGTGGGTCGTTATACCAGTCAGGGTGCCGGAGATGCGACCACAGAAATTAAACCAGGCAAAGAAACCCCGGATCCGCTTGGTGATTTTACGATTGCTGCTTACGCTAACTGGGAAGTAGATATCTGGAAAAAACTGCGTAATTCTAAAAAAGCGGCTGTAACCCGATATTTAGCCACGGTTGAAGGAAAGAATTTTGTAGTAACTAATCTTATTGCCGAAATCGCTGACAATTATTATGAACTGTTAGCCTTGGATAGTCAACTGGATATTGTAAAACAGAACATTCAGCTCCAAACCAATGCTTTGGAAATTGTAAAAGTTCAGAAAGAAGCAGCAAGAGCAACAGAATTGGCTGTTCAAAAATTTCAGGCTGAGGTTTTGACTTCTAAAAGTATGGAATTCGACATTCTTCAAAAGATAAAAGAAGCTGAGAACCGAATCAACTTCTTGTTAGGGCGTTATCCGCAGGAAATCAAAAGGGAAAAAACCAATTTTATCGATTTGGTACCGGCTACCGTAAATTCCGGAATTCCTTCGCAATTACTGCAAAACCGTCCCGATGTAAAACAAGCAGAATTAGAACTGGCAGCAGCAAAACTGGATGTAAAAGTAGCTCGTGCCGAGTTCTATCCATCACTGGATATTTCAGCTGCGGTGGGTGTACAGGCCTTTAATCCTTCGTATTTGTTTACGTTTCCGGAGTCTATTTTGTATTCATTAGCTGGAGATCTGGCTGCACCGCTGATCAACAGAAATGCCATCAAAGCAGAGTTTTCAAGTGCCAATGCAAGACAGCTTCAGGCCTTGTATAATTATGATCGTACAATTTTGAATGCCTATCTGGAAGTTTCCAATCAACTTTCAAAAATTGATAACCTGCAAAAAGGATACGATTTAAAATCACAGCAGGTAGATGCCTTAAATAAATCGATTGATGTTTCTAATGATTTGTTTAAATCTGCCAGAGTAGATTATTTTGAAGTTTTGATGACACAGCGTGATGCCTTAGAAGCCAAACTGGAATTAATAGACACCAAAAAAGAGCAATTAAACGCAACAGTTCATGTTTACAGGAACTTAGGCGGTGGCTGGAAATAATATCATTTTTTATATTAATAGTTGTAGGACTGAACCTCCCGGAAAGTAAAATTTCGGGAGGTTTTTTGGTTTGTGATTTGAGTACTGATTTTCTTTTGTAATAATAAGATTGTTATATTAGCTGAAATAAATTTCAGGTGTTCTTGATACAAAGTCCACTTTAGTATATGGAATTGTAGTTGTTTTTATGGCTGTTATGTAATTCAATCATTAATATGAAATATCGAAAGCTCAGTTATCTGTTTATTATAAAAATTTGTTGTATTATCTTTTTTGGATTTTGCTTTTGGTATTTAAATAATATTATAACCAATCTGTATAATTTTCAGGTTGATCAAAATTTAAGGCATAATAGTATTGGCGCTACGGAGATGCAAAAAATACAACTTAAAATTGCTGGCTCTGAAGCTAAAAGAAGTTTTTCAACTTTTTTGTCTTATTTTTTTATCTTATTTGTATTTGCATGTTTAATATTTAGTTTTATTAAATCTAAAGTTGATAAGGAAAATGAAAGGCTGGATACAGAAGAGTTAATGCAGAAGTAATACATTATAATCCTGCAGAGGCTCAAGTTGTGTTTAATGTATGTGATTATATAAACAGCAATTATAGAAATTACGAAGAAGATATACTGTTTTTTGTAATGTTGCAGTTGAGCCATTGTGGTAAACGAATAGCGTTGCAAACGCTTCGATTAGTGTTTTAAAGTAAACAGGTGCTCGTTTGCAAACATAAATTAAAAGAATTGTGGTAGCGTTTGCAACGCGGTAAACTAAGACATCAGTCATACAAACGAAAAAAATATATCTGAAACAATAAACAATGTCAGAAAAGTATATAGTAATAGACAGTACAGTTTTAATCTGGTGCTCGTTTGCAACGAGTACCTACATAAATTAAAAGGACGGTGGTAGCGTTTGTAACGCGGCTAACTAATAAAACAGTCATAACAAACGAAAAAAATATATCTGAAACAATAAACAATGTCAGAAAAGTACAAAGTAATAGACAGTACAGTTCCCACTTTTATAACAATAACAGTAGTTGACTGGGTAGATTTATTTATAAGATCTGTTTATTGTGACATTTTAGACGAATCATTAAATTATTGTATCAAAGAAAAGGGGCTAAGTGTTCACGCTTATGTGTATATGAGCAGTCACATTCATTTAATTGTAACTGCACCCGATGGTGAGTTGCAAAACATTGTGCGTGATTTTAAAAAATTTACCTCAAAAAAAATAATCGAAGCCATAAAAGAGCATCCGGAAAGCAGGGGTGAATGGCTTTTGCGAAAATTTAGTTTTGAAGCAGTCACAACAGGAAGAGCAAAAAACTATAAACTTTGGCAAGATGGATTTCATCCGGTTATATTGGATACATTAGAAAAAATAGAACAGAGAATAAAATACATACATTATAATCCTGTAGAGGCTCAGATTGTTTTTCATGAACGTGATTATATAAACAGCAGTTATAGAAATTACGAAGAAGATAATGCTGTGTTTTGTAATGTTGCAATTGAACCATTATGGTAAAGAAGTCGCGTTGCAAACGCTTCAATTTGTGTTTGAAGTAAGTAGGTACTCGTTGCAAACGAGCACCAGATTACGTTATAATAAACGAAATATCTGAAACAAGAAAAACGATTTTTGGCAAGTATAATGTAATAGACAGGCGCTCTGTTTATAAAGGCACTCAAATTTGGTAAGGAATAATTATATATTAAGAGAATAAAATATAGCGTTTGAAACGCGACTCTAACTAGACAAATCTACCAATTTTGATAATGAAATCTCCAAAGCATTAGCGATTTCCAGTAAAGTATAAAGTGTTGGGTTGACTTTTCCATTTTCCAGTTTTTCAATTGCCTGGCGGTCTTTATTGCATGCTCTGGCGAGGTCAGATTGACTCCAGCCTTTTTGTTCACGGAAATCAATAATCCGTTTATTTCTTTTTTAGTTTATCTCGTGTCATAACCCAAAAAAAATATTAGCTAATTTACTGACTGTCATATAAAAAGTTGACAAGTTGTTTTTTTATTTGATTTACATTTGTTTTATAATTGTATGACAAATGGCAAATTCAAGAAAACTCAAAATTCATACGAAATATCAGGCCAGAACTTATGGCAGTACAACTATACCCGAAATCAGGTTAGAAGGCAAATGGTTAGAAAAACTGGGTTTCAGGAAAGGGCAAATCGTAAACATTGAACAAAAGAAAAACAAGCTGACTATTACTATAGATAAAGAACAAAAATAATTTTAGAATTATTTGCTGTTGTTATTATTTAGTGTTAAAATTTAATCTTCCCAACCGCAAAGCGTTAATCCATATCCCTGTGCCTGAGATTCAGAAACTTTAGTTAATACATGTCGACAAGCCGTTAAGCCACGGCAGTTTTCTTTATAATGATATTTTTTTGCACCGGTTGGTCCGCATATAAATACTTGTGTTGGCGGAGGGCAAAAAGAAGAAAAACAAATAAACAGCAGGAGTAGGGTATATTTCATTTGGGGATTATTTATTTGACAATTAATTGATATTCGTTTCCTTTTTTATCAGTTGCTTTTAACTTTCCATAAGAGATCCATTCGGTGTTGATTTCAATATCTGCGATGCTGTCGTTCATTAAAATTCCGGCACCACATTTTCCTTCAACATTTATATTTCCAAAAACGGAATCGCCTTTTACATTTATTCCCTTTACATTATAATTGTATTCATAATGTCCTGAATTTCCTGTTCTATATTCGTATTGATAAGTTTCATCAACATGATAAGTTTTGGCTTCTTCGGGGGTAATTGTTTTTCGGTCATCTGCCGTAATTACTTTTTTGTAAAAGGAATTAATGTGTGGAGGAGGAGCATCGGCTTTTTTACAGGAAAGAGCTAAAAGGATTATAAATAATAAGATTAGGTAGTTTTTTAGCACAGGCATTTTTATTTTGAATGGTTAAACTTTAAAATTTATTTTTCCTGATTCATTGCGTCATCAATTTTGCCAGATAAAAAGATATTTCCCAAAATGCCAATGCCTATTGTTTTTGTTTTTCCTTCGAAAGTTACATTTGTTGTTGAAAAAAGAACATAATTAGATGAAGAAACCATATTATCAACCATCATGTTTATCATTGATTTTGCGAAAACATTTCCCATTGTATTTCCAGCTTTAGACCATTCGTTATTTTGATTTGTATTTTTTTCATTCATTTGTTTTTCAAGAAATACATTCATTTTTAATTTTACTTCTTCCTTATGTTTCTCAGTTCCGGGATTTGATAATGCTGCAATTAATGCAAATAAACAAAGTCCAATAATTACATAATGTTTTGTTTTCATACGTTATAGTTTTTTAGGAGATAGATAATTCTTTGATTTATTTTTAATGTCTGTGATAAATCTAATTAGAATAATTTTTTTAGAAATAAGTACTAATACCTGATTCTATTCAGTTTCGTAAAGTGCAATTGTTTCTAATAATTCCTTTTCAAATTGATAAATATCGTCAATAGATGAAATGGGTAATTTGGTTTCGGTTTTGTTTTCGTTAAATAAGCTGATGTATTTTTTTCCTCCGTTTAGATGTAATCTGCATAAAGGTTTACGATTGTTATCATCCAATAATATTCCAAAATAAGATTGTGTGTCGCGATGTACGATTCGGTTCGTTGGTAATTTTCTGCGTAAAATAGCAACCACTATACGATATCCGTCAAGTTCTTCCTCGGTCGTAATAATTTTATTATCATCTTCGATTATTACAATTTCTTCATCCTGCTGCTTAATTGTTTCTTTGGTCAACGCAGCATTTAATCGGTCATTAATTTTGTCGTTTATGTATTGACTGATCGATTTCTGAACTAAATCCTTAAATTCATCGACTACTTTTTCAGTAAGTCTTCCTGTGTAAACCTTACCAGCAAAAAGTTTAGTAAAATCATTCGAAGGACTTTCTAATTCGGCATTGATTTGTTTCTTAATTTCTTTGATATATTTTAAAGAACTGGCATTGCTTACAATATTATCTACATCGAAATTGGCTTTATGAAACTTCGCTATTTCGTTGATTGTATTTTCTTTTAAATTAGTAATATCAAATTCTAAAAATGGTTTTTCATCCATTTTATTCTGATCATCCAAATCAGTAAAAAACTGATAATGGATGCCATTGGTTAAAAGTGCAAATCGGGTTTTGGTCACATGAAAATAGCGGAATAGCTGTGAATTATGAATCGTTAGTTTTTCTTTCCAGCTTTTGCATTCCACAATTATGATAGGTTCTCCGTTTTGAAAAATAGCATAATCTACTTTTTCTCCCTTTTTAAGACCTAAATCGGCTGTAAATTCAGGTACAACTTCGAGTGGATTAAAAGCATCATATCCGAGAACATGTATAAATGGCAATACAAAAGCATGCTTTGTAGATTCTTCGGTCTCAATTTTGTTTTTTAACTGATTGATTTTATCTGCTAATGATTTAAGTTGAATATTGATTTCCATTGGTTTTGGTTTAAATTAATAATTCAAATGTAAAACCAATAAGAATCAGTATTTTATGGAAAACCGTAAAGTGAGAGAAGTTTTTGAAACTTTTATAAACAGAAAAAGAGGACAATAGAATTCCTCTTTTAAATTGTTTATTGTGAAGTATTATTCTTTATTCAAAATAAAATCTTTAATAATTTTATCTGTGTTCGAAGGCAGATCAGCACTTTTAATTTCAAAATGTTTGATGTTCATTTCTGTTAGCCATTTGCTCCAATAGGCTTTAATGACTTTTTCTTCGTAAGGATTATTTTTACCAGGGTTTATGCCAAGGACTAAAACTTCCAGATTCGATAAATCATTGTCAATTTTGATAAAACCAAAATTCTCACTTTCAAATTTTTTCTGCCAGTCATTTGTATTGAGTTCATTTTGTTTAATTAGCTGAGGTGTTAAATAGCTCGACAGAGTACCGTTTTTGATTTGTGTTCCTTCATAAAACATATAACCGTCGGTCAAAATAACCAGAATGTTTCTATACCCTTTATCAATACATTGATCTTGAACTTTGCTGTCGAAAAAATTCCAAATATCAGATCCGATATAGTTATCATCTTTAATTGCCGAATCGTATATTTTTGCTGTTTTTGAAGCATAGTTACCACTTATCGAGTTCAGTAAATCCTTTGAAGCATTATCTTTATCAACTTTAATTTTTAATTCATTTGCAATCGAATTAATTTCAGGGCTTTCCGGTTCCGGATTAAAAAACAGCTGCATTTTGTCATCAATCTGCCTTATTCTTTTTGATTTTAGATGTTGTGTAAAAGCTTCTGAAACCGATTTAATATATCCTAAATCCCTTTGATAATACTCCATTGTTGAATTTGGATTTTTTTTGAGACTAATTCGATCTGATAAATCTAAAAGGATACTGATATTGTAATTTTCTGCAACAGGATTTTTATGTACCGTTTCTTTTTCTCCATTTTTGTTTTCTTCTTTGCATGAAAGAAACAAAATCAATACTAATGAAGGTAGTACTTTTTGTAAAATATTTTTCATTTAATTAGTTTTTAGAATATACCAAATGTTGGAAATCAGGATCAGCTAAGTTTAATTTGTTGAGGTGTTCTTCAGAATGAAATTCACAGTTTTCCAGAAGTTCTGTTTTTTCTTTATGAGCCAAAGCAATCTCTGTGTTTATTGCCTGAAACCATCCTTCTTTGTATTGGTGGTGATAATGAAGATATTCTTTTACTGGAAAAACAAAACCGTCTATTTTTGATTGTAGCTCTGAATTTTTTCCGTTTAGAGTAACAATCTGTTGTTTGAAATCGTTGATTTTATTGATGTAATCTGCTTTTATTTTTTCCAGGGTAATTAAATTCTCTTTTTTACCCCGGATGAAAGCTCTTATTTTATCGATGTTTTCGAATTCTTTCATTACAAAATCAAATACAAGGCCCCAGATGATGTACACCACAAATCCGGCAAATATGATCATCCAAAACTCAGCTTCACCCAAAGCGATGTTCAAATTGTATGGAGCAGAATCGGTTGTTTTATTAAACTCATATATCTTTTTTTCTATTTGATAAGCGAGTAAAGCATCAAATAAGAAGGTGATAACAAATAAGGACATCATTCTTAAAACATTTTTTATGCCTTTTCCTTTTTGAACCATATGAATTACATAACCTAAACCCATAAATACAAAAGGAATTGTTACGACCAAAACACCTTCAAGCCAGCTCGCTTTAAAAGCATTTGTAAAAGCATCGGCATCAAAAATCGCAGCTGTTAAACTATCATTTGAAAATTCTTTGAAAAAAGCAGAATACGAAGCCGAAATATAAAAGACTAATACGTAGAGTGTAATAGGAAGCAGTAAAAACAAACCGATGTAAAATTGCGCTTTTAAACCTTTGCCATCTTCGATACCGTATTTGTCAGGATTACTTTTGACTTCAATAATCTCGTTTTTGATCTCGTCGATAGTATGGTTGATATCCTGTTCTTTTTTTTCGAAAATGCCAATAGCAGCTTCATACTTTTTAAGTTCAGTTCTGTTTTTTTCCTGTTCTTCGCGGTAAGGCTGTTTTAATCTGTCCTGTTCCATTTTTTGCTTTCGGCACTGATCTTCAAAACTCATATATAAATTTTGAAGACATGCTTTTAAAACAATTGGTTTGCCTGTTGCTTTTATCGAAGCTGCGAAACCGCTTTGATAGTACGTAATTCTTATTTGTTCTCTGTCTTCTTCATTTTCTTCAAAAGATTTAGAAGAAGAATCTTCAGTTTTTTTTAAACTAAATAATTGTGAAAGTGTTTTCATGGTTTAAGCATTTAGTTGACTAATAATTTCTTCTTTACCAATGTTTTTCTGTACACACTCAATGAGATAATCAGATAAATCATTGATGTTTTCTTCAACGAAATCAAATTTTCGGCAATACTTTCTGAGCATGTTCAATTCGTCATCGGTTATTTTTTCATCTGCCCAGATAATTCTGGTTAGGTCATACAGGTATTCAATCTTTGTATTTAAGGCTTCCGGTACTGTGAATTCAATATTGACAGGATTAAGGAAAAGTTTATCCAATTCTTCTTTCGGAATTCCTCTTTCATCTGCAAAATGATAAAGCATCTGAAGTTCTAATACATTAAATTGATCGTCTGATAATGCCATTTGATATAATCTCAAAAAATGGCTTTTTAGTTCTAGTGTTATCATGATTCTGATATTCTTTTGATTGGTTTATTTAATAAGTCTTTCAGCAATTTCTTCCTGATCAATTATTATTTGAGAAGGGAGAATCATTTGTATTTTATCGTTAATAGGATTCTTAAAAACCGTAAAGTTTCCTCTGCAATTTTTGTATCGAAACCAAAATGTCTTTAATCCATTGATAAAACCTTCTTTTTGAGTTGTTTCAAATACATAATTGGAACAGGATTTTTTAAAAATGCATTTTTTCCTTTTAGATGGCGGAATAGTTTTCCAATACATTTTAATAACAAATAGTATTAAATGTTTCATCTATTTTTGAAAGACAATTAAATGAGTGAAAAGGGTTTGAGCAGGTCTTGCCCCAAATCCAAAACATCCTAGTTCTGCATGGACAAAAGTTGTTATGTTTTCCACGCGGACATATTGCCATTCTTTTTCAGTATAATGTTTAATCAAACTTTCTAACTGTTCTGCGATTTGTGCTGAAGAATTTTTCTTTAGATCGATTGAAGCTGCAAATGGTACTACTTTATATTCCATAATTTTTTTGGTTTTAATTAATATTTAAATTGATTTAATAATTCAAACTTAAACCTATTTAAATCCAGTGTTTTACGGAAAACCATAATCGAGGTATTTTAAATTGCAGTCATAAAAAAAAGCCCCGAAAGAGCTTTTAAAGATTAATATCATACTACAATGAGATTTAAATAATCCCCATATCCTTAGTAATAGAAACCAGATGAACGGTATTATTTGCCTTAAAAAAGTCTTTGAGTTTAGACAGTCTTTTCTCAATGGCACTTTTACTGTTGGGTTTGATATCTGAAGTTTTAAAAATTTCTATGATTTCATCTTGTGAAGTGCCTCCAGCTAAATGTTTTAGGATTTGAATGTCCACATCGTCTATTTCGTAGTTGTTTTTTTCCTGCAAGGCAGAAGCAACTTCTGGGGAAATGTATTTTTGATCTGAGGTCGAAATAATGCTAATTGCTTTCTTTAATTCTTCAATACTGTTTAAACCTTTTAGAACAAAAGCATCAATTCCGGGATTATCAAAAAGGGATTTAATTCGGTAACTTTTATCTTCGACAGAATAGGCAATGATTTTAATATCAGGCTGCAATTCACGTACTTTTTGAATTAGTTCGTCTCCATTGGCAATTTTTACTTCACGATGATCTGTCTTGAATGAAAGATCGCTGATTAATAAATTGTAAGGTTCATTGTCCTGAATGGCTCTACGTATTTTTAGAAACGCTTCGTCACAATATTTTGAATGTTGAAAATTGACAATATTTAAATCTTTCAGGACTTGTTCTATTCCTAAATTGATGGCGTCAATGTCTTCGGCTATTAATACTTTTTTAAACATATAAAATTATTTAGGCATGGATATTTTTACTTTAAAACCTCTATCAGGTTCAGTTTCAAAAGTAATGGTTCCTTTTGTAGACAGAATACGGTTTTCCATATTTTGCAAACCATTTTTTATAATTTTATTTTGATCACAGCCTTTTCCGTTATCCGTATAGTCTATAAATATTTTTTTTGGACTGTTATCAAATTTTATGACTACTATTGATGCCTCACTATGTTTTTTCATATTTACCATTAATTCCTGTAAAATGCGGTAAATGGTAATCTTCTTTATTTTATCAATATCATTCCAATTGATTTTTTCGATACTATTTATAATGACATTTCTGGTATCAAGGTTGTAAGTCGAAAGTGTTTCTTTTAAGTTAGCTGAATAATTTGTTTCGGTATCAATATCATTATTCTCTCTCGAAATTCCCCGGACACGTGAGTAAATATGATCCAGTTTCTTAATTAAGGTTTCTTTTCTATTGTCACTTTCTAAGGGTTGTGTTTGAGTAAAAGTTATGGCATTAAAAACATCATTTGCCAGTTCATCATGAATGTCTTTGGCAATTCTGGTTTCGGTATCGTAGGCGGTTTTTATTTTTTCGATTCGGTTTCGGTTTTGATAAAATTTTCTCAAGTATAACAACAAAAGACAAAGAGATGTAATTCCGATTATAAAAAATATTCTTTGATATTTTGCTTCCTGAAGTGATAATTGATTTTCTGCTTTTTCTAAACGCAATTTTTGGTTTTCGTCTTTCTCTTTTTTAGAATCGTATTTTATTTTGGCAAATTTGTTTTTATAATTGTTTCTTATTTTAATTATGCTATCGTTTAGTGTGATATATTTTTGTGCATACTTTGTTCCTGAGCCATTAGCTATTAAAAAAGATAAAGCTTTCAAACGTTCATCAATACTATTGAATTTTGTAGCCGTTTGATATGCATATTGAGCATAGTGAATTGATTTTTTGACATCGATTTTTAAATAATATTCAGAGAGGTGTAAATTACTTTCAATATATCCATAAGGATCATCTATCCTATTTTTTGATTCCAAACTTTGTTGCATCAATAGGAGTCCTTTTTTACTCCATCCTTTTTTAAAATAAGCAAAACCTAAATTATCTGTTACGCGTGATTTGCTGGCTGGATCTTCATCAATAATTTTTTTGTTTAATATAAATTCTAAAATATGAATTGCTTTATCATATTCTTTTTGTTGAATATAAACTACGGCAATATTATTTAAAGGAGATTGTTTTGATATTTCATCTGTACAGTCTTTTATAGCTTCTTTATAATAATAAATAGCATCGTGATAAAGAGAAAGTTCTTTATCAGCAATTCCGAAAAAGTTATTGATTGAAGCACTGTAAATATTTTTGTTCTTAATATAAGGTAATGCTTCTGTCAGGGTTTCTTTACTGCCATAATAATCTCCGTTTATTTGCTGTATCGAAGCCATTTGGATAAGATTATAAACAATGTTGGCACTATCTTTTATTGTTTCAAATGCAATTTTTGATTTATTAAAATTATAAAAAGCAGTATTGAACTTTTTATCCTGAAAGCTTGTTATTCCTTTATTTCGAAGTAATACTGCTTCCTTTTTAACAGATTCGTTCGTGACAGGTTTAGTTATTTCTTCTTTGCAGGAAAGTAGAAATGCACAAAGAAGCAAACAAAAAAACGGGGATCGTAGCATAAAACTTACTTTCTCCGAAATTAGTAATTAATTGCAGATTAAATTATTTAATCAATTATTATTTTGGTTGTGGCGGTGGTACTTTAATAGGATCATCACCTGGTCCATCGGCATAAGTTGGTACTACTGCTTTTTTTGTATTAGTTTCATATTCGTCGGTAGTGCAAGAGAATAATGTAGTTGCCAATAGGGCAAATGTTCCCAATAAAAATAATTTTTTCATGCTTTCAGAGCTTTTTAAAATTTAAAATAAAATATTTCTAAGGGGTAATTTATAGAAAAAACGGTTCATTTTGTTAATAGAAAAGAAAACATATTTCGCTGTTAATTTATGATGGTATTAATTATGTCTACTGTTAAAACTTTTCTTTTGAAAGTTAGTAATGCCTTTTTTAAACGATTTCATTCTTTGGATATAAGAGTCATTATTTTGAAAGGAAAGGATAAATAGATAAGATTGTAATATAAAAACGGGGATCGCAGTATAAACTTACTTTCCCCGAAATTAATTATGATTAAGATTTTAGTATACCATTATTTTGTTGGCGGCGGTGGAACTTTTATAGGTAAATCTCCAGGTCCATCAGCATAAGTTGGAGCTATTTCTTTTTTTGTTTGAGTTTCATATTCGTCGGCAGTGCAGGAGAATAATGTAGTTGTCAATAGGGCAAATATTCCCAATAAAAATAATTTTTTCATGATTTTGTGAATTAAAAATTGATATAGGTATTGCTGTCCGGATTCTGTCCGGATCTTGTTTGGCAATACCAAATTTTGGTTGGGAAGTGAAGTGCGTAGAACTATAAAATTTTATTTATACTTCCCGGATAAAGTCCGTTTTACGGTTTTCCGCACTTATAATTGAACTAGTTTTGTACATTTGTTTTAGCCTGCAGATCAAAACGTTAACTTGATTCTGAGGCAAAGTAACAACCGTTGTAAACGTGAATTGATACGGAATTCCGGGATATACTAACTTTCCTGAGAATTCCGAAAAATCATGAAAAATCCGAGAAATAATCCTGAAAAATCCTGAAGGCCTATGAAAAAAAATACTCAAGAAGAAATTGAAAATGGTTATAAAGAAGCTATTAGAAATAAATACAGAGCTGAAAAAGTTGAAGGGATACATTCACATTATTTAAATAATCCATCACAAGCACTTTTAAGAGACCTCTGCTGGGAAATTTTTAATTCAAATCCTAAACCTGATGATTTAGCTGTTTATCGTAATTTTTTTAAGTTTGATTTTAATTCAAAAGAGGAAAATATTTCAACCCCATACACTGATAAGTTTAAAAAAGTGGGTGCTTTTCTTCGAGGAGATAAGGAGCCAGCAAAAATTACCACAATAGAATTAGCTGCAATTCTTGTCAATTATGAATTTCGACCATTTAAAAAATTTAGTAAAGAGGTATGGATTCAAATAGATAATTCTGTTGAAGAAACTCTTAAACCTATAAAAAACCCTCATCTACCCGAAGTGATTTTTATAAAAAATGATGATAACGAAGAGTTTGAAAAGAGTAATGGAATTAAAGAGGAAAGGGCCATTCCAGAAGAAAATCTAAATGAAGATTTATGGGAAGAAGAAAATTTAGATAAAACAGCATTTTCGAATGAAGAGAATATTTTAACTGTAGATGAAATTTTAATAGAAGCTCCGGAAGAAGAGATTTTAAAAGAAATTAAAACGACGAAACAGGCTATTAAACCATTAGAATTTTTTTTAGGTTTTAAAAAAGAATTACCTCAGGAAAAAATTGATAAAACAAATCGAAATAAATGGATCCGGACAGGAGTAGTTTCTTTTCTTGTAGTTTTAGGTTGGTATTATTTTCCTGAGAAAAAAGAATGTATGCAATGGACAAGCGACCATTATGAAATTGTAGATTGTGATTTAAAAAAAGAAGGTTTCATACCTGCAAATGCAATCGAAGTCTTGGATCCTGGTCTTGTTAATCTAAAAAAAATTACCATTTGCGATACCACAACTTGTTTTGATAAAAATGGAGTAGCAATTATTTGGTATGCAAAGACAGCAAACGGAGTTGACTTTTTTAATTCACACGGAATGCATCCTGAAAATAATAAGCCATTAAAACCCGTCACTCAATATATTATTGATAAATATGTAAAATAATATTTTACTGAATTTGCTGAAATAACTGTGGAAATCATGAAAAAATTATATAATGAAATATAAGATATTAAATACCAACAGTTCAAAAACTATTATCCTAATCAGAATTATGGTTGGAATAGTCTTTCTTTCAGAGGGCATTCAAAAATTTCTATTCGCTGATAGTTTAGGAAGCTGACGATTTGCAAAAATAGGACTCCCTTCGCCTGAATTTTTAGGAAGTCTTGTTGGTCTTTTTGAGATAATTTGTGGGGTATTAATTTTATTGGGCTTAATTACAAGACTCGCCAGTATTCCCCTTATTGTAATTATGCTTGTTGCAATCTCAACAACAAAAACAGAAATCTTAATCAATGACGGATTTTGGAAAATGATGCACGAAAGCAGAACGGACTGGGCAATGCTTTTAGGAAATATTTTTCTTTTCATAAACGGTGGCGGTTTCTGGTCGCTAGACAAAAAAATAATGAGAAATTAAATGTTGATTTAAAAATATTGTGAATCTTAAACAGGAGTTACGAAGCAGAGAACTTGTCGCAGCTTAAAGATAGTTGGAAATAATCAGGTTAAAATTAACTCATAAACACAATCTCCTGAGAATTTAGTTCAGGAGTTTTTTTGTTTTATTCTTTAGGTATTTAACATAAAATTACGATTTTAGTATATAAACGGCAATTATGTAAGTTATTTTGAAAATTATGAAACAGATTTGAATTACATCGAATGTAATTTCGTAAATATAAATCAAACATAATTTTTAAAACAAACAAACATGAAAACGAGAAATTTTTTATACGTATTAGCACTAAGTTTTGGATTATTCGCAGCAACATCTTGCAGTAATGAAGATAATGAAGGAGAAACAATAGTACCAATTCAGGGAAAATATGAACTAAGCAAAGTGGGAACAGCAGATTCGAACGGGAATGAAGTTTTAGTTAATGCTCCACAAAATGCAAGTGGATGTAGTAAAGATTATTTAGAACTAAAACTGAGTAATGTAGCAGTTATAGGGGATTATAGCGGCGAGAGTTGTAACAAAACTGAAACAACAGGAACCTACGTAAGATCTCATAATGATTTAACGATTACTATTGGTACTGCCAGTACAACCAGCGATATCATGAATCTTACTAATAAAGAGCTGAAATTAAAAGACAAAGCTACTGGTATTATCACAGTTTATACCAGATAATGACCTAAGTAGGAAATCTGATTCTTTAGAATTGGAATTAAAAACGGAAATAGCTGATAAAGTTATTTCCGTTTTTTTTGCTTTAGTTTGAAGGAAATTTAGGGTACTACATCTATTAGGATTTTAACGGAATTATCATTTTAATTTGTATTTTCGTTTTGCCGATAATCGGTTGAAATTAAAAGAATTCTAAAAGAGGAGTAATCTTTACAATATGAACAATAATACAATTGACAGTTTAAAAGAGGCATTAAAGCATTCTCCGGAAAACACACCATTACGATTTCTCTTAGCCGAGACCTTGCTAACTTTAAACAGACTGGAAGAAGCAGAAACAGAATATCTTACACTTTTAAGGAGTACAAACGATGTTAAAGCAAAAGTAGGACTTGCAACTACTTTCTTTAAAAAGGGAAGTTACTCAGCCTGTAATGTAATTTTGGAAGAAGTCATTGAGAAAGGGATTCAGGATGTAAACGTATTTGCATTGTATGCCAAAGGACTTTTAAAAGAAAATTCAATTGGAAAGGCAGTTGAAACCTATAAAAGAGCACTGGCAATTGATCCTAAATTTTTTGATGAAGAGTTAGATAATCAACTTAGATTAAAGGGCAGCAATGAAGTAATTGAATCAGATGAGGAAATAGACAGCAGATTTCTGGAAAAACCAACGGTTAATTTTGCTGATGTTGGCGGAATGGAATTTGTTAAAAAAGAAATCGAGCTAAAAATCATCAAGCCATTGCAGCATCCTGAACTTTATAAAGCATACGGAAAGAAAATAGGAGGAGGCATTTTACTTTACGGACCTCCAGGCTGCGGAAAAACATATATTGCAAAAGCAACAGCCGGACAGGTAAACGCAAAGTTTATAAGTGTTGGACTGAATGATATTTTGGATATGTGGATTGGCAGCAGCGAAAAAAATCTGCATGATATATTTGAACTAGCCCGAGAAAATACACCTTGCGTCTTATTTATAGATGAAATTGACGCTCTGGGCGCAAGCAGAAGCGACATGAAACAATCAAGCGGACGCCACTTAATCAATCAGTTTCTGCAAGAGTTAGATGGAATAGATAATAATAATGAAGGCATATTGGTACTTGGAGCAACAAATACCCCCTGGAATTTAGACCCCGCTTTCAGAAGACCTGGCCGTTTTGACAGAATCGTTTTTGTTCCGCCACCGGATGAAGCTTCGAGAGAATCAATTCTAAAGCTTAAACTAACCAATAAGCCGACAGAAGCAATTGATTATAGCAGTATTTCAAAAAAGACAGAAAATTTTTCAGGAGCAGATATTGAAGCCATTATTGATATTGCTATTGAAGAAAAATTAGAATCTTCTTTTGAGGATGGTATTCCAAAACCAATTAGTACAAAGGATTTACAAAATGCAATCAAAAAACACAAAGCCAGTACACAGGAGTGGTTTATGACTGCGAAAAATTTTGCCATGTTCGCAAATGATTCAGGATTGTATGATGATATTCTAACGTATTTAAAAATTAAAAAATAACATGTCAGAAGATCATAGAATAGCAAAGGTTACTATTTTAATTCAACAGAAAAAATACGCAGAGGCTGAAAAAGTATTGAAAGATTTAATTTCAGGCGACGTCAATAATATTTACTTTTTGTCATTGCTGGCAGAAGTTAATTTGCAACAGGACAAATTTGATACAGCCAAAACTATAATCGAAAACGCAATTGGTTTAGCACCAGATGAGCCTCATTTGTTTTATGTAAAGTCGAGAATTGCCATTCAGCAGGACGACTATAATGAAGGGGAAAAAAACATCTTGCAGGCAATAACGTTAGATCCTTATGATGCAGATTATTTTGCTTTTATGGCAAACATTAAGTTAGCTCGCAAACAATATGAAGAGGCCTTGGAATTTGCCAATAAAGCTTTAGAGATTGATTCTGAAAACTTATTAGGACTAAACACCAGAAGTACTGCTTTACTAAAATTGGACAGAAGTGAAGAATCATTTAATACCATCGAAGGCGCTTTAAGAGAAGACCCTAATAATACTTATACACATGCCAATTATGGCTGGAGTTTATTAGAAAAAGGAGATAATAAAAAGGCACTGAAGCACTTTAACGAAGCATTGAAAAGCGACCCTAATTTTCCTTATGCACAATCAGGAATGCTTGAAGCCATAAAAGCTTCTAATCCTGTATATAGAGGTTACTTAAAATATTCATTTTGGATGGGTAATTTAACGGCCAAGTATCAATGGGGAGTTATAATTGGGTTTTATTTTGGAGTTAAATTGCTTAGAAATTTAGCAGATAATAATGTCAGTCTTCAGCCGTATTTAAATCCTCTAATAATTGTTTTGGCTTTGTTTGCCTATTCCACCTGGGTTATAACGCCAATCGGAAATTTATTTCTCCGTTTCAATAAATACGGACAATTACTGCTCAGTAATGAGCAAAAACAAAGTTCTAATTTTGTTGCTTTAGGTTTAGCCATATTTGCTGTTGGTCTCTTGTTTTATTTTGTTTTACCGGATGAAAGATTTTTATCAGTAGCCGTTTTTGGGTGTGCGATGATGCTGCCTTGCAGTGTGATGTTTTCCCCAACAAAATACAAAAATTCACTATTAGTGTATACTATTGTTATGGCGGTTATAGGTCTTGTTGCAATAGCGTTAACTTTTATGACAGGAGATATATTTAATATGGCGTCAGTAATTTTTCTATTTGGATTTATAGGTTTTCAGTGGGCTGCTAATTTCCTTTTAATCAGACAAAGTAATCGTTAATAAATTAAATTCCTGCTGCTAAGCTATGAACCGGGTTTAGGTTTTTAGACTACCGGAAGTTTTTTGTAAAATGTATAAAAAGAAACATGAAAGTTATAGTAAGTGGAGAATATAATAACGATTTGCGGATTCAATTTTCACAAGGTACCTGGAATGTTACCTTTTTTACTCTTTTTGAAAATCAAAAGGTGGTTAGTGTAGATTTTCCAAGAGATCCCACATTGTTCAGGTTATCAATAAGGTATGATTCTGAAAATTATTATTTAGAAAATATATTGTATACTTCTAATCCAAATTTAGATAATTTGAAGTTTCATTTCTACAAGGAAAATAGTCGTATTTTTTGTCGGATAGAGTCAGAAATTGTTATAGAATTAAATAAAGAAATCGTGTTAAATCCGCTTGCAAGTGACTTAAAAGAGTTAAAAAATATAATGGAAAATTTTCAGAAAGATTCAGAAATCAGCTAATTAACTAAAAGCGATAACTATGGAAGATAAAAAAAATCACTCAGAGAACTCAGTTTCACGTGATGTAACACCTAAGGTGACAGGAATTGGGGGTATTTTCTTTTTTTCTGACAATCCACAGGAAACAAAAGACTGGTATGCCAAAAATTTAGGATTTGAAATCAGCGAATGGGGCACATCAGGGTTTGAATCCAGAAACATGGAAAGGCCTGATGAAATAAACACTCTTCAATGGAGCCCTTTCAAAAAAGGAGATGCATATTTTTCTCCATCTAAAAAAGATTTTATGATCAATTACCGTGTTCAGAATATTGAAGGATTAGTAAATCAACTGAAAGAAAACGGTGTAACCATACTGGATGATATTGTAACATATGACTATGGGAAATTTGTGCATATCATGGATTCAGAAGGTAATAAAATTGAATTATGGGAGCCTGCTTAGAATAAAAAGAAAAGAATTTACTCCTTTGATTATATTATTTGCTAAGAAAATAATAATTTAATTTTAAAGTTAAAAAGAACCCTCTCAGATTTAATTCTGAGAGGGTTCTTTTTTAAATTAAAGATATTTTAGTTAATCTTAGTTTCCTGAGTAATTTGGGCAGCCAAAACATTTACGTGCCATATTAAACTGATATGTTAATGATAGTTCATAAACACCTCCTGTTCTTCCTATTTTAGTAGTATTCAAATCATATGAAAGCCCTAATCGTAAATTTTCGTATTGCAGTCCGGTGAAAAAATTAACAGAAGTCAGTAATTCATTATTCATTCCATTTTTAGCAGGATTGGTAACGAAAGTTGTTCCGAAAAACATTTTTTCGAATAAAATAGAAGCTCCCATATCCAGTCGGTTATATCGCCCTTGCTGCATATAATTTGATGTGACAAACATTTTGGTTTCATATGGAAGAAACAATACGTCAATATAATCAGCTACTAGAAATTCATACCCGCTGCTTAGCGAGAAAAAAGTATTTAAAGGCAGATTTCCGTTAGCACTCAGAGCGATATTAGGTCTGTTGAGGTGTTTCATTGAAAGTCCAATCCAGAGATCATCAGTGTTAAAAACCATACCTGCAGATACATCAAAAAAAGTAACCCTGTCGTTGGCCAGTAAAGGATCTATTGAAGTCGCATTATTAGGTCCGCCTATATTAATCTGATCTTCCAGTAATAAATTACCAAATGCAAATGATTTTAATCCAAATCCTGCTTCGATACCCGGTCTGAATGTCCAGGTATCATTAATCCTCACCCTGTAGGCATAATTGGCATTGACTTGTGTAAAATTGTAATTAGTTGCGTTTTCCCTTTGGTTTAAAATGTTCAAGCCAATTCCGCTATTAAGGTTATCACTCCAGGTATTTACAAAGGCATAATCTGTGTCAACACTTAAATCTAATTCTGGCCATTGTTCACGATGAATGATTCCGGCGTAGGTAGTTTCCATAAAACCTGTGAAACCAGCATTTAGGGTTTCGGGAACTAAAAAGTATTGTGTAAAAATAGGATCTTGTGCTCTTGTTTTGGTATAAAAACAACATGTTATTAATATAACAAATAATAATTTTAATCTCATTTTTTAATCTGTTGTTTTATTTAATTAATGTGAGTGATCCTTTTTCTGTTATGGTATGATTGTAAAAGGTTTTAGCTGTTATCCTGAAATAGTAATTACCGTTTTCGGCATCTAAATCCTTAATTTTTCCACGCCATCCATGAATGTTTACTCCTGTTTCAGTATAAATAATACCTCCCCATGTGTCATAAATATCAAGGGTCACATTGTTTAATCCCTGAAAGACAGGTGCAAATGAATCGTTGATTCCGTCATTATTTGGTGTAAAAGCGTTTGGCATAACTAAGGTGTATCCTTTTTCTACAAGAATACTGGTTTCATAAGAATACTGGCATCCAAAAGGATAATTAACGACTTGTTTTATAGTATAGGTGCCCTCTCTGGTGTAAATGTGTTTTGGATTTGTTTCAGTAGAAAAATTGCCATCTCCAAAATCCCATGACATGCTTGTAAAATCTCCTGTGGCTAAATTTGTAAATATAACCGGGTCGTAAACGGCATAGAGGTCAAACATCTCTTTTCCGTACGAACTGGTAGAGAAGCCTGCTACACCTAAAACAGGTGTTTTAACATTATGAACTACGTCGGCAGTACAGCCAAAACTATCAGTAACGCTAAAAATGACTAATCCTTTATTATCGGTTTTCATTATTTCACCATTCACACCGGAAATAACTCCATCTGACCATTTTAATGTGTAAGGTGGAATCCCCCCTTTAACATGCCCCACAAATGTTTGATCTACAAATTTGGTTTCACAATTAAAATCAGTTAAAATTTCTATTGTTGGAGTAAGCTGTTCAAATCGCGTAATTTTAAACGTATCTGATTTTTTGCAGCCTCTTGAGTCTGTTACCGTAACAGTATAATTGTAAGGGGTGAGTTGGCTCAAGTCTTCAGTTCGTGCACCATTAGACCAAACATAGGTATAAGGAGCTGTACCACCTGTAACAACAAGATCAATGACACCGGTATTTGCTTTAACACAATCAAGCGGGTTTGAAACATCTCCTCTTATCTCTAATTCCAATGGATCAACAACAATATATTCTGCTTCTATTACACATAATTTAGCATCGGTAATTTTTACGTTATAACTTCCAGGGCCAAGGTTGTTTCTTTCGATTCCTGCAGTAGAACCATCACTCCATTCCAGTTTAAGCGGTGCCTGTCCGCCAACAAGGTTGAGTCGGATGTGTGCGTCATTTGCTCCATGGCAAGAAATGTTTTGAAAGTCCGGATTGATCATAAATACCGGGGCATTGTTAACCGTTATAGGAAAATCTTTCGGGCATCCCAAGGCATCAGTAATGGTAATTAAATAGTTTCCTGCAGACAAATTAGACTGTTCCATGCCAGTTCCTAAATTGCTCCATTTTATAATATACGGATCGCCGGTTGTAAAAGGTACTCCTCCTGTGATAGAATTAATTTTTATAACTCCATCTCTAACGCTGTAACAAGTTAAATGAGTAACAGAGGTATTTAATTTTATTTCAGGATTTTGAAGTATTTCAACCTTCAATGGAACGTTACATCCGGAATTATCCGTAACGGTTAAATTATAAGTACCGGCATAAAGGTTCTTTAAATTTTGAAGATTACTTCTAAACCCGTTTGGTCCAGTCCAGCTGTAACGATGAGCAGGTCTTCCTCCAGACGAACTCACATTAATTTCACCTGTATTATATCCGTAGCATAAAACATCTACCTGGCTTTCCCATTTTACTTCCAGTAATGGAGGCTCGATAATGGTAAAACTGGTTCCTGTAAGTTCGCCACAATTATTGACTTCTGTTATTTTTACCTGATAAACTCCTTTGTCCAGATTATTCAAATTCCCCGAATTCCCGGGATAAGGATTTCCATCTTTTGTCCATACAAAATTATATGGAGGTGTTCCTCCTGTTACAGAGGTATTGATGGTGCCGTTTTTTAATCCAAAACAGGTTATATCATTTTTACCTTCGCTTGCAATTCTAAATTCTCCTGGCTCTGATACATTATATGAAGTAGTAAAAGGACAGCCTCCATTATCTGTGATAGATAAAAAATACAAACCAGCTTTTAAATTAGAGATATCCTGATCTGAGCTAGTAAATCCGTTAGGGCTTGTCCAGGATATTGTATAAGGTTTTCCTGTTGTACGAGGTGTTCCTCCACTTATAATTAAGCTGATTGAGCCATCATTAGATCCGTAACATTTGCCATTTTTTATAGTTTGAACGACTTTTATAGTTGGTTCTACTGTAACTGTAACTGTAAAATCTGGGCCAGGACATGAAGCAGATATTGGAGATACAGTATAGGTTACTGTTGCCGGACTGGCTGTATTGTTTATTAATGTCTGGCTGATACTTGCTCTTGGGCTGGATTGCGCACTTGCACCGCTTATCGCACCCGGCGGAGAAACTACCGGATTAGACCACACATAAGTAGTTCCCGATGGTACATTATCTGTTGTTCCGTTACTGACAGGTATAATTTGAAAAGTATTTCCACTGCATATTTTTGCTGTTTTAGGGGTTATAACAGGCGAAAGAACCATATCTACAGAAAAGTTTCTGGATACTTCTGTTGTTCCACAGCTATTTGTTACCCTAAAAGTTGCAACATAATTACCGGTTGCAGTATAATTAATAGCTCCCGGATTGAGTGCTGTAGAAGTTGAAGGTGTACCTCCGGGAAAACTCCATGAATAAGTGATTTCTGATGGAGGGGAACATGTTTCTTCTACTTTTCCTTCAGGATAAATCGTTGCCGATTTACAAAAATCTGAGATTGGCTTTAGAGAAATAACAGGTTTCTTTTTTACCTGAATTTGCTGTGTGTTATAATTATAAATTCCGCAAGAATTGATTGTTCTTAATCGAACAGTATAAACTCCCGGAGTTGTAAAATTAAAAGCCGGATCTTTAGAGGATGAATTTGTTCCGTTTGCAAAATTCCACGATCCTCTTCCTGATCCGGGAGATGTTTCCTTACCGCAAAAGGCTTCATAATAACTTATAACTTCCCAATAGAAGCTTGAAGCTCCACAGCTTAAATTTGTATCGGTAGTATTGGTTATCTGAACTGTTTCTGAAGCACAGGCATTAACAAAAGTAAATTGTGGCTGCAATACAGGTTCAACACATATGTATTGTGCAGCAGGAGTGATTCCTACACCACATGGCGTTGTAGCGTTCAAGGTAACTTTATATCTTCCCGGTGCTGCATAGGAGTGATATGGATTAACCTCTCTAGAAGTTGTTCCATCCCCAAAATCCCAGGTATAAACATTTACAGTACTACAGCCATTAGTATAACCGGCATAGGTTGAATTATTGAAATAGACACCTGAATTTACACATGCAACAGATGGTATGCTAAAACTTATTACCGGTACATCTAAAATAATAATGGGTCCTGCAGTAAGATAGGTGCTTCCACAGGATGTTGTTATAGTTAAGGTTACGGTGTTTCCTGACGGACAGTTGGCTCTTGTAAACTTATGGGGAATAGGGAAATTTTGTGAAGCCTGAGGATTTAGACTGTTGTAATAAGAAGAAGCTTCCAGTTGAGACTGAGTATAAGTTTGAGTAGAGCCATCGCCATAATTAATATAATAATTAGTATCAGAAGGATTAAGAGCCCAGGAACCAATTGCAAAATCCATTGGATCTACCGGAACACATAAATTTGTTGTGTTTCCCGGAGCGATAAGTGCACCAATTGGGTTATTGGAATTTTTAACTACATAAGTTACAGAATTATTACAGCTATTATTTCCAACAGCTGTAATCACCATATTAAAAGAACCTAATTTCTGGTATTGGTGACTTTTTGGAAAAGTAACATTTGTATCTGTACTGCCATCTCCCCAGTCGACATTATAGGATGTAATACAAGAAACTGAACTGGAACTGTTTCCAACATTAATAGAGTATTTTGGATTTGAGTTATTATCCCCACATCTTTCAAAAGGTTTATTAGAACCCGGAGCATTCAGGTCAGTAAACTTCAAATCAGGTTTCTGTTTTACAGAAATAGATTTTGTAATCGAACCTGTCTGACCAGTAGCGTCAGTTACGGTTAGTTTTATACTAAAATTTTGGATTCCGCATCCAACAGCTGTAAAGCTATGACTTGGATTCATCTCAGTAGAAGTTTTTCCGTCTCCAAAATCCCATTTATAAGAAAAGGGAGTGCTGCCGGCTACTATTGGGGTAAACGTAACAGGAGTTCCTGAGCAGGCACCATCATTAGTAAAGCTAAAATCTACGACTGGTGCTGTAAAATTGCAGTAATCTTTATATGTAAAATTATTCCTATCGTTACGATTATAACTATGGGCAGCAGTAGAAATGATTAAAATAAAAAGTAATGATAAGAAGTAAAGTTTCTTCATGTAGTATAATTCGGTTATTTTCGGGCGTAAAAGTATGTGTTTTTTTTTAATCAAAAAAAGATTACGAATAATCATTTTTTTAATTTTATACTTCAATATAAAACTTACGGTATTAATGGTGGTTTTGTATTGTCTGATAACATATTTATTTAGATTATTCTATAAAATTCTTTAATTTATAGAATAAAATAAAACTTAAAGGATCAATTCTAACTTAATTGTATCATACTTTGGTTTTGTATAAAAATCAAAAGAATGACGGGAAGAATAATATGTTTTTTGTTATCTTGTAAAAATTGTCGGGCAGATGTCGGGTAATTACATAATAAAAAAAGCGCAAACCCTTATTTGTAAAGGAATGCACTTTTAAAATTTTGACCTCCTTGGTACAGAATTCGAACCTTTTACTTGAAGATTTCCAAGTTTTAAGCGAGTTGACAGAGTTTTAATAATGAAGGCATTTGATTGACCGAGTTTATTAAAAAGTTGCAACTAGCCTAAATGGGGCTTCTACAAAGCACATCTAATTGTATGAAATACAAAGTCCCTTAAGTTTAAGGATATCTAGTAAATCAACAAAAAGTTTATCATTTGTTCCAGCAATATTGAAAGGTTAGACTTAATAACATTGTATTTATATATGTAATAACTCGAAAGGCTTATTGATAAAGTTTAAAGTTAGTTTTCTATAACTCATCTTCCACGATTAGGTCAACATTTTTTAGAATAAGTTCTTCTAATTTCCGTTTGTGAATAACAATTTTCAACTTTTCTTGCAAAATATTTTTCAATGAAATTTTCTACATTACTAATTTCATCATTTAGTAAATGATAAAAATTTCATAGTCTCGAACGACTCGATTTTTAATAATTGTACCCTTAAAAAAGAAAGATTCAACAACTTTGAGAAAGGCGTTTGAAAAGGAGTTTAGAAAGCTTCCTGACAACTTAAAGCTGTCTTTGACCTATGACAACGGAACAGAGATGGCGCAACACAAAACCTTTACTAAAAACGCCAAAGTAAAAGTCTATTTTGCCCATCCCTATAGTCCGTGGGAAAGACCAACAAATGAGAATACAAATGGATTAATTAGAGACTATTTCCCCAAAGGAACTGACTTTAATTTAATATCAAAAAAGCAACTCAAAGAAGTACAAAATCAGCTTAATGAAAGACCTGGAAAAACCCTAGAATATGAATCACCACTAAATACAATTAGCCGATTATATAGGAACCAAAATTTTATTTAATAATTAGCTAAATTCAAATCCCAAGTTATTGGAGTTATGCATTTTTCTAGAATTTATTTTACGATAACTTTTTTAGTAACACGTTTTGCATTCTCTTTTTCGATTACAATAAAATAGATCGCTGGAGAGAGATTACTACAATCCACTGCCAAAGTACAATTACCTATTGCAAATTTTTGAGAAGCTATGTCTTTAACCGCAGCCCCACTAGAATCAACTAATCGAACAGTTATATTTTGTTCTTTTTCATTATAAAACTCTAAATTCGTATTGCCATCAATAGTTGGGTTAGGAAATACGATTATTTCGGTTTCGTCCGATTCAATTTGCGTTACAAATTCTTTTGATGTTGCCATACGATTGGTAGCAGCTGCAAATGCAATATAACCATTGCAATGCATCATCTGGCTGCTTCCGCCACCACCACAAGTGTTGTTTGAATAAAATGCTGTATTAACCGTTTGATTTTCGGCTTGTAAAACCGCACTATCCACTTGCAAATAATCTACCTCTACATCTCTATTTGCGATATCATTTACAACTTCTAGACGTACAGCACCTGTAGCTGTTGACGACGTGCTATAATTTGCAAAAGCCGTAGTGAGGTTGTATGTAGCAATTACATTTCCGTTGATTCGCAATTGTAATTGAGCACCAGTAGCGGTACCACGAGCTCTAGTTACAAAATTACGAGTTGCCACAGTAGTACCACAACCACCAAATGGAGCGGGTGCAGGACAACAAGAAAGCGATGGGCGACCGCCTAAATAAGATTTTAACCATGTCATTGCTGGGCGATCTACAAAATTTCCATAAAGTAATCCAGAATCAGTTCCGCCAGCACCAGAGGCACCATTACCATTGATCCATGTATTGCCTTGAATATAACCCCACAATGTAATACCGGCTACTCTTGGATGTTCCCAGGCTACTGGAATTAGACTAGCGTAAACATCTCTTTGTTTGGTCTCGTTAGGATTAGCGGGTTGGTCAAACTCAGTAATATGAATTGGAACACCAGTTTTTGTCCAGATTTCATCGATACATGCTTTAAAATTTGCAGCAGTTAAATTTTCAATACCATGTGCCTGTAAACCTACACCATCAATCAGATTTTTTGTTCCATTTGTAAGGTTTGGAGCATTTTTTACAGCATTTACCATCGCAATATAAGGTGCACGACAGTTGTTCCAGTTCATTTCTACATTGTATTCATTAATCAATAACGTAGTATTTGGAAAATTTTTTCTAGCCAGTTGAAAACACCAAATTACCCAACCATATTGATTATTGATATCACCTGCATTGGCTGGTTCTGCTCGATAACCTGCAGTAAGAGCAGCCTTATAATTAGCTGTCATTGGTGTATTTACTGGCTCATTTAATACATCAATCATTTTTAGACCGCCCAAAGGGTTGTAATGGTCAGCTGTGGCTTTTATGAAGGCTTGTACCGAAGCTTGTATCGTTGCTACACTAGCACTTGCAACCCAACCTGGTGTTTGAGCACCCCAAACTAAAGTATGAAACTTGAATAGTCCGCCACTGTTTTTGGCTTGATTGTAAGACACATCAGAACCAGACCAATTGTAAACTCCTTTTGTACCTTCAATCGAGCCCCATTTTGAAGCATTTTCACTAGTAGTCTGATTCCAAAATGTATTGTAATTACTTGGAACACTGTTTTGAATAATATTTCCAAAATATTTTCCTTTACATTTTCCCAATTGAGCTTGCGCATTATTGCCCAATACTATAGCTACTAGTACTAACAATACCCACTGAATTCTAATTGAAATTCTATTATTTTTCATAATTATGTTTTTTATTAATATTTAGGTGTAATCTTTATTTCTTAAAAGTTTTGCATTAATCCTAAATCGTAAGGAATTTTGATATAACTACCAAAATTTCCATTTACCACACCTTGTATAAGGACTTCACAACGATCAATATTATTTATTTCCATTAATTGATTGTTTCCTGAACGCAATATTTCACCATGTGAAATCTGATCTGTCCAATGCTCATTCCGTTCTGTTAAATTTGCTTTTGTAGCCCATGTTTCTGAAACTTTAGTCCATGTTCCGTTAAGCGTAGTAGCCGACCAAAGCTCGAAGTACCTTGCAGCATCTTCGACCATCATATAAAATTTACCATCTGCTTTGTTTTTATATACATGAGGGGCTTCAAAAGTATTTGTTGCAGCAATTGTTGGCGCTTCCCAACCATTTGGAAAATTAGCGATCGTAGTTCTACGTCTTTTAATAGTATTTGAACCATCTTGTGCAGAATAAAAACAATATACATGGCTATTATCAGCAATGCACCAAAAGTCGATACCATCATTAATTCCCATTGTTTTACCTGCTGCCCAACCTCCGTAATTGGATACACTCGTATTGGTAGAATATGTGGCACCTAAACCCGATTGATAGATTAAATACCATTTTCCTTTTACAGGAAAGTTGAATACTTGCGGGGCACAAAAATATCCTCCACCATTTAACGAATTCATAAACCTACGAGGATCGGCTTTCATATTGAATAATGAGACTGTGTTTACATAACCCATCTTCCAGTTGTTTCCATCTGTACCGGTATAAAACACATGCCATTTACCACCGTCGTAAACAAGTGTTGGATCTTTTACGGCAACAGATTCAAAAGAACCCGCTGCACCTTGTTCAAAAATTTTGCCAGTAACACTCCATTTTGGACTTGAAATTACACTGACTTTTGCGTTTTTTTCAGTTTTACCGATAACCTCTGTTGATGAAATGACTTCATCAGGTTTACTACAACTACATGCCATAATCACAAAGGAAGTTACAGCAAATTTTAATAAATTGTTTTTTTGATTTTTCATAATTATTTTTAAGAATTAACTTACCAAAGATAATAAACAAAATAATTAAAACGTAAATAATTCTGACAAAAATTAAACTATTCTTTTTTTAAATAAGTTTTTTATGTAGTAATCATTAAAAAAATAACAAATTATTGAAATAAAAGTATTTGTAAGTTTTAACAAAATCATCAAAAAAACACCCAACTACGTACCCAATTATACTTCAATTTAAAGGAACTCAAAAGTTCTTAAAGCCAGATTTTACGAAAGTTTACAATGTAAATTATCTCGAAGCTAAGAGACAAAAATGAGTTCAAAGACATCAATACGTTTTAAATTACCAAAGGAGAAACCGATGTTATTTATGTTTGGAATGGCAGTTGGCAAATTGCAACCTACAATGAGAACTAAAGTATTTTCATGATTTTAACATATAAGTTAAAAACATTACAGGATTCGAACCAGAAAACTCAACAAACATAAGGGTTTGTTAATCACTCTAAAATATCGAAGCTTTTGTCGAATGAGAAAAAAGCCTGTAAAATCAATGCTTTACAGGCTTTTTATTTTTTCTTGTGACCATGGAGGGATTTGAACCCTCACGCCCTTGCGAGCACCACCCCCTCAAGATGGCGAGTCTACCGTTTCTCCACATGGCCTAAAAATAAAAAAGGTCAAGTAAATGAATACTCGACCTTTTGTGACCCGACTGGGGCTCGAACCCAGGACCCCATCATTAAAAGTGATGTGCTCTACCGACTGAGCTATCGAGTCATTGCTTTCAAGAAATTTAATTTGTTTATCACAAAATTTGTGACCCGACTGGGGCTCGAACCCAGGACCCCATCATTAAAAGTGATGTGCTCTACCGACTGAGCTATCGAGTCATTTAATTCCTTGAATGCGGGTGCAAATATAAGGAGTTTATTTTATTAATTGCAAGCAAATTTATTATAAATTTGTCTTTTTTTAATCAAATTTTACAACACCTTAGTTTATAAGGTTTTATTACAATGAAAAAAATCATCTTATTAGGTTATATGGGTTGCGGAAAGTCTACAATTGCCCAAAATTTATCAAAAATTACCAATATTCCATTTTTAGATTTAGACAAATGCATCGAAAAAAGAGCGAATTTATCCATAAATGAAATTTTCGAACAGCACGGAGAAGTATATTTTCGAAAATTAGAACACGAAATGTTTGTAGAATTACTTCAGTCTTCAGAAAATAATATAATTGGTTTGGGGGGCGGAACACCATGTTATGCTAATAACCATGAATTATTAAAACGGGATGATGTTGTTTCTGTTTATTTAAAAGCATCGATTGATACCTTATATAGTAGATTGGTGCATAACAAAAGCAAACGCCCGTTAATTGCCAATATGAACGAAGAAGAAATGAAAGAGTTTATTGCGAAACATTTATTCGACAGAAGCTTTTATTACAACCACGCGCAGCATAAAGTTTCTGTCGATGATAAAACCGTTGAAGAAACAGTTCAGGACATTTTGGAAATATTAGCTTAAAAAAGCATAATCGTTTCCGTTTTCGCCAAAAACAACCTGTACATGTTCTAATAAGGATGTAGAAAGAGAAATTCCTTTAAAATCGGCTTTTACCGGGTATTTTTTGTGATTTCTGTCAACAAGTACCGCGGTTTTGAATTTCTTTAAAGGGACGTTCAGGAAATGACGAACAGCGTAAATTAATGTAGTCCCCGAATTCAAGACATCATCAACCAATACCAAGCCTTTATTTTCATATTGTGTGATAGTAAGGGAAGTTTGTATTGGTAAGTGAGGATTTTGTTTGTCTACGATAACTTCGCACAAAGAGATTTTAAGGGTAGAGATAGTGCTTAAAGCTAAAGCAATTTTTTCGGCAAAAATAGATCCGTTAGAAGCAATTCCGGCAATTACAACTTCTTCTTCATCAACAAAAGTCTCGTAAATCTGATAGGCAATACGTTTTATTTTATGTTCAATTTCCTGATTGGTTAAGATGATGTTTTTGCTCATGATTTATTTTTTTTGCTAATATATAACTAATTTAAATTCCAATATAGAAAATCCAAATTCCAATTTTGAAATGTATACGAGACTTTTTTTAAAAATTTTGGAATTTGGCATCGAATTTTTAAGTTTTGGGATTTGGAATTTAAATATTGGATTTTCTTAAATTTTGAAATTTAAATCTCATCCTGATCTTCTTCATGTATTTCATCTCCATAGTCATCAATATCTCTACGGTCTTTTTTGGTTGGTCTGCCTGTACCGCTTTTGCGATAATGTTCTTTGGAGAGTTTTAACAACTCTAAATGAGCATAAGTCTCAGGAGGAGTTTCGTTCTTTCTGTAGATATCAACTAATTTTGCGCCTACACGGCTTTCAGGAATATCTAACACAGTTATAATTTGTGTAATTTGATCCTTTCTAAACGTAATTCTATCTGTAGGAAAAACTTCTTTTGAGGGTTTTGCTACCTGACCATTAACCGTAATGTGGTTCTTTTTGCATGCCTCAGTAACCATATTTCGTGTTTTGTAATATCTTACGCACCACAGGTATTTATCTATTCGCATAATTTTTCTAAAATCGGAGTTAAATTCTTTACAAAAATAAATCAATATTGTATCTTGCGCACCTAAAAAATTAACAATAATGAATAAATTTAAATATTTTTTTATTTTACTGATTACAGGTGTTATTTTGGTTTCCTGTAATAAAAACGACGACGATGATGATGTAAAGCCGGTTCCGTTGAGAGATTATACGGAACAATATAATACGGATAATACTAATATTGAAGAGTATTTAAATACATATTACATTACAGTTATTGATAGTCCTGGTAGCCAGGAAGATCAGGATGTTGCAATATCTAAAATTACTGATCCCGCAACTCAGCCTTCTATCATGTCGTACCTTAATAGTGCTTCTTTTCCAAAACTTTTAACAAGAAATATTAGTTTAAATGGTGTTGCGTACAAAATGTATTATTTGGTATTGAGAGAAGGTACGGGTACTTCGCCTATGAACACAGATGCTGTTTTAGCTGCTTACAAGGGAGAGTATATGACTCGTGTTGAGGCAACTACTACAGCGCCAATAGTGCCGGCTCATTTAACAACAACGCTTTTTCAGGAAATCAAATTTCCTCAGGCTCCCCTTGATTTGTATGGTAGTGTTATGGGATGGAGCGAAATCTTTCCTCAGTTTAAAACCGGAACCAGTGCTGTACAGACAGATGGAACTGTAAAATATGAAAATTTTGGTGCAGGTGTATTGTTTATTCCATCAGGATTAGGGTATTATACAGGGAATTCAAGAGGAAGTGTAGTTATTCCGCCTTATTCGCCATTAATTTTTAGTTTCAAATTATATGATCTGGAAAGAATGGATCATGAGCTTGGGGTAGTAAATGGTGTTAGTGCATATGTTGGTGATGGAGTTTTTGATTATCAGGAAGATATTAATGGCGACGGATACGTATATGATTATCGTAATACAACATTATATCCTAATGCACCGGTAAATTTAGATGATACAGATGGTGATGGTATTCCTGATTTTATTGATATAGATGATGATGGTGATGGATATAGAACCATTGTAGAAATTGCAAAACCAACTGCTGAGGTTGGAGGTAGTTTTGGTCCAAGCAGGTATTATCCGTTTGAAGCATTTAAGATTGTAGACGATCCAATGACTCCAAATGTAAATGAAAGTTTAAATAGTGAGCCAAAAGGAATTCCACGAAGACCTACAGGTGTTCTTACTAATCCTAATTTGCCGGAGTCTTCAAGTAATCCTAGAAAGTTTACAGAGGAGGATTACATTGCCTCAGGAAGATTAAGAATACATTTAGATAATTCTTATCCTTATAAAAACTAAAAGTCAAGAAAATCATAAAAAACCTCGAAATGTGAATTTCGAGGTTTTTTTATGATTAAGAAAATTGAAATTATTTTCTTTTGATAACTTTTTCTACAGCTTCAACAATTGCCTGATTGTTTAGTTTGTATTTCTCCATTAATTGCTCTGGAGTTCCTGATTCACCAAAACTATCGTTTACAGCTACAAATTCTTGTGGAGCAGGAGTGTTTAAAGCCAATACTCTTGAAATGCTTTCTCCAAGACCTCCAAGAATGTTGTGTTCTTCTGCAGTTACAACACATTTAGTTTTTGCAATTGATTTTAGAATAGCTTCTTCATCAAGAGGTTTAATGGTGTGAATGTTGATTACTTCTGCAGAAATCCCTTTTGCTTCAAGAGCTTCAGCAGCAACTATTGCTTCCCAAACTAAGTGTCCTGTTGCTACGATTGTAACGTCAGTTCCTTCGTTTAATAAAATTGCTTTTCCAATAACGAAAGGTTCGTCAGCAGGAGTGAAGTTAGGAACAACCGGACGCCCAAAACGCAAATAAGCCGGACCGTGGTGATCAGCTAATGCTAACGTTGCAGCTTTTGTCTGATTGTAATCGCAAGTGTTGATTACAGTCATTCCAGGTAACATTTTCATTAATCCTATATCTTCTAAGATCTGGTGAGTTGCTCCGTCTTCTCCAAGGGTTAGACCAGCGTGAGAAGCGCAAATTTTTACGTTTTTATCAGAATAAGCAACAGATTGACGAATTTGATCGTAAACTCTTCCTGTAGAAAAGTTAGCGAAAGTTCCTGTAAAAGGAATTTTTCCTCCAATGGTTAAACCTGCAGCGATTCCAATCATGTTCGCTTCTGCAATTCCGATTTGGAAAAAACGCTCCGGGTGATTTTTTTTGAATTCATCAAATTTTAATGATCCAATTAAATCAGCACAAAGGGCTACTACTTTTTCGTTTTTTTGACCTAATTCAGTCATTCCCGCTCCAAAACCTGAACGGGTATCTTTACTTCCTGTATTTGTATATTTTTTCATTTTGTTTTTTTGCTTTGGGCGATAGGCTTTAGATAATAAACATGTCGTTTATTGCTTTTGGCTTAAAGCTTTTTTTTAATAATCGATTTGATCTGCAGAATAGTTTTGAGCCAATGCAGCCGCTAACTGATCGTTGTTTGGTGCTTTTCCGTGCCATGCATGTGTATGCATCATAAAGTCAACACCATTACCCATTTCAGTATGTAATAAAATACAAACCGGTTTTCCTTTTCCTGTTCTCGATTTAGCATCAGTTAAACCTGCAATGATAGCATCGATATTATTTCCTTCAGCAATTTCTAAAACATCCCAGTCAAAAGCTTCAAATTTAGCTCGAATACTTCCCATTGCTAAAACTTCGTCAGTTGTTCCGTCAATTTGTTTTCCGTTAACATCGATAGTTGCAATCAGGTTGTCTACTTTTTTAGCAGAAGCATACATGATAGCTTCCCAGTTCTGACCTTCCTGTAATTCACCGTCTCCGTGTAAAGTGAAGATTAAGTGATTATCGCCATTTAATTTTTTAGCCTGAGCTGCTCCAAGAGCTACAGATAAACCTTGTCCTAATGAACCAGAAGCCATACGAACACCAGGTAAACCTTCATGTGTTGTTGGGTGACCTTGCAAACGAGAGTTTAATAGTCTGAAAGTTGCAAGTTCTGAAACAGGGAAATAACCGCTTCGTGCTAAAACGCTATAAAATACAGGTGAAATATGTCCGTTTGAAAGAAAGAATAGGTCTTCTCCAATTCCGTCCATATCAAAACCTTCTTTGCGTTCCATAATATTTTGGTATAGCGTTACCAAAAATTCAGTACAACCTAGTGAACCACCTGGGTGACCTGAGTTGACAGCATGTACCATTCGAAGAATATCTCTTCTTACTTGGATAGTTAAATCGCTTAATTGTTGTGTGTTAGGCTTCATTTTATATGTAAAAGTTAAACTGGTGCAAAAGTAAATTTTATTTTGCGGTAAGACAAATGATTTTTTGCTTTAGTTTGCCGTAATTGTTAAATTCAGGTAGTTTTTTTATTGATCTTGAAAAAAACGTTGAAATGTTTTAAGTTTTTTGAATTAGAGATCTGTATTTGATTGTCTTTTGACGAAAATTTAAAACAACAAAGCCCTATCATGGAGCTTTGTTTGGAATGAAATTAATGTATTGTTATTTTGTGTCGCCTTCGCTGTAGAAATTGTTTTCTTCGTCTTCCGATCCAATTTCTTCCTGTTCATCATCAAGCTCAGAACCCGGAATATCTAAATCATTTCCGATTTTGTCACTGTTTTGTTTCCACTCATGATCTTCCTGATTTATAATGAGTTTTTCTCCTGAGATCCCTTCCGGATCAATGTCTTCGAGGTTTTCTTCCTGATTGTAAATGTCTTCGGTTGGAGGATAATCTAAGTTTTCCAGATTTCTTTCGATGTTTTTTTCAATTTGAGCATCCTTAATCTGATCTGTTTTTTCTTCTGAGTTTATCATGATTTCTAATGTTTAGTTGATAATTATTTCTTATAAAATTATAAAAGGAAACCATTTACATTGTTATATTTTACTATTGTGATTGTTGTAAGTTTTACATTTGATTATTGTTGGTAATAGATAAATCCTGGTCTTGCGTTAGGGATAGCAGCGACATCTCCCGATTTAGAAAAACAAGGCTTTTTAGCCGTAGTTTTTGTTATTGGGAATACAGCGAATAGCCCGACCGTAGGGAACGCCCAAAATAAATTTGAAAGACCAGGTGCAAAATCTGAAAATTCAGTGGTTAAGGTTTAATGTTTCAAGTCCTTGAAAAACATTATCTGATTTTCTAATTGACAAATTTTCTAATTAATAAAAATTCCCTCAAATTAATCTATCTTTGCGCTCTGAAAAAAGAAACAGATGAAGTTTGATTTATTACAAAAAGATCCGCAGTCTAAAGCAAGAGCGGGGAGTATTACTACAGATCATGGCGTAATTGAAACGCCTATCTTTATGCCTGTTGGAACAGTTGCTTCTGTAAAAGGCGTACATCAGCGTGAATTGAAAGACGATATTAATCCGGATATTATTCTCGGAAACACATACCATCTGTACTTGCGTCCACAAACGGAGATTTTGGAAAAAGCAGGTGGACTGCATAAGTTCATGAATTGGGATCGTAATATTTTGACTGATTCAGGAGGATATCAGGTATATTCTCTTTCGAATAACAGAAAAATTAAGGAAGAAGGAGTAAAGTTTAAATCACACATTGATGGTTCGTATCACTTTTTTACTCCGGAGAATGTAATGGAAATTCAGCGTACCATTGGAGCCGATATCATTATGGCTTTTGACGAATGTACACCGTATCCTTGTGATTACAGATACGCACAGCGATCTATGCACATGACACACCGATGGCTGGATCGTTGTATTAACCATTTAGATAAAGTTCCTTATAAATACGGATACGAACAAACGTTTTTTCCTATTGTTCAGGGAAGTACTTATAAAGATCTGCGTCGTCAATCTGCTGAATATATTGCTAATTCAGGTCAGCAGGGAAATGCAATCGGAGGACTATCAGTAGGGGAGCCTGCTGAGGAAATGTATGCGATGACAGAAGTGGTTTGCGAAATTCTTCCGGAAGACAAACCCCGTTATTTAATGGGAGTTGGAACGCCAATTAATATTTTGGAAAATATTGCGTTAGGAATTGATATGTTTGATTGTGTGATGCCAACGCGTAATGCGAGAAACGGAATGTTGTTTACTGCAAACGGAACAATCAATATCAAAAATAAAAAATGGGAAGCTGACTTTTCTCCAATTGATGAAATGGGACATACTTTTGTAGATACAGAATATACAAAAGCATACTTACGTCATTTGTTTGCAGCCAACGAATATTTAGGAAAACAAATTGCAACGATTCATAATCTTGGTTTTTATATGTGGTTGGTTCGTGAAGCCAGAAGACATATCTTAGCAGGAGATTTTAGACCATGGAAAGAAATGATGGTTAAAAATATGAGTCAAAGACTATAAAAAATGTTTCAGGTTATTTTTGTTTCAGGTTTCAGGTTTCTGTAGAGAAACTGAAACCTGAAACTTAAAACTTGAAACTTTTGAACCTGAAACAAAAGTTTTATGTTAACGATAATAGATAAGTATATTTTAAAAAGATATTTAGCCACTTTTTCGGTGATGATTCTTTTATTTATTCCGATTGGGATTGTAATTGACGTTTCTGAAAAGGTGAATAAAATGCTGGAGAACAAAATTCCGTTTACCGAAATTGCGATTTATTATTACAATTTTACGGTTTATTTTGCGAACTCCTTGTTTCCGATATTTTTATTTTTATCAGTAATCTGGTTTACTTCTAAACTGGCCAATAATACAGAGATTATTGCGGTTTTAAGTTCGGGAATTTCATTTACACGTTTTTTAAGGCCTTACATTATTGGGGCTTCTATTGTTTCTGTTTTTGTTCTTTTAATGGGTTTCTTTATAGTTCCGGCAGCCAGTGAAGGGTTTAATAATTTTAGGTATACGTATCTAAAAGGGAATGGAAAACAACTGATGCGTGGTGAAAACACGAATGTTTACAGACAAATAAATGACAACGATTTTATTTTTGTAAATAGTTTTAATGAGGAGACTAAAACAGCTTTTAATTTTTCATTGGAACATTTTGAAAAGGACAAACTGACTTATAAAATTACCGCAAGCCGAATTACCTGGGATCCTAAAAAGAAAACCTATATTTTGTATGATTATACCAAGAGAACTCTTGGGGAATTGAATGATAAAATTGAAAAATCTCCAGACAAAAAAGTTCATTTTAAGTTTGAACTGGCAGATTTAACCCCGGTGGTTTACATTGCCGAAACACTTTCACTCGGAAAATTAATCGATTTTATTGAAAAGGAAAGAAAAAGAGGTTCCGGAAACATCAATACTTATTTAGTAGTGCTTTATAAAAAATACAGTGTACCGGTTTCAGCTTTTATTCTAACTATTATTGCAGTTGCAGTTTCGTCAATGAAACGCCGTGGCGGAATGGGAACTAATCTTGCAATTGGAATTGCAATTGCATTTTCATTTGTTTTTTTTGATAAAATATTTGGTACACTTGCCGAAAAATCTACATTTTCACCTTTATTAGCTGTTTGGTTTCCGAATATTGTATTTGGAATTTTGGCAGTTTACTTATTACGTAATGCGAAACGATAATTTAAAAAGTTATTTAAATCTTCATTTAATTGTTTTTATATGGGGGTTTACAGCAATTTTAGGCGCTTTAATAACTATTGATGCAGAGAATCTGGTTTGGTACAGAATGCTGCTTGCCGGAGTTTTTCTGGCTGCTTTTATAGTTTATAAAAAACAATCTTTTGTCATATCAGGAAAGTCTTTTGCTAAATTAATTTTTGTCGGATTATTAATAGCGCTTCATTGGATTTTCTTTTTTAAAGCAATTCATGTTTCTAATGTTTCGATAACATTGTCAATATTCTCTCTGGGTGCTTTTTTTGCATCATTGTTAGAACCTCTTTTTTATGGAAGGAAAATATTGTGGTATGAAGTTTTTTTTGGATTAATAATCATTGGAGGCTTAGCTTTGATTATGCAGGTTGAAGTAAAATATCTGAATGGAATGTATTACGCTTTGGCTTCGATTATTTTAGGGGTTTTATTTACTTTAATGAATGGGAAATTGATTTCTGATCATCAGCCTTCTGTTATTACATTTTATGAATTTGGTGCAGGAGTTTTCTTTATATCCATTTATTTTTTGGTGCAGGGAAAATTCACAGCTGATTTTTTTACCATGTCATTAAACAATTGGGGGCTGTTACTTATTTTAGCTTCGGTTTGTACTGCTTATGCTTTTACGGCATCGGTAAAAGTAATGCAGAAATTAACACCTTATACAGTAATGTTAACGACTAATTTAGAACCTGTTTACGGAATTATGCTTGCCTATTTTATTTTGGGAGGAAAAGAAAAAATGAGTACTGAATTTTATATTGGCGCTCTGATAATTGTAATTACAGTTATTTTAAACGGTGTTTTCAAACATTATAAAAACAAAGAAAAAGTGTAATATTTACCTTATGTTTATTTTGCATTATTCTATTTAAATACAAATTATTTATACCAATGATATAATATTTTTATATTTGCGGTTCGATTTAAAAACAAAATTCAAAAATCCATGGAATATTTAGATTTTGAGCTTCCAATAAAAGAACTTGAAGAACAATTAGAAAAGTGTGTTATAATTGGAAAAGAATCTGACGTTGATGTTACGCCAACTTGTAAGGAAATCAACAAGAAATTAGAACAAACTAAGAAAGATATATACAAAAACCTTACGGCCTGGCAGCGAGTACAATTGTCAAGGCATCCAAACAGACCTTATACTTTAGATTATATCAGAGCCATTTGCGGCGAAACTTTTTTAGAGCTTCATGGAGACAGAAACTTTAAGGATGATAAAGCTATGGTGGGAGGCCTTGGAAAAATAAACGGTCAGTCGTTTATGATTGTGGGACAACAAAAAGGCTTTAATACAAAAACACGTCAGTACCGTAATTTTGGTATGGCAAATCCTGAAGGATACCGCAAAGCTTTACGTTTGATGAAAATGGCAGAGAAATTCGGAATCCCGGTTTTAACTTTAGTAGATACACCGGGTGCATATCCCGGACTAGAAGCTGAAGAAAGAGGGCAGGGAGAAGCAATCGCAAGGAATATTTTCGAAATGGTTCGCCTTAAAGTGCCAATTATTACGATTATTGTTGGAGAAGGAGCTTCAGGCGGAGCTTTAGGAATAGGTGTTGGAGATAAAGTTTATATGTTAGAAAATACCTGGTATTCTGTAATTTCTCCAGAATCATGTTCTTCAATTTTATGGAAAAGCTGGGAGTACAAAGAACGTGCTGCTGATGCTTTAAAATTGACTTCATCTGACATGAAAAAGCAAAAATTAGTTGATGATGTTATTCCGGAACCACTTGGCGGAGCACATTATGACAGAGAAACTACTTTTAAAACCGTAGCTGAATATATTACGAAAGGATATAACGAATTGAAAGATTTATCAACAGCCGACTTAATTGCCCAAAGAATGGACAAGTACAGTAATATGGGTGAGTATAAGGAATAAATTTATATAAATTGATTTAAAATCCGAAACCTTACAGTTTCGGATTTTTTTTGGTTATGAACAAAAAATACTTATTTATAAACAATTATTACTTATAACTCAATAGTAATGTTTTTTTTAATTTCGCTAATTTCGCTATATGGAAAATTTCAAAAATATAAACCCTGTAAAGGTAGATAAAACCACTATTATTAATCTGGAGAAAGGAAAATTGCCACCGCAAGTTCTTGATTTAGAGGAGGCTGTGCTTGGTGCTATGATGATTGATAAAAAAGGGGTTGATGATGTAATTGATATTTTACAGCCGGATGCTTTTTACAAAGAGGCACACAAACATATTTTTGAAGCCATTATACAGCTTTTTACAGAAACGCAGCCAATTGATTTACTTACGGTATCAAGTCAGTTAAAAAAGAATGGCAAATTAGAATTAGTTGGAGGTGATTTTTATTTAATACAGCTTACACAAAAAATTGCGTCTTCGGCACACATCGAATTTCATTCACGTATCATTCTTCAAAAGTTTATCCAAAGAAGTTTAATTCGAATTTCATCTGAAATTATTGAGGCATCGTATGACGAAACTACGGATGTTTTCGATTTATTAGACCAGGCCGAATCAAAACTATATGAAGTAACTCAGGGAAATATCAAACGTAGTTCTGAAACTGCACAAAGTTTAGTTTTACAAGCTAAAAAGAAAATTGAAGAAATTTCTAAAAAAGAGGGATTAAGTGGTGTGGAAACCGGTTTTACTAATTTAGATAAACTGACTTCCGGATGGCAACCCAGTGATTTAATTATTATTGCAGCAAGACCTGCGATGGGAAAAACGGCGTTTGTACTTTCTATGGCCAGAAATATTGCTATTCAATTTGGACACGCAGTAGCCTTGTTCTCTCTGGAAATGGCATCTGTTCAGTTGATTACCAGGTTAATTTCGTCTGAAACAGGATTGTCATCAGAGAAATTACGTACTGGTAAATTAGAACCTCACGAATGGACTATGTTGAGTACCAAAGTAAAGGACTTAGAAAAAGCCCCTTTATTTATTGATGATACCCCATCGCTTTCTATTTTCGATTTAAGAGCAAAATGCCGTCGTTTAGCTTCGCAACACGGTATTAAAATTATCATTGTCGATTATTTACAGTTAATGACTGCAGGAGGAAATAATAAAGGTGGAGGAAATCGTGAGCAGGAAATCTCTACCATTTCCCGAAACTTAAAAGCTTTGGCAAAAGAACTTAATGTTCCGGTAATTGCACTTTCTCAATTATCGCGTGCTGTAGAAACACGTGGATCCAGCAAACGTCCTTTACTTTCAGATCTTCGTGAATCTGGAGCAATTGAGCAGGATGCTGATATTGTTTCGTTTTTATACCGACCAGAATATTACAAAATTGACGAATGGGATGATGATGAAGCTTCGCCAACCGCTGGTCAGGCAGAAATCATGATCGCAAAACATCGTAATGGTGGCATCGAAAATGTTCGTTTAAAATTTATAGGGCACCTTGGGAAATTCGATAACCTTGATGATTTTTCAGGCAGCTATGATGATTTACCATCAAAAATGAATCACGATGACAACCCTTTTATCACTAAAAACCTTCCTTCTGCGAATGAAGCTTTCGGAAGTAATTTAAATGATGACGATGATGACAGTGATGTGCCGTTTTAAAACGGCATAAAATAAACTTACTATAAAGAAGAGGGGAAATCATTGGATTTTTCCCTCTATGAGGTTAAAGGAGTATAGAAGCTTTTTCATAAACAAAATAAACACCATCTGCAAGTTGCAAACACAGTTCAAAAGAATACTTTGAAAAGAGAATGTGTTGCAAAAAAAAAAAGGCCTTGATTTTGACTCAAGACCTTTCGTATTATTTTAAAAAATGAACTTATTTAAAATTCCATCCTAGTGTTACACCAAAAGCTACAGGTTTAATTTCAGCATCTTTATCAGTACTGTACAAGCCATTAGTTTTCCTATCAGATGCAGATGTTGGGTTATAACCAATATAGGATTCATTCTTGTTTTGGTCTAAAATTGTACCATATCCATTTTCCAGAAACATGGCCGCATATAACGAATTCTTCCTTCCCATATCAAATGTAAATCCTAACTCAAAAGAACTCATTATAATTCCTTTCGTTTTATACTCTCCTGATGAGGAATAATTATCCTGGCCACCAAAACCATATTCTGGTAAATCATCAATAGTCAGGTTTACATCTGGATAATAAGCGCTGCCATTTACGTAATCGGCTGTTGCTTTAATTTTATAGTTTACAGGTAAAAAATATTTAGCTCCGGCTCTAAAATTAAAATCAATACCCTTGTTAATATTTGTTTTATACTGCACAAAAAGAGGGATTTGCACAGCATGTAAAGTTTGTTTTTCTCTATAATTGTTGGTAGTAACGTTATAAACAAATGCTGAAGTTGAAGCATCAACTTCAAAAGTAGAAAGTGTTGCAGAAGGCTGAGACAAAGAAACTTCTTGTTTGTATTGTGAGAACTCTAGCCCTGAACCAATACCAAAATGAGTATTTAAAGAGTAGATATAACCTGCTTTTACAGCTCCGCCAAGGCGATTACCTGTTTGTATACCAGTAATATCACTCTGAATATTCCCTATTCCCGACTGTATACCTACATAAAACTGTGCAGCTATTCCTTGGGAAATTAAGAAAGCTATAGTTCCAATTATGTTTTTAATATTGAGTTTCATAGATGTAAAATTTATTTTTTAGTGTCCCTATACGTTATCGCCTTTTTACTCATTGCTTTTTGTTCACACAAATTTGTTGTTAATGACGATTTCATACTTGTTTTTAAATTAGAATAATCCATCCTCATTCATTAAAAATGAGGATGTCATATTCTGTAAATTATTTTTAATTTTTAACGAGAAGGTTTTTTGTAAAATATTTACCATTTGCTAAGGTCATTTTTACAATATAAATTCCTTCAACGCTCGGAGCACTCATGTCAATAGTATTTTGACTTGGGTTTGTAATAGTAGTCAGTAAGTTACCTGTTAAATTATAAAGTTCAACACGTGCATTTTGTAATCTGCTTGTACTAACATTCGTTATCAATTGGAAACTTGCATTGCTTCTAACAGGGTTTGGAACAATTCTTATGTACTCTTCTTCTATTGTTGGAGAGAAAGTCAACGTACAGGTTGTAATTAATGTTCCGTCTAATTTTGTTGCTACGGCATAATAAGTTCCATTCAAGGCAGCACTTTCTTTGAAATATTGTGAAGTTTGACCCGGAACTAAAACCCCATTTTTATACCAGCTATACGATTTAAAACTCTTAGAACTATTGTCAAAGAATATAATATTTTCAAATTGTTTTCTAATCAGGTTAGGCTGACTAGATACTACCGGTAAAACTACAGCCGGAGCTGCGTTGTAATTCATGTTGCCTGGTTGCGAAGCTGTTATAGTTGCAGACCCATAATTTTGGAAAATTAATGAATTATTTGAAACAGTAGCAATGTTAGTATTGGAAGAAGCATAATTTACAGCTAAACCACTATTAGCAACAGCAGTCAAAACAATACTAGTTTCTCCATTACAACCTAATCCCAAAGTCTGATTCCAGGTAATTACCTGATCTGCTTTCGTAATAGTAAAATTTGAGCCATTATACATAATGGTATAATTTCCACCGGCACTTAAGGTACCTTGTGTGATAGTGTAAACACCCACGTTCTCTCCAGCAGTTCTGCTTAAAGCTCCAGTGAAAGAATCACCACTTACTAAACTTGGAGAAACCGTATAAGCAAAAACAGGATCTGTTGTTCCATATACTTTGGTTTGTGAAGCATTTGCTGTTACTGTGATAGGTTTTGCCGTAATAGTAAAATCTTTGCTTACATAAGTAATGGTATAATTAGATCCAGCACTCAAACTTCCTTGTGTGATAGCATAGTTTCCAATATTCTCTCCAGTAGCTCTGGTTAAAGTTCCAGTGAAAGAATCGCCACTTACTAAACTTGGAGAAACCGTATAAGTGTAAACAGGATTTACTGTTCCATAAACTTTTGTTTGTGAAGCATCTGCCGTTACTGTAATAGGTTTTGCCGTAAT
>NZ_CAIJDP010000069.1 GCF_903819435.1 Flavobacterium salmonis | reverse complement strand
GGTTTTTCTCCACAATATGAACACATATTGTCAAGTCTGTCATCACTAAATGTCTTGATTTGTCTCAATTTTCTGATTTCCGTTAAAATTACTGCCAACTAGTTTATATACGCATAAATTCAACTCATTTTATTCCAAATTGGTATGTTATGCGCATGTTTTGTTTCGTATTATTTCTCCCAAATATATTTATTTTTTCTTACAAACTGTAAAAAAATACGATTCATAAATCATGAAAAACCTCTTATGAAAATTAATGCCCTAGCCCAGATTGGAACGGCATCCTTTTGTGGTCTCGTTTTAAAAAAAACGAGACCACAAAAGATACAGTAGACAGCTGGAAATAGCTCCTGAAACTATTTAATGAGTTTATTCAGCATTCCGTTGAAGATAAAGCCGTGAAAAGGCAGTACGGAATACCAATATAATTTTCCTAAGATTCCTTTTGGCTTAAAAGTCGCCGCCTGATATAACGTATTGTGAATGATCTTAAATTCGAGCCATGCTTCGCCGGGTAGTTTCATTTCGGCGTATAAGATCAGTTTTCCTTCTTTTTTATTGGCATACAGAACGCGCCAAAAATCGAGTGCATCGCCGGCATAAATAGTATGTTTATTGGTTCGTCCACGACGGGAACCTACACCACCAAATAACTTATCGATAAAGCCTCTGAAACTCCAGAGCCAATCGCCATAATACCAGCCGGTTTCCCCTCCTATCGACCAGATTTGATTAATCGTATAGTCGCGATCCAGAATTTCTTTTTTTCTTCGGTCAATGTAACAGCCTTTTTTAGGCACCTTTAAATATCCTGAAATGCTTTGGCTAAACCTGCCGCTGATCAGGGAATCTTTCCAGCTTGATATTACTTTGTCTTCCCCAACTTTTGATAAAGCCCTGGAAAGTGCTTCTTTGTAAGGAATTGGCTTTACGCCTAAAAGTTCGTTGATGCGATGATCACTGCAAATCACCTCAACTTTCATGCTGCTAACTAAGGCTGCTGCCAGTTTATAAGAGGTCGAGGTTACAAAATACAGCCAGTACGATGACAGTTTAGGTGTCATGACCGGAATGGTAAAAATATATCTTTTTAGGTTTTTTGCTTCGGCGAAAGCCAGTAACATTTCCTTGTAGGTTAGAATATCCGGACCTCCAATATCGAAACTCTGGTTGTAAGTAACCGGATTTAAAAGTGATTTTGAGAGGAATTCCAATACATCATTGATGGCAATAGGCTGGCATTTTGTATTGAGCCATTTGGGAGTAATCATGACCGGAAGTTTGTTGACCAGATCACGGATAATTTCGAAAGAAGCACTTCCGGATCCTACTATAATTCCTGCTCTTAACGTCGTCAACGGAACTTTTGATTTCGCTAAAATGCTTTCGACATTTTTTCGGGAAGACAGATGTTTTGAGAGCGATTTATCATTTACAATTCCGCTTAAATATAAGATTTGCTGTGCCTGGGTTTGATTGATTCTTTCAGAAAAATTCGTTGCCGAAATGCTTTCCAGTTCATCATAATTGGTATCAGAACCGGACATCGAATGGATAAGATAAAAAGCGGCATCAATATCTGTTGGAATATTTATTAAAGTTTCTTTATCTAAAAAATCAACTTCGATAACCTGTACTTTTTCCTGAAAATCTTCCGGAATATAAAATCTGTTTTTATCTCTTACACAGCAAATTACATCATGCCCTTTATCCACTAAAATAGGTAAAATACGTTTTCCTATGTAACCTGTAGCGCCTGTTAAGAGAATTTTCATGTTTTTTAGATTTTAAAACTCACCAGACCATAATCCATTTCGAAAACCTGACCTGAAATAGAATTTGCTTTTTCAGAGATTAGGAAATCAACCATATTAGCCACTTCATCAGGTTTTAAATAACTTTTCATGGGATGGCGTTCAATCATATTTTCTTTCATACGATCGTTTCGCAGTATTGAAGCTGAAAGTGACGTTTCGGTAATTGTGGGTGCAATTGCATTGACACGTATTGTGGGAGCCAATTCAGCTCCAAGTGATTTTACCAAACCTTCAACACCTGCTTTTGCAGTTGCGATACTGGCGTGAAAAGGCATCCCTAATTTTGCAGCAACGGTACTGAACAAAACAATGGAAGGCAGATTGCCTTTTTTTAAAACTGGCAGGTATTTCTGAATTACTTTTACGGCACCAATGACATTGATTTCAAAATCATTCCTGAAATCATCAACACTTAAGCCCGAAATAGGTTTTAAAGTAATCGATCCCGGACAATAAATCAAAGTGTCTATATTTTCGATATCAGGAAGTTCATCCTTCAACACATCCAAATTAAAATGAGTCAGGTTCGGATGATTAATATTTGGCTCGTTTCGACTGATATTGAATACATTGTTGTTTTCTAACTGCTGCTGTAATACCGCATTACCGATACCTTTGCTGCCTCCAATAATTAGGATATTCTTCATCTTTTCGAAATTTTATTATGACTTATATGTCTTTGTCTGGAACATTTAAAACGACCTTCTTTAAAGTCTCTGAGTTTTTCATGCTTCGTTTTCCTTCCCTGAACACGTTCGCGCCACATTTTAAAACTTGAAGCTTTCATTTCGATTCGCATTAAATCGATAACTTCCTGTTCTTTTAAACCAAATTGTATAAAGATAGCATCAAAAGTTGTTCGGTCTTCCCATGCCATTTCTATGATTCTGTCTTTTTCCAGGTCGGTCATTTCCTCTTTTGTCATTTGTATTTTTGAAATTGGTTAACCACAATTTTTGCTTTCAAATCAAACATCAGATTATACAAACCGAAAAAAGTACGATTCATATAAATAAAATGTTTGGAACCGCGATTCCCATTCATTTTTTTAAGATTAGTATCGTTAGAAAAACGTTCTCCTAATTTTGCGATATTTTCGAAGAAAGTTACATCAGCAAAATCGAAGGTTTCGTCCTGAAACGGTTTCGTGAAAAGCGATAACAAATCATGAAACATCTCTGTAAAATACTCGATTTCTGCAGGTGAATCATCTGGTCGAAGAATCTCTAATTCGAATAATTTCTCGTTGAATCGATTTTTATCGCTAATGACGTTTTTGTTGATTAACTCGAAATACGGTACATAAAATTCATTTGGAATCTGTTTCATACATCCAAAATCAATTGCAATCAAATGGTTTTGATCGTCAACGAGAAAATTTCCGGGATGCGGATCAGCGTGAACTTTTCGCAAAACATGAATCTGGTACATATAAAAGTCCCAAAGTGCCTGACCAATTTTATCTCCGGTTTCACGATCAAAATCTTTTGCCGTAAACTCAGAAAGATGAATTCCGGTCATCCAGTCCATCGTGATGATTTTCTCTGATGAAAATTCAGGATAATAGTTTGGGAAAAGAATGTTTTCGATTTTACTGCAGGCCGCAACCACTTCCTGGCTTTGTTTGAGTTCCAGTAAATAATTGGTTTCTTCAATCAGTTTGTCTTCAACTTCCTTAAAATATTTATCAGAATCTTTTCCTTGTAAATTAAACATTCGAATCGCAATAGGTTTGACCAAAGCCAAATCTGACGAAATACTATTGGCAACACCCGGATATTGAATTTTAACGGCTAGTTTTTTATCGTTTTTAACAGCCAGATGAACCTGACCAATACTTGCCGCATTGACAGAATTGGCATTGAATTCATCAAAGATTTCATAAGGTGTTTTGCCTAAATTATTTTTAAATGTTTTTAAAACCAATGGAGCTGAAAGTGGCGGAACAGAAAACTGCGACAAAGAGAACTTCTCTACATACGCCTGAGGCAGAAAATTCTTGTCCATGCTCAGCATCTGCGCGACTTTTAAAGCGCTTCCTTTTAGGCTTTTTAAGCCATCGTAAATATCTTCAGCATTATTTTCATTGAGTTTATCTCGGGTCAAGTCTGGATTAACCATTTTTTCAGCATAATGCTTCACATAGTTAACACCTATTTTTGCACCGGTCTGTACCAATTTGCTGGCTCTTTCAATTTTTGACGTGGGTATATAATCGATTGTTTTCATTTATTTGCTGTATATTTTTTCTTTGAAAAGGAATTTCCCAAAGTCAATCAGATGGTTTAATGGTTTAACATTCATTAATTCGAATGAAGCATTTACAGATTTTTCTATAAAAATATCTGTTTTTTCAAATGCTGCAGAATCATCGTCCATCCAGAATTTTATGGTCATCATCAGCTGCAGCCAGGCACTTTCCTGAATGGCTTTTTCCTGATATTTTTGCAATTTCTCCTGCTCCAGCCTGTAATCATCAGTCAGGATTTCGGAAACATAATTTTTAAATGCTTCGCGAAGTGTCGTCAGCTGTACTAAATTCTTTAATGGATTTCTGTCCCGTTTTAAAGATTGTAAAACGTAACTTCTGTTGGCTGTCAAAATTTCAAAAAAAGTGAAATAAAAACTCAGCATTTTATTCTTCATATCATATTGCGGATAGTCTTCATGCTGATGCAGTAAATTAAAAGAATTTTCAAAAAACAGTCTAAAAATTTCTTTTTCTAAACTTTCAAGTGTTCCAAAAAAAGTATAAAACTCAGCTTCTGTAAAGTGATTATGCTTTGCAAAAAGATAAACTGATTTTGGCTTTTCTCCTTTTTCCAAAACCTCATTCATGTATTTTGAAACGATATCATCCTTTGTGATTATCTTATTTTTAGTTGCCATTTCATTAAATTTAGAATTTGCCTTAAAGGTACGCAATGTTTAACTATATTTGTGTATCGTTAAACAAAACCTTCTGTTAAATATATTATAAACTATCATGGCAAAAAATGTTTTATTAACTGGCGGTACCGGATTTATCGGTAAATATCTTACCGACATATTGATTTCTAATGGTTTCTCTGTATATATTCTAAGCAGAAGTGACAATAATAACTCCGGTGCCATAACCTATTACAAATGGGATTTGGAACGTAATTATATTGACGAAGAGGCCATTCTTAAAGCAGATTATATTATCCATTTAGCAGGCGAAGGAATTGTAGAGAAAAGATGGACAGCCAAACGCAAAAAAGATATTTTAGAAAGTCGCACCAAACCCATTGAACTTATTCATTCAGTTCTTCAAAAAAACAATAAATCATTGCATGCATTTGTTTCTGCGTCAGCAATTGGAATTTACGGAGCAGCAACAAGCAATGAAATTTGTACAGAGAGCACCCCTCCGGCAAATGATTTTTTAGGAATGACTTGTCAAAAATGGGAACAAGCCGTTGATAAAATTGAATCTTTAGGAATTAGAACTGTAAAAATCAGAACAGGAATTGTATTAGGAAGAAATGAAGGTTTTTTAAAAAAACTTACACCGGGTTTTAAAATCGGATTTGGAACAGTATTAGGAACCGGAAAACAATATTTGCCCTGGATTCACATTGAAGATTTATGCATTATTTATTTAAAAGCCATTCAGGATGAGCAAATAAATGGTGCTTATAATGCAACTGTTTTAGACAATACTACAAACGCAATATTATCTAAAACACTTGCCAATTTGTATGGATATTCGATTTGGCTTCCTAAAATCCCTGCATTTATCCTTAAACTATTTTTAGGAGAAATGAGTGTTGCCGTCCTAAACGGTCAAAGAGTTTCATCGGAAAAAATTAAAAAAGCAGGTGTTCATTTCCTTTATGAAGATTTAAAAACAGCGCTTTCTAATTGTTTGCCTTAAAAATTAATTTTTATTTTAGAGTCAGTAGATTTTGTTCATCACCACCAATAACTCCGTTTAATTGAGTTTTTGCAATTTTTCCAATTTTTGAAGCTATTCTGTCCGGAATTTCAATATCAAAATCAGCAGTAGAAATTGGAAAATCTGATGTAATTCGTATTCCTCCATTGGCTTTTTTTAACATTGCCTTTACCACTATTTCTTTAGATTTTCCACGAATCATTAATCTACCTTTAATTACGTATTCTTTTTCAACTTCATCAATGTCTTTTAAATCAAATTTTTCGATTTTTCCTTTAAAAAAAGCTTTAGGGTACCGGTTGCTTTCGATATAATTTTCATTGAAATGCTCTTCCATCAAATCCAGTTTAAAATGAAAATCTCTCATGATAACAGTACATAAAAAAGTACTTGTTTTGGGCTCCAAAATAATCAAAACCGAACTGTTTACCGCTTTTATTTCTTCAAAAAATGGCACTGAAGCTTCAAAATTTATTATTGCTTTGCTGGTAGTTATTTTTTCCTGAGCAATAATAGAATAAGTGGTAAATAGCAGAATAAATAAAATAGTTTTTTTCATAATCGTCTGCAATTAAACAATTATATCATTCGGTTTTATTTAAAGAAAGAAAAGCTGAAATGAATCAGATTAAAAAAATCGAATGGCGTAACTCCGTAAAACATAGTAATACAACCATGTACTTAAAGTTACGAAAATCCGAGGGATAGAGTTGAGGATTTAATGCTAAATATTTGTGAATTTTTTACTATTATCTTCTGCCTTTTATTAGAGCATAAATTGCATTTATAAAGAATAAAATCTGAGTGATGATTATTATAAATGAAGTTATAAATATTCCCCAATTTATTCTTTCATTAAAATGCATATCATCTAAAAGAGTTTCAAAATCTCCCGGAGCTGTTTCCCTAATAAGCAGAAAAAAACTGGCTATTGAACAATAACCTCCTATCGAAATAATTACATGGGCAATCGTCATCCATTTTATCAATGATAAATTAAATCTTATCAGAGCAAAATAAATTAGTCCTAAAGCGCCATAAATAAACGATGAAAGTAAAGCAAAATCTAAATAAGAAATAACCAAATAGGTATCATGAATATTGATATCCAACATCTCTTTAATATTTATAAACCCAATTATTAAAAGAATCGTTATAAAGGCTAAAAATAAAAAATAAGGTTTGCTGTAAATATATTTTATCATACTATCCAATTTCCAACAACACATTATATTTATCTAAACTAGCCAAATCTTCGATAGAATTCACTTTTGCTTCTTTGGCATGTTCTTCTATTTCTTTTTTGGTTTCAATTTGTTTGATACATTTTCTAAAACGGCGTACTTCATCCAAATTGGTTAAAATTAGTCCCGGAACCTGAACACTTTTACCTTCCTTGTCTTTCGCAACCATAGTGAAATAGGATGAATTGCAATGTTTGACAGCCCCGGTCTGAATGTTCTCTGCCTCAACACGAATACCTACAATCATAGAACTCCGACCCACATAATTTACTGATGCTTTCATTGTAACCAACTCGCCTACTTCAATAGGTTTTAAAAAGTTTACCGTATCAACAGAAGCCGTTACACAATAATTCCCGCAAAATTTTGAAGCACAGGCAAAAGCAATCTGATCCAGCAATTGCAAAACATATCCTCCATGAATTTTACCGCTAAAATTGGTATGTGACGGAAGCATTAATTCTGAAATACTTATTTTCGATGAAGAAACGGGTTTGAAATCTGTAGTCATATTATAATTATTTGTATTTAAAAGGAGAATTTTCTTTTTGGACAGCTGTGATAAAAAATTGGGTATCACCCCACCAGCTAAAGGTTTTATATCTTTCGACATACGTGAGTTTTACATATTGACCTTGCAACTCATTCAAGTCATCAATCACTTTTTTATCACTGTCTAAAACAGAGAAACGAAATATTTGCGAACCGGAAACGCCCTGGCTCAACTCGCCTTCCCATGTTTTCATCATAACTCCTTTATGGCTCAACTTAATTAATTCACCTGAACGATAACCTTCGCTATAAGGCACATAATAAATAAATGCAAAATATATTGTTCCAATCAACACACAAGCAACGGCAATAATCATTAAAATTCTTTTCATACTGTTTTTAATTTAAAGATTGGTTTTCATCAGTATTGTTTGAAGCTCTTGTAATAATATTTTCAGGAAGTGATTTTTTGGCTTTCGCTCCCATTTTTTTTAACTTTTCAACACTCGAAATCAGGTTTCCTTTCCCGTCAACAAGTTTGTTCATTGCATTTTCATATTCGGTTTTGGTATCTTTTATTTTATTTCCAATTTTTACTAAATCAGCTACAAAACCTTCAAACTTATCATACAATGCTCCGGCCTGACGTGCAATCTCAAAAGCATTTTCCTGTTGCTTCTGGTTGGCCCACATACTATCAATCGTTCGTAAAGTTGCCAATAAGGTAGTTGGTGTTACAATAACAATGTTTTTCTCAAAAGCTTTATTGTACAAATTAGAATCCTGATTTAAAGCAATGGCAAAAGCGGGTTCAATAGGAATAAAAAGCAAAACAAAATCCGGACTTTCAATTTGATACAGATCATGATAGTTCTTGCTCCCTAATTGCTCGACATGCCGTTTGATGGAGTTGACATGTTCTTTTAAAAGATCAGCTTTAAGAAATTCCTCTTCTTCATTAATCCATTTTTCATAAGCGGTTAGCGATACTTTTGAGTCGACAATCATTTTTTTTCCGTCGGGAAGATTAATGACTACATCAGGAAAAACACGATTCCCTTCATTATTGGTAAAACTTTGCTGAACTTCATATTCCCTTCCTTTTTCCAGTCCTGATTTTTCCAAAACACGTTCTAAAACCAGTTCGCCCCAATTACCCTGCATTTTGCTGTCTCCTTTCAGCGCCCTGGTCAAATTTAAAGTCTCTTTGCTCATCTGAATATTCATTTCGCTCAAACCTAAAATCTGCTGGCGCAAAGCTGCGTGGTAATCGATACTTTCTTTATGAGTTTGTTCTACTTTTTGCTCAAAACCCTGAATTTTATCCTGCAGAGGCAACAGGATATTTTTCATATTTACGGAATTCTGCTCAGTAAATTTTGCTGATTTTTCTTCGAGGATTTTATTGGCTAAATTTTCGAATTCTTTAGTAAATTTTTCCTGCAGTGCTGTTATTTCTGCTTTTTGTTCTTTGTGGCGTTCCCATAAATTTTCAAAATCAGCTTCTTTTTTTGATAGCTGAATTGCTAAACTATCTTTCTCATTTCGAATATTTTCTTTCTCTGAATGGATTAAATGAAGCTGTTTTTCAAAACTGTTCTTTTCGTTTAGAAATTGTTCTCTCTGCAATAGAAATTGCGAATTTGCTCCATTAAGTTTTTCATTCAAACTTACTTTCTCTGATTCAAATTTAGCCGAAGACAAAACTCTGCCCAAGTAAATGCCCAGGAATAAAGCCAAAACGAAAACCATCAGAAACGGAACAAAATCGAACATAAACACGTAAATTTTTAAGTAAAAGTACGCAATAATACGTAGTTCTTATTCTTTACAATTAATATTTCATGAATTAGTATCTAATCTAAATTAAATAAACAATTCAGTCATCTAAAAAAATTCAACGCAACCATTTTAAAACAATTACATCTACTAAATATAAACCTAATAATAAAATTCATGAAAAAGTTAATGTTAAGCTTATTTATAGCTTTTGGATTCAGTGCGTGTTCACTGAATGATGATTTACCTCAAGATACGTGTGGAACATATACTAACGTTTCATTTACCGGCTTTCCTCTTTCCTGCAACTATACAATTAAAGAGGCCTTACCCAATCCTGCAGCTATAATTGTAAATAGCCAGGAAAAACTGAATCAGTATTTCACACAACATGCTAATTCATGTACTGTTGCCAGTGATCCAAATATTAATTTCACTAATAACTTTTTGATTGGACTTTATTCTGGTCAAAAATCAACCACAGGTTACGGTATAAAAATCACTTCGATTGTAGAAAACAATTGCCAGATTGTTGTTAATTTTTATGAGCACGGACCACAAAGCGGAGAGACCACTAGTCCAACTGCAACCTATCCTGCTGATTATGTTTTGATTCCTAAAACGACAAAACCTATTTATTTTAACAAAACTACAGAAAACAAAGACAATATTGTTATTGGAACTTTTGGCAGTGTTAATGACTTTTTCCAACTAAATGATTACAATATTCTTAAATATCTAAATGTAGCCACCGGAATTTATGAATTTGGACAATATAAATATACTGCTACAATAAAAAGGGGTGAATACACGTTGTTCCTGAAAAGTGTCCCAACTGAAATCTTAAACTTAAAAGGCCAAACCAAAACCTACGGATCTCCAGACCCGGCAAATCAGGGTGGTGTTTATTTTGAATTACACCAAGGTGCCAGTACAACAAAAATCTATATCGACAATACTGATACAGCAGATCAAAGTACAGAAGTGAAAGCTTTCAAGAAGGCAATTAAAGACAAAATTGTACTCTTAAAAATTTAAACAAATCATGACAAAAAAACTATTCCTTTTTATTGTACTTATCATTTTTACAACTTCTTATTCATTTGAAGTTAACACAACTAAAACCAATCCCATTATTGATACGTGGGTCTGGAAAAAAACGATTGGCGGAGAAAATAATCCATATGTTTCTACTCCTAAAACAATAGGATTCAATAAAAAAATAGTTTTTACCAATGATGGAAAAATCATCACTTACAAAGATGATGTTGAGATTCGCAACAGTACGTATGAAATCAAAAAAGGGATCAGTTTTTTTGACCAGTCAGAAAAGGATCTGATCTCTTTTGAAGGCAAAACATACATTATAGAAAACCTTGATAATCAAAACTTAACAATCATAAGTAATGACTCTGATGGTACACGTACTATCTATAAAAAATAGGTTAAGAGTCTAAAAAAAGTTATTTTTGCCTAAACCAAACAACCCCTCTTTTTGAAAGACGATTTAGACATATACATTAAACAATGCATACAGAATGACAGAGCAGGACAACTGAAAATTTATCAGTTGTTCTCTCCTGTTTTGTATGGTATTTGCTTAAAATATATGAAAAATGAAGACGATGCCAAAGATGTTTTTCAAGAGGCGTTTGTTATTGTTTTTCAAAAAATCCATCAATATAAATTTGAAGGCAGTTTTGAAGGTTGGCTGAAACGAATTTTTATCAATAAACTAATCGAAACTTTAAATAAGAAAAAAAAAGAAAGTTTCTTTTTGGATGTTTTTGATCCTGATACCGATTTTGTGGAAGAAGAGGAATTAGAAATTATTCCGATAGCACAAGAAAAATTACTCGAATATATCCGGGACTTACCTGATCAATACCGCATGGTTTTTAACTTATATGTTTTTGAAAAAATGAAACATAGAGAGATTGCAGAACAACTCAAAATTTCAGAAGGCACTTCTAAATCAAATTTAAACAGGGCCAAAAGAATTTTACAAAAAAGAATTTTGAGTATTAAAAATTTTAAAACAGCATGAAAAAGCAGAAAATAGAAGATATTTTTTCATCAATGGAAAATTTTTCGAGTGTCCCACCACCCGAATTATGGAATAAAATTGAAGAAGAACTTGATAAACCCAAAAAGAAAAAAAGAGCAATTCTTTGGTGGTCTGCTGCTGCATGCCTTTTACTAGGGCTATTGCTTCCTTCTGTTTTACGTTTTAATTCTGATTCAGGAATTGAAACAATAAATAAAGAATCGATAGAAAAAAACGTTGTTCTTGACGAAAACAAACAAAACGCAGAGAGTAACAAAAAAATAGGTACTGAAGAAAATAATGCAGAAAAAAAGGCTGATGTTGTTGAAAATTCATCTTTAGAAAATACCGTAAAAGAATCTAATAATCCTCAAAACAACAATCCATATAGAACAACAATTACTCCTAAAAATTTCAGTACTAAAATCAATTCCGGTATTTCTGACCAGAAATCAAAAAATACAACAAAAAATACAAATCAGGCTGTGGCTGAAAAAACATTCACAGCAGGAAAACAAAATTCGTTCAATTCTTTTTCAAACAATCAGGCTTTAAAAGCTGAAAAAAGAAATGAAAATCAGGATCTGGCTGAAAAAACATTCACAGCAGGAAAACAAAACTCTTTCAATTCTTTTTCAAACAATCAGGCTTTACAAACTGAAAAAAGAAATAAAAATCAGGCTGTAGCTGAAAAAACATTTACAGCAGGAAAACAAAACTCTTTCAATTCTTTTTCAAATAATGAAGCTTTACAAGCTGAAAAAAGAAATGAAATTCAACCCGTAGCTGAAAAAACATTTACAACAGGAAAACAAAATTCGTTCAATTCTTTTTCAAACAATCAGGCTTTACAAACTGAAAAAAGAAATGAAAATCAGGCTGTGGCTGAAAAAACATTTACAACAGGAAAACAAAACTCTTCCAATTCTTATTCAAATAATGAAGCTTTACAAGCTGAAAAAAGAAATGAAAATCAAGCCGTAGCTGAAAAAACATTTACAACAGGAAAACAAAATTCGTTCAATTCTTATTCAAACAATCAGGCTTTACAAACTGAAAAAAGAAATGAAAATCAGGCTGTGGCTGAAAAAACATTTACAGCAGGAAAACAAAATTCGTTCAATTCTTTTTCAAATAATGAAGCTTTACAAGCTGAAAAAAGAAATGAAAATCAGGCTGTGGCTGAAAAAACATTCACAGCAGGAAAACAAAATTCGTTCAATTCTTTTTCAAACAATCAGGTACCAAACTCTATTTTTGAAGAAAAATTAGCTTCAAAAAACAATGCTGTTACTGTTTTAAACTCTTCTAATTTAATTTCAGAAAAGAAACAAAATACAACAAAAGAAGTTTCAAACGAAGCCCTAACAACAAAAACAATTGTTGCTGAAAATAATCAAAATAAAAATTCTGAATATACTAATTTGTTAACCAAAGTGGATTCTCTTCAATTAGTAGAATTACAAAATTTAGAAAAGGGAATTGTAGAAGTTAAAACTGAAAAAGACAAAGAAAGTAAATCTATTCCTAATTCTGAAAAATGGTCATTGGACGTTTTTGCAGGAGTTGCAAATTCTCAAAATTACGGTAAGCAAAAGACTTTAGGAAATGTTAACGAATCCAAACAAACGAACTCATATGGAGTAAAGACAAATTACAAACTCAATAAAAAATGGGCTGTAAGTTCTGGTTTAAAAATTAATGAATTAGGTCAAAGTATCGCTAATGTTTCTTATTACCAAACATCTGAAATAGCTTCATATCCTGCAATAAGCGACTATTTAATTCAGAGTCCTGCAGTAGTTGCGCCAAAGATAACAACCAACTCCAGCTATGTTTTTGTTTCAAAAAATACTCAAAACGCTTTAAAAAGCGATAATACAGAAAATGGGAATATCGAACAGAGTTTAAAATATATTGAGATGCCCCTTGAAGTTTCTTATGCTATTTTTAGCAAAAGCAAAACCAGTTTAAGTCTAAATACGGGTGGTTTTGTAGGGAAATTAATTTCAAACAATGTGACCTTAAACGGAGATTCAATAGGTGATAATTTAAATGCCAGTGACTTTGTTTACGGAACTTTACTAAGCAGTACTTTACAATATCGTTTATACAAAAAGACAAATGTTTTTGTTCAGCCTGGTATGAATTACTACATCAATCCATTAACCAAACAAACTTTTAATCAATTTCAGTGGGCATTTAATTTTGGTTTGAATGTTTCGTTTTAAATCAAGATACTAAATTATGAAAATTCCGGACAGTTGGATTAATCTGAAAACATTTCCAGATGATTTAATTTTGACTAAAGAACTGGTTTACGATTATTGCAATTTAGAATGTACACAACCTCAACCAGAAGCAGAAAGTACTGAATATAGTGCTTATCGTTTTGAGATTAATAAAAAGACAATCTGCTATAGAGAAGCTAAAATTACTCCAACAAAGACGGGGCAATTTGTCACTTTGTGGAAACGCAATATATCAGGAACCATTGAACCCTTTGACTTTTCGGACACAATAGATTTTGTAATTATTAGTGTGCGAAAAGAAAATAGTTTTGGGCAATTTATTTTCCCCAAAGCTATTTTGCTAGAGAAAGGGATTTTTTCTACGGCAACTAAAGAAGGCAAAAGAGCTACGAGAGTTTATCCGCCTTGGGATGTTACTACAAGCAAACAGGCTCAAAAAACACAAAAGTGGCAATTGGATTATTTTTTAGAAATAACAAAAGATGAAACTATTGATTTGAAAGCTAAAGAATTACGGGATAAACTGAGTCGGTTATTATTTCAAATTTAACTTGATGCTTTTTTAACAAATTAATATTTTCCGGCAAGGTCTTTTTTTTCGATATTGCGGGTATGCATTATTCGCAAATAGGAAGATATAAAGAAAAAGGGGCAACACCTTCTGCCAATATTATAGCAAAGATTTCTAACGCGCTAGGTGTATCTTCTGATTTTTTAATGAGTGAAGTTCTGATGATTTAGCAGATAGTTCGATAACAGATAAAGAACTGTTTAACCAATTTAAAGCCATCGAAAAAATACAGGAAAATGATAGATCTATCATTAAAATTCTAATTGATGCCTTTATCACAAAAAAGAAAATTCAGCAATTAGCGCAATAAAAAGCTTCGCTATAAACACAAAAGCCTAGCAATTTTCTAGTTTTTTGTGTTTATTCTTTGTGGGTACGAGTGAGACACTCGCACTAGCAGTTGTAATTATTTCTGCTCGGACCAGCTGGGCTAGCATCTTTGCTCATTTTAGTTCTTTTTAAGGCAATATTAAAACAATAAAGAAGAGCATTACTGCACTTCTTTATCTTATTTTTTGCTAATAATAATTCTATTTCAACATGTTATAAATTTAAATTCTCATATCACTAACTCTGAAACACTACCATCTGAGATATTACCCATTGTTTTTACTGTAAATTTCAAGAAAAACAGTTAAAAACCAAAGAAAACCAATAAAAGCAATACTAATTCCAAAAATTTTTCTTTTAAATTTAAAAAATTCGACTAAACCTAATAATATTAATAATGGAAAACTTAACCAAACTTGAATATAATAATGATATGGTATTAAAGGTAAATTTTTTAAATTAATATAAGTTTTAGCTACATAAACTATAATTGGATACAAAAGAATGCAACATAAAAAAACAATAATAAACTCAATAACATTTTTTTTTACTAATCTCATAACTTTAAATTAATTATTTAATTCTTTTAGAATTTGTTGAATCACAGCTTTAAAGGCTACCTCATCAATTTTTCCATGTTCATTTGTAATTTTAGTTAAATCGACATTAACTCCATTTGTATTACTTTTTTTCTCTTTTTTATTTTCCGCTCCATGAGAACCTATTGCAGATGGATTAGTTTGAAAAATATTAATATATTTTTTAACATTTGAAGAAACAGTTCTATTAATATCATCTGACTCAGGACCAGCAGCCGTGTCAACAGTAACAAGTAAATCAATATTAATTTTATTTTTCCTCAATCTACTTGCAAGATGTGAAGCTAAAACACCTCCATAACTATAACCTTCTATTATGATTTTACCGCCTTCTACATCTTGTCCTTTATCCTTGTTATAGTTTGAAAGAATATAATCATATGCTCCTTGTGTTGCATCATCAAGACTTTCAGAATCTGAAAGACTCGTTCCCCAATATTTAGAAACAAAAGACTCAACCTTTCCACCCTTAGAATTACTATATAAAGATTGTAAATTTCTTTGAATTGCTAAAGCTCCACCTTTATCGTTATTCTTAAGAATATCTCCACCACCAAAGACAACTACTACATCTCCTGGGTCTTTTCCTTTAATATCTATATATTTTATAGGATTATTAAAAACATATGAATATGGACTTATAGATTCATATTTTTCAATATGTGGATCAATGTTTATCCATCGTCCTAATGCAGGGTCATAATTACGTGCTCCATAATCATACATGTGAAGTCCTAGCTCGTCTTGAAGTTCTTTTCCATTGTACTTATACTTCAAAGCAGGATGGGTTGAATTAACTACATTATTATTCTTATGCTTTAACCCAAACGGATAATAATTGTTTTCCTCCAGAATTTCAGAACCTGCGATTGTTCCATCGTTATTTGAATCGCTATAACTCAATCGTACATTCCCTAAATGATCTTTGTATTGATAAATATAACTAAAAGTTCCTGAATTATACTCTACAAAACCTTCAGGTTGGGGGAAAAATTTTAATATATTGTTTTCATACTGAAATCCACTGGCATAATCGGTTGTCGTTCCTGAACTTACTATTTTACGCTGTTTTACACCTGTTGCATCATAAAAATAATCGATAGTTCCGTTGCCAAATGTTATTTTAACAGGAAGGTTGAGGTGGTTGTAGGCAATGGCTGTTATCCCTTTGTTTTTATCCAGAATCATATTGCCATTTGCATCATAGCTGTAGTCATCATCTGTATTATTCCCATCTTTAAAGCCTTCAGATCCATAGGCAGTATTAGCATTTTCCATTACTTTTATTAAGCGATTCCCTTCATTATAATAATACCTTAAAATATCCATATATCCTGAAACAAATACACCAGGAGTTGGCATATTACGGGTTAAATACATAATATTACCATTGCGATCATAACCAGAAATAATTTCTTCAAACTTATTATTCACAACATTATTTTCAGCATAAATCGCAGTTTTAAATCTATTCAACGCATCATAAGTATAATGATACTGTTTTAAGACAGAACTCACATTATTTGTTTTCCAGGAAGTACTGCTGATGTTGCCATTGTATAGTGGTTTATTTTGATAATAGGAAGCAAGAGATGGATTTACTAAAGTATTATAATTTAGCCCAAAACCAAATAAATCATTATCCTGATTCAGGTTATTGGGGTCGTTTATACTTTTGAGCCATCCCCTAATGTTGTAGGCATAATCTACTTTTTGTAGTCCCTGAATGGTTTTTCCGCCCACTTTCTTGCCGGATAATTGCCCTAATTCATCATAGGAATTGGCTACAATCATTTCTGGTGTGGTAGTCCCGTTAATGGCCTGTGTTTGCTTGGTGAGCCTTCCGGCTTGATCGTAGGTAAAGGCATCTACTATAGAAGTAGTAACCCCGTTTCGGAGGTGTGTAGAGGTGGTTTCCAACGTTTTGCCTACAAAATCGAATTGATTTTTTACCGTGCTGGTGGTCCCCAGATAATCATTTTTGGTATAGTTGTAAATAGCTCTGCTTTTAGTATCATAATAGGTCAGGCTGGTTATCCAGCTGGAAGTTCCTAAAACACGGACTTTGTTTCCAGTAGTCAGACCTTTGGCATTGGTAATTGGGGTAATAGTATAGGATATTGCTGAACCGCCGCCGTTTAAATCAAAATCATAATTATCGTAATAATTAATCGTCAGCAGATTAATGTCAGTTGGGTTTGGAAAAGCATTGTTGCTATAATATACAGTAGTGCCATTGATGGTGTTCACTGCCTGTTTCGTTTCCGATAAGGTGGTACCGGCATCTGCCAAAAGTTGCACATCAGCACGAGTTGTTTTTACAGTATTTATATATTCACCGGTATAAACAGGTCTATTAAAGACATCATATTTGGTAAAGATCCATTTTTTGAAAGTTTTTAAATTGGCATCCTGTGTTAAAACCGGCCTGTTCAGTTTATCATATACAATGTATTCCCATTCCTTGCCCGGAAGCTTCTTTTCTATAAGCCGGTTGCGTTTGTCATAACGGTATTGATAAATCAAATCATTTAAAGTGGTTCTGTCCAATGCCAAGGGAGTATAAAGAGCCTGTAAACCGGAAAGACTTTTTGTCATTTCACAATATAAATAACCATACTCATCTGGATAAACGCCAACGCCGGGTGTTGGAGTACAATACAAACTGCCATTCTGAATAGAAGCAACGCCTCCCACTACTAAGTTTCCGTTTACGTCCAGCACCATAATATTGCCTAAAATCATATCGGGTAAGGCAGGAGAGAAATCCAAATCAGCAATTTTTCCGGATATCAATGAAGAGCCTGGAGTAAAACCAGATGAAACCAGATAAAAATATATGGAATTGTCATTGTTATGAGATAAACTAAGTTCAACAAATTGATCATCAGTAAAAAAATGAAGATCCTCAAAATCGCTATCACTATAAAAATATTGATCTTCATACCCCTGTGTTATGGAATAATAGGTAAAAACTTTAGGAGGCAATACATAAGTTAGGTTCCCATAATCGTCATATACATAATAAGTGTCATGCCATTTACCGGCATCGAAAGTACGTTTTAAAACCACATGTTCTTCTTTGTCTTTAAATTCTACTGTAGTATAATCATCAGGATTAGTTTGGTTTGCCTGCCAGTTCTCATCCTTGGTAATGGTTTTGTATAATTGGGATGGAGCATAAATACCTTCATCTTCCAAATAAGGATTCTCCGTATTGCCGCCAATAAAAGAAACACCAAAACGTCTTACCAGATCAGCATTTGTATTGGCTTGGTAGTCCAGTCTTATCTCATGGCCATTCCCTAATTTCCAGTCCTCTCCCGGAGCTGCTTGCTTCAGCACCCTGTTAAGTGGAGAGGCTTCAAATTCTTTTTGAGAAAAAGGGTTGGTGGTGTTTTCGTATTTCGCCGTATTATAAAATGTACCAACCTCCGTTAGTGCCGTAGTTTTATAATCGAGTGAAGCAGTGGCAGTAGGTACATAAGGCAGATAGTCTTTTACCTGACGGCCAAAGGCATCATACTCAACAGGTGTCACTATATCTTTTCCTGTACCGGATTGCTGATGTGCCACTTGTTGGATAGGCCTTCCCAAGCCATCAAAATAGGTGATGTTCTGATTTGCTTGTGTAATATTTGGTACTGAAATAGCTGTCTGGGTCGGTACTTTATAAGTTGTTGTTTTTATATAATTCTGAGTGACCGTCTGGCTTATTACCAATATTGGAAATAAAACCAAAAGCAGGTTTAGTATTTTTTTCATCTTTACTTTAAAGTCTTATTGTTTGTAATGGTATTGGTTCTCAGTAAGTATGTTTCCGTCCTTATCTTTTATAAATTCAAGTCTGCCAAAATTATCATAAGAATACGTTGTGGTATATCCCTTAGGATCTGTAGTAGTACTTACACCTACAAGAGGAATATAAGTATAGGTGGTTACCATAGCAGCCGGCAAACTTGTCCTGATTTTATTTAAAACAGTAATCATTGCTCCCTGATCATATGTTCCGTTCTTAATATTGTTTAATTCTGCTGAAGTTAAAGCAGCTTCCACTGCGGACAACGAACTATTTTTAACTTCTGCTACCGGATATTGCTCATTATAACCCCAAACATAAACTGTTGTGGCACCATCGGTTTGCTTGTATTCAGTAAGGTTTCCGTATTTTCCATAACCTGTAAAATCTATCTTTTTTTCATAACTTGTTGAACCACCTTTTATGGTTTTAATGTTTTTAGGCAAATACATGTTCTTAGAAACATTATTTTCATCCAGATAAGATATGATTTCAAAATTATTAATAGTTCCTTGTACTACATTTCCATCAACAGTAGTTTCAGATTGGATCACAGGGTTAACAACATTAGCTGCTATTATGCTTGAGATAGTTGCTGCTGGAGTTTCATCTATACCTGATTGTAAATCTTGTGGATATTTGTTTTTAGATATTATTGTTTCCCCATTACTGTTAGTAGTTGTTGTTTTGGTTATATTTTTATGCAAGACATTTTCAAAGTCATAATTTGTTGTTGTAATGACAGGATTCTGTCCATTAAGATCATAAACTGTTTCTATAGTCTTTTCAGGATGCCACCACTCAGAGTAAATTCTATAGTAATTTATAAATCTATTAGGTTCCGGTTGATAACTAGGAGGATTTTTTAGCAAAGTTCTCACATTAATTCCTTTAATCATCTTTGATGAAGCTTGATCTTTTACATATTTATTTTCGATGGATTTTAAAAGAATATCATTAGTATTAAAATATTCCTCCTTTATTAAATCACCATTATCCATATGAGTTATTACAGGCATACCCGGAACATCATAAAATCCACTGTCATCAGGATTATTTGAATAGGTGTACGTAGATCTTCCCATCTTATTTCCTAATTGATCTTCATCTGAAACAGATACCTGTGTATAGCCTACATGATTTCCCTGCGCAGATGAACTCAACGGTGTATTATTATCAGAAGAACGTACAATTACTTTTGTCCAATCGTTACCAAAAGATATATTATATGGATCATAATAATTTCGATTTCCCCCATCTAAATAAAAATGCTGAATATCACTCATTGCAATTCCTGAAGTCCAAGTGTTTGGATGAAAATTATACTCATAAACTCTGCTCAATTTGACTTTTCCATCTGTATCTAAACTTTCCTGTTTTGCGATTCTTAACCCTCCGCCAATTATTGTGCCTGTTCTAAATGTCTCAGCAAACTTAACAGTCATAAAAATTGTTACCAAACCTGTTGGAGCTTTAGTATTTGCTTTAATTGAATAACTACCTGGTGGCAAAACCAACTGAATGTTTGAATTAAAATTACTTATGTTTGGATTAAAACGAATTACATCAATATTACGACCATTAGCTTGTATCAAGGCTTTAACATTTGCCAATGTGCTTGCAGATCCAGAAGTCGTAATTCTGCAATCAATTTTAACAATGGTATATTCGCTTAAATTAAAACTGCTTATTTCATCATCTGCGGTATCTCCATCGTGCCATACTGAATATGATCTGTACTCATATTTTAAAGGATCCTGATCAATGTTTGGATCATAGCTATTTGGCTCGTAAGTAAATCTCGTACTTCCTCCTGTGGGATAAGTAATTTTGTTCAAAATCCCTGCCTGCATTTGTACTTCATCAGCTTCTCTATTAGCACCATTTAAAAAAGGAAAATAAGTAGAGCCAATTGTTGGACTAACAATTGCCTGAAAAGGCAAAAAACTTTGGTACTTCTTTTTATATTCATTTGCATTCTCACTTTGTATTATAACAGTATTGCGTATATAATCATATGCAGGAGAATCATTCTTATATAACTTTTGTGTTACATCTTCGTAATATTGGATATGATCATTATCAAATCCATTATGGTATCCCCAATGATCAACATTAGCAGAGGTCTTGGCTGGAAGGATAACTGAATTATACGTAAAAGTGAAGGGTTGATTTTTTTTGTATGCATTAGACGACTTATCATAAAATAATTCCTGTACAGTATTTAATTTGAGTCTCCAATAATTTTCTTTATTTTTCCCTACGATATTTTCGTTAAAATATGAATAATCAAATGCTACTTTTTTAACTGATTCTCCATTTAAATCAAATACTTCAATAGAATTTAATTTTTGAGATTTTGGAGATAGCGTTCCAAAATGATTATTTTGACGAAGGTCTTCTCTATCACTTGTAGTGAAATCAATGTACCCATTTTTAAATGTTATTTTTTTTAAGTTTATATCTGAAGCCGATGACATGCCAACAGATATGTTGTATTTCTTTTCTGAAAAACTCCCATACCACAAATTTTCATTTTCAAAAGGTTTGATAAGAGTATTACCATAATAACTCTCTTGTTCATAAAAATTTAATTGCGTTATACTCCGGCGTCCTAATGCATCATCATATTCGAAATTTAATATATCACCTTTCGGAGTGATTATTTTATTAATATACCAAGCTGATATATATTCATCGAAATTAACATTGGGATCTAATCTGGAAAATCTCTCTTCACGTTCCTGATGATTTACCAGATAAGATGCCGAACCACTATTATCGGAAGCGCTATAACTACGTGATACTTCTGTCACATTAAAATAATACTTCCAGCCATTACCATCAGTCACTTCCCACTCTTTTTTGTCTGAATCATAGACAAATGTAGTATTTGTTTGTTTTAGAGGTATGCCTTTGATTTTGTTCGTACCCGACTGCTTTTTATCGAAAATCATTTTTCCTGATTCTCCTAAAAAATTATAATAAAACATATCTGGCTTTCCATCTCTTAGCCCCATTTGAATTTCTCTATAGTCATAAAAATATTGCCATGTATCTCCATAAATGGCAATATCACTTTGTGTAGAAGGCAATTCATTAACTATAGTATATCCATAAAAAGGTTTTAAGTCATCTACACCATTTACTGACCTTGAAATAACACCACCTGCATTTAATGCCCAGCCCAAACCGACATTGCTTGCTTCCTGAGAGACCTTTACACCAGAAGCATGATAACTTAATGAAATAGGTAATTCTATCTCACCTGATTTTATTTCATACAGAGGTATAGATATGTTGGGAACTCCAGTGTAATTATTCGTTGGAACATTTGCATATTGCGCCAGAGCAGAAGCATTAGGTGACGGCGGCATGACTTTTGGTGCATTTTGTGAAAAAACAATACTTAAGCTGAAGAGTGGCAAAATTTTTGATAGTATCTGTCTTTTCATATGATTTGTTATATTCTTTTTTTATTAGTTATAAATATTGAGCCAATATTAACACATTATTTCTTGTTTAATATTTACATCAGATTAACTAATTATTATTAAAATAAAAACATAAATATGCTATATAAAAATGGAAGCAAGAATAAATATGCATCTTTTATCTTCATTTTATCCTCTGAAACTGTGCCGAAAAAGCATATTGTAGAATAACATCATTATGGCAACTTTGCCCTTTAGCAATCATTATTAATCTCTTTTGATTTTTTAAAAAAATTTCAATTTTAATCATGTTTTTATAGTGATTTAGATTACAAAAAAACAGGCAGCTCAATCGAACTGCCTGTTTTAGTTTTATTATTTGTCGTTTTATTATTTTATAATCTTTCCTTTACACACTACTTTATTATTTTCTGTCAAAGTATAAATATAAATTCCTTTTTGTAAATGGCTTACCGGAATTGATGTTGTTGTTATATCCTGACCAGCTGTAACATTCGACGGATTGTTTACCAAACGTCCGTTAAGATCATAGATTCTGAATTTCAGATTCTTATCTATATTGCTTTTCACTGAAATATTAAAAACATCTGTTGCAGGATTAGGAAATACTTTTACAGCAAATCCTTTATTCGTTTCAAAATCAATTGTACCCAGATTATCTTCTTTCAATTCAAAGCGTGCAATTACAGGTCCATGGTCAGAAGTGTTCGTTGTATAGTTTGCAATGTCTGTACGCGGATCATATACAGCAATAGAATTTGCAATATATTCATCTGTCAATTCATTAGAAATGATAATGTGATCTAAAAACCCGCCAGAACTTAAAAAACTATAAGTACCCGCCTGACTGATTCCCAAAGTAAGTGCATTGTAATTACTGGTATCGGTAACAAATGCTTCGTAAGAGGAAGGATTTGGAGTAACAACAGATGCTTTCACATCATCATTAAAATCTCCTAAAATAATCAGATTAGAATTTGGATAATGAACATCCAGACTGTCTTTCAAAAATTGAGCATCATATTTACGCATATTATATCTTCCTATATCTGTTCCGCTATTCGCACGGGCATGAAGGTCAATCAGGTTAATCTCTTTTGTAACTCCGCCAATATTAGTTTCTATTTGTACCAGATATGGTAAACGTCCTGAAGAGAAAAAACTATCATCATTTCCGCCCGGATAACCAGATAAAGTTACTGTATTAGCACGCACATCATCATATAGTTCTTTAAACATTACACGAGTCTTTTTTACGGTTGTCGTTTGTGTATTATAAAGTACCACTAATTTTTGAGGAGGGAAATTCGGGTCGGCTGCATTAAATGAATACGACCATGATGTAGAAATTGATTTATCAAATGTTTTTCCGTTGATATTTATTTGTTTAATCAATTCATCAATTGACGGATCATCGGATACTTCCTGAACTACATACACATCTGCATTCAGTTTGTTCATTACTTTTGCCACATTTTCGATTTGCAAGGCATCATCTGTTGGGCCAAATTCAACATTATCAGTTCCTTTTACATCGGTACCAAAAAATTCTAAATTATAAGTTACCACATCAAAAGTTTCTGCTTTTGGAAGTGAAGATCCCGTTAAAGAACCTATCTGTTTGTTTAATGAAGTTCCTGTAACTGTTAGCGGGCCGGCAATTTTAAATTCTTTTACAGTCGGCGCAAATCTCGCATACAATGTTTTCCCTGCAAAAGCATCGGCTTCTGTCAAAATAATGCTGTTTTGGAATAAACTATTATCTACAGATATCTGATAACCTGCAGGTGCAATAATCGTTACATCTCCATATCCTTTGGCTTTAAAAGTAAAAGATTGCGAAGTCGAAATAGTGTTTTGATCTACAGTACCAAAATCTAAAACAGGGTTTGACGCTACATAAGCTGATTCGTTTACAATAGCGTAATCATCAAACGACCATTCTGAAGCATTTCCTGTACCACCGCCTATTGTTGTCTCATAAACCCATGCTACATAAGTATGACTAGTTTTAAAAGCTGATAAATCAATATATTGAGATTGAACATACGATCCTGTTGTAGTTGGAAAACTGCCATCAATTTCTGTCCATACTGCAGTTTCTGGGCTGCTTACTCCATCGTAATTCGTAGAAACCATTAATTTTAAAGCTGGTCCCGGATAGAACTTACGAGAATAAAAAGATAATAATGGTAATTTGTCAAAAGTATCTAAACGTAATTTTGGCGAAATTAACCAATCTTTGCTGGATCCTGCATCAGAATAGCCATTCATAAAAACCGCACCGGTTCCAGAATTTACATTTCTTGCTGTTGTGGTGTATGCCCATTTGTTTGCAGTTCCTGCTGCATCATATTGCGTCCAGCCACTGTTGCTTAACACATTTGGATCATCAAAATTTTGAACGTATGGATTGATTCCTCTTCCTTCTAAAGATAAATTTTTAATAACAGAAGTAGATTCATGTGTAATCTGTCCTGTAAAAGCACCCGCTAAATTTGGATTAAATCTTACATAAACCGTCTGTGAAGCATTTGAAGCAAAGTCAGCAGCAGCGTAAGTAAGCATTGAAGCAAATGTTACATTATCTTTTGAGATCGAAAAATTTGGTGTAACACTAACCGTTAAATCGCTCAAAAGATCCATTGCTTGAATTTGATAACTTTTAGATGCTGATTCTAAGTTTAATTCATTAGAACCTAAATCAAGAGCACCTACAGAAGTTGTTACTACTGGTAATGCAGTTGCTGTTGTTGTAACGTCTACTTTATTTACTGCTGTTTGTAAATTTCCATATTCATCCTCAGAAACAGAAAATACGCTGTAGGCAGTTGATAGCGTTAAACCAGCAATATTTTTCGTATAAGCCGATGAAGCATCTGCTATAGTTAAAAATCCTGCTTGTAAAGCAGCATTTCCGTTGGCATCTAATCCTGCTTTTACCTGAGCAGGAGTTGGAACTGTATTCCCGTCTGCAAGCAAAACATAATAAGTTTTTCCGATTTCATTCAACTTATCCGAAAAATCAAAATGAGTTGAGGATATATTAGCAGATTTTGGAAATCCGGTTTCGTTTACTGGCGCTGTGTGATCGCTGTTTACATCAATATTGTCAATTGCGAAAGAAGGACGAGAACCAGAACCTGAAAGTTGTCTTGCAATCCATCTAAGCTGCACGACTGGCTGATTATCACAATCTGAAGGCAATGTTACTTTTATAACTTGAGGATTTTGCGCCGAAGTATCTCCAGCTCCTATTTTTTGAGTTGAATTATTGACATAAACAGTAGTTGGCAAAGTTGTGAATGCTGCTGTTGTTCCGACTCTGTATTGTAATACGAACTCATTAACTCTAGTTGTTGCCGGGCTTCCTACTCCTGTTGGATTACGAATCACCATCGCATCATATTGAACTTGAATTCCGTAGAAATTAGTAGTTTCTAATGCAAGACCAATTGCCTGATCAAGGAAGCTTCCCGCATTTAAAATTCCTATTTTGTCATTAAAATTATAAACATCTCCAGAAGTAGAACTAGCAGAACCTGCAGTTAAACCTTTATTTCCTACTATAGTACCCGAGGTTGTAAAATTTGATGGAGTTGGTAAGCTTGAAGGAGTACTTGCAGACCAGCCTTGAATTCCTAAAGGAAAAGTTGTTCCTAAGCCTGTAAAATTCTGCTTATAAGGAAGTTTCTGCCCTTCCGGCATTGTCTGCGCATTTACACTTAAAGAAAAGCAATAAAAAAAACTTAAAAAAGCCATTAAATGGCGTACAGAGTAGATCTTTTTCATATTTAAAAAATAGAGTTTTTAGAAATCAAATTTATACCCTTTAAAGTTAAGGGAATATTATAAAACTATAAACTTAAATACACTAAACTTATAAACATTTCACATCAATAGCTAAAAAATTCGACAACTAATTAAATTATTCACAACCTTTCTTCAATTGAAATGATGATATTATTTTTTTAAGCCCCGCTATTTTTTTTTAACAAAAAACTCTAAACATAAAGCTATACCTACAATTATACTGCAAATAAGTAAAGCAAAAAAGACTGAATGAAAAACAGACAGTCTTTGTATTGTATAATGAAAGAATTTTAAAGAGTTATGTTTTAATTTCCCTCATCCAATTTCATATTTCCTCTGTCTTCATGACTTTCAGGATTTGAATTAGGATACCGATTTGGTGTAATATCCGAATTTCGGTCTTTGTTTTCGACTGTCTTTTTTGCTTCTTCTTCTGTAGAAACACCACGGTTTGCATTGGCATCCTCCATACTTGCATCACCTTTTACTTTTTGAATATCCTCGTTTTCATTTCGTGCCCTTTCTACTATTTGTTTATTTCCCTGCACATCCGTAACAACTTCTTTTTTTAAATTTGCATCCTCAGATTTGCCGTCGTGAGAAATATTTTTTCCTTTCGATTCGTCAATATTTTTTTGTACTCCATTTATCTTTTTAGAGCCTAAATTATTAGTTTCCATATCATTATTATTTAAAATTACTATTATAATATTACGAATTCTAAATTTTAAAACTAAACGATTTAACATTGCCTTTAGTTTATTATACGATTATTTTTAATGAAGATGAAACAAACTATCTTTGCAAAAAATTAAAAATGCACAGACACTTTATTCTTTTTAAACCTTATGGCTACCTCAGCCAATTTATTTATGAATTAAAAAGAAAGAAAAAGCTTTTAGGTGAATTGCATGATTTTCCGGAAGGGACAATGGCAATAGGAAGGCTCGATGAAGACTCTGAAGGTTTGCTTTTGCTGACTACAGACGGAAAAGTCAGCGAACAGATAAGAAGCAAGAAAGTAGACAAAGAATATTACGTTCAGGTTGACGGAATTATAACTCCCGAAGCCATTGAACAATTGCAGCAAGGTGTAGAAATTGGTTTTGAAGGAGTAAAATACAAAACAAAATCCTGTACCGCTTTTATCGTTACCGAAATTCCTGATTTTGGTCCAAGAGCCAAAAAGATCAGGGACGAACGTCATGGTCCAACCTCATGGGCTTCGATAACAGTTAATGAAGGAAAATTTCGTCAGGTTCGAAAAATGACCGCCGCAGTTGGTTTTCCTACTTTAAGACTTGTACGTGTTCGAATAGGAAATGTATATTTGCAAAACTTAAAAGCGGGTGAAGTTCGTGAGGTTGATCAATTAGAGAATTAGATGATGTGGCAATTAGCCAATTAGATAATTCCAAAAAAACTTATCACTTATAACTCAAAACTCAAAAAAAACATGCTAAACGTTGTTCTCGTAGAACCGGAAATACCAAACAATACCGGAAATATTGGCCGCTTGTGTGTAGGCACAGAAAGCAGACTGCATTTAATTCATCCGTTTGGATTTGTAATTAATGATAAAAATCTAAAACGTTCCGGCTTGGATTATTGGGTTCACCTTGACGTAACCGAATATCAAAATGTTGAAGAATGGATAGCACAGATTCCGGATCAATCCCGTGTGTTTTTAATGAGTTCACATTCTGATAAATCGTATTTGGAAAATGAATTTCAGGATGGTGACTGGCTGGTATTCGGGAAAGAAAGTGTTGGTTTGAGTAAGGAGTTTATGGCAAGATTCGAAAATCATTTGACTATTCCGATGTCTCCGCTTATTCGTTCTTTTAATATTGCTAATTCAGTTGCGTTTGTGGTTGGGGAAGCTAAGAGGCAGATTGGATTGAAGAAATTTAATCATTAAATCAACAAAATGTCTGAAAGAATAATATTTACATTCGAAATAATATTAATTGATTTTTTTGCAGCATATGGTTTAATCACAATTCTATATCTAATTCTTTCAATTTTCACAAAAAACCAACTTATTAAACAAGTTGATGAGCAATCTAATCGTTCTATTTCCTTTGTTGGAATTATTTATTTAATTGTATGGATGATTGCAACTATAACTGATTTAAACAGCATAGATGAAGAAAGTAAAGCTTCTCTACTCAGTAGAATGTTTGGAGAATATTGGTTTACAGTCTGGCTTCAGCCATTCCTTTGGTTTTCTATTACTCAATTATTACGATTTAAAGTAATCCGGAAAAATATTCTATTGAGATTAGTTTTTAGTATTTTACTAATTCTTTCAATAGAAAGAATAGTAATAATCATAACCTCTTTTCACAGGGATTATTTACCTAGTTCCTGGTCAATGTATTCAAGTATTTATCCTTCAAACATTTTCATTGAATTGCCGATGAGGATTTCTTTTTTCTTAGCTTTTGTTGGATTTTTTGTATTTATTAATCGAAAAATAAACGGGTGGAAATCAAAAAAAACTAACTCACAATAAACTTCCCTTTCTCTGCATCAAAAACAATATGTTCGTCTTTAAATAATGTTGCAAAACTTCCTTGTGAAATTAAATTGCAAGGTTCATCCTGTACTACCATTTCGGGCGTCATTATAATCATTTCGTCACTTAACTGAATTGCCAGATCAATGTCGTGTGTTGAAAACAAAATGCATTTTTGAGTTTCCTGTGTTAGCTTTTTCAGCAATTTGAACAGTGAAACTTTATGCAGTAAATCGAGATGTGTTGTAGGTTCGTCCAGAATAATCAAGGGCGTGTCCTGTGCCAGAGCTCTTGCAATTAAAACTTTTTGCAATTGACCATCACTTATTTCAAAATGCCTTTTTGTAGCTAAATGTTCTATTTGGGTTAATGCCATTGCCTGCCTTACTTTATCAATATCAGTTTCTGTTAAAGTTCCCACCCAATTGGTGTAAGGCTGACGGCCCAATGCCACCAATTCAAAGACTGAGAGATTACTTGGGGGCAGTTTTTCAGTTAAAACTAAACTTAGGCTTTGTGCTAAATCTAATGGTTTGTAGGTGTTTATATTTTTATCATTTAGAGAGACACTTCCTTCTAGTGCAGGCTGAATTCCTGTAATCGTTCTCAGTAAAGTTGACTTTCCTACTCCATTGGCTCCAATTAAAGCAACGAGTTTTCCCGAATCGAAAGTCAGATTTAAATCCTGGGCAATAGTCACAGCAACTTTCTTGATTTTGTAGCCAATACTTAAATTTGAAGTTGAGAGGATGGTGTTCATTTTTGCAATTGATTTAAACTAATTACTTAAAATTACTTTTTCGTACCAATAACCAAATCACAACTGGTGCCCCAATTATAGATGTAATAGCATTTATTGGAAGCGTCACATCAAAACCGGGCATTTGAGAAACTATATCACAAAATAGCACGATAATAGCTCCAAAAAGCAAAGTACTCCAAAACAAAATCATATGATTACTGGTTTGGAAAGTCAGTTTTGCAATATGCGGAACTGCAAGACCAATAAAAGCAATCGGACCTGCAAAAGCAGTGATACTTCCGGCTAGAATACTGGTCGCAAAAATGATTATTAATCTGGCTTTTTTAAAATTCAACCCCATGCTTTTTGCATAATTTTCTCCCAGTAGCAAAGCGTTCAAAGGCTTGATACTGCATGCACTTAAAACTAAGCCAAAAGACACACTAATAGCTAAAACAATGATTGATTTCCATGAAAGGTTTCCAAGATTTCCTAAGGACCAAAAAGTAAATTTCTGAAGCTGTTCAGCAGTACTAAAATAGGTCAAAACACTTACGATTGCTGTTGTAAAGCTTCCAAACATTAATCCAACGATCAAAATTGCAATTGTATCCCGTAATCGCTGTGAAACTAACAAAACCAAGAGTAAAACGAGTGTACTTCCTAAAGTCGAAGCCAAAACAATTCCGTATGATGATAATGCAATTATTTTCAAAAAGGGTGGCAAAAAGCCTGCCCCCAGAATTACAAAAGCTACACCCAAACTTGCACCTGAACTTAATCCTAAAACATACGGTCCTGCAAGCGGATTTCTAAACAAAGTCTGCATTAGCAAACCGCTTATTGAAAGTCCGGTTCCAACTAAAATGGCGGTAATGGCTTTTGGCAAACGATAATTAATAATGATATATTCCCAAGTCGATTTACTAGCCTCACCTCCTGTTAAACTTGCATAAACATCTTTAAACGGAATATTCACAGAACCCAAACTAATACTCGCAAAAAACATCAGAAGAAGTCCTAAAGCTAAAATGCTAAATAAAATCGTATTTCTTTTTCTGTTCGGCAATTTAATTCAGTTTAGTTGCAAAAGTAAACTCATAACCCGGCAATAAATCCGGATGAAAAATTTTAATATAATCTTTCAGAACCAAATCAGGCCTGCTTGGTGATAATTCATAATAAATAGTTCCGCCTGTAGCTCCAAACTTACTTTCTAAACAATAAACTGATTTGTTTTTAAAAGCATCAAATTCATTATAATGCGGATTTGCTTTTTGTAATTCGTCTAAAGTTTTAAAGGATCCTGAAACAATCCAGAAGTTTGCGGTTTTGGCTTTGTCCAAAACTTTTTCAAATGACAAGCCCTGGCTTCCGGTGCCTTCTAAATCTGACCATAAATAATTGGACTGAGCATCTTTCATAAATTTGGCAACCCAGCTGTTTCCTTTTGCCACATACCATACATCTTCATACATTGAACCGTACAAAACAGTAGAAGCTGCAGATTTTCCGGCTACTAATTTTTTTGCCTGATTATAACTTGTCACAATTTTATCGAATAATTCTTTTGCTTTGTCTTCTTTTCCAAATAAAGCTCCATAAAGTTTAATCCATTCCGCTTTGCCAAGTGGAGACTGCTCCATCCAATCAGCCTGAATGAGTACATTTAAGCCACTTTTTTTCAAATTATCCAGCATTGGATTATTATTGTCTACTCCAAAAGTCACAATCAAATCCGGTGACAATTCTATTAATTGTTCCATATTTAATTTTTCGTTCTGCCCCACATTTTTAACAGCACCTTTATCTATTAATGCTCTGGTTTTTTCAGAAGAAATATAATCTGTATGTGGAAACCCCGTCAGTTTATTTTCGACATCGAGCATTTCAAGAAACGGAATATTGGTTGTTGAAGTCACCACAACTGATTCCAAAGGCACTTTAATAGTTGTATAATTCTGCAGGCTGTCAGGCACTTCAGCATCTTTTTCTTTTAAAATATATTTAAAATTTTTATTGGCTTCCGGCCAGGGATTCGAAACTGTCACAACTGAATATCCTTCGTGTTTTACAATAGAAAGTCCGGAAGCATACTCGATAGTATTTTTAGGAATTTTAGAAGTTACAATTTGTTTGCTTTCATTTTTCTTACATCCTGTCAGTATAAAAAATGAGACAATAAAAATAAATTTAGAAAATAAATGTTTCATATGCATGTTATATTGTTTCAGGAAATATGGCATTATTATTGTCTGCTCCCAATAATGTCTTTATCAATAATGACAAAGGTAACGTAATTTATTATTTTTTTTACCCACCTTTATTCTTACAAATTTAGACAAACCAATTTTTAAATATTTATGAATAATATAAAAACGAAAGTTTGTTCAAGCTGTGAATCTTCCTTTAGCTGCGGTAATATTTCTCCTGAAAACAATTGCTGGTGCAATGACTTCCCCCCGATTTTTAATCTTTCAGAAGGAGGAGACTGTCTTTGTCCAGAATGTTTTAAAGAAGCATGTATCGACAAAATTGATGCCTATGTAGAAACTATTACTCCTAAAAAAGCACTTAAAAACAAAGCGATATGCTTACCAAAAACTGAAAAACTAATTGAAGACATTGATTATTACATTGAAAATGGCAATTATGTTTTTAAAACATGGTTTCATTTAAAAAGAGGAACCTGTTGCGGTAATGCCTGTCGTCATTGTCCTTATTAATTGTTAATTATAAATTGTTAGTTGTTAATGAAAAATAACATTGTAAAAGATAAAAGTTTTGATTTTGCTATTCGAATAGTTAAATTACATCAATATCTATGGATTGAGAAAAAAGAATTCACTCTCTCAAACAGCTCCTGCGATCCGAAACCAGTATTGGTGCTATGATAAGAGAAGCAGAGCATGCTGAAAGTAAAAATGATTTTATTCATAAATTTGCAATAGCTCAAAAAGAAGCCAATGAAACAATTTATTGGTTGGAACTTCTCAAAGCAACTGACTATTTAAATGAAAAAGAATTCGGGAACATTAACAATGATGCAATTACAATATTAAAATTAATAACCAGCATAATTAAAACTACTAAAAGCCAAGTTATGGCTAAGTAAGTTCTTTCTTAATTAATAACTAACAATTTACAATCAACAATTTAAATAATGATTTACTTAATTACCGGAGGTGAACGTTCCGGAAAAAGCAGCTACGCTCAGACTTTAGCTTTACAGCTTTCAAATGCGCCAATTTATGTCGCTACGGCCAGAAAATGGGATGATGATTTCCAGAACCGAATTGACCGTCATCAACAGGAACGCGACGAACGATGGACCAATATTGAAAAAGAAAAATATTTGAGTGAAATTGACTTTTCAGACAAAACAGCTTTGATTGACTGCGTAACGCTCTGGCTGACCAATTTTTTTGTTGATACCAAAAATGATGTCTCATTATCACTTGAAGAAGCAAAAAGCGAATTTAAAAAAATAGCCAGTCAAGAAAATACTAACCTGATTATTGTAACAAACGAAATTGGAATGGGCGTCCATGCCGATACTCACATTGGCAGAAAATTTACCGAACTGCAAGGCTGGATGAATCAGTTTCTGGCTTCAAATGCAGACGAAGTGGTTTTGATGGTTTCAGGTATTCCGGTTAAAATAAAAGGTTAGGCAAAAATCAATTTCAAAAACAATGGCAATTTCAAAAATCAATATCAATTAATAAACAAATTCCAACATTTTAAATTCCAAATTCCAAAGCTCTGCCTTAACTTTACATAAATTCAAACATCAAGATTATTGCAATTGATTTTTGAAATTGTAATTGATTTTGATTTTGACATTGTAATTGATTTTGACATTGTAATTGATTTTTAAAAATGAGCAATCTGGACGATATACTAAAATCACGTCGTGATACCCGACATTTTACAGCCGATACCGTTCCTGACGAGGTGATTAAAAAAGCTTTGCAGGCCGGACATTGGGCACCTTCTGTAGGATTGACGGATGCCACAAGATATTATATCATCAAATCTGCAGAAGTAAAGAGTGCAGTTAAAAATTTATTTTTGGATTATAATAAAAAGGCCGAAGAACTTACAGATAATCCAGAGCAAAAAGAACATTACAAATCCCTGAAACTGGAAGCGATTGAAGAAGCCCCAATCGGGCTTATCATTGCGTACGACAGATCGGTTCTGAATCAATTTACAATTGGAACTGTTGGAAGCAATGAGGCGGTAAAATTTAGTTCGGTTTGTGCAGCTCAAAATATCTGGCTATCCCTTACAGAGCAAGGATATGGGATGGGATGGGTTTCGATTTTGAATTATTATAAGTTTAAAAAAATACTTAACCTACCTCAAAACATTGAACCTCTGGGGTATTTCTGTATTGGAAAACCTGCAACCAATTACGATAATCAACCGATGTTACAGCAACTGCATTGGAAACAAAAATCTGAAACTCCGGATTGTACAGAAATTAAAAATGTTAATCTAAATCATGTGTCGGATTTTGTTTTAAAACCTCAATCTGAAACTGAAGACGAAACCAATTTCAACATACTGCTGCAGGAAAAAATAGATTCTAAAACCAAACCTGTTGGTGCTTTAGGCACTTTAGAAACTTTGGCTTTTCAGTTAGGGACAGTTTTTAAAACTTTAAATCCAAAAATAAACAATCCTAATATTGTCGTTTTTGCAGCTGATCACGGAATTGCAAATCACGGTGTAAGTGCTTATCCACAGGATGTAACCAGACAAATGGTTGGTAATTTTCTGGAAGGCGGTGCTGCAATTAATGTTTTTTGCAATCAGCATGATATTCAACTTTCAATTGTCGATTCCGGAGTTAATTATGATTTCCCAACAAATGCTAAACTGATCAATGCGAAAATCGCAAAAGGAACCCAATCTTTTTTGCATGCGCCGGCAATGAGTGAAACCGAATTGCAATTGTGTTTTGAAAAAGGAAAATCAGTTGTCGAAACTATTGCCAAAACAGGTTCTAATTGTATTGGTTTTGGTGAAATGGGAATTGGAAACACTTCGACAGCTTCAGTTCTGATGAGCGTTTTAACCGGTTTTCCGATTGAAGAATGTGTTGGAAAAGGAACAGGAGTTATTGATAAAAATTTAATTCAGAAACAAAATCTGCTTAAAAAAGCGATTGAAAATTATTCTGGCCCGGCCGAATTAATGCAGCAGCTCGCCTACTTTGGAGGTTTTGAAATCATACAAATGACAAGCGGAATGTTAACAGCTTTCGGGAACAATATGATTGTTTTGGTTGATGGCTTTATTTGCAGTGTTGCCTTTTTAATTGCTTCAAAAATAAATCCTGATATTTTACAAAATGCTGTTTTCTGCCACTGCTCTGCCGAAAAAGCACATCAAAAATTATTGAATTATCTGCAGGTAAAACCAATTTTAAATTTAGATTTGCGCCTTGGAGAAGGAACAGGCTGTGCTGTTGCTTTTCCTATTCTGAAATCTGCTGAGGCTTTTTTGAATGAAATGGCGAGTTTTGAAAGTGCGGGAGTGAGTAGGAAATAAAAGCAATTGCAAAATTCAATTTCAATCAAAATATAAAAATCAAATCTTTTAATGAAAAAAGAACTACATATTTTCTTTACATGTCTAATGTTTTATAGCCGGATTCCATGTCCGAAAAACATCAGTCACGATCCTGAATATTTAAACAAAGCCACACGATATTTCCCTTTAATTGGCTGGATTGTGGGAAGCATATCATTTGTTGCTTTCTATGTTTCTTCTCTTTTTCTTTCTACAGAAACAGCTGTTATTTTAGCAATCATTACTTCTATACTCACAACAGGCGCCTTTCACGAAGATGGTTTTGCTGATGTCTGCGATGGTTTTGGCGGAGGCTGGACTAAAGAAAAAATCCTCATGATTATGAAAGACAGTTCAATTGGCGCTTATGGTGCGATTGGTTTAGTGCTGCTTTTTTTATTGAAATTCAAATTACTTTCTGAATCTGTTTTACTATTTACAAACGATAGCTCCTATTTTCAAATTTATCTATTGTTTATTTCTGTACACGCATTGAGCCGTCTGGCCGCAATATCCATTATTTTTACTCACGAATATTCACGAGATGATGCTTCAAGCAAAAGCAAACCCATTGCTAAAAGTCATAGTTGGAAAGAGGTTTTCGGTTCGTTTTTCTTCGGATTACTTCCCCTATTGGCACTCTCCTATTTTCAATATAAAATACTTTTAGTTTTAATTCCTGTTTTCCTGACTCGTTATTTTTTAGCTCGTTATTTTCAAAAATGGATTGACGGCTATACCGGTGATTGTCTGGGCGCTACCCAACAAGTTTGCGAAGTGCTTTATTATTTAAGCATTCTTTTTATATGGAAATTTATTTAGTTCGCCATACCGAAACGACCTGCGAAAAAGGAATTTGCTACGGACAATCTGATGTAGATTTAGCGGAGCCTTTTGAGTCTGTTTTCGAAAACATCCTTTCACAACTACCTTCTAAAGCAATAATTTTTTCGAGTCCGTTGAAACGATGTGTGATTTTGGCGAAATACATTCAAAAAAATATAAATACGATTTCTTACCAGGAAGATAATCGCTTGAAAGAAATGCATTTTGGCGATTGGGAAATGAAAACGTGGAATGAAATTCCGCCGGAGCAACTCAATCCATGGATGGAAAATTTTGTTAATATCCGTGCTTCAAACGGAGAATCTTTTGTGGAATTACACGAAAGAACTGGCGATTTCTTATCCGAAATTAAATCAAAAAAGTCCCATTTACCGATTATCATCGTAACGCATGCCGGCATCATCAGAAGCTTTTTGTGCTATCATTCATCACTACCTTTAAAAGATGCTTTTCAGAATAAAGCAGACTTTGGAGAGGTCATCAAAATCAATTTTTAAGGCGTCTTTTCTTTATCAAGTGTTTTAAAAAGTAAAACAAATTTGAATTTTACACTTTTTTAACTTTATCTTTGCACCCGATTAAGGTTGTGTTTTTGATTAAAAAACACATTAAAAGGGAATCAAGTGACTGATTTTAAGTATTTTAAAATCAAATTCTTGAGCTGTACCCGCAACTGTAAGCTTAGTTCTTTTTAAAAGAATGCTTGTTGTTATCTACAAAACCACTGTCACGGCTGCGTGATGGGAAGGTAAACAACAAGACGCAAGCCAGGAGACCTGCCTTATTAACAAATATCGAACTCTCGGGAAAAAGAGTGTAGAAATTATGACTTTTAAAAAACGTTTTGCTTTTTGCTTTTTGCTTTTGTGCCAGATTATTTTGGCGCAGAACGACTCTATTACAAAATTAAAAGAAGTTGTTGTTTCGGATAAAAATTTAAAAAAATACTCAAACTCTCAGTCGGTTTTAAAACTCAATGACTCCATCATCAATAAAAACGAGGCTTTACTGACTGATTTATTAAATTTCAATTCGACACTTTATTTCAAGGAATACGGTCGTGGAATGCTTTCTACGGTTTCTTTTAGAGGAACAACTTCTTCTCAGACAGCTGTAATCTGGAACGGAATCAACATTAATTCACAAATGAACGGAAGTACTGATTTCAATACAATTTCCGGATCCGATTATAATTCTGTGAGTGTAAAAGCAGGTGGTGGAAGCGTAATTTACGGCAGTGGAGCAATTGGCGGAACAGTACATTTAAATAACGATTTGGAATTTTATAATCGTTTTGAGAATAATTTAAAACTGGATTACGGAAGCTTTAATACAATTGGAATCAATTATAAAACCAATATTTCTAATGAAAAATGGAGCGCACAAATTGGTTTTTCCAACAACAGCTCAACCAACGATTACAAATACCTAAATAAATACACATGGAAGGGAGAACAGCGGTGGAATCGAAATGGTGAATACAATATTTTTACGATCAGTGCCAATTTAGGCTACAAACTTAATGCAAAGAACTTTCTTAAGTTATACAGTCAAACATCAAATACAGACCGAAATACTTCTTTAATCACAGAAACTGAAACTCCAAGTAAATACATCAATGGTTTCAATAGAAATTTATTAGAATACGATGGTAGTTTTGGCAAATTCACTGCAAATCTCAAAACAGCATACATATACGAAAACTATCAATATTACGCTGATAATTCAACAAACAATTACACATACGGAAAAACAGAGAGCTTAATTACAAAAGCTGATTTTGGTTATACTCTATTTAAATCAACTCAGATAAATGGGATTCTAGATTATAATAAAACCACAGGGACAGGAAGCGGTTTTGGAACCAATACCCGTGAAATTAGTTCTGCTTCTTTATTACTAAAAGAGGATATTTCTGCCAGCTGGAAAAACGAATTTGGTGTTCGAAAAGAATTCACAGACAATTACAAATCACCGATTTTATTTTCTTTAGGTTCTTCTTATCAGTTTAGCCAATTGTACAATTTGAAATTGAATGTATCACGTAATTTCAGAATCCCGACTTTTAATGATTTGTATTGGGAACCAGGCGGAAATCGCGATTTAAAACCTGAAAGTTCCTATCAGGCCGAAGTTGGAAACATGTTTACATTCAGCAATATTACATTAACCCAGACTTTTTATTACATCAAAATAAAAGACTTATTACAATGGGTTCCGGGCAAAAATGGGATATGGACACCACAAAACACAGACAAAGTAAACAGTTACGGAGCAGAAACTTTATTTAGCTGGAAAAAACAATTTGGTAAAAATATTTTTGCCCTTAATGCTACTTATGCCCATACAATTTCTGAAAATATTGATACTAAAAAACAACTCTTTTTTGTCCCTTTCGATAAAGCTACAGCTGCAGTTGTTTATTCCAGAAATAGAATTTCTGCCAATTATCAGTTTTTATATAATGGTTTTGTTTATACCAGAGCCGACAATGATCCTGATGAAATTATAAACGATTATATGGTATCCAATATTGGAATCGATTATGATTTCAAATTTATGGAATCTTTCAAACTAGGTTTTCAAATACTGAATTTATTTAATGAAGCTTATGAAAGTCTTGAAAACAGACCCATGCCAGGTCGCAATTTTAATATGAATTTAATCTTAAAATTTTAATATATGAAGCTTAGTAAATTATTTTTAATAGCACTTAGTGCATCTATGTTCGTTTCGTGTTCAAACGATGATGAAGATTCAAACGAACCGCAAGGAGTTTATGATAATGGTTTTTTCATCTTAAATGAAGGAAGTGATGTCAAAGGTACAGTTTCTTTTCTAAATAATGACTTAGTTACATTTACAAAAGACGTATATGGATCAAATAACAACGACGATAACCCTGGTGGTTATTTGCAGAACATTTTTTTTAATGGTGATAATGCTTACATCATTTCAGGTAGCTCTAATGTAATTAATGTAGTTAACAGATACACTTTTAAACTAGTAGATAAAATAGAAACCGGCCTTAAAAACCCAAGATATGGTGTTGTAAAAAATGGAAAAGCATATGTAACCAATGCAAATGAATATGCTTGGGGAGGTGCTTGGGATACTGAAGGTAATACAGATGATTTTGTGGCGGTAATTAATTTGAAAACAAATAAAGCAGAAACTCCAATACCATTAAATGGAACAGGGAACAGAATTATAGAAGAGAACGGTAAATTATATATTACCGACCCGAACAATAGTGACAAATTACTGATTGTAAATATTGCTACTAAATCATTAGAAACTCCAGTAACTATTGGATCAAATGCTGATTCTATAGAGGAAGAAGACGGCATTTTGTATATTTTAAGAGGTCCTTCTGGCAACAGAAGTGAAATTGTAAAAGTAAAATTATCAGACAAATCGGTTTCTAAAATTACTTTCCCTGAAACCCTAGATGGAGCTGGTTTTATGGATATCGAAGATGACAAAATTTATTATACTGTCGGAAGTTCAGTTTATGCAATCAATGATAATGCAACAGCGGCTTCAACCACGCCAATTGTTACTTCTCCGGCTGGTTATGTATATGGATTTGCTGTAAATGATAACCGCATTTACATTGCTAATGGAGTTTTCACAAAAGATGGTCAAGCTTATATTTATAATTTAAACGGAACATTGCTAAAAGAATTAACCACAGGCATAGGATCAAACGGTTTTTACTTTAACGATTAAACAAAAAATGCCCTTATAAACAAAAATATGAGGGCATTTTAATAACATATATAGAATGTTAAAAAAATTACTTTATAACCTGTTATTCGTTCCTTCAATAATTTCTTCACAATCATATGCCCCGGCAGCAGGTCAGACCGGCAGTACTGCCATAGCAAAAAGTAGTTCCGTTTTTGTAGGCTGGGCAACAGGGATTACAGTTGTAAGAGGTCCCCAGGATATTGCTATAGCAAACAGCCCTTTGGCTTCTTCCGGAACACCAGCAGACGGAATGAAAGGTGGTACATCAGGATCAGGTGTTGTGTGTCTGGGTGATGGAGGAAGCGCAACCTTAACTTTCGACACTCCAATCGCTAATGGTTCAGGATTTGATTTTGCCGTTTTTGAAAATGGTTTTTCCGATACTTTTTTAGAATTGGCCTTTGTAGAAGTCAGCTCAGATGGTATTAATTTTTTCAGGTTTCCTTCACATAGCGAAACACAAACCACAACTCAAATTGGAGGTTTTGGAGCAGTTGATTGCAGATACATTAATAACCTCGCCGGAAAATACCGTACCGGTTTTGGAACTCCATTTGATTTATCAGACATTCAGGATAATACTCTGTTAGATAAAAACAATATTACATATGTTAAAATAATCGATGTAATTGGTACAATTAATCCTTTGTATGCCTCTTATGACAGTAAAGGAAATATAATCAATGATCCTTACTCGACTGGTTTTGCAGCAGGAGGTTTTGATTTGAATGGCGTGGGCGTGATTAATCAGAAATCAGCAACTTTAGGGGGTAAAGACTTTAATATTGATTCTGTGATGTTATATCCAAATCCTGCTTCAGATATTGTTTATTTAAATACCAACGAAAAAACCAGTATTATCATTTTTGATATAACCGGAAAAATTGTAAAAAATCTCCCTACAGCAAATTACAACGATATTATACTTACTGATATAATTCCCGGAACATACCTGTTTGAGATAACTGCTCAGGATAGAAAAGCGGTTAAAAAAATAATTATCAATTAGTTAATTTTGTTTTTTTTTTAAAATTGTTTTGGAAAAAAAAGGCTTTCAGAAATGAAAGCCTTTTTTATATTTTTACAATTTTAGAAACTCTTTTGGAATACTTTCAAAATACATTTCTTTTCCAAAACGACGCATTGATTTTGAATCTGTAAAATAAGGAAGAACAAGGCCTTTATCAGTTTGAATTCTTTTTGACGTTGAACCTGTGATTTTAGAAATGGCAAGATTCAATAAAGGTTCAGACGCGTCACCTAAAACCCCGTAACTGCTCACACGTTCATCTTGTGCAAAAGTGGGCGGTAATCCTCCTGTATAATCACCAAAGTTAGCAGAATTCGAAATTTTAAAAACCAAAGGCTGCATCGCATATTTGTGTATCGGATTTACTCTTGTTTTAGATAAAGTTTTGGAATCATAAACTGTATAAGATCCAACATTTTTACCTATAGTTGTTTCTCCAACCTGAATTACATTGATATATGGTTTTAAACCATTAATAACTAACTCACTTGCAGAAGCTGTACTTCCTGTTGTTATAACATACACTGTGTTTAATTTTAAACTATTTATTGCCTTTCCGTCAAACGATGATACAAATCTGTTATTTAATGACTCTAATTGTGAACTGCTTAAACCATTCATCTGTTTGGCATTATATTGTGTTTTTGCAAAAATATCATCTGGGAATTGTCCTGTAATCATACTTGCTAATCTAATCGAAGAACGAACTGAACCTCCTGGGTTATATCTTAAATCCAGAACTAAATCAGTAACTCCTTCAGTTTTCAGTTTGCCAAAAGCCTGATTTAGTTCATTATCATATTCAGCATAAAAACCATTATACATTAAATATCCTATTTTATGGCTTCCCGAAGTTATTATTTTATTGATTAAAATTGGATTTTCTTCTAAAACCGTTTTTGTTAACACTACAGATTTACCGTTTAACTCAAAAGTACTACCATTATAATTGGCTAAATTTAAGGTATAACTATCAGACTCAGAATTTAAAAGTAATGATCTATAATTTGATTCTGTAAGTGGTATTCCATTCACACTGGTAAATAAATCACCTCGTTTAATATCTTTCTTTGAAGCATCAGAGTTAGGAATAATATAACGTATATAGCCTACTAAATCATTTGATCCTTCTGCTTGCCTTCCTAATCCAAAATCAATACCACTATTTTTTGTAATACCATTTAATTCTTGTTCTAAAACGGTATAGTCATCTACAATCCAGCTAAAACGATCGATAGCACCTCCATTAGGGTACTTGCTTTTAGGTTTATTTAGCAAATCTTGAAATAAGTCTTCTGGCGTTGAATAGCCTTCCAAAAACGAATTTAAATCCTCCTGACCCGTAAAACGATTGTCGGCCAAATTAGGAACATCGGCTTGCCATAAATAAACTTTATTCAATCCTCTCCATATAAAATTATTTATTTGCAGATCTTTTGGAGTAGCAACATCATCTTTATCGTCACAAGATTGAAGGCTAAATGCAATCAAAAGAAAGTAAACGAGACTTCTTAATGTTTTTTTCATAAAATAGGGGTTTCAATATAGTATAAACGTAAAAATAGTACCTTTAGTTTTAACTATATAAATGTACAGGTTTTTTTACAACATTTTTTTAACTTGTCTTGTAACAAAAATAATACTGTCTCGTCTTGAATATATAAGCTAACCAAATCTTTGATTTATGAAATGAATATGATCATAAACAGATCAAAGACAAATTGAAATATGTTAATCTATATTACCGGCCAAAAATCAATAAAAAACCACAAATGAACCAAGTTGTATTTATAGAATTAATAAATCCTTTTAAAGACAAAGTTTTTCGTCTGGCAAAAAGATTATTGACAAGCACTGAAGAGGCTGAAGATGCAACTCAGGAAGTTATGGTAAAATTATGGAACAAAAAAGACAATTTAAACGCGTACAATAATGTCGAGGCTGTAGCGATGACAATGACTAAAAATTATTGTCTGGATCAATTAAAATCTAAAAGAGCAGATAATCTTAAAATTGTACATAATAATTTTACGGATCGCGAACCTCAATTAGACAAAAAATTAGAAGACTCGGATAGTTTAGAATGGGTAGAAAAAATAATAAGCCAGTTGCCTGAACAGCTTCAAATACTAATTCAGCTCCGCGATGTTGAACAATATGAATTCGATGAAATCGCAAAAATTGTTAACATGAATGAAACAGCTATAAGAGTAGCACTTTCAAGAGCGAGAAAAAAAATAAGAGAATCAATGATTAACACACACCGTTATGGAATTAAATAAAATAGAAAATATATTAGAAAAATACTTTCAGGGAGAAACAAGTATTGCTGAAGAAAATGAATTACGAGACTATTTTTCCTCATCAAATGTTGCGCAGCATTTGGAGCAATACCAACCAATTTTCAGTTATTTCTCCCAGGTAAAACAACAAAAATCGACGCATGAACTCGAGAACCTCGATCAAACAGACAAAGCAATTCCGCTACAAACTAAAAAACAAAATGTGGGGTGGTTATCAATTGCAGCTTCTGTTATTGTTTTACTAGGAATTGGAACCTATTTTTATACAAGCGAAAAAACCACAACTCCGGTTGTTGCGCAATCAGAATTAGGAACCTATGACAATCCTGAAAAAGCCTTTGCCGAAACACAAAAAGCTTTGGCTCTATTGTCAAATAATGTTAATGTAGGTATTGAAAGTGTACAATACATTAAAGAATACGAACAATCAAAAAATAAAATTTTTAAACAATAATTAATTAAACAGATATGAAAAATTTCATCATAACAGTAATTTTGGCCTTTTTTACACATGCTTTTTATGCACAAAATGCATTTGATAAATTTGACGGGCAGGACGACGTAACATCAGTAATTGTCAATAAAAAAATGTTTGACATAATGAGTAAGGTAAAAGTAGATCCATCTGATAAAGAAACTCAACAATACATGAATCTTATTAAAAAGCTTGACAATTTAAAAGTGTTTACTACAAAAAACTCAAAAATTGAAGCCGATATGAAGCTTTCTGCTGATAAATATATCAAAACAGCAAATTTAGAAGAATTGATGCGCATAAATGATAACGGGAAAAACGTGAAAATATATGTTAAATCAGGCGCTACTGATACTAAAATCAAAGAATTATTCATGTTTATCGATGGTGCAAAAAATGAAGACACCGTTTTATTATCCTTGACAGGAAACTTTGATTTAAATGAAATTGCTGTCCTGACAGACAAAATGAAATTACCGGGCGGTACAGACTTAAAAAAAGCCTCTAAAGGCAAAAAATAAGATGAAAGTTGGTATTTTTATCCCGGCACTTTTAGCATTGCTAACTTTAATAAGTTGTAATTCTGAACCTTCATTACAAAAATACTTTGTAGAAAATACAGAGAATAAGGATTTTATTGCATTGGATGTTTCTCCAAGCATTCTAAACCTAGAAAAAACTAAATTATCACCAGAGCAAAACGAAGCCTTAAAGTCCTTCGACAAGATGAATATTCTCGCTTTCAAAGCCAATGATAAAAATCAGGCACAATTTGAAACAGAGCGGGCAAAAGTCAAAGCGATTTTAAAAAATACCAAATATCAGGAGTTAATGAAAGTTGGTTCCGGTAAAGATGGCGCCTCAATAAGCTATGTTGGCACTGATGAAAACATCGAAGAATTTATAATTTTTGCCAACAGAAAAGAAAATGGTTTTGCTGTTGTTCGTGTTTTAGGAAAGAATATGAATCCAAATAACATTATAACTTTAATATCGGTTTTGAAAGAATCAAAAATTGATATGGAACAATTAAAACCATTACAGGAATTGGTTAAATAATCCACCTTAGGTTTCAACAAAAAGCTCCAGAATTGGAGCTTTTTTTGTTACATATATTTGAAAGATTATACGTTGTAATTTAGTTCGGTTTTTATTTTAATGTGTGCTGAATTTAATTATATTTGTTAATAACCAAAACTAGATTATTAAACATGGTACAAAAAACATCAAATGCCTTTATAGCGGCATCTTGGGTAGCTCTTGGGGCTGGAACAATTGGATTTATAGTTGGATTAGCAAGAGCCGAAATGCTGTTAAATGAAAAAGGATATTATTTCACCGTTCTAATGTTCGGATTATTTGCAGTAGTTTCATTGCAGAAAAGTGTTAGGGACCGACTTGAAAATCTTCCTGTAACTGATATTTATTATGGGATTTGCTGGTTTGGAACACTTTTATCAATTGTACTTTTAGTTGTTGGACTTTGGAATGCAACTATTTTACCAAGTGAAAAAGGATTTTATGCTTTTGCTTTTTTACTAGCGTTGTTTGGCGCTATTTCTGTTCAAAAAAACACAAGAGATAATATGTCATTTAGCCAAAACGAATAAAAAATTAATATTTTTATTAAATGCAAAAAAGCCTCAAAATTTTAGATTTTGAGGCTTTTTTTATTGAATCTATTATTTACTCAAATACATTTTTCTTCTTGAATACAATTCATAGAATTGGTCATCTTTTAAATCATCAATAAACAAGATGCTCTCTCCTGTTGATTTCATCTCAGGCCCTAATGCTTTATTTACATTTTGGAATTTACTGAAAGAGAATACCGGCTGTTTGATAGCATATCCTTTTAATTGTGGATTAAAATCAAAATCAGTTACTTTATTGTGACCTAACATTACTTTTGTTGCGTAGTTTACATAAGGCTCTCCGTAGGCTTTTGCAATAAACGGTACTGTTCTGGATGCTCTCGGATTTGCTTCAATAATATAAACTGTATCGTCTTTTATTGCAAACTGAATATTGATCAAACCAACTGTTTTTAAAGCTCTCGCAATTTTATAAGTATGATCTTTTATCTGCTGCATCACGAACTCTCCTAAGTTGAAAGGAGGTAATGTAGCGTTACTATCTCCAGAGTGAACTCCGCAAGGTTCAATATGCTCCATAATTCCGATGATATACACATTACCATCAGCATCACAAATTGCATCAGCTTCTGCTTCAATTGCTCCGGCTAAATAATGATCTAAAAGCAATTTATTTCCTGGAATTGTTTTCAATAAGTTGATAACGTGCTCTTCGAGTTCTTTTTTATTGATAACGATTTTCATTCCCTGACCTCCTAATACATAAGAAGGACGAATCAATAATGGAAAATCAAGAGTATCTGCAAGAGCAGAAGCTTCATCAGCCGTTTCAGCAATTCCGAATTGTGGGAAAGGAATATGTAATTCCCTCAATAAGTCTGAGAAACGCCCCCTATCTTCAGCTAAATCAAGTGCATCAAAACTGGTTCCGATGATTTTCACTCCGTATTTAGATAATTTTTCAGCTAATTTTAAAGCTGTTTGTCCGCCTAACTGAACAATAACACCTTCCGGTTTTTCATGCTGAATGATGTCGTAAATATGTTCCCAGAAAACAGGTTCAAAGTATAATTTATCCGCTGTATCAAAATCAGTCGAAACTGTTTCCGGATTACAGTTAATCATAATGGTTTCGTATCCACATTCTTTTGCTGCTAAAACGCCGTGTACACAAGAATAATCAAACTCAATTCCTTGTCCAATTCTGTTTGGTCCTGAACCAAGAACGATGATTTTCTTTTTATCGGTAACAATACTTTCGTTATCTACATAACGCTCCCCGTTTGCTTTTTCGATCTCAGCCTCAAAAGTCGAGTAGTAGTAAGGTGTTTGTGCTTTAAACTCAGCCGCACAAGTATCAACCAGTTTAAACACACGGTTGATATTCTGATCCATACGCAAAGTATGTACTTCACTTTCTAAGCAATTTACCATGTGAGCAATTTGTCTGTCGGCAAAACCTTTTTGTTTCGCTTCAAGCAACAGTTCTTTTGGAAGATTTGAAACTTTATAGTTTGAAATTTCTTTCTCTAAAGTATAAAGCTCTTCATATTGTTTTAAGAACCACATATCAATTTTTGTGATTTCATGAATACGGCTCAACGGAATTCCCATTGCAATCGCATCATAAATTACAAAAACACGATCCCAGCTTGCAAAAGTCAGTTTCTCGATAATTTGTTCGTAATTGGTGTAGCCTTTTCCGTCAGCTCCTAACCCATTTCTTTTGATTTCTAATGATTGAGTAGCTTTGTGTAATGCTTCCTGAAATGAACGCCCAATTCCCATTACTTCCCCAACGGATTTCATTTGAAGTCCCAGAGTTCTGTCTGCGCCTTCAAATTTATCGAAGTTCCAACGAGGTATTTTTACAATTACATAATCTAAAGTCGGCTCGAATAAAGCTGAAGTTGATTTTGTAATTTGATTTTGTAGTTCATCTAAATTGTAACCTAAGGCCAGTTTAGAAGCAATTTTAGCAATCGGATATCCGGTTGCTTTTGATGCTAAAGCAGAAGAACGAGAAACACGAGGATTAATCTCAATCGCTACAATATCTTCTTTATCATCAGGAGAAACTGCAAATTGCACATTACATCCTCCGGCAAAATTTCCGATACTACGCATCATTAAGATAGCGTAATCACGTAATTTTTGGAAAGTGGTATCAGATAAAGTCATTGCAGGAGCAACGGTAATCGAATCTCCGGTATGGATTCCCATTGGATCCATATTTTCAATCGAACAAATAATTACAACGTTGTCATTTTTATCTCTCAATAGTTCTAACTCATACTCTTTCCATCCTAATAAAGCTTTGTCAATTAACACTTCATGAATTGGTGACATTTCTAATCCGTAGGTTAGTTTTTCGTCAAACTCTTCTTTGCTGTGTACAAAAGCTGCTCCTGTTCCACCCAATGTAAACGAAGGACGAATTACTAATGGAAACCCAAACTCCTGAGCAATTTCTTTTCCTTCAAGGAAAGAAGTAGCGGTTTTAGCAGGCGCAGTAGGTACATTTATTTTTTGAAGCAGTTGCTTGAATTGCTCTCTGTCTTCGGTAATATTGATGGCGTTTACGTCAACACCAATTAATTTTACTCCAAAATCCTGCCAGATTCCTTTTTCGTCAGCTTCAAGACACAAGTTTAGAGCCGTTTGTCCACCCATTGTAGGTAAAACAGCATCAATTTGTGGATGTTCCTTCAGAATTTCAATAATCGATTTTGTAGTTAATGGTTTCAAATAAATATGATCGGCCATAGATGGGTCGGTCATAATAGTCGCTGGATTTGAGTTTATCAAGATAACTTCAATTCCTTCTTCACGAATAGAACGTGCAGATTGAGATCCTGCATAATCGAATTCGCAAGCTTGACCAATAACAATAGGTCCTGAACCTATTATTAAAACTGATTTTATTGATGTGTCTTTAGGCATTTTATTTGTATTGTGTAGTTATATTTTATTTAAATCTGCAGTAGTTTGTTAAAAACCAGAATTTTAACCTCTTTATTTACTGACAAGGTATAAAAAAAGGCGGTACTAAAAAAAGTAACGCCTTATTTATGTTTACAGAAACATTATTTTTTGTGTCTAGGCTCGCTAGAAACAGTTAATTTATGTCTTCCTTTAGCTCTTCTGCGCGCTAGAACTTTTCTTCCATTCGCAGAAGCCATTCTGTCCATAAATCCGTGCTTATTTCTTCTTTTTCTTTTCGATGGTTGAAACGTTCTTTTGCTCATTGCTTTGTATCTTTAAAATAGTATCTAATATCTCTTTTTTGTTTTTGAATATCCTTATTCCAAAACCGAGTGCAAATATACAAAGACTTTTTTTTCTGGCAAGTACTTTAATAAAAATATTTTTAATTCATTTTACTATATTTGCAATCACAAATATACACCTATTATGTTTCATAAAAATATTAAACTTATTTTAGCCGGACTTCTTGTAGTCGCTGGCGTTTGGCAATTTACAGAAAGTAATATCGGAAATGGAATCTTCCTTATTTTACTGACTGCAATTCCTGTTTTCCTTTACTTCAAAAACGAATTTATCCTATTAGCTTTCCTTAAATTGAGAAAACAAGACTTCGAGGGCGCTAAAAAATGGTTAGCATACATTAAAAATCCTGAAACGGCTTTAGTAAGAAAGCAGCAGGGATACTTTAATTATCTTCACGGAATCATGTTGTCGCAGACAAATATTAATCAGGCTGAGAAACACTTTAAAAAAGCAATCGAATTAGGCTTGTCTATGGATATGGATTTAGCCGTAGCAAAATTAAACCTAGCCGGAGTTGCCATGTCACGCCGTAGAAAACTTGAAGCTACCAATTTATTAAATGAAGCTAAGAAACTAGACAAACAGGGAATGCTAAAAGAGCAAATCACAATGATGAAAGAGCAAATGAAGAAAATTTAGATTCTTTAAAATCACAATATTTAAAATCCCAAATTCAATTCAGGTATTTGGGATTTTTTTTTGTTTTAGAATTTCAGTCAGGAATTTAATTTGAAGCTATTTCCTGCTGTCCTTCCAATCTTTTGTGCCGAACCCCGGCACAAAAGGATTTTCCCTCCCATCAGGGCTAGGCAATCATTTTCATAAGAAGTTTACGTTTATCTGTAGTGCCAGTCTGAGCGAAGTCTAAGCCCTTTTTGAGAACGAAAGCCTTCGACTTCGCTCAGGGTGACAATAGTAATAACCGCTATTTTATCCCTCCAATATAATAGACGGCAAATTCTCATTCAGCCATTTGTATTTATTCAGAATCATAATATGAGTCCCTCCTTTTACAACAATACAACTATTGATATATTTTATAGGAAAAACATCATCCTGATCGCCGTGAATATGAATTACTTTTTCATCAATCTCATTCCGGTTCCAACATATAACAGATTCTACAGCCCATTGCAGGTAATTCAAATCTCTAACAGCAAGAAACTTTTCATACAACTTAATGCGCTTATTGATTTTTTCACCAAAAGAAAACTTAGCCAGATTCTCTATATTCAAAATCAACTTCATCGGAATCAGCTTGTACGCTTTTGTGGCCTTACCAATTTTCATTCTCCTTGGAAACTCCAAACTGCTTCTCACACTCGAAATAATAATCACTTTTCGGACTTCGATATGTTTTGCCATTTCCTGAACCAGAATTCCACCAAAAGAAACACCAATTAAAACAGGATTTTCATGTTTAATTTTTTTTGTAATTCGAAGCGCATAATCAGATAACGATTCTTTTAACTGAGGAATTTCCCATTCCAGCAAACAAACTTCAAAAATAACTTCATCTAATTGGATTCTTTCAAAAATGGCCGGACTAGCAGCCAAACCGGGCATAAAATAAACAGGAATTTTACTCATCGCTAGAAAAGGAATTTAATTACAAAAGCTAAAATTACTTTTTTTACCAATATACACAGCAAGTCTTACGCTTTAAATTGAATATCAAAATAAACAAAAACATAAAATCATTTCTAAGTTAACTTTAGAGCAGTCATTAAAAAATAATTTTATATTGAAAATCAAATGATTAACTTTACAGTCCAAATCATTCGTGTTTACTATTTTCCTATGATTTTTTTTAAACCGAATCATCACCCTAAATCTATATTATATTTTTAAACCTGCTAAAAAATGATAAATTATGGAACCTATTGAAACTATTATGGCGGTCAAAGACAACTCTTTTGCAAGACAATTTGAAACCATAGTTCCGGAAGGAATGCTTTCAGTTGAATATTCATTTCAGGAGAAAAAGATTTTCCTAACAAAAATAAATACTCCGGAAGATTTTAAAAATCAACTCCTAATAGACACATTACTTAAAAACATCATGGAGATTGTCATTGAAAAAAAAATGAAAGTAATGCCAATTCATCCAAAAATTGTATTATTCATTAAAAAAAATCCGGAATACAAAGAATTACTTCCACCTGGAATTCGAATTTAGAATTACATTTCAAAGAAAAAGAGCTGCTCAATTGAACAGCTCTTTTTCTTTCTTACTTCTCCTAAATCAGGAATTATTTCTCAATCTCCCTCATAGAATCCATTTTTTTATGTGCCAGAAAACCTGCCACATCTTCAAAATGTTCTTTCACACGTTTATTTCCAAATTCAAAAACTTTAGTTGCCAATCCGTCAAGGAAATCACGATCATGAGAAACCAGAATCAGTGTTCCGTCAAAATCACGCAAAGCATCCTTTATAATATCTTTGGTTTTCATATCCAGATGATTCGAAGGCTCATCCAGAATCAACAAGTTTACCGGCTCAAGCAATAATTTGATCATTGCCAAACGGGTTTTTTCTCCACCCGAAAGCACTTTTACTTTTTTGGTAATGTCATCCCCCTGAAACATAAACGCCCCTAATATATTTTTAATCTGCGTACGAATATCTCCGACCGCAATAGCATCAATAGTTTCAAAAATTGTTGCATTTTCATCTAACAAAGAAGCCTGATTCTGAGCAAAATAACCAATTTGCGAGTTATGACCAATTTCTACACTTCCTTCATCAATACCAATTTCCTTCATAATGGCTTTGATCATAGTTGATTTTCCTTCACCATTCTTTCCAACAAAAGCAACTTTCTGACCGCGTTCGATTACAATATTAGCATCTTTAAAAACGACATGATCGCCGTAAGATTTAGAAAGATCTTTTACCACAACAGGATATTGTCCTGAACGTGCAGCCGGCGGAAATTTTAATTTTAGCGCAGAATTATCAACCTCATCAACCTGAACAATAACTAATTTTTCCAACATCTTAACACGCGACTGAACCGCATCTGTTTTAGAAAACGTTCCTTTAAAACGATCAATAAACGCCCTGTTATCCGCAATCATTTTTTGCTGTTCGTCGTATGCTTTTTGCTGATGAACGCGACGGTCTTTTCTCAACTCTAAATAATGAGAATATTTGGCTTTATAATCGTAAATTCTTCCCATCGTCACTTCAATGGTACGATTTGTAATATTATCTACAAAAGCTCTATCATGGGAAATCACCACAACTGCTTTAGCCTGATTAATTAAAAACTCCTCTAACCACTGAATACTTTCAATATCCATATGATTGGTAGGCTCATCCAGCAAAATCAAATCAGGTTTTTGTAGTAAAATTTTAGCCAATTCAATACGCATTCGCCATCCTCCTGAAAACTCAGAAGTTTGCCTTGCGAAATCCTCACGTTCAAAACCTAAACCAACTAAAATTTTCTCAACTTCAGCCTCATAATTTACCTCTTCAATTGCATAATACTTCTCACTTAAATCCGAAACCCTTTCGATCAGCTTCATGTAAGCATCACTTTCATAATCGGTACGAACAGTTAATTGTTCGTTGATCTCATCAATTTCTGCTTTCATTCTAAAAACTTCCCCAAAAGCTTTTGATGCTTCTTCCATAACAGTCGCTCCATCCTGTGTCAGCAAATGCTGAGGCAAATAAGCTACAACAGCATCTTTTGGCGTAGAAATACTACCGGTAGAAGGCTTACTTTGACCTGCAATTATTTTTAAAAGTGTCGATTTCCCCGCACCATTTTTACCCATAAGGGCAATTTTATCGTTTTCATTGATAGCAAAAGAAACATCGCTAAATAATGTAGTTCCACCAAACTGAACCGAAATATCGTTAACTGTAATCATTTAGATTTTTAGATTTTAGACTGCTTAGATCATCAGACGTCTTAGCAAGTATTTTTTTGAAGGTGCAAAGATAGATTTAATTAGAGAATTTGACAATTAGATAATTAGATAATTCTACTTAAAACGAAAAGCTTTTAAACAAAAAAAACTCCACCAAGCATTAAACTTTGCGGAGCAATATTTTCAATTATCTAATTGACTAATTATATAATTGACACATTAATCTTTTCTCCATTTTTTGGTTTCCTCAAAAACATGTTCTAAGATGGCAGCTTCTGTTTCGTCAAATTCGATATTTCTTCTTCCCATTACCAATTTAGCAGTTTCAAAAGCTTTCTTGGTAATATAAGTCGTAAAGCCGGCAGATCCACCCCATGAAAAGCTCGGGACGAAATTTCTAGGAAAACCAGAACCAAAAATATTAGCACTCACTCCTACTACCGTTCCGGTGTTAAACATCGTATTGATACCGCATTTACTGTGATCCCCCATCATCAAACCGCAAAACTGAAGCCCTGTTTTTTCAAAACCTTCTGTTTCATAGCTCCATAATTTAACTTCTTCATAGTTATTTTTCAGATTCGAATTATTACTATCTGCACCAATATTACACCATTCACCCAAAACAGAATCACCTAAAAATCCGTCATGACCTTTATTTGAATTAGCAAAAAGAACAGCACTCTTCACCTCTCCGCCTATCCTTGACCCCGGACCAACGGTTGTAGGCCCGTAAACTTTTGCATTTAGTTTCACCTGGGCATTTTCGCATAAAGCAAAAGGACCACGAATTACGGTTCCTTCCATGATTTCAGCATTCTTACCTATATATATAGGACCAGTCGATGCATTCAGGGTAACAAATTCTAATTTAGCTCCCTCTTCAATAAAAATATTTTCTGGCGCAATAACATTTACACTTTTCGGAATTGGTTGTGATTTTCTGTCTTCTGTCAAATATGCAAAATCAGCACGAATAGCAGCATCATTTTTTGAGAAAATATCCCAGGTATGCTCAACTGTTAAACAATCATCGTTGTACTGAATAATTTCATACAAATCAAAATCAACTTCTTCCTGATTTTCAGTCGTAAAAAAAGCAATCACATCCTCACCTTTAAAAATGGCCTGATTTTCCTTTAAATCAGAAACAATTTCGACAAGTGTATCATTTGGTAAATACGCAGCATTTATCATAACATTCTCTTCCATTTCCACCATCGGAAATTTAGCAGATAAATAATCTTCGGTAATTGTTGTAATAGTAGAACCTAAACGAGCCTCCCACTTTTGACGAATCGTCATGATTCCGATTAGAATATCAGCCACGGGCCTTGTAAAAGTAAAAGGTAATAAAGCATTTCGAACGGGCCCATCAAAAAGAATGTAGTTCATAAATAATAAATTTGGCGCTTGTTAAAATCTTGATTTGGTTATCAGGTTCAAAGTTACAAATATTTTATTTGTATCAGTAAACATGTTTTTCAGCGAAATAAACAGCCTTTTTCTATTCAAAATTCAGAACCAAATTTAGTTCCTAAGCCGCTCTTCAATAGCGGGTTGTTTAAAATATTGAATCAATTCTAATGAGTAAATTACACTTGTAATTTACCATTTTCCATCTCTTTTTATGAGATTTAAATACTTGCTGCCCCAATTTGTCATTTTGCCATCTGCCCAAAAACTGTAATCCATTATTACAGAAGCTACAGTTCCATATTCGATAACTTTAATATTATCAAACTTATCTTCAGTAGATTGGTGCCTGAACAAACTTCTCATAAAACCTTTATACGATCCGGAGAAATAATTACTACCTGCTTTTACCTTCCCTTTTGCTTCAATTTCTTTGGCCTGAGTCCGATCTTTATAGCCTGCGCACCAGGTTACATTTCCATCATTAAATAAACCATAAAACACAACAAAATCTTTTACAATGACACTTTTCGAATAGTCGTCAATCATGGCAAATATTATTTTTTTATCGTCTGTTTTTTACTGCCCATAAAATAGCAAGATTACCAAAAGCAAAATCGCCGTTATTTTAAATTTTTCCATTTCTGTTTTATTTAAAGGTTATCTTCTTTTTTGAAATTTGAAATTTTATTGCTGATAATTTTATACTCAATAGTAAGCACTTCATAACCGTAAGCATCAGCTTTCATTTCTTCGATTGCTGAATAACTTACCGGATAAACATTTCCAAGTAGCTCTGACAGCAAATTATGCAAAGCCTCTATATATTTTGCCTTGTCATCTTTGAGGTTGATTGAGCCTGAAATTTTGATCGTCAAAAAGAAACTGTTCTTTTTTAATTCAGCTAAAGATTCTGAATTTACAAACCATAAACAATCCGAAATAAAAGATACGGTTACAACTGTAACTTCAGGCTTTTTATGCAGTATTTGATTTGTGAGACTACTAATCGTTTTCACGAGTTCTTTTACTAAAGCAGGATTTTCTTTACCGCTGACTTTAAGATCAATTGCTAGCATACTTCAAATATTTATTGATTACTGAAGTACAAAACTCAATCTAAAAACACACTTATTTATTGATGTATGTTAAGAGTTTAATGCGGCTTAACGATTCCGGTTTTATTCCTAAATAAGAAGCAATATGGTATTGCGAAATTTCCTGTTCGATTCCGGGATAGGCTTTACAAAGGGGCTCAAACCTTTCTGTTGCAGAGTTTTTCAAAAATGAAGTTTCGCGTTTGCATTTTTTAATAAAGAAAACATCCGAGATATATTTTGCTAATTTCAAAAAACGGACATCCTCTTCAATCAACGCATTAAATTATTTATAAGTAATACAAATGATTCCTGTATCAGCCAAAGCTTCAATATTGCAATTTGTTGGATTCCGGGTTAGATAACTTGTATAGGCCGTAACCAGACTATTCTGCAGATAAAAATCATTATTGAATTCTACACTATCATTTTGAACATAAGACCTAAGTTTCCCGGAAACAACAAATCCTATGAATTCACAAACAGTTCCTTCCTGAATCAGAAATTCTTTTTTCTTTAAGGTTTTAATTTTAGTTAAGCTAATGAACTTTTCAAGATGGTGTATTTCCAGTCCGAGTTTATTAATAAAAATATCTTTTAGAAAATCCATTGCTTTTTAATTAAGATGAATTCTTTTCAAAGATAAAGATTAATTTTTTGAGGAATTTAAAAAATCACCGCATAAAAAAAGCCTCCCGGACTGGAAGGCTTTTGTATAGTTTAAAACAGCTATTATTTTTTAGCGTGTTTTGCATATTTAGTTTTGAACTTGTCAATACGTCCTGCAGTATCAATAAGTTTAGATTTACCAGTATAAAAAGGGTGAGATGTTCTTGAAATCTCCATTTTTACAACAGGATACTCAACTCCGTCAACTTCAATTGTTTCTCTTGTATCTGCAGTAGATTTAGTAATAAAAACGTCATCATTTGACATGTCTTTAAATGCAACTAATCTGTAATTTTCCGGGTGGATTCCTTTTTTCATCTTTTCTTTTTATTTATTGTTTCAGAGCACTTTTATTTTGAAGCTTTTTCATGGCTAGAAAAAGGTGTAAACAAAGGATACTCTTTCTTGTTTAAAACTTTTAATTATTTTGAGTTTGCAAATTTACAATTCTTTTTTAATATACAAATCTTTAGCCCACTTTTTTTTAGTTAAATTCAAAAAGCTTTTTTTTAACTTTGATTATATTCGGAATTGCTATATTTGTGGATTATTTTTAAAACATATAAATATGATTAATGAAGTTATAAAAAAGAATGGAATTACATTTGGTTTAATCATAGGAATTGTTGCTTGTTTATCGCAAACTTTTGTATACATCGGTGGATCAGCTGTTTATAAAAGCTCCATCTTTGGCATAATCGTTTGGTTGTTATATTGGGTAATTAGAATATTTCAGGCAATTACAACTAAAAAAAAATTAGGTAATATAATTACTTTTAAAGATTCTTTCACCACCTTATTAATATCAACAAGTATTGGAATATTTATATCGATAACGTTTAATTATATTTTATACAACTTCATAGCTCCTGAATTTAAACCTGAAATAAATAATTTCATGAACTCTAAACAATTAGAGATTTTTAAAGCTATGGGTAAAACTTCATCAGAACTAAATGAATTATTAAAAAACGACAATTTCTCTATCGGAAACCTTATTAAAGGAGGTCTTTTTTCAATAGTTGTAAGTTCTATTTTTAACTTGATTATATCAGCAATTATCAAATCTAAACCATTACAACAATAGTGAATTTATCTATACTTATACCACTTCTAAACGAGGAGGAATCACTGAAAGAGCTCTACTCATGGATTATTAAAGTGATGCAGTCTAACAATTATTCTTATGAAATCATTTTTGTGGATGATGGCAGTACAGATGATTCGTGGAACATTATTGAAAGCTTTTCTAACGAAAATCCGAATGTAAAAGGAATTCGTTTTATGAAAAACTTTGGAAAATCTCAGGCACTACATGCTGGTTTTGCAAAAGCACAAGGTGATGTTATTATTACTATGGATGCCGATTTACAAGATAGTCCTGATGAAATTCCGGGACTATACGAAATGATCACTACTCAGAAATATGATTTGGTTTCTGGCTGGAAAAAGAAACGATACGACTCTGTTGTAGCCAAAAACCTTCCCTCTAAATTGTTTAACTGGGCAGCAAGAAAAACTTCCGGAGTTGAATTGAATGATTTTAACTGTGGATTAAAGGCTTATAAAAATGCCGTCGTAAAAAACGTTGAAGTTTCGGGCGAAATGCACAGATACATTCCGGTTTTGGCGAAAAATGCCGGATTTAACAAAATTGGCGAAAAAGTCGTAATTCACCAAGCCAGAAAATACGGCGAAACAAAATTTGGAATGGAGCGTTTCGTTAACGGATTCCTTGATTTGATTACGATTTGGTTTTTGTCACGATTCGGAAAAAGACCTATGCATTTGTTTGGCGCAATTGGCTCTTTAATGTTTATCATCGGATTTTTATTAGCCGGTTATATAGGCATCTCTAAATTATACCATATGTATAATGGAATGAAATATAGTTTAATTACCAGTAATCCCTGGTTTTTTATTGCGCTGACAACAATGATTTTAGGAACGCAGTTATTTTTGGCAGGTTTTCTGGGAGAAATTATTTTGCGAACTAAAAACAACGAATCACGTTATAAAATAGCACGGGAAGTTAATTTTTAACCTGAAGTCATAGCCCTGATGGGAACGGCATCCTTTTGTGGTTCCGTTTGTAACGGGATCACAAAAAATATAGTGTGCAGCAGGATTAGCTCCTAAAAAAAATTATCTTTAATTTAAACATTAAAAAAAATTACATGAATATAGCTCCTAACATATTGAATGCTGTAAACGAATGGCTAACACCTACGTTTGATAAAGAAACACAAGCTTCCGTTAAGGAATTAATGACAACATCGCCGAAAGAACTTGAGGAAAGTTTTTATAAAAACCTGGAATTTGGAACTGGAGGAATGCGTGGTGTTATGGGGGTTGGAAACAACCGAATCAATAAATATACTCTTGGAAAAAACACGCAGGGACTTTCAGATTATTTGCTTACAGTTTTTCCAAATCAGCCTATAAAAGTAGTAATTGCTTATGACTGTCGTCATAACAGTAATACTCTGGCCAAAGTTGTTGCCGATGTTTTTTCTGCAAACGGAATTCAGGTTTATTTGTTTTCAGATTTACGACCTACTCCTGAGTTGTCTTTTGCCCTTAAGTATTTAGGCTGTCAATGCGGAATCGTTCTTACTGCTTCGCACAATCCACCGGAATATAATGGATATAAAGTATATTGGGAAGATGGCGGACAAATTGTTCCCCCAGAAGATACTGCTATCATTAGCGTTATTGAAAGTTTAGATTATGACAAAATCAAATTCAACGCAAACGAAAGCCTGATTCAGTATATCGATACCGAAATCGACAAAGCTTTTGTAAAATCATCTATCGAAAATGCCAGTTTTAATACTCCGGCTACTGCCAAAGAGAATTTACAAATTGTTTTTACCTCTTTGCACGGAACTTCTATAAAATCAGTACCTGATACTTTATCACAAGCAGGCTACACAAATGTTCATATTGTTCCTGAACAAGCGATTCCTGATGGAAATTTCCCTACTGTAAAATCTCCAAATCCGGAAGAACCCGAAGCATTAACTATGGCTTTGGCATTGGCAGACAAAACCAATTCGGATATTGTAGTCGGAACAGATCCCGATTGTGATCGTTTAGGTGTTGCTGTTAGAAATAACGATGGAAAAATGATTTTGCTTAACGGAAACCAGACTATGGTTTTGATGACTTCTTTCCTTTTGAAACAATGGAAAAAAGCAGGCAAAATTAACGGAAAACAATTTGTGGGATCCACTATTGTTTCGACTCCGATGATTATGGAACTGGCAACTAATTATGGCGTAGAATGTAAAGTTGGTCTGACTGGCTTTAAATGGATTGCCAAAATGATTAAAGACTTTCCCGAACTTCAATTTATTGGTGGCGGAGAAGAAAGTTTTGGTTTTATGGTTGGAGATGCTGTTAGGGATAAAGATGCTGTTGCAGCTACTTTATTAATATGTGAAGTTGCCGCTCAGGCAAAAGCTGCAGGAAGTAGTGTTTATAAAGAACTTTTACAGCTTTATGTTGAAAATGGATTCTACAAGGAATATTTGGTTTCTTTAACCAAAAAAGGAATTGAAGGCTTAGAAGAAATTAATCAGATGATGATTAATTTAAGAGAAAATCCATTGAAAGAAATCAACGGGCAAAGAGTAATCATGGTTGAAGATTATCAATCATCTGTTGCTTTGAATTTATTGAGTGGTGAAGAATCTGTAATGGAGATGCCAAAATCAAACGTTTTGATTTATTATACCGAAGATGGCTCTAAAATCTGTGCAAGACCAAGCGGAACAGAACCAAAAATTAAATTCTATATCAGTGTGAATGCACAAATTGAATCGGTTTTGGATTTTGATGAAGCAGAAAAATTCTTAGATCAAAAAATACAAAATATCATTGCAGACATGCAATTGAATTAATAAATTATATACATTTTTTTCAAAACCCGATATGTTTAAACAAGCTATCGGGTTTTAATGGTAAAAAACACCTAAATGAGTAATTTCAAAAAAATACTACCTTTTTTATATCCGTATAAAAAATATGCTTACTTAAACATCTTTTTTAATGTTTTGTATGCCTTGTTTGGAACACTTTCGTTTGTTTCTTTAATGCCTATGATGGATGTATTATTCGGGCAATCCAAGAAAACTTATATTATTCCGGTTTACAAAGGAATTTGGGGATTAAAAAAATATTTATCAGATTATCTAAGTTATTATTTAACTTCAATAACAGATACCAACGGCATTGGATATACATTATCAATATTGGTAACCGGAATCATTACAATCTTTTTGTTAAAAAACATCTCTGATTATCTTGCTATGTTTTTTATTACCTATTTAAGAAATGGTATCCTAAGAGACATACGAAATGCGATGTATAAAAAAACATTAGAATTACCATTAGCATTTTTCTCAGAAAAAAGAAAAGGTGATGTAATTTCAAGAATTTCTGCAGATGTAAATGAGGTACAATCATCCTTTTTAGCCATTCTTGAACTTATTGTAAAAGAACCGCTAACTATCATTTTTACTATAGTTGCCATGTTCACAATAAGTGTAAAACTGACCATTTTTGTATTTGTTTTTATTCCAATTTCAGGATACATAATCTCTTTAATTGGAAAACAATTAAAAAGAAAATCCACCAAAGCACAACAAGAACAAGGTACCTTTCTATCCACTATAGAGGAAACGCTTGGAGGACTAAAAGTAGTAAAAGGGTATAACTCTGAAAATTACTTTAATCGTGTATTCCAAAATTCAACTGATCGCTTTTTTAAATTATCAAACAGTATTGGAAATCGCCAAAACCTGGCTTCTCCCGCGAGCGAATTTATGGGCATTATGGTTATCGCCATTTTGCTTTGGTATGGAGGACAAATGGTTTTGATTGAACACACTTTAAAAGGTGCTGAATTTATTACCTATATGGGATTAGCGTATAACATCCTTACACCTGCAAAATCAATATCTAAAGCCTCTTACGCTGTAAAAAGAGGAAATGCTGCTGCTGAACGTGTTTTAGAAATTCTGGACCAGGAAAACCCAATTACATCTAAACCGAAAGCTTTTGAAAAAGAAACCTTTGACAATGATATAAACATTGAGCATATTAACTTTAAATATGAAAATGAAACGGTTTTAAAAGACTTTTCACTTCAGATTAAAAAAGGTCAAACTATTGCTCTTGTGGGACAATCCGGAAGTGGAAAAAGTACAATTGCAAATTTACTGACACGCTTTTATGATGTAACTGACGGAACAATTTGTATTGATGGGGTGAATATAAAAGAAATGAATCTACAATCTCTTCGAAGCCTGATGGGATTGGTAACTCAGGACAGTATTTTATTTAATGACACCATTAAGGCTAATATTGCACTAGGAAAATTAGATGCAACAGATGATGAAATTATTGATGCCCTTAAAATCGCGAATGCATATGAATTTGTAAAAGAACTACCTTTAGGGATTTACACAAACATTGGTGATAGTGGAAATAAATTATCCGGAGGCCAAAAACAACGCTTATCGATTGCTCGTGCAGTACTTAAAAATCCTCCAATTATGATTTTGGACGAAGCAACATCAGCATTAGATACCGAAAGTGAAAAATTTGTTCAGGTTGCCCTTGAGAACATGATGCAAAACAGAACTTCGATTGTGATTGCACACCGTCTTTCTACAATACAAAAAGCTGATGTAATTGTTGTGATGCAAAAAGGAAAAATCGTAGAACAAGGAACTCACGACGAATTAATTTCTCACAACGGAACTTATAATAAGCTTGTAACTATGCAGTCATTCGAATCATAAGATTCCACTTGTTCTAACAGCAAACATTTACACAGATTAAGGAAATATTAAAACTGAGTTTAATTTTCTTTAATCTGTGTTTATTTTTATAACTTTAGTTTAGTTAAAGAATAAGTTATTTAATTCTCTTCAAAATGTATCTTAACAATCCAAACATAAAACTGCCGGAAGACCCTGATACTGTTGTTTGGAAATATCTAGATTTATCTAAATTTCTTGATTTACTGCTTTCAAACAAACTATTCATGTCCAGATCTGACAAGTTTGAAGATCAGTATGAAGGTACTTTCAGCGAACCTACTTTTGAAGAAATTAAAAAATTGGCTATTGACAATCCGGAGTTTTTAAATTACTACAAAACACATAGGGAAAAAGTCGCTGTCAGCAGCTGGCATATCAACGAGTATGAATCGTTTGCGATGTGGCAAATATTTACCCAAAACAGCGAAGGTCTGGCTATTCAGTCTACAATTGGGAGGTTGCAAAAAGCAGTTAACCCTGAGAAAAATTTTGATCAATATATTGGTGAAGTAAATTACATTGATTACAAAAAAGAATACATACCCTTTGATGATTCATTTTTTCCTTTTTTATTCAAACGAAAAAGCTTTCAGTACGAGCGAGAGGTCCGAATCATTACAGACACTTCTCAAAGTAATTTAAAATTGAATGAAGGATTAAAAATTAACGTTGACATCAATGAGTTAATTGAAAAGATCTACATTCATCCCAAATCAGAAAACTGGTACAAAAAACTCGTCATTGAATTGGTAGAACGTTTAGGTTTTGGATTAGAAATAGAAAAATCAGATTTAGAAAGTGATATTTTAATTTAAATTTTTTCTCCGCAGACAAAAAAATTGATACCCAAATAACACTAAACGCATTAAAAAAAAAAAATTAAATAGGCTTATAACTTACAGCCTCCCATTTTTTAGAAGTCAAATCAATATAATAATAATGCAAAACATCATTTTTATCAAACTGTCCATTTTGATTAGTATCTTCAATTGTTCTAAAATACAAACGCTTTTTGGATTCAATTAAACTCCAGTCAACCAACTCCTGCATGTCTGTTGAAACTTTAGTGAAATTTTCTCCGCTAATATCACTTAAGTAAAGAGTCTTAATATCTCCAGTATCAATTTTCCCGTCTTTATTCGTATCTGAATCTGTCAAAGTATAAACCATAATTTGACTAAGGTTTTTATCTGCAAGTGCCTTTAAATAAGTCGCTGTTAAAATTAAAACCGGCTTATCAGATAATGGTCGGATAGAATCTGAATCTATTTTTTGAAATTTCAAATTTTGCAGATAACCTGTGATTTCAAATTCGCCTAAATTAGAAATTGTAAAACTTACATCATTTACACTCGATGATCCGTAACGTACCTTAGTTCCTTTTTCAAAGACTCTTAAATCTCCAACAGGATGAATCAAATAATCTGTACCTTCCATTTGGATAGGCAAATCAGCTATTTCAATTTGAGTTGAATCTGTTTTAGTTAAAGCACTTGTTTTATTTGATGTATCATAAGTCACTTTTGGTTTTTGAGCTTCTTCTTTACAGCTCGCTAAAGATCCAATAATTACTAAGGCTATATATTTAAAATATTTTTTCATCTGCATCAATTATATTCGATTATCAAATATAGCGTTTTTGGTGATAATATTTGTTTTTATTGAATTTTACTAACGCAAAAATGTTGATAAATACAATTCCTAAATAGGCTAAAAATATCATCCAGTTTTTTTTATAGAGGGATAACAACCGTTTTCTTTCTGCTTCTTTGGCTTGGCTTAACCAAAAATCTTTATTCGCTTCACCATTTCCACAAATAATATGATCAAACGGTTTTAAATTAGTTGATTTTGGCGGTCTTGCACTTGAAAAGGCATAAATATCATCTTTATACAAAGACCAATTCATTACTTTTTCTTCAATCATAATATTTTGAACACTGATAAAAAGATCATAATCAGTTTTTGATCCGAAATGGATTTTTGCACCATTAATGGTATAGTATTCTTTTACTAAATTCCGAAGAAAGAACCTTAATTTTTTCAATTCTTTAAACTCTTGGAATTTTTTCTTTTCAAAATAAAAAGTCTTGTAATTCCTTTTAATCCTTCCTAGTTGTTCTTTATTAATTGAATCATTAACGTAAAAAAAGGCAATACAACTTTGAACCTTAAAAGCATCCGTTTTATAAAAATGGTAAAAACAAAACAAAGGAATCAAAACCAAGGAAATCATTCCTGGAACATATAAAATTCGTTTTCTTTTTATCCGTTCTTTCATTATAACCTGGCATTCAGTTTTATATTAAAAACTCTCGAAGTCATATAATTTGGAATTGCATACTGATTTTTTGAATAAGCATCTCTAACCCAGGTATTGGTAATGGCATTTTGATTATTAAAAATATTAAATATTTCCACTCCCAAAGACAATTCCTTAAAGTTTTTCAGCCAGCCAGACTTTGGTGCACTACTCTGATCAATAAAAACCTTAGCAAAACCAACATCTGCCCTTCTGTAATCATTCAATCTGTTTTGGTACAGATAAGGATCAGAATAAGAAGGCGAACCTCCTGGTAAACCGGTATTATAAACTAAATTCAGGTACAATTTTATACTTGGAATATTGGGCATATAATCCTGAAATAACATTGCAAATTTCAATCTTTGGTCAGTTGGTCTGGCTATAAATCCTTTATTATCATAATTTTCTTCCGTTTTAAGATAACCGAAACTTATCCATGATTCAGTTCCCGGAACAAATTCACCATTTAACCTAAAATCCAGTCCCTGAGCATAAGCTTTGGCATTATTATCAGCAACATAGCGAATTCGTACATTATCAATTGAATACACATTGACATCTGAAAGTGATTTATAATACAATTCCGTAACCCATTTAAAAGGGCGGTTCCACATTTTAAAATTATAATCGTTACTTAAAACAAAATGTATCGATTGTTGTGCTTTCACATCCGGATTAACTTCTCCTTCAGCATCACGAAGTTCCCTGTAAAATGGCGGCTGATAATATAGTCCTCCTGAAATCCTAAAAATCATGTCCCTATTCCAATCTGGTTTTAAAGCAAATTGTACACGTGGACTAAAGACTGTTTGATTTTTTCCATCAACAGTTGCTCCTGAAACTTGCCAGCTTTGAAAACGTGCCCCAATAGTATACCAAAATTGATTAGAACCCAACTCTGTTTTATTATTCCATTGTGCATAACCGGAAAACCTGTTTATATCATTGAAATTGGTCGCACGGATATTTTGATACGGCAAAAGAGGTCCGGTATAAGGTTCATATGGCTGATTATTTTTCGGCAGATTTAAAATACGTGGATTTAATGAAAATCCTGCAGAATCAATCATCTCCCACTCTACAATTCTGTCCCGTATCGATTCTCTTGTATATTTTAAACCAAATTCCAGCTGACTGTCATTCCATTCTTTAAACCCTTTAATTTCAACATTTGCTATCAAAGCATCCAAATCGTTTCTGGCATGATTAAGCTGGGTACCAATTCCTCTGGTAAAATCGACATCATCAGGATTTATGTTTCCATTATCATCAACATTTCCCAATCGGTATTGTGCCAAAATATCAAAATGCTCCTTCTCTATTGTATGAAACAAGGATCCTATCAATTTTAAAGTAAAAGTTGGCGAAGCTTTATAAGTTGTTTTTAATGCTCCAAAATAAGTATCATATTGATCTTTTTCCTGACCCTCATAAAAAACAGCAAGTGCCATAGGCTGATCGATAGTTCCAAATTTTGTTTCGCGGGTTAAAGGCTGGTATAAATATTTATTTTGCGAAATATTTCCCAGAAAACTCAATTGCCATTTTTGAGAAACATCATAGTTAATATTGGTTTGAATATCTGCAAATGTTGGCGTATAATTTGTCTGTGTATCCTGACTGTTTACCAGCAGACTATTATTACGATAACGGACTCCGGTTACTGCAGACCATTTTTTGTTTCTAGAAACAGCATCAACAGAAATGCTTCCACCAAGAAAACTGGCCTCCAAAGAAGCTCCAAATTGTGTAGGTTTTCTGTAACTGATATCTAATACTGAAGAAAGTTTATCTCCATACTTTGCCTGAAACCCTCCGGCAGAAAAATCTATGTTCTGTACCAAATCGGTATTGGTAAAACTTAATCCTTCCTGTTGTCCGGAACGAATTAAAAATGGGCGATACACTTCAATTTCATTTACATAAACCAGATTTTCATCATAATTTCCTCCACGAACTGCATATTGAGTACTTAATTCGTTGTTTGAATTTACTCCTGGCAATGTTTTTAGTATATTTTCTATTCCGGCATTCGCTCCGGGTACTTTTTTTATGGTAGCCTGATCAATAACTGTAATACCCTGGACACGTTTTTTATTTTTTGAAGTAACAAAAACTTCCCCCATCTGTTCTTCTGAATTGTTCATCACAGGATTAAAAACGAAAGTTTCGTAAGGTTTCAGGTTGACTGTTAATGTCATCATTTTTAAGGAAATGTGCGTAAAAACCAAAACCACCTTTTTGTTTGAGGGTACAAAAATCTGAAAATAACCTTTTGCATCAGATTTTGCCGCTTTGTCTCCTGTCGTAACATTTACATCTGCAACCGGATGATTTTCACTATCTAAAATAACTCCCTTAACGCGAGCACTTTGAGCAGATGAAGCATAACCAATCCATAAAAAAAGAAAAACAATTATTAATTTAAAATTATTCAAACGCTTAGATTTTATTTTTGTTGACTTCTAAAAAAATGAGTTTCAAAGATAGCAGAATTCCCCACATTATCAACTACTTCAATTTTTAAATCATTCGCACCTTCAGCAACTATAGCATCATCAAATGTGTGGGTTATTTTTCTCGTTTTATTATCATATTCAAACAAAACCCAGTTCCCATTCAAATAACCATTATAGAACCTAATTCCGGATAAGGCATCACCAATTGTAAACTGAACATTTTTAACACCGGTAATCCATTTATCCTGAATCACTTTAGTGATTTTTATAACAGGAGCAATAGTATCTAAAACCAAACCATATTGCCCTAAAGTTTTTGATTTGATAGTAAAGACATCATTTTTTCTGGTGGTAGCATTATAACTTTTACTATTACCACTAAATCTTGCAATAAAAAGTTTATCACGCAAGGTTTCAGAATAAGTACTGTCTTTTATCGTAACCGTAAAATTTGAATGCACTGGAACAACATCTTCATGAATGTAAATCCGATTGTTTTTTACATCAAAATTTAAATTAAAATCTTCATAAAAGGTACCTGCAGGAAAAAAAACAGACATATTCTCTTTCTCAAAATTCGAATCTTTATTGTATCGAACAAAATACTTTGATGTCAATGGTTCTGCGTTAATGATTGGTGCTTCCGAATCATATTCAACCGGAACAGTAATCGAATTCAAATTTCCAAAATAATCAGAAACTTCAATTCTGTAAGTCGAAGCTAAATTAGGTTCAACAGGAACTATTCCGTTGAGCGAATCTCCTTTTATAATACTTAGAGCATAAGGGCTTTTCATAAATAGCTTTTGCACACGCTGACCCGTTTTTTTATATCTTGGATAATCAATAAACGCATTTATAAAACGCATTTCATCAAAAGAATAGGTATTGAACTGGTAATTATAATTTTGATTTCCATTTAAAAAAGTACTCACATTAAAAACACCATTTCTATTGTTGGAAACATCATCAAAATCGACAGCATTAATTCCGAAACCTATCTTTCCGTTAGCTTTCACTTTACCAGCCAGATAAGTTCCGTCTTTTTGGAGGGAAAGATTCAATAACAGAGGCTGTTTCGACTGGTTTACCGTTGTATTATCCATCGGATAAACAAATAAACTGGAAATCGTCGGTTTTTTAGTATCCTTTAAATATTGATCAAATCCAAAAAAAATAGGATTTATAACAAATTCTGTTTTCGTGTCACGAAATTCAAAATGCAAATGCGGACCTTCTGAAGAGCCTGTGTTTCCTGAGAGCGCAATTATCTGCCCCTTTGTAACAGGAAGGTCTTCCGGCTTTGGAAACATTTCAATTTCAAAAGATTTTTCGCTATAATGCGTTTTATGAATATATTCCTGAATTGGTCCAACAGCTGTTTGCAAATGTCCGTAAACAGTAGTATAGCCGTTTGGATGTGTGATATAAATACATTTTCCGTTTCCAAAAGTTGAGATTTTTATTCTGGAAACATAACCATCAGCAACAGCATAAACATTAAGTCCTTCCCTTTGATTGGTTTTTAAATCGAATCCGGCATGAAAATGATTGGGTCTCAACTCACCAAAATTCCCGGAAAGCTGCATCGGAATATCTAATGGTGTACGAAAATAATCCTTTGGATACTGGTTCTGGCTAAAAATAAAATTACAAACAAATAAAAAAAACAAATAAAATCTCATAGGTAACATTTTTGCTAAGATAAAAAATTAAGGAGCTAAAACCGAAAGATTAAACAGCAAAAACACAATTAACTGAATTTCATTAATTTGTCTATTTTTAATGTAAAAAAATCGATAAAAAATTGCATTAATAAAAAGGAATATTAACTTTGTAGGATTAAGTAATGAAAAGGATTTATAATGAGTGTAATTGCTGAAATAATTGATACTCTTGAATATAAAGTCGAAAAGCTTTTTGCAAAATCAAAAACTTTAGAGAAGAACAATCAGGATTTACGATTAGAACTAAACAAAGCTGTGCAAATTATCCAGAAACAATCTGAAGAAATTGAAGCTTTGAATAAGCAATATGAAACACTTAAGATAGCCAATTCGTTGCTCGGCAGCGACAACAACAAGAGAGAGACAAAGCTTAAAATAAATTCATTAATTCGCGAAATTGATTACTGTATTGCACAACTATCAGATTAGTAAATATGGACGGAAAGCTTAAAATTAAAATATCAGTTGCAGACAGAATTTACCCGTTAACGGTTGAGCCTGCTCAGGAAGAAGGACTTAGAAGTGCTTCTAAAAAAATTGATGCTATGATTAAGCAGTTCGAAGAAAATTACGCAGTTCGCGACAAACAAGATGTATTGGCTATGTGTGCCCTGCAATTTGCATCACAAGTAGAACAAAAACAAATTGACAATACTATTGATGGCGAAGAAACTATCAAAAGAATTAAAAGATTAAATTCGCTTTTAGATCAATATCTCGAAAATTAAACGTTCTTTACACGAAACTAAGATACTGCCTACATTAGTTCACAATTGGTAAACTCAACACTAACAATTTAGAATGAGCAAATCGTCGCTACTATAGTATGCCATGCTTCGGCTTGGAAACTTGAACAGTGAGTTAGCTCAAAACTTGTCTTTACGAGTTTATTCAAGCAATTAATGTAGGCTTTTTTATATATAAATTTTAACAAACATGGACATCATAACGATCATTATTTCAGGTATTGTTGGCATTGCAGCTGGTTTTGCGATAGCTAAAATTATCGAAAAAAGCAATATTTCTAACTTAATCAAAAACGCTAAAAAAGAAGCTGCATCTATTTTAAAAGACGCTAATTTAGAAGCTGAAAATATTAAAAAAGATAAAATTCTTCAGGCAAAAGAAAAATTTATCGAATTAAAAGCAGAACACGAGCAGGTAATTTTATCCAGAGACAAAAAAGTAGCTGAAGTTGAAAAAAGAGTTCGTGATAAAGAATCGCAGGTTTCAAATGAATTATCAAAAGCTAAAAAAGTAAATGATGATTTTGAAGCTAAAACAGCAGAATATAATAACAAAATTGAACTTCTCGACAAAAAACAAACTGAAGTTGATAAACTACACAAAAGTCAGCTACAGCAATTGGAAGTAATTTCGGGGCTTTCTGCCGAAGAAGCAAAAGAGCAATTAGTAGAAGGCCTGAAAGCTGAAGCTAAAAGCAAAGCAATGTCTCACATTCAGGATACAATTGAAGAGGCAAAACTTACTGCTCAGCAAGAAGCTAAAAAAATCATCATCAATACTATCCAAAGAGTTGGAACAGAGGAGGCTGTTGAAAACTGTGTTTCTGTTTTCAACATTGAATCCGATGATGTAAAAGGTAGAATTATCGGTCGTGAAGGGCGCAATATTAGAGCTCTTGAAGCTGCAACCGGCGTTGAAATCATTGTTGATGACACACCTGAAGCTATTATTCTTTCATGTTTTGATCCGGTACGTAGAGAAATTGCCCGTTTGTCATTACACAAATTAGTTACTGACGGACGTATTCACCCAGCCAGAATCGAAGAAGTTGTTGCTAAAACTGCAAAACAAATCGACGACGAAATTATTGAAGTTGGAAAACGTACTGTTATCGACTTAGGAATTCACGGTTTACACCCTGAATTGATTAAAGTTGTCGGAAGAATGAAATACCGCTCTTCTTACGGACAAAACTTACTGCAACACTCCAGAGAAGTTTCTAAACTTTGTGGTATCATGGCAGCTGAACTGGGTCTGAATGTTAAATTAGCTAAAAGAGCAGGTTTACTTCATGATATTGGTAAAGTTCCAGATACTGAAAGCGATTTACCACACGCCTTATTAGGTATGCAATGGGCAGAGAAATACGGTGAAAAAGAAGAGGTTTGCAACGCTATTGGAGCTCACCACGACGAAATCGAAATGAAATCATTACTTTCCCCAATTATTCAGGTTTGTGATGCTATTTCCGGTGCGAGACCAGGCGCAAGACGTCAGGTTTTAGATTCATACATTCAACGTCTTAAAGATCTGGAAGAAGTAGCTTACGGATTCAGCGGTGTTAAAAATGCTTATGCAATTCAAGCCGGTAGAGAACTTCGTGTAATTGTAGAAAGCGAAAAAGTATCTGATGAAAATGCAGCTAATTTATCTTTCGAAATTTCACAGAAAATTCAAACAGAAATGACATATCCTGGTCAGGTAAAAGTAACTGTTATTCGTGAAACCCGAGCAGTAAACATTGCTAAATAAATTCACAAAACATATTCAAAATAAAAAAAAACTTCTCATCGCTGAGAAGTTTTTTTTTATTTCTGATTTAGCCTTAAATCACAACTCATCATTAAAAACAATTTTAAACACAGTTCCCACTCCAACCTCACTTTCAACAAAGACTTTTCCGTTCATGGCTTCTATTTGATTTTTGGTAATATGCAAGCCTATACCCCTGGCATCTTTATGTTTATGGAAAGTTCTATACATTCCAAACAACAAGTCACCATATGCATCTAAATCAATCCCCAGACCATTATCTTTTATTTTTAGAACTTTATGCCCCTCTTTTTCTATAGTATAATCGAAAATAATCATTGGACTCCTGTCTGGATGGGCATATCTGATCGCATTGGTTACAAAATTTAAAAGCACACTTTCAAGATAGGCCGGATTAAAAGTTATCGTTACGTATTCGGGTACGTTGTTTATAATATTTGCATTTGTTTCGGAATTAAAATTCTTAATAGTTGAAATTGTTTTATTGATGTATTCTACCAAATTCAATGGTTTGATAATTATACTCATATTGCTCTGAATCTGAACAATTTGATTCAAGTTCAAAATAGTATCATTCAAATCATTAGAAACTGTTCTAAGATGTATTAACATCTCTTTTATCGTTTCTTTTTTCTCATCAATATCAATAAAATCCAATATAGATTTAATATTACCGGCCTGTGTACTTAAATTATGCGAAACAATGTGTGAAAAATTTAGCAATCGACTATTTTGATCACTATATAATTTCATCGTTTTTATAAGCTCCAACTCTTTTTCTTTTTGCACAGATATATCAGTATGGGTCCCTATAACACGCAAAGGCTTTCCTTGTTCATCTCGTTCAATTACTTTTCCTCTGTCTAATATCCATTTATAATTTCCGCTTGAGGTCATTACGCGATGATAATTTTCGTAATAAGGAATCTTATTCTCAAAGTGATCCTGAATATCCGAATAATATTTCGGTAAATCATCAGGATGCACAATCTGATCCCAACGTTCAGGATCATCAAGTACATCTGCCGATTCAAGCTCTAAAATCTTCAAAGACAAAGAGGAATAAAACACTTTATTAGTAAGCATATTCCAATCCCAAACACCGGTTGTAGAAGCTTCTAAAGCAAATTGAAACCGTTCTTCAGAAATACGCAGTTTCAATTCTTTATCTTTTAACTCTGTAATATCCGAAAGATGCCCAAAAAAACTCACCTTGCCATCTGAAGACAATTCGGATTTAGATGAGATTTTAAACCATCTTAAGCCTTTTTCAGGCAATATTCCCCGAAATTCAACTTCCCATCTGGAAACTTGCTTTCTAGCTTTTACAAATGACTGAAAAAACAAATCACGATCTGAGGGATGGATTCTTTCAGAAATAGCAAATTTGATATTATTTAAAAAATCACTCGTACTTAATTCAAATATTTCTTCAATTGATTTACTAAATAATGGAAATGAATAATTATTATCAACATCGATAATAAACTGAAAAATCAAATCAGGAATTTCAGCAAACAATTTTTTATAAAAATCATTAACATTATTACAATCTGTATTTTCATCTAAATCAAAAACCATAGTTACTTGTGTAAGTTTAAATTAATTTAAATTTGAGGCTACAACTTTCCGCAAAAAAGAAACCTTAATATTTCAAAATATTCCTTTTTAAAAAAGTCACTAATAATAACTAATTTTTCTTTAAAAAATTATCTTCGGGGATGAAAAGCATGCATTACATCTTTTAAGAAACTTCTGTCTAAATGAACATAAATCTCAGTTGTTGTTATTGATTCATGTCCGAGCATGAGCTGAATAGATCTTAAATCGGCACCGTTTTCTAATAAATGTGTCGCAAAAGAATGTCTAAAAGTATGCGGACTGATATTTTTGTTTAGGCCGATTTTTACAGCTAAGTCTTTAATGATGGTAAAAATCATCGCACGTGTAAGCTGATTTCCTCTACGATTCAAAAACAAAGTATCTTCATTTCCTTTTTTTATTTTCAAATTTACCCGAACTTCTTTTTGATAAATGTTAATATATTTTTGGGTTAAATTACCAATAGGAACAAAACGTTCCTTATTTCCTTTTCCGCTAATTTTTATAAATCCTTCTTCAAAAAAGAGGTCTGAAATTTTTAAGGTCACCAATTCCGAAACACGAAGTCCGCAACCATACAACGTTTCCAACATCGCTCTGTTTCTTTCCCCTTCGTTCGAACTTAAATCTATAGCTGCAATCAGATTATCTATTTCCTGAACTGACAACGTATCCGGCAATTTACGCCCTGTTTTGGGAGCTTCTATTAATTCCAGCGGGTTATCTGTTCTGTAATCTTCAAAAACCAAATAATTAAAAAAACTTTTTAAGCCTGAAATAATTCGGGCCTGAGATCTCGGATTAACTTCTCTTGAAACTGAATAAATAAATTGTTGAACCGTTTCATCTGAGATTTTTATTGGAGACACTTCTATTTGATTGGATTCTAAAAAAAGACATAAGCGTTCAATATCGAAACCATAATTTTCGATTGTATTTTTTGACAAACCCCTTTCTATTCGCAAATACGACTGATAATCTTTAATATAGGTATTCCATTTCATCTTTACAAAGTAAACACATTTTTGAGCATAAAAAAACCTTCCGGTTAGGGAAGGTTTTCATATAAGTTTAAATACAAATTAGAATTTGTAAAGAAGACCAAAGTTGATTGAACTTAAATCAGCACCTAAACCAAAAGAATTAGTTTTTTCTGCTCCGTCTCCACCATTATCATTTGTAGTGTAACCTAATCCAGCCCATGTAGCTTCGATTGCAAAGTTACTAGATACGAAATAGCTTAAACCTAAACCTAAGTTAGCACCAATTTCATTTGCTTTAAAATCATCTAATTTGTCATCTATTGAGCTGTAATCAACACCTAGTTCTCCAAATAAAGAGAAGTCTGAAGCTGGAGTAAAGTAATATCTACCAAAAGCTCCAACAGTTAATGATGCTAAATCCTGAGTATCTCCACCAGCGTCTTCAGCTTTCAAAGAACCAAAACCTAATTTTCCACCAATTGCAATGTTTTCAGTCACAAAGAAACCAACTTTTGGCTCAATTGTAAAACCTGTAGCTTTCTCATCACCAGTTTTTTCTGAAGCAATACTAACAGATCCAGAAATAAAAATATCTCCTTTAGAGAATCCTTTTCCTGTAGATTCTTGTGCATTTGCAAATCCAAATGCTAAAACAGCAACCATTGATAAAACAATTTTTTTCATTTTTTTTTAAAATTAAAATTAATTAATGGCGCAAATCTATGTTATAAAAACTCAATAAACCAAATTAAATTGTAAAATAATTATTATATTTTGTTATAAATAATCTTGTTAAAAGAATCAAAATGTTATTTTTCAAATAATTAGCTATTTAAAAATCACTAAAATTAGTGATATAAAAAAAGAGACTAAATTGTGAGTAATTTTCGTTCAATTAGTAAAAAAAACATTTTTTTTCTCACAATTTTTCTAAAATGGAAATTATGAAACCCAAAAAACAATAAATATAAAAATACTGAGTTTTCATTTGTGTTATTTTGTATTAATCAAAACTTAAAATTAATAGTATGAAAAAGATAATTTTAGCGATAACATTTATGATCGCATCATCAGCTTCAATTCAGGCACAATTATTAAAAATTGGGGTAAAAGCAGGGGTAAACTTTGCAAATCAAACCGGAGATGCAACTTTTGAAGGTGAGGACTTTAATAAAGAAGGCATCACAAGCTACCATGCAGGACTTGTTGCAGAAATTAAATTACTGGATAGATTTGCTGTACAGCCTGAGCTTTTATACTCTACACAAGGTGCAAGCTATAAAAATGCAGTAACTGAATTTAAAAATGAACTAGGTTATCTATCAATTCCGGTCATGGCAAAAATTTATCTGACTGATTCATTCAGTCTGGAAGTAGGTCCACAAGCTTCCTTTTTATTAAGTGAAAAAAATGATTTTGACGTTGAAGATGCTGAAACATTTGAATTTGGAGTTAATGCAGGTTTAGGATTTAAAATCACAAAGAATCTTTTCATTCAGGGTCGTTATGGTTTAGGATTAACAGAAGCTTCAAAAAATGCTGATGTTAAAAACTCAACAGTACAATTATCTGCCGGATTCTTGTTCTAAAAAAATATAACATAGTTTATAGAAACCGTTCTGTTTAATTAGAACGGTTTTTTTATTTTTACCACATTAAATAATAATTGTAAAACCGACCACATTGTCAATTAAATTCAATTAAAATAGTGTTGTTAATTGAACTGACAGCATTGACAGTTTTTATAATTTTAAACAAAACTCAAATATGAAAATTGCTATAATAAACGGACCCAACCTGAATCTATTAGGAAAAAGAGAGCCTGAAGTTTACGGGAGCCAGACTTTTGAAGATTATTTTGAAACCCTTCAACAGAAATTCCCTGATATTGAACTTTCCTATTATCAAAGTAATATTGAGGGAGAACTAATTGGCAAAATTCAGGAATACGGGTTTACATACGACGGAATTATTTTAAATGCAGGTGCTTACACTCACACTTCAATTGGTCTGGGCGATGCAATAAAAGCAGTAACAACTCCTGTTATTGAAGTTCATATTTCAAATACCTATGCACGTGAAAGCTTCAGACACCAGTCGTATTTGTCCGGAAATGCAAAAGGTGTTATTTTAGGATTTGGATTAAAAAGCTACGAATTGGCTATTCAGTCATTTTTATAGCGCATTATTTAACAAATTATTAATAAGTACAGATTCAACTTGTTTTATTTTTGTAAGAGAACCCACTTACATGAAAAACTATATTTTACTCGCCTTTTTATTTTTTTCAATTTCAACTTTTGCCCAAATAAAAGGCACCATAACAGATGAAAAAGGAAGTCCTCTGGCTTTTGTATCTGTTTTTGAAGAAAATACATATTCCGGTACAACCTCCAATGAACTTGGACAGTATCAGTTGAATGTAAAAGAACCAGGCAAAAACAAAATCGTTTTTCAGTACATGGGTTATAAAACTCAAAAAATAGCTATTTCTTCAGATTCAAAAGCTGCCGTACTTGATGTTAAAATGTCGGAAGAAAGTTTTGCATTAAATGAAGTTATAATCGATCCAAAAAACAATCCTGCAACTGCAATTATTAAAAATGCCATTGCAAACAGAAAAGAAAATTCTGAAAAAACAGCCCGTTTTAATGCTGACTTTTATTCAAAAGGAATTTTAAAAGTTAAAGATCTGCCTAAAAAAATACTAGGGCAAAAAATAGACCTTGGCGCTGATTTGTCTTCTAATCTGGATTCAACCGGTACCGGAATTCTATATTTATCAGAAACCATTTCTAAAATTACTTTTCAAAAGCCTGACAAATTAAAAGAAACAATTGTTGCTTCTAAAATCTCCGGAAACAACAACGGCTTCAGTTATAATACTGCTGCATTATCGACCTACGATTTTTATGACAACACATTAGAATTTGATGTTAACCTTATCTCTCCTATTGCCGGAAATGCTTTGAGCTATTATACCTATAAACTGGAGGGAAGTTTTTATGACGATAACAAACAGCAGATTTATAAAATAAAAGTAATTCCAAAGCGGGATAAAGAACCTGTTTTTGAAGGTTACATTTACATTGTCGATGATAGTTTTGCAATTTATGCAGTTGATTTTGATATAAAAGGCTACAGGGCGAAAAATGAATTTACTGAAGTAATGAATTTAAAACAGACTTTCAGTTATAATTCACAAAATAAAATATGGTCAAAAAACGCACAGACACTTTCTTTTAATGCAGGTGCTTTTGGAATAAAATTTTCAGGTCAGTTTAATTATGTTTACTCTAATTATGAATTTCCGTCTTCTTTTGCTAAGAAGACATTTGGAAACGAAATAGTTGCTTTTGACCTGAATGCTAATAAAAAAGACAATTCGTTCTGGAATGAAATTCGTCCGATTCCTTTAACACTTGAAGAAAGTACTGATTATATCAAAAAAGACAGCCTTCAGACCATTAGAAAATCCCAAAAATATACAGATTCAGTTGATGCCAAAAACAACAAATTTAAAGTTTGGGATATCCTGAAGGGCTATGATTACAAAAACACGTTCAAAAAGTATTCTTTTAAATATGAAGGTTTACTAAACCTGACTTCTTTAAGTTTCAATACAGTACAGGGCTTTAATTTAGATTCTGGTTTTTCATTTAAAAAATGGAATGAAGAAAACGGCAAAAGCACTTCAATAAATACAATTTTCAATTATGGATTTTCTGATGAACGTCTTCGCATTATTGGCGAATTCACACATCGGTTTAACACGGTAAATTATGCTGCAATTTCGGCTTCGGGAGGAACAAAAACGGCACAATTTAATGGCACTGACCCCATAAAGAAAATTGTCAATTCTGTAAGCTCTTTATTTTTTAAAGACAATTATATGAAATTGTATAATTTGGAATTTGCTCAGCTTAACTATACTCAGGATATTGCAAACGGAATCAATCTAAATGGTAAAATAGCCTATGAACAAAGAAAATCACTTTTTAACACAACAGATTATTCTTTTTTTAGTAAAAATGATGTTTATTCATCAAACAACCCTCTCGCGCCGGAAAATTTCACATCTTCTTTTGATCAGCACCATTTATTCAAAACTAACCTTACAGCCAGGATTAACTTTGGAAATAAATATATCTCAAGACCTGACGGAAGATATAACTTTAAAAACGATAAATATCCAACCATTTTTCTTGTACTGGAGAAAGCCTTTGCAGCAAGCGAGAAAAAATATGAATTCGAAAGAATCGGTGCTTCTATTCAGTATGATTTATCACTGGGAAACAAAGGGATTCTGGGGATGAATTTCAGAGCCGGAAAATTCTTTAATGCTAAAAATATTTCTTTTATCGATTACAGGCATTTTAACGGAAACCAGACTCATATTGGCACAACAGATCGTTATCTGAATGTTTTCAACTTAATGCCCTACTACTCAAACAGTACAAATGACCGCTATCTTGAAATACATTTAGAACACAATGACATGGGATTTTTAACTAATAAAATCCCGCTGATCAATCTTTTAAAATCAACTATGAATATTGGCTTTCATTCATTGGCACTTCCGGACAGAAATCCTTATTCTGAGTTCACAGTTGGTTTAGATAATTTAGGTTTTGGTAAATTTAAATTGTTCCGGGTTGATTATGTTCATTCGTACCAAAGCGGAATCCAGCAGAACGGAGTTATTTTTGGTTTGAAGATTCTGAATGTTTTAGATTAATTTTTTAATAGATTCTTTATTGGCGTTACCTCCGGCCGGGCTGTCCGCTGTATCTTTTTATTTTTAAAGAAAAAATAAAAAGGATGCCGCTCCCATCCCTAACGCATCAACCCTAAATTCATATTTACGATATTAACAGAAAAAATCGCTTAATTTACCAGATAAATTTGCCCTGACAATTTAAACAGATTAAATTATTTTAGAATTTGACAACATAAGCTTCAATTCCGCGTAGTAAGGAATTTTACTTTATTTACAGCAACAAGAATTTATAAGAGATTTTACAACTTAAAGCTTAGCCTTACGAAACCTCTCTAATTATAATCATCTGGCTCTACATGAATCAAAACATGACCAAGTTCCGGAATCTCTCCTCTTAAGGTATCTTTTAATTTATGTGCCAAATCATGTCCCTCTTTTACAGAAATTTTAGCTGATACAATAGCATGAAGATCTACGTGGTAACGCATTCCGGCTTTGCGGATAAAACATTTCTCGGTTCCTAAAATACCCTGAACTGTTAATGCTTTTATGCGAATTTCTTCTACAAGATCATCATTAAGATTTTCATCCATGATTTCACCAAGGGCAGGCCTGAAAATTTTATAACTGTTGTATAAGATAAAAAAAGAAGCGAAAAGTGCTGCCCAATCATCTGCAGATTCATATCCTTTTCCCATAAACAGTGCAATGGAAATTCCAACAAAAGCTGCTACTGAAGTAATGGCGTCACTGCGATGATGCCAGGCATCTGCAGCTAAAGAAGAACTATTGGTTTGTTTGCTGCGTTTTATTACTAATCTAAAAGAATATTCTTTCCAGACAATAATTGCACCTAAAACATACAAAGTCCAGGATTTTGGAAGATTATGCGGATTCTGAATATTGGATATACTTTCATACCCGATGATCGTTGCCGAAGTAATTAAAAACCCAACTACCAAAAAAGTAATTAAAGGTTCTGCACGACCGTGACCGTAAGGATGATTTTCATCAGCCGGTTTGTTCGAATATTTGATTCCGAACAAGACCAAAAAGGACGAAAATATATCAGTAGTTGATTCGATCGCATCTGCAATCAGGGCATAAGAATTGCCAAAAAAACCCGCTAAGCCTTTTATAACGGCTAAGCAGGTGTTTCCAGCTATACTAAAATAAGTAGCTTTTATAGCTTTTTGTTCATTTGTCATTGGAGATTTTTTATTCTCTTACGATTTTAGCACCAATTGCTCTCAAACGTTCATCGATACGTTCGTATCCACGGTCGATTTGTTCTATATTTTGAATTGTACTTGTTCCTTTTGCAGATAATGCAGCAATTAATAACGAAATCCCCGCACGAATATCAGGAGACGACATTGTAGTTGCTTTTAACTGAGATTCAAAATTATGCCCCATAACCACAGCTCTATGCGGATCACATAACATAATTTTTGCCCCCATATCGATTAATTTGTCTACAAAAAATAAACGACTTTCGAACATTTTCTGGTGAATCAAAACATCGCCCTTTGCCTGTGTTGCTACAACCAAAACAATACTCAATAAGTCAGGTGTAAATCCTGGCCAGGGTGCATCAGCAATAGTTAAGATTGAACCATCAATATCTGTTTTTACTTCATATCCGTCTTTGTGGGCAGGAATATAAATATCGTCGTTGCGTTTTTCTATTGTAATACCCAGTTTTCTAAATGTATTCGGTATTAAACCTAAATTATCCCAGCTTACATTTTTGATTGTTATTTCGCTTTTTGTCATAGCCGCAAGACCAATCCAGGAACCGATTTCGATCATATCCGGCAAAATTCTGTGCTCACATCCTCTGAGACTTTCAACACCTTCGATTGTCAATAAATTAGAGCCAACCCCAGTGATTTTAGCTCCCATTGAGTTCAGCATTTTACACAATTGCTGTAAGTAAGGTTCACAAGCAGCATTGTAAACTGTAGTTCTTCCTTTTGCCAAAACAGCAGCCATTACAATGTTTGCAGTTCCGGTTACAGATGCCTCGTCTAAAAGCATATCTGTTCCCTGAAGGCCTTCTTCAGGAGTCTCTACTCCATAAAAATGATCCTCTCTGTTATATCTGAATTTTGCTCCAAGGTTAATAAACCCTTCAAAGTGTGTATCTAATCTGCGGCGGCCAATTTTATCTCCACCCGGTTTTGGAATATATCCTTTTCCGAAACGAGCCAAAAGGGGCCCAACAATCATAATAGAACCACGAAGTGCTCCTCCTTCTTTTTTGAAAGCTTCGGTTTCTAAGTATCCAACATTAACCTCATCCGCCTGAAACGTAATTGAACCCGGTGCATTGCGCTGAATTTTAACTCCTAAATTACCCAACAAAGTGATTAATTTATTGATGTCAATAATATCGGGAATATTATTAATTGTTACTTTATCTCCCGTAAGAAGTACGGCACATAAAATTTGTAATGCCTCATTTTTTGCTCCTTGCGGAGTGATTTCTCCTTTTAAAGGAATTCCTCCTTCGATTTTAAATACTCCCATATTCTTTTTTTAGGTTCTGAGTTGCTGAGTTCCTAAGATTCTAAGTTTTCTTTAGAGATTAAAACCCCCTGTTACTTAGCAACTTTATTTATTTCTGATTGTTATTTTTTTGAAAAGGTTTCGGTTTCCCTGGTCCCTTATTGTTTTTGTTGCTTTGGATTTTTGGTTGTCCGGGTGGCGTAATTTTATTTGACATGCGTTTGTTGGTGCGCAACAAATCTGTAGTATTTAAAAGCTCTTCCGTACTCTGCAATAAATTGATTTTTCCTCCTGACAATTCAAATAAATGTTCGAAAATCACATCGTCTTTTACTGTGTCTTTGTTCCAGCTTAAATACGACTTTTTCATGTGGTTGGCAATTACCAGAACCAATGCATTTTTCATTTCGCCATCTTCCCATTTGTTCGCAACATCAATCATGTACTTGATATTGTTACCATAAAATCTGTATTTTGGAAAATTTTGCGGATACTGTAAAACATCCGGTTTTAACTGCAGCACATCACGTGATGGAATTGGATATGGAGATTCTACATTTAATTTAAAATCAGACATGATAAAAAGCTGATCCCATAATTTATGCTGAAAATCCGGCACATCGCGCAAATGAGGATTCAGACTTCCCATAACCTGAATGATATATTTCGCAGCTTTGTTGCGAGTTTCATCATCTTCAATATGAGTAGCCTGATCGATCAGTTTCTGCAAATGACGACCATATTCCGGAATAAGTAAACGCTGTCTTTCAGAATTGTATTCTAAGTTGAAAACAACGTCATTCGCGACTTCTTTTTTATATTTTTCGACCATAATTTATAATGAAACTATACCTTCTATTGTAGAAACTTCTTTGTATTTGCCAATTACTTCGTCAGCACTATCCATTGTTACATCTATAGAAACACTGGTAAATTTACCTGTTTTAGATTTTGTTGTTTTGATAACCGCACCCATCCTGTCAAAAGCTTTTTCAACGCGCTCTACATTATCGGCTACTGAAGGCACTATAAATTTATACAAATATTCTGCTGGCCAGGTGTTTGAATTGTCCAGCTCAACCTTTAATCTTTCGTAAAATTCAGCGGTGTTTTTTTCTTTATCGTTCTCCATTCGTAATTAAAAATAAACGCAAATATACGTTTTTGATTTTAGATATTTTATATTGAAAAAAGATATTAAATCCTCGTATTTTATTTATGATGAATTTCACTAATTTGCATGAATTATTTTTATTCTAAAAATGCAATTGAATAAATCCGATATTTTAAAATTAGTCAAAGTCAAAAAATCAGATGTTTTTTGGAATCATTTTTTTTTACGGACTCAAAAAAGATTATTCTGTAAATGGTGAAATTCAAACAAACACTATTAATTGCGGGGTTCGCCATAAAAAGATATAGCTGAAAGCAGGAACTTTGCTGGCTGAATTTGCGAAATCATTCGCTGCTGATAAATATTCTTTTCAAATACGAATAACTTTAGGTAAATTTGCTCTTTATTTTTACGAAAGTGCAAAAAGAAATTATTGTTCTCCTTGGCGGTCCTGGAACAGGAAAATCTACGCTTATAAACGAATTAGTCGCTCGTGGCTATTGCTGCTACCCTGAAATTTCAAGAGAAGTTACACTCGAAGCCCAGAAAAGAGGCATCGAGCAATTGTTTTTGGAACAGCCTTTACTGTTTAGCGAAATGCTGCTTGAAGGCCGTATTCAGCAATTCAAGAGTGCTTTTCAGGAACCTGATAACGTGGTTTTCATTGACCGGGGAATCCCTGATGTTGTGGCTTATATGGATTATATTGGCGACGAGTATCCGGAGTTTTTCACGAAAGCCTGTGAGGATTATAAATATTCTAAAACTTTTATTTTACCTCCCTGGGAAGAAATATATCAGAGCGACACGGAGCGTTATGAAAATTTTGAACAGGCATTAGAAATTCAGAAACATCTTATTGAAACCTATAAAAAATACGGATACGATTTAATTGAGGTTCCTAAAGACACGGTTGAAAACAGAATTCTTTATATATTAGACAAAATTTAGCCTACGGATTTAAAGTTGCAAAACTAGAATCTGAGTTCTAAATTTTTAACTTTAATACATTGGCCATGCAGGAAGCACAGGATATTCTTTTAAAATACTGGAAACATACCAGTTTCCGACCACTGCAAAAAGAAATTATTGATTCGGTCTTAGCAGGTCATGACACTTTTGCACTGTTGCCTACCGGAGGTGGAAAATCGATTTGTTTTCAGGTTCCGGCCATGATGCAGGACGGAATTTGTCTGGTTGTTTCGCCTTTGATTGCTTTGATGAAAGACCAGGTGGCAAATCTGCAAAAAAGAGAAATTAAAGCTATTGCCTTAACAGGAGGAATTCATACCGAAGAAATTATAGATCTACTGGATAATTGCCAATACGGAAATTATAAGTTTCTTTATCTATCGCCTGAGCGTTTACAATCTGACTGGATTTTGGAACGTATTAAAAATCTTCCTATCAATTTAATTGCTATTGACGAAGCGCATTGTGTTTCGCAATGGGGTCACGATTTCCGTCCGGCTTATTTAAAAATTTCTGAACTTAAAAAATATTTTCCTAAAATTCCGTTTTTGGCTTTGACTGCGACTGCAACACCAAGAGTTGTAGAAGACATTAAGACACAGACAGGATTAAAAGACCCTAATTTTTTTCAGCAGTCATTTGAAAGAAAGAATATTGCCTATATGGTTTTTGAAATCGAAGACAAACTTTATCGTGTTGAGCAAATTTTAAAGAAAAACCCACAACCTTCTATTATATATGTACGAAACAGAAAATCGTGCTTAAATATATCAACCCAATTACAATCATTAGGATTTAAGGCAACATATTATCACGGTGGCCTTTCGGCAAAAGAAAAAGACAAAAACATGGGATTGTGGATGTCCGAACAAGCACAGGTAATTGTGGCGACCAATGCATTTGGAATGGGGATTGACAAAGACAATGTAAAAACAGTCATTCATACACAATTACCCGAAAACTTAGAAAATTATTATCAGGAATCCGGAAGAGCGGGACGAAATGGCGAGAAAGCGTTTTCGGTTTTACTTTATAACAATTCAGATTCAAACCAAACAGAACAGCAATTCTTGAGTGTTTTGCCTGATAAGAAGTTTCTAAAAACGATGTATGTGAAACTTTGCAATTATTTTCAGATTGCTTATGGCGAAGGCTTAGATGATTCTTTTTCGTTCAAACTTAATCATTTTTGTAATAAATACGACTTCCCTACTTTAAAAACATATAACTCTTTGCAGTTTTTGAATCAGCAGGGAATCATAACAATGTCACAAGAATTTTCAGAAAAAATTACCATGCAGTTTTTAATTGAATCAAAAGAAGTCATTCGATATATGAGTCTGAATCCAAATGATGAAGAAATCATTTTGGCAATTTTGAGAACGTATCCCGGAATTTACGAAATGAAAACATCTTTTAATATTTCGTTGATTGCCAAAAAATCAAATCATTCTGAAGAACAAGTTTCTGCAGTTTTAGAAAAACTAAAAGAAAAAGAAATCATCGAATACAAATCAAAAAATAACGACGCGACTATATTATTTAATGAAGTTCGCGAAGATGATCTTACCATAAACAGAGTTTCAAAATATCTCGAAAAACAAAATCAATTAAAAAAAGAACAGCTTTCATCTGTTCTGCATTATATAAAAGAGAATAAGACCTGCAAAAATCGATTAGTTTTAGATTATTTTGGAGAAGAAACGACAGAGAATTGTGGCGTTTGTTCTTATTGCATTATTCAAAAAGGAAAAATCACCGAAGCAGATTCGATTGCTGATAAAATTTTGTATTTATTAAAATCTGCTGCTTTAACTTCGCGAGAAATTCAAAGCCAGATAAAACTGGATGCCAACGATATTATTTTGGTACTTCAGGAGTTATTAGAAAACAATCATATTACCATATTAGCGAACAACAAATACACTTTAAAATCATAATGAAAAAATTGAGAATTATATTTATGGGAACTCCTGAATTTGCTGTCGGCATTTTGGATACCATTATTAAAAACAATTACAATGTTGTTGGCGTGATTACCGCTGCAGATAAACCGGCAGGACGTGGACAAAAACTAAAATATTCGGCAGTAAAAGAATACGCACTTGCCAACAGCCTTACTTTACTACAGCCAACAAATTTAAAAGATGAAGATTTCTTAGCCGAATTAAAGTCTTTGAACGCTAATTTACAAATCGTAGTCGCTTTTAGAATGCTGCCAAAAGTTGTTTGGGAAATGCCGGATTTAGGAACCTTTAACCTGCATGCTTCGTTATTGCCAAATTATCGCGGAGCAGCCCCCATTAACTGGGCTATTATCAACGGAGAAAACACAACCGGCGTTACTACTTTTTTCATAGATGATAAAATTGATACCGGAGCGATGATTTTAAATTCGGAAATTGCTATTGAACCTGAAGAAAACGCAGGACAATTACATGACCGATTAATGTTTTTAGGAAGCGAAACTGTGATCAACACCTTAAAAGTCATTAAAAATGGAAATGTAACCACAACTATCCAGGAAGATAACGACAATATAAAAACGGCATATAAACTAAACAAGGAAAACTGTAAAATCGACTGGACAAAATCCGGAACAGAAATCAATAATCTTATTCGCGGTTTAAGCCCATATCCTGCTTCCTGGTGTTTTTTGAAAGATAAAAACGAAGAATTAAGTATCAAAATATATGAGGCAAAACTGTTTTTAGAATCGCATTCACATGAAACAGGAAAACTTATTTCCAGTAAAAAAGAAATTAAAATTGCAGTACAAGGGGGATTTTTACATCTTTTGAGTTTACAATTACCCGGAAAAAAGAGAATGCAAGTGGCAGAATTACTTAACGGGATTGCTTTTTCTGATTCAGCCAAGGTCTATTAAGCTCAGTAAAACAAGGGTTTATAACTATTTTTAGTGATAAAACCAGTCGTTTTATGAACAAAAAAAATAAGTTATTAACAATTATTGCTAAATTTGTAGAAAACACTTGCAAGGAACGGATTTCCTACTAAATTTGTGTATTAACAATTTTTTTTAACCAACAATTAATAACTAATTATTATGAACAAATCAGAATTAATCGATGCTATCGCTGCTGATGCAGGAATTACAAAAGCTGCTGCAAAATTAGCTTTAGAATCATTTTTAGGAAACGTAGGTACTACTTTGAAAAAAGGAGGAAGAGTTTCATTGGTAGGTTTCGGATCTTGGTCGGTATCTGCCAGAGCTGCTAGAGATGGTAGAAACCCTCAAACAGGAAAAACTATTCAGATTGCTGCTAAAAATGTAGTGAAATTTAAAGCCGGAGCTGAATTAGAAGGTGCAGTGAACTAAGTAAGAAAGTTCTCTAAACTTATAATATAATTAAAACCCTCCTTATAGAGGGTTTTTTTGTACGGTTTATCGATTTTATTTGGGTTTTTAAAAATTTTTTGATTAAATTTAATAAAAATTGTAGCCGTATGATTTCAGAAAAATTAAAAAAAGGACACCTGCTTATTGCCGAGCCTTCTATAATTGGGGATTTATCTTTTAATAGATCGGTAATTTTATTAGCAGACCATAACAAGGAAGGATCAATAGGTTTTATCATTAATAAACCGTTAAAATACACTATTAATGACTTAATTCCTGAAATTGATGCCAATTTCAAAATATACAATGGCGGACCTGTAGAACAGGACAACCTCTATTTCATTCACAATATTCCTGAATTAATCCCAAACAGTGTTGAGATTTCGAATGGTATCTATTGGGGAGGTGATTTTGAATCGACTAAAGACCTAATAAATAACGGATCTATTCATAAAAACAACATTCGTTTTTTCTTAGGATACACAGGTTGGGATGAAAATCAACTTGAGAATGAAATGCAGGGAAACTCCTGGATTATAACCGATAATAGTTATAAAAACAAAATTATTGGAAAATCTACCACTCATTTTTGGAAAGAGCAAATTATAGAGCTTGGAGGTGATTATCTTATTTGGTCAAATGCACCAGAGAATCCATATCTGAATTAATTTTGAGATATGGATTCGTTTAGCTTTTGGACTAACAAATGAGCCAAATTAGCTGTAAATTCCTTTTTTCGGTATTTTGTTATCGACTGTATTCCTGTGATTACATTTGTCAGAAATAATTCATCTGCTTTTTGAAGATCAAAAGGTGAAATTATTTCTTCAGACACTTCTATCCCTTCCATCCTCTTTGCCAAAGCTAAAATTTGCTTACGCATAACACCATTTAAACAACCTTCTGAAACTGGTGGAGTAATTAGTTTTTTCCCCGTAACCATAAATAAATTCCCTTGTAATACCTCAACCACATTCTTCGTATCATTAAGTAAAATACAGTTTTCTAAGCCATTTTCGTGAGCAAAAATACTTCCGGTAACATTTATCAGCTTATTAGTTGTTTTTACAGACGATAACAACTGTTTTGTTACATAGAAATCTTTATACAAATCTACTTCATATGAAACGGTATTTAATGCATACAAAGCATTTACTAAAGGTGTGGCATGAATTAAATAAGAGACTTCATTTGTTTTTGGCAAATACAACCCTCCATCGTTTCTAAAAACAGTTATTCTGGCTCTTGCAGATGATGAAATCTCTTTTTGTTTTACCAGATTTAAAATCTGCTCCTCAAAATATTCCATTGTGAAATTCATTGGAATTTCCATACGAACAACCCGCATAGAAGCCATTAATCTAAAATAATGATCTTCAAGAAACAGGATTTTACCGTTAACTATTTTTAGTGTTTCAAAAACACCATCACCATACAAAAAAGCACGATTTTGAGTTAACACATTTTTCTGCTCTAATACATTTCCGTTAAAATTGATCATAAAAAAACCCTGAATTTTGTTCAGGGCAAATATAAGGCATAAAATAGACTTTTACTAAACAGAACCTATAAGATGTTTCAGATCTGAAATTTGATTCTCCCACAATTGCTTAGCTTCCCCTACTTCTTCTTTTTCAGCAAAATCAATTACCATTAATGACACATCTTTGGTTAATTCATCAACCAATATATGTAGTTCAAAGAAATATTCTGTGTCTTTACTTGCCTCATCGACCCATTTAAATTTTACTTTTTCGCCGGTTTTTTTAGAAGCAAGTCGTGCTTTTTCCTGTGAATCATTCCAGATAAAAGTAAAAAACTCACCTCTTGAATTTACATTGTCGGCAAACCATTCAGACAAACCTGACGGTGTTGATATATATTGATATAATAGTTGTGGCGAAGAATTGATAGGAAACTCTATTTCGTAACGTATTTTTGAATCCATGTGTTGCTTTAAATTTTTTCGAAATATAAGAATATATGTCCGAAAACAATGCATTTTTAAAAATATTTTTTTTTCTTCATTTTATGCTTGTCATTTTTAATATAATTTTTATATTTGCACCCGCAATGAGGAACTCGGTTCACATGCGATTCTGGCGAGGTAGCTCAGTTGGTTAGAGCGCAGGATTCATAACCCTGAGGTCACGGGTTCAACTCCCGTCCTCGCTACAAAAGGCAAAACCCTTAAACAGAAATGTTTAAGGGTTTTTTATTGCTTTTTGTATTAAAAACTACGACTTTAATTAGCTCAAACTTATTTCTAAATAGGGAAAAGTTGTTAAAAGTTACTCCCAAAACTATTCCGGATTTTTGCATTATTCGATAAGGAAGTATTTATAAAGTGAGACATTATTAGCTGCTATTTTGAATTATTCCCGCCTTTTACATTTTATTTGCTTTTTTATACTAATTTTCGGCTCCAACTTCTAAAATTTTTATCCAATAGCACTCCTATTCTATAAAATTTACTTCACTTCACTCCTAAATCATTGAATACTAAATACCAAAAACAAACTTCAAACAACCTCTTAACAAAATAATTAACTTTTGCCGATTCATTTCAGGCAGGCTGACGAACCATCATACTAATAAGTGAACTAGCTAAAATTACTTGCGAAAAACTTACCAGCCCTTTTGCTGTTACCTTATTAGAATATGCAACGCACTACATGTTCTATCTACAGCCCAGATTTTCATCCGAAACACTTCTTCAGAGAACAATATTATTTTTAACCGCATTGTAATGCCTGCTTTTGGGAAACAATTTAAGTAGGCACTCGATGAAAACTAACGTTGGGAGCGGGAACGATCATTATCTTTATTCGAGCATCCTTCTTTTCTGTTCATTAAACTCTTCTTGAGTTAAAATTCCTTTTTCAAGTAAGTTATGTAACTTTTCTAAGTCATTTGCTAAATTTGATTTAGTTTCATTGTCTGAACTTTCTAACTCTTTTAAAATTGGTTTTGTAGTTTGTTTGTTTAACAATCTTTTTAATTCTGAATATAAATTTGGAATATTTTTACTTTGTTTTATAGAAATATCACATTCATTTCCGTTATTATTTACTATTAATGTCAAATGATTTTCTTTTCTTCTTTTTCCACCGATAGCAGCACCAGCTAATAAGCCAATTCCACCTGTCAAAATTCCTCCAATAATTGCTCCAGTAGCTGCTTTTCCTGCAGACCTGTAAGACTCTTGATTTAGTCCAACTTCTATGATGTCATCTGGCTTAATAATCTTTTTCACTGATGTAAACCCTGTCAGTATTTTAAATTCGACTTCATTTTCTCTGAATTGAATTATAACAGGCTTGTCACCCCTACTAATATCAGGAAACCCCATTTCATATTTTTCCGAAAATCTTGGATACTTAAGTGAATCTTTTAGTGAGTCTAAAAATCCCATTTTTATTTGTTTTTAAAGTTAATTTTTATTTTAAGAAGAACGTTCTTCATGACGTTTTTGTAATATGACACACAACTTGTATATGCCAAAACAAACATTGATATATCCGCTGCGATTAAGGCAGACTGGCGTAATTTGTTTCGTTTGAATGTTATCAAAAATAACAAAAAAAGATTACAAACGACCAAAAGAATAATTGGTTGTTTCTTCCCTATTCAATAAAACTAAACTCCATAAAAAGAGTTATTTAAAGTCGAAAGACATTTAAGGAGTTTGGAATTTACATGGACATTAAAAATATTATGCAAAGTCGGACACATTTGTAAAGTGTTTGGTGAGAAAAACTTCGGAGAGCCAGCGTCGCTTTTCATAAATAACTCTTTTAGAGCGAGGCAATTTTACATATTTAGTTTGCTTTACTTTACGGGCACAGAATGCTATTCTTAACTAACGTTATACAGACCTGCGCAAACGGATTGTATATTCCAAGTCATCTTTTCTAATATTCCTCCACAGTTACGAAACAAATGAGTTAAATATGATCAATATATTAACAACTGAAGATGAACATAATGCTCTGACTTAATAAAGCCTAATTAAAATAACAGCATAACCTTGCTTTCCATGTTGTACTTATTTATTTAAACTTGTAGCATAATTTTCTTTTACAATTATATCCAGTGGGATAAAATGAGTAGGATTTAAATTTTTTTCATGCAGAATGATTTTTTTGTAGAGATAACTTATTCCTGTATACCCCTGCTCTTCCGGTTTTTGATTAATTAAAAAATCAATTATACCGGAATTCAAATAGGTTATATTTTCTTTTAAAAGATCATAACCTATTATTCTAATCCCTTTTATGTTTTGCTGTTCTAAAAACTGTGCTACAATGTAGGCACGTGAATTGGGTATGAATATACTGCTGATGTTTTTAAACATTTCCAAAGTAAGCTGATTGACATCAGGATCTTTAACCGTAATTTCAGAAAAATTAAAATTGGTCAGTTCTGAATGCTCTTCAAAAAAAGTATAAAATCCTTTTATACGCTGTAAATAAACCGAAGTACTATCAATTTCTTTTGCTATTTTAACAATAAGCACATTCCGTTCATTTTTTACAGCAAAACTAATGAGCCGGCCCGCTAAATATCCACTTTTAAAAGCATCCTGACCAATATAAAAATGAGATATATCGTTATTAATATCCGAATCAATCATTACAACCGGTGTATTTTTATTTTTATAGTGTTCTAAAAACAAGAGTGATTCTTCATGGAAAATAGGCGAAAAAAGCAATCCTTCACATTCAAAATCTAACACCTTCGAAAACATTGCCTGAAATGACTCACTATCAAAGTCGTACAGAAAGTAATATAGTTCAATACCAAATTTTCCAAATTCTTCACCCGCCTTTTTAACTCCCGTTAACTGACTCTCCCAATATTCCAATTTCTCAGGCTTTGGTAAAAAAACAGCAATTCTGGATTTTTTATTCGAGGCTAAATTACTTGCAAAAATATTTCGTTTAAAACCATGTTTTTTAATAATGGCATTTACCTTATCAATATTCTCCTGTGATACCTGTCCACGATTGTGAATGATTCTGTCAACTGTTCCCGGAGAAACATTTGCAAGTTCTGCTATTTTTTTTATTGTTATGATATTCTTACGCTTTAAGTTAAATAATTTAAGAGAGTTCCAAAAATAATTTTTTTTTATTGAAAAGTTGCATTTTTTATTTAAGTTTTTATATATATTTGCAAATCACGTGTGCGTACACGAAAATTATAACAGTATGATTACGAAATAAAAGCATTTTTGGAAACATTTGTTTTTATGCCTATTCAAAATGAATTAAAAATATTTCAATTCATTTTTAGAATTAAATCCGTGTACGCACACGTAAAAATAAAGATATGTCAAAAAAAATAAAACTAAAAACGTTCACAGTATACAAAAAAATAAAAAGTAAGTAATCAAAATAAAATAATTAAAATGAATTCGATATTTAACCTAGAAGGAAAAATAGCGCTAATTACAGGCGGTGCAGGTGTATTGGGAAGCAACATGGCTCAGGTTTTAGCTAACCAGGGGGTAACTACAGGAATTTTGGGATTATCAATTGAAGAAGCACAAGTTACTGTTGCAGAAATAGAAAAAAATGGAGGAAAAGCATTTGCTGTAAAAGGAAATGTTTTAAATCAGGAAGAACTTGAAGCGATACGAGATCGTATTATTGAGAAATATGGCCGTTTGGATATTTTAATCAATGCTGCCGGAGGAAATATGCCAGGAGCTACAATTGGACCAAATCAGGCGATTTATGATTTAAAGAAAGATCATTTACAAAAAGTACTTGACCTTAATATCATTGGAACAATTTTGCCTACCCAAGTATTTTCAGAACTTTTTGCAAAACAAAAAAGTGGTGTAATCATCAATATTTCATCTGCATCTGCAGAGCGTCCTTTAACAAGAGTAGTTGGTTATTCAGCTTCAAAAGCTGCTATTGATAACTTTACAAAATGGATGTCTGTTGAATTAGCTTCTAAATATGGAGAAGGAATTCGGGTAAATGCTATTGCTCCGGGATTTTTTATTGGAGAACAAAACAGAGCTTTATTACTGACTCCGGAAGGTGAACTAACTCCAAGAAGTCTTAAAATAATTGACCATACTCCAATGGGACGTTTTGGGATTCCTGAAGACCTGGATGGTGTATTGCTTTTCTTATGCAGCGATATGTCTAAATTTGTAACGGGAACAATAATTAAAGTTGATGGAGGTTTTGGAGCTTCAAGTATTTAAATTATCGAAAATTTGATAGTCCTAAAGGTAAAATAACTAATAAATAAAGTGATTGCTGATTTTTGATTTCAGATTTGTGATTTCAGATTTGTGTTGATAAAATAGATGATATTGACGATTTTACGAAATTCTTTACATCTTAAATCTAAAAATTTTTAAATTAAAACAAAAAATATAAAATTATGGAACAAACATGGAGATGGTACGGTCCAAATGACCCTGTACAATTAGCTGATGCCAGACAAGCCGGTGCAACCGGAATTGTAACTGCTTTACACCACATTAAAAATGGACAGGTGTGGGAAGTCGAAGAAATTATGAAACGAAAAAATGAAGTTGAAGCTGCAGGAATGACTTTTTCAGTTGTAGAAAGTATTCCTGTGCATGAAGACATCAAAAAACAATCGGGAGATTATTTAAAATACATAGAAAACTACAAGCAAAGCATCAAAAATCTTGCATCATGTGGCGTTCATATCGTTTGCTATAATTTCATGCCTGTATTAGACTGGTCAAGAACCGATTTGTCATACGAAATGCCGGATGGTTCAAAAGCATTACGTTTTGACATCAATGAATTTGCTGCTTTTGAATTGTTTATTTTAAAACGTCCGGGTGCAGAAAACACTTATACTGAAGCACAGCAAGTAAAAGCGAAAGCAACTTTTGAAAAGTTATCTGATGCAGATAAAGTAAAATTACAGCAAAATATCATCGCCGGTTTGCCTGGTGCCGAGGAGTCGTATAGTGTTGAAGATTTCCTAAAAGTACTTCAGAGTTACGATGGCATCGATGCTGCTAAATTAAAAGAAAACCTATATTATTTCCTACGTGAAATTGTACCTGTAGCCGAAAGTGTAGGGGTAAAAATGGCTATTCATCCTGACGATCCTCCTTATCCAATTTTAGGATTACCAAGAGTTGTGAGTACAGAAGCTGATTTAGTACAATTACTAAATGCTATTGATTCGCCTTCTAATGGATTTTGCATGTGTACAGGATCTTATGGCGTAATTGCCAAAAATGATTTGTCAGGAATGATTGATCGTAATGGAGAGAAAATGAATTTTATCCACTTGAGAAGCACACAACGCGATGAAGAAGGTAATTTTTACGAGGCTAACCATTTAGAAGGAAATGTTGACATGTATGAAGTGGTAAAATCTATTGTAAAAATGGAAAAACAAACCGGAAGGATTATTCCAATGCGCCCTGATCACGGACACCAAATGTTAGACGATTTAAAGAAAAAAACAAATCCCGGATATTCAGGAATAGGCCGCTTAAGAGGACTGGCCGAATTACGCGGACTAGAATTAGGGATTAAAAGAAGTTTATAATAATGATATTCCACCTTCACATTTTTGCAAACAAATTGGTGCAAGGTGGAGTTTTTCAACAGTCATAGCATGCAACAAAGCTTTATAACCGAGGACTTTCTATTACACAATGATACAGCAAAGAAGCTCTATCATGACTTTGCTAAAATGCAGCCCATTTATGATTATCATTCACATTTGTCTCCAAAAGATATTGTCGAAGACCGTCAGTTCGAAAACATTACCCAACTTTGGATAGAGGGAGATCATTACAAATGGCGTGCGATGCGTGCCAATGGTATCGATGAAAAATATATTACCGGAGACGCTTCTGATTTTGAAAAATTTGAAAAATACGCTCAGACATTGCCAAATACATTAAGAAATCCTTTATATCACTGGACACATTTGGAATTGCAGGGCTATTTTGGGGTAAATGAATTACTCAATGGCGCATCTGCGCAAAGAATATATGATACCTGTAATGAATTATTGAAGAAACCTGAATTTAGTGTCCGTAATTTATTGCATAAAATGAATGTAAAAATGGTAGGCACTACAGACGATCCTACAGATAATTTACAGTATCATAAACAATTAAAAGACGAAAGATTTAAAATTGCGGTATTACCTACTTTCCGTCCTGATAAAGCAACTGAAATTGAAAAAGGCCAGGCATTTACTGACTGGATCAAAAAATTAGAAGCAATTGTGCATTATCCTGTAAATACATTTGCTGATTTATTAAAAGCTCTTGAAGAACGACATTCCTTTTTTCATGAAGCCGGGTGTAGAATATCAGATCACGGACATGAAAACTATTATGCGGCAGACTATACTGAGACTGATGTTAATCAAATATTTCAAAAAGGTCTAAATAATGAAACCTTACTACCAAGGGAAATTTACCAATATAAATCTGCTGTTCTGCATAAAATTGCTGTCATGAACGCAAAGAAATCATGGGTACAACAATTTCACGTAGGGGCTATTCGAAACAACAACACCAAAATGATGCAATTATTAGGTCCGGATCATGGATTTGACTCTATTGGCGATCAGATTATGGCTCAAAACATGAGTCGTTTTTTTGGTCGTTTAACTAAAGAAAATGCATTAGCTAAAACAATTGTTTATAACCTAAATCCGCGCGACAGTGAAATGATTGCTTCAATGGCAGCAAACTTTAATGATGGCTCAACTCCCGGTAAAATGCAGTACGGAGCAGCCTGGTGGTTCTTAGACCAAAAAGATGGAATGCAAAAACAATTGGACGTTCTTTCTAATTTTGGGTTATTAAGCCATTTTGTGGGTATGCTTACAGACTCAAGAAGTTTTCTTTCTTTTCCGAGACATGAATATTTCAGACGCATTTTATGCAATGTTTTGGGTGAGGAAGTCGAAAAAGCAGAATTACCAAACGACATAGCGTTAATTGGTGGTTTAGTCCGTAAAATATGCAGTGAGAATGCTGTTGTGTATTTTGGTTTTGACCAGAAGTAGATAAATTATTTTAGCACCGTTTATTATAAAACGGTGCTATTTTCATTTTACACTTAATTGCAATGAGCAACCCTTGGATTATTAGTCGAACTACATTGAAATAAGTATCTTGATTGTGGATATAATGCAACAGGATTATCAGTGACAACCAAAGATGACAATGCCTGCCCGTTATATCCTGGCATTGTAACTTGTACTGCTGACCCATTACCCAAAGCTACATTTTTAGCATTCGCATTTCCGTTAAAACTATAATCAATCATAGCGTCCAAAAGTCGGTAAACACCGTAATAATCGTAAGCATCATAAGATGACTGTGTATTTGGCAAATTATGCTCTGCAGTATAAGTAAAAGAAGGTAGCACACTTTTCTTTATTAAAATAAAATCTTTTTCTGAATTGGCAATGTTTATATTTTTAAAAATATCTATAGCAAGACGGTGATCATTTGTTGTATCATCATCATAAACTTCTGTAATCAACTTTGTATTGGCAGGAAAATCGAGCAACTGACTGTCTGATAACTGGTATGCATACCATTGCGCCATTGCAAAAATAAATCTGCCGTTTTCACCCCAGCCTTCATCAATAAATGCTCTGTGTGCCAGTGAAAATGATGCACCTCCACCAAAAGAATGCCCCATGAACCCTACTTTTTTTGTATCAATGATCTCTGGGTAATCTGTTACTGCTTTTTTAAAACTCTGCCATAAAGTATTGTATCTCTCATCAATCGTTACTCCGGTGGTTGGATAAGGTGCAAATACTACTACATATCCTTTTTTGGCAATAAATTCGTAAAGTCCAATATTGTAAGCACTTTCTTCTCCTCCATAGGGATGAGAATAAAAAATAACAGGTTTGGGCGAAGTAATTCCTTGTGGATAAAAGATTTGAACATTTTTACCTTCATAGGCTGGACTTGCAAAAGAAATTTTTGCAACAGAAAAAGTTCCGTCTGCTCCATATCCTGAAGCTGGCCGTGAGATAGGTCCGGCAAGATCATCATCAACATACTGGGGATCAGATTTTTCTGTGTTTGCATCATTGGAACATGATGTTAGTACTAATGTAAATAGAATCATTTTCAGGATATACTTCATAACTAATATAATTAAATGTTAAAAATTAGACTGTATTTAGGGATAAAAGGTTTAATCACATTTATTTTTTTTTATTTTAATGATTCCTTATAAAACTTAAACACTTATTAAAATACGAAAATAAAATAAATGGAGTAATTTTACACCTTGTACCCAACTACAAGACATCCAATCTTATTTGAACCAATTGATTGTCTTTTGTATTGGAATTAGTTCTATTAAATCCTAATTTTGTACTGGCAAACAGAGCAATATTTTCTTTATATTAAAATGAAAGATAGCAGACGTTTAGAATAGCTTTGAAAACTAAGTAATTTACAGCAACATGGATATAGTCAAATTTAAAATCACATCAAAAACGATAAAAGTAGAAGTACGCAATTCGAATAATTATGTTTTTAATTTTAATACGGCTTTAGAAATTGCTAAAGAAGACAAGGATGTTTTATTAAAACTATACAATGCCTTAGATATTCTTTTTAAGAAAGAAACTCCCAGCGAAATAAAAAACTATATCTCACCAAACCAAACCAATATCCTGGATCAGATTTCTGCAGTAGACAATTTAGAAGAGCAGCAATAAAGTTCTAAATTGGAACAACTTTTCGGCCTTACCGGCATTTAAAAGTATTTTATTTATTTTTGTACAGATACAAATTTCACTAAATGAAACGTTCCGGCACAGCAGATCTTCCCTTACATTATGGACATGTTCCATTATGGCTTGCCGAACGAATGTCTAAACTTGGTTTTGCAATTGTAGAAACGATTGCCATGGAATTTTCCACTTCAGAAGTAATAAGCAAATTAAGCAATCCGTTTTGGTTTCAAAGTTTTGGCGCTATGATGGGAATGGACTGGCATTCATCCGGAATTACAACTTCAGTACTTGGAGCCTTAAAAAAGTCGGTAAACCCACATTCGAAAGAATTAGGTATATACATTTGTGGCGGCAAAGGCAAACATTCCATGTTAACACCACAGGAGCTTTTATCTGTTGGTGAAAAAACAGGTCTTGACGGCAATAATCTTGCGAATTGCAGCAGGCTTGCCGCCAAAGTTGACAATACAGCCATTCAGGACGGATTTCAATTGTACCAGCATAATTTTATTGTGGACAATAAAGGGCAATGGGCCGTTATTCAACAGGGAATGAATCCCAACTCTAAAACAGCGAGAAGATACCATTGGCATTCGCAAGATTTAAAGTCTTTTATAAATGAACCGCACACTTTTATTTATGGCGAAAATCAGGGTACTATCTTAAATCTTACAGCTCATGCAGCGACCAAATCCAGAGAAGGTATTTTGGAATTATCGAAAGAATCTCCAGCAAAAATCATGAAGGAGATGCAGTACCTTTCTATGCCTGCACATCATGATGTCAGGATGGAGGATGTTAATATGAAAAGGCTCGGCGCAATGCTCTGGACAACTCATGAGAATAAACCGGAAGATTTTGAAGAACTGCTGCTTTTAAAAGGAATGGGGCCAAGAGCTTTACAATCATTAGCATTGGTTAGTGAAATCATTTACGGCACTCCTACCCGATTTGAAGATCCGGCACGTTTTTCATTCGCCCATGGTGGAAAAGACGGACATCCGTTTCCTGTTCCGGTAAAAATATACGATGAAACAATTGATACTTTGCAAAGAGCTATTAATCGTGCTAAAATAGGCAATAGCGATAAAATACAAGCGATTCAAAAATTGTCCGAAATATCAAGAAAGGCTGAAGAAAGTTTTACACCAAACTCCAATTTTGATGCACTAATTCAAAGAGAAAGAGACGAATCGCACCAATATGGAGGAAGAACTGTTTTTGGAGATACTAAACCACCTAAAAACAAGCCTATTCATCCAAATAATCAACTGGAATTGTTTTAAACTGATTAGATAGCGGGATTTAATTTTACGTCAATTATTACTTTCCTGAAATCAATTTTTCAATTTCACCAAAAGAAATAACCGGATTTGCGCCAGTCGATGCAGCAACTAATGCCCCAACAGCACAAGCAAAATCAATAGAGTCCTGAGGCAGTTTTCCTGTAAGCAAAGAAGTTATTAATGATGCTAAAAATGAATCTCCTGCGCCTACTGTATCGGCAACCTGAACCAGATAACCGTCGTTTTTATACAATTTCCCTTCCCATAACAACAAAGCTCCATCTTTTCCTTTTGTTACACAAATAGACGATGTATTTGTTCTGGAAGCTATAAACTCAATATTATCTTCGAGTGTTGTAAAAGGAGACTGCAAAGCTGTAGCAATTTCAAGAATTTCATCATCATTGAATTTGATAAAATTGGCAGACATCATTAATATTTCGAGAATTTCATATGAATAATGTGGCTTTCTTAAATTAACATCAAATACTTTATAAATTCTGTGTTGCAATAATGATTCTAAAGATTTTCGGGATACTTCATCCCTGCAAACCAAACTTCCGTAAATTAAAACATCTGAATTGTTTACCAAATTTTGCCCCAAATCGTTTATTTTAATTTTATCCCAGGCTGCCGGGTAATGAATATCATAAGTTGCAGAACCATTTTTATCCAGAGTTACGTTTACCAAACCTGTTGGAAACGTTTCCGATTGCAATATTACATCCGTCCCCACCCCTAATATTTTTACTTCATTAAGAATAGCAACTCCATCTTCATCATTTCCCACACTGCTTATCACGGTGACCTCACACCCCAGGCTTTTCATTCGCAAAGCCACATTTAATGGTGCTCCGCCAATCTTTTTTTCGTTATCAAAAACATCCCAAAGAATTTCTCCGAAGGCTACGACTTTAAGTTTTTTGTTATTACTCATTTATATTTTTTTCTAAAATTACAATTTAAAGTAAAAACAATCAACCTTATAGCAAATCTATAAACAAATTAGCTATCTGTATTCTACAAAAAAAGGGAATATTCGTTATCCGAATATTCCCTTTTAATATTACAATTTAGCTTATTTTACTAAAACTTTTACTGTTTTGGTACCTTCTTCAGATTCTGCTTTTACAATATAAACACCACTCTTAACAGATAAACTTACATCTTCATTAGTTTCAGTAGATTTAACCAGTGCACCTGTTATACTATACACACTAACTTTAGCAGCTGCAGTTACATTTGCAACATTGATTTTTCCATCTGCACCAAATATAGTTACTTTAGAATCTGCTTGAAAATTATTAGTTGAAAGTGTTGCTCCAGAAACTTCAATCTTATAAACTGCAAAAGAACTATCCCCATAAATATAAACCAAACCAGAATTTGTAACATTAACGGTAACTACATTAGATAAATTAGCAGTTACGTCATTAGTAACTGAACCGCTTCCATAAAGAGCCGCTCCATCTGACACATAAAGAGTACGTGTTGTAGGTGCTGTACCATTAGTAGGTATCGCTGTTGTATGTTTTATCCAAGCTTTAACTGTACATGGACCACTTACATTGAAAGAAAAATAACGAATAGTAGGCAAAAAAGTCCCTGTTGCCGCTGCACTTGAACCTCCAGTACTTGCTCTATTTGCACCAACATATCCATCAGAAAAAGTTTGGCTATTCCCTGATATAGCAGCAAAAGCTGAAGCACCAACAGCAGTATGTCCATATAAATTCAAACCACCAACGTTTATAGTATTTGGTGAAGTTCCTGCAGTACTACCCGAAGCGCTTGTAAGAACCCCTGCAGTAGGAAACGCTGGACTTGGAACTGTAACGGTACCACTAACAGTATTGTCGCTAAAATTCCAAGTTGTAGTTTGTGCATTAATAGATCCTACTGAAAAAAGCAAAACAGCAGTTAAATAAAGTAATTTTCTTTTCATAATTTATGGTTTTAATAGTTTAATAATCACAATTGTAATCGATTTTCTAAGTTAATATTTTTTTATTAAAATGTAAAAAAATATGTGTTTATTTTAAAATTTTTATTATACAATCCATTTCATACATCCTGGCAGGAAAAGAATAAACCTAAAACAAAAAAAGCATGCCTAAAATAATAGGCATGCTTTAAATAAATTGAAACTTGAAATTAATGTGTAATAACTTTCACAGATTTTTGACCATCTTCAGCTTTAACAACCACAATCCAAATACCATTTTGGAATTCAAAATCAACATCCTGAGTTGTTTTGAATGTTTTTACCTTAGCTCCTGTAATACTGTAAACAGCCACAGCCGTTTCTGATTTTACATTTGAAATTGCAATTCTGTTTTTATATCCAACAACCTTAACAGCAGAAGTTGGCGTATTATCTTTAACCCCTAAACTTTCATTAGCAATTAATTGTGGTAAAGGATCCCAATTATCGCTTCCTTTTGTAAAATTAAAAGTTGTAATAGCTGTACCATCATTTAATATAGGTGCTGCTAATTTAGTAGACCATGCAGCACGACTTGTACTATTGTTTACCCCTGAGTTTTCTATAGTTCCGTATTCATACATTTTTACAGATTCTCCGCTCAATGAATTATTCCAGCCTGCAGGTACAATTAAAGAAAGATTTTCACTACCTGGATAATTAGATGTTTCAATCGTAGTATTATAAAAAACAACTTCACTTGTATTAGCAGCCCAAGGACGACCAAAATAACCTGGTTTTGCACGATAAGCTGAAGCTGTTTCTATTCCAGGGGTGGCTGTTGTAACTTTACATTCGTACATTAAATAGCCTCTTCCGGTACTTTGCTGAGGAGCTGTAATATAAGCCTGATCGCTACTTACATCACTTGTATTCATTGACAAATCAGTTTTATAAAAAACAGCATTCATTCCACCAAAAATATAATCTACAGCCCCCATCATAGCGCCTTTATACACTACTACTCTGGCACCGGTTCCTCCATAAAATGAATCCTGACGACCTATCACTCTACATTTATTCAATATTACTTTATCAACATTGTTAAGAATTGAGATAGCAGCTGCTCTTTCTACAAAGCTTCTGTTCTGAACAGCAGTATTTCCAATATCTGTTGGGCGAAGTCCTTTATTTCCTACTGCCCACATTTCAACCACATCTTCGGATTCTTTTTTAGAAATGTACTGATTAAAAGAGTTCTCAAAAATAATATCATTTGCTTCAAAACCGTTAGCATTTATCACTATAGTCGCATTCCAATAAGATCCATTAGTAGTTCCGGAACCTGCATTAGCATAAGATAAATAACCATTTTCTTTGTTTACTTTTAAAACATCTTCATGCCATTTTTGATCTGATGACATACTGTAATAGCTATATCCATGACCATAATATGAAGTAACCCTAACCGAAGAACTTCCAATATCAACCCCTTTATTTAATAATTCTATCGTTGGATTAGATGCCGCATTTTTTAATGTTACATTCGCCTGATTTATTACTAACATTTCTTCATAGTTTCCCGGATCAATCATAACTGTAACACGATCTGAAGCGGTACGCGGCATTTTCGCAATAGCATCTAATGCTGCATTTATGGTTTTGTATGTTTTGTCAGTTCCTACAGTAATTGTAGAAACATAAGGTATACTGCCACCAATTTTAATTTCAGTAATATAAGTTGTTAATGCTGAACCGCCCATAGTAATGGTTACATATCCAGATGTACTTCCCGGGTATATATATTCTACTTTTTCTACATTTGCTGTACTGTTAGTTGCAGTTGTAATTGCTGTACCTCCATCAATAGAGAAATTAGCCGTGTAATAATATGAAACTGTAATTTTATCTCCAACATTTACCGGAACCTGAATAGTACCACCGGTTTTTGCTAATAAATGACCTGAAGAAACACTGTTAGAAATAGTCGCAGCAGTTCCTCCAAACACCATTCCTTTGTATGCAGTAGTAGAAGTTGTTATTGTTTTATCATCAAAAGACCAAACAGAAACCGGTTTGAATGCTAAAACTTTTGTAACTGCTGAACCATTCACTGTTAAATTAGAAACCAAACCAAGCTCAACTGAATAAGCATCTAAGCCAGTATAGCTAACTGCATATGTACCATTACGCAAAGAAATACCGGTTGTTGAGTTAAAATTATAAACATATCCACTTTCGTTTAAGTTGGTAAAAGTTAATTTTAGATTATTTAATTGCGTAACATCTAAACCCGTGGCATTTATAGTTACACCATAAACCGGTTTTGCTGTAAATGCAACATTTGCTGAAGTAGCACCTGTAATATTTACAACGTTTGATAAAATTTCATAATCATTAACTCCCTGACCTGAAACAACATATTGTGTATTTGCTTCCAAATCTACGCTATAAGTCGCATTAGCGGTATTAATTACAGGTTTAGGAATATACACTTTATTAGCAGAAGCATCTGGAGTATATGTTAAACTTAATTTTGAAATATCTGTTCCCAATCCTGTGATTGAACCACTTACTGTATATAAATCTACTTTTAAAATCGCAATATCATAAGTCGTAGTTGCATCTGAAACTGCTAAGTATTCGCCATTACTAATAATATAACCATTGGCATTAAGCAAAGTCATTTTATAAGTAAAACCTTTAGGAAGGCTCACATTATAAGTACCATTAGTAACAGGAGCCGTCCATGATTTTCCTGCCGTATTTGTAAATACTACAGAATATCCATTAGGAATGTCTGCTGCTTGTGAAACATCTAGATTTCCTGTTATTGCAGCATAAGAAGCTGGTTTTCTATAAATTCGGTAATAATTCCCTTTACCTCCCAAACAAGTTATTGTAAAGTTTCCAGCTTGTTTTGCCTGAAATTTTGCAAGTGTAACACTAGTACCTGACGTTACTAATGGAATCAACTCTGTTTGGGTATTTGTTGTAGTATTAACAACTGTTAAGTTATTACTTGAAGCAGCTGATTCTATACTTGCAACAACCGTTACTTCATCATCTTCATTTAATGTTAGAGTAAAAAAACGTGTTGTAGCACTCGCACTACCATTACAATAATATCTTGCAGTATAATTAGCGTCTGTTGTCCCTAAATTACCTGTTGCATATCTTGTAATAGCTGTATTCGTTGTATACAATCTGTCATTATTGCCTGTTTTAAGTGTTAGTGCTCCAGAAGTAAGTGTCAAAGCTGTTGAGCCACTTAGAACGTTAGCAGAACTTGCTGTCCCTTGCACAATTGTTGCACTATAGGTATACCAAGTGTTAATATCAGTGGCAGTCAATTTATTATTATACAAATTGACATCCAATGTTGCGCCTCCAAAATCCCAAACATCTGTTTTTTGAGCATGGATATACGATACTGAAAGCAATATCGTAAAAAAGAGTAATCGTAATTTTGTTTTCATAAGTGGTATTAATTGGTTAGTAAAATTTTAATTTTTAATCTTTATTTTTAGAATTCGTTGGATGCCATTAATAACCTAACTAATCCAACGAATTATCTTTATTCTCATTTCATCCAAATTAAGTTTTCTTAACAAGATATCTTCTACTAAAAAAGGCATGCGTAAACGTTTAAATTCAGCATGCCTTTTCATAACTATCAAATATTTTTTGAACTTATTTAATCCAACGTGGATCTCCTACTTTTCTATCAATCAAAACCTGATTTTTAATTGTAAAATCGCCTGTCGCTGCATTAACAAATTGTGGATCTAATGCTGTTCCTAAACCATCTGATTTTAAAGGCGCAATAGCAGCCGGATCGTTAAGCGCAGGAGCATTAAAATAATTATTATTTTCGAATGTAGGGTCTAAATCTGTTGTTGACTGATTAGAAAATCTTGCCACCGTTGCAGCAAAAATTGAATTCTTAACCGTTACCTGATTTGTAGTAAAACGGACATACATAATTTGAAGACCACTTGTTGCAACAGTATTAGTTACACCATATAAAGTACAATTCTCAATTAACACATCTGTTGTAACTGATCCAAATACTGTAGCATTATCAGATCTTATAAATGCAGCATTTGGAACACAATTATTGAAAGTACTTTTTCTAAAGATAATCTCATCTGCGAAGGCAGCTCTAAAATCAATAAATGATCCTGATCCTGCCGTACCAACATTGGTAATTATAGAATTTTCAACAATTATTGATTGTATGTTTGCATTAATACCTGTTCCTGCACCAATAAATGTACGTTCGTAATCATGAATGCTACATCCACTAATAAGAAGTTTACTATAATTTGCAGTTGCTGAATACCTTATAACATCTATCTTATTACTTGCTGAAGCTGGCGAACCTACTAAATCCAAATCTATCAAATTAATATTTCCAGTAACACCTGTAGTAAAAGGAGCCAAAGAAAAACTAAGTTTTAATTTTGGTTTATCAAAACTTCTTAAACCTCTAATCGTAATTGGTTTATTTAGCACAATCGTACTTACTTGAGCTGTATAATCCCCAGGCTTTAATATCAATACAGCTTCTGCCGCAGCATTAGCTATTATTGTAGCTAAATCATCTGTAGGACCAACTTCTGTACCGTCAGAAAGATCTATACCAGTAGTTATTGTTTGAGAACCTCTTCTAGAAGTAATATTAAATATATCTGCAACATATTTAGTCAAAGAACTTAATCCTACAACAGTAGCAACTCCATTTAGTTTTTCTTGAGCGGTAATAGTATGGGTAACTGTAGGTTTTGTTTCATCTGCAGGTGTAAATACTATTTTTGTAACACTACTGTTAGAAATCCATCTTACAGTAGCTTCTTTACCCAGAATATCGTCAGCCTGTGCAGCTAAGAAAATTTGTTCTTCTAAAGTTTGAGCAGTAATCACAGACCATGTTGAATCCTCTTTTCCTCTGTTACTCACTGCTTTTACTCTGATTGAATAAAGTGTTTCTCCTTCGAGCTTTACTCTTATCGGCAATTCACTAGCATTAACTTCCAAAGTTTTAAAAATCGTATTAAATTCAGCATCATTAGCACTGAATTCAACAACATAATGATCATCTGTTTCTTTGGTATCCCAAACTAATTCAACAGAAGTTTCATTACGCACAGTAGCTTTTAAACCAGTTGGGGAAAATTCACGATTAGCATTCAATTCTGTAATAATATCTTCTGTATAACTTTCGCAGCTTCCAGCAAGTACCACAAGCATCGAAGCTGCAATTATTCCTTTGAATATATTTCTTTTTTTCATAATTTTCTTTTCTACGTTAAATAATCACACAAAACTATTATTGGTTTGGATACCCGTAATCATTTAACAATTTCCCATTACTATTGCTAATAAAAAACTGCCAAATAGGCCAGAATTGACGATTATCAGGATCAGCGCCTGTTTTGTACACCGAATTAATTTTAGCGTCATTCAAATTATTCCATGTAAAAGCTGTGTAATCAGCACCTGGATTTATAGATTCACCGCGATTTAATCCATAAATCGATAAAATAGTCGTATTATCAGATGATCCGTATTTAGAAGCATTAGCCTCATCTTTTACATACTTATAATATAATACCGCAGGTACATCAGAATATTCATTAGCTCTTTCACGTAAATTAGTCATTTTTGTTTTAGACTCATCTAATTTAGCTTTTAATATATTCCAACGAATTAAAGCCTGTTTACGTTCCATTTCACCTGTAAACTCAAATTTATGTTCTTTTACAATAGCATTAAACATAGCTTCTTTAGAAGATAATGCATTTACATAAGCATCTACTTTAGCTGCTCGGTCAGCAGCTGAAAAAGCTCTTTCTCTAATTTGCTTTAAATATGGCGCAGCTGCACTTGGTCCTTCTAATTCATTCGCTGTTTCAGCAGCAATTAACAATACTTCTGCATAACGCATATACACTTTATTTACTCCATCATCACTAGCAGCAGTAATTCTTCGTTTCGTCCATTCATAACGATATTTACCAAAATACCATGTATTTAAAGCTACCAGTTCCTGTTTAGCAATACCATTTACAGATGTACCCCAACGGTAAGGCACACAAGTTACATCTCTACGAGTATCTTTTTCATCAAAGTCATAAAAAACAGTAGGTAACGGACCAGCTGTTCCACCAGACGAACCATTACCATTTGCCTGAAATTGATTTGGTGTCTGATTTCTAACTGCAAAACTATACAACACACGTCCACGACCTTCTGCAAACGGAATCTCCCAAAGTGATTCTCCACCCGCAGTTACATAATCCTGGTTTACATTTCTCCAAAATCCTTCAAAAGTAGCATTTAACTGTGCTTTACCACTTTGAATTACCGAACGTGCTTCGCTTAAAGCTAAAGCATACATTTTAGCAACAGATAAATCAGGGTCATTACTTCTACGGATTCCATCAGGGTATTGTTGGTATCCTGAAGCTACTAAAGCCAAACGTGCTCTTAACCCCTTCACAAAAGCTTTATTAACACGCTCAACTGTAGAAGTTTCTGATGATTCATTAGGCCAAGCCACAAGCTCCGAAGCTTCTCCTAAGTCAGCAATCAATTGTTTATAAATTACATCACGATTCGTCTTAGGAAGATAGATCGTTGCGTTATTAATAGGTTCGAAACGATATGGCACATCACCCCATCCTTTCATTAAATCAGCATAATAAATAGCACGTAATGTTAGTGCCTCACCCAAAAGCTGCCCCATTTGTGTTCCTGGAAAAGGATTTCCATATTGACGAAGACCTCTGATAGCAATATTAGCACGCTCTATACCTCCATACATAGAAGCCCAGGCATTATCAGCTGTATTCATCTGGATGTTATCTATTTTTGCATCATAAGTACACAAATCAGATTGCGCACTAATAGATTGTGAATTATTATACCATTCTGCATCTGTATTCATTCCGTAAAATGGTATAAAACGACCTCTGTAAGAATTAGTTTCTCCAAAAGGCACCTTAATCCCATCAATAGCTCCTTTAGCTAAACCCGGTGTAGAAAAAATTACAGATTCATCTAATGTAGATTGTGCCGGTGCTTCTAAATAATCATCACCAAACTCTTGACAGCCTGTAAAAAAAGTAGCCAAGGCTAATCCTGCAATTATTATTTTATGTTTCATTTTTTGTACTGCTTTAAAATTAGAAATTAAGATTTAGACCGAAAATCAACTGTCTGCTTCGCGGATATGCTGATGAATCAACACCTGGAGATAAAGTCGTTTTTCTTCTAGTTGAAACTTCAGGATCAGAACCTGAATAATTTGTCCACACAAATACGTTAGTAGCCGTAAGATAACCACGTAACTTAGTTAAACCTAAATGAGAGATAAAACTTTCTGGAGCAGAATAACCAAGAGTTAAAGTATTTAAACGTAAGAAAGAGGCATCCTCTACAGCCCAGTCACTCATTACAAAACGGCCCATATAAGGTGACCACATCGTAGTATTAGCATTCAAAGCCTCTAAATCTGCAGGATTTGTAACTAGTTCTCCTGTCGCTGGATTCAAATTAGTCCAACGTTTTCCATCAGCCATAACCGTACTTAAATTTCTATACTCTCCATTAGTTTGGTTAGCAGTCGAAAATTCAATTTTATCAGCATTGTAAACATCATAATCAAGTGCCCAGTTAAAAGCTGCTGACAAATCAAATCCATAAGCATTAGCATTGATTACCATACCTCCTGTGTTTTTTGGAATAGCACTTCCAATAATAGTTTGGTCTTTACTATCAATTACATTATCTCCATTCAAATCTTTCAATTTCATAGAACCTGGCTGTATAGTATTTACAGGCCCATTATCAACCAAACCATTTTTCAAAGTATATGTTGTTCCATTCCAATCAAAATCAGATACCTCATAACGGCCAGCGCTTCTATAACCATACATTTGTCCTAAGGCAGAACCTACCATTACCATGTAATCGTTTCCAATTTGACTTGATGCCCAATTTGATGCGTATGGGAAATCTCCCATTACCCCTAATGAATTAATTTTGTTTTTATTTATCCCTACGTTAAATGCAAAATTTAAACCATAATTTTTCCCTTCAATTGCAGCAATGTTTAAACTAGCCTCAAAACCAGTATTTTGAGTTTGTCCCATATTACGGTATTGATACTCATAACCCGTACCTGCTACAGGAAACTCAATTAACAAATCACTAGTTTTATTATTATAAAAATCTAATGTTCCGCTAATACGATTATTAAAGAAACCAAAATCTAAACCTATATTTTGCGTAACGGTAGTCTCCCATTTCAAATCAGGGTTAGCCATATATTTACTATTTGTAGCCCAACCACTTGAAACTCCATTTATAGTAGTTATACCTCTAGACTCAAAGTTCTGAACCGTTTGTCCTGTTGGAATATTATTATTACCAGCTTCTCCGTAACTGGCACGAACCTTCAACTGAGTTAACCAACTTTTATCTTTTAAGAATCCCTCTTCTGAAATTTTCCAGGCAGCTGCAAAAGCAGGAAAATAACCCCATACATTATCACCTAAAAATTTACTAGAACCATCAGTACGGAAAGTAGCAGTTAATAAATAACGATCTTTGAAGCTATAATTAGCTCTTCCAAAGAAAGACAACAATTTATCATCCGGAGCATAAAAATTATCAACAAAACGAGCCTGATTAGTATTAGAAGGTGTACCAGTATAAGCCGCATTAGAATTACCTGTTTGTGTTGTTAATTTTCTTGACAGATTAAAATCAAAAAATTCAGGAAAACCATGAAGCGTATTTGTCAGAGTAGTTGAAGTTGTTCTAAGAGTTTCTTCTCCAACCAATAAATCTATATGATGATTTTCTCCTAATAATTTTTTAAAATCATAACTTAAGGTATTCGCATTTCTAAATCTTTCCTCTTTTTTATCACTTAATATCAAAGCTGGCATTCCTTTAAATGGTGCGTTAACATCTGGCGAACTATTAACATAATACGTTGATGTTCCATAGAAACGAGCGTCTTGATAACTATAATTATCCAAACCTAATTCGGTTTTAAATTTCAAATTGTCAACTAGCTCCCATGAAAAACTACCTAACATATTAAAGTTTTTTCGCAATTGTTCTCGGTCATTATCCCAAACTGAAAGCACTGGATTAACTAAACTATTAGCAACATCTTCATTTGTTTCATCAGTTGAAACACCCGGAATTGGCAGTGGCGCATAAGCGATTGAATTTCTCAAACGGGAATCAGATGTTGATTTTTCGTTTTGCTCATTTACCCCTCCACCATTAATTTGAGTATCAGAATAACGCATTGTATAAGTTAAATCAATTTTATCATTCACTTTCCCTTTTAATGCCAAAGATAAGTTATTACGCTTATAATCAGATCCTAACATAATCGCTTTTTCATCATAATGAGCATAATTGAAATTATAATTCAACTTCTCATTTCCGCCTCTGATTCCTAAATCACGACTTTGTACCTCTCCTGTACGACCAAAAATTTGTTTTTGCCAATCATTACTTGCCATACCATTATACATATCGTAATCTTCCCAATTACCAAAATACTTAGTATATGAAGTAGGATTAGAAGCTACTTTTGTTGATCCGGATTGTGATAACAAAGCATATTCATATTGCCATTTCACATAATCATCTACCGGTAAAACATCAAAATCTTTAGCTCTCGTTTTCATACCGTAAAAAGTATTAAAACTAACCGCCAATTTACCGTCTTTACCACTTTTCGTTGTAATCAAAACCACACCATTAGCTCCACGAGAACCATAAATAGCTGTAGACGAAGCATCTTTCAATACTGTCATTGTCTCAATATCCGAAGACGAAATGTCGCTCATGCTATTTATTGGAAAACCATCTACTATATATAAAGGCGATGCAGACTGCGTTAAAGAACCTCCTCCACGAATTTTAATACTAATCTCTGCATCTGGAGAACCTTCAGAAGACATTACTTGTACTCCTGCAATACGACCTGTCAAAGCTTCTGCAACATTGGCTACAGGAACTTTTTTCAAATCGTTACCAGAAATACTCGCTACTGAACCTGTCAAATCTGACTTCTTAACACTTCCATATCCAACAACAATTACTTCATTTAAACTATTTGCTTCTTCCGCCAAAACAATATTAATCGTTTTTTTACCGGCCGCAGCAACTGACTGAGTTGTAAAACCTATAAAAGAAAATTCTACAATTGCCTTTGAACTTGAAAGTTTCAATTTGTATTTTCCATCAAAATCAGTTGAAACTCCGTTTTTTGTACCTTTTTCCAAAACGTTAACCCCAGGCAAGGTTAAACCTGAAGCATCTTTTACAACACCTTCAACTGTTACCTCTTGTGCGTTTGCCTTATTACTGGCAAGCAAGCATAATAAGAAAACAAATGCAAAACAGCACTTTATTCCTTTATTAAATAAATCTTTCAAATTCATAGTGTAGTGTTTAGTTAAATTATTAATGTTTATAAAGTTTATTTATGGTTTTTTAAATCACACTTTACTTCTAAAATATTTTAAAAATATAATTTTTAGTTAAAAACTAATTTTCAATTTATTTCCGCAACCCCTGAAAACAAACAAAAAATAGATATTTTAAAATATTGAAAAGCAATGTGTAATCGATTACACAAACATAAAAAAAAATTCTATATAAAAAATTAAATTTCACAAAATAATCATAAAAAAAATTACATATAAAAAAATAATCAGTTTTAAAATGCCATATATTCAATTTATCTGCTTTAAAACTAAGAAATATTCTTTTATACTTTTAATGAGATAAAATTATTGCACAAAATTCAATCGATTACATCATCTGTGAATATTTTAACGATCCCAATAAAAAATACATTTTTCAGGAAATTTTCTCATAATTTTTCTCTAAAAATCCCTACAGTCAATTGGAATCAAAAATGAGTAAAAACCTTTTCTTAAGAATTCATTAACATTAAAAAGATAAAATAACAAAATTATACATCACAAATGAATTCTATAAAGATTAATTCTTCTAATCAGAAAAAAATATTTCACATCATTTAACATTTGGCTATAAAAAAACCCTTAAATAAAATTTAAGGGTAGTAAAATCTAATTGTGATTATTTATTATTCCGTTTGTAATTTCAAAACGGTTTTTTGTTTTTGTATTAAACCAAAAGTTATAATCATCCCTATAATTGCCATACCAACACCTATAAGGTTTGGCGATGCATAACTATAACCGGCTGCCAAAGGCAAACCGCCTAAAAAAGCTCCTAAAGCGTTCCCAATGTTAAAACTCGCCTGAAGTGCTGCAGATGCAATCATCTCTGCATCTTTAGCTGTCTTAATCATTAACATCTGAATTGGTGCTATAACTGAAAAAGAAATGGCTCCTGTTAAAAATGTAAAAAATAACGATACATATTGGTTAAAGGAGAAAAAGTAAACCATAATTAAATCGAGAACCATTATAAACAATAAGGCGAAAACTGTTGGGGCTGGTAAAAATTTATCAGCCAGTTTACCTCCGACAAAATTACCTACAACCATACCGAATCCTGCTAATATCAATATATAAGAAACATTTTCTGGTAAAAATCCCGAGATATTGATTAACAAAGGCGCAATGTAACTAATCCATGCAAACAATCCTCCAAAACCAATTGCCGTGATTCCAATGATTAGCCACGCTTCTGTTTTTTTGAAAAACAACAATTGCGTTTTCATATTTACATCACTGCTTTTTTCTAACTTCGGCATCCATAGAAAAATAAACAAAAAAGTCAGCAGTCCTACAATGGCAATTAATATAAAAGTATAACGCCATATAAAATGATGTCCAATATAAGTACCGATTGGCACCCCTATTAAATTTGCTAATGTCAGACCTGAAAACATTATTGAGATTGCCTGAGCTTCTTTACCTCTATCGGCCAAACGGCTTGCGACTACCGCTCCTACCCCAAAAAATGCTCCGTGTGGCAATCCGGAAAGAAATCTGGAAGCAAATAAAATGTTATAATTGGGTGCTATGATCGAAAGCGCATTAAAAAGAGTTAACATCAAAGCTAAAATTAAAAGCATTTTTTTTGGAGGAAAATTTCTTCCCAGGATAACCAATAATGGCGCTCCAATAACAACGCCCAAAGCATAAGCTGAAATTAAATATCCGGCTACCGGAATCGAAACATTCATATCTAAAGCAATATCGGGCAGTAAACCCATCATTACAAATTCGGTTATGCCAATTGTCAAACCTCCTAATGAGAGTGCAATAAGACTTTTTTTCATTTTTTTGATAAGAAAAGAATAGGTTTTCTATACCGCAAATTTACGTCATAAGCATACACTGTAAATTGTAAATTTGCGATATAAAGTTGTACATTTAAGTTATGCCAAAATTAAATCAGTTTAAAACACTTGTCCTTGATGAATTTGAAGAAGAGAAGTTTCACCTTCCTCCACATACACATACGTATTACGAAATCATCTATATCAAAAAAGGGAGCGGCATTCATCACTTAAATAACAATCTGTTACCATATAAAGCAGGAGATCTTTTTGTTATTTCTCCAGATGACCAACATTATTTCGATATTAAAAAAAGTACACGCTTCATTTTTATCAAATTCACTGATAATTATTTCAACTCAAAACAGAATCTGACTTGTGATGAATTTCTAGTCAATACTCCAGAAAGTTTCATGCGAGACAAAATCCTAAAAGAAACGGTTTTGAAGTTTGATGAACCTTGTAAAACGATTTTAAAAAACACAGTCGAAAACATCGTAACCTACAATCATTATATTGATGTCACTTCTTCGCCAATTGTTTTCTATCAGATTCTGTCGATTTTTGGTTTGATTAAAGAAACCATTCGTTGCATGAATCTACAAATGCAATCGACGCATTTGGATAACGAACAAATTGCTAATTATATTCATCAAAATATTTATCAGCCCAAGTTAGTTCAGGTGAAAGTGATTGCAGATCATTTTAACATTGCGCAAACGTATTTTAGCGCTTACTTCAAAAGGACATTCAGTATTAGTTATCGTGAATATATCCATAATCTGAAAACGACTTTAATCGAAAAAAGATTTCACAACAATCAATTGCCGATTAAGCAAATTGCATACGAATTTGGTTTTACTGATGAAAGTCATTTGACCAATTATTTCAAAAAGCGTAAAAACATGAAACCAACCGATTTTAAGAAACTGTAGTTATTGAAATCTTAAAAAGTAATTTTCTCAAACATTTTTAACTAAATTTGTACTCATAAAAATAATTTCTTTGAAAAAGAAAATCCATATAATAATGCTTTTTATAACACTTAGTTTCTTTTTGAATCCGAGTTATACTTATGCATGCAATATGGAGCATAAAAAAGAAATTGATGCTAAAGAAGAAAACAGCTGTTCTAAAAAATGCTGTGAGAAGAAATCTTCAAAAGAGCAAAAACACAATTGTGATGGAAAATGTCAACATTCAGGCTGCAGTACCTCAGCGTTACAATTCGTTATTTTGACTTCAAATGAAATTAATTTTCAAAACGATGTTTTCAATTTTTCTTTAAAAAATACTATTTCTTCTTATAGTCAATCCAATATTTCTTCTGGATTTACTTCAATCTGGCTGAAGCCGAAAATATAATTATTGTATTTGTGACAGCCCATATTGGGTCTTTTTGAAATCAACTTTTTTAATTAATTTTAAAGGAAATAAAATCCTTTACTCAAATACTATACACAATGAAAAAATCAATCATAGCTTTAGCAACAGCACTAACTCTATTATTTAGTGCAAACAATATTCAGGCAAATACCGCAAAATCAGAATCAGAAACAATAGAAATCGTTGATGCAAGTCAGCTTCAACCGGTTTATGATGCTTATTTTAATGTAAAAGATGCACTTATAAAAAGTGACAGCAAATTGACTTCGGCAAAAGCCAAAGATTTGGTTACTGCAATTTCATCTGTAAAAATGGATAAACTGAAAAGCGATGAACATACAGTTTGGATGAAAGTGGTTAAAAAACTAACTGCTGATGCAAAAAGTATTTCAGCTACAACAGATCTTAAAAAACAACGCGATACTTTTAAATCATTATCAAAAAGCACTTATGATTTAATAAAAGTTTCAAATCCGGATCAGCCAATCTACAAACAATATTGCCCAATGGCAGACGCTGATTGGTTAAGCAAAGAAAAAGCAGTTAAGAATCCATACTACGGTTCTTCGATGCTGACTTGCGGAAACGTGGTAGAAACAATCAAATAAATATGAAGCTCTACATCAAAAATATGGTGTGCGCGCGATGTAAAATGGTTGTGGAGTCTGAGTTTGAAAAACTTGGACTTCATACTATTTCTGTAGAACTTGGTGAAGTTGAATTAAAAGAAGAACTAGACGATAAGCAAAAAGAAATTTTATTAGTAAATCTTCAAACTTTAGGTTTTGATTTAATTGATGATAAAAAAACAAAAACTGTCGAAAGAATAAAAAACTTAATCGTCGATTTAGTTCATCATAAAAACAACTATCTCAAAATTAACTTGTCTGATTATTTAGCTGAAAACTTAAATCAGGATTATAATTCGCTGAGTAATCTATTTTCGGAAATTGAAAACACCACGATTGAGAAATATTTCATCAGTCAGAAAATTGAAAAAGTAAAAGAGTTATTGATTTATAATGAGCTTTCGTTAAGTGAAATTGCAGACATTCTAAACTATAGCAATGTGGCGCATTTGAGTAATCAGTTCAAGAAAATTACGGGTTTTACGCCTACTTCGTTCAAACAATCAAAAGATAAAAAGCGTATTCAGATCGAGAATATATAATCTCTCGCAGATTTAAACAGATTGAGCAGATATTTAAAATTATCAAAATTAAATCTGCTCAATCTGCAGAATCTGCGTGAAACAAAACTTTTTAAACCATTTTGTAAATCTTACAAATCATTCACAAAATTCTACAAACCTAACTCGTCAATAGTTCAGAAATTTGCATTGTAATACTTAAAACCAATACAATGACTCATCAATATATAATTTCAGGAATGTCTTGCAACGGATGCCGAACCAAAGTAGAAAAAACTTTGAATGAAATCGAAGGCGTTCAGGCAGAAGTAACTTTGAATCCGCCAACGGCTAGGATAACAATGGAAAAACATGTTCCGACAGAGAAATTTCAGGAAGTTTTAGCTGCTGCTGGAAATTATACTATTGAAATGGATTCTCCTAAAAATCATGACGAAGCTGCTAAATCCTGCTGTTCTGTCCATAAAAAAGACAATCACGAGCATACTAAAAAAGTACATCAGCACAGTGCAAATGGCATTTATTACTGCCCAATGCATTGCGAAGGCGATAAAACCTATAATAAACCCGGAGATTGTCCAATTTGTGGAATGGATTTAGTTCCAATGCAAGCTTCAGAAAGTCAAGAAAACAAAACCTATACTGATTTATTGAAGAAAATGAAAATCGCGATTTTGTTTACGCTTCCTATTTTCATCATTTCAATGTCAGAAATGATTCCAAATAATCCACTTTACAATATAATATCTATTGAAAAATGGAATTGGGTTCAGTTTCTATTTTCTCTTCCCGTTTTATTTTATGCGGGTTGGATGTTTTTCGTTCGCGCTTACAAATCTATTGTGACTTGGAATCTGAATATGTTTACTTTAATTGGAATTGGAACCAGTGTTGCTTTTCTCTTTAGTATTGTCGGAATGTTTTTTCCGGATATTTTTCCATCGGAATTCAAATCGCATCACGGAACGATTCATTTGTATTTTGAAGCTGCGACCGTAATTATCACTTTAGTTTTATTAGGGCAATTATTGGAAGCAAAAGCACACGGACAAACAAACGGCGCAATAAAAGAATTATTGAAATTAGCACCAACCGAAGCAACTTTAGTAGAAAACGGAAACGACAAATCAATCTCAATTCACAACATTCAAAAAGGAAATTTATTACGAGTAAAACCAGGAGAAAAAATTCCGGTTGACGGAAAAATAACTTCTGGCGAAAGCAGTATAGACGAATCGATGATTACCGGAGAACCAATTCCGGTAGATAAAAAAGTTGGAGATGTTGTAATATCAGGAACGATAAACGGCACCAAATCATTTGTGATGATTGCTGAGAAAGTGGGTTCAGAAACCATGCTTTCGCAGATTATCCAAATGGTAAATGACGCCAGCAGATCTCGCGCGCCAATTCAGAAATTAGCCGATCGTGTTTCTAAATATTTTGTTCCGACGGTTGTTTTTATTTCGATTTTGACATTCTTTATTTGGGCAAAATTTGGCCCGGAACCCGCTTATGTTTACGGATTGATCAATGCTATTGCGGTTTTAATTATTGCCTGTCCTTGCGCGCTTGGATTGGCAACTCCAATGTCGGTTATGGTTGGTGTAGGAAAAGGTGCTCAGCACGGAATTTTAATCAAAAATGCCGAGGCTTTAGAAAACATGAATAAAATTGATGTTTTAATTACTGATAAAACAGGAACCATTACCGAAGGAAAACCATCTGTAGAAAAAATTTATGCCATTAATAATGACAAAGATTATCTCCTTGAAAACATCTCTTCTTTAAATCAACACAGTGAACATCCTTTGGCGCAGGCCGTAGTCAATTTCGCAAAAGCAAAAAATACTACATTAAAAGAAGTTCAGGATTTTGAAACTATTGCCGGAAAAGGAGTTTTAGGAACTATAGAAGGCAAAAAAGTAGCTTTAGGAAACAAAAAACTAATGGATGAAATTGGAGTTTCGATCAACTCAGATTTAGAAAACAAAGTAACTGCCGAACAAAATCTTGGAAAAACAATTTCGTACATTTCTATTGAAAAAGAAGTTTTAGGATATGTTGCCATTACCGATGCGATTAAAGAAAACAGTGCAAAAGCCATCAAAGAATTAATAGATCAAGGCGTTGAAGTAATTATGCTGACTGGAGATAACTACAACACAGCAAAAACGGTTGCCGATCATTTGCATTTGAGTTCTTTTAAAGCGGATTGTCTTCCCGAAGATAAATTGAAAGAAATCGAACGTCTTCAGGCTGAAGGAAAGATTGTTGCAATGGCCGGAGACGGAATCAACGATGCGCCTGCTTTAGCACAATCTAATATCGGAATTGCGATGGGGACAGGAACTGATGTTGCGATTGAAAGTGCCAAAATTACCTTGGTAAAAGGAGATTTAAACGGAATTGTCAAAGCCAAAAACCTCAGCCATGCTGTAATGTCAAATATCAAACAAAATTTATTTTTTGCTTTTATTTATAATACTTTAGGAGTGCCAATTGCAGCAGGGATTTTATATCCAATTTTTGGGATTTTGCTTTCGCCGATGTTGGCAGCGGTTGCTATGAGTTTAAGTTCTGTTTCGGTAATCGTAAATGCTTTACGATTGAGAAATTTAAAATTATAATCTAATATGAAAATCAAATACCTCTTTATACTTTCACTAATTTCTTTTCAGCTAAAAGCCCAAAAAGTGGTGCGATACGATTTGCACGTTCTTGATACGATTGTCAATTTTTCGGGGAAAGAAAAACGTGCGATTTCGGTTAACGGACAAATCCCGATGCCGACTTTGACTTTTACCGAAGGCGATATTGCCGAAATTTATGTGCATAACGAACTCAAAAAAGAAACCACTTCGATGCACTGGCACGGATTGTTTTTACCCAATAAAGAAGATGGCGTACCATATTTAACACAAATGCCGATTGAACCTGGAACGACTCATAAATATACTTTTCCAATTATTCAGAATGGAACCTATTGGTATCACAGTCATTCTGGTCTACAGGAGCAAATTGGTTTGTACGGACTTTTCATTATCAATAAGAAAAAAGACGATCCGACTATTCGAAAAGGCATTGACGATTTGCCGACAATTCCAGTCATTTTAAGCGAATGGACCGATCTTAAGCCGGAAAATGTACCGCGAATGCTGCACAATGCCAACGATTGGTTTGCCATAAAAAAGGGCACGACTCAAAGTTATGCCGAAGCTGTAAAACAAGGCCATTTTTCGACCAAAGTAACCAACGAATGGAAACGAATGAACGCGATGGATGTAAGCGATGTTTATTATGAAAAGTTCCTCATTAATGGTAAAAACGAGCAACAGTTTTCAGACCTTAAACCCGGCTCAAAAGTCCGCTTAAGAATTGCCAACGGAGGCGCTTCCAGTTATTTCTGGCTGACTTATGGCGGAGGAAAAATTACCGTTGTGGCCAGCGACGGAAATGACGTTGAGCCTGTAGAAGTCGATCGTTTGATAATTGCCGTTTCTGAAACCTATGACGTTGTCGTTACGATTCCTGAAGACCATAAATCTTTTGCTTTTTTGGCTACAGCCGAAGACAGAACTGGATCTGCGTCTTTGTTTTTAGGAAATGGTGAAAAACAGCCCGTTCATCATCTTTCGAAATTAAAATATTTTGAAGGCATGAAAATGATGAACGACATGATGAAAATGAACGGCGAAATGAATGACATGGGCATGAATATGTCTTTGAATAAAATGGACATGAATGCCGTAATGTATCCTGAAATTTCGGGGGAAGATGAAAATGCAAAACCTGTAATGGACCATTCGAATCATAATATGGACGGAATGAAAATGGAAAGTGAAAGTACTGAAACTTCAGAAATTGTGACTTTGAATTACGGAATGCTGAAATCTCCTCTTAAAACGAACTTTCCAAAAGATACGCCAGTAAAGGAATTACGTTTCACTTTATCCGGAAATATGAATCGCTACGTTTGGAGTTTAGACAATAAAGTAGTTTCTGAAACAGATAAGATTCTAATTAAAAAAGGAGAAAACATTCGTATTACATTATATAATGGTTCGATGATGCGCCACCCAATGCATTTACACGGACACGATTTTAGAATTCTAAACGAACATGGCGATTATTCTCCATTAAAAAATGTGATTGATATTATGCCAATGGAAACCGATACGATCGAATTTCAGGCAAATGCAGACGGCGACTGGTTTTTTCACTGTCATATTTTATATCACATGATGGCAGGAATGGGACGTATTTTTAGTTACGAAAATTCAGCTCCAAATCCGCTAATTCACCATGCTGAAATGGCTTATAAAATGCTAAAAATGGATGATCGTATGTTTCATTTTATGGGCGAAAATGATTTTGCTACAAATGGAAATGATGGTGAAGCGATGTTTAGCAATACGCGTTGGAGCATCGGAACGGAATGGAGGCTGGGTTATAATAACGAACATGGCTACGAAACCGAGACCCATATTGGAAGATATATCGGAAAAAATCAATGGTTAATGCCTTTTATCGGTTTTGACTGGCGTTACCGAAAAATGGTAATGGACGAGCATGAAGAAAATCTTTTTGGACAAAGTAATACCAAAGACAATCGTTCGGTTTTTAGTGCTGGTCTTGAATATACGTTGCCAATGCTGGTAAAAGCACAAGTTGAAGTTTATACGGATGGAAATGTTCGCCTTCAATTTGAGCGAAAAGACATTCCGCTTGCGAGAAGTTTACGAATGAATTTAATGTGGAATACTGATAAAGAATATATGGCTGGTTTGAAATATATCGTTGCCAGAAACTTCGGAATCACGACGCACTATGATAGTGATATGGGAATTGGGTTTGGGGTAAATTTGAATTATTAGTAAAAAAGAAAAAATTACGGTTTACCATAAGATTATGCTTTAGATAGTCACTAAATTTGTGTTTTTAAAATTATTAATTTATGAAAAAAATATTTTTTTTATACTTTTTATTTTGATCCAATATTGATTATGCACAAGATTGTCCAAATCGTATTGGATCTTTAGTAATTAATTCTACAACATTCCGGTATTTTTCGAACATATGTCTCAGCTGTAACATTTATGGATTACCAACAATAAAAAATAAAGAGGATTATTTATTATATAAAGTTGCTCAAAGTAAACTTAATAATGAACCACTAGATGAATCAATAGCATATGAAGTCAAACCAGATTTCGAGAACATAAAAAGTTCATACAATATGGAAATAGCTTCATTAAACGATTCCATTAAAGTTATTTTATTCCTATTTTTTTAACCAATGGTATATACATAAAGAATCTCCTTTTAAAATTTAAAAATGATAATTTGTTTTACATGAGTGCCAGTTTATCAAAAGAGTACAGAGATATTATTTTGGAAAAATACAAGGGAAAAGGACATAAATCAGAAGAAAAAACAACACCCAATACTTGTAAGGATTTAAAATTCAAAAAGTATAAAAATAGCTTTTACCAGTATTTCTTTGCTTCCGAAGAGAATAAAATAAGAGCATTACTTACGTTTGATTTAAAAATAAATAAATATTGTGAAGTAGAGATAAATAATAGAATTGAAATTTTTGATTTCGATATTTATATAAGTGAAAGTGATAAAATCATTCCTAATATGGAAAAATTACAAAAAGAAAAGAATGACAAAATAAAATTGGATAGAGAAGAAAGATTAAAAAAATTCTAACTTTTTAGTTTATATTTACTTATAAGACATATGTTTAAAATATTTTGACATAAACTCTTCAATCAAAAACAAGAAAAAGACATGACAATTAAATTAAACAAAAATGAAAAAATTATTTACTGTTTTAGCCATCGCTTTATTCACAATTGGATTACAAGCACAAGACACAAAACCTGCTCCTAAAAAAGAAAAACCTAAAAAAGAATCTTGCTGCAAAAAAACAGCTGCTGAGAAAAAATCCTGTTGTGCAAAAAAATAATTCGAATTGTATTTCAACAAAAAAGACCTCAATTGAGGTCTTTTTTGTTATTTATAGTTTTTGCATAAAATCATTTCAAACGAACGCTCCATTCAAAATCCATTTCAGAAACCTGAGCACCTTCTTCATTTGTTCCTATAGATTTCATCCAGAAGGTCTGTCCTTCGCCTGTTTCTATTGTTCTTTTAATAGCTTCTGTAATTAAATGCCCATCGTTGCAGACAAATGTAATTCGGCCTGTAGCCTTTTTTGTGAAGTTTCCTTTGTTGTTGGCAACCAGCATCGAAATTTTCTTTCCGCTTTCCTGAATTTGTGAAATGACCAATGCTCCGGTCGTTAACTCAGCTGCCATTGCCTGAACAGCAAAATACATCGAGTTAAAAGGATTTTGATTGATCCATCTGTGCTTTACCGTTACAGTGCAACTATTCTGATTAATAGCTTTAACACGTACCCCGCAAAAGTAAGCTGATGGTAATTTGAACAACACAAATTTATTGAGTTTTGAAACTGAAACTGCCATTTGATATATTTTTTATGTAAAAATACAAAAAAACTATGCGTGCACAATAAATTGAGTGTACTTTCTAAAAGCCCCAATAAAATCAATACTTGAGAATGATTTTCAATCAATTAGATTTCAAATATAAATTTTGTTTTTGTTAAAATAATGTTAATATTTGGTACTATGCAAAACAAGATACTGTCTTTTAGATATATATTTGCATAAGAAATTACTATATACTTTTAATCATGGAAACATCAACACCACTCATCATGGAAAAAACATCAGAAAAGAATACAGCAGCATTTACTCATTTGAGTACATTAAGTCAGTACATCATTCCGTTTGGGAATTATATTTTCCCACTTATCATCTGGACAAATTATAAAGATAAATCTGAATTTGCAGATCACCACGGAAAACAGGCTTTGAACTTTCAGTTAAGCTTATTGCTTTACACTTTGATTTTAGCACTTATTGCAATTCCGATTTTTGTAACTGTATTTTTGCAGAATCTTCCAATCGAAGCGATTATTAATGATGAAGATTTTATCATCAGAAATTTTAATCTTGAGGGAAACATTGGTCTTTTAAGTGTTGGAATTACAGCAGTAGTTCTTTTTGGATTATTAAAATTTGTTGAATTCTTTTTAGTGATTTATGCTTCGATAAAAGCTTCAAACGGAGAATTATACAAATATCCGCTAACAATTCCTTTTATAAAGTAATCTGCTAAACATTAAAAGTTATAGATTCCCAAGAGCCCTAGCCCTGATAGAAGCGGCATCCTTTTGTGGCGGGGTTCGCCACAAAAGATAAAGCGGATAGCAGGAAACAGCTCCTAAAAAACAATCAATCATCAATCATCATCAATCATCAATCAAAAAACGAATTGTTCAATCTAAAAAAAATGAAATGAAATTATGAACATTGAAAACACAAAAGCACAGATGCGCAAAGGTGTTCTTGAGTTTTGCATCTTATCGGTACTAAAAGAAAAAGACGCATATACATCTGAAATACTAGACACTTTAAAAAACGCAAAATTATTAGTTGTTGAGGGAACTGTTTACCCTCTTTTAACCAGACTAAAAAACGACGGTTTACTCAATTACAGATGGGAAGAATCGACATCGGGGCCACCAAGAAAATATTATGGATTAACCGAAATAGGACAAACATTTTTAAACGAACTTAGCGGAACCTGGACAGAATTGTCTGACGCCGTAAAACTAATCACCAATCAAAATCAATAAGTCATGAACAAAACAGTAAATATTAACTTAGGCGGTATGTTTTTTCACATCGATGAAGATGCATATTTAAAATTGACACGCTATTTTGACGCTATAAAAAGATCATTAAACAACTCATCTGGTCAGGATGAAATTATTAAAGATATTGAAATGCGTGTTTCTGAACTTTTAACAGAAAAACAGAAGAGCGAAAAACATGTTGTTGGCTTGAAAGATGTTGACGAGGTGATTGCGGTAATGGGACAACCTGAAGATTACAGACTTGAAGACGAAGGAAGTACTAATCAGTCTTTTAATTCTGATAACAGAAAACATAAAAAATTATACCGTGACAAAGAAAAAGGTATGATTGGCGGTGTAGCAACAGGTTTAGGACATTATTTTGGAATAGACGCTGTATGGATTAAAATCGTGTTCTTAATATTTGTTTTTGCAGGTTTTGGAACTGGAATCTTAGCTTATTTTGTATTATGGGTTGTAACTCCTGAGGCGGTTACAACCTCAGAAAAACTGGAGATGACTGGAGAACCGGTAACGATTTCTAACATAGAAAAAAAAGTTCGTGAAGAAATTGACTCATTGTCTGATAAATTTAAAAATGCAGATTATGACAAAATGGGAAACCAGGTAAAGTCGGGAGCTGAGAGAATAAGTAGTTCATTTGGAGACTTTGTCATGACGGTTTTTAAAATCTTCGCTAAGTTTTTAGGAGTAATTCTGATTATGTCCGGAATCACTGTTCTAATATTATTATTAATTGGAGTGTTCACTTTAGGTACAAATGTTTTTCTTGATTTTCCTTGGGAAAACTTTATTGAAGCCGGAAATTTTACTGAATATCCTATCTGGTCATTTGGCTTATTAATGTTCTTTGCTGTTGGAATTCCGTTTTTCTTTATGACAGTTTTGGGTTTCAAATTGTTATCCCCAAATACAAAAACAATCGGAAACATTGCCAAATATACTTTGTTAGCGATTTGGATTATCGCAGTCGCAGTTGCCATCAGCATCGGAATCAAACAGGCTACTGAAATTTCATACGACAATAAAACGGCAGAGAAAAAAGCAATCAACATTACTCCTAATGACACATTGTATGTAAAGTTTAGATACAATGATTACTATGCGAAAGACTTAGATCATCATAAAGAATTTGAGTTTGTACAGGATTCTGCCAATAATGCTTTAATTTACTCAAATGATGTTCGTTTGCATGTATTGCATACCGACCAGGCCGCTCCTTATTTACAAATAGAAAAAAGCGCCAGAGGAAACTCGTTTACAAGTGCTAAAAAAAGAGCAGAAAAAATCAATTATAATATTGACATTAAAGGAAATTATTTAATTTTGGATAATTATTTTCTTACAGACGTTAAAAATAAATTCAGAGGTCAGGAAGTAGATGTGTTTTTATATTTACCAGAAGGACAATTATTTAAACCGGATGCTTCTATACAGGATTATGATGACTCTGAAAATGATTTTTTCAATTTACATTTCAGTGGTAACTATAGCTATAAAGTACAGGGTTCCAAAATTAAATGTCTGAACTGCCCTGTAGATGAAGACGATTATAATGATACCGAAGAACAAGAAACTATTGAAAATGATACTGTAAAAGAAGTGTCGATTAAGATTAATGGAGAAGAAGTTTTAAATGCCAAAAAGAACAAAGGAAGGCTAACCACTGATAAAAACGGAGTTATAATCAAAATTAACTAAACCATGATAAAAATAATCATTCATATTACGAAATTCATTATTGCAGCAATCACTGCATTATTGTTTGCCTCTTGTAACTTCAACGTGAACTCAATTGAAGGCAGCGGGAATGTAACCACTCAAAAAAGAATCGTTGAGGGTGATTTTAAAAAAGTATCTGTGAGCAATGCAATTGATTTGGTAATCATACAGTCTGATTCAACTGAAATTACAGTTGAGGCTGATGATAATCTGCAAAAAGACATTATTACGAAAGTAGAAAACGGAACATTGATTATTAAATGCAAATACAGTTCGTTTGGCGATGTTACTAAAAGAGTAACTGTAAAAATGCCTGTTATTAACAAACTGGAAGCTTCGAGTGCATCTACTATACAAACCGAAAAAGTTATTTTGGGAGAAGATATCGACCTGGAAGCATCAAGTGCAGCTACAATAAATGTTGAAATTGAATCAGATAATATTACATGCGATTCAGGAAGCGGAAGCACAATTAATATAGAAGGAAAAGCATTAAAAATTAAAGCTTCGGCATCAAGTGGTGCCAGTATCAATGCTCAACAAATGCAGGCCAACGATGTTGTAGCAGAAGCATCAAGCGGCGGAAGTGTACATGTGCATCCAATCGTAAATTTAAAAGCAGAAGCTTCAAGCGGTGGAAGCATTAATTATGACTCATCACCTAAAACAATCGAAAAAACTGAAAATTCAGGTGGGAGTGTCAGCAGAGGATAACGCTATTTTGTGTTAAATATAAAAGAAATCATTCATCAAAAGTGGATGATTTTTTTATATTTGTCAAAATCAAAATCTAGAATTAATGAAAAAAAATACAGCCCTTATCTTATTGTTATTAGTTACTACATTCACTTTTGCCCAAAAAAGAGAAAAAGTAAAAGGTTCTAAAATTGTCACAACATCCATAAAAGAAGTTGGTGATTTTGATGCTCTGGAAATAGATGATAATATTGAAGTCTATTTAGAGAGAGGCGAAAAAAATGAAATAAAAATTGAAGCCGATGATAATTTGCACGAGATTATCCAAATGGATTTAAGAGAAAAAACCCTTCGTTTATATACATCAAAAGAGTCTTCCATTTTTAAAAAACTATCCGTTCGTGTTACTTATACAAAATCATTAACAAAAGTAATTACTAAAAATGAAGCCATAGTGTATGCTATTCAGGAACTTCAGTTAGACGATATTACATTTAATAGTTTCGATTATTCTAAGTTGCTTTTGAATGTGAATGCAAAGAAATTCAATTTAGTTGCAGATGATAAATCAAAATCTGAAATAAATTTAAAATCTGAAGATGCTGTATTGCAATTAAGCAAAAGCTCATCTATAAAATCCTTAGTATCTTCAATTAAATTCAAATGTGATTTATACCAAAAAGCAAACGCTGCTATAGAAGGAGTTGCTGAAAAAGGCAGCATTCGTATCGATAACAATTCTACTTTTACGGGAACAAAGTTTACTATAAAAGAAGCAAACTTTACTGCTGAAGCTAATGCTACAGGGACTGTATTAGCTGAAATCTCAATATCTCTGGCAATTAGTGACAAAGCTGAAGTTTCGCTTTTGGGTAAGCCAACAATTCAACTTACACGTTTTAGTGAAGAAGCAAAATTGATTAAGAAACTTAAGTAGTTAGATTTATTTCATAAGTCGTTCATTTTAAAGATGAGGAAAGAAAGAAATTTACTCCGCAAAAACTGGCCTGATTTAAGAGCAGAAATAACTGCAGTAATTATTCAAAATAAAATTTCTAAAGAGGATTTTCGTCCATTATCTGTAAATGAAGACTGGAAACAAATTGAAAATAATATTATAGAAGCATTTTGTTTTTATACTCCTAACAAAACTCCCTGGCTTTGGAATAACTTTAAACTTGATACATTTTCAACTTCAAATTTTATTGATAGACCCGAAACTTACTTAGACAAATTAGTTGAAGAAAAAGAAAAGGTTTGGTATATTGTTAATGAAACAATTAATGAAACTGATAAGTTTTGGTTTTATGAAGGTAAAATAAAAGGAATACAAACCATTATTGATAAAAGTTGGTTTGATGAACTTTATATTGTATCAAAGAAGTACAAATGGTTAATTGCTATCAATCATCATGATATCTTAATTGCAACGGGGGAAATAATGCCGGATAAATTAAGAAAATTGGAAATAAGATAAATACAAAAAATCTCCGTCTAAAATTTAGACGGAGATTTTTTATAGATAAGCTTTATGATTTCAAAAACAGAAAACCTGAAGAAACTCTTTAAATTATTCTTTAGCTGCTAAATATCTTTCTGCATCAAGCGCTGCCATACAACCTGTGCCAGCTGCTGTAATGGCCTGACGATACACATGGTCGGCAGCATCTCCAGCCACAAAAACACCTGCTACATTTGTTTTAGATGTTCCCGGAGTGTTTACAATATAACCTGTTTCGTCAAGAGTGATGTAATCTTTAAAGATATCTGTATTTGGTTTATGACCAATGGCCACGAAGAAACCTGTTGCAGGAATTTCAATAACTTCTCCATTAGTTTTATTTAATGCTTTGATAGCGTGAACTACATTTCCGTCACCTAAAACTTCAACAGTATCGTGATTCAGTAAAATCTCAATATTCTCGGTTTTACGAACACGCTCTTCCATAATTTTTGAAGCTCTGAATTTTTCGCTTCTTACCAGCATCGTTACTTTTTTACACAATTTTGATAAGTAATGTGCCTCTTCACAAGCTGAATCCCCTGCTCCAATAATTACAACTTCCTGATTACGGTAGAAAAACCCATCGCAAACGGCACAGGCAGAAACCCCTCCGCCCATATTTAAGTAATGCTGTTCTGATGGTAATCCCAAATATTTAGCTGAAGCCCCTGTAGAAATAATAACCGTTTCACAGTGCAGTTCTATTTTATCGTTAATCCAAACTTTATGAATATCGCCTGAAAAATCAACTTTTGTAGCCCATCCGTCACGAATATCAGAACCAAAACGTTTTGCTTGCTCTTGCAACTGAATCATCATTTCCGGCCCTGTAACTCCATCAACATAACCCGGAAAATTTTCCACTTCATTAGTAGTGGTCAACTGACCTCCAGGCTGCATTCCCTGGTATAAAACCGGATTCATATTTGCTCTGGCAGCATAAATAGCAGCAGTGTAACCCGCAGGACCAGATCCTATGATTAGGCATTTAATTTTTTCGATTGTATCTGACATAGTATTTATAGTTTTTAGAGATGCAAATGTAAACTTTATTACAAAAAATTCCCCTCAAAATAAATCCTAAATAACTATCTTAAAATAAGTTTTATTTATTTTTAGTTTTTTCTTTTGAAAACAGAATTTATTACTATATTTGCATCCGCTTACGGGGTGTAGCGTAGCCCGGTTATCGCGCCTGCTTTGGGAGCAGGAGGCCGCAGGTTCGAATCCTGCCACCCCGACTTTTAAGACTTTCAAAGTCAGTCAAAACCCCTTAAATCCAATGATTTAAGGGGTTTTTCTTTTTATTACACTCCAAAATATTCAAGTTATATCAAAGGATATGGGACCTATTCGGCTACCCCTTTTCTTTTTTTACCTTGCAGGTCCCGAAAATCATTTTAATATTTTAAAAGTCAGTCAGTTGTACTCAAATTTTAACATTTGATGCTTCTTCAATTATGCAGTTTTTCAAAAGAAAATCCAGCTTTCTTGGGACCCATTTAATGTGCAATTGATCTGAAACATTAAATTTTTGAGATATGAAAACAGCAGGAATTACATTCGGGGTCCTCTTTTACCTAAAGACCCAAAAAACCACGATCCAAGGTTCGGCTCCTATCTGTGCCCGAGTAACGGTAAATGGAAAACGGACTGAGATTTCAGTCAAGCGTTCCGTTAAGGCAGCCGAATGGGATGAAAGAAAAGGCATGGCCAAGGGAAACCGTAAGGAAATCACTGAACTCAACCTGTTCCTTACACAATTCAAGGCAAAAATCATAAATACCTATCAGCAGATGCTACTGAATGATGCTGCTATAGACGGCCCTGCGATACGCGACCGGATAATGGGCACGGACAACACAACTCCAACTCTGATGGCACTGATGGAATATCATAATGAACAGCAGATGCATAAACTTGCTCCGGGAACCATGAAGAATTACCATACCACCCAGAGGTATGTAAAAACATTCCTGAGGGAGAAACTCTACAGAAATGATATTGCCCTTTCGCAGCTTAAGTACAAATTTATTCTGGATTTTGAACGCTATTTATTTAATTATGTTCCCAAGGATCACCAGAAGCCACTTAATAACAACGGCATCATGAAGCATATCGAAAGGCTGCGAAAAATGATAAATATGGCTGTCAAGCTGGATTGGCTTGCTAAAGATCCTTTTGCCAGCTTCAAAAAACATTTTGACAAAGTGGAACGGCATTCATTGAACGTTAAAGAACTTGCATTGCTGGTAGATAAAGAATTTACTATCGAAAGGCTGAGACATGTTCGGGATATGTTTCTGTATAGCTGCTACACCGGTCTTTCCTATATTGAACTAGCTGAACTAACCCCAAGCAAGATTATTACAGGTATAGACGGCGGGCTTTGGATATCTACAAGCAGGGCAAAGACAGATACCGGCGTAAGTGTACCGCTTCTGCCACAGGCGATAGAATTAATGGAAAAATATAGGGATGATCCAAGGTCACTGAATAACGGTACAATTTTTCCAGTAATTTCAAACCAGCGAATGAACGGCTACCTTAAGGAGATTGCTGATCTCTGCGGAATAACCAAAAAATTAACCTTTCATATCGCACGGCATACTTTTGCAACTACTGTTACCCTGAGCAATGGAGTACCAATTGAAAGCGTTTCCAAAATGCTCGGTCACACAAGCATTCGTACCACTCAAATCTATGCTAAGGTGGTTGAACAAAAACTCAGCGAGGATATGCAGAATTTGAAACAGAGGATGTCCTTAAGTGTGTCGTAATATCTAAGAAACTATAGTTTTATGGGGTCGAGCCCCAATCACCGACAGAAAGAAAAACAAAAGCCATCGGAATCCTATGGCTTTGTTTTTTCCTTAATATATTTCACAGTTTCTCCATATATTTTGCAAGAAAAACATCTTCTTAGATGAATTATCCAAGTCTATTTGTACTAAATCAGCCTTATAATACTTATAAATCAAAAACTCACTTAGTAATAAAATTTTTAAATACAACTCAAACGTATTGATAATGCGGTATGGAATCTGATACGAAAAATAACCGCCACATCAGAACAGAATCTTAATCTGCCAAAAATTCAATAAAACGCCTTCCATTTTTCCATTTCTATTATTGACTCCTGGAAATAATTCCACTTTCGGCATCAAATAATTTTTATATTTCCATTCGATATCATCCAGTACTATTTTAATTCTAAAATGGAGATAAACTAAACCACTCTGCACTGAAAGTGCAGAGGTTTGTTTGACGAGGGACTGAAAGTCCCTCTTTCTATTTCATTCAAGAATGAAATTTGAATTATCA
>NZ_CAIJDP010000068.1 GCF_903819435.1 Flavobacterium salmonis | reverse complement strand
AAGATTTAGAGGTAAAATTATATGATAAACGAAATAAAAAAACTCAAAAATTCCTGCGTTTAATCATTGCAAAAGAAAAGGAAGATGGCGAAGTTTTTTATTTTTTAACCAACAGTAAAACCTTAACAGCAAAGGATGTGGCAGAAATTTATAGACAACGATGGGAAATTGAAGTGTTTTTTAAATTCATAAAACAGAATCTAAATTTTAGTCATTTGTTAAGCAGAAATATCAATGGCGTAAAAGTAGTAATGTATATGACTTTGATAACGGCTATTTTATTAGTGGTTTATAAAAAACTCAATGAACTCAGAGGATATAAAATTGCAAAATTGAAGTTTGCACAAGAATTAGAAGTTTTAATTATTAAAGACATAGTTGAAAAATGTGGAGGAGATCCAAACAAAGTAAATACAATTTTAAATCCGGAATGAGGTTTCGAACACTTATGGTTCAAGTCCCGCTCTGAGTACTGAAAACTCCAATTGGCTATGGCTGATTGGAGTTTTTTTTGCTTAATGGAATGGAGTGTTTTCTTCAAATAGAAAGAACTTCTGATTGACCCGATCCTGCGTGAGCGATGAAAGCCGTATCCTTTTGCGGGATTTGTCTTTTTCTTTTTAATCAAAACTTTCTTCCGCAAAAGATACAGCGGACAGGCCGGTTCACAGGGAAACGCTATAAAGTATTTGATACTTTTCTGTTAAATTTTGATCAATTTTGACTTTAAATTTATGGTTGGTTAGCCTTTCCAGATACGAATCTGTATTTTTGCTTAAATATTTATAAGTTGACTATGAAAAAAAGTTTTGTATTGTTGGTGCTATTTGTTATTTCAAACCTAGTTGCTCAACAACGCCCTAAGCTGGTTGTAGGAATTGTGGTTGATCAGATGAAAATGGAATATTTATATCGATTTTCGGATGACTTTTCTGCAAACGGATTTAAGAGATTGATGAATAATGGATATACTTTTCAAAATATGCATTATGATTATGTTCCTACTTATACAGCTCCGGGGCACGCCTCTATTTATACAGGAACTACACCATCGACGCATGGAATTGTGGGGAATGAATGGTTTAGCAGGACTCTGGGAAAGCAAATGTACTGTACAGATGATGCTTCGGTAAAAACTGTCGGTGACGGAACTGCAGATGAAGGGGGAATGTCTCCAAAAAACCTGCAAAGCACTACTATTACTGATGAAGTTAGAATGGCGACAAATTTTCAGGGGAAAGTTATTGGAATCAGTCTTAAAGATCGTGGTGCCATTTTACCAGCTGGTCACTTTGCTAATTGGGCTTTTTGGTACAGTAAAACGGGTTCTTTTATTTCCAGTACATTTTATGGAGAAAAATTACCAGAATGGGTATCCGAATTTAATAATGAGAAAAATTATCTGAAATATATAAATAAGGGTTGGGATTTGTATAAACCTGCTTCAACCTATAATGAAAGCCTTCCTGATGATAATCCTTATGAAGGGAAATTATACGGCAGTTTAGCACCTGTTTTTCCATATGATCTTAAAGCGATGTATGAACAAAATGATGCAGGAATATTGAGATCTACTCCTTTTGGAAATGATTTATTAGCTGATTTTGCTAAAAAAGCCATTGAAAAAGAAGAGTTAGGAAAAGACGATATTACTGATTTTCTAACAGTGAGTTTCTCGTCTACAGATTATGTTGGACATTTATTAGGGCCACGTTCTATGGAGCTTCAGGATACTTATTTGCGATTAGACCAAACGATAGCTGATTTTTTAGCTTATCTGGATAAAACAGTTGGTAAAAATAATTATTTGCTTTTTTTAACAGCTGATCATGCCGGAGCGGAAAATGTTATTTATTTGAAAGACCGTAAATATAATGTCGATAATTATCCATCAAAAGATTTTAGAAAGAGTTTACAGGATTTCTCAGTTAAAACATTTGGAGTAGATTTACTTTTGAATTATTCTAATTTTAATATCTTTTTCAATAAACAGATTATTAAAGACAAAGGTTTAGACTTAGCGAAAGTGAAACAAGAATTTAAAGATTTTTTAATTTCGCTGCCACAAGTTAAAAAAGCATACACCGAAGAAGAAATTTTAGCTAATTCCGGAAACGATTACTATTTGAATTTTGTTGCAAAAGGATATGATGCAACACAGGATGGTGATATAGTTTTAATGGGCAAACCTGGTGTTATTGAATATTTACCAACTGGAACTTCGCACGGAACAGCTTATACTTATGATACTCACGTACCAGCAATTTTTTATGGATGGCATATTAAAAAAGGAGAATCTTATGATAAAAAAGCTATTACTGAAATTGCACCAACGATTGCTCAAAAAATAAAAGTTACTTTCCCAAATGGAACAGAAGCTAAAGTAATGCAGGAAGTATTGGATGAAAAGTAATATTTTAGAATTATAAATTTAAACCTGTCTTTTGAGACAGGTTTTTTTTGTGCAAAAAAAAAAAGCTTTTCAATAATTGAAAAGCATTTTTGCTAGTGAATTAGTAAACACTATGTTAGTAATAACTATGCGTTTGCTACTACTAATTCTTCATTAAAAGGAAGATTCCATGCTTCGGCAACTCCTTTGTAAAGGATTTTTCCGTTGGCAATGTTTAAACCTTTTTTCAATTCTTCGTTTTCATTACAAGCTTTTTCCCAGCCTTTATTCGCTAATTGTACTGCATAAGGCAAAGTAGCATTAGTCAAAGCTAAAGTAGATGTATAAGGAACAGCTCCTGGCATATTAGCTACACAATAGTGAACAATATCATCAATAATAAAAGTTGGATTTTCATGTGTTGTTGGAGTACAAGTTTCGATACATCCTCCCTGATCTACAGCAACGTCAACGACAACCGTTCCAGGACGCATTAATTTTAGCATGTCGCGGGTAATTAAGTGCGGTGCTTTTGCTCCCGGAATTAAAACTGCTCCAACAATTAAGTCTGCATCTTTAATTGCTCTGGTGATGTTGTAATGGTTAGACATTTCTGTGTTTACGTTTGCCGGCATAATATCGTCCAATTGACGTAAACGTGGCAAGCTTAAATCCATAATGGTTACCTGAGCACCTAAACCAGCAGCCATTTTTGCAGCCTGAGTTCCTACAATTCCTCCACCTAAAACTAAAACTTTTGCAGGCGGTACACCTGGTACGCCACCTAAAAGAATTCCTCTTCCTTTTAATGGTTTTTCAAGATATTTTGCTCCTTGCTGAATCGCCATACGACCTGCAACTTCAGACATTGGAACTAATAATGGTAAACTACGGTCTGTTTTTTCTACAGTTTCGTAAGCTAGACAAACAGCACCTTTTTCAAGCATTGCATGAGTTAATTCTTCTGAAGAAGCAAAATGGAAGTAAGTGAAAAGTAATTGATCTTTTTTGATTAAAGGGTATTCAGAAGCAATTGGTTCTTTTACTTTAATGATCATTTCTGCAATCGCATAAACTTCTTCAATTGTTGGTAATACAATTGCACCAGCATCTGCATATTCTTCATCGCCGAAACCACTTCCTAAACCGGCAGTAGACTGAACGTAAACTGTATGCCCGTGTTTTTTCATTTCAGAAACACCGGCAGGAGTTAAAGCTACACGGTTTTCATTATTCTTAATTTCTTTTGGAACACCTATTATCATAATTTTATGTATTTTGTTTTTTATAGAGTTATGTTACAAATGTATTAATAGAGAATATATTATTGATAATTAGGCTTTAAATAAGAAAATATTATTTTATGTTGTATTTTTACAGAAAATTATTCTTTATAGATTCATTTTTATTTCTTTAAAAAGAAAAAATGACTGATTTTGGTTAAATATAGAAAACGTTTTCGTTATGGCTTTAGATGAAATTGATAAGAAAATCTTACGTCTTTTACAGGAAAATGCTCATTACACACTGAAAGACATTGCAAACAAAATAAATTTGTCATTAACACCCGTTCATGATAGAGTTAAACGTCTTGAAAAAGAAGGTGTTATAGAGAAGTATGTTTCAATTTTAAACAAGAAAAAGCTAGGCAATAATCTAACTGTTTATTGTCAGGTAACTTTAACAAAACAGACCTATGATACATCGGAAGGTTTTAACCAGTCGATTTTAAATATGCCTGAAGTTGTTGAGTGCAATTATGTTTCTGGAAATTTTGATTATATGCTGAAAATTATTATTCCGGATATGGAAAGCTATCATTATTTTCATCAAAAGAAATTATCGGTTTTACCTGAAGTCTCCTTAATTAATACTGTTTTTGTAATTTCTGAAGTAAAGAGTACAACTGTACTTCCTATTTAAAATAAAAAACCACCAGAAAAACCCTGATGGTTTAAGAGATGGTTGGTTTTTATATTAATAATAAGTGAATCTTCTAACTTTGGCAATATATTTTGCTAAACGAATTACCTGGTGACTATAACCGTATTCATTGTCATACCAAATGTAAAGAATAATATTTTTTCCGTCTTTAGAAACAATTGTTGCATTACTGTCATAAATTGCAGGGGCAGAAGTTCCAATAATGTCAGATGAAACGAGTTCATTATTTAATGAATATTTAATTTGTTCTACCAATTCGCCTTCTAAGGCATATTTCTTCATTATTTTATTTACAGCAGTTATTGAGGTTGCTTTTTTGACTTCTAAGTTTACAACTACTAATGATCCGTTTGGAACCGGAACTCTAATAGCATTTGAAGTCAGTTTTCCTTCAAGTGACGGAATTGCTTTTGCAACTGCATTCCCCGCCCCCGTTTCGGTAATAACCATGTTTAAGGCTGCAGCTCTTCCGCGACGGTATTTTTTGTGCATATTGTCAACCAGATTCTGATCGTTTGTATAGGCGTGAATAGTTTCCAGATGGCCTTTTGCAATTCCTAAACTATCTTCAATAACTTTTAAAATAGGGGTTATGGCATTTGTAGTACATGATGCAGCCGAAAAAATAGCTGTATCATCAGGATTGTATTCGTTATGGTTTACGCCATATACAATATTTGGAACTCCTTTTCCGGGTGCTGTCAACAATACTTTACTGACTCCTTTTGAAATTAAATGTTTTTTTAAAGCTTCTTCAGATGTAAAAGCTCCACTGTTGTCAATGACAAGTGCGTCATTAATGCTGTATTGTGTATAATCTATTTCTTCAGGCGAATTTGCATTGATTATGTTTACTGTAGTTCCGTTAATAATCAAAGCATTATTTTTTGGGTCTGCTGTTACTGAACCCTGGAAATTTCCGTGAATTGAGTCATGTCTTAATAGAGAAGCTCTTTTCTCTAAGATCACTGAATCAATTTTATCCCGGGTCACAATTGCTCTCAGGCGTAACTGGTTTCCTTTTCCGGTTTTTGACATTAGTTCTCTTGCCAATAAACGTCCAATTCTTCCAAAGCCATACAGAACGACATCTTTAGGCTGAATTTCTTTAGATGATTTGGCTTTTTTTAATTTATCCATTACAAAATATCTGGCATCCGGATATTTTTCTTCTTCCAACTGATATTCATATGTCAATTTTCCAAGATCTAATTTAGCAGGTGGAAAATCTAATGATAAAATGACTTTAGCAATTTCAACAGAATCAAAAATGCTGATTGGCTTGCCGACAAATTCTCCTGCATATTGATGCAAATTGATAATGTCACTGACATTTTTATCCAACAACTGATTCTTAAATAAAACCATTTCGATGGATTTGTCATACCATAAATCACTTATGATTTTAATTAATTGGACTCCAGCTCTTCTTCGGTCGACTTGTAGAGATACTTCTTTTTGGTACAAAGTTTTGTTGTTCATAATTGATTGAATTAAAAAAATAAAACGCTCACTATTTTAAAATTTTGCGCAAAACTACTTATTTCAATCGATTTCGTAACTTGTTTTGTAATTTATTTTTGAAAAATAAAAAAGCCACCTTAATTTTTTAAGATGGCTTTTGGTAATATTTAGTCTCAGTTTAAAACTTTGATGTGACTATTTTTAAATGATAATTCTAAAGATTTCTCCGTTTTTATTGATCATTTCAATTCGGATACTTTGACCTTCATCTTTTTTGTTTAGAAGTTTTGAAACAGTTTCAACATTTGTTGCTTTTATGTTGTCTATGCTTAAAATGATATTCCCCTGCAATTCATTTTGATATTGCATCAAATTCTCATTGGTTATGTTTTTAATTTTAACTCCATAATCAATTTTGAATTTCTTTTTGTCAACAGCATCAATATTTTCTAATTCGATTCCTTTAAACTCGGTACTAAAAAACTCATTTTTGCTTAATGTTACAGGAACCACTTTCGATTTTCCTTCTCGCATGTAGGTTACCTGTACCACGTCATTTGGTCTTTTGGTATTGATATAACCGGAAAGATCGGCAAATGTTGAAATATTCTGACTGTCTAATTTTATAATGATGTCACCTTTTGTAAGACCGGCTTTTTGAGCCCCGGATTTAGGGGTAACTTTATTGATGTAAAAACCCTGTGTTTCAGAAATACCCAACTCTTTTGAAGCATTACTATTTAATTCACCGCCTTCAACACCTAAGATTCCTCTTTGTACATTTCCGAATTCCATTATATCTTCAACAATTTTACGGGCATTATTTGATGGAACTGCAAAAGAATATCCAACATATGATCCGGTCATGGAAGAAATCATAGTATTAATTCCAATTAATTCTCCACGGGTATTAACCAGTGCTCCACCACTGTTTCCAGGGTTTACGGCAGCATCAGTCTGAATAAAGGACTGGATTCCACTCGTGTCAAGATTTCTGGCTTTCGCTGAAACAATTCCGGCTGTAACAGTAGAAGTTAAGTTGTAAGGATTCCCAACTGCCAAAACCCATTCTCCAACTTTTACGCTGTCAGAATTTGCAAAAGCAGTGTATGGAAGTTTTTCGTCAGCATCAATTTTCAATAAAGCAATATCCATTTTAGAGTCTGTTCCAATCAGTTTTGCTTTATATGATTTTTTATTATTTAAGGTAATTTCAATTTCGGTAGCATCCTTAATAACGTGATTATTTGTTACAATGTAACCGTCTTCAGAAATAATAACACCTGAACCAGTTCCAACCTGTTCCTGCTGTTGTTGTCCTCCATAACCGTAGAAAAACTCCAGCATCGGATTACTAACTGTTCTGCGCGAAACATTTTTAACGTGAACAACAGTATGAATTGTTTTATCAGCAGCTTCAGTAAAATCTACTGTTTCGGCAGCCAGACCAACATTTCTGCCAAATGAATTCGGGGCAAGAGTAACAACAGAATTTTCTCTTCCCAAAAAAGAATTGTTGCCATCAAATAATAATTTGTAAGCCCCAAGAGTAGTAGCACCACTCAATAATGATACTAAAAATAAGCTTGAAAATCTTTTCATAATTAGGATTTATGTTTAAGTTACTTATGTAAAATTAATAGAAAAAAATATTTTGAAAAATGGTTTAACGCTCTTTAACATTGATTAACATTTCATTAATTAATACTTCGTACTTTTGTACTTCTAACAACTAAAAAATGCAAATAGAATTTTATAAATATCAGGGTACCGGAAACGATTTTGTAATGATTGATAACCGTTCAGATTTCTTTCCTAAAGAAGATGTAAAACTTACAGAACGCTTATGTGACAGACGTTTCGGAATTGGTGCTGACGGCCTTATTTTACTGGAAAATGATGCTGAAACCGATTTCAAAATGGTATATTACAACTCAGATGGAAACGAAAGTTCAATGTGTGGGAACGGAGGCCGTTGTCTTGTAGCTTTTGCTAATCAATTAGGCGTTATTGAAAATAAAACCACCTTTATTGCTACAGATGGTTTGCATCATGCAACTGTAAATAATGACTCAATTGTTTCATTGCAGATGATTGATGTTGATGAAGTTCAAAAGAAAGATTCCTATACTTTTTTAAATACCGGTTCGCCCCATCATGTACAAATTGTAGATGATTTGGAACATTATAATGTAAAAGAAAACGGAGCAGCAATTCGTTACGGAGAATTGTACGGACAAAAGGGAAGCAATATTAATTTCGTCAAAAAAATCAATGATTCTGAATTTTCACTTCGAACTTATGAAAGAGGAGTTGAGGATGAGACTTTAGCTTGTGGTACTGGTGCAACGGCTGTAGCAATTGCCATGAATGCAACCGGACAGACGGATAAAACTTCAATTGATATAAATGTTGAAGGAGGAAAACTGGCCGTTTCTTTTGATAAATTAGGAGAACATTTTACGAATGTTTTTTTAATTGGTCCTGCAAAATTTGTTTTTAAAGGAATAATAGAGATTTAATTTCACTATATTAATATCAAAAAAACCTTGAGAAAAATTTTCTGTATTGGATTCTTATTTTTTACGTTATTAAACACGTATGCATGCTTGAATGGCGAAAAATACATCATGAAAAACGGTGGCTATCTTTATATGGATTATGCTGATGCTTTGCCATTTGGACATAATTTTCCTATCAGTAGAAATATGGAGCGTGTTAAATTTGAGCTTGATAGTTTGTATAAAAAAACAAAAGATCTAGATTATTTATCTGATAAAGGATATATTCTGATTCTTGAAAAGAGATATGACGAAGCTTTGAAACTCTATTTAAAAATAGAAAAATTAAAACCAAACCGATATTCTACAGCTTCAAACATAGGAACATTGTATGAATTAATGGGGAATAATAAAGAGGCTTTAAGGTGGATCAATAAATCGATTACTATTAATTCTAAATCACATAATGGTTCAGAATGGCTTCATTCTAGAATTTTAGAAGCAAAAATAAATGGAGAAAAGTTTCAAAACTCTAAATTTTTATTAAACACAGATTTTGGAAATGAGATAAAACCTATTTCTAAATTGGACACAATTCAACTAAATAAATTAGATAAATCTTTATATTATCAGTTAAATGAAAGGCTATCATTTATTCAGCCTAAAGATAATATAATTGCAATATTGATGTTTGAATTAGGGAATATAAAAATGCTCAAAAGACAATTTAATACTGCAAAGCCAATTCTGGAAAAGGCGAAAGAATACGGTTTAAAAAGTCCGGTTTTAGAAAAAAGATTGATTTATGCAAAACATGTCCTGAATCCTAAGCCAATTTTTAAAAATAGAAACTCGAACGATAGTGCCGAAATAGATTATGTAAGAACATTGCTTTCATTTATTCTGGCAGTTGTTGCAATCAGTCTTTTATATTTGATTTTTCTATCAAAATCCGGAAATCAAAAAGCTACATTGTAATGATAACTCTTAAAGGCAAAAATATTTATCTGCGCGCATTAGAGCCTAATGATTTAGAGTTCGTTTATGCTATGGAAAATGATCAAAGCATTTGGGAAGTCAGCAATACGCAAACACCATATAGCCGTTTTTTGGTTCGGCAATATCTTGAAAACGCACATCAGGACATTTATGAAGCGAAACAATTCCGTTTGGCAATCTGTCAGGATGAAGATTTTCCGGCTATAGGATTAATTGATTTATTTGAATTTGATCCGAAAAATAATAGAGCAGGAGTTGGTATTGTAATTCAGAATAAGGAAAATCGAAATCAAAATATTGGTTCTGAGGCTTTAGAGTTATTAATTAAGTATTCTTTTTATAATTTGAACTTACATCAATTATATGCAAATATTAGCGTAAGAAATGTAGCAAGTATAGCTCTTTTTACTAAATTTGGCTTTGAGCAAACAGGAATTAAAAAAGATTGGATTTTGCTAAATGGACAATATCAGGACGAAGCAATTTTTCAGTTAATTAACAAACAAATTTAAATTTTAAACTTTGAACTTTAAAAAGATTATCACGATAGTTGCCGTAGCTGTTATTTCAGTTTTAATGATTTACGGATTTATACTTATTAGCAGAATTTTTAGTGCCAATACAAAATTTGAAGAAAAAGAACTTTACGTATATGTTCCTACTGATGCTACTTATGCTGATGTTAAAAAAATATTAGAACCTTATATTAAGAATTTCGATAATTTCGAAATGGTTGCCAGTAAACGCAGTTATCCTGAAAATGTAAAATCAGGGCGTTTTTTACTTAAAAAAGATATGAACAATATTGATTTGGTTCGTGCAATGCGATCTAATGTTCCGGTTAAACTTGCGTTTAATAATCAGGAGCGCTTAGAGAATTTTGCCGGAAGGATAGGTTCACAAATTGAAGCTGATAGTTTGTCATTGTTGAAAGCCATAAAAGATTCTACTTTCTTAAAAGAAAATGGTTTTAATGAAGAGAATGTTTTTGCCATGTTTATTCCAAATACTTATGAAGTTTACTGGAATACTTCGGCAATAAAATTCCGTGATAAAATGATTAAGGAATATCACAATTTTTGGACAGCTGAAAGAATCGAAAAAGCTAAAAAACAAGGTTTAACCCCAGTTCAGGCAACAATTTTAGCCTCTATTGTACATAAAGAATCAGTTAAAAAAGATGAAAGACCTCGTATCGCGGGTGTTTATTTAAATCGCTTACGCTTAGAAATGCCTTTACAAGCAGATCCAACTGTGATTTATGCCTTAAAATTACGTGACAATAATTTTGATCAGGTTATCAAAAGAGTATTTTATAATGATTTGATTATGAAATCTCCTTATAATACTTACGTGAATATAGGACTTCCTCCGGGACCAATTGCAATGCCGGATATTACTGCTGTTGAAGCGGTTTTAAACCCTGAAAAACACGATTATATTTATTTTTGTGCCAGTATCGATCGTTTTGGTTATCATGAATTTGCCTCAACTTATGAGCAGCACACCATTAATGCAAAAAAATATTCAGACTGGATTGCCGGTCAGGGCGTAACAAGATAGTTTTGAATTTTAAAATTTCCTTTTTCTTATCGGTTTTATTCATTTTGAGTTTTCAATTTATTGAAGCACAGAATAAAATTGAGAATTTTTTAAAGCCTTTAGATACTTTAAATAAAAAGAGACAAAATACAGTTGTTATAACTGAGGCCGCTTTGGCCTCAGTTACTTTAATTGGTTTGAATCAGATTTGGTATGCCGATTATCCGAAATCTAATTTTCATTTTATAAATGATAATGACGAATGGCTCCAAATGGATAAAATAGGCCATTTTTATTCGGCGTATCATTTAGGAAGATTCGGAGCTGAAGCGTTGAATTGGAGTGGTGCAAGTAAAAAAAAGCAATTGATTTATGGAGCAGGTGTAGGTTTTGCCTTTCTCACTGCTGTTGAAGTTTTAGATGGATACTCTGCAGAATGGGGTGCATCTTCGGGTGATTTAATTGCTAATGCAACCGGAACTGCTTTATATGTTTCTCAGGAATTACTTTGGAATGAACAACGAATAACGCCTAAATTTTCCTTCCATACGACTCAATATGCGAATAAAAGACCTGATAAGCTTGGGAGTTCGCTTAATGAACAGATTTTAAAAGACTATAATGGACAGACGTATTGGTTATCTGTAAATCTGTATTCTTTTGCTAAAGAAACAAAAATTCCGAAGTGGTTAAATGTAGCTTTTGGATATGGAGCTGATGGAATGTTATCCGGAAACAATAAAAATGAAAATTTCGTTTTAGCTCAAAATCCTGAAAATTTTCGTCAGATTTATCTTTCTTTTGATGTTGATTTAGCTAAAATTAACACAAAATCACATTTTTTTAAAACTATTTTTTCCGTTTTTAATACGATAAAAATTCCGGCTCCAACTCTCGAATATACCGCCAATAAAGGGCTTAAAGGACATTTGTTTTATTTTTAAAAATGCTATTTTATTGATTATCAGCATTGTTTTGAATTTATTACCTTTGCACCGTAGAAATTTCAAAAAGGTGACAGCGTTTTGAAGAAAAACAATTTATGATAAAGAAATGGTATTTTTATGCGGGTTTAATCGTTATTATTACATTTTTAAGTTTGGGTTTTAAACCCTTTAGTCTGAAAGCCAAACCCTGGTTTATTACAGAAAAAACAGATGGAGCAGAATACTTATTTCCATCGGAAGAAGAGGGTGATTATCCTAATATAAGTGTTCCATACACCGGAAACCATTTTATAGGTTTCAAAGAAGCAGTTGCTTTTAAAGAGTCCCAAGGAAAATACCGAAAAGTAAATTCTATTGGTTACATGGGAAAATATCAATTTGGCTCTAAGACTTTAAGATCAGTAGGTATTCAAAATGATGAAGCCTTTTTAAGGGATCCGGCTTTACAAGAAAAAGCATTTATTGCACTGTTATCAAAAAACAAATGGATATTACGTCGTGAAATTGCCAAATATGAAGGCAAAACGATCAATGGCCTAGAAATTACCGAATCAGGGATTTTAGCAGCAGCACATTTAGGTGGTGCAGGTTCAGTAAAAAACTTCTTTAAAAACAATGGTAACAGACATTTTAGAGATGCTTATGGTACCTCTTTAAGAAGCTACATGAAGGCTTTTGGCGGCTATGATCTCTCTTACATTGAAGCAGATAGTAATGCTACTATTAACGATTAAGAATTTGAAAAAAAATCCCGAATCTATCGGGATTTTTTTATAGAAAAATTAGTTTAATCTATTAATATTTCTAAAATTTTGATTGCTGCTTCACTAATCTTTGTTCCTGGGCCAAAAATAGCAATTGCACCCGCATCAAATAAATATTGATAATCCTGCTTAGGTATAACACCTCCAACAATTACCATAATATCTTCACGACCATGTTTTTTTAGCTCTTCGATAACTTGAGGGACTAATGTTTTGTGACCTGCTGCAAGTGATGAAACACCTAAAATATGAACATCGTTTTCAATAGCTTGTTTTGCAGCTTCTGCTGGTGTTTGAAACAAAGGACCAATATCTACATCAAAACCTACATCAGCATATCCTGTTGCTACTACTTTTGCTCCACGGTCATGTCCGTCCTGTCCCATTTTTGCAATCATAATTCTGGGACGCCTTCCTTCTTGTTTTGCAAAAACGTCAGCAAGCTGCTTTGCTTTTTCAAAACTTTCATCGTTTTTAATTGCTGCACTATACACACCACTAACAGATTTTATTTGAGCCTTGAACCGGCCAAAAATACTTTCGAGGGCATCACTAATTTCGCCTAAAGTTGCTCTGTTTCGGGCACCTTCGATAGCAATTTCCAGTAAATTTCCCTGGCCGGTTTTAGCACAATGAATTAATTTTTCGAGTGATTGGTTTACTTTTTCAGTATTTCGGGTTGCTTTTATTCTTGAAAGATGCTCAATTTGCTGTTTGCGAACCATTTGGTTGTCAACATCTAAAATATGTAGAGGATCTTCCTTTTCTAATCTAAATTTATTTACACCTACAATAATATCTTGCCCACTGTCAATTCTTGCTTGTTTTTTCGCTGCAGCTTCTTCAATTCTAAGTTTTGGAATTCCGGTTTCAATGGCTTTCGTCATGCCACCTAATTCTTCTACTTCCTCAATAAGCTTCCAGGTTTTTTCTACCATTTCATTGGTAAGACTCTCAATATAATAACTTCCTGCCCAGGGATCTACCGTTTTGGTAATTTTGGTTTCTTCCTGTAAAAAAATCTGTGTGTTACGTGCGATTCTTGCAGAAAAGTCTGTTGGTAAAGCAATTGCTTCGTCAAGGGCATTGGTGTGTAATGATTGGGTTCCTCCAAAAGCTGCCGCTGAAGCTTCAATACAAGTTCGGGTCACATTATTAAAAGGATCCTGTTCTGTTAAACTCCAGCCGCTTGTCTGGCAATGTGTTCTTAAAACTAATGATTTGTCACTTTTTGGATTAAATTGTTTTACGAGTTTGGCCCATATCATCCTTCCGGCTCTCATTTTGGCAATTTCCATAAAATGATTCATTCCAATTGCCCAGAAAAATGATAATCTTGGTGCAAATTCATCAATGCTCATACCTGTTGATAATCCGGTTCTGATGTATTCTAAACCATCAGCAAGAGTGTACGCTAATTCAATATGAGCAGTTGCACCCGCTTCCTGCATGTGATATCCTGAAATTGAGATAGAATTGAATTTTGGCATTTTTTTGCTTGTAAATTCAAAAATATCGGCAATGATTTTCATCGAAGGAGTTGGTGGATAAATGTAAGTATTACGAACCATGAACTCTTTCAAGATATCATTCTGAATTGTTCCTGACAATTTTTCAATTGTTACGCCTTGTTCTTCAGCTGCTACAATATAAAATGCCATAATTGGTAAAACTGCCCCATTCATAGTCATTGAAACTGACATTTCATCCAATGGAATCTGATCAAATAGTACTTTCATGTCTTCGACAGAATCAATGGCAACCCCGGCTTTTCCGACATCCCCAACCACTCTTTCATGATCTGAATCGTAACCTCGATGTGTTGGCAAATCAAAAGCTATGGATAAGCCCTTTTGACCGGCTGCTAAATTTTTTCTATAAAAAGTATTGCTTTCTTCTGCTGTTGAAAACCCCGCATACTGGCGGATTGTCCAAGGTTTTTGTACATACATAGTTGTATAAGGACCTCGAAGGTTTGGAGGAAAACCTGCGGCAAAATCTAAAAATTCGAATTCCTCAATATCTTTTTCAGAATATTTTTTTTTGATTTCGATTCCTTCTGCTGTAGTAAAGTTATCAATCAGAGATTCTGAATCATGTAATTGTTCATTTGATTCATCACTTTTAACTTTTAACTTAATATGTTTAAGGTCTTTTCTCAATTGTAAAGTCATTTTAAAAAAGGTTCAATTCACTATCTCTTGATGTATGAAAAATAGACTTAATTACGATGCAATTTTCGTAAATCGAATAATGTATAGCATATGGAAAAGTTTTGAAAAATATGATTCTTATACTGTCATATTTTATTTGAAATAAAAATGGATCTGTTTTAATAATAGCTAAGCTTTTTTTAAAGCAATCATTAAATCTGATAGCTAATTTTGGGTGTGTGTTTCGATACCATAGTAATGATTTTTTATAATCTATTTTAGCTTCTTCAAGGATTACTATTTTATAATTCACTTTCAATTTCTTTTAAAAAATCGTCAATGTCAGTAACATTATTTGGGTTTTTTAAATAGTTCTCAGTTCTTTCCCTAACCTGATCAATTTGCCATTGAGGGATTTTGTATTCGTCATTTTGAACAGGCAAAATAATTACTTCTACTTCATTTGCAGTAAAATCTTCAGGTAAAATAACAGTTACAGAATGGTTTTTTACTGATATTATTCGTCTTATTGCTTCCATAAATTATTTAGTTTTATCAAATATAACTGTTTCAAATTAGTCTTACTCAAGTTCTAAACGTTCTTGTTCCAGTTTTTCGGCTAATCTTTTTTCAATTATAGGTGTAATCAATGTTTTTCTGGGTTTTATTTTTACAAAGGGAAACAGTTCTAAATCATGTTTCATTTTGTCTTCCGGGTTTGGATATTTATTTGTACCTAATAAAACTTCTTTTTTGGTATCGAATAATTCCTGTTCTTTATTAGCGCTTTCCTGAATTTTCTTTTTGATGCTTCCATCATTCAAAAGTTTCAAAAAGCCTCCGTTAGCTTCAATATCTTTAAATAGAGCGAGACTTTTTTCGGCTAGTTGAATGGTTAAACTTTCAATATAATAACTGCCATCAGCAGGATTGTCCACCTTGTCGAAGTAACTTTCATGCTTTAATATCAATAATTGATTTCTAGCAATCCGGTCACCAAATTCATTGTCTTTGTGGTACAAAGAATCGTAAGGCAAATTGGCAACAGTATCTGCCCCTCCTAATATTGCCGACATGCATTCTGTCGTGGTGCGAAGCATGTTGACATTGTAATCGTATATGGTTTTATTGCGTTTGGTTGGCGTAACCAATAAATGACACTCCAAATCAGGATTGTATTCGGCAGCAATTAAGTTGAAAAGTATTCGCAGGGCACGAAGTTTTGCAATTTCAAAGAAATAATTAGTTCCTACAGCTACCTGAAATACAATTGGTTTCTTTAAATCCGGAAAGCGATTCAGGTATTCGTTTGCATGCGACAGACTGTATGCGATCTGCTGTGTTATATTGGCTCCGGCATTTTGGTAGAGACCTGAGTCAATACTTAATAGGGAAAGATTTGCTGTTGCTTTTGAAATCTTTTCGAGTGTTTCAAAATTATTTTTATCAGATGTCGCAAACCAATTTCCTTCTCTGGCTAAATGGCCAATTGGATCTAAATTGCAATAAAAAACAGTTTTTTTTTGAATTGAAATAGTATCCAGTTTTTTTACGAAATCGATTGAAATAAAATTCAAATTAAAGTAAACGATTCGGTTTTCTAAAGGAAGATTTTCTAATAATTTTTGAATGTCTATTTTTTCATTTTGAATGGTAAAACGCAAACTTTCGGCACCTCTTTCAAGGGTGTCTATTGCTTTTTGAATCGATTTTTCAACATCGTAAACAAATATGTTTTGGCAGATTTTAAAATTAGAAGCCTGAGTTTCTATCTGGGAAGTTTTGAAATCTTCATCATAATGGTAAAATGGCTTTACCTGTATATCTTCAGGAGAATTCCAGATTACAGTTTTGTTGTAATCGGCACCCTCCAGTTCAAACTGAATTTTTTGTTTCCATTGTTTGGATGAAATCGGACTAAAATCGTCGAATAGGGTAGTAGCCATTAGTTTTATGTTTATTCTTTTTCCTGAATTGTATCGCCTTCAAATTTAATAATGTATATGTCTTCGCTGTCTTTTTTCATGAAGTACTTTTCGCGGGCGTATTTCTCTATTTGTTCAGGATTTTTGAGTTGTTTGATCTGTTCCTGGTCTTTTTTGATTTCTTCCTGATAATAGGTTTTATTGTCTTCAAGTTCGTTAATCTGATTATTTAAAAACCGATGGTCGAAATAAGAATAATTATCTAAAAATAGCATCCAAACTATAAAAAACAGTAAAACCCAAACATATTTATTGCTTAGAAATTTGAACCATTTTTTGTCTTTGTATGGATTTTTCATTTTAATTTATTTTTAACCGATTACTTCTTTTAAGGAGATTTACCTTTTTAGCCCCGATTACTTCACAAAGTTTATTTTTTTATTTGTGTTCAGTGAACTTCGTTTGAGCCGATATCCTTTTTATGGCTTTTTCGGATACAAAAAGATAAAGGGCAAAGCGGAATAGCTCCTTATTTTTATGGAATAAATTTACAATAAAAATTATAAAATACGCTGATTAATTACAGCACGAACTACATCTATTGCTACGGTATTGTATTTATCATTCGGAATAATGATATCGGCAAAAGCTTTCGAAGGTTCGATAAATTGCTCGTGCATCGGTTTTAAGGTGTTTTGATAACGGTTTAAAACTTCGTCAATATCGCGTCCGCGTTCTGAAATATCTCTTTTTAAGCGACGGATTAATCTTTCATCAGAATCAGCATGAACGTATATTTTTATATCAAAAAGTTCCCGTAATTCAGGATTTGTTAAAATCAAGATCCCTTCAACAATCATTACTTTTCTTGGGTGTGTTGATACAGTGTCATCTGTTCTGTTGTGCTGGATAAAAGAGTAAACAGGCTGATCTATGGTTTCGCCTGCTTTTAAGGCTTTAAGATGTTTTACCAGTAATTCGAAATCTATAGCACGAGGATGATCAAAATTGATTAATGCCCTTTCATCAAATGACAAATTGTGGGTTTCTTTATAGTATGAATCCTGAGAAATTACACCCACCTCGGTGTCCGGTAATTCATTCATGATTTGGTGTACTACTGTTGTTTTTCCACTTCCTGTTCCTCCGGCAATTCCAATAATGAGCATAAATTTTGATGTTATAATTTGTTTCGCAAAAATAATAATTTAACTGAATCGCTAAACATTTAATATAATTTAACCATATAAGTAATCTAAGTAAATTTAAACTGGAAAATGTTTAAACAAAATGTTGCTCAACTGAATTTATATTGTTTATATGGTGAAAATTATAAAAAAATCCCGAAAGTAAAAACCTTCGGGATTTCGTGCAATCAGTATAGTTTTAATAAAATATTCTGAATTTAGTAAGCACTTGTAATTATTTATTCTTTTTTGCTTTTATCATCATTTCAAGCTGATCCCATAGTTCTTCGGGGATTGCTTCTAATAAGTTGAATTGTCCGGCTCCTTTTAACCATTCTCCACCGTCAATTGTAATGACATCGCCGTTTACATAAGCCGAAAAATCAGAAACTAAATAAGCTGCTAAATTGGCTAATTCCTGATGATCACCTACACGTTTTAGAGGTACTTTTTTTGCCATATCAAATTTCTCTGCCAAATCTCCCGGTAATAATCTGTCCCAGGCTCCTTTAGTAGGAAATGGCCCCGGAGCAATTGCATTAGAACGAATTCCGTATTTTGCCCATTCTACAGCCAGACTTCTGGTCATAGCCAAAACTCCTGCTTTCGCTGTTGCACTTGGGACCACGTATGCAGAACCCGTCCAGGCATATGTAGTTACGATATTTAAAATCGTTGCAGATGTTTGTTTAGTGTCAATCCAATGCTTTCCAAAAGCGAGTGTACAGTTTTTAGAACCTTTTAGTACGATATCTATAACAGTGTCAAATGCGTTGGCAGACAGACGTTCTGTTGGAGAAATAAAATTTCCGGCTGCATTATTTAAAAGGACATCTACTTTTCCAAAAGTTTTTAAAACTTCCTGAAGCATGTTTTCGACTTCTTCATAATGACGAACATCACATTGGAGCGGTAAACATTTTCCTCCAGTTTCAGTTTCGAGTTCTGTTGCAGTCGTTTTAAGCTTTTCTAAATCTCTTGAAGTAATCGCTACCTGAGCTCCTAATTCTAAAAAATATTTGGTCATTGCTTTTCCTAAACCGCTTCCACCGCCTGTAACTACAATGACTTTACCTTTTAAAGCATCGTCTCTTAACATTTTATCTGTATAGCTCATACTTTTTTATTTTTACAAAATTAATTAATTTAAATAGGATGCATGCATAATATTGTTATAAATTTTAGAAAAACTTTAGATTGCGCATATTTTTTTTGCTGCAGATTCGAGTGTGAAGTTATCTTTGGCGAAACAAAAACGTATTAATTTCTTGTCTTTATGGTCAGAATAAAAGGTTGAAATTGGAATTGCGGCAACACCATGATCTGTGATTAGTCTTTTACAAAACGTAACATCATCCTCGTTTGAGATTGAAGCATAGGAAGCAACCTGAAAATAAGTTCCTTCGCATGGTTTTAGTTCAAATCGGCTATTTTGAAGCAGTTTTTGAAAATAATCGCGTTTCTCCTGATAGAATTTTCCAAGTAAATTGACGTCGACAATATCTAAATATTCGCTTATGGCAAACTGTGAAATACTGTTAACACTAAAAACCAAAAACTGATGTACTTTTTTAATTTCTTTCATCAGATATTCAGGGGCAATGGTGTATCCGATTTTCCATCCTGTAATATGGAATGATTTTCCAAAAGAAGAAACCATTATACATCGGTCTAAGAGGAAACTTTTGGTATGTGCCGAAATATGTTTTTCTTCGAAAGTAATGTATTCATAAACTTCGTCTGATAAAACTATGATGTCAGGATATTTTTCAAGAAGATTTTGTAGCTGAACAAAATCCGCTTCGGTTAGAATTTTCCCTGTTGGATTATTGGGATTGTTGATGATCATCAATTTGCTTTTTGCAGAACAGGCTTTTTCTATCGTTTCCCAATTTGGAGTGTAATCATCATTTAGTGCTACCCGCACTGGTTTGGCTTTGCAAAGTAAAACAGGAGATTCGTAAGAATCGTAGCTCGGATCCAAAATAATGACTTCGTCGTTTTCTTTTACTAAGGCTAAAATCGTAGTGAAAATTCCCTGAGTTGCACCGGCTGTAATTAAAAGTTCTGTGTCAGGATTTATAATTCTGTTATAGGAACTCAGAACTAATTTTGCAATTTGATTCATCAACGGCGGATATCCTGCCATTGGTGTATATTGGTGCACATTTTCTTTTGCTAATCTCGCTACAATATCCGTCATCCTTTCATCAACCGGAAAATTTGGAAATCCCTGAGAAAGATTTATCGCATTATATTCGGCTGCCATTTTTGACATTGCCGTAAAGATGCTGGTGGTTACGTTAGGGAGTTTACTCATGATAAAGTTTGATTTGGGAACTTTTGTGAGAAAGGATTGTGAAGTATATTAGTGAACAATTATAGGTATGGAATAAAGAACTCTAACTACAATATTATTTTGTTTTCCAGGACTCCATTTTGGTGATAATTTTAAAACTCGAATAGCTTCTGTACCTGTTCCGTGTCCAATATCTCTTAAAATTTTTATATCAGTTAAAGATCCATCTTTTTCAATAATAAAAGTAGTATACACTTTTCCTTTTAGGTCTTTTTGTGGATTTTTATAGTTTTCTTTTAAAAAGAGTTCTAATGCTTGTTGACCACCTGGAAATTCAGGTCTCACTTCTAGCCCAGCCGTATTATACACTTGGTTTTCTTCTTCTTCGATAACGGGTGTTACTGAACTATTTTTAGTCAATTCATGTAATTTGGATGCATTAGGTGGTTCATTTCCAATTATAGTTATAGGAAATGAATATTTCCATCTAACAGACTCATTGTTTCTTTTAGCAGGAATCCACTTTGGAGATAATTTTAAAACTCTAATTGCTTCTTCTCCTGTTCCATAACCAATATCTCTTAAAACTTTTATATTGTTCAGTGTACCATCTTTTTCGACAATGAAAGTTACATAAACTTTACCTTTTAACCCAGACACATTTGGCATTTTGTAGTTTTTTTTCAAAAAAACATTATGCAAAGCATCTGGTCCACCAGGGAATTCAGGTTGCTTGTCTACATAAGAACCATCTTCAGTACTATTAGTTACTGCGTTTGGATCTGATTTAATAGTTGGTTCTTTATGTTGTGAAAACACATTTTGCACAAAGCAAATCAAAATCAGAATTAAAAACTTTTTCATTATGATGATTTTAAAGTTAGCTTACATTTTATGAATAATAAAAATCGTTGGTCGATTATGTAAATCCACTTTTAATTTTTTCCAGTCAGCAATTTTCATTGTTTTAATAAATTCTGTTGGCAGCGTAATATCTGTAGCAATACAAAGATGTGTTGAAGGATTTAAAATCTGCAAAAGATCTTCAATTAATTTATTGTTTCTATAAGGTGTTTCAATAAAAATTTGCGATTGATTTTTATCGTGGGACAATTTCTCAAAATGTCTCAATGCCGATTTTTTCTCGTCTTTGTCAATTGGTAAATAGCCATTGAAAGTAAAACTTTGTCCATTCATTCCAGAAGCCATCATAGCTAATAGGATAGAAGAAGGTCCAACCAAAGGAACAACCTGAATCCCTTTTTCATGTGCCAGTTTTACAATAACAGCTCCTGGATCAGCAACTCCGGGACATCCGGCTTCGCTCATTAAACCCATGTTTTTTCCTTCTAATAAAGGTTTTATGAAGTCTAAATGTTCGCTTGGTTCTGTACGTTTGTTTAAAGTAAAAAGAACTAATTCGGATTGTTTTTTCTCCGGTAAAACTGCTTTTATGGATTTTCGTGCAGTTTTTTCGTTCTCAACAATATAATAATCTATAAGTTCAATACTTCTTTTTACAGTTTGCGGTAAAACATCCATTGGGTCACTTTCGCCCATAGTAGTTGGGATTAAATATAATTTTCCTGGAAGTTTCATATCTTTAATATAGATTATAAAATGAAATACTTTTTCAACTATTAAATATCAATAATTGAAAAAGTAAATTAAGAATGTTTTTCGATAAGTTTTTTTGCAATTATTTCGGCTGCCTCATCCAGCATTTGATAGACATTGTCAAATCCGTTAACGGCTCCGTAATAAGGGTCTGGAACGTCAACATTTTCATCCTGAAATAATTCATTTAGAATCAGATTGACTTTGCTTTTGTGTTCAGGAGTTTTGGCAAGATGAATGATGTCACGAAAATTCGAATTATCCATGGCATAGATATAATCAAATTCATCAAAATCAGAAGTCTTGAATTGTCTTCCTTTTTGCTGGTCAATACATAAACCATTTTTTTGGGCAACGGCAATAGAACGTTTGTCAGGTGCGTGGCCTACATGCCATGAACCGGTACCGGCAGAGTCGACTATAAAATTTTCTTTTGGTAATTTGGAAGCTAAAATACCTTCAGCTAAAGGTGATCTGCAGATATTTCCCAAACAAACCATTAAGATTTTTACTGGCATGATGCGCTTTTATAGCGTTAGTTTTTTGTTGATGTCTTCGACAAATTTTTTGAATTGTTTGTCTGTAGAAACTAAATTGTCAACTGTTTTACAAGCATGTAATACAGTAGCATGATCGCGATCTCCAATTTGAGAGCCAATGTTTGCTAAAGATGCTTTTGTGAATTTCTTTGCAAAAAACATAGCCAATTGTCTCGCCTGTACCACATGTCTTTTTCTTGTTTTTGATTGAAGAGTTTCAATGTCTAACTGAAAATAATCAGACACAATTTTTTGAATATAATCAATAGAGATTTCTCTCTTTACATTTTTAACAAATTTCTCTACAACACTTTTAGCTAACTCAATTGTTACTTCTTTTTTATTGAAAGAAGATTGAGCGATTAAGGAAATAATAGCTCCTTCAAGTTCTCTAACATTTGTTTTGATATTGCGGGCAACATATTCAATAATGTCTTCCGGCATTTCAACACCATCACGGTAAAGAATATTTTTTAAGATTGAAATCCGGGTTTCATAATCCGGCTGATGCAATTCAGCAGATAATCCCCATTTAAAGCGGGATAACAAACGCTGTTCAATATCCTGCATATCAACAGGAGCTTTGTCAGAAGTTAAAATTACCTGTTTTCCGTTTTGGTGCAAATAATTGAAAATATGGAAAAATACATCCTGAGTTCCTGATTTTCCGGATAAGAACTGTACATCATCAATAATCAAAACGTCTATTAACTGGTAAAAGTGAATAAAATCATTACGATTATTCTTTTTTACCGAATCAATATATTGTTGTGTGAAAATCTCGGCAGAAATATATAAAACCGTTTTTTCCGGATATTTATCTTTTACTTCAACACCAATAGCATGTGCTAAGTGTGTTTTTCCTAAACCAACTCCACCAAAAATCAATAAAGGATTAAATGAAGTCCCTCCAGGTTTGTTGGCAACAGCCATACCCGCAGAACGTGCCAGACGGTTTGAATCTCCTTCCAGAAAATTGTCAAAACTATAGTTGGCATTTAACTGGGATTCAATTTTTAAATTTCTAATTCCGGGAATTACAAACGGATTTTTAAGTTCTGGATTTAAGTTTTTAAACGGAGCATCAACCTCTTGCGGTTTCATTGGCACTCTATTGGAACTTGGCAACTGTTCGGTAAAAGGTTGTTTGTTTCCATAAGTGTTCTCCATTTTAATTTTATAGAGTAACTTTGCGTTTTTTCCCAGTTCTTTGGTAAGCGCAACTTTCAATAATTTTACGTAATGTTCTTCGAGCCATTCGTAGAAAAATTTACTTGGAACCTGAATGTATAACGCGTTGTCGGTTAGCTCAACTGATTTGATTGGTTCAAACCAAGTTTTGTATGCTTGATCTTGAATATTGTCTTTTATAAAGGACAAACAGTTTTCCCATACCGATTGAGCAGTTTTAGTCATAAATTCAGATAAATTTTTTTATTATTGATAAAGATTCTCCTAATAAAAGGAGGTAATTTTATTCCTTATTTCGGGATAACAAATATGTGAACAAAATTCTGTAAAAAAAAATATTTTGAACTCTAATTTTATAAAATAATGTTGTAAGCATACTTTAAGAACTTAATTTTTTTAATATAGAAATAATGAAAAATCATCAAACGCAAGTGCGCGTTCGCTACTCTGAAACTGATCAAATGGGGGTTGTTTATCACGGGAATTATATCCCGTATTTTGAGATAGGTCGCGTGGAATGGCTTAGAAATAAAGGGATTTCGTATAAAAGCATGGAAGAAAGCGGAATAGGATTGCCAATTGTTTCGATGCAGATAAATTATAAAAAATCGGCGCGTTATGATGAGCTTTTAACAATTCATACTACTTTTAAAAGTCAGTCTTCAGTCAAGATTGAATTTGACTGCGAAATCTACAATGAAGCAAATGAGTTATTAACAACGGCGGTGTTTATTTTGGTATTTATTTCGCTAAAAACGGGTCGGCCAACACCTCCTCCGGATTATATTTTAGAATTATTTAAAACACTTGAATAATTGTTAAAATGCTATGCTTTTTTATATCGATTTACATAATTTTTATATCGATTTCAAACATTAAATCAAAAGTGCTGAATATAGATTCAGCATTTTTTTTTCTGGTTTTTGTCATTATTTTTCCAATTGGTAAGTCGGAATCTTCGTCAATTTCCATTTCCTGAGAAGTTATTTCCAGCTTTTTTTCCTTAATTACCCGCATGACTTTATTCATGTTTTTATAATCAAAAGAGATTAAAAAATGTACGTCAATCGTTTTTTCGGCAATTTCACAAACTTCAAGTGTCATTTGTGCGGTAGTTTTATAAGCAGCTATTAATCCGCCAACGCCCAATTTTATTCCACCAAAAATTCGAACCACTACCACAAGAACGTTGGTCAGTCCAAAAGATTGTATCTGACCATAAATTGGAGCTCCTGCTGTATTGCTTGGTTCTCCGTCATCATTTGCACGATAAGATATTTTTGGAGCTATGCCTAATTGATAGGCATAACAATAATGGACAGCATGAGGGTGTTGTTTTTTTAAGTTTTCAATAATCGGTTTTACTTCATCTTCAGTTTCTATCGGAAAAGCATAGCCAAAGAACTTACTTCCTTTTTCCTTAAATAAGACTTCTTCAGATTCAAAAGCGATGGTCTGGTACGTATCGTTATATTCCAAAGTTAAATTCTAAAGTATTTTTTTCTCAAATAAATCAACAACATCTTCCTGACCAACCTGCAAGTTCCAAACATTAAAACCTAAAGAGGCAGCAGAATCAGTATTTTCTTTTTTATCATCTACAAACAAAGTACGTTTGGGTGACAGTTCGTGTTTGTTGATTAAATATTGAAAAGCATTGGCGTTTGGTTTTCGCATTCCGATTTCAAATGAAAAGTAAACTTTTTCAAAACATTGATAAAAATCGCTGTAAAACGAAATTCCGCTTTTATTTTCGAAAGTTTCAATATGAATAGAATCAGTATTACTCAATAAAAACAATCGGTATTTTTTAGAAAGCATTTGCAGGAATTCTAATCTGTATAAAGGAAAATCTGCTAAAACAGCATTCCAGGCTTCTAATATTTCTTCTGTTGAAGCATTTGGTAATTCTTTTTGAAAACCTGCTATAAATTCATCATGAGAAATATCCCCTGTTTCAAACAAAAGATTCAAACGGTCAAATTCCGAATTCCATTCTCTCATGCCCAGTTTCTCTAATCCGGAAATAGTGGCTTGTTTATCCAGATTGATGAAAATATCTCCAAAGTCAAAAATTATAGTATCAATCATGATTTCTAAGGTATATTAATTCGTCTTTTTGGATGTAAGTTCTCAATGCATTTTTTCTTGGTAAAAAAGGGGCTTTTGTTCCTTTTTTAAGAGAATTTTGTCCAGTAAAAATTCGTGCTTCGTCCCAAATATTTTCATCTATAAAAGATTGCAAAGTTTGTAAACCACCTTCAATAATAATAGACTGTATTTGATTTTGATACAAAACCGCCAAAATTTGCGGAATTATATTTTGATTAAAATTAATTACTTCAAAGGTAGTGTTTTCTGCTGATAAGCTAATTTCAGATTTTGTAAATATGATAGTTTTAACGCTGTCATCAAAAATAAAACTACTTTTTGAAATACGGCTATTTTGATCCAAAATCACTCTTGTAGGGTTATTGCCACTCCAGTCACGAACATTTAATTTAGGATTGTCATCAATTACGGTCTGTGTTCCTGTAAAAATTGCTTGTTCTTCGCTACGCCATTTATGAACCAGTTGTCGTGAATACTGATTGGTAATCCAAACGGGTTTACGTTCCTGATTAATTTGTTTTTCAGGTGACAGAAAACCGTCTTGACTTTCTGCCCATTTTAATATAATATAAGGTCTTTTTTTATTGTGAAAAGTAAAAAAACGTTTATTGAGCTCGTAGCATTCGCTTTCTAAAATGCCTACTATAACGCTGGCACCTGATTCGATTATTTTTTTTATTCCTCTTCCAGCTACTTTTTCATTGGGATCAACGGTTCCTACTACTACAGTCGGAATTTTATGTTCAATAATCAAATCGCAACACGGAGGTGTTTTGCCAAAATGGCTGCAGGGTTCTAAACTTACATAGATAGTAGCATTTTTAAGAAGCGATTTGTCTTTTACAGATCGAATCGCATTTACTTCGGCATGTGGTTCTCCGGCTTTTTTGTGCCAGCCTTCGCCGATAATTTTATCCTCATAAACGATTACACTTCCTACCATTGGATTTGGGTAGGTGGTTCCAAAGCCATTTTTGGCCAGTTCTATGCATCGTTTTATGTATTTCTCATGTATGTTCACGATACAAAAGTAATTATTTTTGAGTTTTGTCCCCAGAGTTATTGGGATAGTTATGAAACTATCAAAAAAGTATTTCTATTTTTGTAATGTATCAGACTGTAATGTAAAATGGAAAATTGGTTTATCAGAAAAATTAAAAAAGAAGACAATCAGGCAGTTGCTCAATTAATAAGATCAGTTTTTGATGAAATGAAAATTCCAAAAACAGGAACAGCTTATGAAGATTCGTATTTAGATTTCATGTTTGAAGAGTATAATAAATCGCAATCGGTTTATTTTGTAGTTGAAAATGAGGGCGAAATTGTTGGATGTTGTGGAATTGCACCTTTAGAAAACGGTGATCCAAAGATTTGTGAACTACAAAAGATGTATTTTTTGCCTAAAACCCGCGGATTAGGAATAGGAAGTGAAATGATGAAAAAATGTTTGGAAGAAGCTAAAAGCTTTGGTTTTGAAAAATGTTACATAGAAACAATGCCATTTATGCATGCCGCTCAAAAGTTATATAAAAAATCAGGATTTGAGTATTTAGATGCTCCATTGGGATGTACCGGACATAACTCCTGTCCAGTCTGGATGTTGAAAGAATTGTAAAATAACATTGTAACAAAATTTACTTTACGATACTTATCTGTAAAATGTAATTGCATTTAGTCTAAAAATACTGAAAAGCCCTTAAATGAAAATCAAACAATACAGAACTCAATTTATTAAGGAACTTTCTTCTTTATATGACGCATATGAAGCAGAGAGTTTTTTTTATTTGATATTAGAAAATAAACATAAGCTGAGACAAATTGATTTGGCGCTGAATCATGAACTAACTTTTACAGATGCTGATTTGGTTGTTTGGAGTACTTTTTTAAATCGATTAAAAAAAGAAGTTCCGATTCAGTATTTACTTGGAAAAACGAGTTTTTACGGTTTAGATTTTGAAGTAAATGAAAACGTTTTGATTCCGAGGCCTGAAACTGAAGAATTAGTAGAATGGATTATTAATGAAAATAAGATTACTGATAAAACCAAAAAACTGAAAATTCTGGATATAGGAACAGGAAGTGGCTGTATTGCGGTTTCGCTTGCCAAAAATCTTCCTAATGCTGATGTTTATGCTATCGATGTTTCGAAAAGGGCAATAGAAACTGCAAAAAAAAATGCCAGAAGCAATAATGTCAAAGTAACTTTTATGTTTAAAAATATTTTAGAATTAGATATTTTAAAATATGATTATGATATTGTTGTTTCGAATCCACCTTATGTTCGTAATTTAGAAAAACCGGAAATCAAAAAAAATGTCCTGGATCACGAACCCCATTTGGCTCTTTTTGTAGATGATAATGATGCCTTGGTTTTTTATAGAAAAATTGCAGGACTGGCTCATAAAAGTCTTTTAGAAAAAGGGCAGTTGTACTTTGAAATCAATCAGTATTTAGGAAAGGAAATGACTGAATTATTAGAGAAAATGGATTTTAAGAATATTGAACTTCGAAAAGATATTTATGATAATGACAGGATGATGAAGGGAATAAAAGGTGATTTATAACATAAACTTCTAATCTAGCCCCGATAGAAGAGAAAACCTTTTGTGCCGGGGTTCGGCGCAAAAGTTTGAAACGGATAGCGGGACAATTGGTCTTTTGAGACAAGTGAATTTTGCTTCTAATAAAACTACTCGTAACGCAAAGCTTCTATAGGGTCAAGTTGTGATGCTTTAATTGCAGGGTACAATCCGGAAACAATGGCCACCATAAAGCTGGTTCCAAAAGCGATGATGATAGCAAACCACGGAACTACAAAAGCAAAACTCATGGCAGTTGCAATACCAAATCCTATTAACATTCCTAATATGATTCCAACTAATCCGCCAATTTGTCCAATTAATAAGGTTTCAATAAAAAATTGAAAGGCAACGGTTGCTCTTGTTGCTCCCAATGCTTTTCGGACACCGATTTCCCGGGTACGTTCTGTAACGGAAACTATCATAATATTCATTAAAGCGATCGATGATCCTAATATTGTAATTATACTAATAATAGCAGAAGCCCAATCTAAATATTGTGTAATTCCTAAGATTCTGTTGATTAAATCGTCACTTCGGCCAATACCGAAATTATTGTCGCGAACAGGACTTAGTTTACGAACTCTTCGCATGATGCTTGTCGCATTATCAATGGCCTGATCTAAAAGTTCTTTTTTAGAAACCATTATACTCATGGTATAATTGATGTTTGGTGCGGTAAACAAAGAACGCGCTACCTGAATTGGAATCAGAACGCGTAAATCCTGGCTGTTTCCAAATGTTGATCCTTTTTCTTTTAAGACTCCGATAACTTTAAAACGAGCTCCGCGAATAGAGATTATTTTGTCAATTGGATTAATGTCTTTTAATAGCCCTTTTTCAAAATCAGAACCTACTACGCACGAATACGTATTGTTATCAATATCAAATTGATTAAAAGAACGCCCCAGGTTAATTTCTAAACCTGAATTAGAAATAAAATGCTCGTCGACCCCCAAAATTTTAATTTCAGGATCTGTTTTTTGATCCAAATATTTAACTTCAGCGGTTGAAGTTGCCGTAAAAGAAAGAGAAGTTTCCGTAAAAGGGTATTTGTATTTATTTTTGAAAGCAACGGCCTCCGGATAGGAAATGATTGGATTTATGATTTCGCGCTCGTTTCCACCGCGGTTTTTAACGGTGTTTGCATATTGGTTAATGTTAAAAGTATTCGCACCCATGGAAGCAAAATTGGTCGAAACGGTATTCTCGAGTGCTGTTACAACTGTAAGGATTCCGACTAAAGCTGTGATTCCGATTGCAATAATTAAGACAGTAAGAATGGTTCTCAGCAATTGTGTTTTGATGGAGCCAAAAGCAATTCGGATATTTTCTTTAAATAATTTTAGCATCATAACCAATTTGACACGAAAATACGTTTTTTGTTACAAGTTTGTTTTCGAAGCTGTATTATTTATTTTAAAAGTAAGATATTTGCAGGCGATTAAAAAATTTTAAAAAAAATAATGTCAAAAGGTTTTTAGAATTAGTAGCAATGAAAATCTAAATCTAATAATCCCAAAAAATCTAAATAATCTAAAAAGATGGCTTCAAAACCAAGCGTGCCAAAAGGGACAAGAGATTTTTCACCTTCAGAGGTGTCAAAGCGCCAGTATATTATACAGACTATAAAAGCTAATTTCGAGAAATTTGGTTTTCAGCCAATTGAAACTCCTTCATTTGAAAATTCAGATACGCTGATGGGGAAATATGGTGAAGAGGGAGATCGTTTGATTTTTAAAATATTGAATTCAGGTAATTTTTTCTATGATAAAAAAGAAAAAATTGAATTACCGGAATCTATAGAAGCTCTGCAAGTTAATTCTGCTGAAACAATTGATGTTAAACAAAGAATTGAGTTGAATAAATTTACTGGAAAAATTTCAGAGAAGGCTTTACGATATGATTTGACAGTTCCATTTGCAAGATATGTTGTACAGCACCAAAATGATATTGTATTTCCTTTTAAAAGATATCAAATCCAGCCGGTTTGGAGGGCAGATAATCCTCAAAATGGACGCTATAGAGAGTTTTACCAATGCGATGCAGATGTTGTAGGTTCAAAATCGTTATGGCAGGAAGTTGAATTGGTTCAGTTATATGATACCGTTTTTACATCTTTAGGTTTAGAAGGGGTGACCATCAAAATCAATAACAGAAAAATATTGTCTGGAATTGCTGAGGTAATTGGTGCTTCTGATAAGTTAATTGATTTTACAGTTGCTCTTGATAAATTAGATAAAATTGGAGAAGACGGCGTTAAAAAAGAAATGATCGAAAAAGGCATTTCTGAAGAAGCTTTGGTAAAAGTGCAGCCGCTTTTTAGCTTCTCAGGAACTTTTGGAGACAAAATTGCACAGCTTTCAGAATTGTTGGCTTCTTCTGAAGAGGGAATGAAAGGTGTTGAGGAGTTAAAATTTATATGTGACAATGTTGCAGATTTAGGATTGTCAACTGCAATTTTAGATTTAGATGTGACTTTAGCCCGAGGACTAAATTACTATACAGGAGCTATTTTTGAAGTTGCAGCGCCAAAAACTGTTTCCATAGGTTCTATTGGCGGCGGCGGAAGATACGACGATTTGACAGGTATTTTTGGTTTAAAAAATATGAGTGGTGTTGGAATTTCTTTTGGATTGGATAGAATTTATCTGGTTTTAGAAAAATTACAATTATTCCCGGAGACTGTCGCTGCAACTTCGAAAGCTTTATTTGTGAATTATGGTGATAAAGAAGCTTTGTACGCTTCTCAGGCAATCCAGAAATTACGACAAGAAAACATAAAAGTAGAATTGTATCCTGATAATGTAAAAGTTGGAAAACAATTTCAATATGCAGACAAACGTTTGATTCCTTTTGCAGTAATTGCAGGCGATCAGGAAATAGCTTCCAATACTTATGCACTTAAAAATTTAGTTACAGGTGAGCAGGTTTCTGTTGACTTAGAAGGATTGAAGAATGCTTTATTGGCATAATTTGAATGTAAAGTGTTTTTGGCATAGATCAAAAAAAAGCATTTTACAGATTTTTCTTTTACTCAGATTTTACAGATTTAATTTGATTTTCTAATTTAAAAAATCTGCGCAGATCTGCTAAATCTTTTTTAAATCCGCTTGAAATAGCTTGGTAGGTAATTTGCATTTTTTTTGTTGCAGATATAAAGATTAAATGATTTGTTTTATGCTGATTTTGCGAATTTTAGCAAATTTAGTATTATTTTGTATTAAAATAATTTGCACTCATCAGGTTAAATCTTTTAAAATCGGCGTGAAATAATTTGCGAGGCAACAAAAAAACCGTTTAATTTGCGGCCTTAAGTTACGGGCGTAGTTCAAGGGTAGAATAGCGGTCTCCAAAACCGTTGATGGGGGTTCGAATCCCTCCGCCCGTGCAAAATACTAATTATTACCGAAGATTTCAATTGAAGTTAAAAAGGTAAAAAAAAGCATAAAAAAAGCTTCGTCAATTAGGCGAAGCTTTTTTTTAATATAAGGTAAACTTGAATTAATAATTTATATAAGCCGAGGCTAACCCTTAAATTCAAACTTTGATAGGTAATAACACTGATTTTGTTTTCAGGTTCAAATATAGGGCAAACGAAAACGTAATAGTCTTAAAATTATACTAAATTTTTCTTTAAGAATTTTTAGCTTGAAAATATTTTGTCATTTTCAAAAAAGTGACAATTTGACATTTTCGAAGATTTGGCAGTACTTTTGCAATCCAACAGAAAGAATTAAAAATGAAGTTTAAGAATATTTTTAAAAATACAAATAATATGACTACGGAAAATACAGAATTCGATCAGGAATTAGATGATGTAACGTTAGAGAACAATGCAAACGGAGAGCAGTTAATTGTTGAAGAATTAAGTGTTGAAGAGCAATTGACTCAAGACTTGGCAAAAGAAAAAGATAAGTTTTTGAGATTATTTGCTGAATTTGAAAATTACAAAAAAAGAACTTCAAAAGAGCGTATCGATTTATTCAAAACTGCCAATCAGGAAGTTTTGTTAGCAATGTTGCCAGTTTTGGACGATTTTGACAGAGCTGCTGTAGAAATTAACAAGTCTGAAGATGAAAATTTGAAAAAAGGAGTAGAGCTAATTCACGAAAAACTAAAAAGTACATTGGTTTCTAAAGGTTTAGAGCAGGTAGAAATACAGGCTGGTGATACTTTTAATGCTGATTTTGCAGAGGCTATTACTCAAATCCCGGCGCCTTCTGATAAACTGAAAGGTAAAATAGTTGATGTTATTGAAAAAGGATACAAATTAGGAGACAAAATTATTCGTTTTCCTAAAGTGGTTATCGGAAACTAAAAAATGCAAACAAAAGTTTCAAACGCTAGTTTTAAAATTGGCTTTTGGAATTTTAAGATTTGGAATTTAACCTTATTATGAAAAAAGATTTTTACGAAATACTTGGCATTTCAAAAAGTGCCGATGCTGCCGAAATTAAAAAAGCATACAGAAAAAGTGCGCTAAAATATCACCCTGATAAAAATCCGGGCGACAAAGAGGCAGAAGAAAACTTCAAATTGGCAGCAGAAGCTTATGAAGTTTTGAGCGACCCTCAGAAAAAAGCGAAATACGATCAATACGGGCATCAGGCATTTGATGGTTCCGGCGGATTTGGCGGTGGTCATGGCGGTATGAATATGGATGACATTTTCAGCCAGTTTGGTGATATTTTTGGTGGTGGATTTGGTGGATTTGGCGGCGGCGGAGGTGGTCCTCGTCGTGCTAAAGGAAGCAATCTTCGAATTAAAGTAAAACTAACTTTAGAAGAAATTGCAAATGGTGTTGAGAAAAAAGTAAAAGTAAAACGTAAAGTTCAGGCTAAAGGGGTTACCTACAAAACTTGTTCGACTTGTAATGGTCAAGGACAAGTAATGCGTGTAACTAACACTATCTTAGGACGAATGCAATCTGCATCAACATGCCCTGCTTGTGGTGGTTCTGGTCAGATTTTAGATAAAAAACCTTCTGAAGCAGACTCGCAAGGAATGGTTCAGGAAGATGAAACGGTATCAATCAAAATTCCTGCCGGAGTAGTTGATGGAATGCAGTTAAAAGTTTCTAATAAAGGAAATGATGCTCCTGGTAATAGTATTCCGGGTGACTTAATTGTTGCAATTGAAGAAATTGAGCACGAATTATTAAAACGTGAAGGAGAAAATATTCACTATGATTTATACATAAGTTTTCCTGAAGCTGTTTTAGGCGTGTCTAAAGATATCGAAGCAATTAACGGAAAAGTTCGTATTAAACTTGAAGAAGGAATTCAGTCCGGAAAAATCTTAAGATTAAAAGGAAAAGGTATTCCAAGTATCAACGGTTATGGAAACGGGGATTTATTGGTTCACGTAAATGTCTGGACACCTAAAACGTTAAATAAAGAGCAAAAACAATTTTTTGAAAATGCTTTAAATGACGAACATTTTATTCCAAGTCCTGAGAAATCAGAAAAATCATTTTTTGAAAAAGTAAAAGATATGTTTTCATAATCTAAGCTTCTTTTTAAATGTAGAAATAAATCCAAACCCATTCTAAGGTAAATTTTAGAATGGGTTTTTTATGTATTAACGCTTAGATTCGCTCCGAATTATTTACTTTTACAGTCGCAAAAACATAATGGTCAAACTGACGCAGAAAATCCTGAAAACAGCATGAGCAACTTACTCGAAGTACATAAAGTCGTAAAACAATACGGCGATTATGTAGCGCTTAACGAAGTTTCATTAAATGTGCCAAAAGGCAGTATATACGGATTATTAGGTCCGAATGGAGCCGGAAAAACTTCCTTAATCAGAATCATCAATCAAATCACGCTGCCAGATAGCGGTGAAATTATTCTGGATGGAGAAAAATTACAGGCAAAACATGTGCAGACTATTGGCTATCTTCCGGAAGAAAGAGGTTTGTACAGTTCGATGAAAGTGGGGGAACAGTGTTTGTATCTGGCTCAAATGAAAGGACTTTCGAAAGCTGAGGCTAAACGACAGTTAGACTACTGGTTTGACCGTTTGGGAATTCAGGGATGGTGGAACAAGAAAATCCAGGAACTTTCTAAAGGAATGGCACAGAAAATTCAGTTTGTAGTTTGTGTTTTGCACAAACCTAAATTACTAATTTTAGATGAACCTTTTTCGGGTTTTGATCCTGTAAACGCCAATGTAATCAAAGACGAAATTTTGGCTTTGAAAGAACAAGGTTCGACAATTATTTTCTCTACCCACCGAATGGAAAGTGTAGAAGAACTTTGTGATTATATTTCTTTGATACATAAGTCAAATAAATTAATAGAAGGCAAGGTTGGTGATGTAAAACGTCAATTTAGAACAAACAGTTTTGAAGTCGGAATTTTAACGCATAATGTTGAAGGTCTGATGTATGACATCACACAAAAATTTACTGTTTCTCCTGCAAACTTTAAATCGCTGAATGATGATTTAAAACTAAATATACAAATTGGAAATGCAACTCCAAATGAATTATTGAACATCTTAACGCAGCGTGGACAAGTCACACATTTCGTAGAAAAAATACCAAGTATAAACGATATTTTTATTCAGACAGTAACAGATAAAAAATAAAATTTCAAAAAATAAATTTCAAATTCCGAATTAGAGCTTTTAATTTGGAATTTGAAATTTGAAAATTAAAATATTTATGAGCATCATTTCGTTGATTATTAAAAGAGAATTTATTGCAAAAGTGCGTAATAAATCTTTTGTTGTCATGACTTTTTTAAGTCCGTTATTGTTTGTAGCAATTGCCGGGTTTATTGGCTATCTGAGTTCAATGAAGGCTGAAACCAAACGAATTGCCATTCACGATGAAACTGGCTTATTTGCAGCGGATTTTTTAAAAGAAAATAAGAGAGGTGCCGAATTTAAATATCTCAATTTATCTGAAATTGATATAAAATCTTTAAAAGACAGTATTACAAAAGAAAATTTCAGCGGATTAATCGTTATTCCGAAAACTAGTGAAAACAAAGACTTAGAAAGTAAAATTGAATTTATTTCTAATAGCAGTCCCAGTATTTCTTTTATAGAAAATACTCAGGATATCATTAGTAATAAAATTACGAAACTAAATCTGGAAGAAGCCAAACTGGATACTTTGGCAATTCAAAAAGCACAATCAAAAGTTAATATTCATTTGGTTAAAGCTTCCGGAGAAGAAAGTTTAAAAGGCCTGAACGAAATTAAAATCGGAATTGGAGGTGCTTTCGGATACTTAATCATGATGTTTATTATCATTTATGGAAATATGGTCATGAGAAGCGTAATTGAAGAAAAAACAAACCGGATTATTGAAATTATCATTTCATCGGTTAAGCCATTTCAATTGATGATCGGTAAAATTGTGGGGACTTCGCTTGCAGGATTGTTGCAATTTATAATCTGGGCTATAATTGGTTTAGGATTGATGTTTGCTGCATCGGTATTTTTTGGAGTAAATGTTGGACCAACGGCTAGAATTTCTCCTGAATTAATGCAATCAGCACAACACGAGCTCTCAGGCTCTGCACAAATGTATATAACTGAATTATGGAATTTACCAATTGCCAGCATCTTAATTGGTTTTGTGATTTATTTCATAGGAGGCTATTTTCTATATAGTTCATTTTATGCAGCAATTGGAGCAGCAGTCGACAATCAAACGGATTCACAGCAATTTCTTTTACCCATCATGATGCCATTGATTTTGAGTGTTTATATCGGTTTTTTTACCGTTGTAAATGACCCTCACGGGACTGTGGCAGTTGTATTTTCAATGATTCCGCTAACGTCTCCAATTGTTATGTTAATGAGGCTTCCGTTTGGCGTGCCTTGGTGGCAAATCGCAATTTCGGTATCATTATTGTTTGCAACCTTTTTCTTTGTGGTTTGGTTTGCTGCAAAAATTTACCGTGTAGGGATTTTAATGTATGGTAAAAAACCAACATGGAAGGAATTGTACAGATGGCTTAAATATTAATTGAGGACGCTAAGATACTAAGGTTCTGAGACGCTAAGATTTTAGCTGTCAGAAAAAAAAACTTAGAAACTTAGCAGCTTAGAATCTCAGAATCTTAAAAATATATGAGTAAAATACTAATTATAGAAGACGAAGCAGCTATCAGAAGAGTTTTGGTAAAGATTTTATCAGAAGAAAATGATACATATCAGGTTGAAGAGGCAGAAGATGGCGTTACCGGACTTGAGAAAATAAAAAACAATGACTATGATTTGGTTTTGTGTGATATCAAAATGCCAAAAATGGACGGTGTTGAGGTTTTAGAAGCGGTAAAAAAAATCAAACCTGAAATCCCGATGGTGATGATTTCAGGACACGGTGATATGGAAACTGCGATTCAAACAATGCGTTTAGGCGCATTTGATTATATCTCGAAACCACCGGATTTAAATCGTTTGCTAAATACGGTCCGAAATGCTTTAGATAAAAAACAGCTCGTTGTTGAAAATAAAATTCTGAAGAAAAAGGTCAGTAAAAACTACGAAATGGTGGGAGAAAGCGAAGCTATTAATCATATAAAAGTAATGATTGATAAAGTAGCTCCAACTGAAGCCAGAGTTTTAATTACGGGGCCTAACGGAACAGGAAAAGAATTGGTAGCCCATCAATTACATGAGAAGAGCGAACGTGCGAATTTTCCATTAATTGAAGTAAATTGTGCTGCTATTCCGAGTGAATTGATTGAAAGTGAATTGTTTGGTCACGTAAAAGGTGCTTTTACATCAGCCGTGAAAGATCGTGCCGGAAAGTTTGAAGCAGCCGACAAAGGAACTATTTTTCTGGATGAAATTGGAGATATGAGCCTTTCAGCACAAGCCAAAGTATTGCGTGCTTTACAAGAAAGTATGATTACCAGAGTTGGGGCTGAAAAAGATATTAAAGTGGATGTTCGGGTAGTTGCAGCGACCAATAAAGATTTAAAAACAGAAATTGCACAAGGTCGTTTCCGTGAGGATTTGTACCACCGTCTGGCTGTAATTTTAATTAAAGTTCCCGCATTAAATGACAGGCGTGATGATATTCCGGCACTGATTAAACATTTTTCTGAGAAAATTGCTTCAGAACAAGGGAACGCCCTGAAAGTGTTTTCGGCACAAGCCATAAAATTATTACAGGAATATGACTGGACAGGAAATATTCGTGAACTTCGAAATGTGGTTGAGAGACTTATTATTTTAGGTGGAAACGAAATCTCAGAAACCGATGTTAAAATGTTTGCAAGTAAATAAATTTAATGATTTAAAAATTTGAGAATTTGGCTTGAGCTGAAATTTTTTAATTTTTAAATCTTTTAATCATTAATAATGAAACTAAAAAAAATAAACGAAAAGCTACAAGATGCACTCATTGAAAATGGTTTAACAGAAGCAAATATATTGCAAATGGAAACTTTTTCAACAATCAAAAGTGGTGCGGACTGTATGATTATTTCTCCGGCAGGAACTGGAAAATCGACAACAATTGTATTGAATGTAATTCAGCAATTGGCCGGGCAAACAGAAGAATCACCACGGGCTTTGATTATTGTTGAAGACAAGGAGAAAGTGCTGGCTATGGAAGCTCTTTTCGAAAAATACGGAAAGTATACTAATCTTGAAGTATATGGGGTACATGATAAGGGAGATATGGATTATGATAAAAATTATATTTCAACAGGAATTGATGTTTTAATTGGAACACCAAATAAGTTAAGCGATATGTTTACCACGGCAGGTTACAATGTAAATCGTTTGAAAATGTTTATTCTTGACGATGCTGATCCAATATTGAAATTACGAAATGAAACTAAAATCATGCGTATTTCGAATAGTATTGCAAAAACTCAACGTATCATTTTTGCTGAAACCTTAACTGAACGCATCGAAATTTTAGCAGATAAAATGCTGTTGGAACCTTATTTCTTTGATATGGATGAAGAGGGGGAAGAGGAGCTTGATGAAGAGGAAGATGATATAGAAGAGGAATAAGCTGTTTCGAAATTATATGGAAATCATAAAGACATTTAAATTTTTAGCAATCGTACTTTCAGTATTTTTTGTTGTCGTTTATGTAATTATTGTTTCTTACGTATATTTTAATCAGGTTGGAATGGTTTTTCAAAGTGCTGCTCTTTCTAAAGAATATCAGTTTGAATATCAAAGTCAATTTGAAGAGATAAACATTAAATCTTTTGATGGAGTAAATCTTAACGGAATTTTATTTAAAGCAGAGAATTCCAAAGGTTTGGTTTTTTATCTTCATGGAAATGCAGGAACACTTGAAACCTGGGGAAGTATCTCTAAAATTTATACTTCATTAGGATATGATATTTTTATTTTGGATTACCGAAGTTTCGGGAAAAGTGAAGGTGAAATAGAAAATGAAGAACAGTTAAATAAGGATGTTACAGTAGTCTATAAAAAAATAAAACAAAGATATTCAGAAGACAAAATTATCATTGCAGGTTATTCGATCGGTTCAGGCCTGGCCACAATTTTAGCTTCTGAAAATAACCCAAAAGCTTTAATTCTGCAATCTCCTTATTTTAGTTTTACAGAACTATCAAGTACGAAAGTTTCCTTCTTTCCTAATTTCATGAAGAAATTTCGTTTAGAAACGCATCATTATTTGCCAAAAGTAAAAGCACCGATTTATATTTTCCATGGCATAGATGATCAATTAATTTCATGTTCAAATTCCGTTAGGTTAAATAAATTATTAGATTTTAAGGGACATTTTTGTGGGTTGAAAGACCAAGGACATATTGGAATGAACGAGAATGATGATTTTAAAAAACAGCTAAAAATAATTTTGCAATAAAGAAAATAAAATAATAATAAAAAATAAATGTCATGGGATTGATGAAAGCATTTTCAGGAAGTGAAGTATTAGCAATTGCTTTGCAGGAAAGATTGGAAGAAGCCGGAGTAGAAACAGTAAAAAAAGATAATATTCAATCTGCGCGTTTAGGAGGAGCAGATCTGGCTGTTGAAATTTTCATTCAGGAGACTGATTTTGCAAAAGCAAATCCGGTAATTGAAAAGTTTAGAATGAGTATTTAATCCTGATTTTAATTATATTAAATATGCAATATAAAATGTTAGTACTCGACATGGATGATACCTTGTTGACAGACGATCATAAAATTTCAGAATTAAATAAAAAAGTACTTCTTGAGGCACAGACAAAAGGGGTTTATGTTGTTTTGGCTTCCGGGCGTCCAACATCTGCTATGACTGCTTATGCAAAGGAACTAGAATTAGATTTAAATGATTCTTATATAATTTCATTTAATGGTGCTGTTATAAGCCAGGCAAAGGATGATCTTGTTTTATTTGAGCAGTGCTTAACTATTGCCCAAATTCATGATTTATACGATTATAGTGTAAAAATGAAAACTCATATTATTACCTATCTGGATGGCGAAATTATAAGCGAAACCGATTCCGAGTATATAGAAATTGAAAAAGAAATTACCGGACTGCCTCATAATAAAGTTTTCAGTTTTAAAGATTATGTAGGCAGACCTGCAGTAAAATGTATTTTGTTGGAACATCCTGATTATTTAAAAGAAATAGAGAAAGATTTGAAAACAGAAATGCCTCATTTAAGTATTGCGATGTCTAAACCTTTTTTTCTGGAAGCTGCTCAACACGGAATTGACAAGGCAGCAAGTATAAAGTTCCTTGCTGAAAAGTTAAACATTCATCAAAGCGAAATTATCGCAGTTGGAAATGCCGGTAACGATTTAACCATGATTGAATATGCCGGTTTAGGAGTTTGGGTTGATAATGTTACGCCGGAATTGCGTGACAGAGCCAATGTTATTGTAGCATCAAATAATGACAATGGTGTTGCTGAGGTTGTACAGAGATATATATTGGTCTAAATAAAAAATCCGAAATTTAAGATACTTAAATTTCGGATTTTTTATTTTATAAATTCGTCTGAGTTATTTTTTAGCTACTGAAACAAAATATTTATTTCCGTCACCCATTGTTAGCTTTACACGCTCATCGCAAAGATCGATTGCAAAATTTGCGCTTTCGTAGCAACTGCAGGTTGTATTTTTGTCTTTAGACATTTCTGTTTTGCAGTTGTTATTTTTAAAAGAAGCTAATTGAGGAGTGTATAAACTTACTAAATCTGTAGAAGCAGTAACTAAAGAGATAATACTAGCAGAGTTGGTATTTGTAATTCGGTATACAATTCTGTCCGTATAATTTACCTCATTAACTACTACTTTTCTGATGTATGTATAAGCTGTAGATCCTTCTCCCGGTTCTTTAACTTCAAATTTAAATCCAACCGCACGTATCGCAATGTCAAATTGCTGCTGAGAGTTTAAACTGGCCCAATTTGTTAATGTACTGATTGTTGGAAATGGATTTGAATTTGCAACAGGTGTATTAGTTTGAGCCTGTGCGAAGATGGTTAAAAAGATTAAGCAGATCGTAGGAAAACATGCTTTCATATTGTTCTGTAAATTTAAAAATTCGCCTACTCTAAATTGGTTTTCGGCTTTCCCATTTGGTTTTTAGTTGAAATTTTAAAAACGCTTTCAATGAAATAAATTATATTTCAAAGTTTAATTATTTTATAAAATTTCGATGCGTGAATTTAAGTTTATTATTAATGACAGCAAAGAAAAATTCAAGAAAAAATGATTTTAAAATCAGTTACAATGCATTTAATCGGATTTATTTACTTTTTGTCGATTTTTTCTTTCATTTTGTATTTTTTGATACTAAGCGTGAAATTATAAAAAAAATAAATCTTTTAGAGTAATCAGAAATTCAATTAATTACTTTTTATGGTTTAATAAAAGTGTTTTGTTTCAATTCTTTGATTTATAATGTATTATTGATTTTATTTTAAAGAAATTTGTGTGTAAATTTGCAAACTCTTCAATCTAAGATGTAAATATAATAATCTTGCTACTTAAAACGTAGTACATTCCTATGGAAAATAGAAAAAAAGTTGCTTTTTATACACTTGGCTGTAAACTGAATTTTTCAGAAACATCTACAATTGCCAGAAACTTTAATGATGAAGGTTTCGACAGAGTTGATTTTGAAGAAGTAGCAGACATTTATGTTATCAATACTTGCTCTGTAACTGAAAATGCTGATAAGCAATTCAAACAGGTTGTAAAAAAAGCTATGAAACTTAATGAGAAGGCTTTTGTTGCCGCTGTGGGTTGTTATGCACAATTAAAACCTGAGGAATTGGCAGCTGTTGATGGGGTCGATTTGGTTTTGGGAGCTACTGAAAAATTTAAAATTACAGATTATATTCATGACCTGAGCAAAAATGACATGGGGGAGGTTCATTCCTGCGAAATTGCCGAGGCTGATTTTTATGTAGGAAGTTATTCTATTGGTGATCGTACCCGTGCTTTCCTGAAAGTTCAGGATGGTTGTGATTATAAATGTACCTATTGCACAATTCCGTTGGCGAGAGGAATTTCAAGAAGCGATGCTTTAGAAAATGTATTGCAAAATGCCAAAGAGATTTCAGCACAAAACATAAAAGAAATTGTTTTAACCGGTGTCAATATTGGGGATTATGGCAAAGGTGAGTTTGGAAATAAAAAACACGAACATACTTTCCTGGACTTAGTGCAGGCTTTGGATAAAGTAGAAGGAATCGAGCGTTTGCGAATATCCTCTATCGAACCGAATTTATTGAAAAATGAAACCATTGAGTTCGTTTCTAAAAGCCGAACTTTTGTGCCCCATTTTCATATTCCACTGCAATCCGGGAGTAATGATATTTTAAAATTAATGAAACGTCGTTACTTGCGTGAAGTGTATACAGAGCGTGTCAATAAAATTCGCGAGGTAATGCCGAATGCCTGTATAGGTGTTGATGTAATTGTAGGTTTTCCAGGTGAAACAGATGAACATTTCTTAGAAACGTATCATTTTCTGAATGAAATGGATATTTCGTATTTGCATGTTTTTACCTATTCTGAAAGAGATAATACTGAAGCTGCTGATATGCCAGGGATTGTTCCTGCTAATGTAAGAGCAAAACGAAGTAAAATGCTGCGTGGATTATCGGTTAAAAAACGTCGCTCTTTTTACGAAAGTCAATTAGGTTCTAACAGGACTGTTTTATTCGAAAGTGAAAATAAGGAAGGCTATATTCATGGTTTTACTGAAAACTATGTAAAAGTAAAAACACCTTGGAATCCCGAATTGGTTAATACTTTGCAGGAAATTAATCTAACTAAAATCGATGAAGACGGTAGTGTTCGATTGGAATTTTTAAATAAATTGGCAGAGGCCTAGTCACAATATTGTTTTTTGTCTATTCTCATCGTTCTAGTCTTCTTCGTTGAAATGACATAAAATTTAAAAAGTCCTTGAAAAAGGACTTTTTTATGCATTTATAAAATATTATTTCTCGTTTTCCTGCGAGACCAATTTCAAAGAATTAATATAATCCGAATCAAATTCAATAACCCTTATCTTATCGGGATTGAAATTAAGCTCTCCTCCAAATTGACCTCTGATATCTAAAAAATCAATCGTTAAAATTTCATCGTTTATCTCTATCAATTTTCCTAAATAAACCGATTTTGGGGATTTCTTTACAATCTGGAAAATGCCATATTTGTTGTTGATATAATGCAGTATGGTACTCAAATCCTTAATCGGAATAATGTCTTTGGCATTTGTTTTTAACCCTTTAAGGCGAATCACTTTTTCATTAAATACCAGTTCTTCATCTCTTTCGATTGCTTCGATGTTTTTGTTTTTTAAAATCACAAAACCATCAAGTATAAAATCGATTGGATTGTTTTTAAGTAAAATCCAGTCATCCGAATAATCAATCAGAAATCCGGTAAAGATTTCTTTTTTATCAGTAAATGCAATTGAAACCAATTGTCTTAAATATTGTTCCATTTTATTGTTTTTTAATTCCGAAATCAAGTTTCCTGTTCCAACTATAAGTTAAGGATAATAATTGGAATAGGGAATTTCATAGATCAGAATTTATATTTTAACTTAAGGATTTGTAGACCAGATACTGCTGTTCTTAACGAACACTCTGCGATTTAGTTTGAGTTGGGCGATTATCAACTCTGCAATGTCTTCTGACTGCATGACTTTTTCAGGATTTCCGTCAGTGAGGTTTAAATCTTTAGCCATATCAGTTGCAACGGTACTTGGTGTTAAGGCTGTAACGCGAATGTTGTGTTTTCTCATTTCCTGCATTAAAGAATCTGTTAATCCTAAAACTGCAAATTTAGAGGCACTGTAGGCACTGGTTAAGGCATTTCCGTTTAATCCGGCTGTAGAAGAAATATTGATAATATCACCAGTTTGCCTTTTGATCATATTAGGTAAAACGGCACGGGTTGTATAATAAGTTCCCATTAAGTTTACCTGTATGATTTTTTCCCATTCGGATGGCTCTAATTCCATAAACTTTCCAAAAGCAGCGATTCCGGCATTATTGATTAAAATATCAATGGTTTTAAATTCTGCTAAAGCTTTTTCAATAGCAGTATTTATCGAATTTATATCGGCCACGTCAGCAGTCAGAGCCAATGATTTTACTCCGAAATTTTCAATTTTAACAGCCAGCTGCTCGACATCCAATTGGGTTCTTGAGACTAAAATTACGTTTACACCTTCTTTTGCCAGAGCAATAGCAATAGCTTTTCCAATTCCTTTACCGGCTCCTGTAATCAGGGCATTTTTATTTTTTAGATTTGTCATGAGTGTATTTTTTAGAAATGCAAAAAGCATCAGTTTAGTTATACAAAAATACAGTTTTTGCTTACCAAAATGACGCTTTTTTTATTTCTTAATCTAAGTTTAACAGCTTTTGCTTATTCTTTCAAAACCATGTCAATACACATTACAGCTGCCAGGATTAATTGTCTCAGCGGAGAATCAGCTGGGACTGTTTCTTCAATTTGCAGGACATAATTATCGGCACTGGTAAAAAACTCTTTGCCCATTCCGGCCCATTTTTTACTTACCTGAGCCAGCTGTTTGTTTTCGTGCGAAAATTTAAAATCCCAGCCGGTCCATTTTCCCTGAAGCGTTGCGACAGGTTTTTCATTTTTGTCTAGTATTTCGAATTTTCCTCCGATGGAAAAGAATTTCTGTTTAAAAGTTCCAACTAATCTGTCTTTCTCATCAAATATTTCGACAGTAGATCGAAAGATCGCAATACCACGTTTTACTGAAATTAATTTTTCGCCACTTGCTGTAGTGATTTCAACATTGAAAGGCGTTGCTCTTTTGTAATCTGTAAAACGGAGTATTTTTGTAAAAAAGCCAAGATTGTTCTCACGGCAGTTCATGATAATCTGTTTGCTTTCAGGATTATAAATATCGTAATTGTTTGACGCTTTAAACATTCCGACATGTTCTTTTACTAAAAATAGGTTTTGACTTAAAATTGGGTTCATGAAATTTTACTTATAGTTGATTTATATAGAGCTAAATTAAATTATTCTATGAGAAATCTAACTTGAACTGTGCTTGAAATTTTAATTTTTTCAAATTCAATATTAGGTTCATTAGAAGGTTCTTCGGCATAAAAACTTCTGGAGCCTCTAATTGCAATTCCAGAAACACTTCCTGCTAATTGACTCGAAAAATCTTCAAAATTACTGATTTGTATAGCATTACCAACTTTTTGATTTAGAGGTTTAGTAAAACTTTCTGCTGTTTCTTTTGCGTTCAACATAGCTTTTCCATTAATCAGAAGTTTTATCTTTTTTTCATCTGAATTTTCAATTTTTTCAATTCGAACATTTGAGATGCCGATTTTTTCCAAACCGATAAAGGCTTTCGAAGCTTCGGAAGCATTTTTGACCAAAATAGAATATGATTTGGATTTGAAAATATCAGTTTGTTTTAAAAGATAAAACTTGTAATTGCTCGAAATGTCATTTACACTTAGGTTTTTATTTACATCTATACCAATCTCCTGTAATTTCTGAATCATTTCTTTTTCAATGTCTTCAACAGACTTTTTGCCTTTAAAATCTTTTTCCATTAAAAGAACATTTATCCAGACTTTATTTGGAATGACTAATGTGTCTGCCTTACCGGAAGACTCTATATAAGGCTTGTCAATTGAATTTTTAGTTTGGGAAAAGGAATTTATTGTTAACAGTGCAAATAATGCTAAAAGGCTTTTTTTCATTGTTTTAAAAGTTAATTTTAAATGTAAATAAGAAATTAATTATACTGTTTAGAAGTTTCAACCAGACGAATAAATTCAGCTTTATAGCCTTCGCCGTCATTTGAATTTCCTTGTTTGGCTAATTTAACTATTTCTTCGGAAGATTTGTTTGATATTAATTTTGAATCTCTCAATTTTAATCCAAACCAGGCCACGGCAGAACTAAATTTGAAATCATCAGAAGCTTTTTCTAAAACAATAGCTTTGTTTTCGATCACCTGAACCATTTCGATACTTTTATCGCCATCAGGTTTTTTGTAACGGAATTTTATCGTCGCAAGTTCATTATTGAAATTGGTTGTAGTTTCCTGAACCTTTGTGTATTTTAAATCATCAGGAAGACTTGTAAGATATGTACTGGAAACTCCTGCCGGAATGATTTCATACAAAGCCGTAACGATGTGGTTGCTCCCCAATTCACCCGCATCTATAGCATCATTTTTGAAATCTTCCGGACGAAGTTTTCTGTTTTCATATCCAATTAAACGGTAAGACTGCACTTGTATCGGATTGAATTCAATCTGAATTTTTACATCTTTCGCAATCGCAAACATCGATCCTTTAAATTCTTTTCCTAAAAAACGATTTGCCTCCTGAATATTATCAATGTAAGCGTAATTTCCGTTTCCTTTATCGGCCAGGATTTCCATTTTGCTGTCTTTGTAATTGCCCATTCCGTAGCCTAAACAAGTCAGGAAAACACCGGTTTTTCTTTTTTCTTCAATTAGTTTTTCCATATCAGTATTCGAAGAATCTCCCACATTAAAATCGCCATCAGTTGCAAGAATTACACGATTGTTTCCGTTTTTAATAAAATTTTCAGAAGCAATTTTATAAGCCAGATTGATTCCTGCTCCTCCGGCAGTACTTCCTCCGGCGTTTAATTGATCCAAAGCATCAATAATAGTTTTTTTCTCGTCTCCAGAAGTTGGAGGCAAAACCAATCCGGCAGCTCCAGCGTAAACCACAATGGCAACTTTATCTTTTTGTCGTAATTCGTTTACCAAAATTTTCATCGATTGTTTTAATAAAGGCAATTTGTTCATTTCGCTCATTGACCCGGAAACATCAATTAAGAAAACAAGATTAGAAGCCGGTAAATCATCGGTTGGAATATTTTTTCCCTGTAAACCAATTTTAAGGATTTTATTTTTGGAATTCCATGGAGAATCACTCAATTCGGTATTGATAGAAAACGGATGCTGGTCTTTTGGCTGTGGATAATTGTATTTGAAGAAGTTTACCATTTCCTCGACACGCACAGCATCTTTTGGAACTTCCTGTCCGTTGTTCAGGAAACGTCTGATATTGGTATAAGAAGCATTGTCAACATCAATAGAAAATGTAGAAAGTGGTGCTGTTTTCGGACTTTCGAAAGCATTTTCTACAAATGTATCATAATCTTCCTGAGAAGGTTCTGCAGGGATTGGTGTAATTGTGTTTAATTTTTTATCTAATTCTCTTTCAGAGAGATTTTTATAAAGGTCGTTTTTCGTAGTGATGATAACAGTTCCATTATTAGTACCGCTATGAATTGATGAGTTTGGATCATTCTTAAGAATATGAACATCTTTAATATCATTTGGATTGATTTTTGCCATTTGGTCGGCTTTAATACGAACTCCGTCAACAATATACACAGGTTCATTTTTAGATGAAATTGAAGAAGATTCCCGAACTGTTGTAACACTTGCATTTGTAACTGGCTGAACTTGTTTTTTTGAAGTTTTTGCTCTGACTTCTGTCCCTTGAACTATTTGTACGGAAGCTGCTGTTTGGTGTTTTTTGCGTTTAACGGCATAACCCGTAACGACAACTTCTTCTAATGACTGGCTTTCTTCTTCGAGTTTTACATTAATAATGGTTTTGTCTCCAACAACTTTTGTCTGGGATTTCATTCCTATAAAACTGAAAACAAGAGCATCTCCTTTTTTTGCCTGAATAGAATAGTTTCCATTATAATCTGTTTGAGTATTTTTTTTAGTGCCTTTAATCACTACATAAGCACCAGGAAGAGGTATGTTAGATTGATCTGTTACAATTCCTGTAATTGTTCTTTCTTGTGCTATGCTTACGAAACATATAAGCATAGTAATGGCTAATGAAATAAGTTTTAGACTTTTCATGATAGTAAGTTTTAGAATTAATGTTCGGGTCTTGGCTATTTTTTCAGAGCCGGTTTTCCAGTTTTAGTAGTGATGATAACAACTCCTTTTCTGCCTTTTTCGCCATATTTTTCTGTGGCTTCCAGATCCTGAAGTATGGTAATGGTTTTGATTTCCTGTTTATTTAAAGGAGCATACGGACTCGTCGGATTTTTTCCGAATAAATCATTTTCAGAGAAATAAATGCCGTCGATGATGTACAACGGTTCATCGAGAATAACGAGTGATTCTACATTTTCCGGACTCATATTAGGAAGCTCCTCCTGTATCATTTTGTCTCTTTTGTAATCGTCACTGTGTGCCATGGCATTTCCGTTAAGGACAATCAATGGTGCTGATTTTTTAGCCATTTGGCTTTGTTTTTCGGCAAAAGCAGCTTTAGCAGATTCTCTTTCTTTAAATTTTGAAGAATAACTCATTTCTTCACTGGTTTCTTTTTTTGAAACTATAGTATTGTCTTCTTCAAAAAGTTCCTCTTTTACGGGGGGAGATGCAATAGCTTCGGGAGTCATTTCAGAAACAATCACCGGTTCAATAAGTTGAACACTAGATCCCATTCCGGTTGCTTGCTGAATGGCGACACTCTCTTTGTTTTTTGCCTGATTTTCAAGAATTTTAATTGCTTCTTCCTTAGAAACAATTCCGGAGTCAGAAGAGATGGTTTTATCTTTTTGATTTAAATCGGATTTTTGAGATTTTTCAGTTTCCTGAATAACCACTTTTGGAATCTCATTTACTGCATTTTTGTCTGACTTTAAAAATTGAAATCCAAGAGAAAGTAATAACAGAAAGGAAGCTGCGATTGCAATTTTCTTCCATAAAGCAATGTTTTTTTTATCTTCTTTTTGATCCAGTTTATCTTCAACGCGCGACCAGATTTTTTCCATTCCCGGAAAATCTTTTTGTTCCGAGTTTTGTGCGGCTTCTTTAAATTTATCGAATATTTTATCGTGATTGTCCATGACTATTTTGCTTTTTGATAATACAATTTATTTACTAATTCCTTCAGCTTGGTTTTGGCCGCATTGAGCTGCGATTTTGAAGTGCCCTCAGAAATATTGAGCATTGCTGCAATTTCCTTGTGTCCGAAACCTTCAATGACAAAAAGGTTGAAAACCGTTTTGCAGCCTTCGGGAATATGGTTTAATAAATTGAGTAAATCCTCTTCTTCTAATGTGTTAATCTCATCTGTAAAAGGCTGAGAAAGTACTTTTACATCATCAAGATACATGTTGAAATTGGTGCTCTTTTTAATAGTTGCCAAACAGTGATTAACGGTAATTTTTCTGGCCCAGGCTTCAAAAGCCTTATCTTCTTTGAGCTGGTCTAGTTTTGTAAAGATGGTGTAGAAAGCATCGGCCAGGGCTTCTTCTATTTCTTCTTCCTTCTTGAGGTATCGTTTGCAAACACGATACAATTTTGGAGCCATGTGCTCATAAACCTGACGCTGGGCATCACGGTTCATTTTTTTGCAGTTAGAAATTAGCGTTTCGTTTATCACAATTTTGGTCTTTAATTATAAAGAGAGTGAAAAAGATAAAAAGGTTGGGACGAAGATGAAAATAAATGTAAAAATAATTCAAATTAGGTTTTAATTTGCTGATTATTAATTTGTTATTTTGTTTTTAACATTAAAAGAAAAAGATCCCATAAAAAATGACAGATAATTACAATTTTGATGTTTCTGTATTTTTCATACTGCAAAGCCAATACCACCCCGATGACGATTGGGCCAATAATGTTCACTAAAGTGCCATAGCCAAAGTGCATAAATCCAAAAACAGAACTGGAAATAAGTATAGCCAGCTTTTGATTTTTAACCAGTAATTCTAATCTGGGCAACAAATAGCCCCTGAAAATTAATTCTTCAGTAATACCAGCAGTTACACAGGTAAAAAAAAGTAATACATAACTTTTTTTTAAAATCCCTAAGGCTTTATTTAACACAGTACTTTGAGAATTCATTTTCAATAACATAAATAAAAGACCTGTTAAGACAACAGCCAGAAATAATTTTAAAAATGTTTTTAATATTGCTGTTGTTAAAAAAGAAAATGAATATTCAGTTTCTTTCCAATGCAGAAAGGGCTGTTTTTCTATTTTAAAAGAATAGAGGAATAAAAGCAGTAACGAAATCCAAATTGTAAATCTCGAAATATAGAATTGAGCTTCTTTACTAAGTCCTGAATCTTTGAATAATAAAGAAGAATAAATTGCCAGAAAAGGAAGGAGTATTGAAAGTATGATGCCGATAATTAAAGTTGGTTTCTTAGCTGCGTTTGTAATGTTGAGCATTTAGTTGGAATATAGTTTTTAATTTTGGCTTAATTTCTATTCTTTCTCAAGAAGTGCTTTCATGCTTCTACGTCAATATTGTAGTTGAAATATTTTGCACGTTTCTGTGAAATCTTTGCGAATCTTTGTGTTATAATTTACCGCAAAGATTCACAAAGATTTCACAGAGGTTCGCAAAATAAATTTTTGTAAGGCTTTGTGAATCTCTGTGAAATCTTTGCGAATTTTTGTGGAAAAACTCCTTCGCAAAGATTCACAAATGTTCTACTTAACCGGCAATGTCAATTTATAAATCTTAGTTTCCAAAAGCTCAGTGTCATTGTCCTCGCAAAGCAGAAACTCAATTTTATTGTTCTCTTTTTTGTAAAGTGTCAAACCTTCAAATTTATTGGTTGCCGTGATTTTTTGAGTAAAATCGATTTTCATGGTTTTAAGATCGATTCGGCCAATGAAACTTCCTAAGACTTCGCCATCATCGTAGGTTGATTTGGTATCTTCGGCGGTAGAAAGGAAATAGATTTTGTCTTCGACTAAAATAGCATCGGTAAAACTGGAACGAACTCCTTTTATTTTTGGCAGTTTGTAATTGACAGAAATCAGGGCAAATTCTTCTCCAAGATTTTTGGCATGGATGGTAAAAATGGTGTTTTTGTTCGAAATTCCGTTGCCACGATTGAATAAATACCAGTTTTCACCATCAAAAATAGCACCTTCGAGATTGAAATCTTCCGGTTTTATTTCGCCGAAATTTTGCATCAGCGCATACAAATCGATCAGATTGTTCTTTTGTATTACCGTTTTCGATTTAAGATCGAATTCAATCATTTTGTTTCGGTTTTCGGTGGATCCGGAACCAAAAACATACAGTGTGTCGTTGTGACTGGTTAACGATTCAAAATCCGGTTTTAAGTTTTTTGGAATGTTTTGCGTTGGATTTTCAATTAAAGGATGCTGGTTTAACTGCTGATTCTGCATGTTGTATTCGTATAAAAATCCGCTGTTGTCGCCAATAACATAAAGTGAATCATTATTTAAAAATAATCCGGAGGCAGAACCGATTCCGATGATTTGAAATAGTATTTCTAATGTGAATTTTTCCATAAGTATTAGATTAGCTGGGAATTTATTTTTTTAATTGCTTCGGTTGATAAGTTCGTTCTTTTCCTGTTCACTTTAATTTTTGTCATACGTAATAATTTATAATTTTCACTTTTTATAGAACTTTCATATTCCTTGATTTTATTAAGCATTCCATCTTTGGAATATTCATAAAGTATTTTTGTTTTATTGTAATTAATTATTTCCTCAGATTTTATTCTTTTTTGTAAATCGTAGTATCTGGTTTCGGTTTTGGAGTTTTCTTTTCCGTCACCATAGTATGTCTGGAAGTGAGCTATTGTTATATTGTCTTTGTATTCATATAAATACTGCCACCTTATTTTATTTGTAGCTTCTGACATTTGATTGAATTGAATTAATCTTTTTTGGTTGTCAAAAATTTGTTGCGTGTAATAATCTCCAGAATGTATTTCTGTTTTGTTTTCTTCATATTTATATAGAAATGGTGGCGTAATAGGATTTGAGAAAAGTTTTTTAATCAACAAATTATTCTCATCATAAAAGTAATCAGTAGTATAAGTAATAAATTTCCCGTTTTTACAAATACAGTCTGAATGCCAACTTTTTTCAGAGATGATTTTTTCATCTAAGTAAGTGAATTGCTCGATTTCACCAATAAAATTTAATTTTCTACTATGTTGATTGCCAAACGAAATTTTTTCTAATAACTTACCTGTGTCATCAAAATAATACTTAGACTTTTCTGTTTTTGTTTTTTTGGAATCTTTGAGATGATAGGTTTCATAAGTTATTTTTATCGGACCAACTTCCCGTTCTATTTTTTGAGTGTAGATTTTTGAGAAACAAATTAAAAAAAGTAATGTTATTTTAAGTTTCATTATAAGTATTTCATTTGCAATTTGATTGTTTCTTTTGAAAACCAATGCCTAGCCCTGATAGTAATGAAAATACTTTGAAAAGAAATTGCATTTTTTCCTGACAGAACGAAGCGACCAGCGGAAGCTTTGTTATGGCTTTGGAAAAAAGCATTTTATTGAAAAGTATTGCAATGAATAGCAGGAATATGCTTCGTAAAAATAGTATATTTACTTGTATAAAACTTAGAAATATGAAATCGCCACTGATAGAATCTTTGTGTAAACAAAAACAATTAAAGGCGATAACATATGTGACCAATAATAATTAAAATTAACACATATGAAATCAATAGACCCGAATGATTTTAAAGTTACAGATAAAATAAAATTGTCTAAGATTCCGACTTTGCTTAATATCGAAGCTAATGATGATGAAAAAGAAGAAAAATTGGATAAGGTTCAGGCGAAATTGAGTGATTTGCAGGATGTCATGTATTCACACAATAAATATGGTGTTTTAATTTGTTTGCAGGGAATGGATACTTCAGGCAAAGACAGTTTGATTAGGGAAGTTTTTAAGGAATTTAACCCGCGTGGTGTTGTGGTACATAGTTTTAAAACACCCAATTCGACTGAGTTGGAACACGATTATTTATGGAGACATTATATTGCTTTACCGGAAAAAGGGAAGTTCGCTATTTTTAACAGAACGCATTATGAGAATGTTCTGGTAACCCGTGTACATCCTGAGTATATTTTGGGAGAGAATTTACCCGGAATCAATTCGGTTGAAGATATTACACCCAAATTCTGGAAAAACAGAATTGAGCAAATCAATAATTTTGAAAAGCATATTACGCAAAATGGAACCATTGTGATGAAATTTTACATGCATTTGAGTAAAGAAGAGCAAAGAGAACGTTTGTTACGTCGTTTGGAAGAAGAAAAACACCATTGGAAATTTTCGCCCGGAGATCTAAAAGAGCGTGAACACTGGAAAGAATACATGCAATATTATGAGAAAGCAATTAATAAAACTTCAACAGATTATGCACCCTGGTATGTAATTCCGGCAGATGACAAGGAAATGGCCCGTTATATAGTAGCGAAAATTATATTGGAAGAAATGCAAAAATATACCGATATTAAAGAACCAGAGCTTGATGATAAGATTAAAGCTAATATCGAAATGTATAAAAAAGAGCTGGGAGAAAAGTAATAAAATTAACATTTTAAAAAAACTTAGGTTTTTTACATTATTTAAACACACATTTACTCTTCTAATATTTGAATTAATTACCATGAAAAGAATTATTTTTTTTATCTCAGTTATGATTTATATTGTTTGCTATCCAAATGGTCCAAAAATTAGAACAGAGCTTTCTAATATTAATGATACGTTGAAGGTGGTAAAAAAAGTTTCTGCAAATTATACTAATGGGAATCCAGAGCCAGAGGAAGTTTGGACTTTTTTTTATGAAAATGATTTGATTTCCAAAATCGAATCATTAAGTGATGGTAAGATTACAGCAAGCGTTGAAATAAATTATGAAGATGGGAAGATAAAGGAAATGAAAGATTATATAAAACCATTAAAAAGCTTAAACGAAATCTCTGTTTTGAGAGTTTTTAATTATGATAAAGATTTAATAACTAATATTTTGACAACAGAAAGTCAAAGAAAAATACTTTATATGTATACTTATAACGATTTGAAACAGATTATAAAATGTCAAATTTCAGAAAATGGTAAACTGTTATCTGAAGAAGCATATTTGTACGATAAAAAGGGAAATCTTTCTGAGAGGAAATATGAAGGGCAATCTAAAAAGGATATGACGTTTTATAAATCGTATGATGATAAACATAATTCATTTGGTTTGATTTATTCAGAAGCTTATTTGAAAATTATATCTATGGCTAAGAATAATATTCTTCATAGTTATAATTATGATGGAGGAGTTGATAAATATCAATATGAGTATAATTCAAAAAATTACCCAACAAAAATAACATTGAAGAGGAATGGTCAGATACAAAATATTACTACAATTCAGTATGAGTAAAAAAACAAACCCGACAGATTATCAAAATCCATCGGGTTTACCAAAAAAAATAAAAATAACTTGAATTTAGTTTTTACAATTCAAAACCATATGCTACTCGTAGTGCAACCTGATTGGTATTGAATTTGTCATAATCTTCATATCTTAAACTGATATCAATATGTTTTCCGGCATATCCAATACTTGGAGCCCATAAAATTGAGGTTTCATTATAATTATTAGTTACAGCAAAACCCGCACCAATTTCTCCCATAACATAAAACTGATCTTCCCATACGAATGCTTTAAAACCGGCTTTTGCAGGAATGAAACCTAAATCAGGAACATCGTCACCAACAAATAAGTTAGTAAAACCGGTTGTCAATGTTAGTGAGGTTCTTTTAGATAAATCATATTGAAGTCTTACATCTCCACCAAGAGCCCAGTCATAATCATCTCCATCGGTTGGGATTCCGCCACTTACTCCAAATCCTAATTTTAATTTCTGATCATAATTTTGTATTTCATCATTCTGCTGCGCAGTTGAGGTCGTCGTGTAAAGCATTGCAAAGACTGCAATAAATAAAATTCGGATGTTTTGTAAATTTTTCATGCGTGTATTTTTTTAATTACTATGATGTAAAATTAGTTTTGAGGTACTGTTATGTAGTTATATAATTTTTCGAAATCGTTACATAATGTAAATATTGTTAAAATTCAGGCAATGCATTATTGGCTGTAATCCCTTTATTTTACTGGTTTTTTCGGTTTTATTCAAAAATATACTGCAGACTTTTTATTCTTTCATTTTTGATGAAATGTTAAAATTAAGTAAGTATTTTATTGCTTTTAGAAGAACAAAATCTATTAAGCTTTGTCTTTCGGCCTAATCCGAAGCATGTGATTATCTTTGCAAGGCTAAAAAGAATAAAAGTAAATTTAAAACACACGGAAAGTCGAAGGTGTCTGGATTGGGTTCTTGGCAGGATTAACTTCTGCTGCAGTATTTTTATATATTCACTTTCATTATCTAACAAAAAAATTAATCAATAATTAAGATTCAAATACCTAAATTTGAACCATAAAAAATACACTAAATATGGAATTACCTAAATTTTTACTTGGAGATAATACTGATTTTCCAGACGATATTTTTATCATTCATCTTGATTATCCTCGATTTATTATCAATTTAAAAGATGACGAGGTTGAGTTTTTGGAAGAAGCCGAAGATCTTGATGAAGCCGAATTGAATGCAGAAATGGAAGGTTTAATTGAAAAGGCAAATAACTTTTACGACAGAGAAATAAATCGTTACGAAGAGTAGAGACGCACTGCAGCGTATTTCTACCCATGTACAATTCAAAATTTTCCAATGAAAAAATTACGTTTTTTAAAACCCGTTTTAAATTTCATTTTAATCGGATTGCTGATTACTACTTTAAGTAGAATATTTTTATTTTTTATTTTTAAAGACAGAGTAGTTGAAACACCTAATTTCTGGTATATTTTTCCAATCGGTCTTCGAATGGATTTGATATTACTATGTTATTTGTCTTTTCTCCCGGCTCTTTTAATTACTTTTTTGCCTAATAAATGGCTAAAGTTTACTAACTCCTTTTTGGTAATTTATAGTTTTCTGTTTCTGTTTCTGATTCTTTTTGTAGAATTGGCTTCGCCGGATTTTGTAAAACAGTATGATACGCGTCCGAATAAGATTTTCCTTGATTACCTGATTTATCCTAAGGAAGTTGTCGGAATGCTTTTGAAAAGTTATCTGACTTCTATTATCGTTACTTTCCTGATTTTAGGAGTAGTTATTTATTTGGCTTTCAAAAAAGGGAAACAATTTTTTCATACAACTACTGCCGAATATAAGTTCAAATTAATGGTTTTTCCGTTAGTGGCGTTTTTATTGTTTTTTGGGGCCCGTTCAAGTCTGACTTCAAAACGCCCGATTAATGCCAGTAATGCTGTTTTTTCAACGGATCAGCTTACCAATACATTGGGATTAAATTCGTTTTATACGGTTGCTTTTGCTGCTTATTCGATTAAAAACGAAGGTAACACTAAGATGTATGGTAAAATGGAGGAAACCGAAGCCATTGCTCGTGTAAAAAAATACATGATTGCGGGACCTAATGATTTTACCGATGCCGAAATTCCGTTTCTGCATGTTCAGCAACCAGATTCTGTTTTGAAGAAGCCTTATAATTTGGTGATTTTTCTTCAGGAAAGTTTAGGTGCAGAATATGTTGGAATTCTGGGAGGAAAACCTTTAACACCAGAGTTTGATAAATTATCGAAAGAAGGTCTGTTGTTTACCAATTTATATTGTACCGGAACCCGAAGCGTTCGTGGAATTGAAGCGGTTGTAACCGGATTTTTGCCTTCTCCGTCTGAAAGTGTAGTGAAGTTAGGAAATTCACAACAAGGTTTTTTTACACTTGCCGATGCCTTAAAACACAAAGGATATGACACTAGTTTTATCTATGGCGGAATGGCGAATTTTGACAATATGGCTTCATTTTTCAACGGAAACGGATTTGAAGATATTGTAGATCAGGAAGATTTTGAATCAGATGGGAATAAATATGCCTTCAAAGGAACCTGGGGCTATTCTGATGAGGATTTGGTAACTAAAGCGAATAATTATTTTAAATCAAAAGGAGATAAACCTTTCTTTTCATTAATGTTTTCGACTTCCAATCATGAGCCTTTTGAATATCCAGCTGGAAGAATCCAGCCGTATGACAAGAATCCTGCAACAGTTAACAATGCCATGAAATATGCTGATTTTTCGATAGGGAAATTCTTCGAAATGGCTAAAAAAGAGGCGTATTTTAAAAACACTATTTTCATTGTTATTGCCGATCATAATACCAGAACTTACGGAAAAAATTTAGTACCAATCAATAAATTTCATATTCCCGCTCTAATCTTGGGCCCTGGAGTTCCAAAAGGAGTTTCGTATAGTAAATTGGCCAGTCAGATTGACATTCCACCAACGTTATTAAGTTATTTGGGACTTTCGTTTGAAACGCCAATGGTAGGTAGAAATTTAAATCAGTTAGATGCAAAAACTCAGGGTAGATCTATCATGCAATTTAATGATATCAATGCGTTCAGAGTAGAGAATCAGGTTGTAATTATGCAGCCAAATTTGAAACCGCTTCAATTTGAAATCAAAAATGATACAACTTTGATTCCAGTAAAATTAAACGAAGAATTAGCAAAAGATGCTTTGGCACATGTTATAACTGCGGGTAATTTGTATAAGGAAAATAAATATAAGCTGAGAGAGGTAAAAAAATAATTTTGCAACTCATTTTGATAATGAAAAGCTGCTAAAGATGAATTTCTTCTTTAGCAGCTTTTTTGTTTTATTGCCTGAATTTTAAATAATAACAAAATCACAATTTATGTGAAATTGTCGTAACTTTAATGGTTTGATTTTTAGTTTCTTATGATGTGTTTCTATGAAGGCAAAATGAGGTAACAAAAAATGAGTTTTGTTTATCTGTTTATAAATGATTAAAACTAAATCGATATGAAAAATCTTAAAACAATCACTTTTACAGCAGTATTTATAATATGTTGTTTAGCAAATGTAAAAGCACAGGAAGGTAAAGTTGTTAAGGAAAAAGCGATTAAATCCGGTTCGGTTTCAGAAAGCACTTTGGATGTATCTGCACAAAAAAGCAGTATAAATGGCATAAATAATGGAATGCCAAACAGGATTTCGATGAATGTTACGGTTGCCAAACAAACCCAGGGAGCAACTTTTGGAGAGAAAGTAAATTCAGGTAAAATAAATGTAACATTAGTAGAAGGAGGATGTATCGTTTTATTTTCTTCAAGTGAAGGATACAAAGTCAATACAGCAAATAAAAGTATAACCGAACTGAGCAAAAGTGAAGTCGCGACTTTTGGCGAAAAAGTCAATCAGGGTTTGCATGCGGCTGGGAATGCTGTGTCTCAGGGAGCTTCTTTATTGGGAGGTGCTATGCCGGGTGGTTCTATTATTTCGGTTGCGGTTTCCAGTGTTGGCAATTTAGCTGGAGCTGGAGGAGGAGCGGCAGCAGCTTCTTATGCTCGTACTGGAAAGGCACAAACACCTGATTCTGAAAATACTATTTTAAAAATTCAGGATAACCAAAATCAAACGGTGTTTGACCTGGCAGATGGCGAATATGAATTGAGTTTCGTTGTTGTCGAAAAAGCAACTTCGGGACTAAAAGATACTTTAAAAACTCAGGTCAGAATGGCTTTTACAATAGAAAAAGGTGTTTTGAAAACCAAACACGATACAGCTAAAAATTCCGTTGGCAATATTCGTTAAAACAAATAATCCTTGGAGCTGCAAAAGGTACTATTTTTCTTTTTGCAGCTTTTTTTATTTTAAAAACAAATATTTTTCTTCCAACAGGGGTAACAAAAAAGGAGCTTTGTTTATCTATTTTAAAATATTAAAACTTAATCATCATGAAAAATTTTAAAACAGTAATTTTTACAACAGCATTCGTATTGTGCTGCTTAACAAACGTAAAAGCTCAGGATAGTAAAAATGTAAAAGAAAAAACAGTTAAATCAAATTCGGCTTCAGAGTTGAGAACTACATTAGAAACACAGACTCAAGCTGGTGTTGCATTAGATAAAAGACGTCTGAAAACGAAACACGATACTGCTAAAAATTCTGTAGGGAATATCCGTTGAAAAAATAAAATTTTCTATACGAAAAATAGAAAAGGTTACATTTTTTTATACTTGTCCAATAATAACTGAGCGGCTGCAAAAGGTGATATTTCATTATTTTGTACCGCTTTTTTAATTTGGTCCAATTGTGAAATAATTTCAGGCTGATTGTAAAAATTTGATTTCAACTGTTCATTGATGGTTTCCATCATCCAGAATTGATTTTGTTCTTTTCTTTTCTCCTGAAAGAAGCCATTTTCATGAGTTATTTCAAAATATTCAGAAATCGTTTCCCAGACTTCTGAAATACCATCTTTAATTATGGCGCTGCAAGTTGTAACTTTTGGCCGCCAGGTTGATTTTTTGGAAGGAAATAAATGCAAGGCTCTGTTAAATTCAACTTTGGCCAAATTTGCTTTTTTGATATTGTCTCCGTCAGCCTTGTTGATTACAATTGCATCAGCCATTTCCATAATACCACGTTTGATTCCCTGAAGTTCATCACCGGCACCGGAAATTTTGAGTAATAAAAAGAAGTCAACCATACTGTGAACGGCTGTTTCGCTTTGACCAACACCAACCGTTTCAATAATAATTGTATCAAAACCTGCAGCTTCACAAAGGATAATAGACTCACGGGTTTTTCTAGCCACACCACCTAAAGTTTCGCCGGAAGCACTTGGTCTTATAAAAGCATTTTCATCTTTTACCAATTCTTCCATTCGGGTTTTATCCCCTAAAATACTGCCGTGAGAAAGAGAACTGCTTGGATCTACCGCTAAAACGGCGACTTTTTTTCCTAATTGCGTCAGGAAAGTTCCAAAAGCCTCAATAAAAGTGCTTTTTCCAACACCCGGAACACCTGTAATTCCTATTCGGATGGATTTATTAGCTTTAGGCAGACATCCTTTAATAACCTCATTTGCTTTTTCAGTATGTTCCGGATTTGTGCTTTCGATTAAAGTAATAGCACGGCTTAGAGCTGTTCGGTTTCCGGAAAGTATTCCTGAAATCAATTCGTCAGCGGATGGCTGTTGCCTGCGTTTGTTTTTAATTTGGCTGATTGCCGAAGCATTGGTGATTTCGGGAGATGAAATTCCAGCCTTTTCGTTTAAACTGTCGGCCTGCTTATTTGAACTTGACAAAACACATTTTTTAGAATGGTAAAAGTACTGAAAACAAAAACAGTTTCAAAAGCAGAAAATTGCCTAGGAAACTGTTTTTTGTTAAAACACGAATTAGTTGTCTCACTTTTAAATTCATGCTAATTTGTGAAATCTGTATTTGATTAATACCCAGCAGTAAATCTAACCTGATGGTGTTTTGGAGTTTCGATTTCATCAGCAATCACAACCGCTAAATCTTCTACAGATAAAATGCTTCTTTGTTCATCATTAAAAACAGGGTTTTCCAGACCTAAACGGTATTTTCCTGTTCTTCCGGTTTTGGTTCCCTGATGCATTTCAAAAGCAGGACTAAAAAATGCCCAATCCAGTTCTTTTTCTTCTTTTATAATTTCTAAATAATGTCTCGCTGCATTTGCACCATCAAAAATTTCTTTCGGGAAATCAGGAGTGTCAATTGCTTGTAAACCCGGTGCCACAAATAAGCTGCCGGCACCTCCAATTGTGATGAAACGTTTTACGCCAGATTGTTTTACAGCAGCCTGGATTGCTTTTGATCCTCTAATGGAATCATCATAAATGTTTGGATTTGTCCAACCCGGATTAAATGCATTCACTACAACATCATGACCTTTTAAAGTTTCTGCCAATGAGTCAACATCATAAACATCTGCTGCGATCCAGGTTGCATTTGTGGTGTCTTTTGGTGTTCTGGCTATTGCTGTAATTTCGTGTTTTCTGTCTGCCAATTCATTTAAAATAGCTGTTCCAACGAAGCCTGTAGCTCCAATAATTGCGATTTTCATAGTATATAAATTTATTTAGTAATAAAAAAAGTTACAGTTTTAGTTAAAAAAATGGTTTTTAAAATTGGGTCGAAAAATCTTCCAGAGAAATGTTTTCTAATTGCTCACAGACTTTCTGATTCATTTCTACGTATAATGCATCGAGATTCTGATTGATTTTTTTTCCAACAGGACAATCCGGATTAGGCTGATTTTTAGCATAACCCAAACCGATATTCTCAAAAGTCATTTCAAATATTTCTTTTAAAGTTATATTTGAAGCTGCTTTAGATAATTTTGTCCCTCCATTTTTGCCTTCTTTGCTTTCTACAATATGATGTGCTTTTAGGTTTGCAATTTCTTTTCGGACCAAAACAGGGTTCAGGTTCATACTTCCTGCAATAAACTCTGATGACAAATAATCATTCGGAAATTTAGTGAGTAAAGTAAGAATGTGAACCGAGATGGCAAATTTACCTGACAGCATACTGTAATAAAATATATTACAAATTTAAGCCATTTTATAGTACAAAAACTAATTTTAACTAAAAATTAATTTATAACAGTTAAAAACTACAAATTGAAACTAAAGCTAAAATGGGTAAATCGTTCATTTTTAAGGATGTACATTTCCCTGATTGACTATTTTGATTTTTGATTGATTTATAGTCGAAAAATATGCCCAGGTAATAAAAAGAAGCTGCATAGGTATTCTAATCCATAAATACGATATGCCTTTGCCTGTATAGTCGGCAGTTTGCAAGTTAATGTGGTGAATTGCGGCATAAATATTAGCAGGGAACAGTAAGATGAAAAATAAAATAAGCAGTTTCCCCGTTAGGACTTTGGTATTGCGGAACAGTAGTCCAATTGCTGCAATTAACTCTATAACTCCTGTAAAAATGACAATTACATTTGGCAAGGGTAGAAAAGGAATCATCATTGTCATTCCTTTCGTAAAAACAAAATGACCTACAGCTGTAAATACCAGCATGAGTGCCATAGCAACTCTGCCTGAAAATCTAAATTCAAGGCGTTTGGTTGTAAGCCAAATAGTAAGTAGTGTTAGTGTAAAAACTCCAAAGAGCACAATTAAGGTTTCCATATCTTTTTGATTTATGATACAAAGTTGCATACTAATGAAACCTAAAACAATGAACTTGGGTTAATAAATGCGTTTTCGTATTCGGCTTAAAGCTTGTGGAGTAATACCAATATAGGATGCAAGGTATTTTTGGGGTATTTTTTGAATTAATTGAGGTTGTTCTGTGAATAAATTACGATATCGTTGTTCTGCTGACTCGTTCAGTAATGACAGTTCTCTTTTTGATTTTTTTAGAAATAATCCCTCGCTTGCTAATCTGCCGATTGTATTACCAATTTTGGTCACGGTATAAATGTCTTGGAGATCATTGTAAGAGATACGCCAAAGTATTGTGTCTACAAGAGCTTCTACGGTGTAGTTTGCGGGTAATCTGGTAATGAATGAATCATAACCACTTACAAATTCGCCATCAAATCCAAAAGTAAATGTGAGGTCTTTGTTTTCAGAGGGGACATAATATCTAACGATTCCTTTTTCTACAAAAGAAAGATAATTTTCAACATGACCGGTTTTAAGTATGGTTGTTTTCTTTGGAAATTCCTGACGGGTGAGTTTTGAGGAAAAGGTATTCCAGTCTTCATCAGAGAGTTTTGCCATTCGTTCTAAATTGTCTCTTATTTGCTGCATTACTTTTAGAGTTATATATTAAAAGTAACAAAAAACTTAAAGAAGTGCTATAATTTGTTCAACTCAACAGTTAATAAATCCCTACTTTTGTGCTCAAGCTTTGATATGAACAACTTTATTTTAATATTCTTCTTTTTATTTTTAGGATTGCTTTTGCAAAAAGTGAAAGGTTTTCCGTCTAATACTTACAAGGTTTTAAACAAAATTGTCATTTATTTATGTCTTCCTGCCATCACCTTATATCATATTCCGAAAATTAAATGGAGCAATGAATTATTGTTTCCAATAGGAGCGGGCTGGATTACTTTTATTCTGGCATTTGTGTTTTTTCATTTTTTAGGAAAGAAATTAAAATGGTCCAATAAACTCATTGGCTGTTTGATTTTAACTGCAGGATTAAGCAATTCATCATTTTTAGGTTATCCTATAATTGAAGCTTTGTTTGGGAAAAAAGGATTAGAAACAGCAGTTTTGGTAGATCAGCCCGGAACATTTGTAGTGGTTTCAACATTAGGGGTTTTTGTAGCTGCTTTTTATTCTAAAGGGAGTCCCGATACGTTGAGCATCATCAGGAAGATACTCTTATTTCCTCCGTTCATCATGTTTGTTCTGGCCTGTTTAATGAATGTATATGACTACGATTTAGATTTGAATATTCAATCTATTTTATTGAAAATAGGAAGTTTTGTAACCCCGCTTGCTTTATTATCGGTAGGATTACAGTTGAGTTTTGATCGTAAAAGCCAACATTGGAAATTTTTACGTCTGGGACTTTTCTTCAAACTTATTCTGGTTCCGTTTGTCCTTTTAGTTTTATACGTTTTTATTTTCAAACAGCATTCTGAACCTATAAAAATTACAATAATGGAAACTGCTATGGCACCCATGATTACGGGTGCGATTCTGGCTTCGACTTATGGTTTGAAACCAAAATTAAGCAGCATGATGATTGGTTTTGGGATTCCGGTTTCTTTCCTAACCCTTGCAATTTGGTACTTTATTGTCAGTTTAATTTGATTATGAATTAATTATATAGGGAAAATAGAATTTTAACTAATTTTTAAATAATGATTGTATTCTGAATGTATTTTTTAGTTAATTTTAGAGGAACTAAAAAATATAATTATGTCAACATTAAGATTAGGCGATATAGCTCCGGATTTTCAGGCAGAAACTACACAGGGAACTATTAATTTTCATGAATGGTTGGGAGATTCATGGGGTGTTTTATTTTCGCATCCTGCAGATTTTACCCCTGTTTGTACAACTGAATTAGGAACAGTAGCGAATTATGTTCCGGAATTTACCAAAAGAAATACAAAGGTTATCGCTTTGAGTGTAGACGGTTTACAGTCACATTTAGAGTGGATCAAAGACATTAACGAAACTCAAAATACAACAGTTAATTTTCCAATTATTGCTGACGAAGATAAAAAAGTAGCTAATTTATACGATATGCTGCACCCAAATGCAAGCGATAAATTTACAGTGCGCTCTGTTTTTGTAATTGGATCTGATAAAAAAATCAAACTTACCTTAACGTATCCGGCTTCTACAGGAAGGAATTTCGATGAGTTACTTCGTGTAATAGATAGTTTACAGTTAACGGCAAATTATAGTGTGGCAACTCCGGCTAACTGGAAAGATGGTCAGGATGTGGTGATTTCACCGGCAGTTCCGGATAGTGATATTCCGGCAAAATTCCCAAAAGGACATACACCAATCAAACCGTATTTACGTTTGACACCACAGCCAAATAAATAAGCTTTTTTTTTTGAGCTTCTAAGATACTAAGGTGTTAATTTTCCAAGATCATAATATTGGAAAATTAGCACCTTATAAGTTTATTGTCATTAGGAAAAACTTAGCAACTTAGTATCTGAGCTTCTTAGCGGGTTTTTAGCAACTCAGTCATCTTTTTCTTGTCACCAACTACCCAGATAATATCATTTTGCTGTAAAATCAAACTGGACTCAGGATTTAGGATTCGGTTTCCGTTTCTTTCGATTCCAACCACCATTCCCCCGGTTTTTCCTCTAAACTGACCAATGCTTTTTTCCATGAAGTCCTCATTAGAAAGTTCCAGCTGACGCAGTACGACTTCAGATTCTTCTACATTTTTAGCAGCTTCAATTTCATTCTGGTTCAAATAATTAGTAAACTCAGTAATTTGGGCATCGGTACCAATTACTGAAATTTCATCGCCCGGAAATAAACGTTCGGTTTTAGTCGGAATCGAAATTGTGACTTCTCCACGTCTGATGTACGCAATATTAATTCCCATTGATTCTCTAATGCGTAATTCTTCTAATGTTTTTCCGGCAAGGTTCGATTCTTTTCCAATATCAAAAATAGACATATGACCGTCCCAGGGCATTAAGTTGGCATATCTTCTGTCTATCTTTTTGTTTTCGCGGTCATTTAAATTCTTCAAAAAGTGATTTTCGATTTTATGATATTGTTCGTTTAATTTTTTAGGAAAAATTTGGTAAGCTACAATCGCAATTATCAATGCAATAAAAGCGACTAGGGGAGAGAAGAAAATATTCAGTAAAAATCCAACGAAAAATAATCCCAAACTCATTCTAATTAAAATAAGCATCAAGAGAGCCCCGCGATATTTGCGTTCTTCCCATAATCTTTCAACCTCTTCAACTTTGACACGACGAAGTGAAAGTGCCCATAAAAACGGAGCGATTATAACCAAAGTTAATAAAGCTGCCAATGTATTTCCGAAACGTGTATCGGCTACTAAAGGCGCTACAAATTTGGATGATAATAAAACAATTGCAGTAATGATTATAGTATGAAGAATAATTTGGGTTATCGAAGAGCGCAGCACAATCTGCCAGGTACTTACGGATTTAATTGCCTGAGCATTTACACTGTAACGGTTAATGTTTTTTACCCATTTTTTCGGCATTTTTTGTTCTAAAGCTAGCGCAAACGATTCAGAATATTTAATTAAAAAAGGTGTGGTAAAGGTTGTAATGGCAGAAACGGCTACAATTATAGGATACAGGAAACCGCTTGTGACTTTAAGTGTCATGCCAAGTGTGGCGATGATAAAAGAGAATTCTCCAATTTGCGCCAGACTCATTCCCGTTTGTACAGATTGTTTCAAAGGCTGGCCTGATAATAATGCGCCAAATGAAGAACTGAATGCTTTTCCAAAAATAGTTACCAGCGTGATAATCAAAACAGGAAGTGCAAAATCAACTAATGTTACCGGATTAATTAACATCCCTACAGATACAAAGAAAACGGCTCCAAATAAGTCTTTTACAGGCTGAATCAAATGTTCAATTTTTTCTGCCTGAGTAGTTTCTGCAATAATAGAACCCATTATAAAAGCCCCAAGAGCAGGAGAAAATCCAACATTTGCAGCAAAAATCACCATCATCAAACACATGGCCAGTGAAATGATGAGCAGCATTTCATCTGTTAAAAGATGTTTGGTTTTTTTTAGAATGGTTGGAATAATAAAGATTCCGCCCAAAAACCAAATAATTAAAAAGAAAATTAGCTTTAAGACAGATTGTAATAGTTCTCCACCTGATACTTCATTACTTACAGCGATAGTAGATAACAAAACAAGCATTAAAATCGCAACAATATCCTCAACAATCAGAGCTCCGAAAACAATTCCAACGAATTTTTTTCCTTTAACACCTAATTCGTCAAACGCTCTGATGATAATTGTTGTAGAAGAAATCGAAAGCGTCGCCCCAAGAAAAATACTGTCCATTTTTCCCCAACCCATCCATTGTCCAACACAATAACCAATGAGTGTCATGAATGCAATCTGCGTTATAGCAGTGACAGATGAGGTTCCGCCAACCTTCATTAGCTTTTTAAAACTAAATTCGAGTCCCAAACTAAAAAGTAAAAAGATAACTCCAATTTCAGCCCAGACTTCAACACTTTTCATATCAGTTATCGAAGGAAAAAAGTCAAAATGGTTTCCGGCTAAAAAGCCTGCAATCAGGTATCCCAAAACCAATGGCTGTTTCATTTTTTTAAAAATAAGTACAGCAATTCCGGCAGTCATCAGGATTAATCCCAGATCACTAATTAAAGGTTGTAAGTGGTGTGTAGTTTCGGCAGTGGCGGTTAAGGCAATCATATAAAAAGGCGGTATTTTTTTCAGGAGCTTAATCCAGATTTCCATTCCAAGCTTTTGTTCAAAACACCTATTTTTAAACAGCTCCAGGAGCTTCCGTTGGGCGCTCTGTATCTAAAAAAAATATGTTTTTTTACAAAAGGCTTTTCATTTAAAATGGAATTTACTGAACTCCTATAAAAATAAAAGTTAAGTGAAGTAATCTGGACTAGATTCCGTATTAAATAAAAAAAGCTATCCCGATAAAGATAGCTTTTTTTGACAAAATATTTTAGGTTTTCTTTAAATTCCTGTGTAATTACTAGGAGTTATCTGCATTAATTCTGCTCTGACAGAATCAGAAACTTCTAAAGTTGCAATAAAATTATGAATTGCATTCTTATCAATAGCTTCATTGGTTCTGGTTAACCCTTTTAAAGCTTCATACGGATTTGGATACGCTTCGCGACGTAAAATAGTCTGAATTGCTTCAGCCACAACTGCCCAGTTTCGTTCCAAATCTTCGGCAAATTTACTTTCGTTTAAAAGTAACTTGTTCAAGCCTTTCAAAGTCGCTTCAAAAGCAATGATTGTGTGTCCTACAGGAACTCCAATATTTCTTAAAACAGTACTGTCAGTTAAATCACGCTGTAATCTTGAGATTGGTAGCTTAGCAGCCAAATGTTCGAAAATAGCATTTGCAATTCCTAAGTTTCCTTCTGAGTTTTCAAAATCAATAGGGTTTACTTTATGTGGCATTGCCGATGAACCAATTTCACCTTCTTTGATTTTTTGCTTGAAATAATCCATTGAAACATACGTCCAGATATCACGATCTAAGTCGATAATGATATTGTTGATTCTTTTTAAGCCGTCAAAAAAAGCAGCAAAATGATCGTAATGTTCAATTTGAGTAGTTGGAAATGAATGTTGTAGACCTAAACCGGTTTCTACGAATTTAGTTCCGAATTGTTTCCAGTCAATTTGTGGGTAAGCTACATGATGTGCGTTGAAGTTTCCTGTTGCACCACCAAATTTTGCTGCAAACGGAATGTTGAACAACAAACGCATCTGCTCTTCTAAACGCTCTACAAAAACCAAAATTTCTTTTCCCAAACGGGTAGGAGAGGCAGGCTGCCCATGTGTACGTGCCAGCATCGGAATAGCTGCCCATTCAACACTTAATTCTTTCAATTTAGAAATCAAAGAAATTAAAGAAGGCATGTAAACCTTTTCAAAAGCTTCTTTTGTAGAAAGCGGGATAGCAGTATTGTTAATATCCTGAGATGTCAATCCGAAGTGAATGAACTCTTTGTATTGTGACAAACCTAATTTTTCAAAAGCATCTTTGATAAAATATTCAACCGCTTTTACGTCGTGGTTGGTTACTTTTTCAGTTTCTTTAATCCAAAGCGCATCTTCAGTAGAGAAACTCTTGTAGATATTACGAAGACTTTCAAATAAATCTGAATTAATGCCCTGTAATTGTGGTAGTGGAATTTCACATAAAGCAATAAAGTATTCAACTTCAACTAATACACGATATTTTATTAAAGCTTCTTCAGAGAAGAAAGGTGCTAAATTTTGGGTTTTACTTCTATATCTTCCGTCAATTGGGGATATAGCATTCAATTCGTTTAGAGTAGTCATCGTTATGTTGTTTTTCGAAAGGTGCAAATATAAGGTATTGTTAAAACTTCTGAAAATTACTGAAGCTATATTATGGTTTAAATTATGGTTTTGAAAATTTTATCCCAAATAGTGAAATAGAAACCATAATTACGGGATTCATTTTTATGATGGTCATTATGAAATTTTGTAGTCGAAATCCATTTTGTAAAAGCATTTCTGTACCAAAAATCCGGAAATATATCTGTCTTTAAATGACCAAATATTCCGTACGATAAATTTAAAATGAGGTAAATAATGATGCTCAAATAATTTAACTTTAAAAGCGTAATTAAAAACAGCCAGATAAAACCGAATCCTAAAGTTTCAATTGGATGAAGGACATAAAGACTATAAACATTAGTGTCAACATGGGTGTGATGAAGCTTGTGAATTGGGTTGAACCATTTTAAGCGATGCGCCAGAAAATGAAAGCAGAACATAAAAAAGTCCATCAAAATGATCAGCAGTAATGTATCAAAGAATAGAGATGCAATTGATGCTGAAAAATCTATTTTTAAGATTCCTAAAAGGTACAATTCGAACCCCAATATTGTTATAAACGTATTGCAAATCAGGGTCGAAAAGACCCATTTGCGGTCTGACTTTTTTAAAACGGTATTTTCAGGCTCAATTATTCTTCCGATTAAAACTGAAATATAGATTAAAACCAAGTTTTCAATCAGAAAAAAAACAGTCACAGAAGCCAGATTAAATTGGGATAACTCTTGCAGCCAGCTTTCAAAAATCATTTTGTCTTTTCTAAATTCAATAATTTTTCTCTCAAATCAGCTACTCCTTCTGAAGCAAATTTTGCGATTGTTTCAACCTTGTTTCTAATATTTGGAATTGCAATTGGCTTCGGATCAATGTAGAAAACTGGCGTAATGCTATAGGTGTAACTGATTAACCCTGCAGCAGGATAAACCTGAAGAGAAGTTCCGATTACGGCAAAATAATCAGCGGTCTCCGTTATGGCAATGGCTTCTTCAAGTGCCGGAACATCTTCGCCAAACCACACAATATGCGGGCGGAGCTGGTGTCCGTTTTCATCCAGATCTCCGGTTGCTAAATCCTCTGTCCAGTCTAAAATCAAATCCCGATTTTTGGTACTTCTGACTTTTAGTAATTCTCCATGCAAATGTAAAACTTTGGAACTTCCGGCTCTTTCGTGTAAATCATCAACATTTTGAGTGATGATATAAACATCAAAATCTTTTTCTAATTCGGCTAAAATTTTGTGTCCTAAATTTGGCTCGACTTCTTTAAGCTGTTGTCGTCTTTTATTGTAAAAATCCAAAACCAGTTCCTGATTTTTATGCCATCCTTCGGGAGTTGCTACTTCCATTACGTCATGACCTTCCCATAATCCGTCACTGTCACGAAATGTTTTGATGCCGCTTTCAGCACTTATTCCGGCTCCGGTTAGTACCACTAATTTCTTTTTCATTTTGTTGTATTGCAATTATTTTGGTAATTGATTCACTTCTAGTATTCGCACCATTGTCGGTTCTGATTTTACCAGACCTTCGCCATCAACCTGATTTACATTCTGAAGAAAGATATGAAGTTTTTTTTGCTTTTCCCAAAGTGAAATATCATAATTAGGTTCCCATTCGCGTATTGAGGTTGTGGTTAAATCTGTTACTTTCCAATTACTGTCTTCGCTTAAATTTGTGTAAGCCATTGAAACTTTGTTTTCTCTTTCGCTATCTCTAAAAAGAAGGTACAAATAACGATTTTTCCCTTCTTCTTTAATCAATAAATCGGGTCTTGAAATCGGGATTTTTTTGGTGCCGCCGCCGCCTAAATAAAAAGAAGTTTGTCTGAAACCTGTATTCGATTTTTTCCAGCTACCATTTTCTAAATAAACAATCTGAAATTGCGGAATATTGTTTTCACTCCAATAATTCGCAATATAAGGATTTCCGTTTTTATCTGCCGTTATCGAAGTTTGGTTGATTAAACTCGATTTTTCCGGAATTTTCCAGGCAATTTCTGCAGATGCGACAGTTATGGGTAAATTGTATTTTTCTCCATTTGATTTTTCCCAAGTCAAACCGCCATCAAAAGAGCGGGCATAACAGATGTCGTGATTCGTCGAAACATCCCAGCTTTCTCTCCAGACCCAGGACAGATGTATTGTGCCTTTTTCATCTACTTTTGCCTGCCAGTAAGCACTTCTTTTATCTTCGCCGTTTAATAAATTGCTTTGAATTTGTGACCATTTTTTGTCTTTCAAAGAATAGGAATTAATAATCATATTTCCTCTTCCCGAAGAACCCGAACGATAAAAAAACAATAAATTCCCGTTAGGTAGATTGTAAAATTCAGGATACGTTACTTTTTCTTCTGCAATATTGGTCATTGATTCTTCATTACCTAAATCTAAACTTAGCGGTAATTTACTTTTCGCATATCGCAGTCTGGTGTCATGATGATCCCAGCTTACATGTAAAAAGCCATCTCCGTCTACAGCAATACTAATGCTGTTATGAGCGTCTTTTGCATTGCCGAAGTAATCAGTTTTTAAAATTTCCCATGAGTTGGTATTTAGTTTTCTTTTGGCTAAAATTAATGCGCCACTATCATCATAATATGCTGTAAACTGAAAATTTTTAAAAGTAGTTACAGCATTTTTTCTGAATTTAACGGTATTAACAGAATTATTGCTCCAGCCATATCCAACTGGAATTTCTTTTGATGATTTTGTTGCACAGGCAAAAAGGGTTAGGAATAAGGTGCAAAAAAAGCTCTTATAAAATTGCTTGTTCATTAAAGGTTGTTTTTATGAGGTAGTTAGTAATTAGTAAAAATAACCGATTTTAGAAATAGTACGAATTAAAACATACCAGTTTTATTCTTAAAGAAAATTAAGATTCGAACTTCATATATAATCAAATAAGAAATTTTTAAAAGGCAATAGCTATTTTAGCTTCACATTAAAATCAGAAAATGAAAACAGTATGGATTTTGCTAATAGTTTGTAATTTTTCTTTTGGTCAGCTAAAAGTCAATTATTATAAAGTTCAGAATAAATTTGGAAAAACAATTACAGATAAAACTTTTGTTCAAAAGAAATTAATCAGTGATTCAGAAACCGCATATTTTTCATTTTCAAAAAAAGATTCTTTATTATTAGATGTAAGTTTTACTAAAACGGTAGGGTATCTTGATACTCAATTTGAAGAATTGAGAAACGAATTTATTGGAAATTTTGAGCCAACTAAAGTAAAACAGTGGGAGAACCTTGTGGGGTATTATGATGAAAAGAAAAATATAATGATAATAAAAACTTTTGCTGATTATACACGAATGAAACTAACCGAAATTGCATTTTTTACGAGTAACGAATCGATAAAAGGTTTTTTGCCTTTATTTGATGAAAACTTTCACTGATTTATGGTTTTAAGTTGATTTCTTAAACCTCAAAAAGCATAATCTTCTTACCTGATTTTTTTATTATTTTTGCGCCAAACAAAACCAAAATGATTGATTTAGATTACCTCGTATTTCTTGAAAATATATTAACAGATAACCGCAAAGAGAGATTTTTGAATGTTTTGGCGAATCGTACCAAACATTTCACGATTGCTGTTGAAGATGTTTTTCAGATGCATAATACGAGTGCGGTAATGCGCAGTTGTGAGGTTTTCGGAATTCAGGAATTAAATGTTATTGAGCAACGTTACGGAAAAAAGATCGATAAAGAAATTGCTATGGGCGCTCAAAAATGGGTTGATATCAATCAATTTGATTCGGTTGCTACTTGCATTTCAACTTTAAAAAATCAGGGTTATCAAATTATAGCAACAACACCTCATGAAAATGACTGTCTGCTGGAAGATTTTGATATTACAAAGCCTAGCGCATTGTTTTTTGGTACAGAACGCGACGGACTTTCTCAGGAAATATTAGACAAAGCAGATGGTTTTCTAAAGATTCCGATGGTTGGTTTTACAGAGAGTTTGAATATTTCGGTTTCGGCAGCGATCATCATTCAGAATTTAACCAACAGATTACGAAATTCAGATATCAATTGGCAATTATCAGAACAAGAAATTTTAGAAAAACGTTTGTCCTGGGCAAGAAATTCGATTAAAGATATTAAACGGATTGAAGCTCGCTATTACGAGGAGCATTAGAAATGTATTTCGCTTAGTAATTTTACATCTTTTATGTTGTTGGAGTTTAATTCGTAATGATAAATTCCGTTATTGCCAATTGCAAATAGAGTATTATTTCTAATTATTACATCAAAACATTCTTTGTCTATCGAATGAACCAATACGGGTTCAGCAGGATTTTGAATATTAAATATTTTTATGACGTCGTCGCAAACCAATAAATAATCGGTATTAAAAAAGCCAATTCCTTTAGGGTGAGCTAATGTTCTGCTATGTATTAATTTTGGATTTTTAAGGTCTTTTGTGTCATAGACCTGTAAGACATTAATATTGTTTCCACAAAAAGTATTTGAATTTAGAGTTACAAAAGAATGAGTGTTGTTGGCTATTACCGGGTCGCAGGCAGTAAAATGCTGGACATCTGATAATTTAGTAGGGTTCTCAGGATTTTTGATAGAATAAATAAACATTCCATTTCTGGATCCAACATATAGATTTTCACCATAAGAAAATAAGGTTTCAATATTAAAACCAATTGGAATTTCGTTGACTTTTACCGGTTTCTCTTTGTCGATTAAAGAAAAAACATTTAGTTTCATTTCATCCACACTATAAAGATAATTTCCTTTTATAGCAAAAACGGCAAGAGAACCTCCCTGACCAATTTCGCCACTTCCTGATGAATCCGAATCGGAGCAGCTAATTAAAAATAAAACAATTAATGAAGATATAATTTTTTTCATTTTAAGTGGTAGTTTAAAAATTCGATATTTGAATTTTAGAATAGCGGACTGATAATAAAATCGATTAGTTAGTTTTCCAGTCAATTATGATTTCATTTTCACGGGGATTTCCAGAAAAACCATTTGGTGATTTTTTTTGCGGAAAGACATTTTTGTTCCTATTCGTAATGTCAATTTTTTTTGTGGCAGAATTGTACTTTATCGTTACCAAATCTACAGCCTGATTAATGTAAATAACATCATCAATTATAGCAAGATCTGTTGCTCCCGGTGCTTTTATAAATTGTAAACGGACAGGATTTTTAGGATCTGAATAATCGTAAACATGAAATCCTTTATTTACATCATTAATAAACATTAAATCACCTTTTATATAAATTTTACCAGACTTTGTAATAGTTTGGGCATTCTCTAATACAATAGATTTTTCAAAAACACTTCTTTGAAGGACTACTGGTTTATATTGATTTTCTTCCCAGGAATTGTTTTCAAGGCGTAAACAGGAAGTAAAGACAAAGGCAATTAACAATAGAAGTAATAATTTTTTCATATGAATTATTTTAATAAAGATAACTAAAATGAGTTATTTTTCTATCAATTTTGAAATTATTGATGTTTTTTTAATGTTAGTATCTGAATTAAACAAATAATTTGAATTTTATAAATTTTTGTAAAATAAAAACACCTACAACTTTTTTAAAATTGCAGGTGTTTGTTTGTGTTGTCTTAAATTTTTTCAACTTGGTTTGGCATAAATTAAATCATCCTTTTCATCGCTCGATTTGTGTACTACTTCTTTAAAAACAAAATAAACCCAAGTATACTAACAATTAGTATGGTTAATGCCGCCAAAACCATGGTCAGATCCCGAATGTTTTTTCCTGCCCAGTCCATGAATAAAAATTTATGTAAAATTGCAAACGAATATCCTTCCACTTTATCAGCATTTTTAACAACAGCTGCCAATCGTGAAGTTGAAGTTTCGATGAAATAAGTTGTTTTTTCAGGTGTATCATAAGCCAGTTTTATTACCGGCAGTCTTTTGTTTACAAAACCATATTCCCTGCTTTCAAAATCAGTTAAAACTTTTGATTCTAATAGTTTTATATTTTCAAATGAAGGCTCAGAATCATCTTCTGACGTGTCAATCATTTCGCAACACGAAGCTTTTGGTGCCCCATCGGTAAAATAATAAGCTAAAAATTCTGCATATTCTAAATCCAGGTTTGGCGCAATTTTATTTGTAGTTGCGTTGATGTAAACGACTTCAGATTTTTTATCATCTTTTTTGTTCCATTTAGAATCTAATTTTGGTTTTTTGTGTCTTTTTGTTTCTTTTTCAGCCAATTGACAACGATAATAAGTAGTGTCGTTTAGTGTAATAATACTCATGTTTTGAAAACGGCTCCAGTCTAAATCAAGCTTGTTATTTGCTCTGGGAATTTCCTTGGTTGAAAATGTCGGTTCGTAAACCATTTGGGATAAGGTATAGGGTGACCATTTTGTAGTGGCATGATACGCACCGCTAAAAGCAAAAGTCAAAGTGAAAAGTGAAACCCAGATCCCAATTTGGCGATGGTATTTTCTAAGCCCTTTTTTAGGAGTTAAACTATCCGTTTTTTTGAATTGTTTCCAAAGTAAACCATAAATCAGAAGACCGCTCAGGGCAGAAAATCCAATTATGGACAGGAGTAAGATCATGGTAATAATACGGATGCTGTTGTTGGAAATAGCATCTATAAATGACCAGTTATGAAATACATCAAAAAACCAAATGAACCATTGTCTGGAAGCCGGATTGAAAGTAGCGAGTTTGCCAGATGAGGTTTCAACGTAAACCTGCATTTCATCTTCACGATCAAAAGTAAATTTGTAAACCGGTAAATAGCGATTTACATATTTGTATTGTGAAGTAAATTCGGTTACAATTTCACTGTTTTTTAGAGCGCTTTTTTGATCATCCAAAAAATATCTTGAAAGCCATTCGGCATATTTTTGATCTCCATTTTCGATTTTTTTTGCATTTGAAGTATCAAAATACAGTAAATCACCGGCAATCATTTTTACCTGATAATAAGTGCTGTTGTTGAATTGAACGATCCGGAAATTTTTGAAATCCTTGATAAAATTTTGCTTCAGTACTTCCTGAATAGAAAATTTCAGTTGATTTTTAGGAATGATTTGCTGTTCGATTTTATCATGTGCGATTTCGGGTTTGAAAAAATGCGCCATAAACGGATGCATCAAACCGGATAATGTCCAGAAGATAACAGGGATAATGGTGATTAAACCAATTACACGATGCCATTGGTACATGTGCTGTTTGATTTTTTTTATGAATTTCGAATCTTTCTTTTTAGATTTTTTGGCTGTTATTTCTTTGTTCATTGTTCCGTTTTTTAGCCCCGATCGAAGCGATATCCTTTTGTGGCGGGGTTCGCCACAAAAGATATAGCGTAGAGCGGGATTAGCTTCTAATACTTATTTTTTTAGTGAAAAATGATATTGTATTCCGAATACAAATGTTCTTGGTGCTGCTGCTGTATAAGTTGGCTGCGCCCCTGTTGTGTTTGCTCTCGAAACGTTATAAGCGTATAATTTATCGGTTAGGTTCATGACATTTCCGTAGATTTCAATTTTTTTCCATTGGTACCCAATTCTGGCATTGAATAAATTGTAACCATCATATTTTACGGTATTAATCTGATCCTGATAGTAACTGCCTACATGTTGCCATTCGATAGAAGTTCTGAAGTTGGGAAGCCAGTCTGGGTAATAACTTATTTCTGAATTTCCGGACCATCTTGGCGCTGCAGGCATTTCTTTTCCGTTTAAATTCTGAATCGGATCAGATGGTTTGTCTGAAAGTTTAAAGTCAATATAGTTATGTTGTGCATAAGTTCCGCCAAGACGTAAATTAAATTCTTTTGAAGGGCGGTAGGATACTCCAAATTCAATTCCTTTATGACGGGTTTCTCCTGCCGAGCGATAATCAGTAGAATTATCCGGAAGTTTGATGTTTAATAACTCATTTTTTCCTTCCATATAATAGAAAGCATAATCAAAATTTAATTTATTCTGAAGGAAAGAAAGCCATCCGCCCACTTCGTAGTTATTGAAAGTTGCAGGTTCGAGATTATAATAAAAGTCAGCTGGTACGCCTGTTGTTCCTCCAGTGCCAGGTTTTGTTCTGAAGATAGAAGTGATTCCCGGAGGTGCAAATCCTTGTGAATAATTGCCATAAAGACCTGCAAATTCAAACGGATTGTAATTGGCTCCGGCTTTAAAAGTCATTTTATCATAAACTTTGCTTCCGGTAGAATTGTCTAAAGCATTTTCGTAATCCACTTTCATGTTGTCGTAACGGCTACCAACCGTGATAACTAATTTTTCAAATAGATTAAAACTCAATTGTGCATAACCAGCTGTGTTAAAAATATCTGCTGAATAATCTGCTAATTTTGAGTCCGGATGTTCTGCGATAATTTCATAAGAATTTACGGTTTGTTTTCCGGCTTCTCCTGGATTTAGATTGGCTTTTAGATCAATTACATAAGACCAATACGTTACGGGAGAATAATCATATAATGCTCCGGCAACCAGTTTGGCATTTAAGAAATTAAATTTTTGAGTATGTTGTCCGATAGCACCGTAACTTTTAAAATTATTCGAATTGATTTCACCTTTTGCAGTTGTAGGATTTACAGTCTGGCTCCATTTGATTCCGTATGAAGGATTTTGACCTAATTTGTTGTCACGCAGATATCCTGTGATATAACTGCTTGAATTGCCGTTCCAATCGTGTTCTAAAGTTAATCTTGTTCGTAAAGCATCAGATTTTCTGTAAGTAAAATCAGTTGTGCTTTTATAGGTTCTATTGTTAAAGGCTTCTTCATTAACACTTCCGCTCATGTCTGAATAATATTTTCCGTACATGGTATTACTGATCAATCGGGTAGAAGGGGAGATGTTATAATCGATTCTCGCATTCAGATTGTCTTTGTTATAATCAGAGTAAGTCATCCAGCCGTTTTCCTGTAAACTGGATATTCCGGCAATATGAAAACCAACTTTTCCAATTGTTGCTCCTCCGGCAGCCTGAAATCTTCTGTAACCGTAATTGTCTGCCTGAACTCCAAACTTAAATTCGGGATCTACAGTTGGTTTTATTGAAATTAGATTGATAGTTCCGCCAACCGCTTCCGGGCCGTACAAAGAAGAAACCGGACCTTTTACAACTTCAATACTTTGAAGATTAAACTGGTTGATCTCTAATAAAGCATTGTGATTGAAAATTCCCATTGGGCGAATTGGCAAGCCGTCTTCCAGATATAAATAATAAGCATTGGTTGTCATAGGCTGACGAATAGACATCATATGCTGTTCGTTTCCTAAATTCACCATTAAAACACCTGGCGTTTTATTTATGATTTCATAAACTGCAGTTGCTTTGGCTTCGTTAATAGTTTTAGCAGTCAATTTGCTGATGGCAACAGGAGTTTCTTTTCGTAAAGTTGCCGTACGATTAGCAGTTATAAAGACATTTTCGAGTTCCTGAGATTTTATTGTGTCCTGTTTCACTTCATTTTGTGCAAGAACACATTGCCCTATGATGAGTAGGGTAAAGTATATTTTTTTCATTTTAAATTATATAAATTTTAAAAGTAGCATGTTATTTTCCTGACATCGAGACAAGAAAAATCTTTTCAGTTTTGAATTGAAAAGTGTACTAAAACTTATATAAAATAGGATGGAGGATGAAAAGTACTATTGGAAACCGAAATAGGTTTCGCATCAAAAGAAGCAAAAAGTTGTGCTGCTGATGCGATAGGTATAACTAATTTAAAATTAGCTGTAGGTGTATTTTTAATATAAACAACATCTCCTTTTTCTTTCAGGTTGTTTTGCATCTTTTTTTCGTTGTCGGCATATTTCTTCAGACTTTTTTGAAGTTCACATCGGCCGTTGCACGAATTAAAGATCATTTTTCGCTGTACACAAATCGTTTTTGAAATTTCTTCCTGATTTAATTTAAATGAAGTATAAACGAAGAAACTGCCAAATGATGGCACTAAAAGCATACAGGAAAGAAATATGATGAGTAACTTTTTCAAGAGCTGTTTCTTTGTTTTCGATTGCAAAAATACATTTTTATTATTTTTAAATAGTATGATTTTTTGTCATTTTGCAAAAAAAAATATCTCCAATTACAAACGTAGCCGGAGATATTTTTCAGTGTTTAGTCGCAATCACAGTTTCCAGTTTGTATTGAAATTGTAACGCTAACTTGTATTTTAGTTTTCAGTCTCAGTTTTCAGTTTTTAGTGTAAACTGAGATTGCGACTGTAAATTGTAACTTATTTTACAAGAACCCATGTGCCATTGGCAATTAAAGTTTCAGCCTTTTTATATTTCATTGTTTCTGTTTTACCTGTAGCAACTTCCTGAACTGTTACAGTATCATTACGGTTGATTTTTGGCATATCTCTAACAATCGTTTCTGTAACCTGACGCTGTTGCGTTTCTCCGGCTTCACGGTTGATGTCTTCACTATTCGGAATTTCATCTTTGCTTAATTTGAAGTTTTCTTTTTGACGAACTTCTCTTGCTTCGTGAATTTCAGGAACGTTTTGAGCTGGTAAATCACCTTTGAATAAGAATGAAATTACTTCTTTATTTACGTTGTCCAACATTCCTCTAAATAAATTAAAAGCTTCTAATTTGTAAATAAGCAATGGATCTTTCTGTTCGTGAACAGCCAATTGAACAGATTGTTTCAATTCGTCCATTTTACGTAAGTGTTTTTTCCAGGCTTCATCAACAATAGAAAGAGTAATGTTTTTCTCGAAATCAGCAATTAACTGAGCCCCTTCGCTATCGTATGCTTTTTTCAAATCTGTAACCACATTCAAGGTTTTGATTCCGTCAGTAAACGGAACTACGATACGCTCAAAATGATTGTTTGGCTCTTCGTAAACTCCTTTAATGATTGGGAAAGCTTCTCTTGCGCTTCTTTCAGTTTTCTCTGTATAGAACGCTAAAGTTTCTTTGTAGATTTTTCCTGTAATTTCGATATCAGATAATTTTAAGAAATCTGCTTCAGAAATTGGAGAAGTGATTGAGAAATAACGAATCAAATCAAATTCGAAATTTTTGAAATCATTTACAGGTTTTGTTTGACTAACGATTAATTCGCAGGTATCATAAAGCATGTTTGCAATATCCAGTTTCAAACGCTCACCAAACAATGCATGGCGACGGCGTTTGTAAACTACTTCACGTTGAGAGTTCATTACATCATCATATTCTAATAAACGTTTACGAACACCAAAGTTATTTTCTTCTACTTTTTTCTGAGCACGTTCGATAGATTTAGTCATCATCGAATGCTGGATAACTTCACCTTCCTGAAGTCCCATTCTGTCCATCACTTTTGCCACTCTTTCAGAACCAAATAAACGCATTAGGTTATCTTCAAGAGAAACATAGAATTGTGAACTTCCCGGATCTCCCTGACGTCCTGCACGACCACGCAACTGTCTGTCAACACGACGAGAATCATGACGCTCTGTACCCACGATTGCTAAACCTCCGGCAGCTTTAACTTCTGGAGACAATTTAATATCGGTACCACGACCAGCCATGTTTGTTGCAATGGTTACAACTCCGGCTTTACCTGCTTCTTCTACAATTTGAGCCTCTTGTTTGTGCATTTTAGCATTCAAAACGTTATGTGTAACGCCTCTCATTTTTAACATACGGCTTAATAATTCTGAAATCTCTACAGACGTTGTTCCAATTAATACCGGTCTTCCTGCTTTTGATAATTCTGTTACATCTTCAATAACAGCATTGAATTTCTCACGGGTAGTTTTGTAGATATAATCTTCTTTATCTTGTCTTGAAATAGCGCGGTTGGTTGGAATTTCAACAACATCCAGTTTATAAATCTGCCATAACTCGCCAGCTTCTGTAACCGCTGTACCTGTCATACCTCCTAATTTGCTGTACATTCTGAAATAATTCTGTAATGTAACTGTTGCAAAAGTTTGTGTAGCAGCTTCAATCTTTACATTTTCTTTAGCCTCGATCGCCTGGTGTAAACCGTCAGAATAACGACGGCCATCCATTATACGACCTGTTTGCTCATCGACAATCATAATTTTGTTGTCCATGATAACGTACTCTACGTCTTTTTCGAAAAGAGCGTAAGCTTTTAAAAGCTGAGTAAGAGTATGAATACGCTCGCTTTTTACACCAAAATCCTGAAACAATCTTTCTTTTGCTTCCGCTTCAGCGTCTTTATCTAATTTTTGTTTTTCGATAGCAGCAATTTCAGTTCCAATATCCGGAAGCACGAAAAAGTCTGCATCTGTATCTCCTGAAAGGTATTTGATACCATTATCAGTCAATTCAACCTGATTGTTTTTTTCTTCAATTACAAAATACAAAGCTTCATCCACTTTGTGCATTTCGCGATTGTTATCCTGCATGTATTGGTTTTCGGTTTTTTGAAGCAATTGTTTGATTCCTTCTTCACTCAAAAATTTAATTAATGCTTTATTTTTAGGTAAACTTCTGTAAGCTCTCAACAATAAGAAGCCACCTTCTTTGGTATTTCCGTCTTTGATTAATTTTTTAGCTTCTGCTAAGAAACCATTTGCTAACTGACGCTGTTGTGCAACTAAGTTTTCGATTTTTGGTTTCAACTCATTAAATTCATGGCGATCTCCTTGAGGAACCGGTCCTGAAATAATAAGTGGCGTTCTTGCATCATCAATTAATACAGAATCGACCTCATCGACAATTGCATAGTTGTGTTTTCTTTGTACAAGATCGCTTGGCGAGTGTGCCATATTATCTCTTAAATAATCAAAACCAAATTCGTTGTTGGTTCCGTAAGTGATATCAGCGTCGTATGCTTTTTTTCTTTGTTCCGTACTTGGCTGGTGATTATCGATACAATCAACAGTTAAACCGTGAAATTCGAATAAAGGTGCTTTCCATGTGCTATCACGTTTTGCAAGGTAATCATTCACAGTTACTAAATGAACTCCGTTTCCGGTTAAAGCATTTAAGTATAACGGAAGTGTAGCAACCAAAGTTTTACCTTCACCTGTTTGCATTTCGGCAACTTTACCTTCGTGCAAAACCATACCACCAATTAACTGAACATCATAATGAATCATATCCCAGGTAATTTCTTTACCGGCAGCATTCCATTTGTTTGCCCATGTAGCTTTGTCACCTTCAATAGTAACATATGTTTTTGTTGCTGAAAATTCGCGGTCTTTTGCAGTTGCGGTAACCTCAATAAAAGAATTGTCTTTAAAACGACGTGCAGTTTCTTTAACAACAGAAAAGGCTTCAGGAAGAATTTCTAATAAAGTCTTTTCGGAGATTTCGTAAGCTTCTTTTTCAAGAGTGTCAATAGCATCATAAAGATCTTCTCTTTTATCGATGTCTTCGATGTTTTCTACTTCTGCTTTAAGCGAAGCAATTTTAGCATCTTTATCAGCTCTGGCTTCTTTTATTTTTTGTTTAAAATATGTAGTCCTAGCTCTCAATTCGTCGTGAGACAAACTCATTAAGCTGGTTTCGAATGTTTTAATTTTGTTTAAATAAGGCTGTAGAGCTTTAACATCTTTCTGTGATTTATCACCTACAAAGACTTTAATAATACTGTTTATGAAACTCATGATTTATTGTATTTCTATTTTGTGTAAATGTGTATTTGAACCAAAAAAAAAGCCTCGGTGATGAGACTTTTTCCTTTGGTTTATTTTTTAATATTCATCCTCATTCCAAAGATAATCTTCGTCTGTTGGATAATCAGGCCAAATTTCTTCCATTGATTCATATATCTCGCCTTCGTCTTCAATCGACTGTAGGTTTTCTACTACTTCCAAAGGAGCTCCTGCTCTAATAGCGTAGTCAATAAGTTCGTCTTTGTTAGCAGGCCACGGTGCATCACTTAAATAGGATGCTAATTCTAATGTCCAATACATCTTTTGTCGATTTAGTTTGTGCAAAAATAAATTTTTTACTGAAAAAGACAAGTAAAATTTGATTTATTTTAATAAAATTTAAGAACGTCGCTTGTTAATTCCAATATTTAAATTCCAAATCCCAAAAAAGACCCTTGAAATCTCAATATTTAAATTCCAAATTTTTAAGATTTATTTCGTTTTAAAAATTCGAAATAATTTTATTTTTTATTGGAATTTGGGGCTTAAAAAATTGGAACTTGCAGAAAATTTATTTTCTGGGGATCCATTTCACTTCATCCGCTTTGAGGTCAGAGGACAACTTCCGTGCCAAGACAAAAAGGTAGTCAGAAAGTCGGTTTAAATACATAATTGCGATTTCAGGAACGTGTTCGTTATGGCTTAAATGAACTGCTAAGCGTTCTGCACGACGGCAAATACAACGCGCAATATGACAATGTGACACGGTTGGATGGCCACCCGGTAAAACAAAATGGGTCATTGGCGGTAGACTTTCCTCCATTTTATCTATTTCATTTTCCAGTAATTCAATATCAGAATCAATTATTCCAAGATTTTCTAATCGTAGTTTGCCGTTTTTTAAAACTTCTTTTTCCTGAGGAGTTGCCAAAATGGCACCAACAGTAAAAAGACGATCCTGAATTTCGATTAAAATAGTTTTATAATGCGAATCAATTTCCTGATCCCGGATTAGTCCGATATAAGAGTTCAATTCGTCAACAGTTCCGTAGCTGTCAATCCTGATATGATCTTTAGGAACACGTGTGCCTCCAAAAAGAGCCGTGGTTCCTTTGTCTCCTGTTTTGGTATATACTTTCATTTTTTCTTTTAAGATGCTAAGGTTCTCAGATGCTAAGGCACTAAGCTTTTTTTATTAGTTGTTTAAGCCAAGTTCATTACTTAGTTTTGTTAATTTTTTATGGGCTTTGTCATTAAAGGCATCGCTTTTTATTCCCGCAGTTTTTGCGGTCGACTCAAGTTGAGAGCATTCTAAACAAATCTGTGTTTGACAAATTATTTTATTATCCTTAAAATAAATAAATCCAAGTCTTGGATTGTAACAAGCCGTCAGATTTGGATTTTCAAATGTTTTTTTGTCTCCAATAATTGCATTTAATTTTAAAATTTGATTGCGATCGAGTTTCTTTCTGCTTTTTATGGTGTTAACAGATCTTCCTCTTTTATTTATGGGATAAAATGAATGTCCATTTCCATCAAAACCTATATAATTAACTCCAATAACCGAATCACATTCAAATTTTTTCTCGTAAGATAAAAGACTATCAATACTAACTACAAATTCGTTTGTAGTTGCCCAACGTATTTTTACACTTTCAATTTTTGGAGGTAATAGTTTAGAATTTTCATTGTTTTTTACGGAGGTATTTTTACAAGACGTTAAAAACAAAAAAGCTAATAAAATAGATTTAATAAAATTGGTCATTTTTTTCTTTTCCGATTAAACAATTAACCAAATAAACTTTTTAAAGTATTTGAAATCTGAAATTATTTCGTAGTATCGCTTTCAATCAATCCATCTCGTAAACGAATAACTCGATGCGCATAAGCGGCAATATCTTCTTCGTGTGTTACCAGAATCACAGTATTTCCCTGCGCATGAATATCTCCAAAAAGCTTCATGATTTCTACAGAAGTTTTACTGTCCAGGTTTCCTGTTGGTTCATCGGCTAATATAATGGATGGTTTGTTAACAAGAGCACGGGCAATTGCCACACGCTGGCGCTGTCCTCCCGAAAGCTGATTCGGCTGATGATCCATTCGGTCTGCAAGATTTACTTGTTTTAATACTTCTGTCGCTCTTGCGTTTCTTTCAGATTTAGAATATCCTGCATAAATCATGGGCAATGCAACATTATCTAATGCGGTCGTTCTGGGTAAAAGATTAAAAGTTTGAAAAACAAAACCAATTTCTGTATTACGAATTCCCGCCAGTTCATCATCTTTCATCTGACTTACATCTTTTCCGTTCAAGACATAACGACCGGAAGTTGGTGTGTCTAAACATCCCAATAAATTCATTAAAGTAGATTTTCCGGATCCTGAAGGTCCCATTAACGCCACATATTCTCCTTTATTGATTTCTAAATTAATTCCTTTTAAAACATAAACGATTTCATTACCCAGCACAAAATTTCGTCTTATGTCAGTTATTTTAATTAATGGATTTGCCATTTTGTTTTACAATTTTGGATTTAAAAGTACAAAACCCTTTTCAATAATTGGTAAGTAGTATTTAATTGATTTTTGTTACAGGCTTTACAATCTAAATAGTCATTCATTGCAATACTTTGAATTCTGTAGAAAATTATGGTTCGTCAAAAAAAGGTGTTATATGATTTCGATTAAATTTTACATAATTATCATATTTATTAAAATTAATTAAGTTATTTTTAAATAAAAAGCCTAATTTTTAATAATAATCTACTTTTAGTTGTTTTTTTAACTATATTTGTTTGTAACTTTTAAAAATTAGAATTATGAAAAATATACAAATTTTATCAGCAATTGTATTGATTGCATTGGGTTTTACATCATGTAAAGACGAGAAACAAGAACAAGCTAAGAAGACGATTGATTCATATGTAGCTTATGTGGATTCAGTAAAAAATGTTGCGGCAGAAGATTTGAAAGCAGATTGGGCAGCTGTTGAAGCGGAATATGACAAGAGAGCAGAAAATGCACAACTAGCGCTTGCGGATATTAAGGATAATACAGCTGAAACGGAAAGAATAAATACGAGCAAAATTAAATATGAAGAATTTAAAAATGATATGGCAGCTAAACTTGCGCCGCCTGTAAGTCCGAAACAACAATTGCGTAATGCTTTATTTGGAGAAGGAAAAATTGGTGACGACATGAGTTTTGACTGGGTAAATGCTAAAAATATTCATAGTGTGTATCAACAATTTGTACATACAGTAGAAAATAATAAAGACAGTTATTCACGTGAAGACTGGGATGAAATTAAATTGATGTATGAAGCACTTGACAGTCGTAAAAATACAGTCGAAAAAGAAGGTCTCTCAGCAGAAGATAACAGAAAAATTGCAGGCTTAAAAATCAAATTTGCGCCTATGTATACTGTAAACAGAATGGGAGCTAAATCTGAAGAAACTGCCGCAGCTAAGAAATAGGTTATTTAGGTTTATTTAGTTTTGAATATGACAATTAGAAATGGTTGTCATTTTTTTATGCCCTGATGATAAAGTGTTCTTTTTCCTGCTCACGTCTGAAAAATACAAACCCCCATTGAAAAGTATCAATTGTCACGGTTACTTTTGGATGTTTTTTTATAATTTCCCAAGCTTCCTCCATTTCTGAAGACCAATGAATATCATCAAAAATCCAAACGGAATCATTGTCAATCGTAGGTAGTAAAAGTTCAAAATAAGCTAAAGTTGCTTTTTTAGAATGATTACCGTCAAAGTAAATTAGTTCAAAGTTTAAAGTTTCTGGTTTCAGGTTATTCAGATACAGTTCAAATTCTGAAATTACATTTTCAACATTATTGAAATTGAATCTTTGCAGCTGCAATTGACATTGGTTTGCAGTTTGCAGGCAGCCTTCTAAAGTAATGATTTTTGCTTTTGGATTTCCTAAGGCAAGGGCAGAAGTTGCTAAACCTAATGAAGTCCCGATTTCAAGAATATTTTTTGGCTCAAAATAATTAGTTACGCGAAATAATAATTCAGCACGTTTTTTAGAAATTCCTGCAGTTTTTGCAATTTTTGAAATCTGTCTTTTATTGGATTTGAAAACTTTTGAACCTGCTCCAAAATCAGTTACATTAATAAAGTTTTTATTCTCTAAAAATGATTTTCGATAGTTATTAAGAGTTGAATATTCAGGTTTTGATTTTTTATCGTAAAAGCATTTCGTTAATAAACTAAAAACAAATGGAGAATGTACTCCATGTTCATTTTTGGATTTCCAAAGGAATTTTAGATATGATTTTATTTGATGCTGCATGTTTTGTTTCGCAAAGATTCACAAAATACAAACACAAAGATTCGTAAAAAAAAGTTAGTGTAATTCTGTGATTCTTTTGTGAATCTCCGTGTAATGTTTAATTAACCGAAATCAATTTAACATCGAAAATAAGTACTGAGCCGCCTGGAATTCCTCTATAATCAAAACTTCCATATGCTAAATGGGACGGAATTAATAAAACACCGCTTCCGCCGGTTTTAAAATACGGAATGCCCTCAGTCCAGCCTTTTATAACTTGGTTTAATCCAAAAGATGAGGTAGTAATGGAGTTAAATATTGTTCCGTTAGTATAATAGCCTTTATAAGCAACTGTGACATTAGATGTTGCTGTTGGCTGTGTTCCTTCTCCGGGTTCATTAATCACATAATATAGTCCCGTATTACTTCTTAGCGCGGTTAAATTGTTTTTAGCTATATAATCTGTAATTTCTTTTTCATTTTCAGCAGTGTAATCTTTTGCTATTTGTGGTTCTGCATTGTCCGGGTTACACGAAATAAAAAGTGTTAAGGCGATTAGAGAAAATAGGATTTGTTTCATAACTGTTTTAAATTTAGTATGATATATTGATTTTTTGTTTTACAAAGATTGTCAAAGTAAATACAAAAAATCATAATAATAAAATGTAACGTATCGCTGTGGCTTTTTTTAACTCAATTAATAATTAGCCTTCAATTTTAGCAGAAAGCTCAAACCAGCGTTCTTCTTTGTGATCTATTTTGCTGATGATATTTTGTAATTCGTTTGCTTTTTTCTCGATGTCAGCATCGGCAACCTTTCCGTCAGAGAATAATTGTTCGATTTTGGTTTTATCAATTTCTAAATCTTTGATTTCTTTTTCTAGTTTTTGATATTCTTTTTGCTCGTTAAAAGTCAGGTTTCCAGTTGGATTATTTTGTTTCCAATCTTTCTTTTCGGCTTTGTTTTCTTCTTTTTGGGCAACATCCGCACTGTCTTCATAAGCTCTGAAATCAGAATAGTTTCCCGGGAAATTTTCGATCTCACCATTTCCTCTGAAAACAAATAAATGATCGACAATTTTATCCATGAAATAACGGTCGTGTGAAACCACTAATAAACAACCAGGGTAGTCTAAAAGGAAACTCTCTAAAACATTTAGTGTTACAATATCTAAATCGTTTGTTGGCTCATCGAGAATCAAAAAGTTTGGATTCTGAATCAAAACCGTGCATAAATATAAACGTTTTAATTCGCCACCACTTAATTTTTCAACGAAATCATATTGTTTTTTGGCATCAAAAAGAAAACGCTCCAGTAACTGTGAAGCTGAAATCATTTTTCCCTTTGCAAGCGGAATATATTCACCATATTCCTTAATAATATCGATAACACGCTGTCCCGGTTTGGGATTAATTCCGCTTTGGGTATAATATCCAATTTTTATTGTATCGCCTTTTACGACACGCCCGCTGTCAAGAGGAAGTGTACCGGTTAAAAGGTTTAAAAAAGTTGATTTTCCAGTTCCGTTTTTACCAATAATTCCGATACGTTCTCCTCTTTGGAAATCGAAACTGAAATTATCCAGAATAACGTGATCTTTAAACTTTTTAGAAATTTTGTGAAGCTCAATAATTTTGCTCCCCATTCTTTCCATGTTGATTTCAAGTTCGACTTTGTTTTCTTTTCTACGGCTTTGAGCTTTTTCTTTAATTACGTAAAAATCATCCTGACGCGATTTTGATTTCGTCGTTCTTGCTTTAGGCTGGCGGCGCATCCATTCTAATTCTTTTACAAATAAGTTTTTGGCTTTATCAACACTCGCATTTTCAGAGGTAATTCGCTCTTCTTTTTTCTCTAAATAATAGGAGTAATTTCCTTTGTACTGATATAATTTTCCGTTATCTAACTCCAGAATTTCATTGCATACACGTTCTAAAAAGAAACGGTCGTGTGTTACCATAAACAGCGTGATATTTTCTTTGGCAAAATAACTTTCCAGCCATTCAATCATTTCAAGATCTAAATGGTTGGTTGGCTCATCCAAAATCAGTAAATCAGGTCGATTGATTAGAATTATAGCTAATGAAAGACGCTTTTTTTGTCCCCCGGAAAGATTTTTTACTTTCAGTTTAAAATCTTCCAGTTTTAATTTGAATAAAATCTGCTTGTATTGCGTTTCAAAATCCCACGCATTGTGCTGATCCATTCCGTCAAAAGCTTTTTGGTATGCTTCTTCGTCATTCGGGTTCTCTAATGCTTTTTCGTAAGCTTCAATAATTTTTAAAGTTTCATTGTCTGAAGCAAAAATACTTTCTTCAATAGTCAGTTCGTCCTGAAGATTATTATCCTGAGAAAGAAATGCCATTCTAATACCTTTTCTTAAAACAACCTGACCTGTATCTGGTTCATCTAAGCCATTAATAATGCTCATAATGGTTGTTTTTCCAGAACCATTTTTAGCAATAAAAGCAATTTTTTGATCTTTATTGATTCCGAATGAAATGTTGTCAAAAAGCGTTCTTTCGCCAAAAGACTTCGATATATTTTCTACAGATAGGTAATTCACTTTGTAAATTATGAGTTATAAATTATAAGTTATGAATGATTTACAAAACACAACTTTTTTGCAAAAGTAAACTATTATATTACGATTTGCGAATTATTTATGGAGATAGGAATTCAATATAGGACTTAAATCGAAGTAATGGATCTGTTGTCGAACATTTAAAATAGGTTTTTTAATTAAAGCTTCGTTGGTTAAATAATAATGCAAACCATCTTGGGTTGTAATTCCCTCTATCTGATGAAAAGAAAGTTTAAGACTTATTCTTCGTTTGTTTCCGGATAAAAAATCATGATTTTTAAAATCGTACAGAAGATATATAAACGATTTTCCTTTTGCTGAATAGCCACAAAGAGCAATTAGTTTTTTTGATTCTATATAAGTGGCACCTGTTACTAACCCTTTTGTATCAAGTGTTTCTTTTAGTGTTGCTTTATGAATTCCGGATTTGTTTGGTAAAGTGTAAATACTTGTTTTTGATGATTTCCATTGTTTTGTAAACAAGTAGATACTATCCTTTGTGACAATAAAAGCTTCACAATCCAGATTTGTAGTGTTTGGTTTCTTTGAAGAAAAATCAGTTTGGTCTGAATATGAAAATGAAATAGTTTCAATTATTGGATCTTCTTTTAAAAATGATTTTTTCTCAATTTTTAAGATTTTCAAGTTGACTCTGTTTCCTGCATAATTATTTCCAAAATCCCCAATATATAAATACGAACTGTCTTGCGAGATTTCTTCCCAATCGTTATTTATGGTGTGTTCCAGAATTATTTTTTTTTTAATTTTCCCCAAAGAATCCAATCCGTAGATAGTTTTATCATGATCATCATTGTGGGTCCATAATAAATCTGCAAATGAAATAATTCCTGAAGTCTCGTTGATAGAATCGCTTAATGTTTTTGAGTATTCTGGTTTTATTTTGATTGTTTTGTACAGACAGCTTCCATCATTTAGAGTTGCATTCGAATTGTATGTTTTTGAAAAGGGATCTGTACATCCTGAAATTTGGCTGTAAGCTGTAGAGATAAAAAAAAAGCAAAAAATAAAATATTCTTTCATAATTAAAATGCAATAAACTAAAATATTAAAAGTTATGTTTTAGGCATTATAATTTGAAATTAGTTGCAATATATAAAAAAGACATGATTTAATTGTATAAATAGATTTAGTAATAATTTTGAAAAGTCAGAAATTTAACATTAAAAAATGTATTATTTTATTTTAAGTGGTACTAAATTAAATTTAACTTATTTTTTTATCAAAATTTAAAAATTGACCACAATTTGTGTTAAGTTGTATGTGATTGATAATGAGATTAATGTATTTTTGTATAGCTTTTATTCATTGCCTCCTGATGTTTTTAAGTATATAATCTAAAAAATGTCAATACATTTGCACAAATTTTATCTATTCTGAATTTCTTTAAAATGGGATTTTGAGGAGCGAAGCTGTGTTAAAATACAATTAATTTTGCAAATTTATAAAGAAAAATACTATTATATATTTTCAAATAATTTATTTTTAACGTTCGTATTAACTTTGTTTTTAGAAATTATGTATTTATTAATTATTTGACAAAATATTGATGATAAAAGAGAATAAAAAAGCAGCTTATTATGTTGTATGTTAGGAAATAATCTTTAAAAAATTTATTATAAATTATAACAATCCCAAAATTACCAACTTATGAAAAAAATGTTCTTTGCCTTATTATTAATTGCGACAGTTTCACAAGCTCAATACAGATTAAGATACGATAAGCTCTTTATGGAAGCCGGAATTGGATTGGCTGTTCCTTTATCAAATGTTTCTGCACAAGATGGGAGCGGTACAATATCAATAACCCATGGTCAGGGTTCATTACGTTATATGTTTTCTGAAAATGTTGGGGTATTAGGATCTTTAAGTTTCGATCAGTTTGAGAGCAAGGTTAAAGAGAAGACTGATCAGAGAATAGCCAGTTTAGAACTTTGCTACAATTTAGGCAATGTTATTGATATATCCAGAAATTCAGGAGGACAATTTGGGTTGCTGGTTCATGCAGGTGCAGGTGTTGGTCAACTGTCAAGTAAATTTAGTGGTAGTGATTATGTTGGAGTTCTTATGTTTGGTGCAAAACCCTTTGTGGCAATAAATGAAAAAGTTTCTTTTTTCACAGATTTAACATACAAAGCTACTGTGGAGCAGAATAAGTATTTTGACGGAAATGTATCTCCTCAAGGTACAGGAAGCCAGTTGGGTATTACTTTTGGTTTTATTGTAGCTTTGGGACAAAATCGTTTCCATGCTGATTCAGCTTATTAATCTAAGAAAAACTATAAAATCATTTTTATATAAAATAAATAATGAAAATAGGAATTACTTTTAGTGCCTTTGATTTGCTTCATGCCGGACATATCACTATGTTAGAAGAGGCCAAGCGTCAGTGTGATTATTTAATCTGTGCATTACAAACGGATCCAACATTGGACAGACCTGAAAAAAACAGGCCTACTCAAACTGTTGTAGAACGTTATATACAACTGAAGGGATGTAAGTTCGTAGATGAAATCGTACCTTATGCTACTGAACAGGATTTAGAAGATATTTTGCGTTCTTTTAAAATAGATGTTCGTATTATAGGAGATGAGTATCGCGAAAAAAACTTTACCGGTCGTGAATATTGCGAATCGAAAGGAATTGAGTTGTATTTTAATACCAGGGATCATCGTTTTTCAAGCAGCGGATTAAGAAAAGTTGTAGCTGAAAAAGAAGCTTTAAAAGTAATTTAAGTTAAAATGGAAAAGAATATTAAAATATATATCGCCGGTCATAATGGTATGGTTGGAAGTGCGATTTGGAGAACACTAACTGATAAAGGATTTACAAATTTGATAGGTGTTTCAAGTAAAGAACTTGATCTTCGTAATCAACAAGCTGTTCGTGATTTTATTACCAAAGAAAAACCAGAAGTCATTATTGATGCGGCTGCAAGAGTTGGGGGAATATTGGCCAACAATGATTATCCGTATCAGTTTATTATGGAGAACATGCAAATTCAAAATAATCTGATCGATTCAGCTTTACAAAATAATGTCGATAAATTTATTTTTTTAGGAAGTTCTTGCATATACCCAAAATTAGCACCGCAACCTTTAAAGGAAGATTACCTGCTAACAGACACTTTAGAGCCAACCAATGAATGGTATGCAATTGCCAAAATCACCGGAGTAAAAACGTGCCAGGCTATTAGAAATCAATTTGGCAAAGATTATGTAAGTTTAATGCCAACAAATTTATATGGGACGCATGATAATTTTGATTTAAATACATCGCATGTTTTGCCTGCTATGATTCGAAAATTCCATGAAGCTAAAGAAAACAATAATGCCCCGGTAACTCTTTGGGGAAGCGGAACTCCTATGCGTGAATTTTTATTCGTAGATGATATGGCGCAGGCTGTAGTTTTTGCATTAGAAAATAAATTACCGGATTATTTATATAACGTAGGAACAGGAGAAGATTTAACTATTAAACATTTAGCAGAAACTATTCAGCAAATAACCGGACATAAAGGAGAAATTATCTGGGATGCTACTAAGCCCGATGGAACTCCACGAAAATTGATGGATGTTTCTAAAATGCATCATTTAGGCTGGAAACATAAAATTGAACTTCAGGAGGGAATTCAAAAAACCTATGATTGGTTTTTAAAAAATAGCGAAGCATTCAAGCAGGTAAAAATGGAATGAATGACTTAAATGTTTTAAGTATTTAGAACGCATCTAGTTTGTTAAACAAATGATAACTAAATAACTAACGAGTTGTTAACATAAAATATATGAGTACAAAAAAAGTTGCATTAGTAACAGGAATAACAGGTCAGGACGGATCTTATTTAGCTGAACTATTATTAGAAAAGGGATATCAGGTACACGGAGTTAAAAGACGAGCGTCATCTTTTAATACTCAACGGATTGATCATATTTATCAGGATCAGCATGAAACAAATGTTGATTTTAAGTTGCATTATGGAGATTTAACAGATTCAACAAATATTATCAGAATAATTCAGGAAGTACAACCGGATGAAATTTATAATTTAGGAGCAATGTCACATGTAAAAGTGTCTTTCGATTCTCCTGAATATGTAGCTAATGTTGACGGATTAGGGACTTTACGAATTTTGGAAGCAGTAAGAATATTAGGTTTAGAGAAAAAGACAAGAGTATATCAGGCTTCTACTTCAGAGCTTTATGGAGGTCTGGCTGAAAATAAAAATGAAAAAGGATTTTATGATGAGAACTCACCATTTTATCCACGTTCTCCATACGGTGCCGCTAAAATCTATGGTTTTTGGATAACAAAAAATTATCGTGAAGCTTATAACATGTTTGCATGTAATGGTATTCTTTTCAATCATGAGTCTCCAAGACGCGGTGAAACTTTCGTAACGCGTAAGATTACTATGGCTACTGCCGCTATTGCAAAAGGAAAACAAGAATGTCTGTATCTTGGCAATCTAAACTCACAAAGAGATTGGGGACATGCCAAAGATTATGTAGAAGCGATGTGGAGAATTTTGCAACAAGATAAACCTGAAGATTATGTTATAGCGACAGGTGTAACTACCTATATCAGAGACTTTGTGACGATGTCTTTTGCAGAAGTAGGAATAGAACTGACTTTTGAAGGAAAAAATGAAAGTGAGGTAGCTAAAATTGCAGCCTGTAACAACCCATTATATCAATTAGAAAAAGGAAAAGTTGTAGTACGTGTTGATCCGGAATATTATCGTCCTACAGAAGTAGATCTTTTAATTGGTGATCCTACTAAATCAAAAACTAAACTAGGCTGGAAACCTCAATATGATTTAGCTGCTTTGGTAAAAGAGATGGTAGCAAGCGATTTGAAATTATTTTAAAAAAAACTGTATTTGTAAAATATTAAATATAGTAAAGTAAAATTATTAATGAATGCTTGATAGCACAAAAATTTATTTTGAAAATTTAAACGCAATAAGATTTATAGCAGCTTTACTTGTTATAGTACATCATATTGAGAACCAAAAATTTATTTTTAAATCACGCCCAATTTGTGGTTTGGGTGTGATACAATAAGGTTAATAGGTAGTTTGGGAGTAGTTTTGTTTTTTGTTTTGAGCGGATTTCTCATTACTTATCTTCTTTTTATAGAAAAAAAAATTACTGATACGATAGATGTAAAAAAGTTTTATATCCGTAGAGTTTTGAGAATATGGCCGTTGTATTTTTTTCTAATCATTATTTCTGCTTTTGTCTTACCTGAGATTGATTTTTTTACAATTCCGGTAGCTGGAAAAGAAATTGTTTCTCAAAATTTTATATTTAAAATAGTACTCTATGTTGTCTTTTTGCCCAATTTAGCATTAACACTTTTAGGTGGCATACCCTATGCTACCCAAGCTTGGTCTGTAGGAGCGGAAGAACAATTTTATTTAATATGGCCATTATTAAATAAATATATAAAAAATAAATGGTTGCTGATGTTTGGTATTATTGTAGGTTATTTGATTGTAAAATTTGCTATAAAATTAAATCGAATTAATCCATTAATGAATGAAATTGATCAATTTTGGGAATCAATTTCGATTGACTGTATGGCGATAGGGGGTGTTTTTGCTTTAATTCTATTCGAAAACAATAAGATTACTTATTATTTAAGAGAATTGTTGTTTGCCAAAACGATACAGTATTTTTCTTTGTTTTGTATTTTATTTTTTATAACCATTGGTTTGTTTGTGCCATTTTTTCAAAAAGAATTTTATTCTGTATTTTTTGGAATTATAATTATAAATTTTGCAGCTAATAAGGATAGAATTTTTTCAATGGAAAATGCTTTGACAAATTTTTTAGGAAGAATATCATATGGATTGTATATGTATCATTTAATAGCAATTACTATTGCAATTAAGATAAGCAAGAATTTTAATTACAGTAATTATATCATTTATCCGGTTACTATTCTTTTTACTATTGTGTTTGCAACCATTTCATATTATTTTTTTGAAGTGAAATTTATAAATAAAAAGAAAAAATATTCTCCTGTTTTAAGCGGTGATAATGCAAAATAATACATTATAATTAACTTATCTCGTCACGAATGTTTTAAAGAAAATATTTATTTATTGTTGGTTGTCTTGTTTATTAAATTATTTAAAATTACAAAATGACAAAAGATATATATGAAAGCAGAATACAAGGTAGGAGTTTGTTGAAGTTCTATATTGGTCTTTTGCCAAGATTTAAAAAATATCTTGAAATAAAATACTCAAGATATATTGCTCTGAAAAATGGAGCAACAATAGGAGAAAGTACAGTTATTCCATTGTCACTTGCGAAAAAAGCAAATTCAAATCTTAAAATTGGAAGCCATACTTCTGTTCAAACAAATAATATTGATTTGAGATCTAAAGTGACTATTGGGAATAACGTGATTTTAGGTCAGAATGTAGAAATTATTACAGCATCACATAATATTCATTCAGAAGAATGGGAACAAAAGAATTATGGAGTTGTAATTGAGGATTATGTTTGGGTTGCGACTAATGTTTTAGTTATGCCATCTTGCACAAATATTGGTTATGGTGCTGTCTGCGGTGGAGGAAGTGTATTAGTGAAAGATGTAGAATCAATGACAGTAGTTTCGGGCAATCCTGCTACTGTAATAGGACAAAGAAAAGTAGTGCATAAAAATCTTGTTGTTGAATCTTTATTAGGAGGTGACCTAAAAGCATATATAAGAACATATAAAAACCGATAATTTTAAATTAAGATTAAAATTATAATCAAATAGTGACAAATAATATATCAAAAAGCATAGTTTCAGGCGCAATTTGGAGTGCTTTCCAAATGATTGGGACAAAGGTTTTTTCAATGCTTGGGCAATTGATTTTAGCTTGGATTTTATTACCTCAGGATTTTGGTAAAATTAGCCTTGTTTATACGCTGACAAGTTTAGGTATTGTATTACAAAATTTTGGATTAACAGACGTTTTAATTAGTCGGGGAAAATCTTTCAATGTGTTAATACCTTTAGCAAAATCAATTACTTTAGTTTTAGCTGCAACCTGTTTGATTATTATTCTTATTTTAGGAGTAATTGGAGGAATAATTTATAACGATATTCAAATTACTTATTTAGTCTTAATTTTTAGTCTTTCTATTCCGTTTAATTCTTTTTCAGTTATACCGGATGCTAAATTAAGGCTTGCCCTGCGTTTTAAGCAGCTTTCTTTAGCTCAGTTTTATTCTGTTTTTTTAACACAGCTGTTTACAATTATTCTGGCATTATTATCCTTTGGAGTATATAGTTTTGTTATTCCAACAGTAATTGTGGCTTTTCTAAATTATATTTATCTTAATTTTCATTCAGGTATTGGATATGCTTTTAAAATAACTTTCAAACGATGGAATCATTTAGTAAGTAATAGTGCATGGGGATTTATTTACGCAATTTGCCAGAGGGTTATTCAGCAATTTGATTTTGCAGTTTTGGGTTTATTTGCATTACAGTCTGAAGTAGGAATTTATTATTTAGCTTTTAGTTTAAGTGTTCAGGCAATAGGTTTATTAGTTGGAAGTATTGCTCCGGTTTTATTTCCGGCTTTAAGTAAAGTTCCAAAAGATGATAAAATACAATTAAAAGTAATAATACTTAGAATAACGTCTGTTTTAGCATTGTTAGGTATGCCTTTTGCTCTATGGCAGGCAGTTTCAGTGAAGCCATTAATTCTTCTGTTTTTGCCACAAAAATGGCATGACTGCATTTATTTAGTTCAAATTTTATCAATCGGGGTTGGTTTTCAGGTGGTTGGTTCTTTATGGACAGTAGCTTTGCGTTTAAAAGCGGATTTTAAAAAGCAGGCATTATATTCTGTTTTGTCTTCGATATACTTTTTAATGTTAATTATTCCATTCTCTTATTTCTATAAATCCACAGGAACAGCTATAGCAGTATCACTTTTTAATATTACTTCCAGTCCAATACTTATTTATTTTTCTTATAAATATTTTGATATTAATTTTAGAGAGGTGATATATCCTTTTATCAAATATTTTGTCATTAGCAGTATTATATTTGGAGGGATATTTTTAATAACTACACTTTTTGAAAACATCTATATCAATCTTTTCTTGAATAGTATTTTATCTCCAATTGTTTATGGGGTTATAGTTTTTATCGCTGATAGAAATCTGATTCTGGATTTGTTTTATAAATTTAAAAGAAGATAAAATTTTAGTAAGATATAATGATAAAAAGAATTTATAAAAAAATATTTATTTCCGGTGCTACCTTTTCTGTTTTTAAAACAATATTTATTCGTGTTTTTGTATTTAGAGATTTTAAGAAAAATATCTACACAGGAAAAAGAACTTTAATATTATTAGATAAAGGTGCTCAAATAAAAATAAAAGGATCTCTACATATTGATGCTAAAAATAATGGGCAATTTTGGTTTTATAGCTCAGTAAGACTTTTAGAGAATACGATTGTGGATATTAAAGGGAGTGTAAATTTTTTTAGTGGATTACAATTAAAATTGTTTAAAAATGCGAGGTTGACAATAGGCGATGGCACTTATTTTTCAGGACCAATAGTTATTCATGCAAAAGAAAATATTTCTATAGGTGAGAATTGTTCTATTTCGTGGTTTTGCTCAATTATTGATTCTAATTTTCATGAAATTGATGAAGGCAGTGGAATAATAACGAAAGAAGTAATTATTGGTAACAACGTTTGGATTGGAAATAATGTAACAATATTACCTGGTACTATCATCGAAGATAATGCAATTATAGGAGCTCAAAGCATTGTGAAAGGGCATTATAAATCTGGTGGAATTTATGCAGGTAATCCGGCAAAATTAATTAGAGAAAGACACTAAATATATTTTTTATAAATTTTATTAAAATAAATTAATGAAAGTACTTGTTTCTGTAGTAGGGCGATTTCATGCTTTTGATTTGGCAAATCAATTGCAAAAAGCAGGGGTATTGTCTAAATTAAACACGACTTACCCTAACAGAATTGCAAAGCGTTGGGGAATTAGGACCGAGAATATACATAGCAATATATCATTAGAGTTTTTAAATAGGTATTTTATTAGATTGTTCCCGTTTTTGAAAAATTCTATTTCTATTTTTTTATATAAAAAACAAGCAAATAGCAATAAGAAATTTTTATCAGATGCTGATGTTTTAATTTCCTGGAGTGGAGCCAGTTTAGAAGCAATAATTGAAGCGAAAAAATTAAATAAAATAACTATACTTGAAAGAGGAAGTAGCCACTATAGTTATCAAATGAGAATTCTTCAGGAAGAGTTCTTAAAATTTAATAAAGTTTTTAAACCTAATTATAAAGTTTGGCAGAGGGAATTGTTAGAATATGAATTGACAGATTATGTTATGGTCCCTTCAACTTATGTAAAACGTTCGTTTATAGAACAAGGATTTCCTGAAAAAAAAATATTGCTTAATCCTTATGGAGTGGATCTTTCTTCTTTTAAACAAATTGAAAAAGAGGATGATTTATTCAGGGTTGTTTTTGCAGGTGGTTTGAGTTTTAGAAAAGGAGCACACTATTTATTACAGGCTTTCAATGAATTAGATTTGCCTAATAGTGAATTATGGCATTTAGGGACAGTGACTGAAGAAATTAAACCAATTGTAGAAAGATTCCAAAGTGATAAAATTAAATACTTAGGACATAAGCCCCAAAATGAATTGAATAGGTATTATTCTCAAGCCTCTGTGTTTGTTATAATGTCTTTAGAGGAAGGGCTTGCTTTAGTTCAGCCACAAGCCATGGCATGTGGACTTCCACTTATATGTACTAGTAATACAGGTGGTGAAGATTTAATTACGAAAGATGGAGAAGAAGGTTTTGTTATAGATATTAGAGATGTAAATGCATTAAAGGAAAAATTATTGTTTTTGTATCAAAATCCGGATGTTTGTCGTGAAATGGGACAAAAAGCAAAGCTAAAAGTCAGTAATGGTTTTACATGGAACGATTATGGAGTCAGATATTTAGAGATATTAAACAATATAATCAAATAAAAAAGCGATTAAGAAAACTGATTACCGATAGTAATGAAAAGAAAGCAAAATGTTAAGTTTTTTATAGTAATAATTTTAATTATTTGGTTATTAGCTTTTTATGGAGTTAGTATTTTGTCTTCTATTGGATTATTGATCGTTATTTACATTGGAAATAAGTTTTTAAATGAATTAGGAAAAACAATTCCAATTTTAGAGTTAATATTATTTGTTAGTGGATTTCAATGGATAATTGGTCCGTTTATATTGTATAGAATAGAACCAGATTTTATGCAGGTCTCAGAAAATGAGTATATGGCCATTACTGTAGGCGCTTATTTAAGTTTTGTTACAGGATGTTTATTTATAAGAAGCAAAAAAGCAATTCTTGATAAAACGAAGATTAGAGAAATTATATCAAGGCCTAAGACAATTTCAATTATTAAATCTATTTATTGGGTTGGTTTAGTTTTTTTTGTTGTTTCTTTTTTTTTCAAAACATCTTTAGATTTTATCTTTACCATAATATATAGCTTTTCTTTTATTACCGCTATTATGTTATTGTATAGCCCTATACCTAATAAAAAAATATATGTAATTGCTATTTATTCCCTACTTTTTCTTAAATGTATATACCAATCAGTTTTTGCTGAATTTATCTCGCAATGTTTTTTGCTTATCATTTTCATACCAAATATTTATTCTCTAAGCAAAAAAAAAATAATTATTCTTTTAGGTCTTGGTATACTAATGTTGTCAGTAATCAATACGGCTAAAACTGCGTACAGAAGTAAAGTTTGGAGTGACAGGGGGAGAGAGGTCAATATAAGTTTATTTTTTACGATACTTTTTAATTCTGAAAAATCTGAAAATGACACAGATAATTCTTTTCTTCAAAGAATTAGTTCCGGGTCAGTGAATTCTAGTATTTTTAGTTATGTGCCTAAATATAAACAACATACTCAAGGGGAGGTGCTTTTAGAAGATTTTGCAAATGCTATTATTCCTCGAATTCTATATGCCGATAAAAAGGATATTGATAATAGTAAAAATTATATGTTATATACAGGGAGATATCTAGGCGAAGGAACATCAGTTGGAGTTAATGCTCTTGGAATAGGCTATGCAGAATTTGGTGTAATTGGGTGTTTTATTTTTATGGGCATATATGGTTTATCTCTTAATAGTGTACTTAATTTTTGTATCACAAAGTCTAAAAAAAACATATTATATCTTTTTAGCATAATTGTCGTTTTTATTGGGGCGATTAAAGCTGAGACAGAGTTTATTGGATTAATAAATGGTCTTTTAAAAGCATTCTTTTTTGTAATTATTTTTATATATTTCATTAGTAAAAATAAAACTAGATTATTTTCATATGGAAGTTAGTAGGTTGAGAATTTTATCTATAGGAGGTTTTTCAGGGTATGGAGAAAGCAATACTTGTTTGCATCGCACCTGGGCATTAGAGGAATTGGGAGAAGTAGATAGGATAGATACAACAAAACATTATACTATTTATTTAAGGATAATTAATAGTTTGTTTCAAAAAGGATTTAATTTGCGATTTCCCGATTTTTCGTCAGTTAATAAGAAAATCATAGCCCTTGCAAGTCAAAAATATTACGATATTATATGGATTGATAAAGGAATATTTATAAATAGTTCAACTTTAAAAAAAATTAAAGCTATAAATCCAAAAATAAAGATTGTTGGATATTCTCCGGATGATATGTCGCAACGGCACAACCAAAGCTTCAATTTTATAGAGAGTCTTCCTTCTTATGATCATTACATAACTACTAAATCTTATATAGTTGAGAAACTAAAAAAAATGGGAGTCAAAAACGTTCTTTTTACTGATAATGCTTATGAAGATAAATTTCATTTTCCCCGAAAACTAAATGATATTGAAAAAGAAAAATTAGGAGGAGATGTGGGGTTCATTGGAGCTTGGGAAGGAGAAAGAGCAAATACCATCCTATTCCTTGCTAAAAATGGTATTAATATTAGAGTTTGGGGCGGTGGCGAATGGAATCAATATAAAAATATATTTCCTAATCTTCAAATTGAGGATAAAGGTTTGTTTTCTGATGATTACTCAAAAGCATTATCATCTTTTAAAATATCACTTTGTTTTTTAAGAAAAATGAATTTTGATTTACAAACTACAAGAACTATGGAAATTCCTGCATGTAAGGGTTTTTTAATGGCCGAGAGAACTTCAGAACATTCGCGCTTATTTACCGAAGGAATAGAAGCAGATTTTTTTTCATCTGATAAAGAATTATTGGAAAAATGTTTGTTTTATTTAAAAAATGAAAATAAAAGATTAGAATTAGTGGAATCAGGATACAGAAGATGTATCACTTCAGGTTATTCAAATAAAAGTAGAATTAAATTAATTGTTCAGGAAGTAATTACAAAATCTTAAGATATGAAAATTTGTTACATATTTAGGCAGAAAGAGAAGAAAGGACATAGCATTGAAAATGTTTTTCTTACTGTTAATTCAAATATGTCGAAATTAAATGTTGAAACCGAATTATACTTTAGAAATAAATCTTTTTGGAAAAGTTTATTTGAGATAAAAAAAATTAAAGCAGATTTTTATCATATTACAGGAGACGTTCATTATTTGGCGATTTTCTTGCCTAGAAAAAAAACTACTATCACAATTCATGATATTGGAGCATATAAAAACAATAAAAAAAATTTAAAAAGATATATTTTTGCCTTTATTTGGTTTGTTTTGCCTATTTGGTGGGTGAAAAAAATCACAGTTATAAGCGACTTGGTAAAACAAGATTTAATTCATTATTTCAAAGTAAATCCGGATAAAATTTTTGTTATTGAAAATCCTTTATCTCTTGATTTAGAATTTAAAGAAAAGGAAATAGAAAATAGAAAACCTAATATTTTGCAAATAGGATCTGGTTGGCATAAAAATTTATTAGGACTAGTAGAATCTGTAAAGGACATACAATGCACAGTGACTATAATTGGAAATCCTGGTTTAGATTTAATTGAAAAGATGACAAAATATGCAATTGATTTTAAAATTTATTCAAATATTACAAATGCCGAGGTCATGGATTTATATTCAGAATGTGATATTGTTTATTTTGCTTCTTTTTCTGAAGGATTTGGATTGCCAATAATTGAAGCTCAAACAATAGGGCGCCCAGTGATTACAAGTTATTTATCTCCAATGATAGAAGTAGGTGGGGATGGAGTAGTATTAGTTGATCCATTGTCTCATAAAGAAATAAAAAAGGCAATTAATAAATTGATAGAAGACTCAGGATTTTACAAAACGTGTGTAGAAAAAGGGCTTATTAATTCTAGAAAATACACACCTATAAATGTAGCAGAAAAATATCACCAATTTTATCGTTTAATGGATGTTTAAAAAATATGTTTTTTGGCAAAATATACTCAGTATACATCAGTCTGCTTTTATAAGAAACTTGGCAGAAAATAATCATGTTACAGTAGTAGTAGAAAAAAAGTTCAACACAGAAAGAATTAAGCAAGGCTGGACGATACCGGATTTTGGAAAAGCATTACTAATTATATCTCCAGAGGTTGAAAGTATAAATAGTCTGTTAAGTGACAAAGAAATTATTCACGTATTTACAGGCATTAAGTCTTTCAAACTTGCTTCACAGGTTTTTATATTAGCAACAAAACAAAAGGCTAAAGTAGGTGTTATTTTAGAGCCATTTAATTGGATTGGTATTAAAGGAAAACTTCGTTTCATAAAATATTTATTGTTGAGACTTAAGTATGGAAAGAATATTGATTTTTTATTAGTAATAGGGAATAGAGGTAGATGGTGTTATGAAAAAACAGGATTTCATTCAGCTAAAATTTATGATTGGGGATATTTTACTGAAAGCAATAAGCTAATTTCAGAAGAAAGCACAACTATTTCTTTGGATAGAAAACCCAATATTATTTTTGTTGGTAGTATTGATAATAATAAAAATATATTAGAGTTAGTTTCTGTGTGTAAAAAAAACAGAGATATTTTCCAAAATTTTTTGATAATTGGTTCAGGCCCTTTGAAGCAAGAATTGTTATTTTTAATTAAAGATTCAAATTTTTCTTATTTAGGAAATATTTCTAATGAAAATGTTAAAGAGCATATTCTAGATTCTGATTTATTAATATTACCAAGTAAATATGATGGTTGGGGAGCTGTAGTAAATGAAGCCTTAACAATGGGGACACCTGTTTTAGTTAGTGAGAATTGTGGTTCATCAATTTTGATTGACGGAGATTATAGGGGAACAGTATTTTCAATTGATAAAAATAATCTTGAAGAAATTTTGATAAGTTTTTTACAAAAGCTTCCATATGGAGAGTCAAAAAGAAACACAATAATTAATTGGGCTGATAAATCAATATCTGGAAAAATTGCTGCAGAATATTTTTTACAAATAGTGGAAAATGTATATTATATCTCTGAAAAACCAATTGCACCTTGGTTAATAAAAAATAATTAAATACTTTAAATGAAAATAACACATTGTATTTCATCCATTGACGAATCTACAGGAGGTCCTGCAAGAAGTGTAACCCATTTAGTTAAAGCTTTAGGAGAAATTAAAGTAATTTCAGAAGTTAATTTATTAACTATTAAATCTGAAAACCCTTTAATTTTACAATTTTCGAATACCAAATTGCACATTGAATTTTATGCATCTGGATTGTTACAATACTCATCAGGACTGTGTAGTAAACTGCGTTCTGTTCAAACAGACTTGTTTCATGGTCATGGTATTTGGCAACAACCAGTACACCAAATGGCAAGAATTGCAAGAGAAAGAAAGTTGCCTTATGTTATTTCTGTTAGAGGAATGCTTGAGCCTTGGTCTTTAACTCAGGGAAAGCTCAAGAAAAAAATTGCCTTAATGTTATTTCAGTATAAAGATTTACAAAAAGCGAATTGTTTGCACGCTACCGGTAAAATGGAATTGGAAAGTATAAGGGCATTAGGATTTAAGAATCCAATAGCCGATATACCTAACGGAATAAAAATAGATCAATATCCTATTAAAGATTTTGCTAAAAAATCAGATTTAAAAAAAATACTTTTTCTATCCAGAATACATCCAAAAAAAGGGATAGAGAATTTGATTAATAGTTGGGGAGATTTAAATGCTGTTATTCGCAAAAATTGGATTATAGAAATAGTAGGTAACGGAGAAGAAAATTACATAAAATCTTTGCATAGTATAATACAGGCAAAAAATCTGGAAGACCAAATAACTATCATTGGACCAGTATTTGGCAATGAAAAAGTTAACTGTTACCAAAATGCAGATATATTTGTCCTGCCTACCTATAGTGAAAACTTCGGAATAGTAATTGCCGAAGCATTATGCTGTGGAGTTCCTGTTATTACCACTAAAGGAACACCATGGGAAGAATTAGAAAAAATGAACGCAGGCCGATGGATAGATATGGGTGAAGAGCCTCTAAAAAAGGCCTTGTCTGAGTTAATGATGAAAAGTGATTTGGAAAGAGAAACAATGGGCAAAAATGGAAGAAAATTAATTGAAGAGAGGTATTCTATTGAAGCTGTTGCAAAAAAAATGAAACAGTTGTACAAGTGGATTATTCTTAAAGGAGAAAAACCTGATTTTGTATATTTGTAGTTATGGAAAATAATAAAATAGATTTATCGCAATATAAGAATACTTTTAGCAGAAAAAATAAAATAGCAAGATTATTATGGACAATAATTTGGACAATTTTTGCAAGACCATTGCCTCGAAGTTTTGGTAATTCATGGAAAATCTTTTTATTACGATTATTTGGTGCTAAGATTCATAAAAAAGCAGTGATTTATTCTACTGTTCGAATATATATGCCATGGAATTTAGAAATGGATGCCTATTCTTGTTTGGCTCCTGAGGTAGATTGTTATAATGTAGATAAAATAAAAATAGGTGCCAATAGTACTGTTTCTCAAAAAGCATATTTATGTGGAGCTTCTCATGACATTACTTTAACACGGAATCCTTTAATTCATGCTCCAATAATTATCGAAGACCAAGTATGGATTGGTGCTGATGCTTATTTAGGTATGGGAATTACTATTAAGCGAGGATCTGTTGTTGGGGCTAGGGCTTGTGTGTATAAGGATGTGGAGTCTTGGACAGTTGTAGGTGGTAATCCTGCAAAATTTATTAAAAAAAGAATATTTGAAAATGAATAACCCCCCATCACTTACTGCAATTGTATTAACTTATAATGAAGAAATTCACCTGCAACGTTGTTTGGATTCTTTAAAAGGAGTATGTAGTGAAATAGTTGTGATTGACTCTTATTCAACTGATAAAACAAAAGAAATTGCTATTCAAAACGGAGCACGTTTTTATCAAAACAAATTTTCTAATCATGCCAATCAATTGAATTGGGGGATTGAGTTTGGACATATTACAACAGATTGGGTGATACGTGTAGATGCGGATGAATATTTATCTGAAGAATTAGGCAGGAATATTAAAAAAGACCTAATAACAATGAATGCTAATGTTCATGGAATAAGAGTAAAGCGGTTGATGTACTTTTTTGACAGACCCTTAAAAAAAGGAGGAATGTATCCTATTTGGCATACAAAATTGTGGCGTAATGGTTCTGCTTTTTGCGAACAACGCTGGATGGATGAAAGGATAAAGCTTAATCAGGGAGAAACGGCATCTTTAGAAGGAGACTTAGTAGATCATAATTTAAATAATTTGACATGGTGGATTCAAAAACATAATGGATATGCTACCAGAGAAGCTATTGACATTTTAGATAAGATTTATAATTTTACAGATGCTGAATTAGTACCATCTAATTTATTTGGTAATGGAGAAGAACGCAGGAGGTGGTTCAAACAAAAATATTTGATGTTGCCCTTGTTTGTTAGACCTCTTCTTTTTTGGTTTATTAGATATGTTTTGCAAGGAGGTTTTTTTGAAGGGAAGAGAGGATTTATTTGGAACATTCTTCAATGTGGATGGTACCGCTTTTTAGTGGATGTAAAAATTTATGAGGCATATAAAAAAGCTGGTTATAATAAAGAAAATCTTATTTTGTTTTTCAAAAAAGAGTATGGCTATGATGTAACAAAAATAGGTTAATAAATAAAGAAATGAAAATTACCATAATAACAGTTTGTTACAATAGTGCTACTACGATTGAAAAAACAATTCTTTCAGTAGCAGAACAAACTTATAAAAATATCGAATATATAATAGTGGATGGCAATTCAAAAGATACTACACTTCAAATAATACAAAATCACGAAGATAAAATTACTAAATGGATTTCTGAGCCCGACAAAGGACTTTATGATGCTATGAATAAAGGAATAGCTTTGGCAACTGGAGATATTATTGGAATTTTAAATTCTGATGATACTTTTTACTCAACAACAGTATTAAAAGAAATTGCAGCCTTTCATGTTAATAATAGCATTGATGCATCAGTAGGGAATATAATACAGCATAAGGAAGACGGAAAGGTTGTTCGTCTTTATTCTTCGAAATACTGGAATCCGGAGAAATTAAAAATTGGTTATATGCCTCCGCATCCTTCCATTTTTTTTAAGAGAGCCTTGTTTACACAGTTAGGTTTTTATGAACTTGGATTTGCTATTGGTGCGGATTATGAGTTGATTACTCGTTTTTTTCTAAAAGGAAAAATTAGCTGGAAATATTCAGGAATAACCACTACAGCTATGTTAGTTGGTGGCTTAAGTAGTTCTGGCAGCAGTTCCTATAATTTAATTACCAAAGAAATCCAAAAGGCCCTTCACATGAATGCTATCAATTTCTCAGGTTTAAAAATCAGGATGCGATTTGTTTGGAAAACAATTGGATTTTTAAAGAAATGAAAATAGACAAACAAATTTTAATTACAGGAATCACCGGATTTGTAGGTCAGAACCTCAGTGTATATTTAGCTAATGATTTTGATGTGAAAGGCATTACAAGAAAAGGATATAATGGATTAACCTATGAAGCTTTTCTGGAAGGCAGTAATGCATATGATGTAATGATTCATCTTGCGGGTAAAGCTCACGATCTAAAAAAAACATCCAATGACAACGAATATTATGAGGTTAATTTTGAATTAACAAAGAAATTATATGATCAGTTTTTGCAGTCAGAAGCTCACCAATTTATTTACATAAGTTCTGTAAAGGCGGTTGTAGATTCTATAGATGGAATTTTGACAGAAGATGCCATTTCAAATCCGGTAAGCGTTTATGGAAAATCAAAACGAATGGCTGAAGATTACATTTTAGCCAATTTGCCTGAAACTAAAAAAGTGTATATTTTACGTCCCTGTATGATTCATGGTCCGTTAAACAAAGGAAATTTAAACTTGTTATTTGGCTTGGTTGAAAAAGGCTTTCCCTGGCCTTTAGGAGCTTTTGATAATCAGCGTTCTTTTTTAAGTATAGAAAATTTATGTTTCGTAATTAAAGAATTATTAATTCAGGAAGCAGTTCCTTCCGGAGTTTATAATGTAGCAGATGATGATTCAATTTCAACTAATGAATTAGTAACGTTAATTTCTAAATCTCAAAATAAGAAAGTTAGAATTCTTTCTCTTCCAAAAAAAATGATTATCAATATTGCAAGAACAGGTGATTTTCTCAATCTGCCACTAAATCAGGAACGTCTACATAAATTAACAGAGAGTTTTGTAGTATGTAACTTAAAAATTAAGCAGGCTATTAATAAGCCATTTCCTGTAAGTGCTAAAGATGGTTTGCTGAAAACGTTTACTTCATTTAAAATGTAGACTAAAAGGTCTGTTATCATTTGTCCAAAAACATTAAAGACGATAATATTTTGATCTAATATTTTTTTTGTAAATAACTATTTTGAAGCATAAGAATTTAAAGAATTTATTGGACTACCTTAGTAAAACTAAAAAAAATATTTAATTATGAATACAGAGAAGCAGGAAATTTGATAAGAATAAAAATGTATTCACAAATCTTTAAACCTATTTCTTATTATCTATCTTTGCAAATTTTAAACTCTCAAACCGCATGAAATATATATATTTAATGAAAAAAACATTTCCACTTTTCGTTTTTTTCTTGTTTTTCTCCTGTGCTTCCAAAAAAGATATTGTATATTATCAAAATATTGATGCAATAAACAACCTTTCAAATACTGCTTCCTATGAAGTAAGAATTCAACCAGATGACTTATTGATGATTATAGTTTCTGCTGAAGATCCTGAGATAGCTATGCCTTTTAATTTAGTATCAGTTACAACACCTAATACAGCAAATTTAATGGCATCTACAGGCCAGCAGACTATTCAGCCTTATTTAGTTGATATAAATGGAGGCATAGAATTTCCTGTTTTAGGGAAATTAAAGGTAGGAGGTTTAACGAGAACAGAAGTTCTACAGCTGTTGAAAGAGAAAATAGGAGTTTATATTAAAAATCCAATCATTAATTTGCGGATCATGAATTTTAAAGTTTCCTTACAAGGCGAAGTTAATTTTCCAGGAACATATTCTGTCACTTCTGAGAGAGTCACTGTAGTAGAAGCTTTAGGTATGGCAAAAGATTTAACTATATATGGTAAAAGAGATAATATTTTGATTATTCGCGAAACTAACGGTGTAAAATCATATAACAGAATAGATATTACCAAAGCAGATTTTATAAATTCACCTTTTTATTATCTGACACAAAACGATGTGGTGTATGTAGAACCTAATAAGACTAAGATAAATGCTGCAGCTGTAGGTCCTAATACATCTGTCATTATATCGGCGATTTCTATCTTAATATCGCTTTCTGTTCTACTTTTTAAATAAAACTGATAAATTAAGACAAATGCAAGATTTTTATAATGAAGGTACAGAAGATGAAATTAATGAAATAAATCTTCGGGAACAGTTAGATAAGTATTTAATTCACTGGAAATGGTTTGTTTTAAGTGGATTTCTTTGTTTGGTTTTTGCGTTTTTATATTTAAGATACACTACTCCAATTTATGAAGCGAGTACCTCTATCTTAGTAAAAGATGAAAAAAAAGGAGGTATGCTTTCTGAATTATCTGTTTTTTCAGATTTAGGATTGGGGGGTAGTTCTGTAAATAATGTTGACAATGAGATTGAAATTTTAAAATCAAGAACTTTAGTAGAGTCCACAGTAAAGAAACTCAATATGAATATCAGCCTTCTGGTTGAAGGTAACGTTGTAGATCGTGATATTTATGGAGGAGAACCTATCAATGTTTATTTTATCAATAAAACAGAATTATTTGATGAAGCAAACATAATTTTAAAATTGGATTTATTACCTAATGGTGATTTTTCTTTAGAGAATGCAATAACAGATGGAATTGCAGTAGATAAAACTATTTTGTCATCCAAAAAGGAGTTTAGATTTAATGAAAGGATACCTACTCGCTTAGGAACATTGATGATTGGTAAAACAGCATTTTATAAGAAAAATAATATTGTAAAGCATAAAACAATTCAAATTATAATTAATCCGATTGAAAATGTCGCGGCAAGTTTTAGAAATAGATTAAAAGTAGAACCAATAAGTAAAACGAGTAGTATAGTTAACGTATCCATAACGGACCCTGTCCAAAAAAAAGCAGAAGATTTTTTGAATAATATGATTCAGATTTATAATGAAGATGCAGCTCAGGATAAAAATTTTATTTCTGAAAACACGTCTAAATTTATTGGTGAGCGTCTGGCATTAATTACACAGGAATTAGATGGTGTAGAACAGGATGTAGAAAGTTTTAAAAAATCAAATCAATTAACAGATATTGAATCAGAAGCCAAACTTTTTATTGAAGGATCAAATGAATATGATAAAAAAGGAGTTGAAACTGAAATTCAATTGAATGTGGTTTCGTCTTTGCTTGATTTTATTAAAAAAAGTACTAATGCTGATTTACTTCCCACTAATATCATAACTGAAGCTGGAGATGCAGGAGGATTGATTACGGCTTACAATCAATTAGTTCTGGATCGTAATCGAATTTTGAAATCGGCTACAAATGAAAATCCATCGGTAATAAAATTAGATCAACAAATTTCATCTTTGAAAGCAAATGTTGCAACTAGCTTAAAAAGAATGCAGTCGAATTTGCAAATTCAAAATCGTGATTTAAAGAGTCAGGAAAGGATACTTGATGGTAAAATAGGTAAAATTCCAGTACAGGAACGTCAGTTCAGGGTAATTGCCAGGCAGCAAAAAGTAAAAGAAGAATTATATTTGTATTTATTACAAAAACGGGAAGAAACCGCTATTTCATTAGCGGCTACGGAACCTAATGCCCGCATAATAGATGCTGCTAAAGCGAATAAAGTCCCGGTAAGTCCTAAGAAAAGAATGATTTACCTTGCCGGATTGTTAATTGGATTTTTAATTCCTTTTGGAATTATATATGGATATGATTTATTAGATACCAAAATCAAAAGCAGATTGGATTTGGAAGGAAAAACCCATATACCTTTTATTGGGGATATTCCAACCTCTGAAAATGCTAATGAATTGATCAAAACAGAGAGCAGGACAAGTTCAGCTGAAGCGATACGAATTGTCAGGACAAATCTTGAATTTATGTTAACAAATGTACCGGAGGGCAGAGCAAAAACAATTTTTGTAACCTCTACTTTTCCAGCAGAAGGAAAAACCTTGGTATCTGTAAATCTTGCTGCTACATTTGCGCTCTCAGGAAGAAAAGTTTTGCTAATAGGTATGGATATTAGAAATCCTAAATTTATGGATTATTTCGCAATGCCTAATTTGGGATTGACTAATTATTTGTCTTCAAATGATATTGATATCAACAAATACATTATTAAGCATAATGATTATGAAAATTTCTATATATTACCTTCCGGTGTAATTCCTCCAAATCCGGCGGAATTGCTGATGAGTAAAAATGTTGATAAGCTTTTCGAAATGGTAAAAAAAGAGTACGATTATATTATTGTTGATACTGCTCCTGTAAGTTTAGTTGCTGATACATTATTGGTTGCAAAAAATGCCGATACTTTTGTATATGTAATGCGTGCGAATGTTTTAGAGAAGCGCATGTTGTCTATCGCAAACACTTTTTACAGGGAAAAGAAATTACCAAATATGTGTTTGGTACTTAATGATACTGATTCAACGAAAGGGTACGGATACGGTTATGGATACGGGGTTAAATCAGAGAGTAAATCCTGGTTTAAAAAAATCAAAAATCCAAGTTAAACTTAATGAGTTTTCATAAAAAAAGTCCAGCATTTGGACTTTTTTTATGAAAGTTATTTTTTTTAACGAGAGTTAAAATTTAAAAAACTGATTGTTAGATATGATTTTTTTTAATGCATCAAGTGAATTGACTTTTATTCTTTGTTCAAATGCTGCTATATGGTTATCATGATGTGCATCGGTGCCTACAAAATCATACATGCCTTTTTTTAATAATTGTTCAGAAATTTTAGCGATCTCTTCACCATAATAGCCTACAACAGCTAGTAGATTTAATTGAAACAAGCAGCCTGCTTTTTTTAACCTTTCGTATTCATTAAAGTTTTTGTGATAAAATAAATATCGTTCCGGATGCGCTAAAACCGGTATGTATCCTGCAACTTGCAAATCGAACAGTATTTTATACAATTGTATTGGAGCATTCATGTAAGACATTTCTACTAATACATAATTGTCTTTTAGAGGAAGAAGTTTTTCTGTTTTAAAATGCTTTTCAAACCAATCGTCCATAAAGTATTCTGCTGCTGCCTTAAAAGGGTCTTTGATATTATTTTCAGATAACAATAGTGTGGTTTCGTAATGATTATCACAAACTGCTTTAGGAGAATTATTCCATATGTAATGGCTAATATGGGGTGTGGTAACAAATTGTGAAATTCCGATCTTTTTAAGCGCCTTTATTAATCGTACAGTGTCAGTGATCGTTTTTGCACCATCGTCAATTCCGGGCAGTAGATGGGAATGGATATCGATAAAATTATCCGATAAAAGATCTTTTAAGTATGGTTTTTGTTTTAAGAATGATAGCATAGTAGCAAAAATAAATAAAATTGGTAGAAATATTAAGAGTAAAGAGCATAAAGATTTATTTTGTTTTTAAAACCCTTATGCTGACTTAACTGAAATTATTAAATCACTGCAATCTTCCCGTTGGAATTACTTTATGTATTAAATGATATAAAAAGAGAACATGAATTTATAGAAGATTTTCTAAATATTGTAAAAACGATTGGTCAACAACGTTTTTATTGAAGTGAAAATTTTTAACTTTCCCAAAATATTTTAATTTCATGCAATTATCTGTTATTATTCTTAATTATAATGTGCGCTACTTTTTAGAACAGTGTGTTTTAAGTGTTCAGGAAGCTCTTTCGGTAATTGATGGAGAAATTATTGTAGTAGATAACAACTCGGATGATGACAGTTGTCAGATGATTAAAAATAGGTTCCCAGAGGTAAAGCTTATTCAAAATAAAGAAAATTACGGGTTTCCAAAAGGAAATAATATTGGTGTACAACAAGCAAAGGGGAAATATATTTGCATTCTTAATCCTGATACGGTAGTAGCCGAAGATACATTTTCTAAAATTTTGGTTTTTGCTGAAAGGCAAACAAATCCTGGAATTATTGGATGTAAACTTATTGACGGTACAGGTAATTTTTTACCTGAAAGCAAACGAGGAGTTCCAACCCCCTGGGTAGCTTTTACCAAAATTTTTGGATTGTATAAAATTTTCCCTAATCTAAAACTTTTCAATCAGTATTATGCACAGCATTTAAGGGATAACCAAACAGGAAAAGTAGATATTTTGGTAGGTGCTTTTATGGTAATGCAACGTGAATTGTATCTGGAAACAGGCGGATTTGATGAAGATTGTTTTATGTATGCTGATGATATTGATTTGTCCTATTCCGTTTTGCAAAAACAAAAAAGCAATTACTATTTTCATGAAACATCAGTCATACACTATAAAGGAGAAAGTACCATAAAAGATGAGAAATATATGAGAAGATTTCAGGAAGCAATGGAGTTTTTTTATCAAAAGCATTTCAGAAAATCGATATTTTTCTCTGTTTTTATTAAAATCGGAATTCTCTTTTTTTCGTTTATAAAAATGTTTCAGGGAAAACCAAAAGCAAATCTATTACCGGAAAGCTATATTTTCTTGTCTTTAAATAAAATATTGAGCGAACAATTGTCTTTGAGTTTAAAAAATAAAGTTTCTTTTTTGGATTTCAAAAGGGAAAAAATGGTAAATTCGTGCCTCGTTTCAAAGGGTAAAAGAGTTGAAATTATTTTGGATAATCATTATGTTTCTTTTAAAAAATGTATCGAAATCTTAGAAACTCTTAGAGATAAGCGTATTACTTTTAAAATTTTACCTAAAAATGCTAACTTTATTATTGGAAGTGATTCTAAAAATGAACGTGGTAAAATGGTGAAAATTGATTAAAAATTATATTTTATGTAATTTATATTTAAAATATTCAGTAATTTCGCAATATCAAAATCGAAATCACCTTTTAGGTTAATAATATGGCAAGATTTGAATTAAGGCTTCCAAAAATGGGAGAAAGTGTAGCTGAAGCAACCATTACAAATTGGTTGAAGCAAGTGGGAGACAAAATTGAAGCTGATGAAGCGGTGCTTGAGATTGCAACAGATAAGGTTGATAGTGAAGTGCCAAGTGAAGTGTCAGGAGTTTTGATCGAGCAATTATTTGATAAAGATGATCTGGTTCAGGTTGGTCAAGTTATAGCGATTATTGAAACAGAAAGTGATGGTGTATCAGAGGTTGAGTCTGTAGAAGAAGTTGTCATTCCTGCTGAAGCAGTTGAGATTGAAAAAACAATCGATGTAGTAAAAGAAGCTGTTTTAGCTCCTCAGGTTTTCTCTAATTCGGATAAATTCTTTTCGCCGTTAGTAAAAAACATTGCTAAAGAAGAAGGTATTTCTCTTTCTGAATTGGAAAGTATTCCGGGTTCAGGAAAAGAGGGGCGAGTTACAAAAGAAGATATTTTAAAATATATTGAGAACCGTAAACCAGATGTTGAGGAGGTAAAAGTTGCTCTTGCTCCAAAATCAATACAACCGACGGTTCAAAAAAGTCAACAAGTAGTTCCGGTTTCTGTAAACGGAGAGGATGAAGTAATTGAAATGGATAGAATGCGTAAGCTTATCTCAGGTTACATGGTGGCTTCGCTTCAAACTTCTGCTCATGTTCAGTCTTTTATAGAGGTAGATGTGACCAATATTGTAAAATGGAGAGATAAGGTTAAAGCGGCTTTCGAAAAAAGAGAAGGTGAAAAACTTACGTATACTCCTATTTTTATGGAGGCAGTTGCAAAAGCGATAAAAGATTTTCCGGGAATCAATATTTCTGTTGAAGGTGATTATATCATTAAAAAGAAAAATATAAATTTAGGAATGGCTGCTGCTTTGCCAAACGGAAACCTAATTGTTCCTGTTATTAAAAATGCAGATCAATTGAACCTCGTCGGAATGGCAAAAGCTGTAAATGATTTGGCAAATCGTGCAAAAACCGGAAAATTAAAACCGGATGATACCCAGGGAGGGACATATACAGTGACGAATGTTGGTACTTTTGGAAGTGTTTTTGGCACTCCAATAATCAATCAGCCACAGGTTGGAATCCTTGCTTTAGGAGCAATTCGTAAAGTACCTGCGGTTATTGAAACGCCTGATGGTGATTTTATAGGGATTCGTCAAAAAATGTTTTTATCGCATTCATATGATCACAGAGTGGTTGATGGTGCTTTAGGTGGAAGCTTTGTGAAGCGTGTAGCTGAATATTTAGAGGCTTTTGATTTGGATCGGGATTTCTAAATAATACATTTATAATATTTAATCCGGCAGAGTTTTGAATTTTGCCGGATTTTTTCGTTTTATAAGTGTAAACTTTCTAAAAAATAATTTTAACAGTTGTTTTGAGAGATAAGTTTGTGATAATTCGTCTTTAAAAATTACATTTGTAAATTCAAAAAAAAATAAAAAAATGGAACTCAAACTTACCAGGCCAATCTGCTTTTTCGATTTAGAAACCACTGGAATAGATATCGGGAAAGACAGGATCGTGGAAATTTCAATATTTAAAGTTTTTCCAAACGGTAATAAAGAAAGTAAAACCTGGTTAGTGAATCCAACAATTCCAATTCCTCCGCAAACGACAGATGTTCATGGAATCACAGATGAAAAAGTAGCTAATGAGCCAACATTTCGTGAATTAGCACCGCAAGTGTACAATATGATTAAGGACAGCGATTTAGGAGGTTTTAATTCAGATCGTTTTGATATTCCTTTGTTGGCAGAAGAATTGCTTAGGGCAGGTGTTGATTTTGATATGAAAAATAAAGTTTCTGTAGATGTGCAGACTATTTTTCATAAAATGGAAGAGCGTACCTTAAGTGCTGCTTTAAAATTTTATTGCGGTAAAAGTTTAGAGAATGCACATTCAGCAGAAGCAGATACAATGGCAACTTATGAGATTTTAAAAGCGCAGTTAGACCGCTATCCTGAACTTGAAAATGATATAAAAGTATTGTCGGAGTTTACAACACGTAAAAAAATTGCTGATTTTGCCGGAATGATTGCCTTTGATAAAGATAACGAAGAAATCTTTACTTTCGGAAAACACAAAGGAGCGAAAGTTGAGAAGGTATTAGAAACCGAACCGGGATATTTCAGCTGGATCCAAAACGCTGATTTTCCTTTGTATACAAAAAAAGTTTTGACGGCAATTAAATTAAGAAAGTTAAATACTAAATAGTTCTTATTGACTTAGTGTTTTAGTTTCTTGGTAACTTTAGAAAAAATGAAAATAATCTGCATCGGTAGAAATTACACCAATCATATTGAAGAATTAAAAAATGAAAGACCTTCAGAGCCTGTTGTTTTTATGAAACCGGACTCTGCGGTTTTATTAAAACAGCATCCGTTTGTTATTCCTGAATTTTCAGAAGATATTCATCATGAAATCGAGATTATTGTAAAAATTAATAAAGTAGGAAAGTATATTGAGCCTAAATTTGCACATAAATATTACGACGAAATAAGTGTAGGTATTGATTTTACGGCTCGTGATTTACAAACGAAATTAAAAGAAAAAGGTTTGCCATGGGAAAAAGCAAAAGCTTTTGACGGATCGGCAGTAATTGGGGATTTTTTACCGAAGACACTTTTTAGTTCCGTTGAAAATATTAATTTTGAATTGACAAATAACGCTAAAACAGTTCAAAAAGGCAATACAGCTCTCATGCTATGGAAAATAGACGAGCTTATTTCGTATGTATCACAGTATTTTACACTAAAAATTGGTGATATTATATTTACGGGAACTCCTGCTGGAGTAGCGGCAGTTAAGCCAAATGATGTTTTAGAAGGCTTTTTAGAAGATAAAAAATTATTCAGAATACAAGTAAAATAATGGCATTAAAATACAATTTATCAAAAGTATATGCGCTTTCAGACAATGATTCAGAATTTGTAAAAGAGATTCTAAGGTTGTTTGTTACTGAAGTGCCGGAAGATTTAAAACAGATAAAAGAAGGTATTAAGAAAAAAGATCACAAACATGCCTATTCTTATGCGCATAAGATCAAACCTACCCTTGATTTAATGGGGTTAAATGTAGCTTTTGAGGAAATTTTGCAAGTTGAAGCATGGACGAAGGCAGGAGGCAAAAAGAAAGAAATTGTAGAAACTTTTAAAAGTATCAGAAAACAGGTCAATGATGCTATTAAAGAAATTAAGAAAGACTTTGATCTTAATTAAGGCTTATCTATTTTGCCTTTTACATAGACTGAAAAATCAGGTAGGGTTACTCACTGTTTCTTTTGTTTTGAAAGAAAATATTTAATTGGGTATTATTCTTTGACAATTAAGGATGTCGTTTCTATATCTCATGCAAATCTAGCTAGAGAGCTTCTTTTTTAAATAACTTTTTGTAAGTAAAATATCTTATAAATATGAAGGCAACTATTATTACAATTGGAGATGAAATTTTAATTGGTCAGATTGTAGATACAAATTCAGGCTTTATTGCCAAATCACTTGATAGAATTGGAGTTGAAATTGTTGAGATGATTTCGATCAGTGATAATAAGAAACATATTTTAGATGCTTTTGCAAAGTTCCAAAATAAGGTTGATATAGTAATTGTTACGGGAGGATTAGGTCCAACAAAGGATGATGTGACTAAAAAGACTTTTTGCGAATATTTTGATGATGAACTTGTTGTGAATCCGGAAGTTTTGGAGCATGTAACCCAGTTAATAGAGGGTTATTTTAAAAGGCCAATCACTCAAATGAATAAAGATCAGGCGCTGGTTCCTTCAACTTGTACAATACTGCATAATCAGGTTGGTACTGCGCCAGGAATGTGGATGAAAAAGGAGAATACGGTGTTTGTGTCTCTTCCTGGAGTTCCTTACGAAATGAAATATTTGGTCGAAGAAGAAATAATTCCGAAAATAGTTCGTGAATATAAGCGTCCATATATAATTCATAAAACTATTTTGACTTATGGACAAGGCGAGAGTTTAGTTGCAGAACGTATCGAAAACTGGGAAAATAATTTGCCGGATTTTATCAAGCTAGCCTACCTGCCGAATCCTGGCCGTGTACGTTTGCGTTTAACCGCAAGAGGAACTGATAAAGAGGAGCTGGAAAAAGCAATACAGGATAACGTTAAGTCATTAGATGCGATAATTCATGATATAATAGTAGGTTACGAAGAAAACGAAACAATCGAAACGGTAATAGGGAAGCTCCTTTCGAAAGAAAATAAAACTATTTCAACTGCTGAAAGTTGTACCGGAGGAAGGATTGCTTCACTTTTGTCAGCTGTGCCGGGTTCGTCAGCTTATTTTAAAGGCAGTATTGTTTCCTATGCAAGTGAAACGAAAGTCAATGTTCTCGGTCTTTCACAGGATTTAGTTGATCAGTATTCGGTGGTGAGTACGCAAGTCGCATCGGCTATGGCCCTGAAAGTGAAAGAGATGCTTAAGACCGATTATGCAATCGCGACAACAGGTAATGCGGGACCTTCAAAAGGTGACTCGGACGCTGAAATCGGGACTGTTTTCATTGCTTTAGCTACCCCAAATGGTGTGATTACAGAAGAATTTAACTTCGGACAACCGCGTGAAAAAGTGATAGATAGAGCCACGATTAAGAGTTTGGAAATATTGCAAAAAGAAATTTTGAAAATTGTGTAATATTTTTTTGCTACAATCGTTTATTTTTCTTTTCTTTGCACCCTGATTTTGAATAACGATAAAAGATAAGTATAATGTCAAGAGTTTGTGACCTTACAGGTAAAAGAGCGATGGTAGGAAATAACGTTTCTCACGCTATGAACAAAACTAAGAGAAAGTTTTCTGTAAACTTAGTTAAAAAGCGTTTTTATCTTCCAGAAGAAGATAGATGGATTACTCTTAGAGTAGCAGCATCTACGATAAAAACAATTAATAAAAATGGAATCACTGCTGTTTTGAAAAAAGCACAGTCAGAAGGATTTATCAAATAATCTTTTCCTAAATAAATATATAGCAAGATGGCAAAGAAAGGTAATAGAATCCAGGTAATTTTAGAATGTACTGAACACAAGACTTCTGGTGTTGCAGGTACTTCAAGATACATTACAACAAAGAACAAAAAAAATACTCCGGACAGATTAGAGATTAAAAAATTTAATCCAATCTTGAAAAGAGTAACAGTTCACAAAGAAATTAAGTAATAATTAGAGGTTTAATAAAATTTCAAATCCAGTCATTTGTTTTTTTATTAATTTCAATAACATTTGAATCATGGCAAAGAAAACCGTAGCATCGTTACAAACAGCTTCTAAGAGATTATCAAAAGCCATCAAAATGGTGAAATCTCCAAAAACTGGTGCATATACATTCGTAGAATCTATTATGGCTCCTGAAGAAGTTGATACTTTCTTGAAAAAGAAATAATTACAATTACAGTATATAGAAAAGCTACTTTCACTCCGAAAGTAGCTTTTTTATTTTTATATTTGTCTTAAATTTAGAGAAAGCCAGGCATTAGCCCTTGTTTTAATTATGGTTTCCTACCATTAATCTGTCTTTTCCTGTCTGAAGAAGTTTGGAAAATGATGTTGTTTCTGTCGGGGCTAAATAAAATCAATTTGCTTTCTTTAAAGATTTGGATTTCAGGTCATCTAAAGCCGAAAAGTCCCAACAATTCTAAAAACCTACAAAACAAATGAGTTTTTTAAAAAAATTATTCTCTACTGATAAAAAAGAGACTTTAGACAAAGGTCTTGAAAAAACAAAAACAACTTTTTTTTCAAAGTTAAGTAAAGCCGTAGCGGGAAAATCTAAAGTCGATGATGATGTTTTAGATAATCTGGAAGAAATTCTGGTAGCATCTGATGTTGGAGTAAATACTACTTTGAAAATCATCGAAAGAATCGAGAAACGTGTTGCTGAAGATAAATATCTTGGTACAGACGAATTAAATCAGATTCTTCGTGATGAAATAGGAGCTTTATTGTCTGAAACCAATACAGGTGAAGCAACAGAGTTTGAAATTCCGAAAGACAAAAAGCCTTATGTTTTAATGGTTGTTGGGGTTAACGGTGTCGGTAAAACAACAACTATTGGTAAACTGGCTTATCAGTTTAAAAAAGCCGGGCATAAAGTGGTTTTAGGAGCAGCAGATACGTTTCGTGCCGCCGCAATCGATCAGCTGCAGGTTTGGGCAGACCGTGTTGATGTTCCAATTGTGAGACAAAATATGGGTAGCGATCCTGCTTCTGTTGCTTTTGATACTTTGCAGTCTGCCGTAGCACAAAATGCGGATGTGGTTATTATTGATACAGCAGGTCGTTTGCATAATAAAATCAATTTAATGAACGAATTGACAAAAGTAAAACGTGTAATGCAGAAAGTAGTTGCTGATGCGCCTCACGATGTGCTTTTGGTTTTGGATGGTTCTACAGGTCAAAATGCTTTTGAACAGGCGAAACAATTTACTGCTGCAACTGAAGTGACTTCTCTGGCTGTGACAAAATTGGATGGAACTGCAAAAGGCGGCGTTGTAATTGGAATATCAGATCAGTTTCAAATTCCGGTAAAATACATTGGCGTCGGCGAAGGAATTGAAGATTTGCAAGTCTTTAATAAATATGAATTTGTAGACAGTTTCTTTAAATAATTTATTAAACAATAAAATGAGTTTTTCTTCTTTTAAAAATATATCCCCTATTGCATTTTATTTTGCAAGCGTTTTAAGTTTTGTTTTAGCGAATGTATTAAAGGATAAAAGTTTGTCTTTCTACTATGTTTTATTGGTTTTAGGGCTTGCTTTCTTTTTTGCAGGAATGTTGAAAAGAATCCGTACAAAACGATAGTTGTGTAAAAAACAATTTTAAACCATGTAAGAAATATAAGGTCATTTAAGTAGTGTTAATATTTTGCTTACGTGTACTTATATTTCTTATCTGGTTGAATTTTTATATCGTTTTTTTGATTTCTACTGATACAAAGCATTAATTTTCTCCCATAAAACTTTATCAAAATCAGATAAAGCAAGATTTTCGTCATCTGCAGCATCTCCCATTCTGATGACTACCATTTTTTTGCTTGGAATAACATAGATTTTTTGATCATTTTTTCCCAGAGCCATAAACATATCGCTTGGTGCAGTTGGAATTATACTTCCCTGAAAAGTAAGCGGCGATTGAGGAAGGTGATAATTCGCTTTTCCGTTTAGCCACCATAGGTAACCATATGCTAAATTAATGTTTTGAGATGTAGTAGTAGCTTCATTGAAATAAGCTTCATTCAAAATAGTGTTGTTCTCCCATTTTCCTTTGTTCAGCATCAATAAACCAAAACGTGCCATGCTTCTTGTGGTGCTTGTGTAAACACTATTTACGTCTATTTTGACCCATGTCCCATCCATACCAATTTTGTCTCTCAATTTAGCGTTGAAATAGGTTGACCAGTTCTGTTTACTTGCAGCAGCAGCAACGTCTTGTAACTTTACGTAAACATTATGATATGCCCAGCGTGTTCCTGCATCGGCTTTGTAGATTAAATCGGCAGGTTCAACATCATCTGTGCTGTCATCAAGGCCTGATGTCATCGTTAACAGATGTTTGCACGTAATTAGATTTTCTTTAGCAAGTGTTTCGCTTGTCCAGCCCGTACCAAGATATTCAGACACTTTATTATTAATGTTGAGTATGCCTTCCTGTTGAGCGATTCCTGTAACGGTGGAGGTTAACGTTTTTCCTGCACTTGCCCAATACCAGTTTTTGGTTGCTGAATGGTCGTTGAAGTAGTTTTCTAAAACGATTCGGCCATTTACCAATATGATAAATGATTTAGAGTTTTTGAGTTCTAAATAATCTAATAGTGGCTGAACAGCATTCTGATTCCATTTTAGGTCAGAAATAGATTGGGTTTCCCAAGCATTTCCGGACAGAGGCGGAAAATACATGCTTTGAGTGGTGGGTGTGTCAGTAGTGTTGTCTTCTTTACTACAGTTGACGAAGAATAATAAAATCAGGATTTTACAAATTGTTTTAGTCATGGTTTATCTTTTTGGTTTGTGGTATGACCAAAAATATGTAAAATAGTTTAATGTGTTTAGCAAATTTTCATCTCTTTTCAACTTTATAAAGTTTAACTTTGTAGTTCTCTAAAAATCTTTTGAAAACGGAATGTTTAGCCCTGATGGAAGCGGCATCCTTTTATGGCAGGGTTTGCCATAAAAGATAGAGCGGACAGCGGGAAATAGCTTCTTATAAATAATACAATATGAAAAACACTTTTATGATTTTGGTTTTATCGCTTTTGTTTGTAAGCTGCAAACAGGAAATTAAACCGGCAGATATTGCAAAACTGAATGGCTACTGGGAAATTGAAAAGGTGGTTTTTGATAAAGGAGAGGAGAAGGTTTACGGAATGAATGAGAATTTTGATTATTTTCAGATTAAAGGTACTAAAGGTACCCGGACAAAAGTAATGGCGCAGCTTGACGGAACTTTTTTGACTACAGATACTTTTGAAAATGTGTCGGTTCGGTTTACAGATAAAGGGACGTTTTTGGACTATAAAACGAATTATGCTAAATGGAGTGAGGAATTGATTTCGATTTCGGATGAAGCTTTTGTGGTAAAAAACGACCAAAATAAAGAATACCATTATAAAAAATCAGGACCAGTAAATTTATTAAACGATGGCAAAAAGACTAAATAACGAAAGTACAATTGGAGCTGTTTTGCAACAGATTATCCAGGTTAATAAATTGCAGCCTGGAATGGATCAGATTGATGTAAAGGAGGCATGGGTAAATTTGATGGGGAATGGTGTAAAAGCGTACACAAAAAATGTTGTTTTGAAAGGAAGTACGCTTTACGTAGAACTTGGATCAGCTGTTTTGCGTGAAGAATTAAGTCATGGGAAATCTAAAATAGTGAAAATGATTAATGAAGAATTAGGGCGTGAGGTTGTGAAGGATGTGGTTTTGAGATAGTAATCAGTGGTCAGATCTTAGTGTTGAGTTTCAGTATCCATAAAAAAATCCCGATTCCATTTTAGAATCGGGATTTTTTTATCAGTAAGTACTGCCAACTTAAAGCTGAACACTGAATACTAAAATTGTTCTCTTCCTGCAAAGTGGAATGCGCCTTCGATAGCAGCATTTTCATCGCTGTCCGATCCGTGAACTGCATTTTCTCCAATAGAAGTTGCGTATGCTTTACGGATAGTTCCCTCAGCAGCTTCGGCAGGGTTTGTAGCTCCGATTAAAGTTCTGAAATCTTCTACAGCGTTGTCTTTTTCTAAAATTGCAGCAACGATTGGTCCGCGTGACATGAATTCTACCAATTCTCCATAGAAAGGTCTTTCGGCGTGAACTGCGTAAAATGCTTTTGCATCTGCTACAGTTAATTGCGTTAATTTTAATGAAACGATTTTGAAACCTCCGTTAGTAATCATTGCAAGGATATTCCCGATGTGTCCGTTTGCAACAGCATCCGGCTTAATCATTGTAAAAGTTCTATTTGTAGCCATTTTTTGTGTTTTTTAAATTTGGTGCAAAAATAGAACTTTTTTACGAATTGATTTTAATAAATTCATAATTAAAGCACAGTAGAATGAGGTTTTGATTAAGAAAATCGAGAATTGTGAATTACGAATCAAAAAAAGACGCTCAGCTGTGCGTCCCTATATATTGCGTTTTGAAAAATTAGACTTTGAAAATCAATTTGTTTCTGTAGAAAATCCATAGAATAAAGGTCCAGATTCCAACATAAACCAATGCTCCTGCTAATGAAGCTGTCATTGGATTACTGAAAAACGGCGCAATCCAGAAGCGATATAAAAAATCTAAAAGGTTGGTCTGCTCTTCGGGTTTTTTGGAATTTTGGAATTGAATCATGACCAAAGCCTGAGGAATAATCTGTGAACAGAAGAAAACAATCATTGGATTCACTCCCCAGATTAAGAATGGTTTAAATCCTTTTTTGTAATCTGCAATATCAATCAGGTAATATAATATGGTAAAAAATACGGTTGCCAATCCTGTTGTAAATAAAACATAACTGCTTGTCCAAAGCGATTTGTTGATTGGAAAAATCAAATCCCAAAGTAATCCTAAAATGATCAGTCCGGCGCCGATCCTGCCCATTTTTAGTGCTTTTTTAATTTTAAAACTATCACTTTGTAAAAATTGTCCAATGAATAATCCTATAATTCCATTTACTATTGATGGAATTGTGCTTAAAATTCCTTCCGGATCCCATGTGACAGTACCGCTGTACATATGACCTTTTAGCAAAATACGATCCAGCCATGATGCCAGATTGGTTCCTTTTTCAAGATTTGCTTCTCCAATTCCGGGAACAGGAATTAGTGTCATTATACCCCAATATCCTAATAATAAAACTGCTCCGGTTATAATTTGTGTTTTTAAAGTCGTTTTTAGATATAAAAGGGAGACTACGAAATATACAATGGCAATTCGTTGTAAAACTCCCGGAAGTCTTACGTCATGATATGCTTCAATACCACTGTAAGCCAGAACCAGATAAATAAGCAGAATTGAAAAAGCTAAAATGTTTTTTACTTTAGAACTAAAACTTCCCATTAAGGCATAACCAACAGCGATAGTTATGGCTAAACGACCAATAAGAAGTGGAATTCCATCAAGCCCAAATAATTGAATTTTACCAAAAAAGTTGAAGAAAATCCCCAGACACAACATTCGCAACGAACGAATCAGGATTTTACTGAAAGTAGTATTGTCATAAAATTTGTCAGGCATTGCAAGTGGAACAGCAACTCCCATAATAAAAACAAAAAAAGGGAATACCAAATCGGTTGGCGTGCATCCGTGCCAGTCGGCATGTAACAGAGGAGGATAAACATTGCCCCAGTCTCCGGGATTGTTGACAATTGTCATTAATAAAATAGTTAGTCCACGAAAGACATCTAGCGAAATTAAGCGTTCTTTTACCATTGGTTTTGGGCAAATGGGTTAATTAATTATTTTAAAAATCGCTATTTGGTTTAGGGAATAATAATTTTGAGAAGAGAGGTGGTTATTTGTTTCTCAAGATTATTACAATATTATTTTTGCTCCAAATTAATCTTTTTTTTTGATGAGTAATTCAGTAATATATGCTCTGTTTATATTGTTATAATATCGAAATTGTGTTCTAATGGCTTTAATTTCTGAATCAAAAGCGGAATCAGTTGTTCTCCTTTCTCTAAATAAAATTCAGAAAAATTTGCCTGACGTTCTTGTAAACTCTTATTTGGGAATAACTCAAATTGTAAATCGGTTACGCGCTGTAATTCATCATCTAATTTTCTTTTTTGAGCTTTCAGTAAACGTTTTTCCAGATTTTCCAGCCCTTTTTTCTGTTTGGCTTCCTGTGCTTTTACGGCACCGGAAAATGATTTATCCGTTTGATCCGCTAACTCGTAAAGATATTTAAATTGTTGTTCTAATGTTTCTTTTTGAACAGATAAATCAATTGGAAAAGCAGATAATTTATGTGTGATTGTATTCACTAAATCAGCAGGTTTAGTAAACAGATCTGCCCAGCTTAAATTTAAATTATCGGCTTTTTTAGCTTGTTTTTCAGTTGCTAAAAGAACTGAGTTTCGAACTAAAAGCATTGGGAAAGAAATATTTACTGCATCAAAAAATGACTTTAATTCAAGCCAGTAAGCAATTTCTCCGCCTCCGCCAATATAACACAGATTTGGTAAAATAATCTCCTGATAAAGTGGGCGCATGATTACGTTTGGGCTGAATTTTTCAGGATTGCTTTCCAGTAGTTTTAGTATTTCTTCTTTTAAAAATGAAATCCTAGTATTGTTAACATAATATTTGTCTTTTTCAAAAATGATTCTTTCGCGCAGATTATCTTCAATATAAAACAAATTTATCTCGCGCGGATTTACCTGAACACTGTAATCCTGAAGCTGTTCAATGGTTTTTTGAACCGTTTTGAAAGAAGTCTGCTTTTCTAATTCTTCTTTTACAAAAGGGATAAAAGCACGTTTTAAATCTGCATCATCAGCGTCTAAAATAATTAAGCCATAATTAGCAAATAAATTATTGGCTAAAAAACGTGTTGCATCAGCAAGATTATCATGTTTCAGATAAGCATCTTCAAACAGTTTTTTCAGAGTATTGGCATTCGTGCTTGATCCTAATTCCAAAGCATAAATTTCCAAAAATTCGGCTAAACCTTCAGTTGAAAGTCTCCCAACAGGCCCTGTGCTTTCTTTGTTCCAACGAAATTTTTTTCCTTTGAAATTGAAATAATTGATCTCTTCAAAGTCATGATCTTCAGTTGCCATCCAGTAAATCGGAATAAAATTATTCGATGGGTATTTCGACTTTAATTCTTTGGTAAGATTAATAGTTGAAATAATTTTATAAAGAAAATATAATGGACCGCTGAATAAATTTAGCTGATGTCCTGTGGTAATTGTAAATGTATTTTCGAGCGCTAAAAGCTCAATATTTTGTTTAGTCGAATCTGAGATTTCGATATTTTGATATTGTTTTTTTAACGTATTTACTAACGGAATTCGGTTTGCATTATCAAAATTTGATTGCTTTTCAACGATTTGTTTTTCGAAATTTTCTAGTGTTGGAAAGTGATTGTACAGCGGTTTTAATTCTGGTTTCTGATCTAAATAGTCTTGCATCAATTTAGAGAAATACCCTGAGTTTTGATAGCTGATACAGTCGGTTGGCATAATTTTGAATTTATTTTTGACAGCTGTAAATTTAATGAAAATATGCAGTTAAAAATGGTTTTAACGATTGCTTATGATTTGATTTTTGTTTTTTGGTTTAAAAACTTTGTAATCAAGCTTTTAGTTTTTGAGAAGTTGTGTAACATTGAAAATTTATAAAATTTGTTAAAAAACGCGAGTGTTGTGAAACTAATTTTTCTAAAACTGAATTATTTACAATGAAACTCTATTTTTGCAAGTAAAAAAGTTATATCACAGTAATATGAAAAGTAATCCCAATCAAAAGAACTCCTTAAAGCATGTTCTGTTTGGAAGCCTTATTGGCACCACAATTGAATTTTTTGATTTTTATATTTATGCCAATGCAGCCGTATTGGTTTTTCCTCAATTATTTTTTCCCGGTTCAGATGCTACCATGGCAACTTTAGAATCATTAGCCACTTTTTCAATTGCCTTTTTATCACGTCCGCTGGGTTCTGCTTTTTTTGGACATTATGGAGATAAAATCGGCCGAAAATTTACCTTAGTTGCTGCCTTATTGACTATGGGAATCTCGACAGTTACCATAGGATTTTTGCCTGGTTATGCCAGTATTGGTGTTGCCGCTCCGTTATTATTGATGCTCTGCCGATTCGGGCAAGGTGTTGGTTTAGGAGGAGAATGGGGAGGAGCCGTTTTATTGGCCATTGAAAATGCACCACCGCATAAACGTGCCTGGTACGGAATGTTTCCGCAACTGGGAGCGCCAATTGGATTACTGCTTTCAGGAGGAACATTTTTAATACTGACGGATTCAATGAGCAATGAAGATTTTATGAATTATGGCTGGCGGATTCCTTTTATAGCCAGTTCACTTTTGGTTATAGTTGGTTTTTATATCCGAACTAAAATCTCTGAAACGCCATCCTTTGAAAATTCTAAAAATGCACATGAAGAAGTAAAAGTTCCGTTTTTAACTTTGGTAAAATCGTATAAAAACCAATTGATTTTTGGAACATTAGGAGCTGTGACAACCTTCTTGGTATTTTATTTAATGACAGTGTTTACCCTGAGCTGGGTTACCTCAGATTTAGGTTATGTAAAAAGAGATGCCTTGTTGATTCAATTGTTTTCGGTATTGTTTTTCGCTCTTTTTATCCCGATTTCAGCTTTGGTTGCGGATAAAATTGGCCGTCGAAAAATATTAATTTACACTACAATTGCAATTGCTGCCTTTGGATTTTTCTTTTCATTATTTCTTAATTCCGGAAGCCCGTTTTTGGTAACCGCTTTTGTTTGTATCGGAATGTCTTTGATGGGATTTACTTACGGACCTCTGGGAACATTTTTATCGGAGTTATTTCCTACCACTGTTCGTTATTCAGGAGCTTCGTTAACGTTTAATCTGGCTGGAATTTTGGGAGCAGCATTTGCACCCATGATTGCAATTTGGCTGGCAAGTACGTATGGTTTGAATTATGTTGGTTTTTACCTGACAATTGCAGCTATTATTTCTTTAGTTTCCTTTTTAGTAATTTCTAAAAAAGTACACCAGTTTTAATATTCCTAAAATCTAATTTATAGGGAGGTAACGAGTCATTCGTTACCTCTTTTTTTTTGTAAAAATCTTAAAATAGTTGATTAATTTATGTTTTATGAAATTTTATTTACGTGTTAAGTGTTTGTATTTTAGTGCTTTAAAAATATTTTTAAGAAAATTTTATGATTTAATTTGTTTATTAAAAAAATAATTCACAAAATTTGCATCAGAAAATAAGTAATTAACTATTAATAAACGAAGACAATGTTTGTATTAAACCTTACCTCTCAAAACATCGCATCAGGATCAGATTCTGTTGGCATGTGTCTTCGTGGCTTTTCTCAATCATAGCAAATCAATTTAGAGATATGAACAAGCCCGAAGGAAAATAACTTTCGGGCTTTTTTTATTCTAGACACTTCAGAAATTCCCGAATATCCGAACTGAATTTATCTGTTTCAGATAAAAATGCTGTTGCCTTTATTTTTTAATATCTGGTACAAAAGAAAATAATTTAATTTTTTTTAAATGGAGAATTATTTTTTAGATGATTACATAAACGGTAGTCGTTTAAAATCCAAAAGAAAGAAAAAACAATTAGTCAAAAAAGATTTTGAAAAGCAATTAATTCAGTTGTCGAAACTGGAAAAAGAACTTTGGAAAAAGCGTAATAATTTACCATTAATACCTTTAGAAACACCTTATCAAAAAGGATGGCAGCGTTACTTTATTTTGAGAGAAGATGTAGCTAGATCAAACGATGCGTTATTTTATAACAATTTGCTCGAAAAAATAAATACAGTACAATACTCTTCTGAAAAATCTTTTAAGAAAAAGAAAAAAAAGAGCAGAAAGTACGTCTGTAATGATAGATCACAATTTTTGAAAGAGTTTTTTGAATATGAATGGGCGAGTCCAAAGTTAGACTTGACAGAAAAGGAAAAAGCACATTTTCATAAAGTTCAACGCTGGTGGCCAAATTGGAAATGCTACAGAATTCATTATGTGTTTGATGAGCCATGGCGATTCGTTTTTCGGGTCAGACCCAATATGATAACGCATACCAAAATGGTTGACGCTGATTTGGAAAGTGAAATTGATCAGTTGGACAATTACATTACAAGTAATTTTTTACGGAATTCGATGGTACGAATTGTACACGGCCGTGTAAAACACAAAAGATGGAAAGAAAAAGAAATCTCAAAATATCAAGACCCTTTGACTAATATACAAATTCATGCGATGATGTATGAATTTAATGAAGAGAAAGAAAAATCAAATAATGAGTTATTTAAACTCAAAAGATAAAGATAATGGGAAATAAATTATCCGGAAAAGACCTGATTAAAATAGGTTTTCCAAAAAATAATAGTATCAATATTGCCTTGGGGCAAATCAACCGATACAGAAAACGAGAAAAAAAAGAAAGTATATTAACCGAAGCCAAAGAAGTTTTACTGTTTCCGGAAAAATTTACCGGACACGGAACCTGGGGAAAAGTTGCCGAAGGATTGGTAAATCCGGTACAAGTGAGAATGCATCAGCTTAACAATACAAGAGCGCCTTTCTCAATTTTCGGAGAAAATGAAATTGATGAACAGGCAAAATATCAATTGTATGATTCCTTAAAACTGCCAATTTCAGTAGCAGGAGCTTTAATGCCGGATGCGCATTCCGGTTACGGATTACCAATTGGCGGAGTTCTGGCAACAGATAATGCCGTGATCCCGTACGGAGTTGGAGTAGATATTGGCTGCCGAATGAGTTTGTCAATTTTTGATATACCAGCTTCTTTCTTTAAAGGAAAAGAGCATCAGCTGGAAGCTATTTTAAAAGACAATACCAAATTTGGAATGTATGAAACCCACACCATTCGCACAGATCACGAAGTATTTAGCAGAAATGAATTTCAGGATATTCCGCTTTTGAAAAACCTTTTGAGTAAAGCTTACAAACAATTAGGGACATCTGGTGGAGGAAATCACTTTGTTGAATTCGGAATTGCAAAAATCACCGATCCGCTTAATGAATGGAAGATTGGAGTTGGTGAATATTTTGCAGTGCTTTCGCATAGCGGTTCCCGTGGACTGGGTGCTAATATCGCAAAGCATTATACCTATCTGGCAACCAAACAATGTCCGCTGCCTAAAAATGTGCAGCATCTGGCGTGGCTCGATCTGAATACGCATGACGGTCAGGAATACTGGCTGGCTATGAATTTAGCAGGTGATTATGCCAAAGCCTGTCATGATGATATTCACCGTCGAATTGCAAAAGCGATAGGAAAACGTGTTGTTGTAACCATTGAAAACCATCACAATTTTGCATGGAAAGAAATGGTAAACGGCAAAGAAGCTATTGTACATCGAAAAGGAGCAACTCCTGCAAATACAGGTGAACTAGGTATTATTCCGGGTTCGATGACTGCTCCCGGGTTTATTGTTCAGGGAAAAGGAAATCCGGAAAGTTTAAACTCTGCTTCTCATGGTGCAGGGCGATTGTTTTCTCGTAAAAAATGCAAGGAATCATTTACCCAAAGCGAGATTAAAAAAGTCCTGAAAGCAAATGATGTGACTTTAATTGGAGGTAATATCGATGAAGCGCCAATGGCGTATAAAGACATTAATAAAGTAGTGGCTAACCAAACGGAATTGGTGGATGTGTTAGGAACATTTACACCAAAAATCGTTAGAATGGACCGATAATTATGGAAAAAATAATTCAAATAACATCAGGGCGCGGTCCGGCTGAATGTACCTGGGTTGTGGCTCAGGTGCTGAAAACTTTCCTTGAAGAAGCAAATGACAATAAAATAAAAACGACTTTGCTTCAGAGGGAAAAAGGAATCGAAAACGGAACAGTAGAAACAGCCACAATTTTGCTGGAGAGCAATAATTTAAAAGATTTTGTGAGTTCGTGGTTGGGCACTGTTCAGTGGATTGGGAAGAGTCAGTTTAGAAAATTTCATAAACGTAAAAATTGGTTTATCGGAATTTTTGAAGTTGATAAAGCAACAACAACCGAAATTGCAGAAAAAGATATTCAGTATCAGGCGATGCGAAGTTCCGGTGCCGGAGGACAACATGTAAACAAAGTAAGTTCAGCAGTACGGGCGACTCATGTTCCTACAGGAATTAGTGTAGTGGCTATGGATTCAAGATCTCAGCACCAGAATAAAAAACTGGCAACCGAAAGATTGCTTCAGAAGTTTAAGGACGAAACCGTAAAACAATTCAAAGCCGAATTTCAGGCACAGTGGATGAACCAATTACAGATTCAGCGTGGGAATCCGATTCGGATTTTTGAGGGTTCAGATTTTAAGAAACAAAAACAAGTTAAAAATTACAAACAGGAACGGCAACGATTAAAACGGGAGGATTATTTCGACCGGGACTAATGATAGAATTTGCATTTCCAAATAGAAAAAATTATGAAAACAGTAGATAAATATCTTTTTCAGGCATTAGACAATTATCCATATTGGTTGGAAGGAACCATCGAATCGTTGGATTACGCCTTATCTTACGATGATAAAAATACAATGGCGTTATGTTTATACGGGCAGGTTTTTTCAGATCAGTTATCCAAATATGAAGAGGCAAAAGAATATTTTCAAAAAGCACTTTCGATTAATATTCATGCTTTAGAGGTGTATCCTTTTTATATTCATACTTTAATTTTAAATGAAGATTACGAAGAAGCAATGAAACTGATTGATTTTGCATTGACTGTCAAGGGAATCAATAAAACAGAAATTCTTTTGAAGAGAATCATACTTTTAGAACGTCAGCAAGAATTTAAAAAAGCATTGAAAGTGATTAAAAAGGTAAAACTTACAACAATCAATACTTGCTATGATTATGCGATTGAAGAATCTGAAAAAAGGCTGAACAAAAAACTGAATGGCGATTCAAAAAAAGACAAGTCGGCGAAGAAGAAAAAGAAGAATAAGTAAATAATAAAGGATGTCGACTGACATCCTTTATTGGTTTTAATTTTATCGTTTAAGGCTAAAATGCCCTCTGTATTCTGTTCCGTTGAATCGGGTTACGGTAAACCAATAATCTGAAGCTGTCATATCGTGCCCATTATAAGTTCCGTCCCATTCGCTATTTGGTCTTAATTCTTTAAGGAATTTGCCATATCGATCAAAAATCCGGACTCCGGTATTGGGTTTTAAATAAGCAAAATCAATTGTCCAGGTATCATTATGGGTATCATTATTTGGAGTAAAGAATTTAGGGTAGGGAAGTTCCTCTATAAAATTGATACAGTCAGCTGTTGTAGCTCCAAGAATATTTATTAAAACAGGTATTCTTTCGCTTTCGCAATTATTTACGGTTTGGGAAGCATAATAGGTAATTCCGTTTTCGAGTAAAGTTGATTCAGATAAAGAAACAGAAGACGAAATACTTTCAAACCATTGTATATTTTGTCCCTCTATATCAATATTACTAATTTTTGCATTTTTTTGGATGCAGAATGTTTGTGGCGAATCAGCAATTGGAATTTGAGTATCCTGTATTTTTACATTCACAGCCAATCTTTCACTTTCGCAGTTGTTCAATGTTTGTGTAACGTAATATGCCTTATTCTGAAGTGAAGTTGTTTGCGTTAAAATATTTCTATTTGTTGCGGAATCGTACCATTTTAGAGCTGTTCCGGTTATGTTCAAATTAGCAATGGTTGCATTTTGATCTATACAAAATTGTTGATTACGATTTCCGGTTGGTAATGCTGTGTCGTAAACTTTAACCGAAATCGCTGTTCTGTCACTTTCGCATCCTACCGTTTGAGAAGCGTAATACGTTCTGTTGTTTTCCAGCAAAGTCGTATTTGGTAAAGTGGCTGCTGCAATATTTGTATCGTACCATTTTATATTTTGTCCAGCTATTTGAATGTTATTAAGAGTTGCGTTTTCGCTTTTGCAGAATTCCGTATCTCCATTCGTTATTGGAGCTGAAGGTGTATTTACAATTGAAATTGTAACTCCGAATCGCGGTCCTTCACAACCGTTTATAGTTTGTGAAGCATAATAAGTTCTGCCATTTTGAAGATTTATTGTTTCAGCTAATAAAGAACCATTGTTTAAGGCATCATACCATTTTATTTGAGTCCCTGTAATTTGAATATTGGCAATGGTTGGATTTTGTCCTGTACAAAACGGCTGATTTATATTTCCTGTTGGAGGAAGAGTATTTTGAATATTTATTGTAACCGGAATCCTTGCGCTTTCACATCCATTAATAGTTTGAGAAGCATAATATATCAAGCCATTTTGCAATAAAGTTGTCTCTGGTAAAAGTGATCCTGCTGTTTGATGGTTGTACCATTTTATATTTTGTCCCGTAATTGCGATATCATCTAAAGTGGCATTTTCTTCTATACAGAACGCCTGTGAAGTATTAGCGAAAGGAAGCGGTTGACTTGTTATAGTAACAGTTTGATTTTGATAAGAAGTATTTCCGTTTCCGTCATTGTAATTCCAAACAATAGTATAGGTTCCCGGAAGTGTGTATGATAATGGATTTGTAGTTACTCCTGTAATTATCCCTGCGCAGGCGTCTGTGGCCGTTGGGATTGTGGTTATGCTTGTATGGCAATCGCCAGTTATTGTTGGCAGTGCTGCTAAATCTGGAATTGGTTTTTCGATATCGCCAATTAAAACATTTATTTTTATTGTGTTGTCACAGCCTACTGATCCAGTAATTAAACAGCTATATTCTCCGCTATTATTTGCTGTTGCATTTGGTATGGTTGGATTTTGGTCTGTAGATGTAAATCCATTTGGACTTGTCCACAAATAATTTGTTCCTCCAGAAGCTTTTAGCTCTAATGTTTTCCCAATGCATACAGGAGAATTGCTTTTTGCGTCAGGAAAGTTGTTTATAGCCGATTCTTCAAATTTCATTAGAAAATAATTGCTAAAATCTCCAAGCACAACAGATTGGTATGAACTTGCATCTGCAATACCATTATTTGCAGATGATATTCCGCTAACAAAAATCATATTAGTATTGTCTAGCGCTATTCTTGTAGTTTTAAATGTACTATCTCCGCCTACATATGTTCCCCATATTAAATTCGCTTCTTTGGAAAATTTTCCAATATATCCTTGAAAATTACCATTAGGCTTGTAAGAACAAGAATTTGTTAATTTAGAGTAAGATAAGCCAAAATTCGTACCTCCTATGTAAAGCGAATTGTTTTTAAAAATAATTGAATAAGGATAGACTTCTCCTAAATATGTCCCCCAAATTCTTTGGCCATTTGTATTTAATTTAGCAAAAAAACCTTTATACATAAAACGATTAGAGCTTTCGAAGCTTTGTGGACTTGTCATATTGACATCACTTGCTGTCTGACCTCCAATATAAACATTATCTTCGTCATCAATTTCTACCGAGTAAATATCATCAACTTTTTCTCCTCCATAAAAAGTAGACCATAATCTTTGTCCATTAATAGAAAATTTATAAACAAATCCATCTGGATGACCACTTTCATTATGTGCTTCTTGAAATACGCCGCTTGTTGTGATGTTATTATAACTATATGTTGAACCAGCAATCGCAATATGATTATTTCTTATTGCTATCGCTTTTATATCATCGCTGTTTTCACCTCCAACATAGGTACTCCAAATTAAATTTCCTCCAGAATTAAATTTGGCTAAAAAACCGTCAGTACTTGAAGTTTGTGGATTATTTGATTGCGTTTGAAAATTACTATTGAAACTGATACCTGTTTTACTGGTTGTTCCACCAGTTATATAAATGTTATTATCATTATCTATAGCTAAAGCATTAGAAACATCAGTAAACTCTCCTCCAAAATAGGTTCCCCAAATCCTAACGCCCAAATTGCTAAATTTAACTAAAAAAGCATCTGTAGGCCCACTTAAATTAGGTTTTAATGATCCTGTTGTACTTATATTAGTTTGAGATTGAGTACCACCAGTTATGATAACATTATTTTGAAGATCTATTTTTATACCCGTTATATCATTAAAATCCTGTCCTCCATAATAGGTTCCCCACAAACGATTTCCGTTTTGACCAAATTTTTCAATTATTCCATTCATGGTCAAATATGCAGACTGCGGAATTGAAGTCTGGTGTGCACCTGTAGTTGCGTAGGACGAATTTGTAACAGTTGAGCTTCCTGATACATATACATTTCCAGAACTATCAGTACTAACATTTGACGGGTTAAGAGAGATATGTATATTTCGTTCATCTCCATAAAAGGTTCCCCAAAGTCTCGTTGGTACAGGATCAATAATAACAGTTTTCCCATCTACAGCATCTGATGTATCAAACCCATAAACATTATTTTTAATCTTCCTATATTCAACAGTAACTTCTTTTTTACAAGTCCCATCTTCAATCCAGCTTGCAGGAAGTATTTCTTCCATTTTTCCAAAACAAACATTCATCTGGATTTTATTATCAACCAAAGCCGTTTCGGCACCATTAAATTTTAATTGGATGTCTGAGATTTTTCCTTTAGGACGAATCACAAAATTATATTCAACCGTTTTTTGAGGATCGTCAGGAACGGTAAAAACAATATCAATATTTGGATAAATATTTTTGTAAGTTATCTGTTTGTATTGATGAACGCCAACAATCCCCTCCGGTTTGTTTGGAACATTATAGTAGTTGTCAAAATCTTTTGATTCCTGATCTGTAATTAACGCAACTTTAGAATTTGAATTAACAAAGTCAATGTCAACTCTGTGAAATTTATATTCCAGACTATATTCAGGTTCTTTGTCTTTATCTTTTTCCGGAATCTGATATGGAAATGTTTTCGATGTTTTTGAAGGAGAAACAGGAATCTTTTTTACTTCATAAATATCATAAGAAAATCCGTTTTTCTTTAACTGAACATTTAATCCGTTAGAGTTCAATAAATATTTTACAGCTGTATTTGGTTTTCCTTTTTGGTCCATAATCTGACCTTTATTTTCTTTAAATCCAATGGACTGATTTTTGTTTTGAGAAAATAATGTAAAAGTGCTTATAAAGAAAAATAAAAGTAGCGTATGTTTCATCCCGATAATTTGAATCGCCGCAAATGTAATTAAATATCTACAAAATAAAACCAAAACAAGCTGTTGAATCTTTTCCTGAAAACAAAATAAATATCCCGTATTTTTGCAGAAAAATAACTCCTTTTGAAAACAAAACTTTTTGTAATCACCCCGCCATTTACCCAACTGAATACACCGTATCCGGCAACGGCCTATATAAAAGGTTTTCTAAATACCAAAAACATCGAATCGGTTCAGGCTGATTTGGGAATTGATGTGATTTTGGAATTGTTTTCAAAGAAAGGGCTGCAGGATTTGTTTGCATCCATTAACCAACAACCAATAAGCGATAACTGCAAAAGAATCTTCGCTTTACAGGATGAATATATTAAAACGATTGATTCGGTAATTCAGTTTTTGCAGGGGAAAAATCCAACTTTGGCACTACAGATTTGTCAGGAAGATTTTTTGCCGGAAGCCTCCCGTTTTGCTCAGCTGGAAGAACTTGACTGGGCTTTCGGAACGATGGGGACGCAAGACAAAGCAAAACATCTGGCGACTTTATATCTGGAAGATATTTCAGATTTTATTGTAGAATGTGTCGATGAAAACTTTGGTTTCAGCCGGTATGCAGAACGTTTAGGCCGAAGTGCCAACTCTTTTGATGAATTGTACGAAGCTTTACAAAAAGAACCGACTTATATTGATTCGATTTTAATTTCACTTCTGAAAGAAAAAATAGAAGCTGTAAACCCAACGTTGTTTTTAATTTCTGTTCCCTTTCCGGGTAATTTATACAGCGCTTTTCGATCTGCGCAATGGGTGAAACAAAACTATCCCGAAATTAAAATTTCGATGGGAGGCGGTTTTCCGAATACTGAATTACGTTCAATTTCAGACAAGCGCGTTTTTGAATTTTTCGATTTTATTACTTTGGATGATGGCGAAGTTCCGATTGAAGAATTAATTTTCAATTTAGAAAACCCGGATTACCATTCTTATAAACGAACTTTCCTTTTAGAAAATGGAGAAGTTGTTTATAAAAACAATTCTTTAAAACACGATTACAAACAAGCTTTCGTTGGAACTCCGGATTATTCTGATCTGCCTCTGGATAAATACATTTCGGTTATCGAAATTGTAAATCCCATGCACCGAATGTGGAGCGATGGACGTTGGAATAAACTCACCATGGCGCACGGATGTTATTGGGGAAAATGTACTTTTTGCGATATTTCATTGGATTATATAAAAGTTTACGAACCTGTTGCGGCAAATTTACTTTGTGACCGAATAGAAGAATTAATTGAAAAAACGGGACAAAATGGTTTTCATTTTGTAGACGAAGCCGCTCCGCCTGCCTTAATGCGTGCTTTGGCTCTTGAAATCTTAAAAAGAAAATTAGCCGTAACCTGGTGGACAAATATTCGATTCGAAAAAAGCTTTTCAAAAGATTTGTGCTTATTGCTAAAAGCTTCCGGCTGTATAGCCGTTTCAGGAGGATTGGAAGTAGCTTCTGACCGATTATTAAAATTGATCGACAAAGGCGTTACAGTAGAACAGGTTGCAAAAGTAACCCGAAATTTTACAGAAGCAGGAATCATGGTGCATGCCTATTTGATGTATGGGTATCCGACACAAACGATTCAGGAAACCGTTGACAGTCTCGAAATGGTGCGTCAGTTATTTGAAGCCGGGGTTTTGCAATCCGGATTTTGGCATCAGTTTGCACTTACTGCTCATAGCCCGGTTGGTTTGTATCCGGAGAAATTTGGCGTAAAAAAAGTAACGGAAAACATTGGAACTTTTGCCAATAACGACATCGATTATACAGATGATACCGGAATCAATCATGATAAATTCAGCTTCGGATTAAAAAAGTCACTTTTTAATTTCATGCACGGAATCTGTTTTGATTACGAATTGCAGGATTGGTTTGATTTTAAAATTCCGAAGACAAAAATCCATCCTGATTTTATTTTTAATGCTTTAGAAGAACAAAGCGATTTCAATACCAAACCAAACGCAAAAGTAGTCTGGTTAGGCGGAAAACCTTTGGCAGAAACCTTTACAAAATCAAAAAAAGGAAAAAGCTGGGAAATGATGTCGCTGACTTTTCATGATAAAAAAGAAAGTTTTACTATTCAGACGAGTAAAGATGAAGGCAATTGGCTAATTTCAATTCTGAATAAAATTTCGGTTTCAGAAACTAAAAATTACACTTTTCAAGAAGTCAAAAATGATTTCGAAATCACATTAGAAGATTTTGAATTATTTTGGTATTCTAAACCAGTTAATACCTTACGGGAATTTGGCTTGTTGGTTTTATAATCAGTATTCCACACATTCCCCATCATTAGGAACAGCCGTTTTGGATAAAAGATTATTTTCGGCCAAAGCCTTTTTTAATTCTTCCCTTGTTGTCGGACAATGGTTTAGAGCCTCTAAATGATTGGCAAAAACTTTCCAGGGTGCCAGCGGCAAATTTAAGAATGTCATTCATTCGCATTAATAATGGCTGCCCAAAATCTAATCTTGCTGTGCCACAGGCTACAGTCGCAATATCAGGTTTTAGTTCGGTAAGGACTTTTTCTGTATCTTTTGTGAAAATGGTATCAGAACTGATGTAAATCGTTTTTTCATTCAGAAGTTCTATAAAAAAGCCCATTACATTTCCCATTAATTTGGCGATAAAGCCATATCCGTGAACGGCCGGAATACCCGTTATTTTTCCGTCCAGAAAATTTTGAGGTTTCCAGTACTCCAAAGTTTGTATCACGGTTAAACCTCGCTGCGTTATCTTTTTTTCGTCTTTAATACTGCAAATCACCGGAATTGATTTTCTTTTTAGAAAAACTTCGCCGGCTTTATCAAGATGGTCCGGATGCAAATGTGTTATCAGACAATGAGTGACTTTACTCAAAATTTCCCTGCTGTTTTTAGGAAGTGCCGTCAGCGGATTTCTTTTTGGCTGATAACGAAAAAGGGTAAAAGGAGCGATAGTTTTCCTTTTACCTAACATGGGGTCAATTAAAAGGACATGCTTTTCTGTTTCAATGACTAAAGTCGCATTTCGTAGATGATGCAGTTTCATATCTAAAAGTTTACTATTAAAAATACGAAATTTTTTATAATCATAATCTGTAAATTACATTACAAACTTAAATCCGATTCCATGCAGGTTTTCAATAGAAATACCTTTTTCATTGGCTAAAATCTTACGAAGACGTGAAATAAAAACATCCAGGCTTCGTCCCATAAAATAATCATCGGTTCCCCAAAGCGCTGTTAAAATCTGCTCTCTCTTTAAAACCGTATTTTTATTGTCCAGAAATAGTTTCAGCAATTCGGCTTCGCGTTGTGTCAGACCAATTTTTTCTTCCGCATTAAAAAGAATAAAATTTTTAGTATCAAATTGATATTTACCAATTTCGTAAATCGATTTTTCGACCTTGCTGTTTTTCTGAGAACGCTTTAGAAAAACTTCAATTTTCAGCATCAATTCTTCAATGCTAAAAGGCTTTACCAAATAATCATCGGCACCCAAACGCAATCCTTTGATTCGATCTTCTTTTAAAGTTTTGGCCGAAAGAAAGATAATAGGAATGTTAGTGTCTATTTTTCGAATTTCTTCTGCCAGTTCAAAACCATCCATTTTTGGCATCATAATATCAAAAATGCAAATATCAAAATGCTGATCTCTAAAAGACTCTAAACCTGATTTTCCATCAGGACAATGAATCACTTCATAATTATTCTGCTCCAGATTATCTTTAGTCAAAAATGCCAGAGTTTCATCATCTTCGGTATAAAGTATTTTGCTTTTCATCATTTTTTATAAGGAATAGATAATATTATGGTAATGCCTTTTGTTAAGTTGTTTACAGCTGAAATTTTCCAGTTTTGTAAGTTGCAAATCTTTTTTACGTAATATAATCCAAGTCCAAAACCATTGACTTCGTTGCTTTTTTCGTTTTGGATCCGGTAAAATTTATCAAATATAAAAGATAAGTTTTTTGAAGCAATTCCAATTCCGTTATCAATACATTCTAATTTTAAAACAGAAGTTTCTTTAATTATTCTGATCGTGATTTCAGGTTTTGTATCACAATATTTTACAGCATTATCCAGTAAATTATAAATTAGGTTAGCAAAATGAAAAGTATCTGTTTCAAGTTGATACTCTTTCGAAAGAGAATCTATTTTAATGACAGCTTCGGGATATTTTAAAACAATATTTTCAATTGTTTCTTCAATAACAGGAATAATTAAAAACGATTCCTTTTTTAATTCTAAAGTGGTATAATCAGATTTGGCAATATTTAGGATCTTCTCAATATGATGATTTAACTTTTGGCCCTGATTGATAATGATATTGGTGTAGGTATGAAGTTTTTTATCTTCTTTGATTAGGTTTTGCTCAGCTAAATATTTCGAAGCAATTAAAATAGAAGATAAAGGCGTTTTAAATTCGTGTGTCATGTTATTGATGAAATCGCGCTGTAACTCAGAATATTTTTTTTGCTGTAAAAGAGTGAAAATAGAGTAAACGTAAATCAGTAAAATAAAAATCAGTAGAATAGATAGTAAAAACCAAAAACGCATCGAACTAAATAAATAAGTAGTTTCGTGCGGAAACCGAACTGCAAAATAATAAACCAGATTTTTGTGTTTAGGGAAATAAACGGTTTGTTTTACTTTTTGCTTTTCAGATAATGAAACGTAATTTCCATAAATCATTTCGTCGCTTTGACAGTTGTACATGGCGTATTCAAAATCTGTCGTGATATTCATTTTTTTAAATTCAGTTTTCAGATAAAACTCCAGAATATCAGGTTCAAAATCATTATCAATGTTTACAATATAATAGTCATTGGCAATTTTCTGTACCGGATTTTGTGCCGGCAATTCGTGATTAGTGCCTTCATATAATTTTTTTGCGACTTCCAGCAGGGCAATATGTGTTTTCTGGCTCAGCTTTTTTTGTTCTAATGTAAAAGCTTCTTTTGTCCACAGTAATTGAGCAATCAATATACCGATAATGGCTATTAATCCGAGGATAATGATGCTGTTGAGTCTGTTTACTTTCAAGGGAACCTGCTTTTTAGAAAGTGTAATATTAATCAAATTTTAAATTAAAAACAGCGGTTAACAGGTCATTAACAAACATTTGAAACCGGTTAACAGCGAATTGATTTTTTGTAAGGTACTTTTGAAATATAAAATTAAACCATTTACCAATTTAAATAAATATACTATGAAAATTTTAAAAATTACAATGTTGGCATTAGCATTAGGATTAATGTCCTTTTCGGCAATTACACCTATAAAAGTGATCGCTTCAAAAGTAGAAAGTAAGTTTGATGCTTCTGCTATTGTATGGAAAGCAGAAACAATTGATGTGGGGCAAATTCCGCAAGGAACTCCAAAAGCAATTGTTTTCGAATTTAAAAATACCGGAAAAACAGCTGTCGTAATTACAAATGTACAAGGTTCATGCGGCTGTACCGCAACAGATTATACTAAAGAGCCAATTCTTCCTGGTAAATCTGCAAAAGTTACAGCAACTTATAATGCGGCAAACAAAGGAGCTTTTACCAAAACGGTTACAGTTACAACGAGTGGAGAAACAACTCCTAAAGTCCTGACTTTGAAAGGAACAGTTATCTAAAATAAAGTTGATTATATAAAGGGGGAAAACTCCGGTCATGTGATGTGACCGGAGTTTTTTTATGCCAAAATATTATTTGAGAATGAATTTGTTTTTACTAAAACTTTTCTATTTTTATTAAAAAAATCATTATGAAAATTTGGTACAGGTTTGCTGTTATTATGCTTGTTTTTATTGCTGTTTCATGTAATTCAAAAGGAGATAAAAAAGAGGGAAACCAAAAAGAAGAGAAGGTTGTAATACCGGAACTTAAGCTTTCAATTGACAGCCTTGCAATCGCGGGATTTTATGAAACATATCCGAAACTTAAAAATTTTCAGGATGAGGTTGCTGCTTTATACATCAAAAAACAATCGACTCAATTATGGCTTGATAACAAAGGCGTTGTTGAGTTCGGAAATACTTTGTATGATAAATATAAAGGTTTGGAAAATGAAGGTTTGAAAGCCAATTTTCCGTACAAAGAAATCAATTCCATTTTTGAAAACAATTCGGTAAACAAGCTTTCAAAAGTCAATACCGATTTGATGATTACCAATTTGTATTTCTATTATGCCGAAAAAGTATACAGAGGTTTTGACGAAAAAACATCGATTTCATTAGAATGGCTGCTTCCGCGAAAAAAACTCAATTATCAGGTTTTAACCGATTCTATTTTTGAAAAATCAACTATAAGTGATGATAAGAAGAGTAAAATGTTCAGCCAGTATTACAAGCTTCGCGATGCACTTCATCAATACAGAGACATTGAAAAAAATGGAGGCTGGAAAACAATTGAAGTTAATGAAGATTATAAAGGTTTAAAATTAGGAGATTCTTCGACAATAATTGGTCAAATCAGAGAGAGACTTTTTGTAACTGGAGATATTAAGGAGGATAACAAAAGTGCTGTTTGTGATACGGTTTTAATGAAGGCAGTCAAAAATTACGAATTGCGTCATGGTTATACACCAAAGAATACGATTTTATTAGAGCATATCAATGATTTGAATATTCCGGTTTCTGACCGAATCAAAACGATTATTGCCAACATGGAGCGCTGCCGCTGGATTGACCCTGAATTGGAAAAAGGCAAAAAGTATATCGAAGTTAATATTCCGGAATTTAGATTGTATATAGTCGAAGATGGTAAAATTACCTTTATATCACCGGTTGTGGTGGGCAGGACAATGACAAAAACAGTTGTTTTCAGCGGAATGATGAATAATATTGTTTTTAGTCCGTACTGGAATGTTCCGCCAAGTATTATCAAAAGCGAAATTAAACCCGGAATGACAAAAGACAAAGACTATCTGGCAAAGAAAAACCTGGAATGGAATAACGGAGCCGTAAGACAGCTTCCAGGGAAAAATAACTCACTAGGGCTGGTTAAGTTTTTATTTCCAAATTCCAGTAACATCTATCTGCATGATACGCCCGCAAAAAGTCTGTTCGAAAGAGAAAGCAGGGCTTTTAGTCATGGCTGCGTACGTGTAGCAAAACCACGTGAACTTGCCATCGAATTATTAAAAGTAGATCCAAAATGGACTCCGGAAAGAATTGACAAAGCCATGCATGCGGGAAAAGAAAGCTGGTATACTTTGAAGAAAAAAGTTCCGGTTTATATTGGCTATTTTACCGCCTGGGTTGATCGCGAAGGGCAGCTGAATTTTTACAAAGATATTTATCAAAGAGACGAAAGTCTTATCAAGTTATTGACAGAAGAGTGAATAAGGCAGCTAAGTTAATTTTTTACGCAGATTTTGGCAGATTACATTAGATTTAAAAAGATTTAATTAGATTTTTTTTGGCATGTCTCAATGAAAAAATCTAATTAAATCTTTTTAAATCTGCGTGAAAAAACATTTTGTAAAATTCTTAGCATGTTTGCTAAAGGCGCCTCGGGTTGTGAAAAATTATTCAGACAAAACATCAACACATTTATAAAAACGTCGGGTATAATGCTCTTCATCAAGTGCCGTGATCGTAACTTTTTGTGCTTTTCCGGAGGATGCGTGTATAAATTTGGACTGCATTCCGTTAGCTTCACAGATGATGCCAACGTGCCCTATAACATTTCTGTCTTTGTATCCATAAAATACTAATACATCTCCTACTTTAAATTCCTCAGGTTTTAAAGACTTACCTATGTTTTTATAACCACCTGAACTTCTCGGTAAGGTTAAACCAAAATTTTTGAAGACATAATAGACAAACCCCGAACAGTCAAATCCTTTGCCGGGATTGCTGCTTGCATATAAATATCGTGTTCCTAGATGTTGTTTTGCATACGAAATAATTGAATCCCGCTCAATTGCAGTCTGGATTTTAACCGAATCAGATTGCATTTTATTGTTTTTTTTTAAAGTAAAAGAAGAAAACAAAATAATAAACAGAAGAAGTAGGACAGGAACAGTAGTTTTCATTTTTGGGGCAGATAAAAATATTAGTTTATAAAGATAAGGCGTTTAGTCAGAATATCAAAAAAGAGGTGAAATCGGACAAATGCTTTTTGGTGTTTTTTTATTACTTTTTGACATTTTAGTATCTTTCTGTAAAATGTAATTCGGATATATTTGTGAAATGTATTTATATTTTAACGAATAAATTATGTTTATCAAAAAAATACCACTTTTAATTTTGTTTTTGTTGATTTCAGTACTTTCGATTTCACAAACCCAACCACAAACTTTTTTGTATGCAGGTAGAGTTGACGTGCTGGAGGATAATAAAGCTGTCCTGATTGGAACAGCATCGTCTGTATCCTTTAATTTTTCAGGAAATAAATGTGCTGTTACGCTGCAAAGTATCGATTCATGGGAACATCATAATTATGTGGTATTAGAATTAGATGGTCAGTATATGGGAAAAGTCACTGTTGAGAAAGGTCCTGCCCAGTCTTTTAATATTAGAGCTACTTCAAATCAAAAAGTGCATACACTAACCATTTACAAAGCTACAGAAGCTACGATGGGAAATGTTTTGTTTGTAGGGACTACAGCAAAATTAATGACTATAACTTCTGTCAAGAAGAAGAAAATCGAATATATTGGAGATTCCATAACAAGTGGTGCAGCAAATGATCCGTCAACGATTCCGTGTGATCAGGGTCAATATTTTGATCATCATAATGGTTATTATGCTTATGGGCCTATTATTTCAAGAAATATTGATGTCGACTATTTGATGAGTTCCGTTTCCGGAATCGGGATTTACCGTAACTGGAATGAAGAAGGTTCTGATGCACCAATTATGCCTGCTGTTTATGAAAATTTGTATTTGACAAAAGACGCTTCAAAACCTAAATATGATTTTGCTTTTCAGCCTGAAATTATCAGCATTGCCTTAGGAACCAATGATTTTTCTAATGGTGACGGGACAAAAGAACGTTCGCCTTTTAGTCCTGAAAAGTATGTTTCGAATTATGTCAATTTTATAAAGATGTTATACCAGCATAATCCAAATGCACAATTGGTTTTAACAAACAGCCCAATGGTAAACGGAGAAAAAGCCGTAATTTTTGAAGACTGTCTGAATAAGATAAAAGCCGAATTTGATGCTGATAAATCACACAAGCCAATTCTGATTTTCAAATTTAAGCCTATGACACCAAGCGGATGTTCCGGACATCCGAATATTGAAGAGCACAAAATTATGGCTGCCGAATATGGTCCTTTTTTAAAAAATCTGCTAAATGAAAAATAATATATTTAAGTTTGTTTTTTCTCTGATTTCAGGTACGATGATGGCAAACGTTTCCCTTCCGAATATTTTTGGCGATAATATGGTATTGCAGCGCAACTCCGAAGTCAAAATTTGGGGCTGGGGCAATCCAAAAGAGGAAATCAAATTGGTTTCCAGCTGGAATAATCAGGAATATAAAGTTACAACAAACAATCAGGCACAATGGGAATTTAAGATCAAAACGCCTGAAGCGGGAGGTCCTTATTCGATCTCTATAAAAGGCTATAATGAAGTGGTGCTGAAAAACATTTTAATTGGCGAAGTCTGGGTTTGTTCGGGTCAGTCCAATATGGAAATGTCTGTAAGCTGGGGAATCGATAATGGGGAGGAAGAAGCCAAAAATGCTGCGAATCCTAATATTCGTTTTTTTACAGTTCCGAAATTAACGGCGACGACACCACAGAATAATTTATTAGGCAACTGGACCGAATCGACTCCGGAAACCATGAAATACTTTAGTGCGGTGGGCTACTTCTTTGCCAAACGCCTAAGAGAAGATTTGAAAAATGTTCCCATCGGATTAATTTCTTCCAATTGGGGAGGAACTCCCGCAGAAATCTGGATGCCTGAAGAAGTCGTTCAGAACGATGCTGTTTTATTGGAAAATGCCAAAAAACTAAACGAACAGGAATACGGACCAAGGCAGCCGGGACGTGCCTACAATGCGATGATTTATCCATTCGTTGGATTTAAAATTGCTGGTACTCTTTGGTATCAGGGCGAATCCAATGTAGGTTCAGAAGTTTATGATAAAACATTATCGGCCTTGATTACTTCATGGCGAAAAGGCTGGCAGGATGATTTTCCGTTTTATTATGTACAAATTGCACCTTTTAAAACAGGCAGTAACAACTTTTCAAATGTTACGCTCCGCAACTCCCAGCGAAAACTTTTAAAAGAAATCAATACTACTGGAATGGTCGTGATAAGTGACGTTTCGGATACAATTGATATTCACCCGAAAGATAAAAAATCAGTTGGAATTCGTTTAGCAAATTTAGCATTGGTGAATACTTATAAAACCAATTCTAATCTGGTAAACGGTCCGCTTTTTAAAGAAATCAAAATGGATAAAAACAAGGCTATTGTTTCTTTTGATTATGCTGATGGATTACATTTTAAAGATAAAATCACGAAACAGTTTGAAATTGCCGGTGCTGATGGAACTTTTTATCCTGCGGAGGCTTCGATAAAAAATAATCAGGTAATCGTAATGAGTAAAAAAGTACCGAATCCTGCAAAAGTAAGATTTGCATGGGGAAATACAATTCAGTCCGATTTGTTTAATAAGGCTAATTTACCGGCTTCCTGTTTTATTTCGGAGTAAAGGATTGCATGCTTTTTTGTCATTTCGACGAAGGAGAAATCACACAAGTAATTCCACAATGAGAATCGCCAATCTTTGTCGAGCTACTTACGAAGATTCCTCGTTCCTCGGAATGACAAGATTGTGGATAACAGGGATTCCTTAAAAAAACCGAAAAATTTCTCGTTACCCGTCGCGTGAGGGATAGAGGCGGTATCCTTTTGTGAAGAGAAACGGAACAAAAGATATAGCCGAAAGCCCGACACTTGCCTTTTTTCGGCAAGGGACACGCTAAAAATATAAAACTAACTATCATGATAAATAAAAGAATATTAATTATTGGGGTTTTAACCCTGTTTACTGCCGGAAATATGAATGCACAGAAGAAACCGTATCTGGATAAAAATAAAACGATTGAACAACGAATTGAACTGCTTTTGCCATTGATGACTTTGGAAGAAAAAGTGGGACAAATGAATCAATATAATGGTTTTTGGGATGTGACTGGTCCTGCTCCAAAAGGTGGAAATGCCGAATTGAAATACGAACATCTGAGAAAAGGATGGGTAGGTAGTATGCTCACAGTTCGCGGTGTGAAGGAGGTTCGTGCGGTGCAGAAAATTGCGGTGGAAGAAACCCGATTGGGAATTCCGCTGATTATTGGTTTTGACGTCATTCACGGTTATAAAACGTTAAGTCCGATTCCATTGGCAGAAGCGGCCAGCTGGGATTTGGATGCAATTAAAAAATCGGCAGCAATTGCGGCAGATGAGGCTTCGGCATCCGGAATTAACTGGACTTTTGGTCCTAATGTAGATATTACAAACGATGCGCGCTGGGGACGTGTGATGGAAGGCGCAGGAGAAGATCCGTATCTGGGAAGCAAAATTGCGGTTGCCAGAGTAAAAGGATTTCAGGGAGAAACAACTGCTGATCTGGCGAAAGTAAATACAATTGCAGCTTGTGCGAAACACTTTGCGGCGTATGGTTATGTAGAATCAGGACGTGATTATAATTTGGTTGATATTAGCAATTCGAAATTATTCAATACTGTTTTGCCACCTTTCGAAGCGGCTACCAATGCAGGCGTGAGAACGTTTATGAATTCGTTTAATTTGGTAAACGGAATTCCGGCGACGGGAAATGTTTTTCTGCAACGGGATATTTTAAAAGGTAAATGGAAATTTGACGGTTTCGTGGTTTCAGACTGGGCTTCTGTTCGTGAAATGATTCCGCATGGTTATGCCAAAGATGGTGCAGATGCGACTTTAAAAGCGGTTACGGCAGGTTCTGATATGGATATGGAATCACATTTGTATGTTAACGAATTAGCGAAATTAGTTAAGGAAGGAAAAGTTAAAGAGGCTTTAGTAGATGATGCAGTTCGTAGAATCTTGCGAGTAAAATTTGAATTGGGATTGTTTGATGATCCCTACAAATACTGTGATGAAAAACGTGAAAAAGCGACTATAGGAAATAAAGCGAATAATGATGGTGTTTTGGACATGGCGAAAAAGTCGATTGTCTTATTGAAGAATGATAAAAACCTGCTTCCGCTAAAAAAATCCGGACAAAAGATTGCTTTGATAGGAGCATTAGCAAATGATAAAAACAGTCCGTTGGGAAGCTGGCGAATCGCCGCAGAAGACAATACTGCGGTTTCGGTTTTAGAAGGAATGCAGCAATATAAAGACAATCAGCTGGTTTTTGAAAAAGGAGCCGATTTAATTGTTGGAAAAGCGACTTTTCTGGATGAGGTAGTTTTTAATACAACAGACAAAAGCGGATTTGAAGCAGCAAAAACAGCGGCCAAAAATGCAGATGTTGTGGTGATGGTTTTAGGAGAGCATGGTTTTCAGAGCGGAGAAGGACGCAGCAGAACAAACCTTGATTTACCGGGATTGCAACAGGAATTATTAGAAGAAATTTACAAAGTAAATCCAAATATTGTTTTGGTTTTAAATAATGGGCGTCCGTTGACTATTCCGTGGGCAGCAGAACATATTCCGACTATTGTTGAAGCCTGGCATTTGGGAACACAAACCGGAAATGCAGTGGCGCAGGTTTTATACGGAGATTACAATCCGAGCGGAAAACTGCCAATTTCTTTCCCGAGAAACGTAGGTCAGGTTCCAATTTATTACAACAATTACAGTACAGGAAGACCTGTAAACGCAGATGGGAATGTGTTTTGGTCGCACTTTTCAGATGTAGAAAAAACACCTCAGTTTCCTTTTGGCTTTGGATTGAGTTATACTAAATTCGATTATAAAAATCTGAAAATAAACAAAACCGCTTTCGCAAAAGGCGAACCGGTTCAGGTAAGTGTTGAGATTACCAATTCAGGTAATTATGACGGAAAAGAAGTAGTCCAGCTGTACATTCATGACGATTTTGCAAGTATTGCCAGACCGGTTGAGGAATTGAAAGGTTTTGAATTGGTAAGTTTGAAGAAAGGAGAAACTAAAACAGTAAACTTTACTTTGACAGATGCAGAACTTGGTTTTTATGATAATAACGGAAATTACTTGGTTGAACCTGGGACTTTTAAACTTAAGGTTGGAGGAAGTTCTGATTCAGGTTTAGAGAGTGGATTTGAGTTGAAGTAAAAAGACTCTTATAAATATTTATTCACGCAGATTTTGCAGATTTTTTATCTCGATAATCTGTTAAATCTGCGTGAGTTTTACATGAAAACATAAGATTAGTAGATTTCTAAAATCATTAAATCATTATTTGAAACGAATGATTCAATAATTTCTTTTTTTGAAATCAAAAGTTCTGCAATTTGTTTGGTGTTTTGATTGAAAGTCTTTAAAATTATAACTTTTGGAGGAACTCCTTTTAAGAGTAATAGTTTTTCAAAATCATCGTCGTGAGTAAGTATGGTGTAATTGTTTTTTCTGGCGAATTCCCAAATTTCAATATCTTTTGCAGGTTGATTTACTTTAATGTCTTTAGAATGAAAAGAATTAGGGAAATCATTTTCAATAAGTTTTATAATTCTCCATGAAATATTTGCATCCAAGAGTAATTTCATTACGCGGCAATTATTTTTGTAATGTTTTCTCTGTTAGCTGCAAAAGCTAAAGCTGCAAAAATATGCTCTTTTTTTAATTCAGGAAAATCTTCAATAATGTCGTCAAAAGACATTCCATTTGCCAGCCATGAAAGAATATCCGAGACACAAATTCTTGTTCCGGTAATAATAGGTTTACCAAATCGGATATCAGGATTTATCGAAATTAAATTTTGCCAGTTATTTTCCATGAATTTATTATTTTAACAAATTTACAAAAATTAAGGACTATTTAGGTTTAAAATAATAGGTTTGTTTTTATCTTTAAAACCTATTTAACTTTCAACTATTAAACTAAAACAATGAAATATAACAGGTGTGGAAAAAGCGGGTTATTGTTACCTGAAATTTCTTTAGGATTATGGCATAATTTCGGATCGGTAGATAATTTTGAGAATGCAGAAAGTATAGCTGTGGAAGCTTTTGATAAAGGAATCACTCATTTTGATCTGGCAAACAATTACGGACCAGTTCCAGGGTCTGCGGAGACTAATTTCGGAAAAATATTGTGGCATAATTTTCAGGGAAACCTGCGTGATGAAATCATTATTTCGACCAAAGCGGGTTATACAATGTGGGATGGGCCTTATGGAGATTGGGGCTCGCGTAAATATTTGCTATCGAGTTTAGATCAGAGTTTAAAAAGAATGAAAGTTGATTATGTAGATATTTTTTATTCACATCGTCCGGATCCTGAAACGCCAATTGAAGAAACCATGATGGCACTTGATTATGCCGTTAGAAGCGGAAAAGCATTGTATGTAGGCATCAGTAATTACTCGGCAGAACAAACCAGAGTTGCGGTTGACGTTTTGAAACAATTAGGAACGCCATGTTTGATTCATCAGGCGAAATATTCCATGTTGCAGCGCTGGGTCGAAGACGGGTTATTAGATGTTCTGGAAGAAAAAGGAGTAGGGTGCATTGCCTTTTCTCCTTTGGCACAAGGACTTTTAACCGATAAATATTTAAACGGAATTCCGGAAAACTCACGTGCTCACAATCCAAATGGACATTTAAAAGAGAATGAGGTTACAGTTGAAAGAATCCAGAAATTAGCGCAACTGAATGAAATTGCCCAAAACAGAAACCAATCTTTAGCACAAATGGCATTGGCCTGGCTGCAAAAAGACAAACGAATTACATCGGTTTTGATTGGTGCCAGTTCGGTAAAGCAGTTGAATAATAATATTGAGTGTCTGCAGAATCTGGATTTTACTCCAGATGAACTGAATGCGATTGAAAAAATATTGGCATAAAAAATGGGACAATTTGTCCCATTTTTTTATTTTTGGCTCAATTTCAACATTGCATTTGCAACATTTAAAGTCGATTGGTCATATTGTTCATGTCCATATTCAAACTTTTCGTTTAATTCATAAAGTAATCTATATAGTTCAAATGAATTTTGACTTTCAGCTATCCATTTTACAATGATATCTAACATCTCATTCATATTTGTCTGAAAAGTCATTCTTTCATCGCTTCCTCTAATTCCGTTATTGTCAGATTTTTTCTTTCCATTATTTAAAAAAACACTTTTTTCATCACGAATAATGCGTCTTACAATTTTGAATTCTTTGCCTTTTGGTAAAAACTGTCTTAATAGCTTCTCTATTCCTTTATAATAAGTATTGTATTTTTCTTCAGGATTTTCAAACTCCTTACCAATTAAGCCACGTAATTCATTGATTTCTTATAAATTACCAGTTTCAGAATTTATACTTAGTTGCCTTCCAATTTTCTCGTTTGATCTTTGAAGAATTTCTAATCTTTCTAAATCAGCTTTAGAAATTTCTAGATCTTTTTCTTCTTTTCTAATTTTTTTACTTTCATCTTCAATCATAACTGCTAAAATTTAATTTCTAAAATGGATTTTATTTTTTCACTTGCTTGTTTCAAATTTTTATCGTCCCACGAAATTGGGTTTAGTTTGATTAATGATTCTGAATAATCAGGATAAAATTCTCTGTAAGCAGCGTGATAACTTTTCTTGTATAATTTGTCTTGGTACCATGTAAAAAATGAATAAACAATTGATTCATGTATTTCATTTTCTTTTGCAAATTTTGATACTAAATACGGACTATTAATGTACTTTTTTATATAATGAAACTTTTCTTCGCTTAAAAAAATGTCTCTTGCAAAAGAATCAGCTTTCTCTTCGATTAAAAATAAATCATTATCACCAGTTAAATGAAAACTATTAGTTTCAATTAAATCAAAATCAAACAATACATGATGTAGTTCGTGCATTAAAGTAAACCATAGAGTAGCATACTTTTTATTAAAATCTGTTAAAACAATACAAGGCTTTCCGTTTATAATAAATGTAGCTCCTTTTACTTGCGTTGTTGCGAGATAATTTTGAAATATAACAGTTATGCCAAGATTATATAAAGCTCTGCAAACAGTGAAAAGGCCATTTTGAACATCTTGTGAATAAGGTTTAATTTTTATAATCAAATCTTTTAATCTTTCGCGATTATATTCATTAGGATTATTAATGATTTTAAAACTCTGGTATGCAGATTTTATCCAAAAATCTTTCATCTTATCTGAAAAATTTCTCTTTACTCTACTATATAATGGCTCGTCTAATTGTTCCTCGTAATCTTGTATCGAATTAAAGCCAAAAAAGTTTAAAACTTTATCAACTAATAATTCAGTATCATCATTATTAGAAAAGAATCCAAGTTTTGTTAAAGCCTTGATGTCAAAATTTTTAACTAAAAAAGTTGCTTTTCTAGCGTTTTCAATTGAAGTTATGTTTTCTCTGCTTTGATTTTTCAAAACTACATTAATGAATTCATTAATGTCAATATTAAGAAATTCCGAAATTTTAACAATGTTTATAAAATTTGGTTGTTTAGCTGTTCCTGAAATTATTTCTTCAAAAACATCTTTATCAATATTAAGTAACTTTAAAGCTTTCGTTTTGCTTAAATTATATTCAATTAATTTATTTTCAAAAACTTCCTTAATATCAATGGAATTGTCCTCTGAAAAAATTGATTGTAATAACTGATTAATATCTGTAGGTTTCATATAAAGGGTATTTACCTTGCAAATATAACTAAAAATAAGATATAAAATAAAAAACAAGGGTAATTACCCTTGTTTTTTATTTTATAATCATCACTAATCCGCCACCACTTGCCAGCCCATATTTTAATTTCGTAGTTGAATCAACGGTAATAACTTCTCTTTTATAATCATTAGCGGCCTTATCAGCATTCAATCCATCAGAGAAAATTTCAGCTTCATATTTTTTACCTTTTTCCAGAAAGGAGAAATCAATTGTAATGTCTCTTGAATCCCAGTTTGTGATCGCACCTAAATACCATGTATTTTCCTTTTTACGAGCGATCGAAACGAATTTTCCCACTTCGCCATCTAAAGCCACTGTTTCATCAAAAACGGTTGGGATCCTGGCTATAAAATCAGTACTTTCCTGTTCTTTGATATAGGCAGTCGGACTGTCGGCCATCATTTGCAGAGGTGCTTCAAAAATGGTGTAAAGTGCCAGTTGATGACTTCTTGTTCCCTGACTCATTGGAGTGGAATGGCTTGGTCTGAATTCGCTTTTGGTTGCGTTACGCATTGCACCGGGAGTGTAATCCATCGGGCCGGCCATCATTCGGATAAACGGAATCGAACAGTCGTAAGTGGGAACATCATCATTTGGTGTCCATTTATTATTTTCCAATCCTTTTACACCTTCAAAATTTAGAATATTCGGAAAAGTACGCTGAATTCCGGTTGGTTTGTACATACCGTGAAAATCCAAAAGTAATTTGTTATCAGCGGCTTTTTGAGCAATATCATACACCGAATTTACCATTTTAGCATCATCGCGATCAAGGAAGTCAACTTTAAATCCTTTGATTCCTAAATCAGCATAATTTTTAAAAATTCCGGCTGTATTTTTAGTCAAAGCCATCCAGGAACTCCATAAAATAATTCCAACGTTTCTTTCTTTTCCGTAAGCGATTAAAGCTTCCAAATCAACATTCGGGTTGTGTTTCATGATGTCGTCTTCCAGACTCCAGCCTTCATCCAAAACCACATATTCGACTTTGTTTTTAGAAGCAAAATCAATATAATATTTATACGTCTGCGTGTTGATTCCGGCTTTAAAATCGATGTTGTAAATGTTCCAGTCATTCCACCAGTCCCAGGCTACTTTTCCCGGCTTTATCCACGAAATATCTTTTATTTTTGAAGGCTCGGATAATTTCTGAACCATATCGTTATTGGCTAAATTGGCATCGTTTTCAGAGATCACAATTGATCTCCACGGAAAATTTCGTGTTCCTTTGGTTTTAACCAGATAATCAGCTCTCTCCGTAATTAGTCTGTTGATGTTGTTAAATCCGCCGTTGGTTTCCTGTAACGGATATTTAGAAAAACGGGCTTCAAAACCTAATTTGGGCTTATTATTCGTTACAAACAATCCCGGATAATCTTCTAAATTTGCTTCCAGAAAAACAGCTTTTTTACGGTTTTTAAAATCAATTAAAAACGGTAAAAATGCCAAAGTGTCTTTTGCAAATTCACTGACCTTTTTGTTTTCATATTGTGCTTCAAAAGATGAGATATAAGGATCTTTCGGATTTCTTAAATCACGAACGTATGGCATAAAAGTATTATAATCCACATCAAAGTTCAAAGTAACTTCTTCCCATTTTACGGTAATGTCTTTTTTCTTTTTGGTGATGAATCTGTAAGCTACGCCATCATCAAAAGCCCTGTATTCAATACTGAAATCATTTTTGAAGTTTAATACCAAAAGATTGTATTGATTTTTAACAGTACTCTTTTTGTAAAATGGAGATTCAAAAGTCTGGTTTACTTTTTCTCTTTTTGAATTCAAAAGCAAAGCATTTTTGCCTAAAATTTCATTTTGATCTAATGTCATAGAAATAGAAGATGGAGCCAGAATTATATCTTTATCATGCGAAACTGACCAGGTTATCTTCTCACGGATTACGATACTGACCTTTATTTTTCTGTTTGGAGATTCCAATACAAAATCCTGTACCTGTTGTTGTGAAAAACTGGCATTAAAAAAAAGCAGTATAAAAATATAGAAGATTCTTTTTTTCATGATTTGATTATTTGTATAATAGCAAACCATATAAGTACATAGTTGAATTTATTTGAAGCTGTCCTCTCAAATGAATTTACATGACTTATATGGTTAAGTAAACGTTGCAATATTTTATTTTTTCTTCAGTTCCAGATTGTATTTTTTTACAATTTCCAAAGTCGATTTATCACTATTAAAAACTGAATTTAATCCCTGAGGCTCCTGCGGAGGATCAGTTGTTAATGGCTCTCCCGGATTCCATTTTCCGGTTTCATTAACTGCTTTTCCTTCTCCCCCAAATCCCCAGAAATTAGCTGCCTGCAACGGGCCTTTATTGGCAACACTTTCAGCAACTCTGCCAAAGATATAACTATAAAACTGATTTCGGTAAATGGAAGGTGCCCCTGCATCTAAATCTTCGTTTTCTCTTGGTAATCCAAACTCCTCAATAATAATAGGTCTTTGTAGATTATGGGCAACTTTAACGTGAGCATCAATATACTTTCCGGCATTTTCAATAGTGGCAGGAATTGTAGCTTCGGCATTATCGGCTTTAAACCAGTTCCAGTTTTTAGGCCAGATGTGCATGGTCAGGTAATCTATATTCGGATTTTTATGTGTTCTTTCAAAAATTCCTATGTCATCGTTCGAACTGTTCAAACCTTCAGATCCTGTAGAAATTAAATGGTTTTTATCTAAACTATCCATTAAATTGACAATATTATTGAGCCAAATGGTGAATTTCCCCTCATTTTCAACCGTAAAAAGCCTTGGTTCATTACCAACCTGCCAGGCCATAATCGTATTGTCTTCTGTGTATTTCTTTTTAGAATAAGAGTTAGTTCTGCCCATAATAAACTTCACATGATCTTCTAACGCTTTCATACAAGGGTCACAATTGTGAAACTGTTCAGTATATGACATAAACTGAGGCCAGGTATTTGGTGCAATAGCCGGAATAGGAATAGCACCTTTACCATTCCATTCAAGATATTGTGACATTCCGCCAGACCATTCCCAATTGTTGGTCAGGTATAAAACCGCGTACATTTTACGTTTTCTCATCTCATTCATCAGGAAGTCCAATCCGTCAAGCAAGTCCTCATTATATTTTCCCTGCTCGTATTGCAACGCCGGACGTACCGTAAAATCATATTTTCCGCCATCTGCTCCCACTAAAATTCGCAAGTTGTCGATTCCGTTTTTTTGCATGAAATCAAGCTCGCGAAGCAGTCTTTCCCGGTCACCTACTTTTTTAGAAGCAAGTAAACTTCCGTACCAGTAATTTGTACCAATATAGGTGTAAGGTTTGTCACCTTTATAAAATTGCGTTCCTTTTACTGTAATTCTTTCCTGAGCCTGACAAGAAAAAGTGGAGAGAAGCAAAGCCAATCCAAGGGTTTTTAAAAGTCTGTTTTTCATAGTATATTTTTAGAAGCTAATCCTGCTATTCGCTGTATCTTTTGTGCCGAACCCCGGCACAAAAGGATGCCGCTGCTATCAGGGCTAGGAATTTACGTTTTTTAGTAACTATTTGGGCATTTCATACATCTTCGGTAATGAATTCAATAATGCCGATTTTGATTTTAGGCTAAACGTTTTAAAGTCAGCATCATTCGAAACCGAACCATTCGGAACATAATAACCATTTTCATCATTATTCCAGAACATCACATAACTTACTTCAATACTGTTTGATGTTAAAGCACTATATAAGTAATTAGAAAACCAATCGTTTATTGGTGTTTTTGAACTTGTAACCCGATATCCTGTTTCTGTTAAAGCTGCGATTTTTACTTTGGTTTTAGCTAAATCTGATATAATTTTTAATTTAGAATTCGCTGTATTGGCACCCGTTGTACCCTGATTGTCAAAATCCCCGTAATTATCCATTCCTAAGACGTCAACATACTTATCGCCCGGATATCTGCTTAAATAATCGGTTGATGTTAGATAGGTTCTGTCTGGAGAAAAAGCATATAAAATATTGTGAACGCCTTTAGTGTTTTTTAAATAATGAACAGTAAATTTATACACTGTTTTATATTCTTCCGGAGTACAGAAATCGGCTCCCCACCAAAACCAGCTCCCGTCAAATTCATGGAAAGGCCTGAAAATTATCGGAATCAATTCGCCTTTTGTGCCTTTTAGTTTTGAAGAGAAAGCAGCTACCTGATCTAATTTTTCTTTAAACCATTCATGTCTTGTGCCTCCCGGTAAAATGCTTCTAAAAAAAATGCTTTTATCGGCTTCAAACATTGAATTAGCATAAAAAGTATATTCTTCTTTATCTGTTTCTGAATAATTCTTATTTTTTGGTCCTCGCAAATGCCAGGATACTGTGTTGATTATTCCTTTTGCATAAGCATTTTTTATTTGGGTAATATTTTTAACCTCTTGCTGATAGAACCAATTGCTGGTTGTGCCATCGTTTCTAATGTCGGTAACAAAGGATAAGTCTGATCCTATAATGGCTGGGTCGTTCCCTGTTGTCTTTTTAATGTCAGATTCTCCGCTACTATTTTTGTAAAAAGAAATAAAAGCATCCTGTTGTCCAATAGCGAATTTGCTTTTGGCTAATTTCTTTAGGTTGTAAAACAATGCAACAGTTTCTTTTGTGGCATTGGCGTCAACCATATACGTAGTTGTATTTGAGTTTGTAAGCGGGTCTGTAGCTACTACAACTGGAGGGTCTACTATTACAGGATTATTTGTTACATCGTCAGACGAACAACCTGCAAAAAATAAAATGGGAGCGCTTAAAAAAAATATTCTGATGTAGTTTTTCATTGATTTTAATTAGAAAGTTTGACCTCAATATTATCGGCTAATAAAGTTCCCGTGCAAACACTCATTGCAACCATAATCCGGTATTGTTTTGCACCTTCGGGAATTTGAAATGTTTTTTTGAAAAGAGTCCAGTCCGTAGTTCCGGTCACCGTTCCTATAACCTGATCTTCTGAAGCTTTGACGTTTTCGTCTTTTTTAAATTCAATAATAAACATGCCGTTATTCCATGGGTCTTTTCCTTGTTGGATATCTTTTGCTTTTAACCATCCTGAAATTTCTATGGTTTTATTTCCTTTATTAATATCAGATACCTGATCAATTGCTTTCCATTCGGCGATTTTTGATGAAATTTCTACTGCTGCATTTCCATCTTTTTTGTCTGTAGTAGAAATTATTCCGTTTCCGTTCCATGAATTTAGATTTTCTTCAAAATTTCCGTTTGAAAATGGTTTTGAAGTAGAAATTGTTTTTTGTCCTTCCGGAACTGTCGTTATGGGATTAAGTTTGAAATACTCTTCCTCAGAAAGTGCAGTCGCATTTACATCGTCAAAAAATACAGAGCCGTTGATTTGTGCCAATGCGAGCATGATTCTGATTTTTTGCGCTTTTTCAGGAACCAAAACTGTTTTTTTATAATTGGTCCAGACTATTGTTCCTTTTACTTGCGCTATGTTTTCAGAAACTATTTTTTTTCCGCCGCTGTTTGTAAATTCAGCAATCATTAAACCGGCGTTATAAGCTTCCTTGCCGCCTTCAATCTGATCGGCTTTTACCCAAACGCTGAATTCTACAGCATACGTATTTTTCGGAATGTTTACAATTTGATCTATTGCTTTCCATTCAGCACCCGTAAACTGATTGATAACAGCACTGTTTTTACCCGTTTTTTTGTCATACGGAGATATGGTTGCAGCATCGCCAGTCCAATTTAAAGTTTCAGATTCAAATCCGCCATTTTTAATCAAATTGGTTTGTGCATCACTTATTGCACAAAAAAATAATAAACTAAAGAAAAAGAGTTGTTTCATAATCGTTGTTTTTAATGCAATAAATCAGTTTTATAGAAGTGAAATAATTTAAGTTTTTATTCTTTGGATGAGTTCCAAACAAGCACGACTGTTGTGATAAGGGCATTTCCAAAAACCGGCTTTGTCTTTTTCAATCAAAGTATAATCGCCGTAAATTCCCCAAAACCATTCTCCGTTTTGTTTGTCTAAAATGTGTTTTTTTATAAACTCCCAGTTTTTTAAAACAATTTCTAAATATTTTTCGTTATCAGTTAATTGATATGCGTTATAAAAACCAATTAAGGCTTCCGCCTGTACCCACCAGTGTTTCTCGGTAGTTAGTCGTTTCTTTTCAGGGTCAAATTCATACCATAAACCACCATCAGTATCTATGCCTTCCTGGGTAGCTTCTGCTATTTGAATGGCATGTTTAGTGAAATTGTCGATTAATGTTTTATCTCCTGAAATTTCGGCACATTGCAATAAAAGCCAGGCAGCTTCAATATCATGACCATATGAAATAACATCTGGTTTTTCAATCCAGTTTTCATCAAAAAACAAATGCAAATGGCCTGTTTCTGGATTGATGAAATGTTTTTCGATGGTTTGTAATAATTCGATAATATCACTTTGTAACTTTGCATCTTTCCAAACCTTGAATAAATTTGCATATGCCTCAACAATATGCAAATGTGTGTTCATGGTTTTCTTTTCGTTAGCATCTTTACTGCTTAGTCGTAGATCTTCAATAGGTTGCCAATCGCGTGTAAAAGCTTCTAAATAACCTTGGTTTACAGAATCGTAACTGTGTTTTTGTATTCTTAAATATAAATTAATGGCAATTGCCAGTGCCTTTTCATCTTTTGAAATAACATAATATTCGGACAAACCATAAATGGCAAAAGCCAAAGCATAAATCTGATTTTTGGTGTCTTTTGGGGTTGTATCTGCATTAATACTCCAAAATAAACCTCCAAACTCAGGGTCATAAAAATATTCAGAAAGATATTGAAAAGCTCTTTTGGCAATTTCTTTATGAGACTCATTTTTTGTAACCTGGTAGCTTGCAGAAAACGACCATAATATTCGGGCATTTAGTACAGAACCTTTTTCAGCATTTAAAATTACTGCATCATTAGAGTCAATCTGACCAATAAAACCATCATTTTGAATATCGATTGTGTTTTTTGACCAATAGTCTAAAATAGCATCAAGTTCAGCTGATAATTCGGTTTTAAGTTGCTTTAGTTTTGATGACACGGTAAATTATATTGCGTTGTTTTTTTCGATTTGGCTGATAATTGTTTCTACAGAACCGGCAGAAATAAAAGTGTCAGCAGGAGTATTGGTCACATAGTCAACTAATTTTGCTACAGATGAAACTGCGACATGCATTCTGGTGTCTGATGAGGCGTAATATACATAGACAGTACCATCTTCGTCTTCAATCCATCCATTTGAGAACAATACATTCGAAACATCCCCAACTCTTTCTATTCCTTCAGGTCCCATAAAATGTCCGGCAGGAACATGAGTTACTTTCGAAATATCATTCAAATCTGTCATAAACATATAAAGTGTATATCGTAAACCAGCAGCTGTGTTACGAACTCCGTGTGCCAAATGCAACCAGCCTTTTTCTGTTTTGATGGGAGCGGGACCAAGACCATTTTTTAACTCATAAATGGTGTGATAATGCTTTCCAAAAATGATTTTTTCTTCTTTTACAACCGGATTTTCCATATTGTCAACATATCCTAAACCAATTCCGCCACCTGCTCCAACATCAATAAAACCATCTTGTGGGCGTGTGTATAAAGCATATTTTCCGTTTACAAATTCGGGATGTAAAACAACATTTCTTTGCTGGCCGGTATTCGAAATTAAATCAGGAAGCCTTTCCCATTTCACTAAATCTTTTGAACGTACGATCCCTGCGTTGGCTACAGCAGAACTTGTGTCACCTTTTGGGGCTTTTGGATCTTTTCTTTCTGTACAAAAAATTCCGTAAACCCAACCGTCTTCATGATTGATTAAACGCATATCATAAACATTTGTGTCCGGCTCCGAGGTTTGTGGAATTATGCACGGTTTTTCCCAAAACCTGAAATTATCAATTCCATTTGGACTTTCCGCAATAGCAAAAAATGATTTTCTGTCAATTCCCTCTACACGAACTGCTAATAAATATTTGCCATTCCATTTCATCGCACCTGCATTAAACGCAGCATTCATTCCGATACGTTCCTGTAAAAATGGATTTGTTTCTTCATTTAAATCGAAACGCCAGTTTAAAGGTACGTGTGCGGCAGTGACTACCGGATTTTTATAACGTTGATAAATTCCGTTTCCAATCGTATTTTGGGGCTCATTTTTTTGCTGTACAAGCGTAATATGTTCTTTTTCTAATGCTACTTTTCTATCGTGAAATGTAGCTGAAGTTGTTATTGTTGTCATATCAATCAATTTCTAAATCTGTATTTTAATTTTTTAGGGCTCTTTTTTCGTTTAAATCCTGTTCTATGATTTGTAATTTTTCTTCAGATAATGGGTAGAATGCAATAAAAGCTACAGATATTGCTGCAGCCATGGCAGGAAGTATGCTTAACATCAATTGAATTCCGTTTTGAGTAGTGGCCGTTTGTTCAACATTGGCCTGAAAACCGTAGTAACCCAAAAGCCATCCAGCTCCGGCACCACCAATTGTCCATCCAAATTTTTGTGACATCGATGAAGCAGAGAAGACTAAACCTGTGGCTCTGCGTCCTTGTTTCCATTCTGAATAGTCAGCACTGTCGGCATACATTGACCAGATTAAAGGGAAGATACAGCCTGCACAAATGCTTATTAAAACCTGAAAACTCATAATTAGGACAACATCTTCTTTTCCGAAGAAATAGAATATAAGACTCAAAATTGCGGCTAATGCCATAGCACCAAAGAAGGTTTTCTTTTTACCAAACTTATTAGCCAATGGTGTTGCTGCTATAACTCCAATGATATTGGCCGCTTGTCCTAAAACCAAATAGATTGAAGTTGGAGTCATATGAAAAACTGTTCCAAAAAGCGAAAAATCGAAGTTTACACTACTACTTACATAGTATTTAAAGTAATATACAGCTGCTCCGTCACGGATAGAATTGAAAACTAAAGCACCAATCCCGGCTCCAAGCAGAATCCACCAGGGTTTGTTTTTTAATAAGTCTTTTAAATCTTCTTTTAGATTTGTCTGTTCATCATCAATTGGTTTAACTCTTTCTTTTGTCCAAAGGAAACATGCCCAGAAAAAAGCAGTTGTTATAATTCCGAATACAGCAATTGTAGCCAGCCAGCCTGTTTTTGAGTTAAGGCTTCCTCCAAAATAATTTACTAAAGGTTCAATTAACCAAAGTGCTAAAAGACTTCCTCCAAAAGCAAAAACCATTCTGTAAGAAGATAAGGTTGTTCTTTCTTTTCTGTCAGAAGACATTACGCCTAAAAGTGAAGCATAGGGTACATTGATTAAGGAGTAAATCATCATCATTAAGGAATAAGTTACATAAGCATAAATTATTTTTCCTTTTTCATCAAAATCAGGGGTGTAAAAAGTTAAAACCCCTATGACAGCAAATGGCACTGCAACCCAAAGTAAGTAAGGTCTGAACTTACCCCATTTGGTTTTTGTTCTATCAGCAATTATTCCAACGATAGGGTCAAAACAGGAATCCCATATTCTGGTAATTAAAAACATGGTTCCTACTACTGCTGGTGCCAGTCCGAAAACGTCGGTATAGAAAAATAGAAGGTACATACTGAAGATTTTCCAGAACATAGAAGAAGCTGCGTCTCCAAGTCCATATCCTATTTTTTCTTTTAAACTGATTTTGTCGTGCATTTAATTTCTTTTTTTAAGGTTGTAATTTGGTATAGTTAGTTATTTTAATGCTTTTTTGATGTCTTTTTCGAATAAGGTTTTGTCAAGATTATAAAAATCTACAAAATTTTTCTCGCTTATCTGACCGGAATAAGGAACATAATAATGCATTTTTTGTTCTTTTTCCTGCCAGCCATGATTTCTCCAAAGTAAGATATAAGATATTTTATAATCTCCAATTGCTTTTGTAAAAGTCCCTGTCCACCATTTACTATCGGGAACAGCTTCGTATCCGGCCTCTGCAACAGCAATTAATTTATGCTTTTCCTGACCAATTCCATTTATGATTTTAAGTTGATTCTGAACTTCGGCTATAAATTTTTCGCCACTTTTATCTTCGTTATTCTGATAGGAATCAAAGCTTAAAATATCGACATAATTATCGTCTGGATAGTTTTCTAAAAAAGCTTCTTTAGAACTGAAACTGCTGGTATTATAAACGTAAATTAAATTATGTACCCCTTTTTTTTGCAGGTATTCGAAGGTAAATTTCCATGCGGCTTTAAATTCTTCTGGCGTACAATTTCCTTTTCCCCACCAGAACCAGCCTCCCGTTAACTCATGGTAAGGCCTGAAAAGGATTGGTATGTTTTTTCCGTTCTTATCTTTTAAGGATAGAAAGAAATTGGCAGCTTTATCAAGCCATGATATGAATTTTTCATGATTTTTTTCACCCGGTAAAATGGTTTTTAAAGAATTTGAAGTATTGTCCCAGGCATTTTTTCCAGTTTCAGGATTGTCAAAATGCCAGCTTATTGTTGAAATTCCGCCTCGTTCATTTGCCTCTTTAATATATTGTTTCATTTTGTCAAAAGGAACTCCGTCAATATTATGGGCGTCATCTTTTTCCAGACCTGCTATATCCCATCCATATACTGCCGGGTAGTCCCCAACGATATCTTTTATATCGCTGCGCAATGGTTCGTATTTCCAGTTTACACCATAAGCCAGGTCATCCTGATGTCCGAAAAGATATCCTTTTTGAGACAATTGCTGTAGTTTTTTATAAAGAGCAACTGTTTCATTTGTTGCTTTTTTATCCGAAATTGACAAATTTGTATCAGTAGCTTTTGCTTTTATAGAGCATGAAACTCCAATAAAAGCAGTTATAACAAGGAGTAGGGATATTTTTTGCATAATTTATTAAAATATGTTTCATCATAAAGCTAAAAAAAATAAAAAGGATTGTAAAAAATTGAAATAATTTCTCATTAAATTCAATGCTGTCTTTTTTAACTCTTATATTATCAAAACTATAAAAAGAGGACGGATTAAAAACGATTACTGTTTATTATCTATAGTCTTTTTGAAAAGATGATAATTATTTTTTCAAAGATAAATGGATGTTTCTCGTATAATTAATATTATTTTATCAATTATATATCATATTATTGCAAATGGATTTGTTGTTTTATGATCTTTAATAACTTTATAATAATATGAGTACAGCTAAAAATTTTTACAGAGAGATTGCTCCTTTGTCCAGTGGTGATAGTTTTTTAGTCTTCGACAGAGTTAAGGATAGTTTTGATTTTCCGGTGCATTATCATCCGGAATTTGAAATTAATTTTATTTTGAACGGAAAAGGAGTTAAGCGTGTGGTTGGGGATAATATTGAAGAAATTGATAATGTTGAGTTGGTTTTGATTGGGCCTAATTTGTATCACGGTTGGGAATTGAATAAATGTACCAGTAAAAAAATACATGAAATCACTATACAGTTTCATAATGATTTATTTCATGAATCTTTGCTTTCAAGGCGTATTATGAATCCTATACGGGATATGTTTAATCGTTCTATTCATGGTATTTTGTTTTCTAAAAAAGTAGCAGAAGAATTAACTCCAAGATTGATAAAGCTCTCTAAATTAGATGGTATGGATTATTTTTTGGAAATCACTTCGTTATTGTATGATTTGGCTAATTCCAGAAATCAAAGATTGCTCTCGACTTATACGGTAGATTATGATACTTTTGAGGACTATGATAAAATGAAGTTAGTCTACGAATATGTACAAAAACATTTTGCGGATAAAATTACTTTAGAAGATGCGGCCAATATTGCAAGTATGTCTATAATTTCTTTTAACCGATTTATAAAAAAACGTACAGGGAAAACCTTTGTAAATTATATTAATGATATCCGAATTGGATATGCTGCTCGTTGGCTGGTTGAAAAAGATATGAGTGTTTCAGAAATAGCTTTTAAGTCCGGGTTTAATAATATAGCAAATTTCAATCGTAGTTTTAAAGCTACCAAAAATTGTACGCCTAGTCAGTATAGGGAGGATTTTTCTGGATTAAAGCGTATTTTGTAGTAATACTTTTTTTTCATAAACAAATATTATTTTTAACGAAATCGTTTTAATTTTTGACAAATCGTTAATTAATGTTTATTGTTTGTAGGGTTTTCAAGTAGATAAATTACGAATAATTTAAAAAAATGATCTTTTTATTTCACTATGTGTTTTTTTAAATTATTAAAGTAAAAATATTATCATCAAATGATATAATACTATTAACTTCATGTAAACTTCTGTTATAGATTTGTTAAAATAAATTAGTTAAAAAAACGAACTCCTTTTTTAGCTTTTTATCAAGTAAGTATTAAACTTAAACTAACCAAACATTTATTATGAAAAAACTAATGACTAATTTTATTCATTGGAATGCTAACCACAGAGCGATTCCATTGATTTTATTTTTGTTACTGACAAGTAATTTTATTACTGCTCAGGTTAAGGTATCGGGAACAGTCTCAGATGATAAAGGATTGTCAATTCCTGGAGCAAATATTTCGGTTGTAGGATCGAAAACTTCGGTTTCAACTGATTTTGATGGGAAATATACTATTGATGTTCCTGTAAATGCTACTTTACAATTCTCATTTATTGGATTTAATACTCAAAAAATTGCTGTAGATGGAAAAGGGACCATAAATGTAATTTTAAAATCTGCTGCTGAAGATTTAAAAGATGTAGTAGTAATTGGTTATGGAACTGTAAAAAGAAAGGACGTAAACAGTGCTATTTCCAGTATTGGAGCAAAAGATATTGAAAATTTAAAGGTGGCTTCTTTTGATCAAATGATGCAGGGTAAGGCTGCGGGGGTTGTTGTGAATAATAATTCTGGAGAGCCAGGAGGAAATGTTTCTGTAAAAATTAGAGGAGCTTCTTCTTTGACAGGTACTAACGAACCTTTATATGTAATTGATGGAGTGCCAATTTCCGGTGATGCCAGAAACTCATCTACATCAGGAAGAAATGCGGCCGGGAATTCTAACTTTTCAAACTCTGGTAATATTACATATAGTCCATTGTCGTTAATAAATCCTAGTGATATAGAGTCTATTGATATTCTTAAGGATGCTTCTGCTACAGCTATTTACGGTTCTCGTGGAGCAAATGGTGTTGTTATCGTGACAACAAAATCCGGAAAGAAAGGAACAGGGAAATTAACTTACGAAAACACATATTCGTTCAGTAATTTACCAAAAAAATTACCTTCGATGAACCTTCAACAATATGCAGCTCATCAAAATGCTTTGGCTCCTATTTTACGTCCAGGAGACAATACTGCTATTCGTTCTGAATTTGCTCATCCTGAACTTTTGGGTAAAGGTACGGATTGGCAGGATGAAATTTATCAAACAGGGATTATGACTTCACATCAGTTGTCTTTCTCAGGTGGTAAAGATGGAATAAATTATTTTATCTCTGGAGGAGTGCTGGATCAAGATGGTATTGTGATAGAATCAGGTTTCAAAAGATATAACGTGAGATCAAATATTGATGCTAAAGTAAATAAATTTATAAAAGTAGGTTTAAATGTTAGTGCTGCATTAACAGATGAAAAATTAACATTAAATGGTCAGTTTAATGGAGTAGTTGCTACTTCTTTATTCTCTACTCCGGATGTTGCTGTTAGAGAATTGTCAGGATCTTTTGCCGGGCCCCCTGCTGGAGGTCTAACTTCATTTGTTAATCCTGTAGCTACATCTTTATTAGGGTCTAATACATTAGTTAGAAAAAATTATTCTGGTAATTTTTATACTCAAATTGATTTGTTTAAAGGATTAGAATATCGTTTTGAATTTGGAGGTTATATGTATGATAATTTAGGTCAGCAATATGATCCAATGTATTCTTTAGGAAATGCAGTAAAAGATTATGCGAACTTATATTATAATCCTTCTTCGGGTAATTCCTGGAACTTAAAAAATATGCTTACCTACAGAAATACTATTGGCAAACATAACTTTACAGTTTTGGCAGTGCAGGAATCCAATAGGGCGCATTGGCAAGGACATTCTGTTAATGCTACTGGTTTTAAGGATAATAGAGATCACTCGCTTGCAGCTTCTGATTTGTCTAAAGCAATTATAAGTAGTCCGTATCAGGGGACACAAACATTATCCTCTTACCTAGGAAGGTTAGTTTATGATTATGCTGATAAATACGGTGTTAGTGCAGCAGTTAGGACAGATGGTTCTTCAAAGTTTACTGTAGGCAATAAATGGGGCGTATTTAGTTCTGTTGGTGCTTCATGGAAACTTTCAAATGAATCTTTTATGGAGGGTACTAAAAAGTATGTTGATAATATTAAACTTAGATTTGGTTGGGGACAAACAGGAAATAATCAAATTGGTAATAATTTGTATGATTCTAATTTACACATAGTAAATAGTTCAATGGGTAGTTCTTATTTACCTTCAAATACTCCTAATAAAGATTTGAAATGGGAAACTCAGGAGCAAACAAATTTAGGTCTGGATTTTACATTGTTTGATTCTAAATTTACTGCTACTGTTGAGCTATATAGAAAAGTTAATAAAGATTTCTTATATCAAGTTCCTTTACCAAACTTTCTTTCTGGTGGAGGGGATTATGAAGGAGGGGTAAATCCGCCTTACTTTAATCTTGGAAGTATGGAAAATAAAGGGATTGAGGTTACACTTGGGTATTCTCATAATTTCTCTGAAAATTTCTCGTGGAATAGTAGTTTGAATTTATCGAAATATGTTAATCAGGTTACCGATATGGCAGGATTAAATATTGTTAGGTCAATGAATACACTTGCTTATAACCCTATAACCGTTTCAAGAACTACGGAAGGCTTGCCAATAGGATCATTTGTTGGTTATCAGGCTACGGGAATTTACAGAACAGATGATGATTTGTTGACTTACGGACATGATAATGGTGGTACAAGAGTGCCTTTGAAAAATGGAACTAATTCATTATTGCCAGAGTTTCAAAAAGGAGATGTGATTTATAAAGATCAAAACAATGATGGAATTATTGATGTAAAAGATTTAGTTTCAATTGGAAATCCAAATCCAAAATTAACTTACGGATTTACAAATAATTTTAAATATAAAAGTGTTGATTTATCTATTATGGTTCAGGGAACTTCAGGGAATAAATTGATGAATTTAACCAGAGCATCGGGTGTAATGAATAGTAGTGTTGGAACAAATTATTTAACTGAAGCATCAGATTTCTATTCAGCAGACAATTTAGATGGTAGTTTGCCAACACCATCCGTTTATTCTCATATAAATAATGCGATATCGTCACGTTTTATTGAAGACGGATCTTATTTGAGAATTCAAAATGTAACTTTAGGTTATTCTTTGCCTTCAGATCTTATTTCAAAAATTAAACTGTCTAGATTGAGATTATATGCAAGCGCGCAAAATCTATACACTTTTACAAAATACAAAGGTTATGATCCTGAAGTAGGTTCTTATAATCAGGATGCATTATTGTCAGGTGTTGATAATGGACGTTACCCTACGCCTAGACAAATATCTTTTGGTTTAAATGTTGAATTTTAATATGATTAATATGAAAAATATAATAAAAAAGAGCAGTGCTGTTGCTTTGACATTGATGTTGTTGGTTTCATCCTCTTGTTCACAGGATTTTATAGATGTGCCTGCAGAGGGAACTCCAACTATGGGGAATTATTATGATTCAGATGTTAAACTTGATAATGCAACGAATGGATTGTACGGTATTGTGTGGTTTAATATGAATAAGGAGGGTTATTATGCAATTACAGATGTGATTTCAGGTAATTTGGTTTCAAAGTATAATGATAACTTTGCTAAGTTTACAGATTTAAGCTTTACGAATACGGCTTCATATATATCTGATTCCTGGAGATCTTGCTTTGGAGCTATAGCAAATTCTAATGCTTATATTAACAGTTTGCCTATCAGTGTTGGGCCTAATGTTAGTAAAGCAGCGTTAGATAATGCATTGGGAGAAGCGCATTTTATCAGAGCCTTTTCTTATTTCTTCCTTGTGAGATTATGGGGTAATGTGCCAATTATCGAAAACAATGCCGATTATTCTAAGAATTTTGTTATTCCAAGTAACCCGGTTGAAGATGTATATAAGTTCATTGAGAACGATTTGAAATTTGCTATTGATAATTTAAAAACTAAAAACAGAGGAGCAGATTATGCTGCTAATGCTCATGTATCTAGTGGATCTGCTAAAGCTTTCTTAGCAAAAGTATATCTATATCAAAAGAAATATGATTTGGCAAGACAAATGGCTCAGGAGGTTATTAATAGTGGAGAGTTTAAGTTGTTAGGAGGCGAAGAATTGCCTACAAAATCTTTTGCTGATTTGTTTTTGCAAAAAAACAATAATAATGAAGAATCAATCTTTTCATGGCAATGGACTGGTACGGGAACTTATTTTGAGGGTAACTTCTCTAATACAACTTTTGCTCCGGAAAATAGATTAGTTGAAACTACTTACAGTCAGGGTATCGCTCCTTCTCAGGACTTAATTAAAAACGGTTACGAAGTTAATGATAAAAGAAGAATAGAGACTTTTATGCTTCCTGGAGATTATTATCCAAATTTAACCTATGCTGAAACGACTGTAGGGGCTCCTTATATTTTAGGTTATACTTTTGACATTGCAAATGAAACTCAAAACTCTGGCTCCGGTGTAAAAAAATATGTAATTGGAAAAGAAAACTTACCAATCACAGGTAAATTTAATAAACCGTTTAATGGAGAAAGCAGTATGAATACGTATCAAATGCGTTATGCGGAGTTGTTATTAATTCATGCTGAAGCTATATTAGGTTCTCAAACAGGAAGTACTACTGATGCATTGGCTCTTAAATCGTTTAATGCAGTTCGTAAAAGAGCAGGTTTACCTGAAAAAGCTTCAATATCTTTTGATGATATATTTAAGGAAAGGCGTTCAGAATTGGCAGTTGAAGGAGATTATTATTTTGATTTAGGACGTTTGCCTTTTGCTAAAGCTAAAGCTATATTAGAAGCACAGGACAGAGGGGATAGATACACTGCAAAACATATTGCAATAACTGCTACAAGTCTTTTATTGCCTTATCCTTCAGATGATTTGATTAAAAATCCAAAATTGACAGAAGTAGTTCCATATACTTTCAAATAATTTTAAAAATATAAAATATGAAAAATTTAAAAAATGTTTCATTAATAGCATGTTTGTTATTTCTAATACTTTTTACTTCATGCTCAAACGATGATAATGATTCGAATGGAGGAAATACTCCGGTGATTGAGTCAGTAATGCCTTCTGGTTATTATGAAGATGGAACTATTAAGTCATTAGAGCCTGTTAGTATTGTTGATCCTAAAAACTATTATATAATTCATGGAAAGGGATTTTTAACAACAAAAAAGGTTTATTTTAATGATTATGATACCTATTTTAGACCAACATTTGTTACTGATACTGATATAGTTATATTGGTTGATGAAAAAACACCTTATGCGGATGCATCAAACAAAATTAAAGTTGTTACGGAAAAAGGAACTGCAGAGTTTGATATAACGGTTGCGCCACCAGTGCCTACATTCAACTGGTTTAATTCTGAAAATGCGGCAGAAGGAGATGTTGTTACAATTAATGGGAATTACTTTTTAAATCCTATTGTGAAAGTTGGAACAGAAAATGCAACTGTATTATCTTCAACTTTAACACAAATCACTTTTAAAATGCCTGCGAATGGAAATGACAAATATGTAACAGTTAGTAATATCTCAGGTACAACTCCATCAAGTGTTGGAGTGGGGTCGGCATTATACGATGATGTGTTGCAAGGAGATACCGGGCACTGGACATGGAGTGGAAATGAGTTTAATACAAACTATACTACAGATAAAATACAGGGAGATGCATCGATGAAAATAGTTTTTAATGGTTGGGATGGTGCTGATATGAAATTTAATTCCAGAGATGTTTCTAAGTATAAAGCTTTTAGAGTTCGAGTGAAAAGTGCTTCTGCTAATACTAATGCAAGTTTAACATTTGTGTTTGGAGGTTGGGCTTATCAAGTTAAAAGATCTCTTAGTTCTGTATGGACTTATATCGAAATTCCTTTTTCTGAAATAGGAAATCCGACAACTTTCGATCAGTTAACACTGCAAGAGTCAGGGAATTTTGGAGGTAATACTATATATATGGATGATATGGGATTTGTTTTGAAATAAATAAATTTGTTTAATTTGAGTTAGTCTAAAATGTTCCCTGGTTGAAAAATTAGGGAACATTTTTTATAAAGTATTTTAATTTAAAAAAAATGAAAAGAATAATTTTAATATTGGCTTTGCATATTTCCGTATTAGGCCTCAGTCAGGGAAATACCCACAATCAAACCGGAGGGAAATTTGAAGGTCTTGCAATGACACCTCCAATGGGGTGGAACTCATGGAATACTTTTGCAACCAATATCGATGAAAAATTGGTGAAAGAAACGGCTGATATTATGGTTTCTTCAGGAATGGCCGCGGCAGGTTATAATTATATTGTCCTGGACGATGGATGGATGGCAAAAGAACGAGATGCAAACGGAGATTTAGTACCAGATCCAGGTAAATTCCCAAATGGAATAAAAGCTGTGGTAGATTATGTACATAGCAAAGGTTTGAAATTTGGTCTGTATAATTGTGCCGGAACACAAACATGTGCCGGATATCCGGGAACTCGTGGTTATGAATACCAAGATGCCCGATTTTATGCCCAACTTGGAATCGATTTTTTGAAATACGATTGGTGTAACACAAAAGGAATTACTGCCCCCGAAGCTTATACTACAATGAGTAATGCATTGAAAACTGCCGGAAGGCCTATTGTGTTTAGTCTTTGTGAATGGGGTGATAACCAGCCTTGGGAGTGGGGTAAGCCAGTTGGAAACCTTTGGAGGATTTCCGGTGATATTTATCCTTGTTTTGATTGCGAATTTAAACATCCTGAAAATTGGTCATCCTGGGGATTCATGAAAATAGCAGATATGCGTAAAGATATTCGCAAATATTCAGGTCCTGACCATTGGAATGATTTTGATATGATGGAAGTTGGGAACGAAATGAATGATACCGAAGACAAAGCACATTTTAGCATATGGTGTATGTTGGCATCACCACTGTTTAGTGGAAATGATTACAGAAAAATGTCAAAAGAAACATTAGCAATTTTAACCAATAAAGAACTAATTGCGGTTAATCAGGATAAATTAGGTGTTCAGGGTTTTAAATATTTGGCAGAAGATGGATTAGAAGTTTGGGTGAAACCATTATCAGATGGAAATTGGGCTGTGACATTTTTGAACAGAAGTGACGTTTCTAAAAAAATCAATTTCGAATGGAAAAAACATATAGTTAAAGATATTGATTTTGGTTATGAGGCAAATTTGGGTAAAACAGTTTATAAATTGAAAGATCTTTGGAAAAACAAAGAAATTGGAAATACTAAAAATAATTTTAAAGCAGATCTTGCTTCTCATGATGTTATTACGCTAAGATTAATTCCATAATGTCTTAATATGAAATCAGAAATTAAACTTTTTGTGACTGTCTTATTATTAATGTTTTGTTATGCTAATGCACAATTTGTAAAAAAACATGGTAAGTTAAGTGTTCAGGGTACTCAATTGGTAGATAAAAACAATAACCCGATAGTCTTGCGTGGAATGAGTTTTGGCTGGCATAGCATGTGGCCAAGATTTTACAATGAAAAAGCAGTTAAGTGGCTGAAAAAAGATTTTAATTGTAATGTAGTTCGTGCCGCTATGGGAATCGAATTAGGGGAGATGGCTTATAAAAAGAACTCTCAATTTTCAAAAGATAAAATAGAGTCTGTTATTAATGGTGCAATAAAATCTGATATTTATGTGATTATAGACTGGCACAGTCATAATATAAATTTAGAAGAAGCAAAGGCTTTTTTTGCAGAGATATCTAAAAAATATGCGGAATACCCAAATGTCATTTATGAGATTTTTAATGAGCCGGATGATGAAACATGGCCACAAATTAAGTCGTATGCCGAAGAAGTAATTAAGGTGATAAGAAATAATGATTCTAAAAATATTATTTTGGTGGGATCCCCTCATTGGGATCAGGATGTCAATCTTCCGGCAGCTGATCCTATTATAGGGTACAATAATATAATGTACACGATGCATTTTTATGCCGCAACGCATGGTAAAGAACTCAGGGATAGAACTGATGAAGCGATTAAAAACGGTTTGCCAATTTTTATATCAGAATCTGCAGGAATGGAAGCGAGTGGTGACGGATCTTTGAATATGAAAGCATGGCAGGAATATATTGACTGGATGGAAGAACAAAAATTAAGCTGGATTACCTGGTCAGTTTCGGATAAAGATGAAACTTGTTCGATTCTGCAAAAATCCGCTAAATCAGAAGGTAATTGGAAAGAAAAGGACTTGAAAGAATCTGGAATTAAAGTCCGTGAATTTTTAAGGAAATATAATTATAAGGAATAAGTTTGTTATTTATCATGAGGAAAGCCTGTTCGTATGAGCAGGCTTTTTTTTGTTTTTTTAAGTTAATAGAATATTTTTTATGATATTTTTTTTGTAAGAATTTGGCTTGATTGTTTTTGATTTGTTTTAAACTTTTTAAACTTATTTTCGATAGCTTGAATCTTTTGCTTTTTTTTAAATTTTTATCAACCCCTATTTTTTAAGGGGTGATATGTGTTTTCGTGCTTAAAAAAGTGAGAAAATTGTCTTTTTTTATATTTTTAATTTTACAAAACCCTTCTTTTTTGCTAATTACGGCTTAAAATATGTTGTTGTATTTTTAAAAACCAATCCGTATAAATGTGAAATAACGATTATTTTTAATTTAATTTTTGTAATCCATAATTCTGCTTCAAAAACATTAAAAAAATAGATTTCGATTCTTCTACTCATACAAAAGTTAATAAATTCGCTGAAGAAAATGATGATGATTAGATGGATTTAAAGTTCAAAGTGGAATCGTATAATATAATAATAGATAAAAATTTAACTAACCAAAATCAAATTAATTAACTAAAACCAATTTAACACATGAAAAAAGTATTATTTATTTTATCATTAGCCTTAACAACAAGTTTTGCATTTGCACAAGATGACACTCCAGAAACTACTCCTTTAGAAATTTCAGGTTCCGGGGATGTATATTACAAATATGATTTTGCTAAAGTTCCTAATATTCCAACAAGCTTCGCAACAGATCAGAATTCTGTTTCTTTAGGAATGTTAGATATTGCATTGAAGAAAAAAATTAAAAATATTTCTTTTGTAGGTGAGGTGTCTTTTGGGCCAAGAGGACAAAGACAATCAATTCCAAATGAGCCAGGTGTGGTATTTGATCAAAATGGTGATATTATTCCTAATGTAGGTACTTCTGGAGAATCATTCCACATTCAAAATTTGTATGCTACGTATGCAGTTTCTGATAAGCTTAGTCTGACTGCGGGTTACATGGGAACATTTATCGGGTATGAGGTAATCTCTCCTGTAGGTAACTTTCACTACTCAACTTCTTATTTGTTTACCAACGGACCATTCCAAAATGCAGGTGTTAAAGCAAATTATGCAATAACTGAGAAATTTGGAGCAATGGTAGGTTTGTTTAATGACTCTTGGAATAGCTATAAAGCTGATTCGCAAAAAGGATTAAATGCTGTAGGAGGACAATTGTCTTATGTAACTGATAAAGCAAGTGCTTATTTGAATTTTATGGATGGTTCAGTAAGTGGTACTATTGTTGACTTGACTGCAACATTTCAATTAACTGATAAATTTAAATTAGGTTTAAACGCTGCTGATTTTTCAAATGAAGGAGATGTTGGTTATACAGGAGCGGCTTTATATCCATCTTATGCAATCAGTGATGCTTTTGCTTTGGGATTGCGTGGAGAATACTTCAAATATAAAGAAGGTTCTGGAGATACAAGTGTTACGGCTTTTACTTTATCAGGAAATTATAAAATAAACGGCTTAACGATTATTCCAGAGTTTAGACTTGATTCTAATTCAGATGAAGTTCTGTTCGTAGATTCTGATTTAGCTCCTGCTAAATCTGCTTCTCAGGTGCTTTTAGCTTTAGTTTACGGATTCTAAGATTAATAAAACATACTCTTTAGAAAAGAGATAAAGATTGATATTTTTTTTTTTTTTTTTTGGAAGCTGTCAAAATTGTGAAATTTTGGCAGCTTTTTTATTGGTATCAAATCGGTGGCTTAAAATCTGCAGTATTGTAATATTTAGTAGTACGAAAAAACACATTCTTAAACTTCTCTAGTCTGGTTTCAAAATAGTGAAACTGAAGGTCTCGTCAAAACAAACCTCTAATTTCAGTACAGAGTTTTTAGTTCACACGTCTCTCAAATATGTTTAACTGCAAACAGAGTAGTTAAGATGTGATAATTTGGGTCTGATAAAAAGTTGTTGATTTGCTTGATAGTTTTCAGTTTAAGTATAGCGGTTTTAACTTAATACGAATTTTAATCTTATCGTTTTGCGTAATATTTGTTAGTAGCTATTGATGTAAACAAAGAACTGTTTTTTTTTGGGTTGATTATTTGAGGATGGCGAGAGGAGAGATGTTTGTTGGTTTCTTATAAAAAAATGCGTTTCTAATTCAATTTAGAAACGCATTTTTAAATATGAAATTTAAAGTTATTGAACCTGTTTTTTATAAATCGAATAAATAGTATCTATTGTTTTACGGTCTAAAACAGAGCTGGTGTCAGTTTGAATATAATGTAATTTAAAAGCCATTATTGCTGCTGATAGATTTTTGGTATTATAACCAATAATTCGCAATGCAGGTTCAATTTTAAAATCAAAAGGAGCTTCTTCTAAAATTTCATCAGGCCATATTCCAAATCCTTTTTCAGCTAATGTCTTCCATGGAAATAAAGCGCTTGGATCTTGTTTTCTGCCTGGAGCAATATCAGCATGCCCTAGTATGTTTTGTGTTGGAATGTTGTAATCTTTTTTCAATTTTGTCAAAAGAGCAATTAAACTTCCAATTTGAGCTTCAGTAAAGGGTTTGAAGCCATTATTGTCAAGCTCGATACCGATAGAGCTTGAATTTAAATCTGTATTTTTGCCCCATGTTGAAGCACCTGCATGCCATGCTCTTAAATAATCATTTAACATCTGAACAACTTTTCCGTTTTCAGAAATTATATAGTGGGAGCTGACCTGTGTTTTGGTTTTTGTAAAAGTACTAATGGTTTGCTGTAGAGAATCTTGAGCTGTATGATGAATAATAATGAAACTGGGTTTTCTCAGATTGAAATTGACAGTTCCTATCCATTCTGTGTTGATACCATTTAATAAGGGTGTAGATCCTGTTTTTGATAACGTATCTTTTATAATACCTAATTGCGTTGCGTAAGTAGTATCAATGATAACCGTGGTAACTGGTATTGGTGCAACTTCTTTGCTTGTAATTTGATTTTCTAAAGCTTTAAGCTGCTGATCATAAACTTTTTCTGTTTTTCTGTATGGGTTTTTTGTTCCGCAAGAAGTAATTATAATTGCTGAAATGAGATAATAAAAATGTTTTTTTAACATGTTTTACAATTTAAGATTAAGTAGAAATAGTTATTCTGCAGGTTTTATTTCTTCAGTATCTTCCTTAACTTCTTTTTTTTCTTTCTTCTTTTTTGACTTAGTCTTTTTTATTTCTTTAAAATTAGCCATAAAAGTGGTGTATTTTTCTATCTGTGCAGGATTTAAAAAAGCAGTTATTTTTTTAGTCGTAACTTCTCTTAATGCATTTATTTGCTCAATTTTCTGATCCTGACTACTGCTTTCGTTTTTTAAGAGAACACCTTGTTCTCTCATGCTGTCTGCTAAAACATTGGTAATGGCAATAACTTGCAATTCATCAAGATTTACCTCGGGTTTCATTTGTTCAACAATTTTAGCAGCTGTTTCTTCAACCGGTACTTCTTTAGGTTTGCTTGGGCTGCTTTGTGGACCTTGCATCATGCTTCTGTCCATCCCCATTCCGCTGCCTCTGCCGTATCCGTTTCCATAACCGTTATTGTATCCATTTCCATACTGTGCCAATACAGATGTAAAACTTAATAAAGCAAACGCTAAAATAAAAAAAGAGTGTATAGATTTCATAAAAGTATCTCTAAGTTGATAATGAATAATCAATAAGCGTAAATTTAAGCAGGTTCCCCGTATAAATCAAATTCTGTTGCTTCTATTATCTTGATATTAACAAATTCCCCTGTTTTTACATAATGTTTAGAGGCATCTATTAAAACTTCATTGTCAACATCCGGGCTGTCAAATTCGGTTCTTCCAACAAAATGAGCACCTTCTTTTCTGTCAATAATACATTTGTAAATCTGTCCTACTTTTTCCTGATTCAAATCCCATGAAATTTGCGATTGTAATTCCATGATTTCATTGGCTCTGGCTTGTTTTACATCAGCAGGAACATCGTCTTCTAATAAATAAGCATGAGTGTTTTCTTCATGAGAATAAGCAAAACAGCCCATTCTGTCAAATTTCATTTCCTGAACAAAATCCTTCAAAATTTCAAAATCTTCCTGGGTTTCGCCTGGGTAACCAACAATCAAAGTAGTTCGGATGGCCATTCCGGGAACCGCAGCACGAAAATCTTTCAATAACTGAGTCGTTTTGGCCTGGGTTGTGCCACGACGCATCGATTTTAAAATATTATCCGAAATATGCTGTAACGGGATATCAATATAATTACAGATTTTAGATTCGCGTTTCATTAATTCCAAAACATCCATAGGGAAGCCGGTAGGATAGGCATAATGTAAACGAATCCATTCAATTCCTTCGACCGCTGCCAATGCTTCTAAAAGTTCAGCAAGATTTCTTTTTTTATAAAGATCAAGGCCATAGTAAGTTAAATCCTGAGCGATCAAAATTAGTTCTTTTACGCCGTTTTTGGCTAAACCTTGCGCTTCCTTTACTAATTTTTCAATTGGCTGAGAAACATGTGAGCCCCGCATTAACGGAATCGCACAGAAACTGCACGGTCTGTCACAGCCTTCGGCAATTTTTAAGTAAGCGTAATTTTTGGGAGTAGTCGTTAAACGCTCTCCTAATAATTCATGTTTATAATCTGCTCCCAATGCTTTTAAAAGCTGAGGCAGTTCTGTAGTTCCAAAATATTGGTCTACGTTCGGAATTTCTTTTTCTAAATCCGGTCTGTAGCGTTCGGATAAACATCCTGTTACAAAAACCTTGTCGACCAACCCTTTGTCTTTTTTATCAGCATATTCCAAAATCATGTTTACCGATTCAGCTTTCGCATTGTCAATAAAACCGCAAGTGTTGATTACGATAATGTTTCCTTCCTCAGCGGCTGGTGCCTCATGTTGTACTTCTTTACCATTGGCACGAAGCTGTCCCATTAACACTTCACTATCATATACATTTTTCGAACACCCAAGAGTGATTACGTTAATTTTGTTCTTTTTTAAAGACTTGGTTCTCATACTTTTATAAATTGGAGTGCAAAATTACACTTTTTTATTCAAACACAGACTGTTTAGGTTTGTTTTAAGGTGTTTTTTCAGGAGCCACTTCCCGCTATCCGTTACAATCTTTTATGCCGAACACCGGCAAAAAAGGATTTTCACTTCTATCGGGGCTAAAAAAAATCCGTCCGGTAAAGACCAGACGGAAATCTTCAATCCTCTATTTTGATTTTTAATTACAATTCAAATAATAGGGTAAGTGAAACATTGTTAAGTTTAGAATTAATTTTTGCAGGGTCATTTAATCCGGTTGCAAAAAATCCCTGATTTGATTCTCTTTCAGTAAAAGAATAAGCAAGGTCCAATTTAGTAGAGCCAAAGTTATAGCCCAAACCACCAGAATAGCTGTTTAAATCTCCAATTGTTTTGCTGTCGTTATAAGGACTTCCTTCAAAACGGTATCCTCCGCGTAAGCTTAATCTCTTGATTTTAAATTCACCTCCAATACGCAATTCACCATTTGTGGTAAATTGGTTGTCTATCTCTCTGTTTAATTCTCTGAATCCCGAATCGTTAGTGGGTTTGAATTTAGTGTTTCCATAATCCTTAATAGAATAATCAATACTAATTAATCCTGATTTTCCAAAGATATATGCACCACTGAAAGTAAATTTTCCGGGAGTTTGCAAAGTATATGAATCGTAAACATTTATAATATTAGGATTTACTTCGTAGTCAATGGCTTCATTTGCATTATTTTCTGTTGTCGAATATAAACTTTGTGAAAGTTCGTCGTATAGTTCATACCAGGTGTTTGATTCGTAAGCTAAACCAAGTCTTAATGATTTTGTGACTTTAGCAATTGCTCCTAATTGAAAAGAAAACCCGTTTCCATAAGTATATAAATCATTATTAAAGCGCACGTTAGATATGGTTTGAGTAGCTTCAAGGGCGCTAGTGTTTCTTTCGAAAAAGCTGCTGGATCTTCTGTAGTCAGTAACATGAACATTTAAATTGGCTCCCAGATAAATTCTGTCCTGATATGATGTTGCGATGTTAAAGCTTAGTTTGCTATTGTATCCTCGTGCGTAAATTTCGTTTTCTTGTATATAATTTCCTCCGTCAGGAACGTTGGTGTTGTATTGTGTATTGTTAGCATCGTTTGGATTATCTGGGAGTATCACTTTTCCATAAAATCCAAAATATGCTTGTTGCTTATCGTAAAACAAATCGCTGTAGTCAAGACCAGTAATATCTCCTAAAGATATTCCATTAGCATAATTTAAAAAATAGCTGTCAATAGAGTTTTTGTTTTTATTGGTTCCGGCTGAGAAAATATTATTGTTGAAATTATTGGTGTTTTCATAAGTGGCTCCAATTGCAATTTTTTTCCACTTACTATTTGGATTACGGTCATTAAAAACAAAAATAGCTCCGGCTTGGTTTAAAATAAAAGAATTTTCCTTGTCGCTGGTCTGTTCGCCAAAATAATCAGAGTTGTTTTTGATGTTTTGATTACTAAAAGTAACCCCAACCTGATTGTTGTTAAATATAGCAGATCCCGCTGGGTTTACAGACAAAGAAGAAAAATCTCCGCCCACTGCTCCAAAGGCTCCTCCCATTGCTCTAAATCTGGCAGTTCCGGTTAAGTTGTCCTGGGCATAACGTATGGCATCCGAAACTTCCTGAGAGTATGACATGCTAAAAGTTAGTCCTGATATAAGTAGCAAGAATGTTTTTTTCATTGATTTAGTTTTAATATATAATTCTGGATAAGTTTAGAAGGAAAGTGTTATCTTCTTCCGCCGCCACCGTATGACCTTCCACCTCCGCCACCGCTACCGCCAGACGATCTCATGCTTCCGCCGCCGCTACTGTTATTATTGTATGAACGGGAAGATGAACTTGGTGTTGAGTAACTTCGGGATGAATTATTGTTGTTACTGTTGTTGTAAGTTCTGTTTGTGGTAGTAGTACCGCTTGATCTTCTGTTTGAGTAATCGTTACTGTAACTTTGTGTTGCTGTGTTTCTTCGATTCGTAAAAGTTGGACTTGAATTTGAATTATATGTTCTTCCGTTTACTGAAGAATTTCTTCTGTAATCAGAATAGGTGTTTTGTCTATTTGTAGAATAGCTTCTGTTTGTGTTGTAATTTCTGCTTGAAGTATAGTTTCTATTAGATGAATAACTTCTGTTTGTGTTGTAATTTCTGTTGGAAGGATAATTTCTTCCGCCATAGTAAGCAGCAGATCCTCTTCTTCCATAATTGTAGGAATAGTTATTGTATCCATAACCGCCTCCCCAATATCCATAACCAGGTCCCCAATATCCAGGGTATCCCCATCCGTATCCAGAGTATCCCCAGTAACCTCCGCCGTATCCCCATCCATAGTAAGGATATCCAAATCCATAACCAAAACCCATAGACCACATTGGGTCAGAATAAAAGTTAACGGATACTTCAGAATTGCTGCTTCCCCATGAAGGATAAGCTGTCGCTGAAGTGGTTTGTGTGCTGTCGCTTTCTGCATAATTTCCGTAACTATCTACATCCGTAAAAATTTCAGTAGACTGGTTGTCATCTTGCAGTGATTTGAAATAATCTTTGTATTGGTTATTGGCAGCTGTAGTGTTTGGTTGAGAATAGGTGCGTGTGTTGCCATATACTCCATCGTTATCATTATACGAAGTGTTTTGGTAAGATCCACACGATGTTAATAGAAAACTCAATAATCCAATTAGATAGAAATGAGTTGCGTTTTGTCGGAGAGAAATATAAGTTTTCATATCTGTGGTGTTTTTTATTGTTGCACATTACAAAAATAGTTAGTTTTGCGGAACTATTTAGTTAAAAAAATAAAACAAAATTTGTGCCAAACTATTCAATATGAGTAAGAACCTCACTACAAGATCAGAAGATTATTCGAAATGGTATAACGAACTGGTTGTTAAAGCAGATTTAGCCGAAAATTCAGGAGTTAGAGGATGTATGGTAATTAAACCATACGGATATGCTATTTGGGAAAAAATGCAGGCAGAGTTAGACAGAATGTTTAAAGAAACCGGACATCAGAATGCATACTTTCCTTTATTCGTGCCAAAAAGCATGTTTGAAGCCGAAGAAAAAAATGCAGAAGGATTTGCAAAAGAATGTGCTATTGTAACGCATTACAGATTAAAAAATGATCCGGATAAACCTGGAAAACTTATGGTTGATCCGAATGCTAAATTAGAAGAAGAACTTATTGTTCGTCCAACAAGTGAGGCAATCATCTGGTCTACATATAAAGGATGGGTGCAATCGTATAGAGATTTACCTTTATTAATTAACCAATGGGCAAATGTGGTACGTTGGGAAATGCGTACGCGTTTATTTTTAAGAACTGCTGAATTTTTATGGCAGGAAGGACATACTGCACATGCTACAAAGGCAGAAGCAGTAGAAGAATCTGAAAAGATGATGAATGTTTATGCAGATTTTGTAGAAAACTTTATGGCGATTCCTGTTGTAAAAGGTATAAAAACCGAAACAGAACGTTTTGCAGGAGCGGATGAAACGTATTGTATTGAAGCTTTAATGCAGGATGGAAAAGCCTTGCAGGCAGGAACATCTCACTTTTTAGGGCAAAATTTTGCAAAAGCATTTGATGTAAAGTTCGCTAATGCAGAAGGGAAGCAAGAACACGTTTGGGGTACCTCATGGGGAGTTTCGACTCGTTTAATGGGAGCTTTGGTTATGACACATTCTGATGACCAGGGATTGGTTTTACCTCCAAACTTAGCACCGATACAAGTTGTAATAGTGCCAATTTATAAAACAGATGAACAATTAGCCGAAATTACAGATGCTGTTAATGATTTGACGGCTAAACTAAGAAAATTAAGGATTTCAGTTAAATATGATGACAGAACAACACAAAAACCAGGGTTCAAGTTTGCTGAGTGGGAATTAAAGGGGGTTCCGGTGCGAATTGCTGTTGGTCCGAAAGATTTAGAAAACGGAACTTTTGAAGTTGCAAGACGAGATACATTGACAAAAGAAACAGTTTCCGGAGAAGGAATTGTAAATTATGTAAATGATCTGCTGGAACAGATTCAGAAAGATTTGTTTAATAAAGCGTTAGACTATCGTAATACACATATTACGGAAGTAAATAGTTTTGAGGAATTTAAAGAAATATTAGATGGTAAAGGTGGTTTTGTTTCGGCTCATTGGGACGGTACAGCAGCTACCGAAGAAAAAATAAAAGACCTGACAAAAGCAACAATTCGTTGTATACCTTTAAGTCATGTAGAAGAGGCGGGAAGCTGTGTGTTTACTGGTAATCCATCTACAAAAAGAGTGTTGTTTGCGAAGGCTTATTAATTTTTTTTAATTTTTTTTGCATCAGGTATTGTACATCTTAAAAATAGTTGTATTTTTGCATCCGCATTAGAGAAACACACGGTCCGTTCGTCTATCGGTTAGGACGCCAGGTTTTCATCCTGGTAAGGGGGGTTCGATTCCCCCACGGACTACTTTTTTTCTTGCAGATTAAGTATTTTCTTGATATATTGGTCCGTTCGTCTATCGGTTAGGACGCCAGGTTTTCATCCTGGTAAGGGGGGTTCGATTCCCCCACGGACTACTAAAATTAGTTGTGAATAAGTTTTATAAAATAAAAACTGGTGTCTCTGTTTTTATTTTATTAGTTAAAACCAAAGTGATTGTTTTGCAATTGTGGGAGGTTTTTCTTTTTTAACTAGTATCTATAATAAATTATTACATCTAAAATTAAAAAAAATGGCAAATCATAAGTCAGCATTAAAAAGAATCAGAAGTAACGAAAAAAGAAGAGTTCTTAACAGATACCAACATAAAACTACTCGTAATGCTATTAAAGCATTAAGATTAGCTACTGAAAAATCTGATGCTGCTTCTAAATTATCAACTGTAATTTCTATGATTGATAAATTAGCTAAAAAGAATATCATTCATGATAACAAAGCTTCTAATTTGAAATCTAAATTAACAAAACATGTTGCTAAGTTGTAATTAATTACAATTTCCTACAATATAAAAAGTCCTCTTCTTGAGGACTTTTTTTGTTTTATAAAAACTCAAAGCAGTTTCTTGAAACTTATAAACAAGAAATAAATAGGCTAAATAGATAATTAGATTAACTTAATTATTAATTTTGTATTCTAAACTACATTTCAGATGAATACTCATTTGTTTAAAGAAAGTCCTTTCAGAACTATAATATCTTTTCATAAATTAATTGAATCTTTCGAAGAAATAGCCTTGTCAGATGTTGATTACAGGTCGAATTATGCAAAAGCAATCCTGAAAGAAACAGAAGCTTTGCCTGAATTTAGAACCGGTATAGAAGACTATAAGTTTATTCAAAAAAATGAAAGTCTCATAAAAAATCTATTGGCTGATTTGTTTCCGACAGCTTTAACGCATAACGAAATAAAAGCAGTTACAATTCCATTTCAAAATTTAACATTCAATTATACAGAACGATTCAGGAAAATTTTGAGTAATGCGGGTTCTGAATTTGATATGGAAATCCGTGATTTTGATGAGCACCAATTTTATATTAATAACTGCTGTCTGATTTTAAGTAGTTACTATCACCAAAATATAGATTTTAACAAGCCTTTTTTCTACGATATACCTGATGATAAAGGTGTAGAAAGACATTATCGTATTTTATACAATGCAGATTTTTTAGAAATCATTCCAACCGAGAATTCAATACAATTATTGCAGGATGATATCGATTTGCTAATTGATAATTATAATGATATTGCGTTATGGAAATCTAAATTTCCTTTAGGTAGTTGGATCTTAAAAGGTTTTGGAATTGTTTCCTTATTTGATGCTACTACTGAAAATGCTGTTTCGAATTTAAAGAGTAATCTCTTAAAGCCAGAGGATACCGTTACTCCAACCGAAATTATTGAATCAATTTTCATATCATTATTTAAAATTCCAGGTTTAAGATTCGGTTTTATAGTCTACAGTCCTGAAGAGGAAAAATTCAACAGGCCTCCTAAATTTGATACCAAAATGCATAGTTTTTTGCTTTCGGATGATCATGAAGTACATTGTAAAAATGCTTTATTTGGATGCTCTTTTGAAAATCTTTTAGACAAAAAGGAGTTATTTGTAATTTCAAATGTTGAGAAATTTTCTCATGAAGCAGGAAATGAAAAACTAGGAAAACACTTACTTAATCAAAATATAAACAGTTGTATTTTTGCGCCAATTATTAAAGATGATCATTTATTGGGAGTACTTGAAATTGTTTCTCAAAATCCAAGGGAACTCAATAGTATAAATGCAACCAAGCTAGAGTTGATTTTACCGTATTTAACTGATACTATTGATCGCTACAATACTGATATGCAACATCAGGTTGAAGCTATTATCCAGCGAGAATATACTACTATACATCCGAGCGTTTATTGGAAATTTAAAAAAGAATCTCAGAATTATTTCCAAAATATCAATCATTCAAAAGATTATATTTTCAAAGAAATTGTTTTTAAAGATGTGTTTCCGTTATATGGTCAAATTGATATAAAAGGTTCGTCTGAACATAGAAATGATACGGTAAAGAAAGATTTAAAAAATCAGCTTACCACTCTTTTGGAAATTTTCGAAAATCAGAAACCAAACGCTAATTTAGTTCTTTTGGAGCAGCGTAAATTTGAACTTGAATCATTGCGTCAAGAATTAGATTTCCCATTAAAAGCAGATACTGAACAGCATATACAGCGTTATATTGAAGAAGAAATTCATCCTATTCTTAAAAACACAAAGGGTACAGCCAGGAACGAAAAGTTAGAGCAACTGTATTTTGAGAGTCTGGACGAAAAATCTGGCTTGTTTTATCATGAAAGAAAGAAATTTGATAATGCAATGTCTATTATTAATAAAAAATTAGCCTCAGTTTTAGATAAAAAGCAAATTGAAGCCCAACAAATTTATCCGCATTATTACGAACGTTTTAAAACAGATGGTGTTGAGCATAATTTATATATAGGAGCTTCTATAACGCCTTCTAAATCTTTTGATATGATGTATTTGCATAACCTTCGTTTGTGGCAATTGCAGACTTTGTGCGAAATGGAATTAGAACATCATGAACTCAAAGCTTCATTGCCGTACGAATTGGATGTGACCTCGCTGATTTTGGTGTTTAGTGCTCCTCTTTCAATTCGTTTTAGAATGGATGAAAAACGTTTTGATGTTGACGGAACTTATAATGCACGTTATGAAGTTGTGAAAAAAAGAATCGATAAATCGAACATAAAAGGTTCAACCGACAGAATTACAGAAAAAGAAAAAATTACAATTGTCTATTCGCAAAATAGTGAAGAAGCAGAATACTTAAAATATATTAAATATTTACAGCACAAAAAAATATTGGAACCCGCTATCGAACAATTTGAAGTTGAAGATTTGCAGGGGGTTTCAGGATTAAGGGCGATACGTGTAAAAGTCATAAATAATACCGGAAATTCAATTTCTCAAAAAATCACTTATCAGGACTTATTAGATGAACTTAAATAAATTTATCGTAAAAGTAATATGATTTTTGAGGATTGAAGCAAATAGTTTTTGTTAAGACCGAGCAGGCGTTCATATGATTTATATACAGAAAAGAGATCTATCTGAAAATAGAGCTTTAATTGCTTTTATACAGATAGATCTATAGCGCTATTTTTAAATTGATTTGAATGCGATAACAAAAGCAATTACTGTAACAATAATTCCAATCATGAAAATGTTGTAAGCAATTCTTAGCAAATTATATTTTCGTTGTAAAACCAAACCTAGATAATATAAATCTTTTATCATTGTAGAGTATAAATAATCACGGTCTTTCATCATTTCATTCATTGCCCAATCATATTCGTGTAAAGGCATTTTATAAAAATTTCCAAAAAACATTAAATTTACCTTTTTGGCCTGGACATCCTCTCGTGTAAAAAAACCAGAGGTTACTTTGGGTCTTGTTGATAAAATAGCGAAAATAATAGTAATTACACTAGAGATCAGCATTATGAATGTAGGGATTACCAAATGAGCATTTTTTGGACTATCTAATTTTGGAATAATAGAAGAAAGTGCAATTGAAATGATAATAGCATTTACAGATAATAAAATATTTGCTTTGCTGTCTGCAATACCACTTAAACGAGTGTGATTCCCTAAAGTAACCCGAAATAAAGTGTCTATGCCGCGATCCGGTTTTTCCGCTTTATCTTTCTTTTTGTTTTCATCTTCGATTACAACAGTTTCTTTTGCTTGCTGCTTGTTGATTTTTTTCTGAATACGAACGAGATTCTTTTCTTTTAAAGGCTGCCATTTTTTTTGGGCATAATCCGTGTAAAAATGGTGTTTAGTCATTAAAAACTTGAAATTTTCTGTAGCCCATTCCAAAGTAGAAAAATCGACAATACCTGTGTTTTTTAATTCCAGGCGTAATAATTCACACGTATTTGTATATTCCGGACTAATAATGTGTATGAAGTCCGCATCTTTAATTATTTTTTCTAAATGATTTTTTGGGACATATTCTTTGGCTGTTGCCGAAATCAGTTCGCCTACTTTTTTTATAAAATCCTCTGATTGATTTCTTTCTTTTAGAAATTCGGAAGCGATCTTTACACTTTCGTTTTCGTGATTTTCATAACCTTTTGTATAACCGGCATCATGAAACCATGCAGCAATTAAAAGTAGTTCCCTTTCATCGGTATTTACTTTTTCTTTTTCACACAGTTCCTTTGTTGCATTTACCACACTTTGTGTATGGCTAAAATTGTGGTAAGTATATAAATTAGAAAGTTTATCTTTGAGTAAATTACTGATGAAATCTTCGGATTGTTCTATTAGATTCATAGAGAATATTTTTATACCACTAAATTATGAAATTGTTTTTGGATAATCATTTTATTGCTAAGATTAAAAACTGTCTTTTGGCAATAGTCGCTATACCTTTTTTTTATTGTTGTGCAACGCAAAATGCCCAATACGGAAAAAATGTAAGTGCTAACGAAACACAAAACGTAACGGATACTATAAAAATTGTCCATACTTTTTATTTAGTTGGAGATGCTGGCAATGCTGATGAAGAGCAGGCACAGCAAACACTGGAACTGTTGCATCAAAAACTTAAAAAGTCTAATAAAAAAGCAACCTTATTGTTTCTAGGAGACAACATCTATCCAAAAGGCTTTCCTAATGATAATAATACTGCTGATATTACTGTGGCAGAAAAAAAACTAACGAATCAATTAAAATTGAGTAAAGGATTTAGGGGGAAAACAATTGTGATTCCGGGAAATCACGATTGGTACAACGGAATCAAAGGATTGGAACGCCAAGCTGATTTTGTAACCAAATATTTAAATGATAAAAAAGCGTTTCTGCCTAGAAAATCCTGTCCGATTGAAGATGTGAAAATTGACAGCACTATAACATTAGTAACTGTTGATAGTGAATGGTTTTTACAAGACTGGGATAATCACCCCACAATTAACGATAATTGCGACATTAAAACCAGAGAAGATTTTTTTGATGAACTTGAAAATGTTTTAAATAAAAATCAGGAAAAAACAGTGGTGCTTGCCATTCATCATCCTTTGATGAGCAACGGAACGCATGGGGGTCAGTTTTCATTAGAAAAGCAGTTGTTCCCTTTAGAGAAAAAGATTCCACTGCCGGTAATTGGGTCGATTATAAATTTACTCAGAAAAACATCTGGTGCCAGCCCGCAGGATCTTCAAAATAAACAATATACTATTTATTCAAAACGAATAAAAACACTGTTGCAAAAGCAAAAAAATGTCATAGTTGTTTCCGGTCATGATCATAATCTGCAGTATATCAGTAAAGAAAATATTAAGCAGATTATTAGCGGCGCCGGTTCAAAATCTGAAGCTGCAAGGGCTATCAATTCAACTGATTTTTCATATGGTGGAAATGGTTATGCAACCTTGACCTTATATAAAAGTGGTGATGCTAAAGTGGCATTTTTTGGAAATGAAAATAATAAGGAAAAAATGCTTTTTGAACAAGAAATCATAAAAGCCAAGGAGTTTAACTGGGCTTCTAATGTTTCAAGTAACTTTCCGCCAACTATCAAAACTTCAATATATTCTTCTGAAATGACCGATAAAAGTTTATTTCATAAATTCTTGTTTGGTAAGCATTACAGAAAATATTACAGTATGCCAGTAGAAGCAAAAACAGCTACAATTGATACTTTAATGGGAGGTCTGAAACCTATTCGTGAAGGGGGAGGTCATCAGTCTGTTTCTTTAAGAATGTCAGACTCAAAAGGGAGGGAATATGTGATGCGCGGCATGAAAAAAAGTGCAATAGCTTTTTTACAATCTGTAGCCTTTAAAGATCAGTATGTTGTGAATGATTTCCAAAATACATATGCAGAGAATTTTTTACTTGATTTTTATACCACCTCTCATCCGTATTCTCCTTTTGTAACTGCCACTATGTCTGATCAGATAGGGCTTTTACATACCAATCCATTTTTATATTATATTCCAAAGCAGGAAGGCTTAAAAGAGTTTAATTCTAACTTTGGAGATCAGTTGTACATGGTAGAAGAACGTCCTGCAGATAATCATCTGGATGCTAAAAATTTTGGAAGTCCATCAAATATTATCAGTACAGAAGATATGATGAAAAATCTTCACAAAGATGAAAAATACACTGTCGATGAAAAAGAATACATCAAAGCGCGGTTGTTTGATATACTGATTGGTGATTGGGACAGACACAGCGATCAATGGCGCTGGGGCGAATATAAAAAGGGAGATAAAGTTGTTTACAAACCAATTCCGCGTGATCGTGATCAGGCTTTTGCAAAATACGATGGAGCTTTGCTTTCTCTTTTAATGAATATTCCGGCGCTTAGGCATATGCGTACTTTCAAGGGAGATAAAATCAATGTAAAATGGCTTGGAAGAGAACCTTATCCAATGGATTTGGCTTTTCTGAGAACGACTGAAGAAAAAGACTGGATTGAACAGGCTAAATTTATTCAGGAAAATTTATCAGATGCTGATATTGATAATGCTTTTAAAAACATGCCTAAAGAAGTTCAGGATGGAACAGTTGAAGATATCAAGAATAAATTAAAAAGGAGAAAAAAGGATCTTCAGAAATATGCTTCTGAATATTCTGATGTATTAAGCCGTACGGTTATGATAGCAGGAACCGACAAAAAAGACAAATTTGTAATCAATCATAATATTAAAAAGTCTATAGAGATACAGGTTTACAGAGTGAAAAAAGAAGGGGATGAGTTGGTTTACACTAAAACGGCAACTGATGCCAAAACTAAAAATCTGTGGATTTACGGTCTTGATGATAATGATGTTTTTCAGGTAATTGGAAACCAAAAGTCAAAAATTAAGATTCGTTTGATTGGTGGTCAAAACAACGATACTTATAATGTCGAAAATGGTAAAAAAGTTATTGTGTATGATTTCAAATCAAAAGAGAACACTTATAACTTAGATTCTAAAACCAGAACCCAGCTTACAGATGATTATAATGTCAATTTGTATAATTATGAAAAGCCAAAGTATAATGTAATTGCGGGACTTCCAAATATTGGGTTTAATCCTGATGATGGTGTGAAAGTAGGCGTCAATTTAAATTATACTGTTAATAATTTCAAGCAAAATCCATATACTCAAAAACATATTTTTAATGGTTTTTATTATTTCGCAACCGGAGGCTTGGAATTTGATTATACGGCACATTTTCCCGGTTTGTTAGGGAAATGGGTAATTGATGTAGATGCTCAATATACAACGCCAAATTTTGCGATGAATTTTTTTGGATACGGAAATGAAACTGAAAACGATGATGATGACTTTGGAATGGATTATAATCGGGTTCGCATTAGAAAATTTAATGTTTCCAGCGCAATAAGGCATGTGGGACGCTTTGGAAGCGAATTTAGCCTGCAGCCGATTTTTCAAAGAATGAAGGTTGAAGAAACTGATGGCAGATTTATTGATGTTGCAGGAATAGTAAATCCGAAAGTATTTGACAATCAGAATTACGGAGGTTTAAAAGTAAAATATGTTTTTAAAAATGCTGATTTTGCGGCTAAGCCAACCTTAGGAATGTATTTTATGATTTCGGGTATGTGGACGACAAACTTAAACGATACTGAGCAAAATTTTCCAACACTTGAAAGTATTTTAGGTTTCACACATAAAATTGATCATAACGGAAAATTTGTTTTGGCAACATCTTTAAAGGGTAAAGCCATTTTAAATAATAATTTTAACTTTTACCACGGAGCTTCTTTAGGAGGGGATTCTGATTTAAGAGGTTATAGAAATGAACGTTTTCTAGGACATTCATACTTTTCTCAAAGTACAGATTTGAGGTTGAATATTGGTAAAATTCATCATACAGTTGCACCTTTAACCTATGGGATTTTAGGTGGTTTTGATTACGGAAGAGTTTGGTTTGATGGAGAAAACTCTAAAAAATGGCATCAGGATTATGGGGGAGGACTATGGTTAAATGCTATTAATGTTTTAACTGCCAGAATCTCTTATTTTCAATCACCAGATGAGCCTGGAAGAATAGTTTTTGGAGCTGCTTATAGTTTTTAAAGAAAGAAAAAATTTGGAGTTTTAGTGTTTTTGTAAAGTCCATTTTACAAAAACACTCATAACTTCAGTCCAGTGTTCTTTTTCATAATTTGCACTTCCGTCTTCATTTACTTCAAAAAAATTATGCTCTAAGTTTAAATATCTTTTGTAAGTCAAATTATTTTTAGAATTCTGAATATAAAACAAAGGAACTAAATCACATAAGTCGGAAGCGATATCGTTTGTAGCATAAGCCAGATAAGTTGGAATGGTAATTTTTAGCCAATCATTAATCTGAGGTTTTGAAAAAGATTTCCAAGCTAATAAAGTAGGATCTTTTTTTATGGAATCATTATTGTAAGCATCTCGAAACATTTGGTATTTATCGTTAATTTTTTCATCGGCTTCTTTCCAGGTAATTTTTTTTGCCTCTGCCTCTTTTCTATAATTTCTTATCAATTGGTCAATTCTTCCAAAAGGATTGGCTCCAAATAAGCCTAAATGAGTTACATTTTTATTTGAAATCGAAATTGCTGTCGCTACTTTTGACCCTTGAGAATGACCAGCTACAATTAGTTTTGAATTATCAACCCATTTTTGTTTTCGTAAGTACTTTAATACTGTATTAGCACGAGTTTGATACATTTCCAAATAGTCAGATTTCATATACTCTTTATCGAATTCTTCAGGTCTTTTAGGATTTGGGATATAGCAATACGATTCGCTTAGATTTTTTTCTTCAACAATTACAGGAGTCTTAGGCATTGAAATTACCACTAAATGATAATTTCTTTTTATTTCTTCGATATCAAAATTAGTGATTCCCCCTCCAATCATCCACATTGGCTCTTTCTCAGGTTTTACAAATAGAGGGATAGGTAAAGAACCCTGGCAAAATAAGAAAATCGGTTTTTTAAAATTTAAAACAGTATCAACTACAATAAAATCAATACTGTCACTATTGTTTTTGATGTTAAAATGAGTTGCCTGATTATTTATTATAATTTTATTTTGAGAAAAGGAAGATAAGGACAAAAAAAGTGAGAGAATGACTAACGTGATTTTTTTCATAAGCAGATTTTCCAAAATATTAATTGGCGCTATTAAAAATAAATAATAAGTTACTTCAGTCTTAATTCGTAAACATTACCTCCGATTTTATTTGTCTTTTCATCAGCAATTAATAAAGTATTATTGTCTTTAAAAACAACAGCTTCTTTTTGTGAAAAGTGGTTTAAGGCAATTTCTGTTTGAGAGCCTTTGTTAAAAGAATCACCGTTAAAATCTTTAAATAAAACAATTTTATCGTGACTTAATAACGCTATTTTTGTTCCGTCTGGACTAATCGTTGCGCTGGTTAAAACACAATGATTGTAATTGTTACAAGTGTTAAATTCGCCTATTTTAACAGCTTTTTGAGTTCCGGGAGCATTTTTTATTTTATAAATAAAAGCAGTTCCGTCAAAACCTTTGCTTCGGTTTTTGGTAAAGAGATAAAAGTAATTTTGGTATTCAAAAAAACCTTCAACATCGTAGAATAGTTCTTTTTTCTTAGGCGGAAATTCTGTCTGTTCAGGATATGAAAAAGAAACTTTATACTCAGAAACTGCATTTTCTTTACTTAACTCTGCTTTTGCTACTTTGTAAATACACAAATCCTGACGTTCATTATCATTATTACCAAAATCACCGATGTAAATATTTTCCTCTTTGTCTTTTGTAATATCTTCCCAATCTACATTTTGGGCGTTTGTAATAGAGATAGTTTTCTCTAATTTTCCTTGTGAATTAATAGCGTAAACTTCATTTTTATTCCCACTGTCTTCCAAGGTGTAAATCATATTGGTTTCGGGAAAATAAGTAATGCCGGATACTTCCTTTAACTTTTTTGGAAGTGAATAAAGCGTTTTTAAATCAGTATTGGATTGTTGTTGACAAGCTAATAAAACTATAGAAATTCCAAACAAAAAAAACTTTTTCATAGATTATTTATTTTTAAACCAAATTGGTGTTTTTAAAATTACGGGTTATGAATTCAAAAGCTGCATGCATAATATGCCCCATTGATTTAGCATTTTTAAAATTCATATCATTAGTATAACGGTACAATTCCATTTTTAGCTGATTTAAATGCTCTTCTGTAGATATGGTGTCGTGGCACATTATGTTAAGTAGTTTTTTAATTCTGTTTTCGGCAGAGTGAATACGTTTTGCCAAAATAGCCCGTTCTTCGTCTTTGTATTGAAAAATTGAACGTTCTTCAAGTTTTTCCTTAATCAGTTTTATCATTGGATAATTTTCCTTAAAAAACTGAGGGCGATATACCTTGAAATTTCCTTCATAACATTGCTGGTCAAAATCTATGGGACGAATTTTGTAGACTACCTGATCAAAATCATGAATAGGCACAATTACATAGTTGTAAGCACGCATGTCGCCTAAAAGCCTGATCATACACCGCTCGTTGAATTTTACAAACTCTTTTGCGATTTGTGATTTTTCGGTTTCGCTACAAGTGTCTAATAAGGTATCCATAAAAACATCACCCGGAATGCCTATAATATGTTCTTCAATTAAGGTATCCCTATAAACCAGAAAGTTGATTTTATCAGGTGATAAAATGTCTTCTAATTCTAACCCGTAAATTCGGGATGCATCTGCTTTTTTAATGTAAAAATGGACATAATTGTCATTAAGAATATTTCGGACTTTTATTCGGAAAGGTTTCGAATTTCCAAAAGTACAATAATCAATTGCATCAACGTTTAAAAATTGAATAATCTCGCTGTTTCCGTCTGAATGTAAAAGAGAATAAATCTTCTTCAAATTGAGGTCGATTTCATTTCTTTCAAATTCATTATAATAAACCCTTATCCACAAGGTATCAATATCATTTTTGTCATAAACATTAACAGAGCCTGAAAAGCGTAATAAGTCATCATAAAACACAGATACTTTCGAGATACGTTCGTATCGTTCTAAATAGCTTAAAAGTGATTGTGTTAAAGGGTAAGAAGGTTTTTTTAACAGCATTAAAGGCTCGCTCATTTTCAATATCTTTAATGCAAATTTACATTAATTTATATTTAGGAGTAACAAAAATCCAGTTGAAACGTCTTACTAAAAACTAAAACCGAAATAAATTTGGAAACCATACTTAGAATTGAGAATCTTCACAAAAGATATGGGCGAATTCAAGCCTTGAAAAATATATCTTTTGAAATACAAAAAGGACGCGTTTATGGTATTTTAGGGCCAAACGGAAGCGGAAAATCGACAACTTTGGGAATTGTTCTGAATGTTGTAAACCGAACATCAGGTAATTACAGTTGGTTTGGAGGTAAAATGCAAACTCATGAAGCGTTGAAAAAAGTAGGTGCAATAATTGAACGCCCTAATTTTTATCCTTATATGACAGCAGAAGAAAACCTAAAGCTTGTTTGTAAAATAAAAAGTATTGATTATTCTAAAATCTATGAAAAGCTTGACTTAGTTGGTTTGACTGAAAGAAAGAATAGTAAGTTTAGTACTTTTTCATTAGGGATGAAGCAGCGTCTGGCTATTGCTTCGGCACTTTTAAATGATCCGGAAATTTTAATCTTAGATGAGCCCACAAATGGTTTAGATCCACAGGGAATTCATCAGATTCGGGATATTATTAAAAAAATTGCTTCACAGGGAACCACTATTTTACTGGCTTCGCATTTATTAGATGAAGTTGAAAAAGTTTGTTCGCATGTGGTTGTTTTGCGAAAAGGGGAGATGCTATATTCAGGATCTGTTGACGGAATGTCTGCAAATGAAGGTTTCTTTGAAATTCAGTCTGAGAATAATGAAGCGTTGAAGATTATTTTGAATGAGCATCCTGCAATTGACAGAATAACTGAAGAGGAAGGCAAATTTTTGGTTTACTTAAAATCAGAACTATCTGCTTCCGAGTTAAATAGGTTTCTATTTTCAAAAAATATTGCATTGAGCCATTTGGTGAAACGCAAAAATAGTTTAGAAGCCCAATTTTTAGAATTAACAAAAAACGCCAGCGTTCAAAACAACTAACCATGAACAGACTTATCTCTATAGAATTACAAAAAATCTGGAAAAATAAAGCCAGTAAAGTGCTGACATTAATTTATTTTATTCTGCTTTCATTTATAGCATTAATTGCTTCAATAAAATTCGATATAGGCTTTTTAAAATTTCACTTTGCCGAAATGGGAATTTTTAACTTTCCATTTATTTGGCATTTTAACACCTATATAGCTGCCTGGCTGAAATTTTTTCTCGCAATTGTAATTGTTTCTATGATGGCAAATGAATATAGTTACGGTACTTTAAAACAAAATCTAATTGACGGTTTAAGTAAAAAAGAATTTGTTTTGTCAAAATTCTTAACCGTTGTAGTTTTTGCTTTCTGTTCAACAATTTTTGTTTTTATAATGACCTTGATTTTAGGATTATGTTTTTCATCCTATACTGAGTTTGGAATTGTCTTCACAGATTTAGATTATCTGTTGGCGTTTTTTGTAAAACTTACCGGTTTCTTTTCTTTCTGTTTGTTTCTTGGGATTTTAGTAAAGCGTTCTGCCTTTGCATTAGGATTTCTTTTGGTTTGGAGTATTTTAGAAGGAATTATAAAAGGTATTTTAGTGTTTCAAATATTTCCCGAAAGCACTAAAGGTTATACTATTACGCAGTTTCTGCCTTTAGAGGCCATGTCAAATTTGATTTTGCTTCCGTTCCCTAGATTATCAATGATAAAAAATATTCAGAATCAAATAGGTTATGAGAATAATATTGATTACAGTGTTAATTATTTTTCAATTTTAATTGTTTTAATCTGGACATTCTTATTTGTTTATTTTTCATATAAAATATTAAAAAACAGAGATTTGTAATTGTTTTGTCACGAGGTTTCAATTTCAGTTTCGCATAGAAAAATAATTATATTTCAAAAAAAAATTGTAGAAAAATTTAGTTATTATGCATTTCTTACAGTGACACAACCTGCTAAACTTCAGGGTTGTGAAGCTAAAGTAATTTTTATTGAAAAGATAACTTATTGAAATTTATTAATTCCAATAAGGAATGCCCTTAAAAAAAGAATCCCAAATTCCATTAAGTTAGGAATTTGGGATTTTTAATATTGAAATTTAAAAGATTAGAATTTAAATCTTTTTCTATCAGTTTCTGTCAAATAGATTTTTCTTAAACGAATAGATTTTGGAGTAACCTCTACATATTCATCTTTTTGAATGTACTCTAATGCTTCTTCTAATGAGAAAATGATTGGAGGGATAATTCTGGCTTTTTCATCATTTCCGGAAGAACGAACGTTAGATTGTTTTTTCTCTTTCGTTACGTTTACACACATATCATCACCACGAGAGTTTTCACCAATTACCTGACCTTCATAGATTTCAGCATTTGGTTCAACAAAAAACTTACCACGATCCTGTAATTTATCAATAGAATAAGGAATAGCTTTTCCTTTTTCCATAGAAATCAAAGAGCCTTTGTTACGTCCTGCGATTTCACCTTTGTAAGGCTCATATCCAATGAAACGGTGTGCCATAATAGCTTCACCAGCAGTAGCAGTAAGCAATTGATTACGCAATCCAATAATTCCACGAGATGGAATATTAAATTTTACAATCATACGGTCACCTTTAGTTTCCATACTTAGCATTTCACCTTTACGCATAGTAACGAACTCAACTGCTCTTCCAGAAAGTGATTCTGGTAAATCGATTGTCAATTCCTCAATTGGCTCACATTTTTTACCATCAATTTCTTTGATGATAACTTGTGGCTGACCAATTTGAAGCTCATAACCTTCTCTTCTCATTGTTTCAATAAGAACAGATAAGTGAAGTACACCACGACCAAAAACCATGAATTTATCTGCAGAATCGGTTTCACCTAACTTCATCGCTAAGTTTTTCTCTAATTCTTTTGTTAAACGCTCTCTAATATGACGAGAAGTTACAAACTTACCCTCTTTACCAAAAAAAGGAGAGTCATTAATTGTGAATAACATACTCATCGTAGGCTCATCGATAGCAATAGATGCTAATCCTTCAGGATTTTCATGATCAGAGATAGTATCTCCAATTTCAAAACCTTCAACACCTACAACAGCACAAATATCTCCAGCAATTACTTCTGTAACTTTTTTACGGCCAAGACCTTCAAAAGTATGTAATTCTTTAATTCTTGATTTTGTTACAGTACCGTCTCTTTTTACCAAAGATATTGGCATACCTTCTTTTAAAATGCCTCTTTCAAGACGTCCGATAGCGATACGACCTGTAAATGCAGAGAAATCTAAAGAAGTAATCAACATTTGTGGATTTCCTTCTGAAACTTTAGGAGCTGGTACATTGTCAACAACCATATCCAATAATGCTTCAACATTATCAGTTACGTTTTCCCAATGATCAGACATCCAGTTGTTCTTAGCAGAGCCATAAACTGTCGGGAAATCCAACTGCCATTCTTCAGCACCTAATTCAAACATTAAGTCAAAAACTTTTTCGTGAACTTCTTCAGGCGTACAGTTTTCTTTATCAACTTTATTGATAACTACACAAGGCTTAAGACCTAAATCAATCGCTTTTTGTAAAACGAAACGAGTTTGTGGCATCGGACCTTCAAAAGCATCCACTAGCAAACATACACCATCGGCCATGTTCAATACACGTTCTACTTCACCTCCAAAATCGGCGTGACCAGGAGTGTCAATAATATTGATTTTCGTTCCTTTATATTGAACAGATACGTTTTTTGAAGTAATTGTAATACCTCTTTCACGCTCCAAATCGTTATTATCAAGAATTAAATCACCTGTGTTTTCGTTTTCACGAAATAATTGACAGTGATACATAATTTTATCAACCAAAGTGGTTTTACCGTGATCGACGTGGGCAATAATTGCAATGTTTCTAATAGATTCCATCTGTGATTTTTAATGGGTGCAAAGGTACACTTTATTTTGATATAAAAAACGTTTTGCAGATAGTTTACGTAATGCCAACGAATTAGTTTAATGAATACTTAAAAATTCTATAGCTTTAAAAGCATTTCAATTTGGTTAATTTTCCTATATTTGAGTGATGAAAAGTAAATCCAAACAAATTATACTGATCTACATTATCTTTTCGTTATTTATGGCAATCCTATGTCATAAATTTCTAGTTTGCTATGCTTTAAAAACAGAATTCTTTTATTTTAGTTTTGTAAAGGATGTAGCTTTTATATTTTTTACAGGTCTGATTTTTAATTATATTTTATCGAAAAATGAAAGTAGAAATATTGCTATTTTGAAAAAAATGCAGTCTGCTAATGAAGAAATCAAGAAATCTAATGAGAAATATGACATCGTTGCAAAAGCCACCAGTGATACCATATGGGACTGGAGGATTCCGGAAGATTATATTACCTGGAATAAAGGAATCGAAAATGTTTTTGGATATAAACAGGAAGAAGTAGGAATGACTTCGAAATGGTGGTTTGATAAAATTCATCCTGAAGATACTATAAAAATGTCTGTCAGATTATATTCGTTTATTGAACTTAAAACTGAAAAATGGCAAGATCAATACCGTTTTAGATGTGCCGATGGTACTTACAAATACGTTTTGGACAGAGGTTTTCTTTTAAAAGACGATAATGGTAAAGGTATCAGGATGATTGGAGCTATTCAGGATATTACAAAACAAAAAGAAGAAGAACAAAGGCTTAAACTGTTAGAAACAGTAATTACGCAATCTAAAGATTCTATTTTGATTACCGAAGCAAATTCTACAGATGGTAAAATTCCTAGAATTGTGTATGTAAACCCTGCTTTCACTAAAATGTCAGGATATGAATCTGATGAAATTTTAGGGCAGTCGCCAAATGTTTTTAAAGGTCCTAATTCTGATTCTGAGGCCTTAAAAAAAGTACTAAAAGCGATCAAAGAAGAACGGGAATGTTTAATAGAAACGATAAGTTACAGTAAAAACAAAAGAGAATATTGGGTTCGTTTTTCGATGATTCCAATTTTTACTGTTGAAGGAGTCTTGTCTCATTGGATATCTATTCAACAGGATATTACTGAAGAAAGAAAATTAGAGACTGAAAAAGAGCAATTAATCCGCGAATTGACTCAAAATAATAAGGATTTAAAACAGTTTTCTTATATCACGTCACATAATCTAAGAGCTCCGTTATCTAATTTGATGGGGTTGTTAAACTTAATAGAGGATATTCCTGTTGAAAATCCTGAGTTAGAGGAAATATTGGGCGGTTTTTATAAGTCGACACACCTCCTTAACGAAACGATTAATGATTTAGTAAAAGTGATCATTATAAAAGATAATCCTTCGATGCAAAAAGAGATGGTTTCTTTGAGTGAAGTTTTTGAAAATGTGTTTGGTCAGTTATCCTTTCAAATAGAAGCACATAAGCCAATAATAAAACTTAAATTAGATAAAGTTCCTTTACTTAACACCAATAAGGCATATATTGAAAGTATATTGCTAAATTTGCTTACTAATTCCATAAAATATAAATCTGAGAATAGAAAATTAAAAATTTCTATAACAGCTGAAGAGATTGATCAAAGAGTTTTTTTGACTTTTACAGATAATGGAATCGGAATTGATTTAGAAAGAAATGGTGATAAAGTTTTTGGACTGTATCAAAGGTTTCATAATTATCCCGATAGTAAAGGTCTTGGTTTGTATCTTGTAAAATCTCAAGTTGAAACTATGGGAGGAACAATTAGTGTTGAAAGCGAGGTAAACAAAGGAACCTCATTTATCATATCATTTAAAAAATAAGTTATGTTGGAACAAATTTTATGTATTGATGACGATCCTATTACATTGATGCTGTCTAAAAAGGTGATTTCAAAGGCAGGTTTTTCTGACTTGATCAGTACGGCTCAAAATGGCGAAGAAGCGTTGTCATTTTTTAATACATTAAAGTACAGTAAAGATCAGCCAGTAAAAATACCGCAATTAATTTTTCTCGATTTAAATATGCCGATCATGGGGGGATGGGAGTTCTTAGATCATTTTACCACTTCTGATTACGATGAATTTAATTCGGTAAATGTTATAGTTTTGTCCTCTACAATTAATCCAGAAGATTTAGCAAAAGCAAAAAAATATCCTATCATTATTGATTTTCTCTCCAAGCCTATAACATTACAAATGCTTGAATATCTGAAAAATAAAATTGAACTATAAAAAAAACGGCAATTGCATTATAATTGCCGTTTTTTATTTTAAGTAAGTAAATAGAAAATGAATAGCTTCTTAGCTTTTTTCTTCTTTATTGAAATATACTAAGTAGTAATACATTTGTTTTTCTTCATCCCAGCCTTTTTCAACAAATTTTTCAGCGCTTTCAGGGTTGATAAAATCCATTTTAATCTGAATGTGAGTATCCAGATTAATTACATTTTTAATCGATTTTCTGGCGTCAGAAACAGCTGAATTGGCAATAGGGAACGAGGTTACATCTTCGATGCTGTATTTTTCTCCTTTATCAACTTTATAGTTTTTAAATTCAGGAATTAGATCAGGATTGTCCAGTACTTCATTCAGGAAATTCTGCTCTTCAAATTGATCATTTTTAGCAAAATAATTCACAGAGCGGTTCATGAACATAACTTCTTCTTTTTTATCTTCTGCTGGTAAAACCACGTCTTTTGCAAAGTTTTGACAGAATTTTAAATATTTTTTGGTAATGAAATTTTCATCTTCAAAAGCATCAACAGATAAAAAATGCTCTAACCAGTAACGTGCATCATAACGGTTACTGTCGACAGTGAGGATTTTGTATCCTTCTTCTTTTTTATAGTTAAAGATCAAACATCCTTTATCTAATTTACTTAGGTTGATTCCCTGTTGTAAAATCATTTCAAGATTACTGTCTTTTTCTTCAAACTGTAAAAAGTCGGCTTGCAGCTCGCTTTTAAAAATCCCAATAGCATCAACCACATTATTATCAATACTTAAATTGGTTAAATACGTCACATAAACCTCTCCATTTTTAATGTGCGGATGATTGGACTGTTCGAATAAATGTGTGGTAATTTTTTTTGAAATCTCCTGTAAATTGCCTGGATTATTAAAAATTTCCGTAGCATATTTAAACATGTCGTTGTAATCCAGATCGACTTCGTGTGCAAACTGATAATAGTTTTCTTCTTTTTCCCTAAAAGGCTTAAAAAAGTACTCTTTTATCAAAGGCACAATTTCATCATTTAAATTAAAAGGCTGTTCCGATAAAAAAATCGCTTCGTTACGGCTTTTGTTTCCTACGCGGTGTATCGCAAGGGTCTCGATGTGGGTGTTGAATAAGTTGATCATGTTTAAAGGTGCTGAGGTTCTAAGTTGCTAAGATTCTGAGTTTTTTAGTTTCTGTCTTTCAATTTTTTGATAAATGAAACTAACATTCTTTCGACTTCTCGGCTGTCCTCGTATAAGTTATTAAATTCGTGTTCATTCAGATAAGTTATATTTTTTGCAATTTCTAATTGAGTTTGCATTTCAAATAAAGAACCTACTGAAATATTTAAAAAGCGTAAAAAATCTTTATCACTTTCTCTTCCAGATCCTTCAGCAATATTACTTGGAATAGAAATGGAACATCGTCTGATTTGTGAAGTTAACCCGAAGATTTCTTCTTTTGGGAAATTATTTGTTGAAGAATAAATTTTGGTAGTTAAGGACATTGATTTTTGCCAGATAAGCAGACTTCTAAAATTACTCATATTTATATTTTTAATTCATTAAATATAAAAATAAGAAAAAACTTTCAAAAAAAACACCTTATTAACTCAGCATCTCAGAACCTTAGTAACTTTATCTCTAATTCCAATTCTCCTCAAATCCAAAATCTTCAAAGCTGTCGTCGCCTTCAAACATGTCAAGATCGTCTTCGTCTAAATCATCTTCAAATTCTCCGTAAATATCGTCATGCATATCGGCTTCGAAGTTTTTTTCTCCGGCTTCATCCGGCATTTCTCCGTGTGAAAATAATGTTTCAGGATAAATAGCCCCAACAGATTCTTCTTCTATCGCAGCCAATTCAACTAAGAAAGTCCACATACTGATGAAATCGTAAACATAGATAATTTTAGTGTTTTCTTTGTCTAAGATACTAGATAATGGATAATCATTCATAGTTCTTATTTCGCCTGGAATATCTCCCGTATCAAAAAGTGGAATTTCATCTTCCTGATTCCATGTGTCATCACAAGTATAAAATGAAGCCACTTCTGATCCGTCAAAGCCAAAAGAGTTGAAGATTGCATTGTGTAAATCCTCAAGGGTATCATCTTCAAGAATTGCGATGTCTCTAAAAATATCTTCTTCGGCGTCCAGAATTACTCTAAATTTATAAACCATAATCTTTGTATTTTTTGAAAAGACAAAGGTAAAATATAAAAAATGAAATACGAATTATGAATTACGATTTGTTGAAAAGATTTTTGATTTTTATAATTTACTTTCCAGTCTCAATAAATTGCAAAGCACAATCTAAAATTTCGTCTTTTCCTTCCTGAATTCCTTTGATTGTAGGTTTTACTTCAATATCTGGAACAATTCCAATACGTTGGGTTTCCTTTATATTTGGATAAAAAACACCATAACAGGTAAATGATGTTTGAAATCCTTTCATAACATGAAAACGAGCATTTGCACCATCAGCTCCTGCAGTTTGACTACCAATTATGGTTGCATTAGGAGCTACTTTTAAACACATTGCTGTATATTCAGAATGACTAATCGATTTTTCATTTACTAAAAGAATTACTTTTCCTTTGTAATAATCCAGGTTAATTCTTCCACAGGTTTCAATGCCATTTCTCCAAATATACCTGCCTGGAAAGCTTAAATCGGGATCAATAAACTTAACAAATTCCTTAGGTTCTGGATTTAAGTATTCAGCTATTGCATAATTAGTATCTTTTGGATGATTTCTGATATCAAAAATAATGGCTTTTGTTGATTGTAAGGTTTCTATCATGTCAGGAACATTTTTAACCTGTAAAATTTCCATATCAACATAACCTATATTATTGTCTAAAACTTTAAACTTTTCTTTTTTTATTTTGGCACCTTTTTTATATTCATTTCTGTGGGAATCGTGTTCATTATACCAATTTATAGTTTTTGTTATATACTTTCCGTCCTGAAGAAATTCTAACTTAACAGTATCTGAATATCCAGATAATACTGATTCCGTTAGTCTGTCTAGATAAAAAGATACATTTGATGCCGCAATTAAATCTCTATTTTCTGCAATAATTTCTTTTATCGTTTTGTCATTAATCTTAGTAATGACAGTACCAATTTTTATATTCTGAGCTTCTGCCAGACTATCTGCCCGAATTTCTGTAACAACTATTTTTTCATCAATGATTTTACATTTGGCTGGAAAATAATTTAGGATTTTGTTTGAATCTGGATCTGAGTGTTTATAAAACACGACATGAGAGTCGTTAAGTTTAACAGTTAGTCTTTGCATTGCGTTGTAAAAATCGTCTTCATTTTTGGCTGCCATAAAAAGAGGAATCATTTTTTCTAAAGTGATGTCCCATTTTTGATCCATTTGATATTTATATGGAAAAAAGTATTCTACGTAATTCCAATATCTGAAAAGCGTTAAAATGTGTAAATTTTTATCGGTCAATTTAAAATCTGCATATTTAACTTCATTATTAAATTGTAAAATGTTACCACTATAAAGATCATATTGCACATAATACTGTTTTCCTTTGTATCTGTTTTTTTCAATAAACTTGAGTTTCTTTGAAAGACTTTTCGAAAGTATTTTTGAATTAGTAACCCATGACAAGTCAAAGTTTTTATCAAAATACTCAACATCTTTTGGCTGAGCGATTGGTGTGGTTTCTTTTACTTCTCCAAGAGAATTTATCCAGTTTTCGAGAATTAATAAAAAATCTTCTTTGGTTTGTGCTTTCTCTACCTGAGGCAAAATTGTAAAAAGCTGTTCATCCCAATTTTTACTTCCGTTTGCCACATTTGGATGGTAATATTTCAAAAAACCCCATATTTTGCAAGTGGTGGCAAGTTTTTGGTTTTCAGTAAGAATGTTGTTAGCAAACGCCGTTTGTACGACAGTAAATAATAGTATGAAAATTATGTTTTTCATTTAATGCTTTTTTAGGTCAAGGTGAGATTAGTTTTACCAAAAATAGCTTTTAAATGTGAAAAAATAATGATTGCAGAATTTTTTGAGAATAAAGATTTATCAATCAGCTTCTAATAGTTTTTGAAATTCTCTTTCTAAGTTTTTGGTATTTTTTATGAGTTGGATAATGTCTGTTGGCTGTCATATTATTAAAAATCAAGGCCACAATAAGCAAAATCAAAACACCAATAAGCACAGGAGATATTACATACATATAACCCAAACTTTTTATTTTATCTGAACCAATGATCGCAATTAATGCAGTCGCTCCTCCGGGAGGATGCAGCGTTTTGGTAATCTGCATTAAAATAATAGCAAAAGAAACGGCCAGAGGAGCAGCTATCCAAATAATATCTGGTGCTAATTTGTGTACAGTAACACCAACAAAAGCCGAAATTAAATGTCCGCCAACTAAATTTCGTGGCTGAGAAAACGGGCTCTGAATTATTCCGTAGACCAGTACACTCGATGCTCCAAAAGAACCTATTAAATAAACCGCATCATTTCCTGAGAAATGTATAGATTGAATATAAGCCAGGATTCCAATACCTGCAAATGATCCTATAAAAGACCAAAAGTGTTCTTTATAATCTACTAAAGTTTCCTTGTAAAGAATGTAACGTGTTTTGCGGTATCCTCTTTTTATTTTTTGAACAGGCATGATTTCTATTTTACTAAACTTGGCGAATAACTATACACTGTATAAGGATAAATCATTTTTGCAGTGTATTTAGAAATTAAACAAACTACCAGAATTGGAAAAAATAAGGTGTAATCGTTTGTAAGTCCGCATACTAAAAATATAGCTGTAAAAGGTGCGTGGATACTGGCGCTTAATACTGCCGCCATTCCGATAATCATAAAGTTGACCGGAATTACATGGATCTGAAAAAAAGTATTTAAAACTGAAGCCAGTAATAATCCTAAAAAAGCTCCGATAAAAAGACTTGGTGCAAAAACGCCTCCATCACCTCCTGAAGCTAATGTTATGGAAGTGACAATGGGTTTTAGAAGCAGTATGCCAATAAAAGTTAAAGCTAATGTGAATGTCATTATTTGATTTGGAGCAATGAAACTGGTTTTAATAGCATGATACCCTTCTCCATATAATTGCGGAAAAATAAAAAGCGAAATACTTAAAACTACTGATCCGATTATGATTTTGTAATAATGAGTATCGATTTTTTCAAATTGAGATTTAAAAAACAAAACACAGCGAGTCAGGTAAACAGAATTCATTCCGGCCAAAATTCCTAAAAGAATAAAAAACGGAACGGCTTTTAAATGCCAGGTTGTGATTGAAATGGCAAACAAAGGTTCTTCTTTTAGAATAGAAAGCAATCCAAAAGCAATTGAAACGGCAATGACATTTGATATGATAAATGCTCTGGTTACTTTTCTTGAAATAACTTCAAGAGCAAATAAAATTCCGGCAATCGGACTACTAAAAAGTGCCGTAACTCCCGCAGCAACACCAGCACAAATTAATTCGGTTTTATATTGACGGAAAACATTTTCTTTTTCGTGCGCAACTGAACCAATAGTCGCGGTAGCCACAACAGTAGATACTTCGATTCCGGTTGAGCCTCCAAAAATAACAGTTAATAATCCGTTTATGAAGTGAGAAGGAATTTTATAAGAAGGCAAATTTTTTGATTTTGAGCCTGTACTCTCAAAAACTTCCTTGATTCCTTTGTTTTCTTTTTTCTTAAAAAGATATTGTCTTAGAAAATAAATTACAGATAATCCAAAAACGGGAAAAACGATATAAAAGACTGGATTTACCGATACTTCATGAAAAAAGATTTCTTCGTAATATTCGGTTATTTTTTTTAGTGAAATTCCGAGAAAGGCAGAAAGAAAGCCAATTAAGATAGAAACAATAACTAATTTTCGGAATTTAATAAATTGATGATTTTTCTTGATTTGCGCCGTTTTGTTCATCAGTAAGTAAATTTGTAAACCACAATATTTTTATGTGGATTACAAAATTAGATAATCATCTTCGGTTTTTAATAAAAAATAGTCAGTATGTTATGTTAAAATTGCGAATACAAGAAAAATATTTCATTATGCTTTTGTTAGCATGGCGATGAAATATCTCACAGAAAATAATTACCATAAAGGTTATTATCTTTCATAGAATTCTATAGGTAATTCATCAGGATCGGCGATAAAAGTAAATCGCTTTTCAGTCGTTTCATCAATTCTTACGGGTTCTGATATTATATTTTTTTTATTTAAAAAAGCAATAGTTTCATCTAAATTAATCACTTCAAAAGCGAGATGGCGTAAACCCACAGCTTCTGGTTTTGAAGGCCTTTTGGGTGGATTTGGGAACGAAAATAATTCGACTATGTAGTTGCCGTTTAAGGCTAAATCTAATTTGTAAGACTGACGTTCTTTGCGGTATATTTCTCTGATAATGGTTAATCCCAAAACCTCAGTATAAAAAGTTTTAGATTTTTGATAATCAGAGGATAAAATAGCAATGTGGTGAACTTTATTTAAGGTAAGCATTATATATTTGATTCAGATTCCTGATTTAATTGACGAATTACTTTCGCGGGGTTTCCAACAGCCAACGAGTTGTCAGGAATATCTTTTGTAACGACAGATCCTGCACCAATAACAGATCCTTTGCCAATTGTTACACCTGGACAAATTACAGAGTTTCCGCCAATCCAGCAATCGTCTCCAATTGTAACCGGATAAGCATTTTCCAATGTTTTTCGTAATTCAGCGTCAAGCGGATGAGATGCCGTATAAATCTGAACATTTGGGGCAATAAAAACGTTTGAACCAATAGTTACAGGTGCGCAATCTAAAACAACGCAATTGACATTAAAATAAACATTTTCTCCGCAAAAAATATTATAGCCGTAATCGCAATGAAAAGGCGGTTCTATGTATAAGCCGGCACCTGCATTAGGAATCAGTTCTTTTAAAATTTCTTTTGCTCTTTTTGTTACTCTGTATTCTTTTACATTCAAGCTATGTAAAAGATTTTTTGCAGTTCGGCGGCCTTTTACTAATTCAGGATCAAAAGCGTTGTAATATTCACCGCTGATCATTTTTTCTTTTTCTGTTTTCATATTTACATTTTCGTCTTGGCAATTTTCTCATGTATTTTCACAGTTTCCTGCAAAGCTGCGCTAGCATACCAAGGCGTTACTTCAGCTTCCAATAAATTAGCTTTTATGGCAGGATCTGTTGCTACAAGTGTTTTGGCTTCTTCAATAGTTGCTACATTAAAAATATAAATGCCTCTGTAGTTTCGATCGTTTTTAATGAATGGTCCGGCTACAACTAATTTTCCTTCTTTGGCTAATTTGTTGATATTTTCCATATGCCCTTCAAATAATTTCTTGCTTTCCTCTTTGGAAGCCGTAGTATTGGTTCCCGATTTTAAAAGGCAGAAAACATATTTTTTCATACCGTATTCATCGGCATGAAGCGATTTTGCTAATGCTTCGTCATATTTTGCGTCGGTTTCCTGGGAAAATCCGATAGCACTTACCGTTAAAAAAAGAATAAGGATAGAGATTTTTTCATGACAAAATAAATTTTACGTTAACAGTTATGTTGAGCGAAAACTTGGTTTTTATTTATTTAAAATAATGGTTTTCATAATTCAAATCTATAAAATTTGGAATCTTTTCATGGTTTTTGTCTTCCCAGCTTCTAAAGGTAAAATCTTCAATTTTTTGAATTAAATCAGAGTCTAATTCTATATTGGTTTGTTTGCAAAAAGCTAAAATTGTCGCATATCCCACAATAGTCGGATTCGTATCTGTTGCAATTAGTCCTTCTACTTTTTTTATTTTAATAGTCCATTTGGTTTCAGTTTTACAAAAGACAAATTCCAATCCTTTTATTACAGAATTTCTCCAGTTTGAGAAACTTACTTTACCAGGTTCGTCTTTAGCTGGAATACTTGCTAAATCGCCCATTCTGATCCAGCCGTCACCTGTATATTCTTCTATAATTTTGTTTTGATTGTCATTGGGACTAATCTTAAGATTTATAATGGCAAAAAAAGGTTTTCCGTTTTTTACCTTTTGCCATCGATAATCTAATGTTTCATTAATCATATAAATTTTTTAAAGCATTTTTTTAAGAATAACAATCTGTCCCAGATGATAAACATCATGCTGAATAATTCCGTGAATATGTTCGTAATACGTATGATTATTGTTGGCGTATATTTTTGCTAAATCAGCATCATCAAAATCTTCAAAAAAAGCATTCCAGGCTTCTTGTGATTTTGCCAGATTTTGAAGTGACTGCTCCCAGGCAGCTTCGGATGGATCTAAAACAGGTACAAAATAATTATGATCAGGCGTTATAATTAACTCTCCCTGAACCCGTTTTAAAATGTTTCTTCTCCATTGTATTAGATGATTAACAATTTCCCAAATCGTATTGAGATTGGGATTTGCCTTTTTGTAAGCCTGTCCTGCAGTAATATCCTTTAAAGTATCTGCCAAAGTGACTTCAAGCCACGGATTTCCATTATAGATGGATTGATATAAATTTGAAATTCTCTTGCTTTCTGACATAATAAATGGTTTTTTGCAATTCATAGCTAAGATACAAATTAGTATTTTACAACTCATCCCTAAAATTCTACAATTGGGTTATTATATATTTTTTAACAAGAATGATTGAAATACATTTGCTTCATCAAAATCAATCTTATGAAAACCAAATTACTTTTTACAATCAGTTTTTTATGTATTACGATTTTCACTTTTGCCCAAACAACTATTTCCGGAAAAGTAGTTGACCAAAAAGGAAAACCAGTGACAGGTGCCAACATTTATATCGACGGAACTTATGATGGAGCCACCAGTTCTGAAACAGGAGATTTTTCTTTTGAAACCACTTCTACAGGAAATCAATTTATAATCATAAGCTTTTTATTGTATGAAACATTCAAAAAAGAAATAGATGTTACTAATTTTAAAAATCAAACGGTTAAACTAAGAGAAAATGTAAATGCACTAGATGCAGTTGTCATCACTGCCGGAACTTTAGAATCCGGGGATAAAGCAAGAGTTTCTGTTTTAAAACCTTTAGATATTGTAACCACTGCTGGTTCTGCGGGAAATATTATTGCTGCGTTACAGACTTTGCCGGGAACACAAACGGTTGGTGAAGATGGACGTTTGTTTGTACGTGGAGGAGAAGCCAGCGAAACGCAGACTTTTGTTGACGGAATTCGAGTGGCTCAGCCGTACGGGGCAACAACCAATAATTTGCCAACCCGAGGAAGGTTTTCTCCTTTTTTATTCAGTGGAATTGCATTTTCAACTGGAGGTTATTCGGCCGAGTATGGCGAAGCTTTATCAAGTGTTTTATTGCTGAATACTCAGGATGAACCTGATATGAACAAAACCGAAATTGCTTTAATGACTGTTGGTTTAGGGTTAGGAAACACACAGAAATGGAAAAAAAGCTCGTTGAGTGTGAATACGGCTTACATTAATCTGGCACCTTATCAGGCAGTGATTCCACAGAATGTAGATTGGAATAGTCCTTATCAGTCCTTATCCGGAGAAACCGTTTACCGATATCATTTTACAAACGGAATTTTCAAATTATATGCTGCTTTCGATGCTTCTAAATTTGATCTGAATCAGAAAAACATCAATTTCGAAGACAAAATCAGAACCGATTTAAACAATAATAATTTCTATCTTAATGCGTCTTACAAAGGAACTTTTGGCACTGGCTGGCAATTAACATCAGGAATTAGTTATGGATACAGTGTAAACAAAATTAAATATGATGTAAATGATGTTGATAATGATGAGAATGCAGCTCAATTGAAACTAAAATTAAGAAAAAGTGTTTCAGATTATTTTAAATTATCCTTTGGAGCTGATTATTTCATTACCAAATTCAATGAAAATTTTGATAATAATGCCAATATCCAAACTTCAAATGGTTACGATTCAAATATTGCCGCTTTTTATACAGAAGGAGACATTTTATTTTCCAAAAATTTAGCTGCAAAAGTAGGTTTCAGACTTTCGAATAACAGTTTGCTTAATGAAACCAATATTGCACCGAGAGCATCTATTGCTTATAAAGTTTCAAAGAGCAGTCAGTTTTCTTTTGCTTATGGAGATTTTACACAAACACCGGTTGTCGATTATATCAAATATTCAAAATACCACCAATTTGAAAGTGAAAAGGCAAGACATTATATCTTAAACTATCAATTTACAAAACCTGGACAGACTTTTAGAGCCGAAGCGTATTACAAAGATTACAGTAATTTAGTTCAATATGATACGAGAGATATCGCTTATAATTCGGTTTTCAATAATAACGGATCAGGTTATGCTAAAGGATTGGATTTATTTTGGAGGGACAGCAATTTATACAAAAACTTAGAATATTGGATTTCTTATTCGTACATCGATTCAGAAAGGCAGTATAAAAATTTCCCAAAAATGGCCACTCCAAGTTTTATAGGGAATCATAGTTTGTCAATTGTAACGAAATATTTTATTACCGACTGGAAATCGCAAATTGGTTTCACAAACAGTTATAGTTCCGGACGTCCCTATAATGACCCAAACCAAACGCAGTTCATGAACGGAAAAACAAAATCATATAACAGTTTGAGTTTTAACTGGGCGTATTTATTAACAACACAAAAAATCCTGTATTTCTCTGTTTCAAATATATTAGGAAGCCAAAATGTTTTTGGTTACGATTACGCAAGGCTACCGGATGCAAATGGAGTTTACCAAAGACAAGCTGTTGTGCCAACTGCAGACCGCTTTTTCTTCTTAGGCTTCTTCTGGACCATTAGTAAGAATAAGAATGATAATCAGTTGAAGAATTTATAGGTATTAGGTTCTAATATTTATTTTTAGATACTAAAAAAACAATTCAGTAGTCAAATTCGACAACTCAGTATCATTTAATTTTATAAGACTAAAAACCAGCATACTTTTGACGTATAAATTAATAATCAGAGTTTTAATCATCAATAAAAAAACGTAGAGATTTAGATCTCAGAACATAAAAACTAAAAATAACTTTAAAACAAAGAAATCATGACTAAAATTATTACAGCCTTTACATTATTTATCTGTAGTTTATTATCTGCACAAACACAATTTGAACAAGGAATGGGTAAAGCTTTCGGGCTTTGGAAAGAAGGAAAAAATGCTGAAGCTTCGGCAATGTTTGAAAGAATTGCAGCAGCAGACAAAACCAGCTATTTACCCAATTATTATGTTGCCTTAATTAATACAACAGCAGTTTTTACGGAAAAAGACAAAACGAAAATTGATTTGTTATTGACAAAGGCACAAGATGCTTTGGATAAGGAAATAATAAAAGATCAAAACAATGCCGAGTTATATGTTTTGCAGGCTTTGATTTATACAGGATATGTTGTAGCTGATCCAATGACAAACGCAATGAAATACTCTGGTAAAGTAATGGAAGCTTACGCAAAAGCAAAAGCAATAGATCCAAACAATCCGAGAGCCGTTTTTGGAGAAGCAGATTATCAATTAGGCGGTGCAAAATGGACAGGTGTTGATACAAAACCACTGTGTGTACAAGTTGATAAAGCTATCGAACTTTTTGGTAATTTTAAACCTGAAACTCAATTTTCACCAAAATGGGGATTGGAAAGAGCTTTGGAGGCACAAAAAAACTGCAAAAAATAAAAACTAATTTAAGCTGATTATAATGAAACATAATGGAAATACATATGCAGATCTAAAAAGCGGAACTATTGTTTCGTTTAAGATTTCTATGATTTTTACAGTAATATTTTCAGCTTGTTTAGGAGATCATTTAAATATTCAAAACGTTCTTTTAACTTTTTTCATAAGCTGTCTTTATTCTTTTGGAGTAGGTTTCGGAAATGGATTTCTTAACGTTCTTCTTGATAAAAAATGGGATTGGCTAGAGCAGACCAATCTAAGGGTTTACTACGGAATTATGGTTACAATTTTGTATACTGTTCCAGTCGTTTTAGGAATAAATTATTACATTTTTGTTTACCTTCAAAATCTCCCTGTAGACAAATTCTTTAGTGAGAGAATGATCTGGATACATCTTTTTTACATCATTTTATCTTTAGCGGTTTCGACTTTCATGCAGGCCAGAAGTTTTATGGTAAAATGGAAACAGGCATCAAAATTTGAAATAACGCAGCAAAAGATTATTGCCGGAACAGCAAATGCTAAATTCGAAAGCTTAAAAAATCAAATCGACCCACATTTTCTTTTCAATAGCCTAAATGTATTAAGCTCTTTGATTGAAGAAAATCCGGACAATGCACAACGATTTACAACTTCGTTATCAAAAATTTACCGTTACGTTTTAGAACAAAAAGATAAGGAACTTGTTTCGGTTGAAGATGAATTATCGTTTGCCAAGACGTATATGAATTTGCTAAAAATGCGCTTCGAAAATAGTTTGTTTTACGAGTTGCCGGCAACAGCGATTAATCCGGATGCAAAAGTGGTCCCGTTATCTTTGCAGCTTTTATTAGAAAATACTGTAAAGCATAATGTAGTAAGTGAACAAAAGCCATTGCATATTCGAATTTTCATTGATGGAGATTGTTTAGCTGTACAAAATGATTTTCAGAAGAAAGAAGTTTTGCAGCACAGGCAAGGCGTCGGATTGCAAAATATCGTAAATCGATATGCAATTATAACCAACAGAAAGGTATTAATTGAACAAAATGAACAAACATTCACCGTTAAGATTCCGATTTTAACGAAACAAATAGCAGTTATGGAAACAAATACAGATTATAGCGATGAAAATAAAGCCTATTTCAGAGCTAAAAAAAGAGTCGAAGAACTGAAAGGATTTTACGCAAATGTAATTTCGTATTGTTGCGTAGTACCATTTTTAGTTTTTATAAATTTGAGGATTTCTCCCGGATTTCAATGGTTTTGGTTTTCAGCGATAGGATGGGGATTTGGAGTTGTGATGCATGCTTTTAAAGTTTTTGGTTACAGCTCAGATTGGGAAGAAAGAAAAATCAGGGAAATTCTGGAAAAAGAAAATAAGAAACAAACCTGGAAATAGTATGGAACCAAATAATCCTGAAGCAGAACGTTATTATCAGGCTCAAAAAAAAGTAAAAGAAATTAGAGAGTTTTATAAACATTTAACAGTGTTCTTGCTTTGTAATCCAATTGTGATTGCTGTAAACCTTATGACTTCGTCGGGTTATTTATATTTTTGGTATTCTTTGTTAGGCTGGGGAGTTGCGATTATTTTACACGGACTGAAAGCCTTTGATCGTTTCCCTTTTTTTAGTAAAGAATGGGAAAAAAGAAAAATAGATGAAATTCTGGAAAAAGAAAATAATAAACAAAAATGGGAGTAATCATGGAAATCAATTATAACGAAGAGGATAAATATTATAAGGCTAAAAAGAAAGTCGAAAATGTAAAAGGTTTTTACAGTAATTTAACTTCTTATATAGGTGTTAATATAGTTTTGATTTTTATCAATCTATACACTTCGCCAAATCATTTATGGTTTTATTGGCCGCTAATTTGGTGGGGATTAGGAGTTGTATTTCATGGTTTAAAGGTTTTCGAAGTATTTCCTGTTTTAGGAAAAGGCTGGGAAGAAAGAAAGATTCAGGAAATCATGGATAAAGAAAAAGAGAAACAAAATAAATGGCAATAACTTTTAAATCAGAATAAAATGGGACGTTGTAGAAAACGCTTTTACGAAGAGTACGGGCAAGAGTTTGAAAATGATGAAAGTTTTGAAATCGCATACAAACAAGTAAAAAGGATAAAAGGTTTTTATTCGCACTTAAAAGTTTATTTAATTGTTAACGCAGTCATTATTATTTCCAATTTGAGCAGGGATTTTTCCGGGATAAAATTAAATGAAGGAGCTTTTTTTGAATTGCATACGTATTCAACAGCTGTTTTTTGGGGTATCGGTTTAGCCGCTCATGCTTTGTCTGTCTTTGGCCGTAATATTTTCTTTGGTGATGATTGGGAAAAAAGAAAAATTCAGGAATATATGAGTAAACAACCAGTCAATAAGAATAAATGGGAATAACTTTATTATTTTAATTTAAGCCTGATAAATGACCACATTAATTATAGAAGATGAAAAACCTGCTGCAAGATTATTACAGCGAAAGTTAGAAAAATTAAATATTGCTGTAGAAACCATGCTGCATTCTGTAGAAGAATCTATTGATTGGTTTGCCAACAACGAACATCCGGATTTGATATTTTTGGATATTCAGCTATCTGATGGGTTATCGTTCGAAATTTTTGAAAAAATAGATATCAAAAGCGCTATCATTTTTACAACCGCTTATGATGAATATGCTTTAAAAGCCTTTAAATTAAATAGTATCGACTATCTTTTAAAACCAATTGATGAAGATGATTTAGAAGTTGCGGTTGAAAAATATAAAACCAGAATTCCTAAACAAGATTCAGGCAATAAGAACCTGCAGCTTGATTTTGAGCAAATTAGAAAAATGCTGACTAATCCTTTTGAGAAGACCTATAAGGAAAGGTTTACCGTTAAAATTGGTCAGCATTTAAAAGTCATTACTAAAGATGAAATTGAGTGTTTTTTCAGTGAAAATAAAGGCACTTACATTCATACTTATGACAATCGTGATTATCTGATTGATTCAACTTTAGAAATTTTGGAACAGGAATTGGACAAGAAGGATTTCTTTCGCGTAAGCAGAAAATTTATTGTACCGTTAAAAGCAATTAAAGAAATTCAGGTGTATACCAATTCACGACTGAAAGTTATTTTACCAAGTTATAAAGATGATGAGGTAATCGTAAGCCGTGAAAAAGTTCAGGATTTTAAGAGTTGGCTTGGATAGAAAAATTCTGGAATTAATATAAAAGAAAAGAGCTTCAAATTTTTTGAAGCTCTTTCGTATTTACTGAAAAATATAATTTATTTACTCACTCGATGCAAAGTATAAGTCATAGCACTCAAAAGAAAAAAGGCCATAACCTGGTGAATCAATCCTAAAGCCAGAGGAACACTGTACAATAAAGTAAAAACCCCAAGCAGAAACTGAATGAATACAAAAACTACCAGAATATTAATTCCATTTGACTGAGTTCTGGTAAGTGCATATTTTTTGCTTTTGAAGAAAAGAAAAAGAATAATAGCAACTACTACATAAGCAAAAGTCCTGTGTACAAACTGAACACCGCTTTTTCCTTCAATTAAATTCTTCACCAAAGAAGACTGCTCAATAAAAACCGATTCATGAATAAATTCTCCATCGCTCATTAACGGCCAGTGATTGTGAATTAACCCGGCATTCAATCCAGCTACAAATCCGCCGTAAATAATCTGGATCAATAAAGCTACCAAAGCATATCTGGCGATAGTACGAAGCGGAATTATTCTGTTGATATTTCTTTCCGGATAAATCAAATCCAGTGCAACCCAAAGTGTGTAGGCAAAAGTGATAAAAGCAAAAGTCAGGTGAAGTGAAAGTCTAAAATGACTTACATCCGGATTGTCGATTAATCCGCTTCTAACCATAAACCATCCTAAGAATCCTTGGAAACCTCCCATTGCCAAAAGAACAATACATTTTTTAATAGTTTCAGTGTCTAATTTCTTTTTGATTAAAAAATAAACGAAAGGCACAAAGAAAACCAATCCGATAATGCGACCGATAAAACGGTGAAACCATTCCCAGAAATAAATGAATTTATAATCGGCTAATTGAAAATCATTGTGAATATTGATTTTTTGGTACTCCGGAAATTTCTTGTATTGTTCAAAAGCTTCATTCCATTTGGCTTCTGTTAAAGGCGGAAATGTATCTGTTACCAAATGCCAGTCGGTCATGGATAAACCTGAGTTGGTTAAACGCGTGATACCGCCCACAACAACCATTAAAAATAATAAAACACAGCCTGATAGTAACCAAATGATTACTGATTTATTTTCTTTTTTCATTCTGTTCCGATTAATTCGATTTCGATTTTATTTGTATTTTCTTTTAAATAAATCTTGCTTAAATAAAATTTTGATATTAAAAAGTTTCCTATACTATTTATAATACCTATTGATAAAACTGCCATGAATCTAGCTTTGTAAGTACTATTGATCATTTGTATTTTAAATAGCCTAATTAAAACATACTTGTTAAAAAGATAATAAATGAGTATTGCTGCAAAAAAAGAGACAATAGACATAAGGAAAAACATTAATTTATATTTAAAGATTTTAATATTGTTTTTTTTCAGACTTTTTATAAAAAGAATGTTTGATACTGTAAGGATCAATATAAAAAGGAATAGAAAAAAAGCTCCTACAATATCCATTACTTTTTAAGAGTTAAATTTAACTTAGCAGCCCTTTTAATCACAAAATCATAAGCCGCCTGATATTCATTTGGAATATCACCTTCCAAAATTGCTTCTTTAACCGCTTCTTTTAAAACCCCAATTTCACGAGAAGGTTTCAAATCAAACATTTCCATAATTTCTTCCCCGGAAATAGGCGGCTGAAAATTACGTACGTGATCGCGTTCTTCTACTTCAATAATTTTCTGGCGAACTACTTCGAAGTTTTTATGATATTTCTTGAATTTCGCCGGATTCTTGGTTGTGATGTCTGCTGCACATAAAGTCATCAAACTTTCTACATCTTCACCTGCATCAAAAACCAAACGGCGAACCGCACTGTCCGTTACAATGTCTTCTGCCAGAACAATAGGGCGTGAACTCATAACTACCATTTTTTGCACAAATTTCATTTTATGATTCAATGGCATGTGCAAACGTTCAAATATCTTTTTAGCCATTTTTCCGCCTAAAAATTCATGGCCATGAAACGTCCAGCCTTGTTTTTTATTGAAACGTTTTGTTGGTGCTTTTCCAATATCGTGTAATAAAGCAGACCAGCGTAACCAGACATCATCTGTATTTGGACAGATATTATCGACAACTTCTAAAGTGTGATAAAAGTTGTTTTTATGTGTGTGCCCTTCAATTTCTTCAACCTGATTCAATGCTGTTAATTCAGGTAAAATCAAATCTAAAAGCCCTGTTTCGTATAAAAGTAAAAATCCGATTGAAGGTTTTGGAGTTGAAAGAATTTTGTTTAATTCGTCTACAATTCTTTCGCCTGAGATAATTTTGATTCGATCTGCATTTTTGGTAATGGCTTCTAATGAATTTCTTTCTATATCAAAATTCAATTGTGTTGCAAAACGAATGGCACGAAGCATACGCAAAGGATCATCAGAATAAGTAATATCCGGATCATCTAAAGGTGTTTTGATTATTCCAAGTTTTAAATCCAATAAACCGTTAAAAGGGTCTAAAAGATCTCCAAAATTATTTTCGTTTAATGATAAAGCCAAAGCATTTATAGTAAAATCACGACGGTTTTGATCATCCTGCAAAGTTCCGTTCTCTACAATCGGATTTCGGCTATCACGATTATAGGATTCTTTTCGGGCGCCAACAAACTCAATGTCCGTATCTTCAAAACGAAGCATTGCTGTTCCGTAGGTCTTAAAAACCTGAACTTTTGGTTTATTTGGAAGTAATTCAGAAACTTTTAAAGCTAATTCGATACCGCTTCCAACAGCCACAACATCAATGTCTTTTTTTGATCCTCTGTTTAAAAGCAAATCACGAACAAATCCTCCAATTACGTATGAATCGACATTTAATTCTCGGGATGCTTTCGAAATGATTTCGAAGATTTTGTTTTGTAAAGCTGTTTTGTAGTTTGTTTGTATAGTCACGAATTCACTGATTTTGATAATACGATATTCCTGAAGAGAATGAACGCATGCAAATTTACAACATAGAAAATGCCTATTATAATCTATGGCTCACTTTTTTGAATAAATTAATAGTTTTGAATGCTGAATTTTGCTAAAATAAGAAAACAGTATAATTTGACACAAGCGTCTTATCGTTCTATTGGACAAATCAATTATAAAAGATTAATTTTAAAATTTCAATTTGTATTTTTGAATCATACAAAAACATACAAATGAAAATTGTTATATCTCCGGCGAAATCATTGAATTTTGAAAAAGAATTACCAACATCTCAATATACTGAACCTTCATTTTTAAAAGAAGCAAAAATAGTTCACAAAGTTGTAAAGCAAAAAAAAACTGCTGAATTGTCAGAATTAATGTCAATCTCAGACAAGCTAGCCGACTTGAACTGGAAAAGAAATCAGGATTGGAAAACGCCTTTTACGGCTGAAAATGCACGTCCTGCAATTTATACTTTCGATGGTGATGTGTATACAGGTTTAGACGCGTATACAATTCCGTTAGAGAAACTAGATGTGTTGCAGGATAAATTACGAATCTTATCGGGGCTTTACGGACTTTTAAAACCGCTTGATTTAATGCAGGCGTATCGTCTGGAAATGGGAACAAAATTACCTGTTGGAGATTACAAAAATCTGCACGAATTCTGGAAACCGGTAGTAACAAAAGCGTTAAACAAAGAATTAAAAAAGGACGAATTATTCGTGAATTTGGCGAGTAACGAATATTTCTCAGCTGTTGATGTAAAAGGATTGAAAGTTCCGGTAATTACTCCGGATTTTAAAGATTATAAAGACGGAAAACTAAAAATGATTAGTTTCTTTGCAAAGAAGGCTAGAGGTATGATGGTGCGCTATATTATTGATACAAATGCTGAAACTATTGAGGATCTTAAAGGCTTTAATTATGAAGGATATCAGTTTGATGCGAATCTTTCAAAAGGAAATCATTTAGTTTTTACAAGATGATTTTAAATTAGCTAAGATTTTGAGACGTTAAGTTTTATGCTTTAAGTCTTTTTCAAAACATGTTACTTCTTACAAAGCACATTTTACAAAAACTAAAAAATCTGTGTCACAGGAAACTGACACAGATTTTTCGTATTATAAATAATTACTAAATATTAATGCATCGCATCTGAGGGATTAATCTTGTTCTTTCCTCTTTTGATAAAAAAGATAATTGGAATGCAGCATAAAAACATAATTCCTAAATACATGAAAATATCCATATATGATAAAACGGTACTTTGTTTAAGTACGGAAAGATCGATAGCCTGATATGCTTTTTTCATCGCTTCATCTGCTGTAAAACCTTTAGCTATGAAGGATCTTTGCATTCCGGCAAGACGCTGCTGAACATCATATTTTGCGGGATCTAAGTTTGTCAGCAAATTAACTCTGTGTTCCTGGCTTAATCTTGTAATAAATGTTGTAATGATGGCAATACCAAATGAACCTCCTAACTGACGCATCATTCCTGTAAAAGCGGCTCCTTCGCCAATTTGTTTTCCCTTTAATGTTGAAAGCGAAAGTGTGGTAATAGGAACGAAAAGCAGTCCTAAACCAATTCCCCTTAAAATTAACGGCCAGAATAAATGTTCTGCTCCGGTATCAGGGGTCATTCGATTGTGCATTAAAAGCGTGAAGAAAAAGAAGACTAAAAATCCAACTCCAACCATATATCCCTGAGGTACGCCCTTCTGAATCATATTTCCAACAAATGGCATCATAATCGCCGTTGTGATCGAACCGGGAATTAAAAGTAATCCGGCATCCATAGCAGTCCACCCTAAAATCGACTGTGTGTAAATTGGTATAATTAAAGTCGATCCGTACAAACCAAAGCCAAGAATAAAACACATTACAGTTCCAATCCTTAAATTTCCATCTTTTAAAACACTTAAGTTTACAATTGGATGCTTATACGTTAGTTCTCTCCAAATAAACAATATTAAACCAAGAACTGTTACAACACTTAAAGTTATAATAAGAGAATCGTTAAACCAATCATCCTGTTGACCGTGCTCTAATACAAACTGTAATGACCCGATAAAAGACGTTAATAATATAATTCCCCACCAGTCAACCTGATTGGCTTTTAATTTTTCTCCATATTTTGGACTTCTCACAAAGCTTATTGCCAGAATAGTAGCAATAATTCCCAGTGGAATATTAATGTAAAAAATGTAAGGCCAGGAATAAGTATCTACTAAATATCCTCCTAAAGGTGGACCTAAAGTGGGCCCAACAATTACACCCATTCCGTAAATGGCCTGTGCCATACCTCGTTTTGCAACCGGATAACTTTCGGTAATAATGGTTTGTGCTGTTACCAGTAATGCTCCTCCGCCCATACCCTGTACGAATCTAAAAGCTACAAGTTCCCATATATTGGTAGCGTTACCGCATAAAAAAGAACAGACGGTAAATATTATGATAGAGGCCACAAAATAATTACGACGTCCAAATTGCTGCGATAGCCAGCTCGTCATCGGAATTACAATAACATTCGCAATTGCGTATGCTGTAATTACCCACGCCACATCGGTCAGGGTAGCACCAAGGCTCCCTCGCATGTGCGTTAGTGCTACGTTTACAATTGTGGTATCTACAATTTCCAGCAGTGCACAAAGTACTGCGGTTATCGTAATAATAACACGTCTATAACCGTATTCTACTAAATCATCATCTGATTGTACTGCTGCTGCCATTTATATTATTTCAAATGTACGTCTACATCAACATTCATTCCTGGTCTCAAAAGTTTTACTTTCTCAGGATCGTTTGAAGGATCTAAACTAATTTTTACCGGTAATCTTTGGATTGTCTTTACGAAATTTCCTGTAGCATTGTCAGGGGGCAATAAAGAAAAACGGGATCCTGTTGCCGGAGAGAAAGAAGTTAAAGTACCTTTAAACTCATAATTAGGATAAGCATCTACTTTTAAGCTTACTTTTTGTCCCACGACCATTTTATTTAATTGTGTTTCTTTAAAGTTAGCTACAACCCAGGCTTCATTATTATTGATAATATAAAATAAAGATTGTCCCGGTTGTACCAATTGTCCAGGCTGAATATCAACTTTAGACACCTGTCCGTCAATCGCAGCTGTAACAACAGTGTATGATAGATTCAAATGTGCCACATCAAGCATTGTTTTTGCTTTCTTGATGTTGGCAGCGGCAACTTCTGTCTGTTTGTCGGAAACTTTAGATTTTGACTGGATTACTGATTTTTGAAAAGAGCTTGCTCTTTGTTGCTGCTCTAAAACGCGTACTTGATTTTCAGCCTCATCCTTTGCAGTTTGTGCCTGTTCAAATTGCTGTTTTGTAATGGTATGTGTTTTGTACAGATTGTTGTAACGGTTAAAATCGTTTGTAGCTTGTCTTAATTTGATTTTGGCACTTTCTATAGAACTGCCAGCCGATCTCATTTGAGCATCAGAAACATTAATACTTGCATATGCGCTTCCAATATCAGCTTTTGCAGCTTCGTATTGACCTTCAGCACCCAATAAAGCAGCTTGTGCTTCATCGATTTTTAGCTGATAATCTCTTTTGTCAATGGTGAACAAAGTATCTCCTTTTTTTACAAAATCATTATCCTTTACATAAACCTTGCTGATATATCCGGATACTCGAGGAATAATCGGATTCATTTTTTTCTCAATCTGCGCATCGTCTGTTTCTTCATGAGACTGAGAGTGTATGTATTTTGAAATTCCGTAAGTTCCCCCTACTAAAATCAAAACGGTTAGTATGATGATGAATTTTTTATTTGTCTTTTTCTTTTCCATGAGAGCTAGCGATTATATTTTAGAAAGATTGAATGATTGTGATAATTGTCCTGATACTGAAAGCAGTTCGTAATATTTTTGAATAATACTTGCTTTTGATAAAGCAGTATTTATTTTAGCGCTTAAATATTCAACGTCAGCTTCCACAAGGTCGTTAGTGTCTGATAAACCGTTGTCGAATTTATCTTTTACCAGTCTGTAATTTTCAGATGCCTGTTGCAATGCTTCATCATAAACCACACTTTGATTAATGGCTAAGTCATAATCTTCAATAGATTTTTGAACTTCAACTTTGATACGATCCGTTAAAAGTGCTTCAGAATTTTTTACTTCAAGCGCTTTACTTTCAGCCTCTCTTACGTGAGCATTGTTTTTTATAATTCCGGATAAATCATACGTCAAACCAACGCCAAAATTCATCGCATATTTTACAGTAATGAAATCTTTCAGATCAAAAGCTGTATAACCTCCTAATAGAGCTAAAGATGGGTAATAACCAGCTTTTGCTACTCTAATGTTTGACTCACTTGCTTTAGATTGTAAACGAACAGCTTCTAAGTCTTTTCTGCTTTCCAATGCCAATGCATCAGATGTTGGGGCATTACTTGTTTTTAAATTAAAGAAATCCTGCTCATTAACCTCAATTTTAACAGAAGGCTCTAATTTAAGTAATGTCGTTAAATAGAAATTGATATTATTTATATTGTTATTCGTTTCTTCAATAGATAATTGCGTTTTAGAAACCATTAATTGTGCTTTCAATAAATCATTTCTCGGAATAATTCCGTTTTTCTCTAATTCCGTAAAATCAGTAACACGCTGTTTCGCCTGTTTCTGATTTTCGTTTAAAAGGTCTAATGTTTTTTGCGCTTTATATAATGCAGTATAATAGGTAATCACGCGAAGTACAACATCTTCTTTTGTTTTGGCCGCATTTGCAGTTTCAGCTTCGTATAAACTTTCGTAAGTATCTATACTACTTTGAATTTTAAATCCGGAGAAGATTGGCAGACTAAGATTAGCCATTCCTAACATAGCGCGATCCGGTGAAGCCATTGACTCAGAACTTGCTTCGTCATTATGCATATCGATTGAAGCTTTTCCTAAGCGTTGGTATTGACCCGAAACTTTCAGGTCCGGGTATTGGTTATTCTTAACCGACTGTAATTCGTATTTTTTTGTGTTTACCTTAGTGTTGGCAAGTGTAACCTCGTTACTCTTTTCCCACGCCAGCTTAACGGCTTCGTCTAAGGTTAAACTTGTTTTTTCTTGTGCTTCTGTTGAAGATATTCCGATAAAGAAAACTCCAAAGAGCATTAATTGACTAATTTTCATAAACAAGTAGTGCTTTTATAGTTTGTTGAATGTGCTTTTTAAGAGTCGTTTTTATATAATTATCATACAATTCTTCGGTGTTTAAGTTCAGTAATTCTACGAAGAAAGGTTTATTCATATGAAAATGAAAAAAAGTTCCGATTATTGTAGGTGTGATAAGCGGAATGATAACATCTTTTCTAAAAACGCCTTTTGCCTGACCCTGGGAAATAATACTTTCAACAGATTTTAAATTTCCTTTTTTTAGTTCGGTAAAGGCGGTCATGCTTTTTTCTCTCTCTTTTGAATTGAGCTCAAAATGTAAAACTCTGAAAATACCTTTATTGCAATTAATTCTGGTAATGTAAATTTCAATTAACTTATTGACTTTCTCGAGTGGCTCGATATTTTCCTGCAATAAATTTTCAAGTTTTAATTTTAAATCAGACGTTTTGTAGATAATGAGTGATTCCAGTAGTCGGTCTTTTGAACCAAAATAATACGAAATCATGGCTACATTAATCTTTGCAATCTTTGAGATATCCCGTATTGAGGTGCCTTCAAATCCCTTCTCCGAAAACAGTTTTTCAGCTACTTCCAGAATCTGAATTTTTTTATCGTTTAATTCGATGTTTGACATGGTATTGTTTCTAATCGAATACAAAATTAAACAGTTGTTTAATTTAAACACTTGTTTAGTTTTTATTTAACACAATATTAACACAGAGAAATGTAGTTATTAAATGTTGATTTTAACTTGATTTTTTATTAGAAGTAAAGAATTATTTTTCTAATATAAGTTTTTGAGGATTTTGTCTGGTATCAAAAACAGTAGAGACAAACACTATTTGTTTGTCTCTATCAATCCAATAAATAATTTTATAATTTTGGAAAGCCATATATCTGAAATCTTGTATTCTCTCAGATAAAAGTTTTTCTTTTTGACCACCGTAAGCATTGAATTCTAAAGTATGTGAAATATCAATAATTCCATTTACTAAAGTTTGAGCAACTTTAATTCCAGCTTTAAATTTGTAATATTCAAAAATATCATTGAGTTTGTCTTCAGCGAATTGCGTCCAATAAACTACTAATCCCATTTCTGAATTTTAAATTTTAAATCTTTAGCAGATATGATTCTACTGTTTTTTACATCATCTATGGATTGATCAATTTCTTTATTAAATTGATCAATACTCATTGATTTCATTTCCTGATCAACTAATTCAACTTTTTCCTTATGAAGTAAATTTTCAAGATGAATTACAATTTCCTCACTTTGAAGTCTTAGAAATTCCTGAACGAATGATATTTTGCGAGTTTCTAAATCCATAATAATTGATTTTATTCAAATGTACAAAATATTTGTAAAAACTGAGAATTACCTAATTTCACCAACAAATTTCTCAATCTTTCCGCTTCCATTTTCAGATAAATGTTTGATAAAAGCACTACCAATAATTGCACCTTTCGCATATTTCGTAGCCTGGCTGAAAGTTTCTTTATTTGAAATTCCGAAACCTACGATTTGAGGATTTTTTAGATTAAGATTTGAAATTCTCTCAAAATATTCTTCCTGAACATTTCCAAAGCCAGATTGTGATCCCGTAACACTTGCCGAACTTACCATATAAATAAATCCGTTTGAAACGCTGTCGATAAAACGGATACGTTCGTCTGAAGTTTGTGGTGTAATTAAAAATACATTGATTAAACCGTATTTTTCAAAAATAGCTTTGTATTGATCTGCGTAAACATCAACCGGAAGATCCGGAATAATTAAGCCGTCGATACCAATTTCGGCACATTTCTGACAAAAAGCTTCCACTCCATATTGTAACATCGGGTTGAAATAGCCCATAATAATCAACGCGATTTTTACGCTTTCGCGGATGTTTTTCAGCTGATCGAAAAGAATCTGAGTAGTCATTCCGTTATGGAGTGCCGTTGTTGAGCTCGCCTGAATTGTTGGTCCGTCTGCCAAAGGATCGCTAAAGGGAAGACCGATTTCAATTAAATCCACTCCGTTTTTTTCTAAATCCTGAATAATCTGAACGGTATCATTTAAACTTGGATATCCCGCAGAAAAATAAATAGAAAGGATCTTTTTATCTTCTTGTAATTTTTGAGTTATTCTGTTCATTGTTTTATTTTTTGTTCCTGCAAGGTTTTCAAAAACTTACAGGATTAAGATTAATCTGCTTTAATTAATTTTCAATATAAATCCATGCAACAGTTCCTGACTTCAGTGTTATTTCAACCCTTTTGTATGCATTGGATTCGAATTGATCCGCTTTTGCTAAATCAGCACTGGAAATATTGTAAACGATTCCGTCTACAGCATCCGATGGATTTTCGCTTGGCGTTGCTACAAAATAGTCTTCTATTCCAAATTCTTCTTCTATTTGAAGGTCTTTTAGTTTGTAACCCGTTAACTGGTCCGGTGTTCCGGTTAATAGTTTATTGAAAACCTGCATCTGAATTTCTTTCGACTGTAATGTTCCGTAAGAGAATATCTGTTCCATAAATCTTTATTTTTCTCGTTATTTGTTTGCGTTAGGGATGGGAGCGGTATCGCCCGATTAGAAAAACAAGGCTTTTAGCCGTAGTTTTTGTTATTGGGAATTTAGCGGACAGCCCGACCCTTGGGTAACGCCCAAAAATACAACTTTTATTACAATTTAAAATAGTCAATATAATTATCCAAATCTTTGTCTCCGCGACCAGAAAGGCTGATTACCACAACATCTGTAGGTTTGAATTTCTTTTGATCTAAAACGGCAAAAGCGTGCGCGCTCTCAATTGCCGGAATGATACCTTCTAGTTTTGTAAGCTGTAAACCTGCATTCATTGCATCATCATCAGTTACTGAGAAAAATTCGCCACGTCCGGTTTGAGCTAAATGTGCATGTAAAGGTCCAACTCCCGGATAATCCAAACCTGCAGAAATTGAATACGGTTCTGTAATTTGTCCGTCTGCAGTCTGCATTAAAAGGGTTTTGCAACCGTGAATAACGCCTACTTTTCCCAGTTTGCTTGTTGCGGCACTGTGACCGCTGTCAACACCTTTTCCGGCAGCTTCAACAGCAATGATGCCCACTTCCGGTTCGTGCAAAAAGTGATAATACGTTCCGGCAGCATTACTTCCGCCACCAATACAAGCCACTACGTAATCCGGATTTTCACGTCCTTCTTTTTCTTTTAACTGCCATTTGATTTCCTCAGAAATAATACTTTGAAAACGGGTTACCATATCCGGATAAGGATGAGGTCCAATTGCCGAACCGATAATATAATGGGTGTCAACAGGATTATTAATCCAGTCACGAATAGCTTCGTTTGTAGCGTCTTTTAGAGTTCTTGAACCCGAAAGAGCCGGACGAACTTCAGCCCCCAGCATTTTCATACGAGCCACGTTTGGAGCCTGACGTGCAATGTCGATTTCGCCCATGTACACGATACATTCCATTCCCATTAAAGCACAAACCGTTGCTGTTGCCACACCATGCTGGCCGGCTCCGGTTTCAGCAATAATTCTTTTTTTGCGTAAACGTTTTGCCATTAAAATCTGTCCAATGGTATTGTTTACTTTATGTGCTCCGGTATGGTTTAAATCTTCTCTTTTCAGGTAGATTTTGGTATTGTATTTTTCAGACAAACGTTTTGCAAAATACAGCGGACTAGGACGTCCTACATAATCTTTTAGTAATTGGTTGAATTCGGCTTTAAAATCCGGTTCATCCATTATGCTTAGATATTTTTGGCGTAATTCTTCTACATTCGGATAGAGCATTTCAGGAATGTAAGCTCCTCCAAATTCTCCGTAATATCCTTTTTCGTCTACGTTAAAATTCATTTTGTTTAAAGTTTAAATGTTGATGATTTCAAATTTTCGTTTGAAATTGCTTAATAGATTTTTATTTTTAAGCCCTGGTTCGATTTCAAATTTACTGTTTATATCAACAGCATAAATAGGTAATTTACTATTTGAAATTTCTTCAATGGCTTTCAATTCGTTCATTCCGATTCCGCCGCTTAAAAAGAAAGGCTTTTTCGAATTGTATTTTTTCAAAATGCTCCAGTCGAAAGTTGTTCCGTTTCCACCCGGCAATTTTCCTTTCGTATCAAACAGAAAGTAATCGCATACATTTTCAAAAGGTGTGATGATTTCAAAATCAAAATTTTCATCAGCCGAAAATACTTTAATAATTTCGATTTTCTTTGGAAGCTGCTTTTTTAATTCTGAACAAAATTCAACCGATTCATTTCCATGTAACTGAACGGCTTGTAAATTGTGTTTCTCAACCTTTTCCAGAATTTCTTCCTGACTTTGATTTACAAAAACACCCACTTTTTTGATGGTTCTGATAAGTTCCGGAATATCACCGTCACAATATCTTGCGGATTTTTCCCAGAAAATAAATCCCATATAATCGGGTAGGAGTGAACCTACTTCGAGAATGTTTTGAGGATATTTCATACCGCATATTTTGAGTTTCATTTTTTTTTAATGCTTTAAGCTTTAAGCAATAAGCTGTATGCTCTTTGCTTTGAGCTGATTTTTTATTTACTTTTTGCTAAAAGCTTATAGCTTATAGCGTACGGCTTACAGCTGATTAATAAATTCTGTTGCTGCCTGTCCTGCATTATCAGTTTTCATGAAGTTTTCTCCGATTAAGAAACCTTTGTAGCCATAAGGTTTAAGTTCCTGAATGGCTTCGACTGATGAGATTCCGCTTTCTGATACTTTAACAAAATCATTTGGGATCTGAGAAGCTAATTCTTTGCTGAAATCAAGACTTACTTCGAACGTTTTCAGGTTTCGGTTATTTACACCGATCATATCTAAAGAGGGCATAATTGATTTTACCAGTTCTTCCTGATTGTGAACTTCTAATAAAACGTCTAAGCCTAAGTTTTTAGCAAATTCAGATAATGATTTAATTTCTTCACGAGTTAGAACTGCTGCGATTAGTAAAATCAAATCGGCTCCGTGTGCTTTGGCTTCCAAAATCTGGTATTCGTCAACAATAAATTCTTTTCGCAAAAGCGGAATATTTACTGAAGCTCTTGCCAAAAGTAAATCGTCTAAAGAACCTCCAAAATATTTTCCGTCTGTTAAAACTGAAATTCCACAAGCGCCTGCATCTTCGTATCCTTTAACTACTTCTTCAACTGTGAAACTGTTGTTGATAATTGATTTTGAAGGCGAACGGCGTTTGTGTTCTGCGATAATTCCGGAGTTGCTTTCTCTTAATTTCTGACTTAGCGAAATAGTTTGTTTTCCAAAGAATACCGATGCTTCCAATTGAGAAACAGGAATAATCGATTTCTTAAGAATTACTTCTCTTTTTTTGTCTATTATGATTTTGTCTAAGATGTTCATTTATTATTATTTAAAGATTGAAAAATTTAAAGATTGAACAATGTTCTGTCTTTAAGTTATGATTCTATTTTGGTATTTAAATATTTTATAAAATTTGATAAGTTTTGTGATATTTCAATTGTTAAATCATAACCTTTTTGAATTTCTTGCTGATTACAAAAGCCTAATTCTCTGCTTAATATTAGCATACTCCTAACCTCTGCACAACTTCCTTTTGAAATTTTTAGATATCGTATTAATTGCTTGTTATTATTGTATTCTGATCCTTCAGCAATATTATTTGTAATTGACAAGACAGCTCTTTTTATTTGATCTTTAAATCCAAATTCTCTTTCAAAAGGTTTATTATTCATCAATTCAAAAGTTAATTTGGCTAACAGAACTCCTTTTTTATAAACTTCAAATTCTTCAAAAGATTTAGTCATAATTTTTCAATTTTTAAATCATTAAATCTTTCAATTTATTTAATGCTTTCAATCCCTTTCCAGATAATAAACTTTCTTTTGCTAATTCAAATCCTTCAATTGGAGAACATTTTGTAACCGTTGCAATAGCCATGGCTGCGTTGGCACAAACGACATTATTTTGTGCTTCGGTTCCTTTTCCTGAAATGATGTTGGTAAATATTTCTGCCGATTCAGCAATAGTTTCACCCCCTTTGATGTCACTTTGTTTAATTAATTTAACTCCAAAATCTTCTGGATTTAACATACCTTCGGTACTATGTGTAATTATTTTGGTTGGTCCTGTCAAAGAGATTTCGTCATAACCATCTAAAGCGTGTACAATCGTAAAATTACTATCAGTATTTTGATAGAGATAAGCATACATTCTGGCTAACTCCAGATTGAAAACCCCTAATAATTGATTTTTTGGAAAAGAAGGATTAATTAGTGGTCCGAGAATGTTGAAAATGGTTCTGACTGCCAGTTCTTTACGAAGTGGTCCTACATATTTCATAGCAGGATGGAATAGAGGAGCATGCAAAATACAAATACCGGCCTTGTCTACACATTTTTCAAGGAAACTAGGATCGTTACTAAATTTAACTCCTAAAGCTTCCATAACATTACTGGAACCTGTGATAGAAGAAACGCCGTAATTACCATGTTTTGTGACTTTTATTCCGGCTCCGGCTGTTACAAATGATGCCAAAGTCGAAATGTTAAAAGTGTCTTTTCCGTCACCTCCGGTACCTACCAAATCGATAGTGTTATAATCGGATAAATCAATACGGATACACAATTCAGAAAGTGCTTCCCTGAAACCGATTAATTCTTCAATCGTTATACTTCGCATCATAAATACGGTCAAAAAAGCCGAAATCTGACTTGAGTTGTATTGACCGCTTGAAATATTAATCAAGACGTTTTTTGCTTCTTCTTTTGTAAGCACTTCATGATTGATTAATTTGTTTAATATAGTTTTCATTTTTTTAAGTCTTAAAGTCGAATGTCAAAAGTCTTAATGTCTTTTGCTTCTCATACTTATTTTAGTGTTGTGTTATTTATATTTTTTTAGTTCGTATTTGACTTTATGATTTTCGGCATTCAGACTTTACGGTTATACTTTTTAATGTTCATTTCCCTGATAAATCCACATGGGTTCTGTTTGTCCCGCTCTTTCAAAACCATTTTTCTTGTAGAAATCAACTGATCTTCCGTCTGCGGTTAACATCTGCATGTGAAAGTGACTGTATTTCTCCTGCATTTTGTCCATAATCAAGTTTCCTATTCCCTTTCCCTGATATTCCGGAAGCACTAATAGATGCGGATAGTAAACAGTTAAGAATCCATCTGAAATTGCGTTACCTAATCCTACCAGCTTTTTTCCTTCCCAGGCAGTCACTAAAGTTTCAGAATTTAAAAGACCATTATACAATTCATTTGGTTTACTGGCTGAACTCCATTCATTGGCTTTGTATAAGACTAAAATGTCATCAATGCTAATTTCTCTTGTCTCTAAAATTGTTATTTCCATTTTTTGAGTTTTAAAGTCCGTGACTTTTGTAATGTAATTTCAGAATTGATTTTCAAGTTTTAAAACACAGAAAGACTTTTATGATTTTCGATTTTAAAACTTTTGACTGATTTCTAATCCTTAACCCAGTTCTCTAAAATTCTTTTTCCGTTTGGTGTTAATACACTTTCAGGATGAAATTGTACTCCGCGTACATCGTATGTTTTATGGCGTAGTGACATTACCTGACCGTGCTCTTCAAATGAAGTGACTTCCAGAACATCAGGTAAATCAGCATCAACAACCCATGAATGGTAGCGTCCTACTTCAAATTCATCTTCAAGGCCATCAAATAAAGATTCGTCTGTAACTGCTTTTTTTACATTTGTGGCAACACCATGGTATACTTTATCAAGATTTGAAAGTGTTCCTCCAAAAACTTCTCCAATTGCCTGTTGTCCTAAACAAACACCTAAAATGCTTTTTGTTGGCGCATATTTGCGAATTACATCTTTTAATAAACCTGCTTCATCCGGTATTCCGGGTCCTGGTGAAAGCAGTATTTTATCGAAAGAAGCAATTTCGTCAATATCAAATTCATCGTTTCTGTAAACGGTTACTTCACAGTTTAAATCTTCCAGATAGTGTACTAAGTTGTAAGTGAAACTATCGTAATTGTCTATAACTAATATTTTTTTCATGTCTTTATTTTTTGTTTTTATTGTTTCAGGTTTCAAATTTCAGGTTCTCACAACTTGAAACCTGAAACTAAGAAAACTTGAAACTAAATTTTTTCAGCCTTTTCCAAAGCTGTGTTCAGAGCTCTTAATTTATTGTAAACTTCCTGCATTTCGCTTTCTTCATCAGAACTTGCTACGATTCCGGCTCCGGCCTGACAGTGTAATTGATGATTTTTTGAAAGGAAAGTACGAATCATAATGGCATGGTTGAAATTGCCTTCAAAATCCATGAAGCCAATTGCACCTCCGTAGAAATTACGGTTTGTTTTTTCGTAATCTTCAATCAGCTGCATCGCTCTGTGTTTTGGAGCGCCGCTTAAAGTTCCAGCCGGGAAAGTATCGGCTACAACCTGCATTGTTGTCGCTTTGTCATGTAAATGTCCTGTAACTTTTGAAACCAGGTGAATCACGTGTGAGAAAAACTGAACTTCTCTATATCTTTCTACATTTACATCATGACCGTTTCGGCTTAAATCGTTTCTGGCCAAATCTACCAACATTACATGCTCGCTATTTTCTTTTTTATCTTCGGATAATTTTTTTGCCAGTTCAGCATCTTTTTCATCATTACCCGTTCTTCTGAAAGTTCCTGCAATTGGATGAATTTCGGCTTTTCTGTTTTTTACGATAATTTGTGCTTCGGGCGAAGAACCGAATATTTTGAAATCTCCATAATCAAAAAAGAATAAATAAGGAGAAGGGTTGATGCTTCGTAAAGCACGATAAACATTAAACTCATCACCTTTGAAACCTTGTGTAAAACGACGGGATAAAACCAATTGAAATACATCTCCGCGGAAACAATGTTTTTTAGCTAAAGCAACATTGTGTTTGAACTCTTCATCAGTTAAATTAGAAAAACCTTCGCCTTCTTTAGTGAATTTATAAGAAGCGATATTTCTGGATTGTAATAATTGTTCGATTTCAGAAATATTATTTCTTCCATCTAAACTATGGCAAAAAATATAAGCTTCGTTTTTGAAGTGATTGATGGCAATGATGTTTTGGTAAACGGCATAAAAAACATCCGGAATCAAGGTCGCCGAATCTTTTTTAGCAATTTCTACTTTTTCGAAATAACGAACGGCATCATAAGAAATGTAACCAAATAAACCATTATTGATGAATTTAAAATCGTTCTTCTCTGATTTAAACTGACCTGAAAATTGCTGAATCACTTCCGGAATATTGGTTGAAGCATCAATTGTATTTTGCTCTGATGATCCGTCAGGAAAAGTTTTGGTAATAGTTTCGTTTTCAATTTTAATCGTGGCAATCGGGTTGCAGCATATGTACGAGAAACTATTGTCATTTCCGTGATAGTCACTACTTTCTAATAATAAACTATTTGGGAATTTATCTCTGATTTTAAAATAAATACTTACCGGCGTAATAGTGTCTGCCAGGATTTGTTTGTAATGGGTGTTGAGTATAAAAGGTTTCAATGTATGTTGTTTTTTAGTTTTTAATATTTTTTTGTGTTAAAGTTTTGGCCAAAAAAAAGGCTTGTCGTGATGACAAGCCTTTTTTTATTTATAGTTTAAAATACCATAGGAAGCTTTGTTCACGACGTCTGACGTAAATTCTTCCACCACCAAGTATTGTTCATTGTAATTTTCATAATCTTATTTTGATAACGCAAATATATAAATGTAATTTGAATTAGAATGTACTAAAAGCAAAAAAAAACTTTTCTTAATTTATAAAATTGTTAAATATGTAAAAAAATAAATAATTTTAATTGCTTATTTTCCACTTGCAACTGCATTGTTCAATCTGACTCTAAAATCCGGATTTCCTTTAATATTAGGGGCTAAGAACAATTCGCTGCTTTTCATTTTGGTAAATTCTATTGCAAATTCAGGGTTTCCGTACCAGTTCTTAATTCCGGCATCATTGCTTGACGTTTCGCTTGTAATTGCACCATTACAATTGTTGGCCATTACATTTTTTATTGTAATTTTTGATAAATTATCATTATCATTTCCAATATTTCCATTTAAAAGGATGAAAGGAGTGAAGCCGGAAACGACACTATTGGTTAAGTTGAAAAAGGTATTTTCTCCAATATGAGCAGATTCACGAACTAATCCCTGATCGTTTTCTTCCAGATTTACCAATGTGATGTTGTTTGCATTTATTTTCGTCATTTTTTTATTCATATCCGTGTTTTCAATTTTATCGTATGAGTCTACTTCAAAACATCTTGACCCTGAAATATCAGATGAAAAAGGATGACGAATAGCGATACTGTTGCTGATATTGATTTGGGCTCCTTGTGTAAAATCAAAATCATCATCTGTTGTTCGGTACGAAATTAAGTTATTCATATTCAGGTCTCCGCCGTAGCATTCAAACGAATCATCATTTGAATAGCTGATCTGAATGTTGCTTAAAACTGTTTTTCTGCCAACACCGGCTAATGAAAGTCCGTTAAGTTCTTTCAAAGCGCTTAATTTTCTTCCGGAATATTCAATACGTACATATTTTAGAATACCTGAGTTGTCTTCTGCATCCTGACCTCCGTAATGATTAAGCATTTCGTCTAAGTTAAAAGGCAAGGTTGCAATACCGCCTAGTTTATTAATAGGTGCTTTCCCTAAAATAATGATACCACCCCAGTCTCCTGGTTTTCTTTCGGTTGTTTCTTTGTTAGAGGTAAAAATAATGGGATCTGTTTCTGACCCTTCTGCAATAATTTTAGAACCATTAGCAATAACTAATGTTCCGCAGGTTTTGTCATCTCCTCTAATAACAGTACCAGGCTCAATAGTAAGAATAGCGTTATTAGTTACATAAACAATTCCGACTAATTGATAGGTATTGCGTTTGCTTAGTTTCGTGTCTTTATCTATGGTACCAGCAATAATATTTGTAGCTTCGCCATACTCAACTGCTGCAGGCTTAAAATTGGTCCAGTTGTTCATCCAGTTTGATGCTCCTGTGATCCCTTTTTGTGGTTGTTGTGCCTGAAGAAAAAAAGTACTGAAAAGTGTTATTAGGGCAATACGTATTTTAATTTTCATAACTATGATTTTTGATTTCTAGCTTTTTATTTTACTGTTTTTTTAACGAAGTCAAAATTAAAAGCCCAATGTTAATCAAAACGCCAGACCTTGTTATGAAAGGGTTATTTGAATATTAAGAACGTTATTTTTATGTTTTTATAAAAAAGAAACCCCAACAATTTGAGTTGTTGGGGTTTCCTGAAATAGTAAGCGAAAATTTAGAATTTTAAAGCTACTGTCAATTCGAAATCGTCGTTGATTGTTTTGTCTCCTAAACCTTCAAAGAAATTTCCTGAACCATATTTGATGTCATATTTAGTTCTGTCAACTTTAAATGCAGTTGTAGCAGTATTTCCTTTTACAGCGATGTCAAAAGTTACAGGTTTAGTTATTCCTTTGATAGTTAAATCAGCAGTAACGGTATAAACATCAGTTGATTTAGCTCCAATAGTTTTGAAAACTAATTTTGCAGTTGGGAATTTATCAGTTCCGAAGAAATCGTCAGCTTTTAAGTGTCCGTTTAATTTTCCTTGGTATTCTCCAGTTAAATCAGTTGCAGTTAATGAAGTCATATCAACTGTAAAGCTTCCTCCAGTTAATTTTTTTCCTTTGAAAACTACAGCCCCTTCTTTGAAGTTTACAGTTCCAGAGTGCTCCCCGGTTACTTTTTTACCTACCCATTTGATAGTAGATGCCTTAACGTCAATTTTCTTAGTTTGTGCGTTTACAGAGATACCAGCTGCTGCTACGAATAATGCTATTGCAATTGTTTTTAAATTTTTCATGTTGTGAAATTGATTTTGATTGTTATTAAATAATTATAGTGTGATAAATAATTCGTCCTGAGATTTTCTAACTTTTTTGTAATGCTGAGCGTCGTCCTCATCATGTCTGTAACCTATAGTAGCTACAACTGCTGCATTTAGACCTAATTTATCAAAGCCTAAAATTTCATTGAATGCTGCAGGACTAAAACCTTCCATTGGCGTAGTGTCAATTTTTAATTCTGCTGCTGCACTTAATAATGTTCCTAAAGCGATGTAAGTTTGTTTTGATGTCCAGACATTTTTTGCATCGTTTGATAAACCGGCAATCTGTCCTTTAATCATACCGCTGAATCCTTCTAAAGCTTCAACAGGAATACCTCTTGTTTCGCTGATGTTTTTCATATATTGATCTACAGAATTTGCATCAAGAGTTGTGTCATTTGCAAAAATGAACAGGTGAGAAGCATCTGTGATTTGTGTTTGTCCCCAAGCTTCCGCTTTTAATTTTTCTCTTAATTCCGGGTTTTCTACAATAACCACTTTAAATGGCTGTAATCCGTATGAAGAAGCGCTTAATCGAACAGCTTCTTTTAATGTATTTAAATCTGCTTCGGAAATTTTTTTAGTTGCATCAAATTTTTTGGTTGCGTATCTCCAATTTAAATTGTCTAATAGTGTACTCATAATGTTAATTTTGTTGGGTTCGGTATTTTTCTAATAACTGATTTAATAATTCTAATTCTTCAGGGCTTATATTCGCGGCAAATTCACGCTCGTGTGCATCTACCTTGGGGTCTAATTCTTTTAAAACGTCTAATCCTTTCTGAGTAATCGAAACCTCTATTTTTCGTCGATTGTTCGGACAGACATTTCGGGTAACATATTCTTTCAATAATAATTTGTCTACTAATCGTGTTGTATTGCTGGTTTTCGCCAGCATGCGTTCCTGTATCACACACATATTGGCAGGGTTTCCTTTTTGTCCTCTTAATATGCGTAGTACATTGTATTGTTCTCCGGACAAATCATACGGTTTTATCAACTCGTTGAAATGATCCTGAATTACATTTTGCGTATACATGATATTCAGAATAACTTTTTTCGCATTATCCATCTTAACAGTACTTTTTATAACTTCTTCAATTGTCATAGTTGTAAGCGTATAATTTGTATATACAAATGTATAACTTTTCATTATTGTATATACAAATGTCATGTTAATTTTTAGTTAATAAATTACGTTGATAAATAATTGTATATAAACTCTATGTAATTAGTATAAATGTAATGCAATTTTTTTAATTTAAAATATTGATTAAAGATAATTAATAAATATTTTAAATTAAGGAGGTAATAGGTGTTTTTAAGGTTTTGTATTTCAGGTTTTTATTGAAATTCAGATAAGAGGTAGCCTTTAGAGATTTTTTTAAAATCTGAAATTTCTTTGCTAATCCATGCTTCACCATGTCCGAGTTCTTTTGCCATTAATCTTGCTGTTTTTTCAGAAGATTCAACTGCAGCTCTGGCATCTAAGAATAATAAGCGTACACGTCTTGCGAGAATATCATCTACTGTTCTTGCCATTTCGTATCGAATTGCCCAAATTACTTCGGCCATTGTGAATTCGTGGTCAGGATGCAGTTTTTCATTTAATTCAGGTTCGTTTTGTTGTAATTCAATTATTTTAGGAATATCTGAGCCATAAATGTAAAGGTGATTTTCGCGATCAACAGTAGTGGTGTGTTTGTTTCCGTGAATGGCAAGATGTTCAGTAGCACATTCTTTTTTATGTAATTTTCCTGTTTTGATGGCTTTATCAATAATTTCTTCAGCCATTTTTCTGTAAGTTGTCCACTTTCCTCCGGTAATAGTGATTAAGCCGGTTTTAGAAACGAGAATTTTATGACTTCTGGAAACTTCTTTGGTGCTTTTGCCTTCTTCTTTTGGAGCAGCCAGAGGACGCAAACCTGCAAAAACAGATAGTACATCGGCTCTGGTTGGTTTTTTTGCTAAAAAGCGTTGTGCTGTTTCCAAAACAAATTGGATTTCGCTTTCCAGTGCAACAGGTTCTAAGCTATGGCTTTTAATTAAGGTATCTGTTGTCCCTACGACGACACGGTTATGCCACGGAACTGCAAATAAAACTCTTCCATCTTTTGTTTTCGGAATCATCAATGCATGATCGCCGGGTAAAAAAGATTTGTCAAATACCAAATGGATTCCCTGACTCGGAACGATATATTTTTTATACACTTTATCGTTGAGCTTCATTATAGCATTTGTAAAAACGCCTGTAGCATTTATGATGGCTGATCCTTTTATGTCGTATTTACTTCCGGTTTCCTGATCGATTGCCTGTACGCCAACAACAGTTTCTTCGTTGTCTTTTATTAGATTAACAACCTTTATATAGTTAATGACACAAGCTCCTTTTTCTAAGGCAGTCTGGGCAATATTTATAGCCAAACGGGAATCATCAAATTGGCCGTCGTGATAAATAACACCGTTTGCCAACCCCTTTTCCTGTACATTCGGAAGCATTTCGATTGTTTTTTCTTTCGAGATATATTTTGAAGCGCCTAAACTTAAGCTGCCCGCCAATAAATCATAAATTTTTAATCCGATAGTGTAGAAATATCCGCTCCAGCGATTGTAATTCGGAATAACAAATGATTGATTTTTGACTAAATGACCTGCGTTTTGAGCCAGTAAACCTCTTTCTTTTAATGCTTCGCGTACCAGATGCACATCGCCTTGTGCCAGATAACGTACACCGCCATGAACCAGTTTTGTGCTTCTGCTTGAAGTTCCTTTTGCGAAATCAACTGCTTCCAGTAAGATTGTTTTGTAACCACGACTTGCTGCATCAAGAGCGGTTCCAAGACCACTTGCGCCTCCGCCAATGATTATTACGTCCCAATTTTGTGTGTTTTGTAGTTTTGATAATTGTGCTGTGCGATTCATATTTGCGTACTATTTCAGGGACTTGTTGTTGAGTAACAAACATAAGAAAAGGAAAGTGAATAACCTGATGCTACTTGTATTAAAGACACAAATTCTTATTTTTAAATGGCAATGGTAATTAAAACCGTTTTGCCCGCGTGAGGGATAGGAGCAAACTGCCGAAGCAGTGCGGATAGCCCGACAGCATCCCGATAAAATGGATGTAAGCGCAAAGGATATTAGCCTTTTTATTGGGATGGTGGCACGTCCAGATGATTTTAAATTTATTGGTTTAAATAATTTTCGATGTAAGTATTCAGTGTTTTTCGCTCTTCGATTGTAGCATCATTATCCATATCACTGTGATTAATGGCTGTGAGTTGAACCGTCATTCCATATTTTTTTTGTTCTTGTTCTGTAGGCAAAACACCTTTGTCTGCATCATAGTTTTTGGAGCGTAGTGTATATATTTTTGGACTATGAGCTCTTGGGAGGGGCATTCTTCGATTGTCCATTGTTATAATCTTGTAAACTAATTTAGGATGTTTTGTGGCAAATAAAGCTGTCATGTCTCCACCATTAGAATGCCCAATCAAAGCAAGATGTTTGAAGTCTAAATCAGGTTTTGTTTTCTTGAATTCATTTAGTACAAAGAGAATGTTTTCAGAGCCTCTTTCCCAGTTTGGTCTTCGGGTAATTTTTAAGTCTCCATCCATTGGGAGAAGATCATCCGTTGGTAATTCATGCTGAATGCTGATAACAAAATATCCTTTAGAAGCTAAATTCTCTGTTAAATAGGAATATATTTTATTTTCTCCACCTTTATTCTCGCCATATCCGTGACTGAAAAATATAATCTGCTGATTAATTATTTTTTTTTCCGTTTTTTGGTGGTAAACAGCGACAGGAATTTTTCGGTTTCTTGACGGGTCAAACAATTCTAAACTATCCATTTGAACGGGATAAATCGTATTTGAAATTTGAGCGTTAGATTTCTTGTTTCCGGAACAGCTTGCAAATAACAAGACGATAAATAGTTTAAAATAGAATTTGTTCATTTTGGGGTGCTTTTTTATAATTATCAAACCCGACAGATTTTCAAAACCTGTCGGGTGTATTTTGTCTTTTAATCTGAAACTTGAAACCTCAAACAAATTTTTAATGAGGAAGCTTGTCTTTTATCAATCCGTAAACCCATGTTCCGGCAATGGCACTTACTAAAGTTACAACAATTACAGTGGCACCAGTACCAATTTGGGCGAACAATGGTCCAGGGCAAGCTCCGGTAATTGCCCATCCGAAACCAAATAATAATCCGCCGTAGATTTGTCCTTTATTGAATGTTTTGGGCTGTATTTCGATTTTTTCTCCTTGTAAAGTCTTTATATTGAGTTTTTTAATCAATTGAACTGATATTAATCCAACAGCAACGGCACTTCCGATTACGCCATACATGAAGAAAGATTCTAAGTTGAACATTTCCTGAATACGGAACCAGTTGATGATTTCGGCTTTTACAAATACAATTCCGAAAAAGATGCCGACGATTAAATATTTTAGGTTTCCGAATACGGATTCATTTTGCTGACTTGCGTTGATTCCTTCGCCGTCTGTATTTTTATTTTCTAAAGGATTCATTTTTGAAATTTTAAAGTGAAAGAATATGTGGCAAAATCAAAAGTGCCATGACAAAACCGCCAATCATAAAACAGATGGTTGCTACTAACGAAGGCCATTGCAGGTTTGATAATCCCATAATAGCATGTCCGCTCGTGCATCCTCCGGCATAACGGGTTCCGAAACCTACTAAAAATCCGCCTACGACAATCATGATGAATCCGCGAAGCGTTAGTAAACTTTCCCACGAAAATAATTGCGACGGAACTAAACCAGTGTAATCTGTGATTCCATAAGTAGCTAATTTTGCTGACAATTCGGGAGAGATAACAACTGCGTTTGGATTTGACAGGAAATATGCGGCAATAAAACCGCCCAGAAAGATTCCGAGAACGAAGAATAAATTCCAGCTTTCTTTTTTCCAGTCGTATTTAAAAAACGGAATATTAGCAGGAATGCACATTGCACAAATATGGCGCAATGATGAACTGATTCCGAAAGATTTATTTCCGATAATTAATAAAATTGGAACAGTTAATCCAATCAGCGGGCCTGCAACATACCAGGGCCATGGTTCTTTTATAATTTCTAGTATACTCATGTTTATTTAAAAATTAAAATGTTTTTTTTTCACCATATAAGTGATGTAAGTAATTATAAGCTGGAGTTTAGATTGCGCTGAACTTATATGAACTTACAAGTTTAATTAGTTGATAGTTAAAACGCACCGAAATTAAATGAACTTATATAACTTATATGGTAAAAGAATTTATGTTCAATGTTTATGCTTTCAAAACCTTACTTTGGCAAACGAAATCAGATTTTGGAATAGTTGTTTTTGCTATTGCTCCAAAACCGCCTTCAATTTCGGTGAAATTTCTGAAACCTCTTGCTTGTAAAATCGAAGCTGCAATCATGCTTCGATAACCACCCGCACAATGCAGATAAAAATGTTCCTTAGCGTCAATATCTTTAACCCAATCATTAATATAGGCTAAAGGTTTACTGTAAGCATCTTCAATATGTTCTGCTTCATATTCAGTTTCTTTACGAACATCAACAACTTTATCTTCTTTGATATTAAATTTATCAGCAAATTGTTCCGCCGAAATTCGGTTAACTATATCAATTTCAAAACCTGCCTTCTGCCAGGCTTCAAAACCGCCTTCCAAATGACCTATAATCGAATCAAAACCTACACGGCTCAAACGTGTTACAGTTTCTTCTTCTAAACCAAGCTCGGTAACTAATACAATAGGTTGTTTTACATTGGCAATTAAAGTTCCAACCCACGGTGCAAAATCTCCATTGATCCCGATATTAATCGACTGTGGAATAAATCCTTTGCTAAAATCAGCAGCATTGCGCGTATCGAGAATCAGAGCACCGGTTTCTTCGGCTACAGCCTCAAATTCTTCCGCTTTTATTGCTTTCATTCCATTATGTAAAACCGATTCGAAACTTTCGTATCCGCCTTTATTCATCGCTACATTCATGCTGAAATAGGCTGGAGGAGGTAATAATCCGTCGGTCACTTCAGTAATAAATTCGGCTTCAGTCATATTTGCACGCAAAGCATAATTGGTTGCTTTTTGATTTCCGATAGTCGAAACCGTTTCTTTACTCATATTTTTTCCGCAGGCACTTCCGGCTCCGTGCGCAGGGTAAACAATCACATCATCGGCCAAAGTCATAATTTTATTTCTTAACGAATGAAATAAAATTCCGGCTAACTCGTCTTGTGTCATTCCAGCTGCTTTCTGAGCTAAATCAGGACGACCTACATCGCCAATAAATAAAGTGTCTCCGGAGAAAATGGCATGGTCTTTTCCGTTTTCGTCAATTAGTAAAAAAGTAGTACTTTCCATAGTGTGTCCAGGTGTGTGCAGGACTTTTATGGTAATCTTTCCTATTTTAAATTCCTGTCCGTCTTTTGCAGAAACGCAGTCAAATTCACAAGTAGCATTTGGTCCGTAAATAATTGGGGCTTCGGATTCTTTGCTCAAATCAACATGTCCAGAAACAAAATCGGCGTGGAAATGTGTTTCAAAAATATATTTCAATTTAACCTGATCGCGTTCCAAACGGTCTAAATAAGGCTGAATTTCCCTAAGCGGATCAATAATCGCAGCTTCTCCGTTTGAAGTAATATAATATGCCCCCTGGGCTAAACATCCGGTGTAAATTTGTTCAATTTTCATGATATGAAATCTAAAATAATGTTTCACAAAGGTAACTGTGTTTTTTTGGAAAGTAAGTGACTAATGTTACAGAATTCGTTTTATTGGGATTTTTACCATAATAAGTTATGTAAGGAATTATATGCCGAAGTTTAATCGTTTGTAAAACTTAAACTAACTTATATTACTTGCATGGTTTTAAAGAAAAACTTCTTTTTAAGGACAGGAATTTGGGTTTTAATAGGTAAATTTGTGGGACTTCATAAAACAATTACTACTCTATGGAAGAAATGCTTTTTTATGACCGAATGCAATTCGCTTTCACCATTACTTTTCACTATCTTTTTCCGCAACTTACAATGGGTCTTTCGCTGATCATTGTTTATTTTAAATGGAAATACCTTAAAACCCAAAACGAACAATACAATCACGCTACGCATTTCTGGATGAAGATTTTCGCACTGAATTTTGCGATGGGCGTTGTAACCGGAATCCCGATGGAGTTTCAGTTTGGAACCAACTGGGCAAAATTCTCCGAATTAACAGGAGGAATCGTCGGTCAGACGCTGGCAATGGAAGGGATGTTTTCGTTCTTTCTCGAATCTTCTTTTTTGGGAATCTTTTTATTTGGAGAAAAACTACTCGGACATAAATGGCATTTTGTAACCGGATTGTTAATCATGATTGGTTCCTGGGCCAGCGGTTACTTAATTATAGCGACACATTCATGGATGCAGAATCCGGTGGGTTACGAAATTCTGGAAAACGGAAAATTTGTACTGACAAATTTTAAAGCATTGTTCTTAAATCCGTGGCTATGGCCTTCTTATCTTCACAATCAGGCGGCTTCTTTAGTAACGAGTTCGTTTGTGGTTGCCGGAATTGGCGCTTTTTATATTTTAAGCAGAAAGAATGTTTCTTTTGGTAAATTATTTTTAAAAACCGGAGTCATTTTCGGATTGATTTCGAGTCTTTTTGTAGCAGTTCCAACAGGAGATTTACTGGCTAAAAACGTAGTGAAGTATCAGCCTGTGACTTTTGCGGCTATGGAAGGAATTTTTCACACAGAAGAAAAAGGTTCTGAAATTGTTTTAATTGGTCAGCCCGATGTAAAAGACAAAAAACTCGATAATAAAATAGCCGTTCCGAATATATTGAGCTTCCTGACGTATGGAAACTGGGATAAGGAAATTCATGGGCTAGACCAATTTGAAGAAGACCTGCATCCAACCAATATTTCAGGATTGTATTATGCCTATCATATTATGGTAGGGCTCGGAACTGTTTTTATTGGATTAATGATTATTTCACTTTTTCAGTTAATCAGAGGGAAATTGTTTGAAACCAAATGGCTTTTATGGTCGCTGATGTTTATGATGCCATTCCCTTATATCGCTAACACTACAGGATGGTACACCGCAGAATTAGGAAGACAGCCGTGGCTGGTTTATAATTTAATGCGAACGGCTTCCGGTGCTTCGCCAACGGTTTCATCCGGAAATACCTTGTTTACTTTACTGGGTTTTATCGGATTGTATCTATTGCTTGGTATGCTGTTTTTGCTTTTAATTGGAAAAATTATCAATAAAGGGCCGCATTATGTGGAACTTTCAACAGAAAAAATATAGGTATGGAATTTTTTTGGTATGTAGTTTTAATGGGAATCCTTGCCGTTTATATTGTGTTGGACGGCTACGATTTTGGGGCAGGAATTATTCACTTGTTTTTTGCGGAAACTGAAAGAGATAAAAAAGTCATTACAAACTCGATTGGTCCGTTCTGGGATGCCAATGAAGTCTGGCTGATTGCAGCCGGAGGGGTTTTGTTTTTTGCTTTTCCAACTTTGTACGCTTCGTCTTTCAGCGGTTTTTATCTGCCCCTGATTATGATTTTATGGCTGTTGATTTTCCGTGCTATTGGTCTGGAAATGCGTGGTCAGGTGCATCATCACATGTGGGAAGCCATTTGGGATAAGGCTTTCGGGATTGCAAGTCTGCTTCTGGCTTTGTTCTTCGGAATTGCTTTGGGAAATATCGTTCGCGGAGTAAATCTCGGAATGGTAGAAAACGGTGTTTCTACGCAGGAGCCACATTATTTTTTTCTTCCTTTATGGAATCCGACTTTCAGCCCGCAGGCAGATCAATTGGGAATTATCGATTGGTTTACTTTGTTTTTGGGAATCGTAAGTGTTGTCGCATTGATGATTCACGGTGCGAACTGGATTATTTATAAAACGAATTCTTCCTTAAACGAAAAACTTAAAAACTTAGTTTTTAAACTGAATATTGCTTTGTTGGTTTTAGTGATTATTTCACTTCAGATCTGGCATTTTATTGAGCCGAAACCATTTCATAATTTTGTAGAAAATCCAATTTTATGGTTTTTTCCTGTAATGACTTTTGTTGGGATTTTAGGATTGTTCAAAGTGCGGACTTTTAAAAAAGACGGACAGGCTTTTATATTTTCTACCTTATTTCTTGTTGGCGGATTTGCTTCAACAGCCGTTTCGATTTTCCCAAATGTTCTGCCGTCTACCAATAAGGTAAATCCTTCGCTTACGATTTACAATACTGCTGCTGGCGAATACGGACTCAATGCCGGTCTGAGCTGGTTTTTTGTGGCTTTGTTTCTGGTGATTGTGTATTTTATTATTCAGTATCGTGTTTTTAGCGGAAAGATGGATGATGTTGGGTATGGGGAGCATTAAAGTATTTTAATATTCTACTCAAAAAATAGAGCATAATTATATACAATACAAGGGAAGAGCTCAAAATAGGGCTAGACCCAATAGAAGAAACTGTAATTACAGAGTTTGTGGATTTAGTTTTTTTTCAATAAAATTAGACTGTTATTTATTCAAAAATGGTATTATTCATTAAAAAGAAAGCCAACCAAAAAAAGCGCAAGAAGAAATACATCTCCCTGCGCTTTTTAGTCTTTTAGTAATTGGCTTTTGTAAGAAAAACTATAAGCCTTTTTTAATCAACTTTGTTGTTCCTTGATTAGTTTTCAGGAAATAAACCCCATTATTGTACCCGGATAAATCCACTTGTGAAGTTTCTGAAGTAGCTTTTTGAGATTTTACTTTTCTACCTGTAACATCATATACTTCCAATAAGGTGTTTTCTTTGGTTTCTATATTAAAAATTCCTGAGGATGGATTTGGGTAAACTTTATAGTAATTGCTGTAAGTGAAATCTTTATTACTTAGAGTGTTACAAGTGTTTCCAGTGCTAATAGGCGAACCTGCTGCCCAGTTTGAAGTACCACCAGTCAATGCAAAATTAGTTAATGTACCATCGTTTCCATTTCCTGACGCATCAGTTGCAATGGTAACAGAACTGTTGTTTATACTATCAAAACCTTGATTCAATTTATAATAACCCAGAAGATTAGGTTGAGTAGCTTGTAATTCACAATTCATAGTGTTTTGAATATCAGCTTGTGATAAATCCACATTCCAAATACGAACTTCGTCAATTGATCCATGAAATCTTTCGTTTGTTGAACTATTACCAATCATATAATTATTAGTAGTTGTCGACAATGATCCTGATTTAGGATAGCTGGCTACTTGATTACCATTAATGTATAGTTTCATTGTAGTACCATCCCAGATTCCTGCTATATGATACCAAGTATTTGCAGACAGAACATTCGATACAGTTGCATCTGTAAAACCAGTATTTGTACCAATCCAAAATTCTAAAGAGCTTCCGTTTTGTCTCAGTAAAGACTGCATTTGGAAAGCACCATTATTATAATTTCCAACAATTGTTCTATTCGTTCCAATTGACTCAGGCTTTATCCATGCTTCAAGAGTAATTTTTGTATTGTTATTGAGCGAAGCAGATAAATTACTACCCAGATTTACTAAATCATTATTCCCGTCAAAATGTAAGTGTGTTGCTGGGGTTACTGAGTTTACTGTGACAACGATTTCAATTCTGTCACTTTCACATCCATAGGCATTAGTACAAGATACCCAATAGGATGTTGAACCTACACTAGCTGTTGAAGGAATTGGAGCTGTTGTAGAACCTGTTCCACCTGTCGCAGTAGTATACCAAACTAATCCAGTTCCGTTACTTCCAATAGTAACAGTAAGTGCACTAGCGGTATCACCTGAGTTATATGTTACAGGAGTCGTAACAGAAGGATTTCCTGGTAAAACAGAACCAGTAGTCACTGGAGATCCGGCTAACCAGTTTGATGTAGTACCGTTTAATGCAAAGTTAATTAATGTGGCATTATTGGTGTTTGAAGTAGCATCGGTTAGCGTAGTTGTAGCAGAATTATCCTCCTGATCATAACCCTGATTAAATTTATAATAGGCTAACAAATTAGCTTGTGTATTGTCTAATTCGCAGTTTTTTCTTGCACTAATTTCTGAGGCTGTTAGTGCTTTATTCCAAATACGAACATCGTCTATATTGCCCTGAAAATTAAAACTCCCATTAAAGTTGCCAATAGTTACAGGATTTGAAGTCAGGTTAAAAGCAACCGCATTGTTAATTAGACCTTCTAAAGCTCCATCAACGTAAATATAGTTAATTCCATTGTTTCGAACCCCCACAATATGATGCCAGGCGCCATCAGAAATTGTTGTTGTTCCTGTAGCGTTTCCGCCTCCAGAAATTGAAAAATTGGCTTTACCATTGTTAATGCCTAACCAAAAATCACCTGATTGAATTGCTCCTACTGCTACCTTAACAGCACTATTAGATGTTTTTACCCAGCACTCAACTGAGAAATTACCTGTACCAAAGTTAAAATTTGATGAATAAGGAATACTTACATAATCATTTATTCCATCAAAGTTAAGGTGAGTGCCTTGAGGTATATTGGTAATAGAGTTAAAATCCTGCCAAACTGCTGCTGCCTGATATGCAGATACACTTGATCCAGGCACAGAAAGCGAAATGTTAGCAATTGCTACACCGTTAAAAACATTGGCATCGATGTTTACTGGCGATGGGTTGAGAACTTTTATTGAAGTGAGAGCTGTACAACTTGAAAAAGCATAAAATCCAATGCTTGTTACCGAATTAGGAATGGTTATAGAAGTGAGAGCTGTGCAATTTCCAAAAGCATTATTTCCAATACTCGTTACTGAATTAGGAATCGTTACAGAAGTGAGACCTGAACAATTATAAAAAGCAGTAATTCCAATACTCGTTACCGAACTAGGAATCGTTACAGAAGTGAGAGCTGTGCAACTATTAAAAGTATCAATTCCAATACTCGTTACTGAATTAGGAATGGATACAGAAGTGAGACCTGAACAATAATAAAAAACAGAATTGCCAAGACTCGTTACCGATTGAGGAATTGTTATAGTAGTTAAGTTTTTACAATTTAAAAAAGCAAAATTTCCAATACTGGTTACCGAATTAGGAATCGTTACCGAAGTGAGATCTGTACAATTAAAGAAAGCGCTATTTTCGATGCTGGTTACAGAGTTAGGAATTGTTACCGAGGTAAGTCCGGTGCAACTATCAAAAGCATTAGTTCCTATATTTGTTACTGCATACGTAATACTTTCGTTTGTTACACTTGTAGGAATGTTTGCTGTAGTTAGTGTTTTATTAACCGCCTTCACAGACACGTTTGTTCCTGTAGTTACTATGTAATTTAAATCGCCCTGAGTAAAATTTTGCGCCAAAATTGCCAATGGAGCAAACAAAAATACTAGCTGTAAAAGTAATTTCTTTAGCATTGTTTTAATTTTTAATTAGTTTTAAAGTTGCTCTATTGGTTTTCAGGAAATAAACCCCATTATTGTACCCAGACAAATCGACTTGTGAAGTTGCTGAAGTTGCTTTTTGAGATGTTACTTTTCTACCTGTAACATCATACACTTCCAATAAACCATCTTCTTTAGTTTGTATGTTAAAAATTCCTGATGACGGATTTGGGTAGACTTGAAAATCATTCGAACTTAGAAAATCATCAGTTCCAAGGCTGGCACAGGTTACTCCAGATGTAATAGGAGAACCGTTTAACCAATTTGATTTGGTTCCATAAAGATTAAAGTTATTCAAAACACCATTTGAACCTCCAGTAACCGAGTTGGTCAAAGTACTAATAGCAGTATTATTCGCTTGGTCATATCCTTGATTGAATTTATAGTAGGCTAGTAAGCCATTTTCGTTACCAAGTAATTCGCAGTCTTTAGACGCATTAATTTGAGTAGCTGTTCTGGCAACATTCCAAATTCGTATTTCATCTAGTTCGCCTTCATAAAATTCAAAAGGACCTGAATTATTATAGGTTCTGCCCCCAATCAATAAATTATCTGAGGTAATATTAATGTTTACGGTACCAGTTGCTCCTAAAACACCATCCACATAAATTTCAAGGTTATTTGTAGGATTTGCATTTTTTACTACGGCTATATGATGCCAGTTACTATTGATATGGATTGAAGATGAAATAGTACTACTTACATCATTGACATTATCATAAGTGTAGAAATCTACATCTCCATCATCTACACGTAATTTAGTATGACTGGTATCATTTGTGTTTTTACCCCAGCAGATAATAGTACCAGAGTCATAATCATTTTTTACCCAAGCCTCGATGGTAAATTCGTTTGGTTTTTCAAAATGAGTTAATGGAATGTAATTATTAGTACCATCAAAATGTAAATGAGTAGCAGGGGTTGTTGTAGTGGCTACTTGTACCGCTACACGGTTACTGGTTGAGGCTTCAGTGATGCGTTTTATGACATTATTACTATAATCTGCCACTACAATTTTACCATCGGCTTGTAAGGCAACTCCGGTTGGTTGGTAAAACCCTGAACCCAATGTTATTATATTGGTTCCATCGGTATTCATACGTTTAACGGCATTATTTCCATAATCAGCTATTACAATTTTACCATCGGCTTGCACGACAACTCCATATGGTTCATTAAATCCCGAACCTAGTGTAACGATATTCATGCCATCTGGATCCATACGTTTGATAGCATTATTATAAGAATCAGTTACGATAATTTTACCATCCGCTTGTAAGGCAACACCAGAAGGATAATTAAACCCTGAACCTAATGTTAGTATATTGGTTCCATCGGTATTCATACGTTTGATAGCATTATTATTATAATCTGCTACTACAATTTTACCATCGGCTTGTAGGGCAACTCCTGTTGGTTGGTTAAAACCTGAACCTACTATTTCTATATTGGTTCCATCGGCATTCATTCGTTTAACGGCATTATTACCAGTATCTGCTACTATGATTTTACCGTCTGCTTGTATGGCAACTCCTACCGGAAGAGAAAATCCTGAACCTAAAGTAATCACATCAGTACCGTCAACATTCATGCGCTTTATGGAATTATTAGCATAATCTGCTACTATAATTTTACCATCAGTTTCAATCGCAATTCCTGCAGGTAAATTAAACCCATTTCCAAGAGTTTCTATATCTGTTGTTATAACTTGTTCTACATAATAAGTCCCAGAAGTAATGGCATCCGAACTAGCTAAAGGAGTACCGCCAGACGGAGTTGTAAACCATTGTGCTGTTGCGCCTGTAAGCGTATTAGCAACTAAATTGGCAACAGTACTGGCTGGAGGCACAATTTGTGTAGCATTAGAAATTCTGTTTACGGGTATGGCTAATCGATTTGTACTTTCTAGACCTGTTACAGTTTGTGTCGCATAGTACATTAATTTATCATATAACGGATAATTGTTGGATAGTAAGTAATTTCCTGGAGGTTCATAATACCATTTGATGTTGTTTCCACTAATTTGAAGATCGGCTAGTGTTTTGTCGTCGCCTGCAAAAATTTGTGTAGCATAATTTGTTGTGGGAGCAGCTGGAACCATTGGTGTACAACCTGTACCAGCCGTATTTGAAAAACTACCTGTAATAGTACCATTTTGGCTGCCGTTATTTCCAGCAATATCAGGAACGGTATTTCCGGAAATGTTTTCAAAGGTGTAATAAATATCCAATCCTGCTTCATTTCCAGTTAAACAGGTACTTCTGTTATTTTGTATTTCTGAAAAGGCTCTGGCTACTGACCAAATGCGAACGTTGTCAAATTTTGCATTGGCGTTCGTTACGCCATCCATACGGTCTCCAATTCTAATATTACCTGTGCTTGATAATGAACTACCTATAAAAGAAAGAGTTGTTAGGTTACCATTTATCTGTACTCTCAAAGTTCCATCACCTACCACTATAGCAATATGGTACCATTGCCCTGCATTTAAGGTAGTTAAATTAATAGTGTCAGATTGTGAGCCATTACCTAAAGCCAGTTTAGCTTCACCCAGATTATTTACATAGAAATCAAAGGGTTGAGGGATCCCAGCATTATTTGTTGAGGAAATCCCTCCATTATAATCCTGTAAGGAATTCATATAAAAATCAAATTCGACAGTAAAGGCACTACTGTTTATAGAATAGGTATTAGGAATGCTTACATAATTAGCCGTTCCATCAAGATTGAGTGCATTGTTTTGTGCTTGTAGCGCAGTGGTTATTCCACATAACAGTACTACGATTAGAAAAGCGTAATTTTTTTTCATTTAAAAGGGGTATTATGTAGTTATTCTTTAATTATCTTATAACTTTTATTGTTTCCAGTAGCATCGGTTACTTTTACTAAATATACCCCATTAGGAAAGTTAGTGAGGTTTATTTTTTCTGAATCCAGTACATTATTTCTAACCAAAATCATTTTACCCATAACATCAAAAACCTTAATAGTAACCTTTTCTTTGACTTCAACATTCAAGATATTAGGGGTTGGATTAGGGTAAATGGAAATATTTTCTTCTAATTTTTGATTTGTAGTGGCTAAAGTAGTACAGTGTGTAGTGTAAACAGTAACATTACTAGTCCATCCTGCACAGGGAGGCAGTGTTGTATCATTTGAATTAATACCAACAGCTAATCCCGAATAAGACACTGGAACACAAGCTTCTCCAAGCTCCCAAACACAACCTCCAGTGCGTATTATCCATTGGTTGTTTTCCCAAATTATTTCTGAATATGAAGGTGAACTAGCACATCGGGCTTGACTGGTATTGATACCGCAATCCACACGATCTGTTTTATAGTTTGGTTTTCCGTTGATTTGGCCTGCATAATAAAAAGTTGCATTAAAATCACCCGTTACGGTTATAGGGTCGTATAAAGGAGGCGTAGCACAACCACTACCTGAAACGAAAGAATAGTTATTAAAAATATAAAATATACTATATTCAGGACTATAGGTAAACAAGTTTTCAATACGTCTGCCATTATATCCATCAAAATTAAAATAACTCACTAGTCCAGGTTCATTCCCAACCAAACAGGAGGCATAATTATTCGCTATTTCTGTTGCCGTTCTTGCCGAAGACCATATACGGAAATTATCATATTTAGCATTCCCCGTATTAGTGGTAGAACTGTAACTGGTGGCGCCAAGATTAATATCGGTTAGTCCGTCAAAACCATCTAAAGTAGCAGTAAAATTATAGTCAATGGTAGGTACTCCATTTACATATACCTTTACATTTTTAGTACCTGAATTTGTCACGACAAAGGCAATATGATACCACTGTTGTGCGTTAAAAGTTGGCATTCCAGGAACCGCTTCTTCTGTTGTGCCGTTTCCTAATAATAAGGCAGAAGCCCCTGTATTATTCACATAAAAATGGATAGGTTTTGCAACAACCCCATTGCTGGCAAAGGAACTAAATTGAGCATTGTAATTATTTGATGCGTTTAAATAAAAATCATACTCGATAGTAAAACTAGTACTGTTTAAGTAATAATCACTGTAAAAAGAGGAGTTTCTATTGTAGCTACTAAAATAACTGTCATTACTCATTTGTAATGCATTGTTTTGTGCATTTGTGATTCCAAATAGTAAAGACAGTAAAACTGTAATGAAGTATTTTTGTTTCATATAATGTGGTATTTAATACCCAAAATTATCACAAAAAAGCACCTCAAGTCTTAATTTGGGACGAACAGCAGAACTTTGTGGACGAATCTAAATTCGGAAGTCGATCTCTCTGGAAATAGGAATTTCATACTGTTCAATTTTTACAAACGAACTGGATTTTATGGAAATTTTATCTTTATTTACAATATATGAGCGATGAACTTTGTAAAAAGTGGAAGCATCTAATTCTTTATGAAAATTATCTAAAGTAGTTCGAATGGTATGGGTTTTAGAAGTAGTTATAATATCGATATAATTTTTATCACTTTTAATAAATAAAATAGAATCTAATAAAATTTTTACATCCTTATAACCATCTTTAACAGTGATTGATTTTGGTTTGGATTGTTCTCTTGCTACTTCGATAGCAGCAATTAAATCGATTTTTTTTATAGGTTTTGTTAAATAGGCAACAGGCTGAATTTTTAATGCCTTTTTTAAGGTTTCCATTTCCGTTTGACCCGTAATGAAAATGACTTTTTCATTAGTTAGGTTCATTTTTGCCCATTCAATTCCGGTATCGTGGCCTTCTACATTGATGTCTAATAAAATAATTTCGGGTAAAAATTGATGTAATGTAATTGTAGCATCATTTAAATTGAAAGCCAATTCAATAGAGGCATAACCGCAATCTGTTAAAATATTTTTTATATGATTTGCAATTAAAACCTGGTCTTCTACAATTACTATTTTAGGCATAAAGGCTATAAATTAAAATATAAATGGAAACCTTTGGCAGTTTCTATCGTTGGGTTGACTTTTAATTGCTGACAAAGTTGTAGTACTAATTTAGGACTAACTTTTTTATCTGTCGAATTTAACCCGTTGTCTTTATAATCAAATGAAATGAAATTATTCTCTTTGTTAATTTCTAAATTCATTCGTTTTTCATGATTTTTTTCAAAGGCATGTTTTACCGAATTTATGATTAATTCGGTAACTAGTAAACCAATATACATTGCATTATCAGAATGAATTTGAATCGAATCGATCTCAAAAGTAATCTCAAATTCTTTATCTTCTTCTAAACTTGTAAAATTATTTTTTACTTCCAGAAGATATTCCTTTAAGTCAATTTCATTGTTGTTTTTTGTTTGATACAGATGTCTATGTAAAGAAGCAATAGTTTCTACTTTTGATAAAAGCTTGACAAAATCATTTCTATTCTCGTCCCCTTGCTTTTTACGAAGTGTATCAGCTATAAGTAATGAAATTAGTTGTAAATTATTATTGACCCGATGATTGGTTTCGCTAATTAAAAATTCGTTTTGTTTGGAATAACTTTCTAACTGCTGGTTTATAATTCGTACTTTTTTTAAGTGATAAATTAAGAACAGAAACCCACTCACAAAAAAAGTAACAACAACCAGTAATAAAATTTGGCTTTTCTTTACTTCATTTATCGTCTGGTCAGAAATAGGCTGTTTTTTATTTAGAAATGTTTTTTCAATTGTGGTAACATCACCATTTGGGTTTTGAAGTGAAAAATTCTTTGTTTGAAAAGAAAAAACAAGCGACGTATTAAAAAAAACGACTGCATAAAAAATAAACAAAATGGGTTTTAGAAACACTTTAATGTTCATTCCATTTGTTTTTTTGATTTCAGGAAAAGATACTCCTTAAAGATAAAGATTTGAAAAATAATATAGAAGACAATATTAAAAATCCATATATCTATAAAAGGATCCTCACATAACACTAATTCTAAATTGCCTACAGAAAAAATCGTGACACTACACGCAAAATATAGAATTAAACCAATAGAAAAGTTGAAATAACGATGCTCGGTTGCTAAATTGGAGACAATATAATAAAGCGCATAAAGTATTAAAATTATAGAGATGGAAATAATTTCATAATTATTAAAGTTCCAAAATGAATTTGGATCTTTTATATACATTGACGCTAAAATTACTGTTTGTGCGATTAAAACTGTCAATATAACTTTTTTCAAAATCGTATTTGAAATTAATTTTTTGAAAAGTATAGATAAAAATAATAGTTGGAAATAAAAATAAAAGTGCGATACAAAAAAGTTTTGTCCAAAGTATAAAAATCCTATCAGATGGCATATTATTTCTACAATACAAAGAGAAAATAGATACCACAAAAAAGTTTTTTCAGTTTTTTCACGTACTTGTTTATTTTTAAAAAATAAAAAGGTATTCAATATTAGAAAAAACAAACCTAATAAGCTTGAAGAGAATGCAATTATATCTGTCATGTGGTATTTGTATATATTATGGACACCTTAAAAAGCAAAAATAGTAATTTATTTTTATACTTGAATTTAGTCAATTTGTAAGCACTATAAATAGCCTGATTTTTCAAAACCTAATCTGTTGAAACAGGCAAAATATACCGGTTATTCAAATTATTTTCCCTCATGTAAAACCTACTCCATACTAAATCTCTCTAGTTTGTAATTGAATTTTAGATGTTTCTCAATTCTCAAAAAAATGGATTATTCCAGACTTTTCCAGATATGTAATAAAAAACATTATGATTAGTTGACCGCATTAGAGATAGCACCGGTATCTCCCGATATAGAAAAAGCACTTTTCAGCCGTAGGTTTTGTTAGCAGTTGATTTAGCGTATAGCCCGGCCGTAGGAAAAGCCTAAAATAATATTCTCTAGTAAATAAGATAAAAAGTAAAGGCAATTCACTCTAGTTTTTTCTAAGGATTTAATTACAACTATTAGTTATATTCTATAATTTGTGTTGTAAGAAAAAAAAGAAGTTAATGCTTAATATTGCGTATCTAAGAATTTTTATAAAGATTCCAAAAGATTTTACACAAACCTTTATTTTTTTATTTACTTATTATTATGTTCATAACTATTTTTACCGACACGATTAAATTTCACTACAAATCTAAAAACTGGCAGTATGATTTTGATGAAATTAAAGAACTGGGATTGCTAAAAAAAAAGAAAAAGTATTTTCTTGAAAATGCTGCTTTTATAGCCGTAACCGCCGTAGCGTATTATTGTATGATTTTCTCAGACCTGATGGATCTATACTATATTATTCCGACACTTTTATGTTACGTTTTTATTATAATCGCAAGATTTGATAACACTTCAGAATTTGTGTATTTCGTATTTGTAAAAGATATTTACAGAAAAGAAATAAAGATTAAAATTGCAGCAAAGGACCGACCTGTGATAGGCGAACAGATAGATCATTTTCTGGATCTTCAGTTTGAAAGAAGTATAAAAAAGACTGCTTAAATAAAAAAATCAAAAATGTATTTATTTGGAATTTCCCATTATGATTTAGTTTTCATAATGGCAGCTTTGATGTATGGTTATTTTATTACCAGCAGAAAAAAATAATGAACTACTGCGTTACTATTCCTGACAATATGAAGTTTTAGAGTACCCTAAATAAGGTATAGTTATGCTGTTAAAAAGTTTAATGGCGGGCTGTTTTAGCTATACCTGACCCCAAATTAAAAAAGATATGGCCACAACAACAATTAAAAACAAAATCAAAAACATTAGAGAGTTAAAAAATTACACTCAGGAATATATGGCAGAAAAATTAGGTGTAACTCAGGCCGGTTATAGTAAAATTGAAAAAGGAAAAACTTCTTTGAGTTACGAAAAACTGGTCGAAATAGGAAGAATTCTTGATGTAAGTGTTGAAGATATCATCAGTTTTGATTACGATCGGTACTTTAATTCTTTTAATAAAATCACCGGAAATAATAATGGGAGTATTTTGATTAACACAGAAAATACTTCTACGATCAAAGAACTATATGAAGACAAAATTCAGCTATTAGAAAAGCTTTTAAACAGGACAGAAATTGAGCTTGGACGTTATAAACAAAAATTTGGGGAAATTTGAAGTAACTCCAATTGAAATGCGTTCTGTTTTGGCCCAAAATTCATTTTTTGGGCTAAATTTTTTTTAGGAACAAGAGGATATGATTTAACCGGGCGCTATGGATTGGTATGGATAGCCCGATATAAAGAACGTCAAAAAAATATAAATTCTTAATCGAAAAAAACTTTCAAATCGCCATAGATTCCCCAATTTTCAATAATAATTGATCTTTCGTATGGTCTCTCTATTAGTATGGGACCAAAAAGAGCATTTTTGTTTGTAGATAAAATTTGGTCATTGTTATCTACAATTACAGTGTTTCCATGAAAATCTTTTTTTTGTTTTGCCAGTATCCGATCATGTTTGTCTACAATTTTGATATCACCAAATATATCTTTTACTTCTTTGGCTATGATTTCGTCTTTCCCATTTTTAATCATAACATTGTTGAAAATATCTTTAACCTGTTTGGCTATAATTTTTTCGAATGGGTCTGTAATGATAATATTACCAAAGATATCTTTCTTTAAAATTACGAGTGTTCTTCCATATGCATCTTCAATAATGGTGTTGCCAAATAAGTCGGTTTTGTAATTTACTTCCAATTTGACATCAGTTTGGATTACAGTATTATTTAAAGAATTTGTTCTGTAAATGATATTCTGGCTGTAAGTAAAGTTACAAAAGTAAAAAAAGAGAGAAACGAGAGTAATTTTATTCATTAGGCGGATTGTTTTCGCCAAGAAACACAAACTTAGTGCCAAAAAGAATTGATTAATTTAAAGGTTCTAAAGCTGTTTTGGTAAGAATTACAACTAATTTTAGGTTTAGTTTCGTCTTTGTCAAAATTCAGAATCCTGACAAAGACTACTCTACAAGTGAAACTAAATTCAAAATATTTAAAAATTGCGTGAAAGCCTTAAAACAAAACTTCTTTTGTAATAATATAAACACCCATTACGAGAACAAACCAGCCAAAAAGAGGTTTTAGTTTTGCTCCGTCAATCTTTTTAGAAAACTGGCTTCCAATTAGCATTCCCAGGAGTGCCATGGCAGAAACGCTTAATAAAAAGGGATAATCTATGGGTGTTCCGATATATAAATCGCCTCCAAAACCTATTGTTGAATTGATTGTAATGATTAATAATGATGTTCCAACGGCTTGTTTCATGGGTAAATTGGCAAAAAATAATAAGGCCGGGATAATTAAAAAACCGCCACCGGCACCCAGAAATCCGGTTACGATTCCGACCACAAAACCGATTAAGCTTAATTGCGGGTAATTGGTTTCGGCATTTTTTATTTCGGGCTGGTCTTTTTTAATCATCGAAATTGCTGCAGTAATCATCAATACTGAAAAGACAATCATAATCAGAAAGTCTTTTGAAACCGAATAAGAGGCTATGCAAAATAACGTGGCTGCGATTTTCGGAAAAATAACTTCACGGATGATTAAAATTGAAACCACAGACGGAATGGCAAAGTAAAACGCCGATTTGAGTTTGAGGTTTCCCATTTTGTAATGGCTGTAACTTCCTGACATAGCTGTAAGCCCAACAATAAATAAAGAGTACGAAGTGGCCTGGTCCGGACTTACCTTAAACAAATAAACAAGAATCGGAATAGTCAATATCGATCCGCCGCCGCCAATTAAGCCCAGCGAAATTCCGATAATGATAGAGGCAAAATAACCCAGATATTCCATTGCATTTGTTTTGATGCAAAGGTGGTTTGTAAATTAGAAATCTACAGTAACATTTATCACAGAAGGTGATTTTGTAATAGATTAAAATATCAAATGGATTTTTATGTTACTTATAATGTCAGTTCGAGCGGAGTTGAGAACCCGAAAAGCATGTAGACTTCGCTCAATGTGACAGAATAGATTTAGTGCTAATTCGTGAAATTAGTTTTTAATAACTCAATTTGGTTTCTGTTGAGCTTCACCAATCCTCTTTGTTCCATTTTTTTGAGCAATCTTGAAACGACTTCTCTTGAGGTATTCAGTTCGGTTGCAATTTCCTGATGAGAAAGTTTGACTTCAGAGCAACCACAGGAGTCAGAATGTCTTTTCAGGTAAAATTCCAAACGTTCATCCATGGATCGGAAAGCGATATTATCAATAACTTCAAGGACTTCTTCAAAACGGCTTCGATAGGTTTCAATGACAAATTCGTACCAGGAACGGTGTTCCATCATCCATTTGTCCATCATTTGCAGGGGAATCATCATGACAGAAACATCTTCGACTACTTTGGCCATAATTTGGCTTTTTTCGCTTTTTGCGGTACAAATCATAGAAATGGCGCAGGCCTGTCCCGGCTGTAAATAATACATTAAAAACTCACCGCCATCTTCGCCTTCGCGATAGATTTTGATTTTTCCTTTGGTAATCAAAACCGTATTTTTAATATACTGTCCGGTTCGCATTAAGATTGTTCCGGATTTAAAATCTTGTGGACTCCCGGTTTCTTCAATAACAGCAATCAGTTCATTGGAGAAATTTGGAAAGAGGGTTTTTAATGAAGGCTGCATGGGTGAAATTTAAAAATAAACGATACTGTTCTAAATCTTTAATTTTTTGTCTTCCCGTTAAAAATAAAATCTTAATGTTTTGTTATTACAGATTTTATCAAAAACAAACTAAAACTTATAATTGTTTGCAAAGATAATAGATTGAATTGTTATAAATTGTCAGAAAACTATTTTTAAGAAAGGAATTCCTGAAATGAAAATATCCTATTTTCTATCGACATTCCAGTATGTTTTTTTGAAAATAGTGAGTAAATTTGTAAAACACTAAGTATAATACTTCTTCTAAAACGTTTTCTGTGAATAATAATCGAAATCGTATTTTGTACGTATTTTATTTAGTAAAAACATTTAATTTTACAAAAAACACAATGCTATGAATTTATCACAAGAAGATTGGGTTGAACAATTAAAATCTGATGAAAATGCAGTTATACTTGATGTAAGAACTGAAGACGAGTTTAACGACGGCTATATTGAAAATGCTGTTAATATTGACATCAATAAAGGTCAGGCTTTTATTTATGAAATAGAAGAACTGGATAAAAATAAAAACTATTATGTGTATTGCCGTTCGGGAGCGAGAAGCGCAAAAGCATGTCAGATTATGAATGAATTAGGTTTTGAGAATGCCTATAATCTGCTTGGCGGAATCCTGGATTGGGAAGGTGATACCGTAAATCCATAAAAGTGAAAGAGGCGGTAAAGCCTCTTTTTTCATTTAAAAACGAATAAATAACCAAAACTAAAATTACCAGATTATGAGTTTTATACCCGAGGAATATCAAATTAAAGACCTTCTGAATCAGGATACTTATCTTGTAAACGGAGAATTAAAAAAGTGGACAGGTCAGACTACACCTGTGTTTTCTACTATTTCTTCTACTGAAAAATATGCGCCGACATTATTGGGTTCTATTCCGTTCATGGCAGAAAAAGAAGCAGCTGAGGTAGTTGAAGCTGCTACTGCTGCTTATGATAAAGGACAAGGTTTATGGCCAACGATGAAAGTGATTGACCGTATCAAATGCATGGAGAATTTCGTAAGGCAAATGAAAGAAACCCGCGAAGAAGTAGTGAAACTTTTGATGTGGGAAATCGGAAAAAACCTTGGCGATTCCCAAAAAGAATTTGACAGAACAGTAGAATATATTCAGGACACTATTGACAGTTATAAAGAATTAAACGGACGCAGTTCTAAATTCTCAAAAGTTCAGGGCGTAAACGCAATGATTCGCCGTGGGCCTCTTGGGGTTGTATTGTGCCTTGGACCATATAACTACCCTCTTAACGAAACGTTCTCGTTATTGATTCCTGCTCTGATTATGGGTAATGCCGTGATTTTTAAACCGGCAAAATACGGAGTTTTATGTATTTCTCCATTATTAGAAGCCTTCAGAAGCAGCTTTCCAAAGGGAGTTATCAATATCGTATACGGAAGAGGTCGTGAAGTGGCTTCTCCAATCATGAAATCAGGAAAAATTGATGTTTTGGCATTGATTGGAAACAGTAAATCAGCTATTGCTTTACAGGATCAGCATCCAAACAAAAACAGACTGCGTTTGATTTTAGGTCTGGAAGCTAAAAACCCTGCCATTATCTTACCGGATGCCGACTTAGATTTGGCAATTCAGGAGTGTATTACAGGTTCGTTATCTTTTAATGGTCAGCGTTGTACAGCTTTAAAAGTGTTATATGTTCATGAGTCTATTGCTGAAGAATTTAACAGACGTTTTTCTGAAAAAGTAGATGCTTTAGTATTTGGAAATCCATGGGAAAAAGGAGCTTCTTTGACTCCGCTTCCAGAGGAAGATAAACCAGCTTACATTCAGGGCTTAATCGACGATGCAAAAAGTAAAGGCGCAAAAATATTAAATGAAAAAGGAGGAAAGCACTCAGAAAATTATATTTTCCCTGCTGTTCTTTATCCTGTAAACAAAGAAATGAGAGTGTATCATGAAGAGCAATTTGGACCAGTTGTGCCAATTATCTCCTTCAAGGATATTAACGAACCGCTTGACGATATGGCCGAATCAAATTACGGACAACAGGTAAGTTTGTTTGGAAAAGATATCAAAACTCTTGCACCGCTTATTGATGCTTTGGTTAACTTAGTATGCAGGGTAAACCTGAACAGTTCTTGCCAGAGAGGTCCTGATGCGTTCCCGTTCACAGGCCGTAAAGACTCTGCGGTAGGAACATTGAGTATTCCGGATGCATTGCGTTCATTTTCAATCCGTACTTTCGTAGCTTCAAAAGATATAGCTTATAACAATGAAATCCTTCAGGAATTATTAAACAGTAAAGAATCTAATTTCATCAATACTGATTATATTTTATAATTTTTAAGGTTATATATTAATTTTCAAAACCGTCTTTTTCTTTTAGAATCAGGCGGTTTTTCTATTTGATATGTTTTGAAATTGACTTGTCTTTTTTTATTCGTTAAAACTTAAAAATGTGTGTATTGTTTCGGAAAAGTGTGTAATAAATACACATAAAAAAATAGCTCATTTTTTTAAATGACTCAATATCAGATATGAATTCAAATGGCACAAGCCTTGCCTATTCAGGATTGTAGCAATTCTCTCAGATAAAGAATTAAAAATAAATGCCATTTACATAAAAAATACAATCCAGAATGAAAAGCGAATCAATTACTTCAGAACAGCTTTATGACTCAGGTCTTCACGAAGCACAAAAAGAGCAATACTCAATAAATAATAATCAAACTACAAGTGCAACGGGTATTGCAGTACTTATAGGCACTTTTTTACTAATGATAACCGGAGCTTTTTTGGTTTATAAATTCCAATCCGACTTTGATCAGTTTCATATTGACAGGATAAATTCTGCCTGGGGTTATCCATTTTTAATTCTGGCTACTGTTTTGTTTCTTTTTAAAGCAGTTGTTTTTCTGTATAAGTCATTTCTCTATTTTAAATACAAACCTATAGAATCTGTTTCAGATGAATTACTGCCTTCGTGTACCATAATTGTTCCGGCTTATAATGAAGGGAAACTGGTTTGGGATACCTTATTAAGTTTGGCAAACAGTGATTATCCAGAGCAGAAAATGCAAATACTCGCAATTGATGATGGTAGTAGAGATGATACCTGGTATTGGATTCAACAGGCTAAAATAAAACTTGGCGACCGTTTATCCATTTATCAGCAGCCACAAAATAAAGGAAAACGTCACGCACTTTACAGAGGATTTAAATTAGGGACAGGAGATGTTTTTGTGACTGTTGACAGTGATTCGATTGTAAAAAAAGATACATTGCGAAATTTAGTCAGCCCTTTTTTTAACAATGAAAAATGTGGAGCTGTTGCCGGAAATGTTCACGTTTTGAATAATAAAACAGCAATGCTTCCTAAAATGCTTAATGTGAGTTTTGTAATGAGCTTTGAGTTTGTAAGATCTGTAGAAAGCGTATTAGGTTCTGTATTTTGTACTCCGGGAGCTTTGGCAGCATATCGAAAAACTGCTATATTTGACTGTCTTGACGAATGGATTAACCAGACATTTATGGGAGAACCTTCAGATATTGGTGAGGACCGCGCGATGACCAATATGATTTTGAAACAGGGATATCAGGTTTTATTTCAAAGAAATTCAATTGTACTTACGAATGTTCCGGAAGGATATACTGGATTGTATAAAATGTTTATCCGTTGGGGCAGAAGCAATGTTAGGGAAAATATAATGATGGCAAAGTATGTTTTCAAAAATTTCAGAACCGGATCTAAATTAGGAACAAGACTTTTATACTTAGATCAAACGGCAAAAATTATAATGTCTTTACCATTTTTATTTTTCATGTTCTTTTTTATTGCAATCCATCCACTTTTGTTTTTTAGCTCAACACTCGTAAGTATATTCATTATATCAAGTTTTTCAGCTTTTTTTTATGCTAAAAAATATAGTTTTTCTGAATCCATGTGGGCTTATTCATATAGTGTTTTTTACAGCTTTAGCCTGTTTTGGATCACTCCGTATGCCATTATCACTGCGCATAAAAAAGGATGGCTGACACGTGGTTTGTCTGAAAAGAAACTAGAAGAATATGTTACTTTAGAACAATATAGTCCGGTAGCTAAATAAGAAAAAAATAGCTTATTTTAGAACCGTCTTTTCCATATGGATTAGACGGTTTCTTTTTATTTTTATATGATTATAAAATCAATCAAACCTTCTGATTCCTGGCAAATCAGGCATGAAGTAATGTGGCCTGACCAGCCTTTAGAATTTGTTCAGCTGGATGAAGATCAATCCGGACTGCATTTTGGTGTTTTTATTGAAGAAAAACTGGTTTCAATTGTATCTTGTTTTATTTCAGAAAATGAAATGCAGTTTAGAAAACTAGCCACTTTACAGGAGTTTCAAGGCCGTGGAATAGCTTCTGAACTTTTAGAATATATCTTCCAATTAGCCAGAAAAAAAGATTTGAGAAGAATTTGGTGCAATGCAAGATCCAATAAAAAATCCTTTTATGAGAAATTGGGAATGAAAGATACTTTTCAGACATTTAGCAAAGCAGGTCAGGAATTTACAATCATGGAAATTTGCTTTTGATTTTTGAAATGTGAAAAAAATCCTAATTGAGCCTGTTTTATAGAAAACTTCAATTAATTATATTAATTTAACCACAGACAAATTAATACTTAGTTTACTATGGAGAATTCAAAAATTAAGGCTTTTATACCACTTTTATACCTTGTTTGGTCAGACGATCTTTTAACGCAAAAAGAGTTTTCGACTTTACAGGCATTTATTACCTCTCTAACGATTCTTTCACCGGAAGAGCAGCAGTTTCTGCTTTCGAAAGTGGATGTTTTGAATCCGCCTTCGCGAAATGAACTCACACAATGGAAATCGGATATTGAGAAAAGTATTAAAGATAAATCGTCCATAAAATCCATTTTTGATATCGCTGTAGCACTTTCTGAAAAGGATTTGGATATTTCAGTATTGGAACAGAATTTTACAAAATTAGAAAATGACCTGGGCGCTTTGGGTGAAGAATTAATTCAGAACTTCAAAACCCAGGGAGACTCTTTGACTGCGACTACTAAAACCAACGATAATTTTGAAATCCAAAAGTTGACTGAAATCCTGGATGGCGATCAGGCCAGTATTATCAAAAAAGTAAAAGAAGTTATTTCAAGACCGGAATTTGCTTATGAAACTTCTACTGATATTAATGTTTATCGTCAGACAGTTTACAATTGGTGTAAAATTTTAGCCAATGAAAATCTCGGCAATATGGCATATCCAAAAAGACATGGCGGAGGTGAAAACATAGCGGATTATTTTGCCATCATGGAAACGCTGAGTTATCATGATTTAAGTCTGGTGATTAAATTTGGCGTACAATTTGGACTTTGGGGAATGAGTGTTCAGTCTTTGGGAACTGAAAAACATTATGCTAAATACCTTAAAGATATTGGCGAATTAAAACTTCCGGGCTGTTTTGCAATGACTGAAACACATCATGGTTCAAATGTAAAAGGACTTGAAACCACAGCAACTTACAATCATAACGATCAGACTTTTACAATTCACACCCCTCACGAAAAAGCACAAAAAGAATATATTGGAAACGCTGCCGTTCACGGACAAATGGCAACCGTTTTTGCCAAACTGATTATTGACGGACACGATTATGGTGTAAATGCTTTTGTAGTGCCGCTGCGTGACACAAATGGAAATGTTTTAAACGGAATTACAATAGGCGATTGCGGTCATAAAATGGGACTGAATGGTGTGGATAACGGAACCATTCGTTTTGATAATGTCGTGATTCCGAAAGAAAATATGCTGGATCGTTTTGCTTCTGTGAACGACAAAGGAGAATTTGAAAGCCCGATTCCGAGTGATAACAGACGTTTCTTTACCATGTTAGGTACTTTGGTTGGCGGACGAATAGGAATTCCGCGTTCGGCTTTGGCAGCAGCGAAATCTGGACTTACGATTGCTATTCGCTACAGCGATCAAAGACGACAATTTGGTCCTGAAGGAGGTTCTGAAGTCCCGATTTTAAATTACAGGATGCATCAGCGAAGATTGATTCCGCATTTAGCGAAAACCTATGCCGTCCATTTTGGATTGCAATATCTAACGAATCGTTTTCTAAACAAAACCGAAGCCGAAATGCAGGAAATTGAGGCATTGGCAGCCGGAATGAAATCATACTCTACCTGGAGTACAAGAGATATATTACAGGAATGCCGTGAAGCCTGCGGAGGAAAAGGATATTTGTCTGAAAACAGAATTGACGCTTTGAAAAATGATACAGAAATCTATACCACTTTTGAAGGAGATAACACTGTTTTGATGCAGTTGGTTGCCAAAAATCGTCTGGCAGAATTCAGAAAAGCATTTGGAGAAATGGGATCTTTCGGCATCATTAATTATGTTTTTGAAAATGCCAAAACGGCTTTCGCAGAGAAAAACCCAATCGTAACCAGAAAGACAGATGATGAACATTTGCTGGATTCAGAATTTCACCTGCAGGCTTTCATCCACAGGGAAAAAACAATTTTGGCTTCTGCGGCAAGACGTATTAAAAAATTGGTTGATGGCGGTTTAGAAGCTTATGATGCATTTAATGTGGTACAGCATCAGATGATTGAAGTGGCTGAGGCTTATCTGGAGCGATTAGTGTTGGAGCAATTTCAAATAGTAGTTTCTAAAATAGAAGATGAAAAAACAAAAGCAATCCTGATAAAATTAAATCAATTGTATGCACTTTCGCAGATTGAAAAAAACAAGGCCTGGTACCTGGAAGACGGATATATGGAAGCTGTGAAAACCAAAGCAGTTCGTAAAATGGTCAATCAGCTTTGCTGGGATATAAGACCGGATGCGGTTTCTTTGGTAAATGCATTTGACATTCCTGAAAGTTGTCTGGCAGCGCCAATTGCGGTATAATTATAAATCTTATTTTTTTATCGTTTGAAAAAGTATTGTCTTTTTTTTATAACTCTTCTGGTTTGCTTTTCCGGTTACGCATCAAATAGTACTGATGCTATTCTGGATAAGCTAAACGATGCTGTAAAAAATAAACAGCATTATGTCCGTCTAAAAGAAGAACGGATTTCAAATTTCAAGAAAATAAAATCACAAGATCTTTCTAAAGAACAAGAGTATAATTATAATCAGGCATTATATAAAGAGTATCAGAAATTCAATTCAGATTCGGCTATTTTTTATGTAAAGAGAAATCTTAAAATAGCTGATGAACTTCATAAGAAAGAGTTGTTGAATCTGGCGGAACTGCAACTGGCAAACCTGTATTCATCAACAGGAAAATACCGGGAATCAGAAGCGATTTTAAAAAATATCAATAAAAAAGAATTAGAAAAATCATTACTGCCTAATTATTATATTACGTATCGGGAATTTTATGAGCATTATAGCGCAAACAGTCGAAGTAGTGAGTTTTTTGAGCAGATAGGTAAATATCGTGATTCGCTGCTGGGCGTTTTAAATCCTAATTCTTTAGATTATAAGATTACTAAAATTCAGAAAAAAATTTACCACAGGGAATTTGATGCTGCCCAAAAAGAGTTACTAAACTTATTGAAAGGAATGAAGGACGATAATCCTCAATATGCCATGATTACATACCTTTTGGGGAATATTTCACAAAATACCCGTAAAATAGAATTAGTAAAAAAATATTATGCCCTTTCTGCGGTTTCAGATATTAAACAGGCCATAAAAGATAATGCTTCAATACAGGAACTGGCTATCGTTTTTTATAACTTAGGAGATGTTGATATGGCATACAAACTCACGCAATCTGCTATTGAAGATGCGCTTTATTGTAATGTGCAGTTTCGCACACTTTTGATGTCGCAATTGTATTCTATTATCAATACCGCTTATTTAGAACGTGAATCCGAGCGAAAAACAGAACTTCAGGCTTACCTTTTGTTTATTAGTTTGTTGTCCTTATTTTTAATTGTTGCCGTGATATATGTTTATAAGCAAATGAAAAAGGTTTCCAGAATTCGTGGAGAACTTTATGAAACTAGTCAAAAACTAGCAGAGTTAAACAAAGACATCACGGAGGCCAATAATCAGCTTCAGGAACGTAATGCCCAATTGTCAGAGTCAAACCATATCAAGGAAGAATATATTGCAAATTTTTTCAACCTTTGCTCTGCTTATATCAATAAGCTGGAGAATTACCGTCTTATTTTGAATAAAAAGGCAACAGCTAAACAATTTGATGAGATATCCAGAATGTTGAAATCGACTACTTTAGTTGATAAAGAACTGGAAGAATTATACAAGAATTTTGATATCATCTTTTTAAATTTATATCCAACTTTTGTAAAAGACTTCAACGCCTTGCTTATTAATGAAGAGCAGATTGTATTGAAGCAGGGAGAAGTACTCAATACAGAGCTTCGAATTTTTGCCTTGATTAGACTCGGAATAACCGATAGTGTAAAAATTGCGGCTTTCCTTCGTTACTCTTTAAGTACCATTTATAATTATCGTACCAGAGCCAGAAACAAAGCCATAGTTTCCCGAAATGATTTTGAGGAAATGGTAATGAAAATTGGCCTGATTTCTCAAAAAGGCTAATTGTTTGTTTTCAGAATCACTACTTTTTTTGCTGCTTAATTTTGTTTAAAGTATTGTTTTATAGGTTTTTGTGTTTTAAAAATACTACTTTTTTTTATTTAGGATTTTTACGAACACGATATCGTTTTAGCTTTACCATATTATTTAGAAGGCATTTTAAATGCTAATCTAAGTAGTCTGACTAATGACTAATAAATAAAAAGGTATGTTTAAGAACGTTAAAGTAATAGCTGTTTTACTATTGCTGAATTCATTTGGAAGTAATGCACAAAATAAAAATCCAATTTATCTGGATGATAAAAAAACACTTAATGAGCGTGTAGAAGATGCGCTTTCGCGAATGACTACTGATGAAAAAATTGCCATGATTCATGCGCAGTCTAAATTTAGTTCGCCGGGTGTACCGCGTTTAGGAATTCCTGAAAACTGGATGACTGACGGACCTCATGGAATTCGTACTGAAGTAAAATGGGATGAGTGGGACCAGGCAGGCTGGACGAATGATTCCTGCATTGCATTTCCGGCTCTTACGGCTTTATCTGCCACATGGAATAAAGAATTGGCTTCATTATACGGTAAATCAATTGGAGAAGAAGCACGTTATCGCAACAAAAATGTACTGTTAGGTCCGGGAGTAAATATCTACAGAACGCCATTAAACGGACGTAACTTCGAATATATGGGCGAAGATCCTTTCCTGACTTCAAAAATGGTGGTTCCTTATATTAAAGGAGTTCAGTCAAATGGTGTAGCTGCCTGCGTAAAACATTTTGCCTTAAATAATCAGGAAACAAACCGTAACTCCGTAAACGTAATCGTTGATGATCGTGCCTTGTACGAAATCTATTTACCTGCTTTTAAAGCTGCTGTTCAGGAAGGTGATGCCTGGGCAATTATGGGTTCATACAACAAATATAAAGGACAGCATTGCTGCCATAATGAGTTTTTACTAAATGATATTCTTCGTGGAGAATGGGGTTTTAAAGGTGTTGTAATCTCAGATTGGGGTGGTGTTCACGATACAAAACAAGCCATTCATAATGGTTTGGATATGGAATTTGGTTCCTGGACCAACGGCCTTTCATGGGGAACCAGTAATGCGTATGACAATTATTATCTGGCAAAACCATATTCAACAATGATTGAAAAAGGTGAAGTCGGAACTAAAGAGTTAGACGAAAAAGTACGCCGTATTTTACGTTTATCCTTCCTGACTAATATGAACAAAGACAGGCCTTTCGGATCATTTGGTACAGAAGAGCATGCAAAAGCAGGTTTGAAAATTGCTGAAGAAGGAATTGTATTGCTTCAAAACAACAATACTATTTTACCAATCAATCTTTCTAAAACGAAGAAAATCGCTGTCATTGGTGAAAACGCTATTAAAATGATGACAGTTGGTGGAGGAAGCTCATCCTTAAAAGCCAGATATGAAATCACCCCGCTTGAAGGTTTGAAGAAAAGAATTGGCAATCAGGCCGAGATTGTTTACGCCAGAGGTTATGTTGGAGATCCGACAAGCAATTATAACGGAGTTGTGGCAAAAGTTAGTTTAGAAGACAAACGTTCAGCAGCCGAGTTAAAAGCTGAAGCTTTAAAAGTAGCTAAAGATGCCGATATTGTACTTTTTATTGGAGGATTAAACAAAAGTGACAACCAGGATGCTGAGGGAGCTGATCGTAAGGAATTACAACTTCCATACAATCAGGATAAATTAATAAGTGAGTTAGTTAAAGTAAATAAAAATATGGTTTTTGTAAATATTTCCGGAAATGCAGTGGCAATGCCTTGGGTAAAAGAAGTTCCTGGAATTGTACAGGGATGGTTCTTAGGTACAGAAGCCGGAAATGCGCTGGCAAATGTTTTGGTTGGCGATGTGAATCCGTCCGGAAAATTAACCTTTACTTTTCCTGTAAAATTATCTGATAACGGAGCACATGCTTTGGGAGAATTTCCGGGAGGCGATGAGGTTACTTATAAAGAAAGCATTTTTGTTGGGTATCGTTGGGCAGACAAACAAAAAGCAAAACCATTATTCTCTTTTGGACACGGTTTAAGCTACACGACTTTTGCATACGGAAAAGTAACTGCCGATAAAAAACAATTGTCAGCAGGAGATCAGATTACATTTTCTGTTAAAGTAAAAAATACAGGAAACAGAGAAGGTTCAGAAATTGTTCAGCTTTACATCAGTGATTTAAAATCTTCTTTGGTTCGTCCAGTAAAAGAATTAAAAGGTTTTGAGAAAATTTCGCTTAAAGCAGGAGAAGAAAAAACAGTAACTTTTACAATAGATAAAACAGCCTTAAGCTTTTTCGATGATAAAAAACACGACTGGGTTGCAGAGCCGGGTGCTTTTGAAGCTATTGTTGGTGCCTCTTCAACGGATATAAAATCTAAAGTGAGTTTTTTACTTCAATAAGTTTTATTAATTTTCTAAATTGGTTGGTTGTAAAAGCTGTAATTGTAAAAAGTTGCAGCTTTGCTTTTAAAAAATAGTAAAATGTTTAACTTTTATAAAAAAATAATAATGAAACGAATAGTTTTAGTTGCAACAGTGTTGTTTTTAATACAAAACCTTTCGGCGCAAAGCCTGAACAAAATGCAATGGTTTAATGAACCTGAAAAGTGGGAAATTAAAAACAATTCCTTAATCATGAACGTAACCGCTGGGAGTGATTATTGGCGTATTTCGCATTATGGATTCACCGTTGATGATGCACCTTTTTATTATGCAACTTATGGCGGTGAATTTGAAGCCAAAGTAAAATTGACCGGAAATTATATTGCCCGTTTTGATCAAATGGGTCTGATGATTCGTGTAGATGAAAAAAACTATATTAAAACCGGAGTGGAGTTTGTTGACGGAAAATTCAATATAAGTACCGTTGTGACACACAATAAGAGTGACTGGAGTGTAACTACTTTAGACAAATCCCCGCCTTTTGTATGGATAAAAGTAGTGAGAAGATTAGATGCAGTTGAAATATTCTTTTCTTATGATGATAAAAACTATATACTGACACGTAATGCACCTTTGCAGGATAATACACCGGTTATGGTAGGTCTGATGGCAGCTTCACCTGACGGAAAAGGTTTTGAAGCCAAATTTGAAAGCTTCAAAGTTACGCATTTACCGGATCAGCGCAGGTTAGAATGGCTAAAGAATCATCAAGATTAATTATTAATAATTAACCATCAACCATTAACCATTAACAACTAATTACTAACCATTTTATGACCGAAATTAAAACAAAAAAGCATTATGAAATTTTAGACGGCTTACGTTGAGTTGCTGCAATTATAGTTGTTGCTTTTCATATTTTTGAAGCTTTTGCAAGAGGAAACCGTTTTAAGCAGATTATAAATCACGGTTATCTGGCAGTCGATTTCTTTTTTCTTTTATCAGGATTTGTTGTTGCCTATGCGTATGATGACCGCTGGGCAAAAATGACACAATGGGAGTTTTATAAACGTCGTTTGATTCGCCTGCAGTCCATGGTTATTATGGGAATGATCATTGGAGCTATTTTCTATTATTTTCAGGCTTCTGATGTTTTGTTTCCAATGATTGCCGGAATGGAAGTTTGGAAAGTGATTTTAACCATGATTATTGGCTTTACCTTACTCCCAATTCCACCATCAATGGAGATTAGGGGATGGGGTGAAATGGATCCGCTTGACGGACCTGCATGGTCGCTTTTTTTCGAATATATAGCGAATATTCTTTACGCTTTAATCTTTCGAAAATTCTCTAATAAAGTTTTGGGAATCTTTGTGTTGCTGTTTGCAGGGATGCTGATTAATTATACTGTTTTTGATCCAAAAGGAGATGTTATTGGAGGCTGGTCCCTGAATCTGGAACAAATGAATATTGGGTTTACACGTTTATTGTATCCTTTCTTTGCCCGAATTTTACTTTCCCGATTAGGAAAATTAATTCATATAAAAGGTGCTTTCTGGCTATGCAGTATATTGATAGCAATTGTTCTTATGATACCAAGAATTGGAGACGAAAACAGTCTTTGGATGAATGGTTTGTACGAATCTTTTTGTATTATTCTAATTTTTCCTTTAATCGTAGTAATTGGTGCCGGAGGCGAAATAAAAAATCCGTTTTCTCTTAAAATAACGTGAGTTCGATGTAAACAATAATTAAGCTACAAGCCTGTTGTTTTCAAAATCAATATTTATAGAAGGCTTTTTAGGGAAGAAAGAATAGGCTATTAGTGCTGATAATAAATTAGTTATAAAGTTATCAAAACTTCTGTGTCTTGTATGTTCTATTTGACAAATATTTTTCAATTGATCATAAACAGTTTCAATTAATGAGCGCTTTCTTAGCATAATTTTATCTTGTAAAAGCATCATACTATTTTTCATGTTCTTTTTGATTTTAGTAATCAAATGCACACCATCTATAAAAAGCTGTTCAAACAAATCTTTTCCAATATATCCTTTGTCACCAAAAAGTTTTCCAAAAATTCTTTTGTGAAAGTTATTGCTTTTTAAAGGTTCTCTATCATCAACATTGGCTTGAGTAAAGATAAAATCAAGAATTTCTCCCTTATCATTTATAATTAAGTGTAATTTAAACCCAAAGAACCATCCCGTTGAAGTATGCCCTTTTGTAGCTAAATCTTTGAATGTTTTATGCTGTTTTTCCCGTCTAATATGGCATGCTCTCAAAGGGGTAGAGTCAATTATAGAAATTCCTGTGCATTGACCTAAACAGCAGGTTTTCAAAAATAGGGCCATTGGTACAGCGGTTCTTTTTTGAAGTTCCACAAATCTATTGTAAGACACAAGGTTTGGAAATTCGTTATTCAAATGTTTTCCTATATAAAACAAGTAAAAATGTTTTAAGTTTTTGAAACCCATAGTGTGAAATAGCACTAAAATGGTTATAACTTCACTATCTGACATAATAAATTTTCGGTTTCTTTTCTTTGGAGCCTCTTTTTCTTTTAAGCTATGAGCAGCTATAGTTTTATCAAATTCTTTACAGAATTCGTCTATAAGAAAGTAAATTTCAGTAATTTTATTCGCATCTAACATAGAGGTGGTTTTAAATGTAATTAATTGTTTGTCAGGCTTTAATATACATAAACCATCTCTGTTTTTCAAATATATCCTTCCTTTTTTATGTCGAACTCACGTTAAAATATGTAAAGGTTTAGGTGATATTTCATACCCGCTTTACATTACCCATTACCCGCTGATTTATTGGTATACAGCCTTGGTTGTAGATAATAAAGTTTCACTTGCTGATGGTTATCTATTGGGAATTGGAGTTTTAGTTGCCAGTATTGTAATTGCTTATTTATGTTTGAAACTGTATGATGAACCTGTGCGTAATTGGTTGCAGAATAAATTTCAGAAACGCAGCGTTGCAGTTACAGAATAAAGAATTTGTTATATAGAATAGAGAAGGGATGAACAAAATTGTTCATCCCTTTTTTTATGAAATCCTATGTGTTGAGACAATAGCCAGTGCGCTAACATTTCTAAAATAAAATAATTATAGCATTTATTCTAAAACTAATTCAGCTAAAGCTTCTTTGCTAAAACCTTTTAATTGTTCGGTTTTACCTGCTTTGATTTTTGCAACCCAATTTGGATCTGATAAAAGAGGTCTTCCAACAGCAACCAAATCAAAATCGCCTCTGTCGAAACGTCTGTTTAATTCTTCCAAAGAAGTTGGCTCAGAACTTTCTCCGGCAAATGCACCAAAGAAATCGCTGGAAAGTCCAACAGACCCAACAGTAATGGTTGGAGCTCCGGTTACTTTTTTAGCCCATCCGGCAAAGTTAAGATCAGAATCTTCAAATTCAGGCTCCCAGAAGCGACGTTGAGAACAATGTAAAATATCAACTCCCGCATCCACAAGCGGAGTAAGCCACGCTTCTAATTCGTGTGGGTTTTTAGCCAGTTTATAATTGTAATCAGAAGGCTTAAATTGGGAGAAACGCATAATCACAGCGAAATCGTTGCCAACTTGTTTTCTAATTTCTTTTACGACCTCAATAGCAAAACGATTACGTTCCGGTAAAGTTTTTCCGCCGTAAATATCTTCACGAAGATTGGTTTCTGCTCTAAAAAACTGGTCGATTAAATAACCGTGAGCACCGTGAATTTCGATAGTATCAAAACCTAAATTTTTAGCATCCGCAGCTGCTTTTCCGAAAGCTAAAATGGTATTTTCAATATCTTTCTCTGACATAGCAATACCGTTTCTGAAATCAGGACGATTGAATCCTGAAGGTCCTTCAAAAGGAACAGGAGGAACCCATCCCGAGTGATGATTGTCCATGATTCCCATATGCCAGATTTGCGGTCCCATCTGACCTCCGGCTGTATGAACTTTATCTATGACGTTTTTCCATCCTTTCAATGCTTCACTGCCATAAAAGTGAGGTACGTTTGCATCATTTGAAGATGATGGTCTGTCAATAACTGTTCCTTCAGATAGTATTAGTCCAACTTCGCCTTCAGCCCTTTTTTGGTAGTAGGAAGCGACTTGTTCGGTTGGAGTTCCGTTTGGAGAAAAAGAGCGCGTCATAGGCGCCATTACGATTCTATTCTTAAGATTTAACGTTTTTAAGTTAAATGGAGAAAACAGGGTGTTTGTACTCATGGTAATTTACAAATTATTTTGAATTAATTTACTGAGTGCTTCAAAGGCACTTTCGTTGCGTTTGTAGTATGTCCATTGTCCAACACGGGTAGATTCTATAAATCCTGCACGTTGTAAAATTGACAAGTATTCAGAAACTGTTGATTGTGTAAGGCCTGCCTTTGCCTGTATCTGCCCAACGCAAACTCCATGTTCAAATCCTGCAGTAATTTGATCCGGAAAGTTGACTTCAGGTTCTTTAAGCCATTCCAGCATTTGTAATCTGGACTTATTAGACAATGCCTTAAAAATTTCAATTTGTTCCATGATGTAAATATATCGACTTTTCCCGATATCTGAATTAATTAAAAATAATTTTAGATAAATTTTATGATAACAGTGTGTTTTTAAAAAATATAGTGATTGATTTTAAGCCATTCTTTACAATCATTAATCCAAAACTGACTGGTGTCTTTTGTTCCTAAGCCAAAACCGTGACCGCCTTTTTCGTAAATATGTAATTCGGCTGAAACGTTGTTCTTTTTTAAAGCTAAATAATAATTGATACTGTTTTCAGGTAAAACAGCACTATCATCTGATGCATGCACTAAAAAAGTTGGAGGTGTCTGGGATGTAATTTTTTTATCGTTAGAGAAATTATCAATAAGAATCTGCGAAGGTTTCTTGCCTAACAAATTTGTCTGTGAACCTTTGTGGCTTATATTGTTATCCATCGAGATCACCGGGTAAATCAATAGTGAAAAGTCTGGTCTGGCACTACTATTAAATTTTGATTCATATACTTTATCATTAAAATGTGTTGCTAAGGTTGAGGCTAAATGGCCGCCTGCTGAAAAACCTATCGTACCAATTTTATCCGGATCAATATTCCACTTTGCTGCATTAGATCGAACATAACGGATGGCCTCCTGAGCATCCTGTAAAGGTCCGATAGATTTGTTTTTCATAATTAAATCACTGGGTAGCCTATATTTTACAACAAAAGCAGTAATTCCTAAAGAGTTTAGCCATTCAGCCACATTTGTTCCTTCCTTCTCCATGGATAAATGTGCATATCCTCCACCTGGAAAAATAAGGACAGCAGTTTGATTAGGCTTTGTTTCTTTTGGAAGAAAAACACTTAATGTTGGGACAATAACCTGACTTGTGCGTTGAATTTTGCCCTCCTTTATTACTTCTTTTTCCTTATAATCTGGAGTATTTATTTCATCAGGTATTTTGTTCCAAATTGATAAAATTTCATTTTGAGAATGTAAATTAATAGTGATTCCAAATAATAAAAAGAATAAATAAAAACTCTTTTTTAAATTAATTTTTATAAATGTTTTCAATTTTTAAAAGGTATTAGATTTTTAAATACTTAAGTCCTCGATGAGTATTATGTGATTATTTGAGATATAATTCAAAGTATAGATTGTTTGTTGATAAATCAATAAAATAATTTACCAATAACAGATTTTATATGCTATTATATCAATGTTTTAAATGAGATTTTAGACAACTTTGATTTAACAAAAGTATTATTTATTATGTAATATTATATCTGTTTTTTTGATGTATCTGTTTAATTTATCACCTGAAATAATTTTTTAAGTAATTTATTTGGAATATAAGTATTTAAACTTATATTTGTGCAATCGATTACATTTTTAGGTTTATATTAGAATTAATTATACTTTTGGAATTTTATAATTAATCAACGAAATCGATTTACATAAAATTGAAAAACATCAGTTTTTAAATTAATTTAAAGGTTTTATAACCAAAACAAACATAGTTGCTATGAGTCAAACCAACAAATCTATTGGAAATTATCGCTGGAGTATATGTGCATTGCTGTTTTTTGCAACAACCATTAATTATTTAGACAGACAAGTTCTTTCGTTAACGTGGAGCGAATTTATTGCTCCGGAATTTCATTGGACTAATAATGATTATGGTAATATTACAGCCTTGTTTTCAATTTTTTATGCTGTATCGCTTTTATTTGCAGGTAGATTCGTGGACTGGATGGATACTAAAAAAGGGTTTCTTTGGGCTATTGGAGTTTGGTCTTTAGGAGCTTGTTTACATGCTTTTTGCGGCATAGCAACTTCAGGAATCATAACAGGAAACTGGTTTGTAGGTTTTGAAGGGGCAAAAGATGCTATTCACGCTATAAACGATACTGCATTGGTAATTAATGTGAGTGTAACCTTATTTATTTTTGCCCGTTTTGTTTTGGCTGTTGGAGAAGCAGGTAATTTTCCCGCTGCCATTAAAACAACAGCAGAATATTTTCCTAAAAAGGACAGGGCATTTTCGACAAGTATATTTAATGCAGGAGCAACAGTAGGAGCTTTAGCTGCGCCAATAACTATTCCTTTCATCGCAAAGGCTTTTGGATGGGAAATGGCTTTTATTATTATTGGAGCTTTAGGTTTTGTGTGGATGGGATTTTGGGTTTTTATGTATGACAAGCCTGAGAAACATCCTAAAGTTAATGCGGCTGAATTAGCTTATATTCAACAAGATGATATTGCTGACAGCAAAATTGAAGGATATGTGCCTGAAACTAAAACCAAAGTCTCTCTTGCAGATTGTTTTAAATATAAGCAGACATGGGCTTTTGCTTTTGGAAAATTTATGACTGATGGTGTGTGGTGGTTTTTCTTATTCTGGACTCCGGCTTATTTGAGTTCTGTTTATGGAATGGATTCTACAGAAGCAGCTTTTCCACTATTTATTCTGTACACGATTACTTTATTGTCAATTATAGGTGGATGGCTTCCAACTTATTTTGTTGAAAACAAAGGAATGAATCCATACGAAGGAAGAATGAGAGCGATGTTGATCTTTGCTTTCTTTCCATTATTAGCTTTGATTGCACAGCCATTAGGTTATATCAGTTACTGGGTGCCGGTAATTATTATAGGAATAGCAGGTGCCGCTCACCAATCATGGTCTGCTAATATTTTTACAACAGTAGGAGATATGTTTCCAAAAAAAGCAATTGCAACCATAACAGGAATTGGAGGGTTAGCAGGGGGAATTGGTTCAACTATAATTAATAAAGGATCAGGAGTTTTGTTTGATTTTACACAACGAAACTGGAGTTCGGTAAACGGACAGTCTTTCTTAGAAAAATTCCCTCAATTTTTAAATCCGGAAACAGAAAAGGCGTTTTTAAAAGAAAAAGGAGTTGCTAATTTAGGAGATTTCTTAAAATCATTATCAGAATCAGGAGATACTGTAGTAAACGGAATAAACTCAGGATATATGATTATTTTTTCAATCTGTGCTGTTTGTTATTTAACAGGATGGATCGTAATGAAAGTATTAGTTCCAAAATATAGACCAATTACGGATCTTTAAAAGATTTTATGCTAACTATTTACCAGCCAAACCAAACCAGATTATGAACCAAACCAACGCAGCGATAGGAAAGTATCGCTGGACCATCTGTAGCTTAGTTTTCTTTGCTACTACCGTAAATTATTTAGATCGAAATGTAATCAGTTATTTAAGGCCTTTTCTTGCAGAAGCCTTTCATTGGACTCCGGAACAAGAGGTTATTGATTATTCAAATATAGAAATAGCTTTTAAAATTGCATATGCATTAGGTATGCTGGTTGCAGGAGGAATTATTGATAAATTAGGTACTAAATTAGGTTATGCAATAGCAACGGGTTTATGGAGTTTGGCAGCTGTTGGACATGCATTTGCAACAGGGACAGGAGGGTTTTTGATTGCACGTGTGTTTTTAGGAGTTACAGAAGCAGGGAATTTTCCTGCGGCAATAAAAGCAACAGCAGAATGGTTTCCGCAAAAAGAACGTGCTTTAGCAACAGGAATATTTAATTCAGGGAGTAATATTGGAGCAATAATTGTTCCTTTATCGGTGCCATTTATAGCTGAAAATTATGGATGGCAATGGGCTTTCATTGCAACAGGGATTATTGGTTTTGTATGGTTGGCCTTATGGTTTATTTTTTATGAAGTGCCTCAAAAGCAAAAACGTTTATCGCAGGCAGAGCTTGAGTATATTAATGCTGATAAAGCTGATGTCATTGAGGCAGAAGATACTGAGAAGGTTTCATGGTTGAAACTATTGACTTTTCGTCAAACATGGGCTTTTGCAATCGGAAAACTATTAACAGATCCTGTTTGGTGGTTTTATTTGTTCTGGTTGCCTGATTTTTTAATGAAACAATACAAACTTTCGGCTACAGAAATTATTTGGCCATGTGCCTTAGTTTATGTTATTGGGAGTGTTGGAAGTATTTTTGGAGGTTGGCTTCCGTTAAAATTAATTGAGAAAAATTGGCCAGCTTATAAAGCTAGAAAAACGAGTATGCTACTTTATGCGTTTGCTGTTTTACCAGTATTGTTTTCTCAGTACTTAGGTACAATAAATATGTGGTGGGCAATTTTAGTGATTGGTTTTGCGGTTTCAGCTCATCAGGCATGGAGCGCTAACATTTTTACAACAGTATCTGATATGTTTCCTAAAAAAGCAACTGCATCGGTTACTGGAATAGGTGGGATGTTCGGAGCATTTGGCGGAATTTTATTAACCGCAGTAGTTCAAAAAAATATGTTTGTTTATTATACCAAAATCGGTAAAATAGAAACAGGATATTTTATTATGTTCTGTATTTGTGGAGCAGCTTATTTACTGGCCTGGCTGATCATGCATATTTTAGTTCCAAGAATGAAAAAGGTAGAAGTGTGATAAATACACAAATAATTTTTCGTTTCTATTATGATATTTAAATTTAAAAATATAATTTTGTGCAATCGATTACATTAATTTAAAATTATGACAAAATATAGTTCAAGATACGCATCAAGCCCGGAAGCTGTAAAAAAATATGATACTCAGGAATTGAGAAATGAGTTTCTGATTGATGATTTGATGCAGGAAGATGAAGTGGTGTTGGTTTATTCTCATTATGATAGATATATCACCGGTTCTGCAGTTCCAGTTAAAGGAGATTTAGTTTTAGAAACTATTGATCCACTTAAAGCTCCTTATTTTTTGGAACGAAGAGAGTTGGGAATCATCAATGTTGGAGGTAGCGGTTCTGTTGTTGTTGAAGGAACATCTTATGAGTTAGGTTTTAAAGATGCTTTGTATATTGGAAGTGGAAACAAAGAAGTAATCTTCAAAAGTGATGATAGCAGCAATCCAGCAAAATTCTATTTGAATTCTGCTCCGGCTCACACAACTTACCCAACTAAAAAAGTAAGTTTAGCTGAAGCTAATAAATTGCAATTGGGAACAATGGAAACAGCTAATCACCGTACCGTTAATCAAATGATTATTGGAAGCGTGGTTACAACTTGCCAATTGCAAATGGGAATGACAGAATTGAAACCGGGAAGTGTTTGGAATACAATGCCGGCACATGTTCACGATCGTCGTATGGAAGTTTATTTCTATCTTGATATTCCGGAAAATCAGGCAGTATGTCACTTTATGGGACAGCCTCAGGAAACAAGACATATCTGGATGAACAATCATCAGGCAGTTATTTCTCCGCCTTGGTCTATTCACTCTGGTTCTGGAACAAGTAATTATACTTTTATCTGGGGAATGGCCGGTGAGAATTTGGATTATGGAGATATGGATGTTTGTAAAATTACAGATTTAAGATAAGATGATGATAGATTTATTTGATATAAAAGGAAAAGTTGCCTTAATCACAGGAAGTACACACGGACTGGGAATGGCAATGGCAAAAGGATTAGGTCAGGCGGGAGCAACTATTGTTGTAAATGGAAATTCTTCTCAGCAAAAAATTGATGATGCTGTGGCAGCACTTAAAAGCGAAGGAATCAATGCTGTTGGTTACAAATTTAATGTTACTGAAGAGAAAGAAGTTAGTGCTGCTGTAGCGAAAATTGAGAGCGAAGTCGGATCAATTGATATTCTGATTAACAATGCCGGAATCATTAAAAGAATTCCTTTATTGGAAATGGAAGTTGCTGATTTTAGAGAAGTAATCGATATTGATTTAGTAAGTCCGTTTATTGTTTCTAAGCATGTTGCCAAAGGAATGATCGAAAGAAGACAAGGTAAGATTATTAACATTTGCTCAATGATGAGTGAGTTGGGAAGAAATACAGTTTCTGCTTACGCTGCTGCAAAAGGAGGTCTGAAAATGTTAACCAAAAATATGGCAACGGAATGGGCTAAATATAATGTTCAAATTAACGGAATCGGACCAGGTTATTTTGCTACTGAACAAACCAAACCAATCAGAGTTGATGGACATCCTTTTAATGATTTTATCATTAGTAGAACACCGGCTGCAAAGTGGGGAGATCCTGGTGATTTAGCAGGAGCAGCTATATTTTTATCATCAAAAGCCAGTGATTTTGTGAACGGTCACATTTTATATGTTGATGGCGGAATCCTTGCAACAATTGGAAAACCATCAAACGAAGAATAATTTTCTATTATATTAAAAGCATGAGCTCGAATAAAACATTCATAAACGATAATTTTTTACTTGAAAATAAATACGCTGAAGAATTATATCATAATTATTCAAAAAATCAGCCTATTATTGATTATCACAATCACTTAAATCCACAGTTTATTACTGAAGATAAAATTTTCGATAATATTACAAATGTGTGGATAAACGGAGATCACTACAAATGGCGTGCAATGCGTACGTTAGGGATTAATGAGCAGTTTATTACAGGTAATGGTTCTGATAAAGATAAATTCCTAAACTGGGCTAAAACAGTTCCTTATACTATGCGTAATCCTTTGTATCACTGGACGCATTTAGAATTAGCACGTTATTTTGATATTTACGATTTGCTGAATGAAAAATCTGCTGAAAGAATATATGAGGAAGCTTCTGCAAAAGTAAATTCAACAGAATACAGCACACGCAATTTGCTTAAAAAAGTAAATGCTGAATTGGTTTGTACTACTGAAGATCCTATTGATACTTTAGAGTTTCACCAAAAATTAAACAGTAATCCATTTGAAACTAAAATGAGCACGGCTTTCAGGCCTGATAAAGCTATTTTGATTTTAAATGATAGTTACAATGCTTATTTGGACACATTGGGGGATGTGTCCGGAGTAGCAATCAATACTTATTCTGATTTACTTTCAGCATTAAGAAAAAGAATTGATTTCTTTAATGCAAACGGATGTAAATTAAGTGATCACGGTTTAGATCAGATTTATTTCGAAAACTTTAGTGAAGTAGAAATAAATGCAATTTTCAAAAAGAAAAGAGAAAACCAAACGATAACTCCTGAAGAAGCATTGAAATTCCAAAGTGCAGTTTTATTGTTTTTATCTGAAACATATCATGAATTAGGTTGGGTACAGCAATTTCACTTAGGAGCTTTACGTAATAATAATGCCCGTATGCACAGGATTTTAGGACCGGATACAGGTTGGGATTCCATTGGAGATTATCCACAAGCTCAAAAATTATCTGCTTTCTTAAATGCATTAGACAGTAAAGATAAATTAACAAAAACGATTATTTATAACTTAAATCCTGCTGATAACGAAGTGATGGCTACCATGATTGGTAACTTTAACGACGGAAGTGTGAGAGGAAAAGTACAGTTTGGATCAGGATGGTGGTTTTTGGATCAGAAAGACGGAATGACTAAACAATTAAACGCCCTATCAAACATGGGATTAATTAGTTGTTTTGTTGGAATGCTGACAGATTCAAGAAGTTTCTTATCTTTCCCAAGACACGAATATTTCCGTAGAATTCTTTGTAATCTTTTAGGAGATGAAATTCAAAGAGGAGAGCTTCCTGCTGATATGGAATGGATTGGAAAAATGGTTTCTGATATTTCGTATAACAATGCAAAAGAATATTTCAAATTTTAATTAATTTATAATGAGTAAAGTAGTTGCATTCGGCGAAATAATGTTGCGTTTTTCTACAGAAAGACATTTGCGTTTTTCTCAGGCTAAAGCATTTACAGCTTCTTACGGCGGAGGTGAATTTAATGTTTGCGTTTCTTTGGCGAATTACGGCATTATTGCTGAGTTTGTTACGAGATTGCCTGAGAACGAAATTGGTTACTGTGCAGTACAGGAAATGCGTAAAATGAATGTGGAGTCTAAAAGTATTGTTTACGGCGGAGAACGCTTAGGAACTTATTATTTAGAAACAGGAGCAGGAACCAGAGGAAGCAATGTTGTATATGATCGCGCACATAGCTCTATGGCAACTATTCAAAAAGGAGATATTGACTGGAAGAAAGTATTGGAGGGAGCGACATGGTTTCACTTTAGCGGAATTTCAGCAGCAATTTCTCAGAGTGCAGCAGAAGCCTGTCTGGAAGCAGTTCAGATTGCACATGAATTAGGATTAACTATTTCATGTGATTTGAATTACAGATCAAAATTATGGCAATATGGCAAAACACCAAGCGAGGTTATGCCTGAGTTATTAAAATACAGTCACGTTATTTTAGGAGACATTGATACAGCTTATTTTATGTTAGGAATTCCTAAAGTAAATCCGAATTATCAGGATGAAAAATCTTTACCGGCTTTATATTCTAAGTTATATGAGCTTTGTCCGAACTTAAAAACTGTAGCAACGACATTACGTTATTCAGTTAGTGCTTCGCATCAAAGAATTGGTGGTGTTTTATTTGACGGAAAAACCATTTTTAATGCCGCTGTACAGGAAGTTACTCCTGTGATAGACAGAGTTGGTAGTGGTGACGCCTTTATGGGGGGATTAATCTACGGATTGGTTGAGTATAAAGAAGACAAACAAAAGGCACTGGATTTTGCAGTAGCGGCTTGTTGCTTAAAACACACCATTGCCGGAGATTATAATTTGGTGACATTAAAAGAAGTTGAAAACATGGCAGGAGGTAACTCGGCCGGATTAGTATCAAGATAAATAAAGTATGGCAAAGTATTCAAGAATTGAAGTAGCTCAGACGATGAAAGACAACGGTATGGTTCCTTTGTTTTTTCATTCGGATATTGAAATCAGTAAAAAAGTATTAAAAGCCTGTTACGATGGCGGATCCAGATTAATGGAATTTACAAGCAGAGGTGATTTTGCTTTTGAAGTTTTTGGAGCATTAAATAAATATGCATTGGCTGAATTGCCTGGAATGATGCTAGGTGTTGGTTCTGTTACTGATGCTGCTGCAGCTTCGTTATACATGCAGCTTGGTGCTAATTTTATTGTAACTCCTGTGTTTAGAGAAGATATTGCCATAGCTTGCAATCGTAGAAAAGTGTTGTGGTCTCCTGGTTGTGGAACTCTTTCAGAAATTGCAAGAGCAGAAGAATTAGGCTGTGAAGTGGTAAAATTGTTTCCTGCTGATATTTACGGACCAGAGTTTATTAAAGCAATAAAAGGACCTTGCCCTTGGACGACTATTATGCCAACAGGAGGCGTTTATCCAACTGTAGAAAGTTTATCTTCATGGTTAAATGCGGGTGCTACCTGCGTTGGTCTTGGTTCACAATTGATTTCAAAAGATTTGCTGGATAAGCAGGATTTTGAAGGGTTAAAAAATAAAGTAAATGATGTATTGAACATCATAAAAGATATTAGAAATAATAAATAAGGATAATTAGTTTATTCCTTATTGTAAAGCAGTTTTTTTTAGAGTTTTAAAGGTTGTAATTGAACATTACGCTTGAAAAATAAAGCTTGTCACTCCTCACAGCAAACTTTATTTTAATCTTTACAAGTGTAATGTTTCTTTTACAATAACAAAACAGGTAAGGGATTAATGATGTTATTTATAACACTTTTAGAAAAGATTTAAAATGAAAAAATTAAATAGAGTAAATACAGGATTAGAAAAATTAAATCCAATTAAAGTAGTTCAGTTTGGTGAAGGTAATTTCCTTAGAGCATTTGTTGATTACGCTTTTCATAAACTAAACAAAGAGGTTGATTTCAATGCTGGTATTGCAATTGTTCAGCCGTTGAAAGATGGTATGGTAAACATGATTAACGATCAGGATGGTCTTTATACTCTGTTTATGAACGGTATCAAAAAAGGCGAAAAAATACAAGACATTCAGCTAATTGACAATATTGTAAAAGCTATAAATCCATATACTGAATTTGCAGATTATTTAGCTTTAGCTAAAGAAGAAGAACTTCAGTTTATTGTTTCAAATACTACTGAAGCCGGAATTGAATTCCTTGATACAGATACTCCGGATATGCAGCCGCCGGCAGCCTTTCCTGCAAAATTGACTGTTTTGCTTTATGAAAGATTCAAACATTTCAATGGAGATGCCTCTAAAGGAGTGACAATCATTCCTTGTGAATTGATTGATTATAACTCGGAGACTTTAAAGAAATATATTTTGCAATATGTCGATTTATGGAAATTAGAGGATGCATTCAAAACATGGTTGACAGAAGCGTGTACGTACCACAGTACTTTAGTTGACAGAATTGTTCCGGGATACCCAAGAGCAGAAATTGAAGACTACAACAGTAAATTAGATTATCAGGATAATTTAATTGTTGCTGCTGAACCATTCTTTTTATGGGCTATTGAAGGTGGTGAAGATTTAAAACAAAAGTTACCTTTCCATAAAACGGATTTGAATGTTAAAATTGTTGATGATATTCGTCCTTTCAAAATGATCAAAGTTCGTATTTTGAATGGTGCACATACAGCAATGGTTCCTACGTCGCTTTTGTATGGTAACAAGTTAGTAATGGAGACTGTTAATGGAGATTTTACAGGGAAATTCGTAAACAGTGTTATCAGTGAAATCAGTGAAACCCTTGCTATGGACAAAAATGAAATCGCTGCTTATTCTGAAGAGGTAATGGATCGGTTTAAAAATCCATTTATCAAACATGCATTGGCTGATATTGCTTTAAATTCGATCTCAAAATTCAAAGTAAGAGTTTTACCTAGTTTATTAGGATATTATAATGCAAACAAAAAACTGCCTGTTAGTTTGACTTTTTCATTAGCTTCCTTAATTCAGTTTTACAAAGGAACATGGAATAATGAAGCATTACCGGTAAAAGATACTCCTGAATTAGTTGAAGCATTTAGAAGTGCTTGGGAATTCGGGTCTTTAGATTTAGTTGTTGCTAAAGTTTTAGCTAATATCGAATTTTGGGGTGAAGATTTAACAAAAATTAACGGTCTGTCTGAAGCATTAGTAGTAGCTTTAACTGAAATTGAAGCTAACGGAATTGAAAAAGGTTATGCTAATTTCAGCGCTAAAAACTAATTAAAACCTTTTTAAAATTATTATCATGCAAAAGAAATTAATAAAAGTAAATCCAATAGATAACGTAATTGTTGCTTTAACCGATTTGGTACAAAACGAACAAATTGCATTTGAAGGAACTACCGTTTCACCAACAACTGATGTTAAAGCAAAACATAAAATCGCAGAGAAAGATTTTGCAATTGGTGATGAAATTATAATGTATGGCGTTTTGGTAGGAAAAGCTGTAGAACCTGTAAAAAAAGGAGAAGTAATTACCACCGAAAATGTAAAACATCAAAGTGAAAAAGTTTTTCGTAAAACTGGAAGTTTAGGTTGGACTCCTCCAAATATAGATCGTTGGAAAGATAAGACTTTCAATGGATACCACCGTACTGATGGGCAAGTTGGGACCAAAAATGTTTGGTTATTTATTCCATTAGTTTTTTGTGAAAATAAAAATATCGAAAAACTGAAAGATATTTTCGAAAACGAATTACTACCAAAAAAAGAAGTTTCTTATAAAAATTTATTGCGTTCTTTAATTGAAGAAAAAAGCGTAGAAGAAGTTGCTGATAGAAATTCAAATGAAAATATTTTAGATAATATCGAAGTAAAATTCATTAATCATCAAGGGGGCTGTGGTGGAATTCGACAAGATTCGGAATTGTTGGCAAAACTGCTTGCAGGATATGTAAACAATCCAAATGTTGCCGGTGCAACTGTTTTAAGTTTGGGTTGCCAAAATTTGCAAGTAGATATTTTTAAAAACGCATTGAAAGAAATAAGTCCGAATTGTGATAAAGAAATTTTGATCTATGAGCAACAACAAATTGGTACTACCGATAAAATGTTTCAAATGGTGATTAAAGATTCTTATGAAGCTATTAAAAGAGCCAACAAAATTGAACGTAAACCTGCTCCTGTTTCAAAAATAAGTATTGGTTTGGAATGTGGTGGATCCGATGGATTTTCAGGAATTTCTGCTAATCCGGCATTGGGAGTTGTTTCCGATATTTTCGCAGCTTTAGGAGGGAAAACCATTTTAGCAGAGTTTCCAGAATTATGTGGCGTTGAGCAAGAATTGATGAACCGATGTGTGGACGAAGAAAAAGCAGACAAGTTTTTATCTTTGATGAAAGCTTTTGAAAAATCAGTTGTAGATGCAGGTTCAGGGTTTGATATGAACCCATCTCCAGGAAATATTAAAGACGGATTAATTACCGATGCAATGAAATCTGCTGGTGCTTCTAAAAAAGGAGGAACAGCACCTATTGTAGACGTTTTAGATTACGGTGAATATATTTCAAAACCAGGTTTAAATCTTTTAAATACACCAGGAAATGACGCCGAATGTACCACAGGATTAGTTGGAGCGGGAGCAACAGTTGTTTTATTTACCACAGGTTTAGGAAATCCGATGGGAAATCCGGTTGCACCCGTTGTGAAAATTGCTTCAAACACGGCATTAACTAACAGAATGTCGGATATTATCGATTTCAATGCTGGAACTGTGATTACTGGTGAAAAAAACATTACCGAAGTTGGAGCAGAAATCGTAGATTATATTATAGAATTGGCAAGCGGAAACGTAGAAACAAAAGCAGATCAGCTGAAACAAGATGTATTTATTCCTTGGAAAAGAGGGGTTTCTCTTTAAATAAAGTTCTAAAAGCTATCCATATCCATATAAGTTATGTAAGTTCATTTAAGTAAATATTTTATTTGCTTACTTTTCTCAAATGACTTATATGGTTTAAAAAAGGATATGTTTATCCGTATCTAAACTACTAAAAGGTAGTTCTTGTTGAAGATTTACGAATGTGTAATTCAGGAGCAAGAACTACCTTTTTTTCGATTTTAATGGCGTCGGTTTTGTCTACCTGTTCTAAGAAAACACGTGCTGTCATTCTTCCCATCTCGAGTGGAGACTGATCTACTGAAGTTATGGAGAGTTCCATAAATTTAGTAAAAGGCTCATTACTGAATCCTGCCACGCAAAAGTCATTAGGGATACTTATATTTCTTTCTTTTAATTCCTGAATAGCTCCTAATGCAGCAAAATCACTTGAAGAAAATATAGCGTCTGGAGGTGTTTCAAGTTGTAATAAAATATCTATTGCCTCTTTTCCTGATTCTACACTACTTTTAATAGGGATGACATATTCTTCTTTAAAAGGTATTCCGCTATCTAGTAAAGCTTGTTTATATCCTAAAAATCTATTTTTGAATATGTCAAGAGATTGATCTCTGGAAAAATGAGCAATGTGTTTACATCCTTCATGAATTAGATGTTTTGTTGTAAGATATCCACCTTTGAAGTCATTAATTGTCACAGAGCTAACTCCATCAATGTTTCTGCTTCTATCAAAGAAAATTAAGGGGACATTTTTTTGTAATACGTTCAAAAATGCATCATAGTTTTGATCACTAACATCTGTAACAGACATTAAAATACCATCTACCTGTGCATCTATTAAAGCATATAGATTTTCATTTTCCCTTTTTGGATCATCATGAGTTTGTGAAATAATTACATGATAGCCATGAGGATAAAGTTCTTCTTCAATTCCTCTAATTACAGTTCCGAAAAAATTATTATCAACACGAGGAACTATAATCCCTATATTATTGCTTCTTCCGCTTCTTAAGGCCAAAGCTAATTTATTTTGCTTATAGTTCATTAAATCAGCTGTTTCCTGAACTAGTTCGCGTGTACTTTTTTTGATCTTAGGGCTATTATTTAATGCTCTTGAGACCGTAGCAGCAGTAATATTAAGTCTTTTGGCAATATCGTAAATAGTGGTTTTCTCGCTCATTAAAAAATTTATCTGATTATTTTTTCACAAAAATACCTTTTTTTTGAATAATTCAATATAAATTGTTATCGATTACTAAAATAACATTTGTAAGATTAATCATCTAATAGTAATAGAATGTTTGGTTTCTAATTTTGTGATAAAGGAAACTATTTTTATAAAAAAAATAATGTGAAAAGTATATTACTAAATAAATTAGTAGAAAATAAAAACAAATAGGTTTTAAGAAGATAATTGGCTGTTTGTTATGTGTTTATGTTTTATATCTCTAATGTTGGTTAAGATTAAAACTATAATTAATTAGTGGTAAAATTAAAAGTTTATTCTTGTTGAAGATTTACGAATATGCAATTCAGGAGCCAAAACTACTTTTTTTTCAATTTTAATGGTTTCTGTTTTGTCAACTTGTTCCAGAAAAACTCTTGCAGACATTCTTCCCATTTCCAGTGGTGACTGATCTACTGAAGTTATAGAAAGTTCCATAAACTTGGTAAAAGGTTCATTACTAAAACCTGCTACACAAAACTCGTTCGGGATATTTATGTTTCTTTCTTTTAATTCCTGTATAACTCCCAGTGCAGCAAAATCACTTGATGAGAATACAGCATCCGGTGGAGTTTCAAGTTCTAATAAAATATCTATTGCTTCTTTTCCAGCTTCAAGACTACTTTTAGACTGAATAACATATTTTTCATTAAATGTGATTCCGTTGTCCAATAAAGCTTGTTTGTATCCCAAAAATCTATTTTTAAAAATTTCCAATGATTGATCACCAGATAAATGTGCAATATGTTTACATCCTTGATTAATTAATTGTTTTGTAGCAATGTATCCCCCTTTAAAGTCATTAATGGTTACTGAACTTACACCATCTATGTGTTTGCTTCTGTCAAAGAATATCAACGGGACATTTTTTTCTAACACATTATGAAAAGCATTATCATTTTCATTAGTAACATCGGTAACTGACATTATAATGCCGTCAACTTGTGCATCTATTAATGTGTAAAGGTTTTCGTTTTCTCTTTTAGGATTTTCATGAGTTTGACAAATAATAACCTGGTAGCCGTGTGGATAAAGTTCTTCTTCAATTCCTCTAATGACAGATGCGAAAAAATTACTGTCAATACGAGGAACAATAACCCCTATGTTATTACTTTTTCCACTTTTTAAAGCCAGAGCCAATTTGTTTTGTTTGTAATTCATCGAAGCGGCAGTTTCAAGTACCAATTCTCTTGTACTGTCTTTTATTTTCGGATTATTATTTAAGGCTCTAGAAACCGTTGCTGCAGTGATGTTTAGCTTTTTGGCAATATCATATATGGTTATTTTCTCACTCATTCAAAAAAAATATTTTGATTATTTTAACACAAAAATACATTTTTTTTGGATATGCCAAGATAAAATGTTATCGATTACCTAAATTCTTTTTTTGATTTAAAACAATGGAGCAATAATAAAAAATTATGTGTTTTTTTACAATAAGTGTAAATTAATTTTATAATTAAAATTGAATACATAAATTATATAGAAATAAATTTGTTGTATTCAATCTATTTTTCTATTTTCGTGTAATCGATTACATAATCGATGTAATCTTATTTTTATAATGGAAATATTTCACAAATGAATGTTTTTGAAAGCTTAAAGTGTAATTCAATTTTTCTTGTTATAGCTTCTCTTTTTCTGTCATGCGGTGGCAAGGTTACCGATGCTTCAAATTCCCCGTGGGAAAGAATGGATTTGATTGTTAAAAGTATTCCTCAGACTAAATTTTTAGAGAATAGTTATAATGTTATAGATTATGGCGCAATTGCTGATGGAGTAACAATTAATACCGTAGCTTTTGAAAAAGCGATAAAAGCATGTGCTGAAAATGGCGGCGGAAAAGTAATTGTTCCGACTGGTAAATTCTTGACAGGAGCAATACATTTGGAGAGCAATGTAAATTTACACTTAGAAGATGATGCTGAAATTCTGTTTAGTACAAATCCAAAAGATTATCCAATAGTTCATACTTCTTGGGAAGGAACAGAGTTGATGAATTATTCCCCTCTTATTTATGCTAAAAATAAAACCAATGTCGCTATAACAGGTAAAGGCACTTTGAATGGTAAGGCCAATTCTGCTAATTGGTGGGTTTGGTCAGGAGGTAAAAGTTATGGATGGGAAAAAGGAATTCCATCTCAGAATGATACTGCCAATCGTGAAGTTTTAGTTGATATGGCTGAAAAGGGTGTTCCGGTAGAAGAAAGAATTTTTGGAGAAGGACGTTATTTGCGACCTAATTTCATTGAGTTTTTTGAATGTAATACTGTTTTAATAAAAGACGTTAAGGTTATCAATGCTCCTTTTTGGATTTTACATCCAATGAAATCAAATAACATAATTATCGACGGTGTTACAGTAAATAGTCATGGTCCAAATAATGATGGATGTGATCCTGAATACTCACAAAATGTAATTATTAAAAATTGTATTTTTAATACAGGAGATGATTGTATAGCTATAAAATCTGGTAGAGATGCTGACGGAAGAAGAGTTGCGTTGCCAAGCAAAAATATAATAGTACAAAACTGTAAAATGATTGATGGTCATGGAGGTGTTGTAATTGGCAGTGAAATATCTGCAGGTGTTAATAATGTTTTTGTAGAGAATTGTATTATGGATAGTCCAAATCTTGACAGAGCAATACGTATTAAAACAAATTCTAAACGAGGAGGAGTAATTGAAGATGTTTACGTGAGAAATTTGGATGTAGGTACTGTTAAAGAATGTGTTTTGAAATTGAACATGTTTTATAATGTATATGGTTCCCAGACAGGAAATTTTATTCCGGTTATAAGAAATGTAATTTTGGAGAACGTCAAAGTAAAAAAGGCTGGCAAATATGGTGTTTGGGCAGAAGGATATAAAGAGTCGCCGGTAGAAAATATTGTACTTAAAAATGTTAATATTGAAAAAGCAGATTCAATTTATTTATTGAAAAATGTCAAGAATTTTAATTTTATAAATACTTACATCAATGGAAAAAAGGTTGAATCCATCAAAAACTAAGTTAAGAACTCTCTGTAATTAGTTTAAATGGCGAATTTTTATTAAATTTTAGTTTTCTTAAGGATTGGTTTGTATTATTTGTTGAATTAGTTTAAAAATGAGTTTGATAAAGTATCGAACTTTTTTCTTAACTAAGTTTTGTTAGTTATGAAGAACATTTTGTCAGTAGGATTGTTGTTTTTTTTATCAAATGCTATTTTTGGGCAAAGTACTTATCCTGTGGATAGTTCTTATACTATAGTAGCTACTTATACTAAATTGATAAAAAAATATCCTTTCATAAAAATAACCGAAGAAGTAAAAAAAGATAATGTTAATCAAATTAATGACGTTGTTTATAATGATAATAAAAACAGACCATTACATTTGGATGCATATTTTAGTACAATTAAAAAAAGAAATCCTGCTGTAATAATGATTCATGGAGGTGGTTGGAGATCCGGTAATAAGAATCAGATGAAGGTTTTGGCGCAGGAAATTGCTTCAAAAGGCTATTCTTGTTTTGCAATAGAATACAGATTGTCATTAGAAGCTAAATATCCAGAAGGAATTCTTGATGTTAAAAATGCAATTAGGTTTATAAAAAATAATGCTAAAAAATTTAAAGTAAATCCAAATAGGATTGCTGTTTTGGGATGTTCTTCAGGAGGGCAAATGGCAGCTTTGATTGGAACAACAAATGATAATCCAGATTTTGACGATGTTCAGAATAAAAGCAAATATTCATCAAAAGTAAATGCAATTATTGATATAGATGGAGTTTTAGCTTTTAAACATCCTGAATCTTCAGAGGGTGAAATGGCAGCTTTTTGGCTTAAAGGGACTTCTGCTGAAGTTCCGGAAAATTGGAAAAATGCTTCTGCCTTAACACACACAGATAAAAATACACCGCCAATATTATTCATAAATAGCAGTATTGATAGATTTCATGCAGGAAGGAATGATATGATTGCAATTTTGAATCGAAACCATATTTATAATGAGGTGCATACAATTAAGGATTCTCCTCATTCATTTTGGTTTTTTAATCCTTGGTTTGAAGAAACAGTTCTTTATACGACTCAGTTTTTGGATAAAATTTTAAAATAAGACATTGTAATAAAAAGAACTAAAATTAAATTTTAATGAACATGATAATTTCTCCGAAAACTAATTTCTGCAAAAGTGCAATTATTTTATTACTTCTTTGCTGTAGTAAAACAATTGCTCAGGATAATGTTCAGAGTCAGATAAAAATTTCTGATAATTTAAAATGGTCAGAAAGAATGGCATTGTCAATAATCAGTAGATATCCTGAAGCATGGAAAATTGATGGTCATGAAGCTCCAAAATGGGATTATAAAATTGGTATGATTTTGACGGCTTATCAGAAATTATATACTAAGACAAACAATCCAAAATATTATGACTACGTAAAAGGATATGCGGATGTGTTTATTGATGAAACTGGTGCAATCAAAAAGTTTGATCCTGAAAATCATAGTCTTGATAATATAAATGCAGGGAAAATACTTTTTGATTTATACTATAAAACAAAAGAAGGAAAATACTTGATAGCATTAAAAACATTAAGAAATAATTTGGATGACTACCCAAGAACACCATCTGGAGGGTTTTGGCATAAAAAAATCTATCCTAATCAAATGTGGTTAGACGGTTTGTATATGGCAGAGCCTTTTTATGCAAGATATAAGACCGAATTTGAGAAAGGTGAAAAATTAAACGATGTAGCCCATCAATTTGAACTTCTTCACAAACATACATTTGATAAAAAAACAGATTTGTATTTTCACGCTTGGGACGAAAGTAAACAAATGCCTTGGGCTAATAAAGAAACAGGAACGGCTCCTCATATTTGGTTAAGAGCACTTGGTTGGTATGGGATGGCGTTAGTTGATGCATTAGATTATTTTCCCAAGGATCATCCAAAACGTAGTGAATTGATAGGTTATTTAAATGAATTAGCAATTGCAGTAAGCAAATATCAGGATAAATCCGGTTTATGGTATCAAATTCCAAATCTGCAAAAGCAAAAAGGGAATTATTTAGAATCGTCAGGTTCTTCAATGCTCGTGTATGTGCTTGCTAAAGGAGTACACAAAGATTATTTGCCTCTTAAATTTGAAAAAATTGCCAATAAAGGCTTTAATGGATTAATAAAGAATGTTATTAAAGTAGATAAAAATGGTGAAGTCCACATTACCCAAGTATGTGGAAGTGCAGGATTAGGAGGGAATCCTTACAGAGACGGTTCATTCGAATATTATTTGAGCGAAAGAATTGTTACCGATAATTCTCATGGATTAGGAGCTTTTCTGCTGGCAGCAATAGAATTAGATAAATAGAATTTCAATACAGTCAAAAATAAATTACTATGTTAAGCAACACATTAAATACCTTAAAAGTAGCCATGCTTTTTGTTTTATTCACTTTATTTAGTTGTAAAACGGCTTCTCCTGAACCTGTAAAAACTACTGAATCGCAGGATTATACTGTTATTTCAAAAAACTTAAAGTGGTCTGATAAAATGGCTTTAACTTTAATGAAACGCCATCCTGAATCCTGGCAGATAGATGATTCTAAAGCTCCAAAATGGGACTATGTTCATGGTCTTGTTTTATATTCATTTGAAGAATTGTATAAAAAGAATCCAGATTCAAGATATGCAGCTTATGTACAGGGATATCTAGATGCTTTGATTGAAAATGACGGAACAATTAAAACATATGAAATGCAGAAGTATAATATAGATATGATTGTAGCTGGCCGTTTGCTTTTTAATGCGTATAATAAAACTAAAGAAGAAAAATATTTAAAAGCAATGCAGTTATTGCGCAAGCAATTAGCTGATCATCCAAGGACGCAGTCTGGAGGATTTTGGCATAAAAAAATATATCCTAATCAAATGTGGTTAGATGGTTTGTATATGGGAGAACCTTTCTATGCTCAATATACAGCAACTTTTGAAAATGGAAAAAGTCTAGATGATATTGCGCATCAATTTGAACAAATTCAATTACATGCTACAGATCCAAAAACAGGATTGTTATTTCACGGCTGGGATGAAAGCAAGCAAATGGCATGGGCTGATAAAGAAACAGGAAACTCTCCAAATTATTGGTCAAGAGCTCTTGGCTGGTATGTAATGGCTTTAGTTGATGCATTGGATTATTTTCCAAAAGACCATCCAAAACAAAAAGAATTAGTTGGCTATTTGAATAATGTTGCAGAAAGTTTAGCAAAGTATCAGGATAAATCTGGTTTGTGGTATCAGGTAACGGATAAAATGGGTAAGGAAGGAAATTATTTGGAAGCTTCAGGTTCGTCAATGTTTGCGTATGCGTTTGCAAAAGGGGCTAATAAAGGTTATTTGCCTTCAAAATTCAAAAAATTGGCAAACCTGGCTTTTGATGGTTTGACTACCCAATTAATAAAAGTTGATGCTGACGGAACAATTACCTTAACCCAGGCCTGCCAGGTAGCTGGACTTGGAGGAACTCCATATAGAGATGGTTCCTATGAATATTATGTAAATGAAAAAAAGAAAGATAATGACCCAAAAGCTACAGGGCCTTTTATATTAGCGGCATTAGAGTTAAACAGATAAGTATAATTTTTTTTAAATGAAATTTATAAAAATAGCGTTTCTTTTTTTGTGTTTCACAGGAATGCAGATCTTAACAGGACAGGAAAAAAATGAAAATAATTTTTCCAAAGTCTGGGTTGCCGATCAAGGTAACGGAACGTATAAAAATCCTGTTTTATATGCGGATTATTCAGATCCGGATGCTATTAGGGTTGGGGATGATTATTACATGACAGCGTCATCATTCAATTGTATTCCGGGACTGCCTATCCTTCATTCAAAAGATTTGGTAAACTGGAAATTAATTGGTTACGCACTTTCAAAACAAAAGCCTTTAGAGGTTTATAATAAAGTTCAGCATGGAAATGGTGTCTGGGCTCCATGTATTCGTTTTCATAATAATGAATTTTATATCTATTATCCTGATCCCGATTTTGGGATTTATGCTGTGAAAGCTAAAAAAGCAGAAGGCCCTTGGTCTGAACCGTTTATGGTAAAAGAAGGCAAAGGCCTGATTGATCCAACACCGTTATGGGATGAGGATGGTAAAGCATATTTAGGCTATGCTTTTGCTGGAAGCCGTGCAGGAATAAAAAGTGTTTTGGCAGTTTGTTCAATGAGTTCGGATGGTTTGTCTGCCTATAATGATGATGTCATGATTATTGACGGGCATACTACAGATGAAGTAACTATTGAGGGGCCTAAGTTTTACAAAAGAAATGGCTATTATTACATATTCGCTCCGGCAGGAGGAGTAGCTACTGGCTGGCAAACGGTTATGAGATCCAAAAATGTGTATGGGCCTTATGAAAAAAGGAAAGTTATGGATCAGGGAAAATCAGCTGTAAACGGTCCTCATCAGGGTGCCTGGGTTCAGACACAAACAGGGGAGGATTGGTTTATTCATTTTCAGGATCAGTTTGCATACGGAAGAGTAGTTCATTTACAGCCTATGAAGTGGCAAAATGACTGGCCGGTGATCGGAAATGACGAAGATAAAGATGGTACTGGAGAGCCTGTTATGGCTTATAAAAAACCAAATGTAGGTAAAAAAATATTTCCTATTGAAACGCCACCGGAAAGTGATGAATTTAATAAACCAAAACTTGGGCTGCAATGGCAGTGGCATGCAAATCCACAGATTACCTGGGGACTTCCTACAGCAATGGGATATTATAATTTAAATTGTATTCCTGTTCCTAAAGATTATAATAATCTGTTTGATGTTCCTAATTTACTTTTACAAAAATTTCCTTCGGATGAGTTTACTGCAACAACAAAAATTACGTTTAATTCCAGATTTGATGGGGAATATGCAGGATTGGTAATTATGGGGCTGGATTATAGTTTTTTATGTCTGAAACAAGAAGAAGGTAAACTGTTTCTTTCTCAAAGAACAGCTTTGAAAGCGGATAAAAAAGGAATTGAACTTGAAAGTAAAAAAATTGCAATAAAAGATAAAACAATTTACCTGCAAGTAAAAGTAAAAGCAGGCGGAATATGTAATTTTTTATATAGCATAGATGGACAAAAATTTAACTCTGTTGGCGATAATTTTACTGCGCGAGAAGGCAAATGGATTGGTGCTAAAATAGGATTTGTGGCACTTAGAGAAGGTGTTATAAATGATGCTGGCAGTGTTGCAATAGATTGGTTTAGGATAACCAATTAAAGCAGAAAAAATAAATAACTAAATAAATAACCAAAATTAATTAACTAAATGAATCAACTTAAAAAAACAGTATTATTACTTTTAATAAGTACGAACTGTTATGTTAACGCACAGGAAAAAGCTAAAAAATGGCCGGATTTAATTATAAAAAGTTACTCAGCCTGGTTTGGTTCTGAAGAAGGTAAAAAATTAGGTGAAAATGTTCTGCTTTATCAAAGAGATATTGGCGGATGGCCAAAAAATATCCAAATGTTGAAAGAATTGACTGAGGAAGAGAAAACTAAACTATTAGAACTAAAACCATCAGGAAAAGACTGTACAATAGATAACAGAGCAACAACCCAGGAAATACTTTTTGTATCTAAAATGTACGCTCAGACAAAAGATGAAAGATATAAAGATTCATTTTTAAGAGCTGTAAATTATTTACTTTCAGCACAATATCCTAATGGAGGATGGCCTCAGTATTTTCCATTAAAAAAAGGATATTATACGCATATTACTTATAATGACAATTCAATGGTTGATGTTTTGAATGTATTAAAAGAAATAGCAAATCAAACTGAATATTACAGTATTAAACCATCGCAGGAGATTGTTGATAAAGCTAAAATAGCTGTTGAGAAAGGAATTGATTGCATCTTAAAAACCCAATACAAACAAAATGGTGTTTTAACTGTTTGGTGTGCACAACATGATGAAGTTACTTTTGCTCCAGCTGATGCAAGAGCTTATGAACTTGCTTCATTAAGCGGAAAAGAATCTGCAAAAATTGTATTATTTTTAATGTCTGTTGATAATCCTTCACCTGAAATTAAAACTGCTATTGTAAGTGCATATAACTGGTTTGAAAAAACAAAAATTACCAATCTTAGAGAAGAGCGAATATATGATGCAGATGGTAAAGTTATAGGTAAAAAAATGTATCCAACTGATGAGGTTGCGCCAATTTGGCCAAGATTTGCAGAACTTGATACAAATGAGGCTTTTTTCTGTGACCGTGACGGAATTAAAAAGAAATATATAACTGATATTGGTGAAGAAAGAAGAAATGGTTACTCGTGGTATTCTAATGAACCTAAAGAAGTTTTGAAAAAATACAAAAAGTGGTCAAAAAAAAATAATTTAGAAAAAACTGAATCAGAGTAATTCTACAATAGTAATTGATTGAGCATTTCCTTTGTGTTAAACAGTGAATTAGGATTTTGCCTGCAAAAATAAAAATTATGAATATTAGACTTTTTTTTCTGGTATTGTTTTCAACTGTTTCATTTGCTCAGCACAATAAATTTCCAACGGCAAAAGTAGATTCAATTGTAAGTGCAATTCAACTACCCAAAATTCCTTCGTATCAAGTTAATGTAGCGAAATTAGGAGCCAAAGGAGACTCTGTTTCTGATAGTAAGCCCTTTTTTGATAAAGCAATGGCATTGTGTAAGAAGAATAAGGGAGGAACTATTACAGTTCCAAAAGGAGTTTATCTTTTAAAAGGACCAATTCATTTTGTAAGCAATGTCAATTTAAAAATTGAGAAAGGCGCGAAAATTAAATTTAGTGATAAGCCTGAGGATTATTTACCAATGGTTTTAACCAGCTGGGAAGGGACAATACTTTATAATTACAGCCCGTTAATTTATGCATATGATTGTACCAATATTGCATTAACCGGTGAGGGAATTATTGATGGAGAAGGTGGTAAAACATGGAAAACCTTTAAATCTCAAGAAGGAAAAGGTAAAGAGCTGAGCCGGGAAATGAATCATAACAATGTTCCTGTCAATGAAAGGAAATTTGGGACAGGTTATTTTTTGCGTCCACAAATGATTCAGTTTTTTAACTGTAAGAATATTTTAGTCGAAAATATCCGTATTGAAAATTCTCCTTTTTGGTGTCTGCATTTATTAAAATCACAAAGTATAACCGTTAGAGGATTAAGTTATAAGTCATTGAATTACAATAATGATGGTGTAGATCCTGAATATGCAAAAGACGTTTTGATCGAAAATGTAACTTTCAATAACGGTGATGATAATGTAGCAATAAAAGCAGGAAGAGATCATGAAGGAAGAGCTAATGCAGCTACCCCAAGTGAAAATATTATCATTAGAAACTGTAATTTTAAAGGGCTTCACGGAGTAGTTATAGGCAGCGAAATGTCCGCTGGAGTACAAAACGTTTTTGTTGAGAATTGCAAAACCACTGGTTATTTAAAAAGAGGTATCTATTTAAAAACCAATGCTGACAGAGGTGGTTTTATAAAAAATGTTTTTGTTCGAAATATCCAATTAGATGAAGTAGAAGATTGTCTTTATATCACAGCCAATTATCACGGAGAGGGAAAAGGGTTTCAGTCTGAAATATCAAATGTTTCCTTTTCTGATATTTCATGTAATAAAGCTTCTGCTTCAGGGATTGTTATTCAGGGATTTGCTGATAAAAAGATCAAAAATATCTCTTTAAATAATATCGAAATTAAGTGGGCTAAAAATGCGATATCAAGTACAAATGCTGAGAATGTAATTCTGAATGAAGTTTTTATCGGAGAAAAAGCTACATTTCCTTCAGCAGCAAAATAGTTTAATAAAAAATAAAAAATGAAACATTATATCTTAATTCTTTGGTTGATGTCAGCCACTTGTTTTGCACAAAAAACAACTGTTTATACCATTGGAGATTCAACAATGGCGAATAAAAAAGATCCGGAAAAAAACCCTGAACACGGTTGGGCTCAGGTATTACAACCTTTTTTTAAAGATAATATTATTATCGACAATAGGGCTTTAAATGGAAGAAGTACCAGAAGTTTTATAGCTGAAAAACAGTGGGATGCGGTATACCAAAAACTAAAAAAAGGTGATTATGTTTTTATTGAGTTTGGGCATAATGATGGGAAAAACATGGATTCATTACGTTATACAAACCCGCATACGGCTTACAGACATAATCTAATCCGTTTTGTAAAAGAAAGCCGTGCAAAAGGAGCAATTCCAATTTTACTGAGTTCAATTGCAAGAAGAAATTTTAATGAAAAAGGAGTGTTAATTGGAACTCACGGGGATTATCCTTTAGAAACCAGGTTGGTTGCGCAGGAATTTAATGTTCCTTTTATTGATTTGGAATATTTTACCGAATTATTAGAACAATCTTATGGACCTGAAAAATCAAAAGAGTTGCATTTACATTTCAAAGCAGGAGAAAATCCATATTATAAAGATGCTAAAGACGATGATACGCATCTTTCTTTAAAAGGAGCAACAGAGATTGCACAAATAGTTGTTGAGCAAATAAAACTTTTAGAAGATTCTTCTGTTGAAACACTTAAGAAGGGAATTAAATAGCCTGAATAATCTTTATTAAATAAAATCGTATCCGGATAGGCTTTTTTACAGTTACGGATACGATTTTATATTTATAGCAAATTGAATAATTAAATGAATGTTATTTTTTTTGTAATGGACTAACAATTTGAACATTCTGAAAAACAATGGCCCCTTTTACGACACCTGCAATAGTGCTCCTTAAGGCATCAATGATTTGCATTTTTAATTCGCTTTTAGGATAAATTAAACTCACCTCACGTGCAGGTTTTGGTTCTTTGAAATTACGAAGTTTTAATTTATCGGAGTCCTTTAAATCCAGTGTGTGTAAGTACGGAAGTAATGTTGTGCCCAAACCTTCATCTGCTAATTTTATCAGTGTTTCAAAACTTCCGCTTTGAATCTGGAAATTGTTTTGATCAATATCAGTTCCATTTTTGCATAAATTTAAAATACCGTCCCTAAAACAGTGTCCATCTTGTAAAAGTAAGATTTCATTGATGTTTAAGTCAGAAACTTCTATTTCGTCTTTTTGAAAACTGGAATGGTGTTCAGGAATATAGGCTACAAAAGGTTCAAAATATAATACAATTTCTTTGATTTTTTCGTCTTCAAGCGGGGTTGCAGCAATAGCCGCATCCAAATGACCGTTTTTTAATTTTGTAATAATTTCATCGGTATTAAGCTCTTCAATCAAAAGCTTTACTTTTGGATATTTTTTTATAAAATTATTTAAAAACATAGGTAAAAGTGTAGGCATGATTGTTGGAATAATTCCTAAACGAAACTCACCGCCAATAAAACCTTTTTGCTGTTCGACAATATCCTGAATACGATTTGCCTCATTTACAATGTTTTTTGCCTGATTTACAATTTTCTGACCAATATCTGTAAGCTGAATTGGTTTTTTGCTTCTGTCGAAAATTAAAATATTCAATTCTTCTTCAATTTTTTGAATCTGCATACTTAAAGTAGGCTGAGTCACGAAACATTTTTCTGCCGCTAATGTGAAATTTTTATGCTCGGCTACTGCTAAAACATATTGTAGTTGAGTTATAGTCATTTTAATAGTATTTTGTGATGCAAAAATAAGAAAATATAATTTTTCATTATAATTATTACAAGGAAGTTATTTTAGATTTGTAAAAATAATTGAAGAATTGTATATCTATTCACAATTAAAAATAGATAGGATAGCCGAACGAGTTTTAACGATTTAAGGAGCTCCATTCATACTTTAGAAGATTTAATTTATCGTCAGGAAACACTTCAAATGACGAAAAAGCAGTTCAATTAATAAAATACATTCTTATCAGATTTGCTTAAAACTGAAAGAGAAATTTTGAATAAGTCAGGAAAAATTAGCGATGAAGGTACAAATTATATGATGAATGTCTGGCTGGAAGAAGTGTTTTAATATGTTGTTTATGAATTGTTTGAAAATATGAATAGTCAAATGTATATATTCAGCTTTTTTACAAATGTTAAATTTCTATAAAATTTTTAGCTTCATACTTTGATTTTATCTGTTAAAAGTTATTTTTGCTTGAATGAAACTAATCGCTCGCATATTATTATTCATATTCATTGCTTTTTTAGCAACGCCAACAGTTGTGACGTTGATGAAGAAGAGTAATGATACATCTATTTTTTTTAGTTTTTCTGAAGAAGAGCACTCACACAAAGAACTTAAGGCAGCCGTTTATCCGGTAATATTGCAACATGAAGTTGCAATACCTCTTTATATACAGAAAAAAACAATAGTGTCTGAAAATATTGTCAAACTAGACAATATTTCTCCTAGCATATTTGCACCACCTCCAAACTTAGTGTAATACTTCCGATTATTTTAAACTAACTGTATTTGTAGTAAATATAGTAGATCTTTAATGTATCAATTTTTAGTATTGTATTATGTCAAAAAAAATTAATCTTTTTGCTAACCTTAAATCTGATTTTGCTTCAGGTTTGGTGGTTTTCTTGGTCGCTCTTCCATTGTGTTTAGGTATTGCAATGGCTTCCGGCGCACCTTTGTTTTCTGGAATCATTGCAGGTGTTATTGGAGGTATTGTGGTAGGTTATTTAAGCCAGTCACATATTAGTGTTTCCGGACCAGCAGCTGGTTTAACAGCTATTGTTTTAACCGCCATCACTGATTTTGGTGCTTTCGATGTTTTTTTACTATCAGTTTTTATTGCAGGATTAATTCAATTAGCATTAGGGTTTTTAAAAGCCGGAAGTATATCGAATTATTTTCCAACCAATGTAATTGAAGGAATGCTTGCCGGTATCGGTATTATTATTATTCTAAAACAAATACCGCACGCATTTGGTTACGATTCAGATTTTGAAGGAGATCAGGCTTTCATTCAAAATGATGGAAGCAATTCATTTTCTTTTCTATTTGATGTTGTTAATCACATTCAATTAGGTGCTGTAGTAATTTCATTAATTTCGCTTGTGGTTTTAATTTCCTGGGATAAAGTCCCATTTTTAAAGAGATTAAAATTAGTACCAGGCGCCTTGGTAGCAGTTATTCTGGGGGTTTTATTAAATGAATTCTTTATATCGTCAGGAAGCTCGCTTGCAATTGCAAAAGAACATTTAGTTTCGTTACCGGTTCCAAAATCTTTTGATGATTTTAAGTCCATTATTATCACGCCAAATTTTAGCGCAGTTACAAATCCTCAAGTTTGGGTCGTAGCCATTACAATTGCCATTGTAGCTTCTATCGAAACGTTGTTGTGTATTGAAGCTTCTGACAGAATGGATGTTCAAAAGCGCTATACAGATACAAATGTAGAATTAAGAGCTCAGGGTATTGGTAATATGTTAAGTTCCCTTTTAGGAGGATTGCCAATGACATCTGTAGTTGTGAGATCATCTGCAAATAATAATGCTGGAGCAAAATCAAAAATGTCTTCAATTATTCACGGTGTACTTTTATTAATTAGTGTTTTGTCTATTCCGGCAATATTAAATAAAATTCCATTGGCAACATTAGCTACAGTTTTGATTTTGGTAGGATATAAATTAGCAAAACCTGCTACATTTTTACATTTCTGGCATAAAGGAAAATATCAGTTTATTCCCTTTATTGCAACCTTGGTATTTGTTGTTGCGACAGATTTACTAAAAGGTGTGGCGTTGGGAATTATCATCAGTATCATTTTTGTATTGAGAGGTAACTTAAAAAGAGCTTATATCTTCAAGAAAGAAGAATACGAAGATGGAGACATTATTCACATCGACTTGGCTCAGGAAGTATCATTTTTGAATAAAGCTGCTATAAAACAAACATTAAGTGAAATTCCTGAAAACTCTAAAGTTATCATCAATGCACATGATACAGAATATATTGCCCATGATGTATTGGATTTAATCAGAGAATTTAAAGAAACTCGTGCTATTGATGAAAATATCAAGGTGAAACTGAAAGGTTTTAAAGAAGCTTACGAATTAGAAAATACTCCGGATAATAATAATCATGTTTCTATTGAACATTATTATGATGTAGCAAAGAGAGTATTAGTAAAAAAAGAAGAAGCAAAAGAAAAATTTTAAAACAAAATAAATAATTAATGTATTTCTAAAAGAGTGCGGAATCTTAAATTTAGGTAACTTTACATGAGTTCTTTTGTAATCGTTATCACAGAGAAATACCATTCAAAAAAAATAAAAAACAATGATAGAGTTTTATAAACAAATACTTGAAAACAATAAAAAATGGGTTGAAAATTCATTAGCAAAAGATCCTAATTATTTCGCAGATTTAGCAAAAGGACAAACCCCACCATTGTTATGGATAGGTTGTTCTGACAGTCGTGTTCCTGCTAATGAAATTATTGGAGCAAAGCCAGGTGAGGTTTTTGTACACCGAAATATTGCCAATATGGTCGTACACTCAGATATGAATATGTTAAGTGTTCTGGATTATGCGGTAAATGTTTTAAAAGTAAAGCATGTAATTGTGTGTGGACATTATGGCTGTGGAGGTGTAAAAGCAGCAATGGGGAACCAATCTGTTGGAATTATCGATAACTGGATTCGTCATATTAAAGATGAGTATCGTTTGCACGATAAATATTTAAATTCAATCGAAGATGAAACAGAACGTTTCAATACTTTTGTTGAAATTAATGCCAAAGAACAAGTTTACAATTTAGCAAAAACATCAATCGTGCAGGGAGCTTGGCAAAACGGCCAGGATTTAATGCTTCACGGATGGGTTTACGGATTAAATTCAGGTTTTGTAACAGATTTAAATGTAAATATCAGTTCGAATTCTGAACTTGATGAAGTTTATCAACTTAATAATCTATAAAATAAAAAATCGCCTCAAAAGGGCGATTTTTTTTATTCATTCTCGTCCAGGTTTTCATTAAAAGCAGAAGGTAACATCGTTGGAATAAACTTTATTAAAATCGGCAATAACAAACTTCCGCCGGGAAGTAAAAAAATGGTAAGTGACGGAATCGTTTTACAGATATCCAAAAGCTGTTTTTTTACTTTTTTCTTTTCTTTGGCATCCAGATCTCTTGTTGTAGAGTACGCCAAAAGAACCATTAATTCTTTACTTTGAACAATTTCCTTAACCAGTCTGTTTTTATTTCGGATAATTAGTTTTACAACTGTGTGTGTCATCTGGTCGTAAAAGTGTTTTACCGGATTAGAATAATTAAAATATGGAATTTTCTTTTTGTGCGTTGTGATGAATAAATTGGTTGTAGCAATACTTTGAGTTACGAAATCATCAGAAACTTTCATCATTGATCCTAACGAATATAAAAAGTAAGCTTCTTCATTTTCAACCACGCCGTCGCTCCATAAAGCCATTCCGGCCATATCGATTAAATAATAATGCTCTAATTTATTATCGAAATAACTTAGGGTTAAAGTTTCTAAAGTATCAACAGTAACTTTTGAAAATTTTGAGTACCGTATAGAAGCTTCAAAAAGTTTAATTAATAAGTCGTCGTGTTGAGATTTTACTGTTTTAGTTTTTAATGCTAATCCTACAATTCCAAGTACAGCTTCTTCAATTCGCTTGAGATATTTCTCCGGAATTACGCCATGTTCTAAATATTGTCTAAAAGCCAGTACATCTATAAATAATAAAGCATTGGTTACAAGATGTGAGAAGTTTTTACTAATGATACTGTCATTGGTTTGAACTCTTTGATCAATTATATTTTCTAATGATAATGATGGAGTGTCTTTTGGTAGCAAAATTTTAAACAAACTAAACCCTTCGGGATTCATTTCTTTATAAAATTTTAGAACTTCAGAAATAAAGTTATTCGGCTCTGAATTTCTTTTTTCAAGACAAAAAACATGATATAATGTATTTAATAAAGCAATTTTAGAAATCTCGGTTTTAAACCAGCCTTTTATAGGAATTGGGATTTGAGAATCAATAGAGATAATATGCCCATAGATAAAGCCTGTTTCTCTAACCTTATAGTAAAACGAGTCAGTAGTCTCAAAAGGAATAGCTTCTGAGAATTTTTGTTCACTAAAAAATTTGTCTATCCAGCCTGGTGCCGATGGGTTAATCATTAACTTGAGTTTGAGGATACAAAGCTATATCTTTTTCTTGTGTTTAAGATTAGTTTTAAATGAAATAACCACTAGATTTTGTAAAAAAATAGTGGTTATTAAATTTTTTATTATTTAATTATCCCCGCACAGGCAACGCGACCACCTGCATTACCTGTGGGCTGTGTAGTAAAATCATCAGCTCCCTGATGAACAATTAATCCCTTTCCTAAAATATTTTTAGTTTCATCATCACCACCAATAGACCATTCATCAGTAGTCATGGTTATAGTTCCGTTTCCATTAGCATCTGCTGTAAAATTACCAATGTCGCCTTTATGATATTCGCCAACTCCCCATTTTCCATGTTTTTTGAAAGTTGGATTCCAGTGTCCACCGGCAGAACTTCCGTCAGCAGCAGTGCAATCTGATTTTTCGTGAATGTGAATGGCATGAACACCCGGCTGTAAACCCGCTATTTTTGCTGTAAAAGTTACTTTGCCATTTTTTTCTGTAAATGTTGCGGTTCCTGTAACTTTACTATTGCTTTTTGGCTCTAAAGTTACAGTCAGCGTTTTAGCATCATTTGATTTTGTACTGGTCTTACAACCAATTATTAAGGCAGTAATTATTGCGAACGAAACAATTATTTTTTTCATATGTGTGGCATTTAAATTAATGATAAGTAAATTTAGCATAAAACATAAGATATTCTTTAAGTATTTACGTTAAAAAAATCCAAAACTATTCGATGTTATTTAATTAACTTTAAACATAAAGCTTAAAAAGATTGCTTAAATTAGTATTTGTTTTTAACGAAAAAAATAGGCTTCAACTGTTTTTTAATTGTTGATTTTTAAAATTTTAATATTATGATAAAGAATGTTTTTATCCTTTTTTTTGTTGGTTTTCTGTTAATTTCCTGTAATGTTTTTAAGTGTAAAAAAAAGGATGTCGTTTATAAACTGGAAGGGAATTGGGAACTTATTTATATCACTGGACCAAGAATTGCTTTTGAGGGTTTATATCCGGATAAAAAACCTACAATAAATTTCAATACTAAAGAAAATTTGGTTTCGGGTAATAACAGCTGTAATTCTTATACAGGCCAACTTAATGTATCTGAAAACAAAATTAATTTTCAGGAGCCTATGGTTACAACCAAAATGATGTGTATAGATGGGCAGGGCGAACAGGTTTTTATGAGTACTTTGTCTAAAGTAACTTCCTATACTATTACGGATGATGGAAGAACTTTAAATTTTATTTCTGGTAATATTGAAACGATGCGATTCACAAAAAGATAAAACCTCCTTTCTTAAACTAAAATATAATTTATGAAAACTAAAGTATTTGTTTTATTAGTCATATGCTCTTTTTTAATTTTTCCCGTATTGGCACAGGAAAAATCTAAAAAAGCACTTAAAGCAGAAAAAGAATTACAGAAACAAAAAGAAATTAAAGGTCTTATTGATTCTAAAAATTTTGTTTTTGAGGCACAAAAAGTCATACCTCAAGGAGGTGGACTTTTAAATTTAGATTATAATACTTATTTTTTAAAATTCAGTGAAACCAGGACAACTTGCGATTTGCCATTTTTTGGACGTGCATTTAGCGTACCTTATGGAGGAGGTGATGGCGGTGTAAAATTTGAAGGCATTCCTGAGGGTATACAAATTGAAAAAAAGAAAAAATCCTATAATATAAAAGCAACTGTAAAAGGTAAGGATGATGTTTACAATCTTTTTATGATTGTTTTTTTTGATGGGGGTGCATCTCTTTCAGTTAATAGTAATAACAGGGCATCAATTTCTTATGATGGAGAAATTGAGTTCCCAAAGCCGGACGAAGTTAAAAAATAGTGGCGTAGTTCATTATCCTAAATTCTCTAATGTATACAAAATAAAAAATCCGCATTTGTTTCGGGACAAATGCGGATTTAACAAATTAAAAGCTAAAAAACTATTTTTAAATTAGAAGCAATATGAATTTTCTGCCACTAATTTTTCTGCAATTTTTTCTCTCAATGCCACAACGTTTGGCAGGTTGGTATATTTTGTAAAACGTTTTAATCCCATTAACATCATGCGTTGCTCATCGCCTTCAGAGAATGAAGCGATTCCTTCTTTTCCTCTTGAGTTTACAATATCTACAGCTTTGTATAAGTATAATTTTGCCATAGCGATTTGCTCTTGTACTTTATCTTCTCCTTGAGATTTTGCTAATTTCTCCGTTCTCAAAATTGTACTTTCGGCCATATAAATTTCGATTAAGATATCAGAAGCAGCCATTAATAACTGTTGGTGAGAATCTAAATCCGGACCATATTTTTGAACAGCGCTACCGGCAACCATCAGAAAAACTTTTTTCAGGTTAGCCACGATTCCTTTTTCTTCTGCAAATAATTCAGAGAAATCCGGAGTATCAAAAGAAGGGATTCCCATTAATTCTTCCTGAACTTTCATTGCAGGTCCAAGTAAATCAACGTGACCTTTCATTGCTTTTTTGATCAGCATACCTACCGAAAGCATTCTGTTTATTTCGTTTGTACCTTCATAAATACGAGCAATACGGGCATCTCTCCACGCACTTTCCATTGGAGTATCTTCAGAGAATCCCATTCCACCGAAAATCTGAATTCCTTCATCAGCACAATTCTGAACATCTTCAGAAACTGCTACTTTCAGGATAGAACACTCAATAGCATATTCTTCAACACCTTTTAATTCAGCTTCTTGGTGAGAAGTTCCTTCTGCTTCACGAGCAGCGATTCTGTCTTCGATGTCTTTTGCAGCACGGTAAGAAGCACTTTCTCCGGCGTAAGCACTAGTTGCCATTTCAGCTAATTTAGAACGGATAGCTCCAAAGCTTGCAATAGCAGTATTAAACTGAATTCTTTCATTAGCATATTTTACAGCTCCGGAAGTAACTCTTCTTTGTGCATCTAAACAAGCAGCAGCCAATTTAATACGACCAACGTTCAATGCATTCATCGCGATTTTGAAACCGTTTCCTCTTTCAGAAAGCATGTTTTCAACCGGAACTTTCGTTTCGTTAAAGAAAACCTGACGCGTAGAAGAAGCACGGATTCCTAATTTATGCTCTTCTTCATTCATAGAAATTCCGTTTGACGGATCGTTTTCTACGATGAAACCAGTAATATTTTTATCATCTCCAATGCGGGCAAAAACGATGAAAACGCTGCAGAAACCTGCATTCGAAATCCACATTTTTTGTCCTGTAATTTTGTAATGCGTTCCATCTTCAGATAAAACTGCTTTTGTTTTTCCTGAGTTAGCATCAGATCCTGCGCCTGGTTCAGTCAAGCAATAAGCTCCAAACCATTCTCCTGAAGCTAATTTTGGAACGTATTTTTTCTTTTGTTCTTCAGTACCATAAAGGGTAATTGGCATAGTTCCAATTCCTGTATGTGCACCAAAAGCAGTTGAGAAAGATCCTGTAGCACCAGAAATGTAATCGCAAACTAACATTGTAGATACGAATCCCATTCCTAATCCACCGTATTCTTCAGGAACTGCAACTCCAAGAAGTCCTAGTTCACCTGCTTTACGCATGCTTTCTTCAGTAAATGCGTAATCTTTTTTCTCAAAACGATTTTTGTTAGGCCAGATTTCTTTGTCTACAAACTCTTTAACAGAGTCACGCATCATTAACTGCTCTTCCGAAAAATCTTCTGGTGTAAAGACATCTTCGCACTTTGTTTCTTTAACTAAAAACTGACCACCACGGGTTACGTTTTTTTCGATTGTATCTGCCATTGCTTTTGTTTTTTGTATGTTTTTTTATTTTATAACCTTATATAATTTAGTATTTCCGGCTTTTTTGTCATTCCGACGAAGGAGGAATCTCCGTAAGTAGCTCCACAACGATTGATAAACTATGCGGATAATTATCGAGGAGATTCCTCCTTCGTCGGAATGACAAATAGGAGCGAATACTTTGTTTACAAAACCTCGTAAATCCCTGCGCTTCCCTGTCCGGTTCCCACACACATACTCACGATTCCGTATTTACTGCCTCTGCGTTTCATTTCATCGAATAACTGAACAGAAAGTTTAGCCCCTGTACATCCCAGCGGGTGTCCTAATGCGATTGCGCCACCGTTTACATTTACGATATCAGGATTTAAACCTAGTTCGCGAATTACAGCCAAAGACTGTGAAGCAAATGCTTCGTTTAATTCAACCAATTCAATATCTTTCAATTCTAAACCTGCTTGTTTCAAAGCTTTCGGAATTGCTTTTACCGGACCAATACCCATGATTCTTGGTTCAACGCCAGATGAAGCAAAATTTACTAATCTGGCAATTGGCTCAAGGTTTAATTCTTTAACCATGTCCTCACTCATGATTAAAACAAAAGCAGCACCGTCACTCATTTGTGATGAGTTACCTGCTGTAACGCTTCCATCGGCAGCAAAAACAGGTTTTAAACCCGCCAAAGCAGCAACAGAAGTTCCGGCTCTTGGACCTTCGTCTTGTTTTACAACGTAAGACTTAGTTTCTTTTTTTCCATTTTCATTGATGAAAGTCTGATCAACAGTAATCGGAACGATTTGTTTGTCGAATTTTCCTTCCGCTTGCGCTTTCAAGGCTTTCATATGAGAGTTATAAGCAAACTCATCCTGATCTTCTCTTGAAATTTTATATTGATTGGCAACTGCTTCTGCAGTTAAACCCATTCCCCAATAGTAATCTTCGTGACCTGCAGCGGCAACTTTATAATCCGGAGTTGGTTTGTAACCTCCCATCGGAATAAAACTCATACTTTCTGCACCACCTGCAATGATACAATCTGCCATTCCTGACTGGATTTTAGCAGTCGCCATTCCGATAGTTTCTAATCCGGATGCGCAGTAACGGTTTACAGTAACTCCGGGAACATCTTCTACTTTTAATCCCATCAAAGAGATCAAACGGCCAACGTTCAAACCTTGTTCTGCTTCCGGCATGGCGTTTCCTACCATAACGTCGTCGATACGTTTTTTGTCAAAATCTGGCAGTTCATCCATCATAAACTGAATGGTTTCTGCGGCTAATTCATCAGGTCTTTTAAATCTAAAAACACCTTTTGGAGCTTTTCCAACTGCTGTTCTATATGCTTTTACTATATATGCTGTTTTCATTTATAAAATGTATTAAGATTGGTGTATTAAGTATTAAGACTGCCAATCGATATAGTTATTATTTTTTTAGAGTTCTTTGAAGAGCAAAATTCATATTGCTGACTTCTACTAATTCATTTATTATCGTTGATATTTTTTCTTCGTCTACTAATTTCAAACGTTTTGAAATCATTAATTGAGTTATTAATTCATAAGTTGAACCATTTGCAATTCCTAAAAAATGAGCAAACTCATTGTTAGAATTTCTACCAGAGCCTTCAGCTATATTTGAAGGAATAGATACTGCACATCTTTTTATTTGACTTATTAAGTTAAACTTCTCATCTGATGGTAATTCTGCACAAACTTTGTATACATTTTCTACAATATCCATAGCTTTCTGCCAGATTTTTAACTTTTCAAATTGATGCATAATTCTTTTTAATCTTAATACTTAATACTCAGATCTTAATACTCAACTACTAGTTTCTAAGCGGTTTTCCTTTAGTTAACATATATTGAATTCTCTCTAAAGTCTTACGCTCAGTACAAAGAGATAAAAAAGCTTCACGTTCGATATCTAATAAATATTGTTCCGATACTAAAGTAGCTTCCGATAAATCACCTCCGGCCATAACGTAAGCCAGTTTGTTAGCGATTTTTTTATCATGCTCAGAAATATATTTTCCAGCTTCCATTTGATCTGTTCCAACTAAGAACATTCCAAGAGCTTGTTTTCCTAATACTTTCACATCAGTTCTTCTGATTGGTTGTGTATAACCCGCTTCAGCGATTAACAAAGCATGTTTTTTAGCTTCAGCAATCTGACGATCTTTGTTTACTACGATAACATCTTTTCCATGTTGAAGAAGTCCAGTATCAAAAGCTTCATAACCAGAAGTGGATACTTTTGCCATTGCGATTGTTAAAAAATATTCCTGAAGAACATTCAGTTCCACATCATTTTTGCGGAATAAATCAGAAGCTCTTAAAGCCATTTCTTTAGAACCACCACCACCAGGAAGTACACCAACACCAAATTCAACTAATCCCATGTAGGTTTCTGCAGCAGCTACTACTTTATCAGCGTGTAAACTCATTTCGCATCCACCTCCAAAAGTCATTCCGTGAGGAGCAACTACAACTGGAATAGAAGAATAACGAACGCGCATCATGGTGTCCTGGAACAATTTGATTGCCATGTTTAATTCGTCATATTCCTGCTCAACTGCCATCATGAAAATCATACCAATATTAGCTCCAACAGAGAAGTTCGCTGCCTGGTTTCCAATAACTAAACCTTGATATTCTTTTTCAGATAAGTCAATTGCTTTATTGATAGCCTGAAGTACATCGCCACCAATGGTGTTCATTTTAGATTGGAATTCTAAGTTCAAAATTCCGTCTCCTAAATCCTGGATGATTGCACCGCTATTACTCCAAACTTTTTTGCTTTCGCGAATGTTGTTCAGAATAATAAAGGAATCTTGTCCAGGAACTTTAACTTGAGATTTTGTTGGGATATTATAGAAATAAGAAGCACCTTCTTTTACAGTATAGAAACTGTCACTTCCGGAAGCTAACATTTCAGTAACCCACGCAGCTGGCTCTAAACCTTCTGCTTTCATGATTTCGATTCCGTTGGCAACGCCAATAGCGTCCCAAATTTCGAATGGACCATTTTCCCATCCAAAACCGGCTTTCATCGCATCATCAATTTTGTATAATTCGTCTGAGATTTCAGGAATTCTGTTGGATACATACGCAAACATTCCAGAGAAACTCTTGCGGTAGAATTCACCCGCTTTGTCTTTTCCTTTTACTAAAACTTTAAAACGATTGATTGGTTTATCAATAGTTTTTGTTAGTTCAAGCGTTGCAAAATTTGCTTTTTTAGCAGCGCGGTATTCTAATGTATCTAAGTCTAAAGAAAGAATATCTTTATCTACTTTTTTATAAAAACCCTGACCTGTTTTGCTTCCTAACCATTTATTTTCCATCATTTTGTTGACGAAATCAGGAAGTTTAAACAATTCGTGTTGCTCGTCGTTCGGGCAGTTTTCATAAATACCATTGGCAACGTGTACCAAAGTATCTAATCCAACAACGTCAACGGTACGGAAAGTAGCTGATTTTGGACGCCCGATTACAGGACCAGTCAATTTATCCACTTCTTCGATTGTTAATCCCATTTCTTTTACTAAGTGGAACAAACTCTGGATTCCGTAAATACCAATTCTGTTTCCAATAAACGCCGGAGTATCTTTAGCAACAACAGATGTTTTTCCTAAAAATTTAGAACCGTATTCGTTTAAGAAATCCAATACTTCAGTTGCCGTTTTTGTACCAGGAATAATTTCAAATAATTTTAAGTAACGCGCAGGGTTAAAAAAGTGAGTTCCGCAGAAGTGTTGCTGAAAATCTTCGCTTCTTCCTTCACTCATAAAGTGAATTGGAATACCAGAAGTGTTTGAAGTAACTAAAGTTCCCGGTTTACGGAATTTCTCGATTTGTTCAAAAACTAATTTCTTAATGTCTAAACGCTCTACAACAACCTCGATAATCCAGTCAACATTGGCAATTTTTGCCATATCATCAGTTGTATTTCCAGTCGTGATTCGGTTTGCGAATTTCTGACTGTAAATAGGAGAGGGTTTTGATTTTAATGAATTCGCCAAATGCTCGTTTACCACACGGTTGCGAACGGCTTTACTTTCAAGCGTTAATCCTTTTTTAGTTTCAGCTTCTGTCAATTCGCGGGGTACGATGTCAAGCAGTAAAACTTCAACACCAATGTTGGCAAAATGACAAGCTATTCCTGAACCCATAATTCCGGATCCGATTACAGCGACTTTTTTAATTGTGCGTTTCATATTTGATATTTTGTTTTTTTATTTTGAATTTCCTCAATAATTAAGGTTATTCTTTTTCTGTATTTTCTGTTTTTTTCGCCAGTTCGCTGGCGCTCGTGTGATTAAATATGTTTTTGTCCTGAATCAATTCGTTGATGATTTCCGAAACTTCTATAAAATGCTTAAGCTTCTCATCTGAAACATGCTTTCGAACCGTTTCATTAAATTTCAGAACTGTATTTTTAGATAACTCTCTTTTTTCTTTTCCAAATTCGGTCAGGTAAATCAAAACTCCTCTTCCGTCACTTGGATTTTTCTTTCGAACAATCAAACCCTTGTCTTCCATAGATTTTAATGTTCTGGTCAGGCTGGTAGCTTCCATGCCCATTCTTGGTCCCAAAGCTGTTGATGGAGTTCCTTCTTCTTTATCTATACTTAAAAGTGCAAAACCCGTTGCCATTGTAGCGTCATATTTAGCAGCTTCCTCATTATACATTCGTGAAACGGCCTGCCAGGTGGCTCTTAAAATATAATCTATTGTTTTATCTTTCATAAATAACGATATCGATTTCAAATATAATCAAAAAATACTATGCATGCATATTATTTTTTAATAAATTTTAGGTTAATTAGAAAATGTCTTTGAATTAGTGTGTTTTTTGGATTCTTTTTAATTGAAATATACTATTCTTTTTTTATGTTTTAAAGAATTTACCGCTTCAAAAAATAGCATTATGATAAAATGAATACAAAGCAATATTATTATGTAGATAAAATCCTGCTTTAGGGCATTGAATCTTGGTCATCATATTTAGTCAATGCTTTTTGAAGTATTTCCTTCATTCGTTTTCTAAAACCTTCCGGACGCAAAATTTCAATTCCGCAGCCGAATCCTAATAGTAAACGCTCCATTTCGTAATTCGGAATAATAAACAAATGAATAATAATACTCTTGTCCTCATTTTCCTGAATAAGCCTTTGAGTAGGATGCAAAGGTTTTGTCAGGACATAAGGAGCATTTTCAGCATCAATCCAAAGCTCAATGCGTCTGGGCTGCAAACCTGAATTTACTGTAACGCCAATCACATTTTTATAATACGATTCGGCATCAAAATCTTCTTCCAAATACGGAAGGTTAAAATCATAATCAATCGAAATGATTCTGTCCAGAGCTAAGTTGGTAATAGGCTGTGATTTTTTCTTCTTCCCAATTAAAAACCAGCGATTATTAAATTCCTTCAAAATGAAAGGATGAAAATGAAATTTGGTTTCGTCTCGCGATTTAAAAGATTTATAGGTAATAATCAGAACCATTTTCTTGATAATCGCCTGATATATTTCATCTAAATAATGAAGGCCTTTGAGTTTTTCATTTTTATCCAGATAAATAACCGGTTTGGTGTGTGATTTTTCGGCATAGATTTTATCCTCCAGTCGCTGTAAAATATCCGATACGTCATTAAACAAAGAGAAATCTTTAAATTGTTTCAGCATCGAAACCGTTTCTGTCAAGACATTCATATCCGTTTCTGTCAGCGGGATATCAGTTATCGAAAAATCCTCGTCTTCATATTTATAATACTTTTTATCATACACCACAATTGGCGCATTATAACCCAATTTTTCACTCCGCATCAGCTGAATATCCATCTGAATGGTTCTTTTACTGATTGGAATTTGGCGGCCTTCATATTCTTCCAAAGCCTGGGAGCAGCATTCGATTAAATCCTCCAAGGTCCATTGCCTGTATTTATTCTGTAGGCATTTATCGATCGTTTTGTAACGAATTAAGGCGTTTTTGTTTTGTGACATGGTTGTGTGTTTTTGCTCGCAAAGTCGCTAAGCCGCAAAGTTTTTTTTAGCCACAGATTAAAACGATTAAAATGATTTTGCTCATTTTGTGTCATTTCGACGAAGGAGAAATCTTCGCAAGTAACTCCGCAACGAGAGTCCAATCTTTATGGAGCTTCTCGTGGAGATTTCTTCTTCGTCGAAATGACAAATAATACGTTTTTACTTTAATAAAAACTTTGCGACTTCGCGAGATTATTTTTTACCTTCTAAAATGCTTATCTCTTTTTCAATATTAGTTCTGGCTTTCTCTTCATATAAACTTCTAAAGTGTTCCGTTTGAAAAATAAATTCATTCTCCAGAAAATGTTTCAAAGCTTTTGCCCGTCCCGGTTTATAAAGAAAATCAGGATAAATGCGATATTCTTTTCGAATTTGTTCAAAATAGATTTTATAATCCTCCCAGTCTTTAGCCAGAATTTTCAAATCAAAATCAATTAACCAGTTTATATCTTCAATTGCGTTTTGCTGATGCTGTTGTGTTGCGCAGATGGCATCAAAAACTAATTGTTTATTTAGATTGACATTTTCAGGTAAAATCGACAAAGCATACTCAGCACTTTTGAGTTCGTTATCTTTTTTGGAAGCCGAATACACAAAATCGTGATAAAAAATAGAAAATAATATTTCGTTTGGGTTTTCAAGTTTATCACGATATGTTTCAAAACCCTCTATCATTTCTTTTAAATGCGTGAGATTATGATAATGCCTTGATTTCTTGGAATATGCCTTTTCTAAATTCAACCAGTTTTGCTGAATTTCATTCGCTGAAAAGCCAATATTCGAGAGTAAATCAGAATAAATTTCTTTTAAATTCATCTTGTTTTTTACTCAAATTTAAAATTCTTTTTTTACTGCGCAAAATAATTGCGTAGTAGTTTTCAAATCTTTGCTCAGGAAATAAAACAAATAGTATTTCTAAAAAATAAAACAAAAATTTCATTACGCAGAATAATTGCGTACTAGTTTAGAAATCTTTGTTCAGAAATAAAAACAAACGTTCATAGAAATAGATAAAGAATAAAACAGGTCAAGTTTGAGTTACTTCGAAAACACTTTCCAATGTACACACTTACACCATTACCTTTTTATTCAATTCTCATGAAGCAGTAGCTCAGCGGTAGAGCAGGTAGTTTTGAAATCATCCTTAAAGGGTCAATCCAAACTTACTTCGTACACTTCTAATGTCCGGGTCGTGGGTTCGAATCCCATCTGCTTCACTATTAATGGTCAATTAAAACTTACTTCTTACAGGTTAATTTCCCATCTTCCGAAAGGAAGTTGGCATTAAAGTTTTAAAATTATCATTAATAAAAAACGAAGATCAGGATTAACTTACTTCTTTGGGGAAACCCGCTCACCATTTTAGTTCAGTTACTCAATTATCTTCAAATTTAAGGTCAAGTGCTTCTTACTTCAAACACTCTTTTAGGTAGAACTCAGAAGCACCATTATCTAAATTTTAAAAATTAAAAAAAATGAAAACAAGAGAATTATTAAAAATCAGTTTACGTCAAAATGCTATTTTCATTCCGTCAGAAATGATTACGAATGACGTTAAAAATTTATCAGGAACAACATCCGTTTTGTTAGCCAATGTTTCAAAACTTGGATTTACATTTTCTGAGTCATTGCTTCACGCTTTAAACAACGTGAGTCCAAACTATAAAATTGAGGTTTTAGAAGTTTTGAGAGAAGTTTTAGGAACTGATAAAGACTGGACGCCATTGGTTAAAGAATGGAATATTCCAACTGGAGAATCTGTTTTAGATCATATTATCACGTATTTCGGAAACGTTTTTAAAACTAAAAACGGAACAACTTTACAATGTGGACATATTATCCCGGATAATACTTTTCCATTAGAAAGATACAACGGTTGTCCGTTTTGCGGAACTCCGTTTGAATTCGGAAAACTGGAAAATATCGGTCAGGGAAGCAAATTAAAAATGCTAGAATTGTGGACAGAAAAAGATTTAAATAATTTCTATATCTCATTATTGCAATCTAAAACTGCATTAGACGCTACTCAGGTAGATAGTTTAAAAATGGCGATGCAATATTTGCCTTTGCCAAAAGCAGATGTTGCAATGAAGGAAACTTTAATGCTGGTTGTCGATCTTTTGATTGAAAATGGCACTGAAGATATGGCTTCGCAGTTTTTGAAAACGCCAACAGATATCTTACGTTATTTATGGTATAAAAATACAGGAATACTTCAGATTATGGAGCCAAAAACGATTATCAAAAAAACATCAAAAAATGCATATCATTTTTACAATGTTTTATATACAAGTGTTCCGGCAAGAATTACATCACAACAAGATTTGAAACTAAAATATTCCCGAAAAGAATGTTTAATGGTCGCAAATTGGTTAAATAATATGAATTTGGATGTAGAAGCAATGTGCGAGATCATGCATCCAAAAAGAGGAATGTGGGTTCGTTTTATCCGCGCGCTTCGTTTGGCAGAATACAGCAAAAGAAAAGGATTTGAGAAATTGAATTTTTTAATGGATGTATTCTACAACCAAGTGTACGATGTTTGGCAAAGCAAAGTGAATTCGTCAAGATTGAAATTTGATGCCGATAAAACATTTGCCTTGTTAAAACAACGTCCAGGATTATTTGCACGTTCGTTATTTTCGAACATGCTATGGTTTGGAGCAGAAGAAACTATTGTCCATTTCGAAGAAATCATCGATAAAGTTCCGGCAAGACTGGTGTTTACATTAAACATGTATGCGCAGAATTACTTTGATGTAAACATGCAGAGAAGTGTGAAACCTTTGGGCGGAACAAACAAAAGAATTGCGCCAAATCAGTTGTTGAAGTTGTATGATGATGCTCAGTTGAATACAATGAAAACTCAAATTGAAGACCTGACTATTTTGGCGATGAAAAAACGATTTGCGTCGGTTTCAAACCCAAACAAAACGATCTATATTGATCCGCAATTGTACAATATGCCAGTTTCGATTGGTGATAGAAGCGAAACCATTCAGGATCTGCCGGTTGCTTTAATGGGAACACGTTTTCCAATCGAAGGAAATGAAGTGCGATTGTTTATGCAATGGGGTAAAGATTTGCCAGCGCAGCATTTAGATATGGATTTAAGCTGTCATATCGCGTACGAAGACCGTTCAGATATTTGTTCTTTCAGCAGATTGACAACAACGGGCTGTCAGCATAGTGGTGATATCAGAAGTATTCCGAATAAAATTGGAACGGCTGAATATATCAACATTAATATTGACCAATTGGCGAAAGCCAAGGCAAAATTTGTAACTTTTACCTGCAATGCGTACAGCAACGGAAGTATAACTCCAAATTTGGTTGTAGGTTGGATGAATAGTAAATATCCGATGAAAATTTCAGAACGAACTGGTGTTGCCTACGATCCGTCGTGTGTCGATCATCAGGTTCGTGTGACACAGAATGTTGCCAAGGGTTTGGTTTTTGGAGTGTTGGATGTAGCCAAAAGAGAAATCGTTTGGTTAGAGATGACTTTCGGAGGTCAGGTTGTTGGAGGTTTGGATTTTAAAGGAGTTCAGGCTTTATTGGCAAAATTGACCAGCAAACTGAATATTGGTAATTTATTACAGCTTAAAGCGGAAGCTCAAGGCTTAACAATTACCGAAAATGATATTGCTGATGAGGTGTACACAGCGCAATGGGCGATGAATCCGGCGGTTGTGACGCAATTATTAATTGATTAAATTTAGACCACGGATTTTAAATAGGTTCGTGGTTTTTTACTTTTTAAATTGGAATATGTTAACAATCAAAGATATAAAATACAAAGCCGAAAAGAATTTCAAAAGAATAGAAATTAGTGATGATGTTTGGGGATTTCAGATACAAATTGCTAAATTTTTAAAAGGAATCAGTAGAAAAGAAATTGATGAACTGCAAATATTGTTTGGATTTGATTTTCCTTGGGAATATAGAGAAATGCTGTTGATTTTTTCAAATATAGATGCGCATTGGATTTCAATTAATCCAGAAGACAAAACAGATATTGAGTATGAACGAAGAAACTTTTTTCATCAATATCCGGAAGATTATGAAAAGTCAAGATGGATTATCAATGATATTGATGAAAACAAATCTGAAGCAGAATTGGTTCTGACTGAAGCAGGTTTTGATATTTCAAAAATAGTAGGGTATATTCCAATGCATGGTTATCGTGTTCTTGTAGTTTTCGAAGATAAATATCTTTCACCCGTTATTTCTGCTTGTGGTGCTGATATTATTGTATATGGAAATAATCTGCGAGAATATTTAAAAAATGAACTTTTACGATTTTAAAAATGAAACCACCAGTCTATCAAATATTCGGTTCTGAAAATTCTCTAGATCTCGATTTGGTTTTCTTCATTGAAGAAATGCCGGAAACGATTTTAGAAAAACTTTCACTCTCCAAAAAACTCAGTGAACCGATAAAATTATTTTACCCTGAAAAGAAAATCAATGCCAATCTTGCCGTTCAAAAAAATGGTCATTTAATCGAGGTTTACAAAGGCACAACAGACGAATTGAACAATGCATTATTCTACACGTATCCAAATCATAGTCAGAAATTCGATAATCAAATAACAAAACTTTTGATTAGAGATATCGATTTGAAATTTTTGAGAAGCACCCGAATGATTTTGTCTTTTTTAAGTAAAACAGCATATCGGTCGTTAATCAAAAACGCTTTGAAAGGCGATTTGGAAGAAAAGATTCAGGCATTAGAAAAAATAGATTTAAACCATATTGATTCTTTCGGAAAAGATAAAAACAACCTGGATATTATGAAATCAATTGCATTTCAGTTAGGGCAGGCGATTTCGCTTCATCAAGGAAAAGAACTTTATACAAAAAACGAGATTGCACTTCAGTTTCCTGATTTGCGAAAATATCTTTTTAGAGAAGAAAATACCGATTTTGAAAACTTGCAGCAATGGGTTTTCAATTTTATCATTATACTCAAAATCAGAAGCTTTGAAATGAAAAATAAGACAGAGTATAAATATGAAGATGAAAACAAAATTGACTACGCAAAATAACTGCGCACTCAATTTTGAATATTTGTTCAAAGATTAGAACTAATGAATACAACGCTTTTAAAAGAAATGATCTCGCAAAATTATATCAGGGTAAACAAACATCCTGAGCATGATTTGTATATTTATAATTATACTCAAAATGCCCAATTTGAGAGAGTCTGGAATGAAATTACTTTAGCCTGTCGGGGCTTGATTTTAGATGGAAATGATAATGTAATTGCACGACCTTTTCCTAAGTTTTTTAATTTGGGTGAAATGGAAAATCAAATGCTTCCCAATACAACTTTTGAAGTGTTTGATAAAATGGACGGTTCGCTTGGCATATTGTACTGGATAAACGATGTGCCATTTATGGCTAGCCGGGGTTCGTTCGCCAGCGATCAGTCGGATAAAGCAAATGAAATGCTTCATGGAAAATATAAAGATTCATGGTCATTACTGGATAAAACCAAAACGTATTTGTTTGAAATTATCTATCCGGAAAACCGAATCGTTTTAGATTACGGAACATCAGAAGAACTGGTTTTACTGGCTGTTATCGATACGCAGTCCGGAGCAGAATTTCCTCTTGAAGATATTGGTTTTCCAATAGTTCAGAAATTTGACGGAATAAAAGAAGTCAGAACTTTATCAGTATTAAACCAGGAAAACAAAGAAGGCTTTGTAATTAAATACGCAGATAATTTTCGGGTAAAAATTAAATTCGAAGAATACCTTCGTTTACACCGAATTGTTACTCAGGTTTCTAATTTGAATATCTGGGAATATTTAAAAAACAATCAGTCATTCGAAGAAATTTTAGAGCGTGTTCCTGATGAATTTTTTAACTGGGTAAAGTTGACTAAAACAAATCTGGAAAATGAGTATAAAGCAATCGAAGCGCAATGTAAAGCTGATTTTAAAACATTAGAATCCCGTAAGGAAACCGCTTTGTATTTTCAAACGTGTAAATATCCAGGTGTTTTGTTTTGGATGCTGGACGGAAAAGAGTATTCAGAAACAATCTGGAAAATGATTCGGCCAAAATTTGAAAAACCGTTTAATAGAGAAGAAGAATAAAATTTAATTTAAACTGCGCAAAATAATTGCGCAGTGACAAAGCTATATTTGTCAAACAAAAATAAAGGTCATGATTATAAAACTTAAATCGGAAAATAAATACTTTTTAGACATTCTTTACAAGAACCCGAACACCGATCAGGGACTTTATCTGAAAGAATTGAAAAACGGGATTTTAATTGGAAATGTAATTGCCGAAAACGAATATCACTGTGTCTTTTTAGACGGCAAGAACAGTTATCTGCCGGAAGAAGGAAATCAAATCGATTTTCAAAGTTACTGCAGTCCGTTGCTGGCATTAAACATCATGACGGAGTTTTTTAATCATTTATACAAAGAAAACAAAGTTTTAAGTGAAACGTTGATTTCTTGGTTAGAGAAAAGTTACGATGAAGTAGATACCGGAAAATGTACAATCGAAGTTCCTACATTCTTTATAGATTCAAACTGGTATAAAAACGAAAAATATCTTTTGTCGAAATATATTGATGGTATATCGCTTCAACACAAAATTGGAAATAATTTCGAATTAAGGATTGAAGGAGCAACGGTAAGGGAAGCAATTCAGAAATTCTCGTTGGTAGCATTATTTACACATTTCACAAACAGGTACGCAGTATACACTTTTATTGATGATTTTTTCATTCAGAAGCATATTACGATGTTTATCAATCTTGCCGGAATTCCGTATTTCGTATTTTATCTTTTTATAAAAAGAATCATGCGTTCGCCGGTGCAGTTTGAGAAGTTTAAACCGCAGTTAGAATCTTATTTTGATAATGAAGTTCAGTTTGTTTTTACAGATACGCATCAGTCGAGAAAAGAATTCATTTGCAGTAAAATTGATTTTGATGAAACTGTTCTGGATTTCGGCTGTGGAGAATTACAATATTTCAAATTATTAAATAAAAGAGGATTTACGCAGGAATATTACGCTTACGATGAGGTCGATTTTAAACACGTTGCAGATAAAATTCAGGCTATTGAAAGAGCAGATCATTTGGTTTGGATTGAAAAATTAGATGAGCTTAAAGATTTTCAAGGCCAGATTATTTTAAGCGAAGTGATTGAACACAATTCGTTAGAAGAAGCAAAATCATTGTTGATCTGGATTCGGGATAATACCAATTTTACGCGATTATTTGTAACAACACCGGATAAAGATTTCAACGTAAATTATGAATTGACAGAAGAGTTCAGACACGATGATCATGATTTCGAATTATCGAATGAAGAATTTGTAAAGTTAATTGAGGTGATTTTTCCAAATCCTAAAACATTTTATGGTGTAGGAGATTGTGTAAAAGGAGTTTACCCGACAAGTGCGGTAATCATTCAAAAAAAGTAAAGAGATGTTAGATTTTAAAGTAAGAAATAGAATAGAGTGGTTCTGCTCAAATAAGATCAATGATTTTTCGCCAACCATTTCCCCAGCGCCAAAAAGCAAAGACAAAAACGAAATCGAAAGCATCGAAGAAGCGGTAAATTATTATTTGAAAAATGGTGTGACTGATTTCGTAGTTCAGAAAAAATATATGGGTTCCTACTGCACGATTTATCTAAAAAGAAATCTCGATGAAACCTATTTTGTTTCACGAAATGGTTTCAAATTAGATCACATCAATTTAGAACAGGCGATAAACAGTCTGAAAGCGTTACATGCCAAAATGCTGCTTGCTTTTCCTGATTTCGAAACACTTTTGATTGCTTCAGAATTGTTGCCGTGGAAAGTTTTAGGAGCGGGATTAATCGAAAAAGAATTCACAGGTTATTATGATGCTTTACAAACGCACAATTTGTATTTGAAAACTTCAGGATTGCTTGAAAAACTGACTGCTGTAAAAAATGAGGAATCCTTTACAGCTTATGTTTCGGATAAAAAGCAATTGACCAGAAAAGAATTTGGCAGTAAATACAAAACGCATATTGTTCGTCAGTATGAAGCTTTGGAGGCAGTAAAAATTCCGGATTTAGATAAGCAGCAGGAATCTTTAACTGTATTTAAAAATCAGATCGATACGTTTGGCACTGAAGGCGAAATACATTTTAAGCCTTTCACGATTTTAAAAGAAGTCAAAATTTCGGGTGAAGAAGTATTGCCAAACAGTAATTTAACGTATGAACTGGTAAATGATGATGCGTTTCTGCATTTAGAAATTACGGCTTCTAATAAAGAAGAAAAGCTAAAAGAGATTTACGCTTTTTTTGAAAAACTGACTGAAGCCAATGAAGAAGGAATCATGATAAAACCGACTCAGAATTACATTAAAAACCTGCCGCCATGTTTTAAAGTCAGAAACAACAATTATCTCACGATGATTTATGGAGTGAATTTTCATCAGGATTTTGAGCATTATATCGATAAGAGAAACGTAAAAAAGAAACTGGAACAATCGATAAACGGCTGGGAAATCAATCAGAAGATGCTTCAGATTCCGTACAAAGATTTAGGCGACGAAAATTATTTAATGCGTTTACTCCTTTTGAAAAGAATCAATAATGAAGAAATAGAAAAAACATTAGACCCAAGATTGTAAGTAAGTCAAAAGTTTAAAGTCATAAAGTTGCAAGTCGAAAGACATTGTCAATATTAACTTTGTACTGTTTTTTACCAGACTTTATGACTTTAGGCTTTGGACTTTATGACAAAAAAAAAATAAAATGAAAAAGATACCTACATTAACGATATTAGTCGGCTGTCCGGCATCAGGAAAAAGTACGTTTGCCGAATGGAAAGTGAGAACTGAAGCCAAAACCATGCGAATCAGTCGTGATGAAATCAGGTTTTCGCAATTTCAGGAAGTAATGGACCAATCGGTAGAAAGCATGATTACGAAGATTATCAATGTGCAGATTAAAACGTTGCTTTCAAATGGATGGAATGTACTTTTGGATACCTGCAATGTAAATCTGGAATACATTAAACAACCTATTGCTGATTTCTCAGAAATGGCCAATATCGAATTTAAAGTTTTTGATTTACCACTCGAAGAACTTTTTAGCCGAAATGATAAAAGAGACCGAAAGGTGCCAAAAAAGGTAATCGAAAACATGTATCACCAATTGCAGAAAACCAAACAAAAATTTGATTTTAAATCCATCAGAAAAGTCGAAAAGAATCTGGAATACTGCGATCAAAACCTAAACCTGCCAAAAGCAATTATCTGTGATCTAGACGGAACACTGGCTTTGATGAATGGGCGGAATCCTTTTGATGCAAGCAAATGTGACGAAGATGAAATCAATAATCCGGTGGCCAATGTGTTGAGAAACTACAAGAAACTTGGATACGAAATATTGCTGGTTTCCGGAAGAGAAGACCGATACAAAGAACCAACATTGCGTTTCCTTCAAAAACACGAAATCGAATACGATGAACTAATCATGCGTAAAACCAAAGACAGCCGAAAAGATTCGATCATTAAAACCGAAATCTATAACGAATTTATAAAAGATAAATACTTCGTAGAATTTGTTTTAGACGATAGAAACCAAGTAGTAGATACCTGGCGAAATGATTTGAAACTGCCGTGTTTTCAGGTGTATTACGGGGATTTTTAGTATTCAATGTAGAGGCGCACTGCAGTGCGTCTAACACAACATATCCTCATTTTATGTCATTTCGAGGAACGAGAAATCTCCACAAGTAACTCCGCAACGAAAGTTCAAGCTTTGTCGAGCTTCTTACGGAGATTTCTCGTTCTTCGAAATGACAAACGTTACGAAAAAAAACTTTGCGACTCCGCGACTTTGCGAGATTTTTTTTACTACAAAGGCATAAAAAAATTTCACGCAGATTCGGCAGATTCCAGCAGATTTAAAATGATTTTTAAAAATAATCTGCGAGCGTCTGCTTAAATCTTTTTTAAATCTGCGTGAAACAAAAACTCAGCGCCTTAATGACAAAAAAAACAAAATAATAATTAACGGTAAAAGAGAGGAAAAAAAAACTTAGCATCTCAGCCTCTCAGAACCTTAGCAACTTTTAAAAAAAATATGAAAACATACATAGACATAGGAATCAACCTAACCAACAAACAATTCCAAAACGACATAGACGATGTCGTACAAGACGCAGTCGACGCCGACGTATCTCAGATGATTCTCACTGGCACGAGCGTACGAAACAGTGAAGAATCTGCTAAAATTGCAAAACAGTATCCGGGGGTGTTGTATGCGACAGCAGGAATTCACCCGCATGATGCGAAAAGTTTTGATACGCAGAGTATTTCGAAATTAAAGAATGTATTACAGCAGAAACAGGTGGTTTCCGTTGGCGAATGCGGACTCGATTTTGATCGGGATTTTTCGCCCCGAAACAAACAGGAAGAATGTTATAAAGCTCAGTTAGAATTAGCGATTGAAGTCCAGAAACCGTTGTTTTTGCACGAAAGAGCTGCTTTTACCCGATTTATGGACATCACAAAAGATTATCTGCCGAAACTGCCAAAAGGTGTTGTGCATTGTTTTACAGGAACACTGCAAGAAGCCAAAACGTATCTCGATAACGGATTTTATCTCGGTTTTACGGGAGCCATTTCAGACGCCAAACGTTTCAGCCATTTAAAAGAAGTGATTCAGTACGTACCGCTTGACCGAATGATGATCGAAACCGATGCGCCGTTTATGCTGCCAAAAAATGTGCCGAACAGTCTTTTGAAAAAATACCACGAACGCCGTTGTGAACCTGCTTTTTTGCCTTTTGTTGCCGGAACAGTGGCACAGTTTAAAGGAATTCCTTTGGATAAGGTGGCGGAGGAAACGACTAGAAATGCTAAAGTCTTTTTTGGGATTTAAGATTTTTCTAATAGCTTTTGAAATAGAATACAGCTGTCCCAACGGCAGGATGAATCGCAATAGCATTTTATTATTTGTAGTAAATGAGTTTAGGAAATGTAATATTTGTTTAATTTGCCTAAAAAATATTGAATGAAATTTATAACCAACAGAACCATAATTCTAAAATCATTTATTGCGGCAATAGCCGTATTAGGAATTAAAAACTTTATCTTTAAACACCTCTCGCTTTACGGACAGGACTTTCACGATTTGATTGAACTGGCTGATATTTCGATTATTTTTACCGGTGCTTTTTTTGTTTTCGGATTACTATTGGCAGCAACGATGACCGATTTTAAAGAAAGTGAAAAAATCCCCGGCGAAATAGCTTCTAACCTCGAAGCCATCAAAGATTGGATTTATCTGGCTTTCAAAGCGCCCAGAACAGGAACTTCTGATTTGTGCCGGGAAGAATTAAACCCCGCTTTTTTGCGTCAGGAAATGATTGCGATTACCGATGGCATTGTGGAATGGATCAATTCCAACGGAAAAGATTCTAATGTTATCTTTCCGTTGATTCGGAAATCAAATGAGATTGCCTATTATTTTGCCGAAAGAGGTGTCGATAAAGAAGCCATAAAAGGCATACAGGAAAACACCAATGCGATGCGGAAACAGCTTACGCGTGCCTATTCAATTTCGAGAAACAACTTCATCAAGCCGGCTTATACCTTGCTCCACAGTATTTTGTTTATTGTAATGTCGCTTTTACTGATTACCAAATTCAAAAGCCCCTCAGCCGATTATCTGGTAACTTCTGCCATAACGTATCTGTTTTGCTATTTGTACTTATTGATTAGCGGTCTCGACGATCCTTTTGATATTTTCAACGGAGATACCAATGTAGATTTAAAACCCATTGACCGATTCAGACAGCGTTTGGTTTCGGATTTTTTGGTTTAAGTTTGATTTTATGTAACTCTGCGGTGTGAGTGTCAAAGTATAAAACTTAAAACATCCTGCAGAATAAAAACTTTGCGACTCTGCGTCTTCGCGAGATTAATTCAAATAGAGGGAAGAAAAAACCTTAGCAACTTAGAATCTCAGTACCTTTTAAAAAATCCCGTATTATTACCTGCTTTAAAGCTTTGTTGTTTATTTACATTTGAAACCAGCCATGAAAGAAAAAATACTCCAAAAATTAAAAGAAATAGAACTGCAAAAAGACGTAGAAATACTCTTTGCCGTAGAATCCGGAAGCCGTGCCTGGGGATTTGCTTCTCCCGACAGCGACTACGATATTCGATTTATCTACAAACACAAACCCGAGTATTATTTGTCGCTTTGGGAACAACCCGACGTAATTGAATTCATGACCGAAGACGATCTTGACGGTTCCGGCTGGGATTTACGGAAAGCCATAAAATTATTAGCAAAATCCAACGCACCTTTGATTGAGTGGTTGTTTTCGCCAATAGTATATTATGCAAATGATGATTTCGCAAAACAAATGCAGGAGATAGCCGTAAAATGTTTTTCGCCAATAGCGGTTTTGCACCATTATTTAGGAACGACAAAAAATTTCATGGAAGTCTGCGAAATGGAAGAAGTAAAACTAAAAAGTTATTTCTACGCCTTACGCACCGCATTAGCCGGAAAATGGATTATAGAAAACAATACGTTTCCACCCGTTGCTTTTGCTGATGTATTGCTAATTGCACCACAAAATATTCAAGACAAAATAGTAGAATTACAAAATATAAAAGCCCATCAGAACGAAAAATACCTGCATCCAAAAGAAGTTTTGATAACTGATTTTTTACTGGAAACCGTAAAATTTAATCAGGAAAATGCAAGTAAGTTGGGGAGTGGGAAGAAGATGAATGAGGAGTTGGATTTGTTTTTTAGGGATTTAATAGAAAAGAATTAATATGAAAGAAGTTTACGATTTAATAATAGATAGAACAGAAAAATTTAAAGATTATTTTTTAGATGACGAAGAGGAAAATATCAAATTTTTTCCAAAATTTAATTCCATTAATATAATAGTTGGAGCTAATAATTCGGGAAAAAGTAGATTTATGAGACAATTGATGTCTATAGATTCGCTAATAGCTATCAATGACTTATTACTAAATCGAGAACTGATTTTAGAATATAATGAGCATGTTAATAATTTTAATAGTACTAAAATACAAGCTTTTTTGGATAATCATAACAAGCGATCTTACAGACAAATTATAGGAGGCGTCGATTCAGCAGAGCAGAAAGCCGAGGTATTTCGAAAAAATAGACTTGGTGAGATAAGGATAGATGATTTTGGAAATATGATTAAGGTTATTGAAGACAATAAAAAAAGACTTAATACATTATTTGGTTACGATGGAATGCAAGAAGATTTTATAAAAGATTATTCTAAAATTGAAATAAATTTTAGAAAAGAATTTAAAAAAATTAAAAGATATTATATTCCAACTTTAAGAAGTGCTCATTCATTATTTCAAATAGCAAAATATGGATCAGAAAAGAAATTAGATGAGCCAGGTGTAAATGATTATGAAAAAATTGAGAAAGATATTTTTCTTCATACTTATTTAAAAAATTATAAAATTGATAAAAGTATTGATGTTTTTACGGGGTTACATTTATATAGAGAAATATTAAATTCTAGGAATTCAGAAAAATCGATAAGAAATCAGTTTGAAAAATTCGAAAAATTTTTGAGTATAAATTTTTTTGACGGTAAACAAATTGACATTGTAGCAAAATTTGATAAAAGTGATAATGAAAAAGGAATTAATGAATCTGAACTAATTCTAATTCATGTTGATGGAGAAAAAGAGACTAGAAAGTTATATGATTTAGGAGATGGAATTCAAGCATTAATCGTTTTGATGTATAAAATTTTTATGGCTGAATCTAATTCTTTTATATTTATTGATGAACCTGAATTAAATTTGCATCCCGGTATGCAAAGACTTTTTTTAGATCAAATTTCCTCTAATCAAGATTTGATAAAAAAAAATTTAAAATATATCATTTCGACACATTCAAATCATTTTTTAGATTTAACAATCGAAAAAGATAATGTTTCTATTTATTCGTTTTCTCCAAGAAGTAATGAATTAAATGATAAACAATTTACGATAAAAAATGTAAATAGGGGAGATAATTCATTGCTAAAAGAATTAGGTGTAAATAACTCTTCTGTTTTTATGGCTAATTGTAGTATTTGGGTTGAAGGAATTTCTGATCGTAATTATATTAAAGCATTTTTGAAATCTTACACTAATTACATTTTAAAAAATGATAAAAAGAAATATGTTAATATAAAAGAGGATATTGATTTTGCTTTTTTTGAATATGCAGGCTCAAATATTGATCATTATGTTTTTGATGAGAAAGTAGAAAAAGATGATGCTGAGGTTGTTTTACAAGACATAAAATCTTTAGCAATTAGTAATAGAATATTCCTTTTAGCAGATTCTGATGCTTCTGAGTCAAATAGTAAAAAAGAATTGAGATTAAAAAAGCTAGAAGAAGCCAAAGCAGATAATTTCATTCCTAAAATTATTTGGAACATAAGAGAGATAGAGAATCTTTTAACAAATGAAATGTGGGAAGAAATTTTAATTGAGCTTTGCAATAAAACGTTGGTTAAGTCACATGAAGATGAGATTTTATTAAAAATTGATGAAGCATTATCTGAAATTGATTCTTCAAATTTTGTAAAAAAATACGTTGGAGAGTTTCTGGAAGCAATAAGAAATAAAATGGGAAAGATTGCTTCAACGTTTATACTTAATCAATCTGCTTATGAAGTAAAGTCAGATGGTTCATTCGGAACTATAATTAACAAAAGAGAATTAAGTGAGTTAGTTTTTAATAAGAAATTTTCATGGGAAGTCTTATCAAAAAACAAAGAGATAGAAAACTTAACAATTGAAATTTATAATTTCATTACGCAAAAATAATGACCATCAATAATATATTTACATTATGCTTAAATACTTACTATTAGCCGTTAACTTCTTCTATTTAACTATTGTTTCTTCACAAAACTTAAAAGAAATAAACTCTCTTGAAGAAGCTGAGAACTTTATTAAATTGAATCCAAAAGCTGAAATTACAACTTTAGAAATTAGTAATGATAGTCTCAATTATTATAAAAATAGATTTCTTGAGAAAGATATGGTAGATAAGGATAGAATTGTAAAAACGGAATCTATTGTATCTATGAGAGTTAGTTATATTTATTTGGATGGTAGTAAGTTAACTATAAATGACATTAATAAAAAAAGAGAAGAGATTATCAAATTATATAAAAAAAATAAATCCTTTGAAGAATTAGCTTCTATTTATAATATGGATGGTAATGTCAATAAAGGTGATTTAGGATGGTTTAATGAAGGTGTTATGCATAAAACATTTGAAGATGCAATTAAAAAGCATAAAAAAAATGACCTGTTTCAAATTGATATTCCTGAAAACAAATGGTACTACGTTGTTTTGAAAACCTATGATGATTTGCCAAAATCTATTTTTTATATTTTGAGCTTACCTGAATAAAATCATAAATCTATGACCATCCAAACCCTAAAATCCCAAACCCTAATCCTTTTCGAAGTCATTTCGGGAAGTAAATCTTTCGGGTTAAATACTCCAACATCAGATACGGATATCAAAGGCGTTTATTATCTGCCTAAAGATAAGTTCTTTGGGTTAGATTATATTCCGCAGATCAGTAATGAAACCAATGATGAGGTGTATTACGAGATTGGTCGTTTTGTAGAATTGCTGCTTAAAAACAATCCTAATATTCTGGAAATTCTGGCTTCGCCGGACGATTGTATTTTGTACAGACATCCGTTAATGGAGCATTTACAACTAAAAAATTTTCTATCTAAACTCTGCAAAGATTCTTTTGCGGGTTATGCCGTAACACAAATCAAAAAGGCGAGAGGTTTAAACAAGAAAATCGTAAACCCAATGCCAAAGGAAAAGAAAAGCCTTTTGGATTTTTGTTATGTTTTAGAAGGTTATAAAACCGTTTCGGTATTAGAATTTCTGACGGAAAATGATTTAAAGCAGGAACAAATTGGTTTGGTCGATCTTCCCAATTCAAAAGGAATGTTTGCGATGTTTTACGATTCCGGGAGAACATTGGGTTATAAAGGCATTATTCAGAAAGAAAACTCAAATGAAGTTTCGCTTTCATCGATTCCAAAAGGTGAAAAACTAATCGGTTATTTATCCTGCAATCAGGACGGGTATTCAAAATACTGTAAAGAATACACCGAATACTGGAACTGGATCGAAAAACGCAATGAAGACCGCTACAACACCAACCAGCAGCACGGAAAAAATTACGACAGCAAAAACATGATGCACACCATCAGACTTTTGCAAACCGCCGAGCAGATTCTTTCAACAGGAAAATTAAATATCAGGGTTTCCAATCGTGAAGAACTTTTAGATATTAAAGCCGGAAACAGAGAATACGATGATTTACTGGAAATGGCGGATAATCTAATTGCTTCAATCGAAAGTTATTATACAACATCAACGCTTCCAGAAAAACCGGATGAGGCAAAAGCTATTCAGACTTTGATCAAAATTAGGGAAGAGTTGTATCTGTAAAATAATTCTATATTTAACATCCAAATCCATGTAACATGAACTACAAATTAACTTTTAAAGAAAGAGCCGAGATAGCCATGAAACAGTTAGAAAAACAGAAACCTGTAACTTTAGAACAAGCAAGGGCACAGGCAAAAAGGCTTAGCGAAATGAGTAAATCAAAAGAAAAGAAGAAAAGAATTTAAAAGAATTTTCTAAATCAAACAAGAATTATATTCCTAAACAACATAACAAATCGCTCCGGTTTCAGGGCGATTTTTTTGTTACTGCAAAATTCAGTTTCAGTAAATCCTCATTTTATTTCAGGGCCAAAACCGGAACAATATCAGATATTTTAAGATTTATACTGCAAAAACAGGTGTTTGTACGCAGTCTTTTCATTTTTTATAGCTCTAAATTTGAATTGTAATATCAAAGCTGGTATTGAACAATAATTTTGGTTTAGAAATGAAAAACTGCAATAAAATCATATGGGTCTGTTCTTTTTTATTCTTTAGTGCCTTGTTGTTTTCTCAAAACGAAAGATTAATTATTGGAAGAACAACAGGAAAACTGGAACTGGATAATACTGTTATCCGAACTTTTGGTTTTGCTGATTCGCTTTCGGGACAGATTACTTTTCCGGGATCTTATATCGATATAAAAGAAGGTAATAGTATCCTTATCGATTTTTGGAATATCTCGCAGGGAAATCCGGTTTCATTATACTGCAGAGAAATTGACTTTGTACAACATGATAAGGAAAACGAGATCATGAAAGAAAAAGAAGCGATTCATCATATGGAACACGGATTTTATTCGTTTCAGGCAAAAAAATCAGGAACCTATTTGTATTACAGTCCCGAAAATTATCCTTTCAATCTTCAGGCCGGAATGTTTGGCGTGATTGTTATTCGGCCTAAAGAAAATGAGTATTCGTCTGTCAAACCTTCGAAAGAAGTAATGTGGTGCAGTAACGAATTAGATACACAATGGCACACTGATGCCATTATGGGAACCGAATATGATCCTTCAAATAAGGCTGTCATTCTACCAAAATACAAACCGAATTATTTCTTAATCAATGGCGAAACTTTAGATAAAAATAAAGGCTTACAGTCCTTGGCGCACAAAAAAGATACGCTTTTGCTTCGGTTAGTAAATGCAGGTTTATATGAGCACGAAATCGTGTTTCCGTCCCGGACAAAACTTCATTTACTGTACGGTAAAGACTTCAATATCAAAACAGTATCAAAAGGATATCAGCTAAAGCTGCACCCGGGCGAATGTTTCGAACTGCTGGCTTATTTAGGCGATACAGCAGAAACAGAAAAAATCAAATATCGTTTTATAAATTCCGCTTCAAAGAAGACAAATTACAAAGCGGCAATTCCTGTCTTTTATTAATAATTTAAACCCATTTATCATGAAAATAAGACTACTTTGCTTTATTCTTCTTCTTTCGTTTTCGTTCGCTTTTGCACAAACCAAACCTACTTTTTCTGTTGTAGGAAGTTCAGTAAACAAAGAAAGCGTGCAAAAAAGCAAAAGACTGGATATTTCTAAAATCAAAGTCGAAAATATTTCGGATGGACCAATTTACCTCGTTTGGGAAACGATATACAATTCATTTCCAAAAGAATGGGACTGCTCGATGTGCCAGCACGGAGCCTGCCAGATCGGAATTCCGAAAGGTTCTGCTTTTAGAAAGCTCAATGCCGATCAGCAGGGATTTATTGCCATTCATGTAATTCCTGCCAACAAAACAGGAAGCGGTACGGTAAAATTTAGAATCTATGATAAAGCCAATCCCGAATATGCCAAAGTTTTAACCTTTGAAGTAGAAGCACTTTAACCTAAATAAACAAATCAACAGTAACCTTAAAAAATCAGCAAAATGAAAAAGAAAATTACAGTACTCCTTATTATTCTGATAACGGGCCTAAGCCATGGTCAGAATAAAAATAAAATACAATACGTTCGGCACAATGCCAATACGCCCGAAGGAAAAGCAGATCTTGAGGCCATGAATGTGGCTTTTAAAAAAATGCGCGAATTGGGCTGTGAGAAAGGACTTTCCTGGTATTATCAGGGCGCAATACATAATATTCCGAATGAAATTGAGGGAAAAAATAAACTTTGTCCGGAGTATCAGACTTTCAAAGACAAATTATGGGCGTGGAGTGATTGTACGCATAAAAGAGAATCACCAAGTTCAGATCTGAATTTTCTTTTATGGCACAGAATGTACATTTGGCATTTAGAACAAATTGTACGCGATTTATCGGGAAAGAAAGATTTTGCTCTGCCGTATTGGAATTACGGAAGCACGGAAACGGTTGACAATATTATGCCGGAAAAAATAAGGGATAAATCGGGGGCACTTTATATACAATCCCGATACAGTATTCTTAATAACGGAAAACCAATTCTTGCAGATCAGGTAGAATCCATTCAGTTAGCTCTTAATGAGTTAAAAACAAACCCGTCGTTTTCAGGATCGGCAGGATTTAGTAAAAGTTTAGAAAAAGCGCCTCATGGTTATATGCATGATCTTATTGGAGCAGAGTATGCTGATCCGGCAGAAACTTTTTACAACGAAATTTATCAGAAGGATAATTTTTCTGGATTGATGGCAAATGTTCCTTCGGCAGGATTTGATCCGGTTTTCTGGCTGCACCACAGTATGATTGACCGAATTTGGGAATCCTGGGATGTCTCGGGTTACGGTCAGCGCCCGACACGTGAAGACCTCAAAGCCAATCCGTGGCCTTATGAATTTATAACTCCAAGCGGCGGTCACGTAAGTTATACAATGGATGAAGTGTATGATATCGTTTTTAATTTAGATTATAAATATGATAATTTGCTTTATGGGTCTAAAGTTCCGGTTTTGGCAGCTAATACGGCAAAACCGAAAAAAGTAATTGCTTTTCAGGACTCAAATGAAAAAATTATATGGGAGCAAAAAATAGGAAAAACACTTAACAGCACTGCTTTTGCTCACAAAGTGACGAGTCAGCCTGCAAAGAATACAAACAAAGTTTTTAGAGCCGAACCGAATGCTAAAATAGTGCTAAATCTGGATGTTGTGGTTTACAAAGAGCCAAAAGATTATTATACCGTTTATCTTCGTTATCCCGGAAAAAAAGATCAATATGTCGGGGTAATGACTTTCTTTGGCGTAGCACACGATCACGGAATGGAAGAGAATCACGGCATAAGCGAAAATGGGGTAAAACTTAATTTTGCCTATTATATTTCAGATGATTTATCAAATTCAGCCAGTGATTTCGAAATCATCATAAAAAAGACCGGAACAGGAGATGCAAAAGTAACACTCGAAAAAATAAGTCTAGCCAGGATTAACTAACCGAAAAATAGTTACCAATAAAAACCCAAACCCTGCCAATACCAATTGGCAGGGTATTTTTTTGAAATCAAAAACTACTTTTATAGTCAGGTTGTAAGCATTATTTTTAACATTAAAATAAGGTTATCTCAGTATAATCCTATTTTTTAATTTAGTATTTTACATCTTTCAAAATAAAAGCCGGTATTAATGAATATAAGCATCTCTGTTAAACAATTAGGAAAAAAACATCCGCTCCTGCAGGAAAAAAGTATAGCGCTGGCTATAGAAAATTCTGTAATTACCACGCAACAACTCATAGAATCGATTGTAGATCATCAGGTACAGTTATTCAATGCATCTTCATTTGAGTTTGAAGACGAAGACAAAATCCATTTTCCAAAAGAAAATTACCTTCCCATCTTAACCGATACGGGAAAAGCAGGTTTCGGGGCAATTTACAACCACAACAAAGTCAATCTGGCAAAAGCACAGGAAACAGCTATTCAGGCTTTCGAAGACGGTTTATATGTTGTTTTCTATGGTGACGATCAATTGGAAACGCTAACGAAACAAATTGATTTGTCTCAAAATAAAGCGATTACGTTTATCAGGCTGACCTTTTTGGCGGGAAGCTACTGGTAGTCAATATCAATGGCAATATCAATTTCAAAAAAATAATTTAAATGTCAATTTCAAAAATAAATTAAGTCAGTTATTATAGTAAGTGACATTTAGTTCAATAAAATACGTAACAACGATAACTCAAAGCCCACAGCCTAAACTCATAACTTATAATCCATAACTTCAAAATCATGACGATAGAAGATCTTTTAAAAAGTAAAGTAATTGAAAATCCAATTAAGAGATTTAAAAAAGAACTGGAAGAAATTGTAAACAGTAATCTGGTTTCTAAATTATTATTAAAAACAAAACTGAAAAAAGAAGTGGCGGAGTTTGGTCTCGAACTGCTGAAACTTAAGGACAATTATTACAGTAATTATATTTCTTTAGGATCAAAAGAAGCCGAAAAGTTTGCTGCTTTGATACAAGAGAATTTGTGGGAAGACAAAAATTACTACGATTTGCTGCTTTATTTTTTCGGAGAAGAAAACGCGGCTTATGTAAAAGAAGCCTGGAACAGACTACCTCAAAAAATGTATCAGGATGGGTATACAAGACGTTCTTTTAGGGCGCCAAACCATAAAAATTATTTGTTGGTTAATCAGGTCAATTTTCTACGCTCTTTATTAAACGGACCGAGTAAATACAATTATCAGGACAGCACTACTTTTTACTATGATTTGAGTATCGAAGACGAAATTCGTTATGATACCGAAATTTCAAATTCGGTTAATAAGTTCATGGTTTGGTCGGCAGCGCTGGATGCTGGTAAAGAAGGTTTTTTTCAATTATTCGAAGACATAATCTTCAATAAAGAGCCACACGGAAAAGTGTCCAGAAATATCATTAAAGCGCTTTTAAACAGCGAAAAACAAGAAAACTGGGAGTTGGTAGAAAAACTGCTTCTTGCGGCTCAGCGTCAGGAAGGCTTGCGACAGACGGTTTTAGAAGCTTTAGACGAAACGAGTATCGGAGCTTTGCAATACATGATTAAAGTGCTGATAGATAATAAACTGACCCGTTTTTCATCGGTTGTAAGAGCGATCGATACGTGGACAGGTCTGGGCTGGGAATCTGAAAAAGAAACTACGGTTCGAAATATTATCGAATTGGCTTCAGGCTATTTTTCAAATCCGGAAACAATTCCGACTGGTGTTAAAAGCAAAAATAATAACGAAGTCTATATGGCGCTTTGGGTTCAGGGCGTTTTTGATGTAGAGAAAACAGTTCCGTATCTGAATGAATTACTACAAAACGGTACGGTTGAAAAGAAATCGCTGGCACTGAAATTTGCCGGGGAAACGAACGACCCCTATATCGAAATGCCGCTGTATTTTAAAGCATTAGAAGATGATAATCTACAGGTTTTGGCATTTGCAGTTCCAAGAATGAATGCTTTGCTGGAAGCGAACACAAAATCGAAGTTTTATATCGAAAATACGGATTATCCGAATTTCTTTGATAAAGTGTATCATCTCGCGCAAACTATTACCGAAAAAGAAAAAACGTTTGAAGGGAAAGTTTTTTCGTGGCTGAATATCAAGTTCGAAAGAGATACGCTTTTCTCTTCAGCTATTAATTTGGTGGGCGATAACAACGAAAGATTAAAAACGGTTTTAAATCATTTTGAAGGCTTTTCGATTCACTTAAGGGAAAAACTGACCCGAAATTTATTAGGCAGTTTTTACAGTTATTCTTTCAACAGTCATCAAAACAATAATGATAAAAAAGAACCAACCGATTTTCAGAGGAGTTTTGCGCTGCGAATTCTAAAGGATAGAGGGGAATCTCTTGTGGCTTCGGCGGTTAATGTTTTGAATAATCTGAGTTTAACCGAAGAGGAATTAGCCGGTTTTCAGGAATTGTTTAAACGTAAAAATTCGAATTTAAAGAAGAATTTAACGGCAATTCTGATAAAACAAGAAGACCAAAAAGTGATCAATTTTGTTCATCAGACTTTAGAAAAAGGCGATTTAGAACAGCGTATGTCGGTTTTGGATTTGATGCTCCAGCTTCAGAAAAATAACAAACTGACAGATAAAGTAAATGACTGGGTAAAAGAATATCAGCAAAGACCGAAAATTACCGAAAAAGAAACCAAATTTATCGAGCAGTTAGAGCCTTCTAAAAAGAAAGATCTTTTAAGTGCAGAAAACGGTTATGGGTTTTTTACGCCAAATGAATTTTCGCCTTACGAACTGCCAAAACCAAAAGCAGATTCTTTGTATGCAAAAGCGGTAAAAGCAGAACAATACGGTTTCTCCAAATCGATGTCGCATATTAAAACTGAGATCGAGAAGCTTTATAAATTGTATGAAGCGAACAGAAACTACGAATACGAAATTGAGAACTACGACAACAGCAAATCGACTGTTTTGCTTGGCAATACGTTTAGAACATTAAAAAATCTAAAAGACGAAAAAGACTCAGAATTAGCAGCAACCAATTATCCGTTGTATGAGGTTTGGGCAGAATGGTTTGAAAAATCAGGTTTAGCCGAAAGAGATTTGTTTTTAATGACACTGGTAAGCAATTGTGACCGAAAAATCTGGAGGGATTTTCTGGAAAAGCATGTTTTTTATTATAAAGAATTATTGCCGCACCAAAACAAAAGAGGCTACGATTGGGATAATGCTATTTTGCAGATTTTAAATGCTTTACAATTAAAATATTCCTTTGAAGAAAAAGCCGATTTCCTAATCGACGCCTGCAGCAATTTGTATGCTGATCTTCCGAAATCGGTAATCGAGTTTGAATACAAACCTGCTAAAGACGAGTATTATTACAATAATAACAACGGGAATGGCTGGCAGAGTCAGGGCTTTTTTGATATCTACCTGAACAAAATCGGATTGCTTGATTTAACAAAAGAACAAAATGCAAAAGTATGGAATCTGTACAGGTGGAGACAACTAAACGGTTTAGAAAAAAACAGATCTTTTGCCAAACCGCCAATTCATTTGTATTGTGTTGCATTTGAGCAAAAATTAATTACTGAAGGCGAATTGTATGAAGGTATTTTAGAAAGTGAAAGAATTTCTGTTTTAACTAGCGAAACCAAACATTACAGAAATTTTGGTAGTGAGGATTTAATTAAAAGATTTCCGTTTCTGGTTCAGATGATCGATAAAATCAGGGAAACATTTTTGGATGTTGAGGTCAAAAGAGGCGATTCTAATACTTCGGTAACACATTTGGTGCAGAGTTTCCAGAAGATTTTTGGCGCCAACCGTTTGGTCGAACTAATTACAGCTCTCGGAAAAGCAAGTTTGTACAAAGGTTATATCTATTCGTGGGGGTATACCGATTTAACGAAACAGAAATTATTCAGTTTCTTATTGAAAAGATGTTATCCGTTGGAAACCGATACACAGGAAAGTTTTGATGCATTAATTAAAAAAGCCAAAATCTCAGAAGAAAGATTGATTCAGACGGCTATTTATGCACCGCAATGGCAAAAGTTTATCAGCAGTTATTTAGACTGGAAGGGTCTGGATGAAGGAATCTGGTGGTTTCATGCGCACACCAAAACGGCTACTTACAGTGCTACTAATTCAGAACTGGAAAGTGAAGCGGCAAGATTTTCGACTTTAGATTTGCAGGATTTTAAAGATGGCGCTGTAGATAAAGACTGGTTTACATCGGCTTACAAAAAATTAGGAAAAGCAAAATGGGAACTTTTATACGAATCTGCCAAATATGTAACAGACGGAAACGGTCACAGACGTGCGAGATTGTACGCCGACACGATTACGGGAGATTTAAAAATTAGAGAAGTTACCGCCAAAGTAAAAGACAAACGCGATCAGGATTATTTAAGGGTGTACGGATTAGTTCCTTTGAGTAAGGCAAGTCCGGAAAAAGATATTTTGGCACGTTACGAATATTTACAACAGTTCAAAAAAGAAAGCAAAGAATTTGGTTCGATGAAACAGGCGAGTGAAGCTTTGGCCATTCGTGTGGCTTTAGAAAATTTAGCGAGAAATGCCGGTTATCCGGATCCCGTTCGTCTGACCTGGGCAATGGAAACGAAGCAAGTTCAGAATATCTTATCAAAAGAAACCGAAGTGGTTTTAGATGATGTTACGATTAGTTTGGTCATTAACAAAGAAGGAAATGCTGATTTGGTTACTTATAAAGCAGGGAAAGAATTAAAATCGATTCCGCCAAAATACAAAAAAGACAAAGGCATTCTGGAATTGACAAATTGCAGAAAAACTATGCGCGAGCAATGGACGCGTTCAAGAAAAGGTCTGGAAGAAAGCATGATTCGCGGAGACGAGTTTTTATTCGCAGAAATGCAGAATCTTTTTGAACATCCCATTATTTCGAAACATTTAGAAAAATTAGTTTTTATCTCAAACGACGATCAGATTGGTTTTTATGTCGATGGAAGTTTGGTAACGGGTTTAGGAGAAATGATTTCATTAAATGAAAAGCAGACTTTTAGAATCGCGCACTGTTTTGATTTACACAAAAATAATGTTTGGGTTGATTATCAGAAATATTGTTTTGATACTAAATTACAACAGCCGTTTAAACAGGTTTTCAGAGAATTGTATGTTCCAACGCCAGATGAATTGAAAGAAAAATCAATTTCGAGACGTTACGCCGGACATCAGGTTCAGCCGAATCAAACTTTAGCTTTATTGAAAACAAGGGGCTGGAAAGTAGATTATGAAGAAGGATTGCAGAAAGTTTTCCATAAAGAAGGTTATCAGGTAAAAATGTATGCGATGGCAGATTGGTTTTCGCCAGCAGATGTTGAAAGTCCAACTTTAGAAACGATTGAATTTCATTCTTTAAAAGAGTATAAAAACATTGCCTTTGAAGATATCAATCCGAGGATTTTCTCAGAAGTTATGCGTGATATTGATTTGGTTGTAAGTGTTGCCCATGTTGGCGGAGTAGATCCGGAAGCAAGTCATTCTTCTATCGAAATGAGAGGCGTTTTATTGAGAGAAACATTGCGATTATTTAAAGTTAAAAATGTTGAAATCAAAGAAAATCATGCTATTATAAAGGGGCAACTGGCGGATTACAGCGTACATTTAGGCAGTGCGGTGGTGCATCAGCTTCCGGGTAAATATTTATCGGTTCTGCCGATTCATTCGCAGCACAGAGGACGTTTGTTCCTTCCATTTGCAGATGATGATCCGAAATCGGCTGAAGTAATGTCTAAAGTTTTATTATTTGCCAAAGATAATGAAATTCAGGACCCAACTATTTTAAGTCAGATTGATAAAACCTATGCTTAAGATTAATAATAGAGAAAAGGCTGTTCAATAATAGAACAGCTTTTTTTAATCTGTTTTTGAAAAACACAATCCTGTTTTTCACTTTAAGATAAAAAAGACTAAGTTGTAGTCAGAAACAAAAAAAGAACATTACTTTATCGAAGCTTTAACTTCAAAAAAAATGACAAATCTGAAAAACCGAGGAAAAGAAGCCAGTGACGATACACTCTTTGGAACTTTAAAAATGCAACAAAAGCTAAAAGAAGCTGTTACTGATATGCATTACTTTCTGAGCAGAGATTATGGCGAAAAAGCAACATTAGTTTTGGTCGGAAACCGCTATCGTTTAAATTCGCGTCAGCAACAGGCGGTTCGAGGAATAAGCGCTTCTCAAAATCAAATTGAAGACCGAAAATCAAAAGAAATTCAAAGTCAGGATCTGGAAGGAAAAGAAATTGTTATTGATGGTTTTAATGTCTTAATTTTGCTGGAAAGTATCTTGTCAAAAGCTTATGTGTTCAGGGGATTGGATGGTTATATAAGAGATTTGTCAAGTGTTTACGGAACTTACAGAAAAGTAAACCAAACATCGCAGGCTATTGACATTATAATTGATTTTTTTAGAAATGAAAAGGTAAAAACGGCACATTGGCTGTTTGATAAACCGGTTTCTAATAGCGGAAAATTAAAACAAATAATTGAAGAAGTCGCTTTGCAAAATGGTTTAGACTGGAAAGTAGAACTGGTCAATAATCCGGATAAAGTTATGGCAGAAAGCAATCAGATTGCTGTAACATCTGATGCATGGATTTTAGATCATGCTGTGGCAAATTTTAATTTGATGAAACATGTTTTGACTCATCTCGATATAACGGAGACTATAATTAGCATTGAGTAAAATAGAAAAAGAATGTCCTTTTTTAATAAAGTCAGGACTGTAATTCTTTAAAAATAATGAAAGAAAACAATAACAATACCTATATTTTTGATGATCAGGAATGGCAAAGCTGTATAAAGGTTTTAAAGGCTTTAAAAGACAATCCGTTTGAGAATCCTGACAATGATTTGTTTGCTGGTTTGATTACCAAAATTCATAAAAATGCCAAAAAGAATATTCGTAACGCCAGTTATACTTCAAAAAAAAAAGAAGATTTGCAGGTTAGCAAGAATGCGACGATAGTTTCAAAAGCTTTAAATGGAGAAACATTATTTACAGAAAAAGAAACACCGGATGAACAACAATTTACCGAATTAAACCTGCCTAAAAATTGTTATGCCTGCAATCAGTCTTATAAACTGGCACATAGTTTTTACACCAGACTTTGCCCGGAATGCGCCGAAGAAAATTATCAAAAACGTTTTCAGCATTTAGACCTGAAAGGACGAAATGTAATTTTAACCGGTGGACGAGTAAAAGTTGGTTTTGCAACAGCGTTAAAATTATTGCGAAGTAATGCCAATATTGTAATTACTACCCGTTTTCCTGCGCTTGCGTTAGAACAGTTTAAATTCGAGGAAGATTTTGAGCAATGGAAAGATAATATGATTATTTATGGTCTTGATTTAAGAAATCTAAATGCTATTAATGAGTTTGTATCATTTTATAAATCCAAATTTGATAGTCTGGATATTTTAATAAACAATGCGGCACAAACGATAAAATATCCTGATGAATATTATAGTCCTTTAATAAGGAAAGAAGAAAACCTGCTTGGAGCATTTTCGGGAAATGTTAATCTGATTGCTAATAAAACTCAGGTAACTTCAGAAGTAAAAGCTTTAGAATATGGTTTTGAAGAACAAACCGAAATAGCGCTTTCGCGTTTTGGTCAACCTGTTGATAATCGGGATAAGACAAGTTGGAATTCTACTTTAGAAGAAATCAGCATGTATGAGCTTGTTGAGGTTAACTTAATTAATCAGATAGCGCCTTATTTCCTGATAAAAGAACTAAAACCATTATTTTTAAATTCAACATTCGATGAACGTTTTATTGTGAATGTGACATCCTCAGAAGGGATATTTAGTTATAATAACAAAACGATTTTTCATCCTCATACCAACATGACTAAAGCAGCGCTGAATATGATGACACTGACTTCGGCCAAAGAATTTGCAGAAGATTCTATTTTTATGACCAGTGTAGATGTGGGCTGGATTTCGACAGGTGCAAAAGAAAGCCTGAGAAAAAAGCAATTTGAAGAAGGCTATATTCCGCCACTAGATTCTGTAGATGGAGCCAGCAGAATTTTTGATCCGATAGTACAGGGTATAAAAGGAAAAAGTATATTTGGTGTATTATTGAAAAACTACAAAGTTTCCAATTGGTAAAAGTTAGGATAGTAGTTTAATTGGAAAAATATTCCCCTCACAGGAAAAGTTTTGGGTTCGAGTCCCAACTATCCACCAGGGTGTTAGCTCAATTGGAAGAGCAACAGTTTGCTAAACTGGAGGATGCAGGTTCGAGTCCAGGCACACCCTTTCTCTTCATAATAAAATAACTTATAGTTTGTCTGGAAGTAAAATAAAAAACTATGCATATAGATGTTAGCTCAATTGGAAGAGCGCCTGTTTTGCAGGCAGGAGGTTGCGAGTTCAAGTCCCGCACATCTATCAAATGCAAACGAAAAAAGTAATTTAAACCTTAATAAAAATTCGGAAAGAATTATATAAATAGAAAAAAACTTCTACATTTGCACCCGTAATAAAAAACAAAAAATGCATATGATACTTTCAGTAAGACAAAATTTTGACCGCTTAGCAGGATATCTTCCGGCTAAAAGCTCAGGATGCAATATGTATTTTTATGAAATTGAAATGTAAAATTTAGAGTTAAAACTCAACATAAAATATAAAAGCGTCCTCAAAGCAGGGCGCTTTTTTTGTTTAAGACTGAAAAAAGCACATCAAAAAATGAGTAAAAAGACTTTAATCAAAAATAATTTAAAAAAATTGTACAAAAAATGTTTAATGATTAATCAAAATAGTGAAATATAATCTTGAAAAGTAATCTGATGAGAGACAGTCATTTGATACAAAAAGAAATCTGCACCAGTATGCGGACAGGATTTTTATTTTCAAAATTAAATCGTAAATTACTGATAGTCAATAAAGTAATTCGAAAAATAATTTGGATAATTGATTTTTTCGACTTTATCTTTGCCGAAGAAAATCAGAACAAAGATTTTCAGATAAAAATGATTTCAAAATATAATACAACTTATAAAATGATTTTTGATTTAAAAATATACAGCTTAGAACAACTACACCCGGGACGCGATCTTGGATGTAAAACAATACAGGTGTATGAACATGGACAATAGGATACGTATATCTTATAAATCTTGAAGCACCTTTACCGGGTGCTTTTTTTATGCCCAAAAAATAATGGTTTTGTATAGCAATTGGTAGATAGTCAGCGAGTTTGCTGGAGGTTGAAGGTTCGAGCCCTTCCAAAACCACTTGTTCTCTAGAAGGAACTGGCTCATTGGGGTTACTGGCTAACCTTCCCGACTGTCTCTCGGGAGAAACGGGTTCGACTCCCGTATGAGCCGCGAGTTTTGAAGGTGTTGAGGTTCTTAGGGACTAAGGTACTGAGGAAGGTGCAGAGGTACAAAGATGCAGAGGCGCAAAGATTTAAAAACTTAGCCCCTCAGAACCTTAGCATCTTAGAGCCTTTAAAAAAAACTGGGAAGATAACGGTGGTTGTTTACCCGCCTTGGACGCGGGAGGTCGCAGGTTCGAATCCTGCTTCCCAGACAAAATGGAAATACGCTAAAGCTGGAGAGTTAGGGCGGTCTGAAATGAAATTTTTCATTCAGCGAAACCAAAAAAACAATAAAAATGATGAGCTAAACACCGTTGTCTTTGACTGAGTAGGTTCGAATCTTACTATTTCCACCAATTTCAGTTTTGAAATACTGAGGATTAATAAAAGCAGGAATGGCGAAATGGTAGACGCGGCAGACTTAGGATCTGTATTTTGAGAGTTCGAGTCTCTCTTCCTGTACAAAAAGAAACGTTTAATTAAAAAAGAAACAATGAAAAAGATAACCACATTATTTGCTAAAAACCCTGCTGATTTAGGAAGGGTAATTAATAAAATTAATATCGAAAATAAATGGGTTTTTGATGGAAAAGCTATTGCAACCAGAAAATTCGACGGTACATCTGCAGCCATTATAGGCGGAGAATTGTTCAAAAGATTCGATGCCAAAAAAGGACGAACAATTCCGGAAGGAGCAATTCCGTGTCAGGAAGCCGATCCAATTTCAGGACATCACCCACACTGGCTGAAATGCGACAGATCAAAATCTGAGGATAAACATTTTTTCGAAGCTTTCGATCAATTAGAAAACAAAGTTGACGGAACATACGAATTATGCGGCCCGAAAGTACAAGGAAATCCTGAAAAGTTTGAGAAACATACTTTGGTAAAACACGGTGCAGAAATAGTAGATTTTGTAAGTCTCAATTTCGATGATTTAGAAAATTTCTTGTCGGAAAATGATATTGAAGGAATTGTTTTCCACCACATTTCAGATGAAAGAATGTGCAAATTGAGAAAAACAGATTTTGGAATTAAACGCCTGAAACTGGAAGCCGTTTAGAAGCAAAAACAAGTAACATTTAAAATTAAAAACGATGAAACAAAAATACAACCGAATTGCCCTTGTGGGTATTGAACAGGAAGAATACGATAGTATAAAAGCCCAATATTCAGGACATATTATTTGGCACCAGTCCATACCAAAAATTGTGGTTAAAGATACCGTTTTGTATATGGAAAAATCGAACGGAATTGGGATGTTGCCTGTAGATAAAGTAGTCTATTACGGAATTTACGATAATGATTTCGATTTTATTGCGGGTCTTGCCATCTGGAGAGGAAATTGTTATCCGAATGCAGCAGCAATGCTGGACTGCCGATTTAAGATTCCTTGTCTGGTAAAAGCTTTGTCTCTTTCGAGATTTAGTACTCCAAGAGGTTTTGTAAGTGCAGGAAGTTCTGTAAATACAACAAACGATACAGTTGCAAAATGGGGAAACTGGCATTGTGGTGAAAATAAGCATCGTTTTACCGGTGAATGGGAAAGCGAATTTACCGCTACTATTGAACCGTATTATGAAGGACAAGCCGTTCGGATTATGATGATTGGCGATACGTATTGGCAGATCAAATTAGAAGGAGACGATTGGTTAAAGTCTATTCATCCTGATAGCGCAGGTTTTATGCCTGTTGATGATGATTTGCTCGCTGATACGCTTCATATAAAAGAAGCTTTGAAAATGGATATGATTGGAAATGATTATATCGTTGCAAAAGACGGTTCTAAATACTTACTGGAAGTAAATCATATTCCGAATATCACGAGATTTGAAGACGTAAGACAAGTTTACTTATCGACTGTTATGGAATGGATAAATTAATTTTTTACACTGCGCAAAATAATTGCGCAGTGTAATTTGAATATTTGTTCAAGAGAAATATAAGTTTTTTTATAAAATGAAATAACATCAAAGGAAACTTTGATTAAAAATATCAAACAAGCCTTGTTGGGTGTTTCTGTATAGCACCATTGTAGGATACTTTTCGCGAAAGCGAATTATGTTTTTCTATACAGCCTGGTTTGAAGGTTTTGGATGGTTTTCCATAAAATTATCTCACCAATCTATAGGTCATGGGTTCGATTCCCATTCGCAGCAATGCGATAGCTTAGTCAGGTTAGAGCAATAGAAATCAGCAGGTTCGATTCCTGCACTAATCATAGGGATTAGTTGGACGAATGGTAAGTCAACAGACTGAAAATCTGTATTTCCGGAGAACATCACTCTTAAAAAGATGACCAGAAAAAAACTGATTTGTCTTTGTCAGTGAAATCAGGATTTTAAAATCCGAAGTTTCGCACTCTGATAAAGCCAGTGCGAACAGAAATGTATTTTGAAAAGCTTGTCTTCTTTTCGGTTTGATTGTTAGGATAATTTGGGGATTATCTCAACAAAATAGAATCGTCAACAATTCAGCCAGACATGAGACAAACTATTCGTCCGTTTTTTCCGGAGGAGAAAGACAATGAAGTTTTTTATTAAAAGTAAGTTATAAGTTAAATGTAAAAGTTAGGCGTTTGACTTTAGAAATAAATAAAAGAGATTTTCTTCGATTTCAAACCTGAAACAGAGAAAACCTGAAACAAAAAATAAAAATATTGTGATTAAGAGAATTAATATCGAAACTTTCCAAGTGGGCTTGGTGTTCGAAAACAGAAAATTGGTAAAAGTAATTGAAGAAGGATTACACTGGATTTTTGGAAACAAGAATATAATGATTTACGATCTAAACGGATCTTTTCAGGCTCCTTTTGAATTGGAAATTTTATTGCAGAATGAAGTATTGGCTTCACTTTTAGAAGTTGTTGAGGTTGCCGATAATGAAATTGTTTTGCAATTTGTGAAAGGAAATTTCAAAGAAGTTTTAATGCCAGGAAAATATGCTTTTTGGAAAGGAGTTGTAAAAAACGAATTCGTTAAAGCAGATTTGTCTAAAATCGAAATCACAGAAAACATTCCGGTAAACTTATTGGAAAATGTTAAGATAAAATTCTTTACAAGAAAGTTTATCGTAGCAAGCAATGACAAAGCTTTGTTGTTTGTAAACGGCACTTTCGTGAAAGAATTAAAATCAGGAACACATTATTTCTGGAATAACGCAATTACAATTGAGGTTAAAACTGTTGATATCAGACAGCAGCAAGTAGAAATTTCCGGTCAGGAATTGTTAACCAAAGATAAAGCAGGATTAAGAATCAACTTTTTTGTGAGATACCAGGTTGTGGATATCATCAAAGCCCTTGTGGAAAATAAAGACTTCGAAAAACAATTATATGTTACGATGCAATTGGTTTTAAGAGCTTTTATCGGAGGTTTGACTTTAGACGAATTATTGAGTAGAAAAGATGCTATTGCCGATGCTATTTTAGAAGACACAAAAACTAAAATCAAAGATTTAGGTTTAACAATTTCTGATGCCGGAATTAGAGACGTGATCTTGCCAGGTGATATGAAAGAAATCATGAATCAGGTTTTGGTTGCAGAGAAAAAAGCGCAGGCCAACAGCATTATGAGAAGAGAAGAAACCGCTGCAACAAGAAGTTTGCTAAACACCGCAAAGCTGATGGAAGAAAACGAAATGCTGTGGAAATTGAAAGAGATGGAATATGTAGAGAAAATTGCTGATAAAATCGGTGAAATTACCATTTCAGGAAGCGGAAATGTTATCGGTCAATTGAAGGAAATCTTCGTAAAATAAGAGAAACTAACAGTAAATAGTGCTGTTGGTTTATTTAAAAATTAGAAAAAATGAAAACTACAGATAAAATTATTATTATCGATTTAGAAGCCACATGTTGGCAGGGAGCAGTCCCGCAGGGGCATCAAAATGAAATTATTGAAATTGGTTTGGCCGTTTTGGATACAGAAACCGGTGCAATTTCTAAAAATAAAGGAATATTGATAAAACCAGAGCGTTCCAGCGTAAGCTTGTTTTGTACTGAACTGACCACAATTACCCAGGATTTGCTGGATAAAAACGGAGTGAGTTTTGAAGATGCAGTTAACCAGCTGATTGATGAATACAATCCCGATTTGTATACCTGGGCAAGTTACGGTCAGTACGATCTCAATATGCTTAAAAAACAGTGTAAATCGTTTGGCGTCCAGTATCCAATGGGAGAGGAGCACATTAATGTTAAAGAACATTTTGCCGAAAAGTTTGGGCTGGTGAAGCCAACCGGAATGAACGGCGCGTTGCATTTGCTTAATATTCCTTTGGAAGGAACACATCACAGAGGTATTGACGATGCCAAAAACATTGCTAAAATTTTGCATTGGTGTCTGAAGAATTAGAATTTGTTTTGTTATTGACAGCTGTTGTTTACTAAGTGATAGCTACAGAAGGAAACTGCAGATATTTTTTATTTGCAGTTTCTCTTTTGTGAAAGGAGAAATCAAATCCGGATCATTTTTGAGAATAAATAATAGTTTTAACAAAGTTCGGATTTAATGATATATTTGTGAATATACAGTTTTGTGGGATTTTTTAACCTTCATAATTGATTAAAAATCATGCAATTTAGCAATATGAATAAGACAGAAACTCCTTTTTTGGATACCATTTATCACCTCAGAACAATCGAACAGATTATTTTGACTGATAAACTGACCAGTATTTCTAAAACAGAAGAGAATGATACGGTTTCATTTTTGGAAACTGAATATGAAAGAGAGATTTTAGAATATCCTGGCGTTGCACCCAGGTTTAATGCAGATGTGGGATTATGGGCAGCAAAAACAGTATATTTTGCAGCACAGCTTTTATTATATCGAGAGCATACAATTAGTGATTTGAATGTACTTTTACCTGATTTTTCAGGAAAAGAAAATGCGTCTGCTGCGCTTTCTGCAGATCTTTGTCTGCGTTTTTTACCTCAGATTTTAGAAGAAATGAAACGAATTGATGCAGATGATCCTGTGATTCCAATTCTCGAAAGACATTTATATCAATTTCATTATTCAGCAATTGGGTTTGAAATTGAGATTGAAAAAATAGATTTTGATACCGTTGCTTCAAACGATTGTCTGCTTCAGCTGTACATCGACCGGATTGTCCTAAGAAAAGCAATAAAATTTACCGAATCTGATTTCATAAAAAAGCAATTAGAAATAGGATTTGGAGATTATAAAAAGATATTCTGGACTCAACTATAAATTATCAAACGAATAAAAATTAGAAGCAGATAAATGAAAGCTACCGATAAATTAAATAGTGTTTTAAAGCACATCAAAGAAACTTTTGTTGGAAAAAATGAAATTATAGACCTGTTAGGAATTGGTTTGCTGGCCAGGGAAAATGCATTTTTGTTAGGACCTCCGGGAACAGCAAAAAGTGCCATCATCAGGGCTTTGTCTAACGGAATTGAAGGCGGAAAAAACTTCGAATATCTTTTAACCCGATTTACAGAACCTAATGAAATTTTTGGTCCGTTCGATATTCGTAAATTAAAAGAAGGGGAGTTGATTACCAATACCGAAGGAATGATGCCCGAAGCTTCGATGGTGTTTTTGGATGAAATTTTTAACGCAAACTCAGCTATTTTGAACAGTTTACTGATGGCACTTAACGAAAAGATATTTCGTCGTGGTAAAGAAACAAAAAAACTACCGGCACTTATGTTTGTGGGTGCCAGTAACGTTTTGCCTGAAGATGAAGCGCTAAATGCTTTGCTTGACCGTTTCCTGATTCGTATAAAATGTGATTATGTAGAACCGGATTTATTGCACGAGGTCTTATTGGCCGGATGGAAATTAGAAAGCGCATTGACCAAAGAAGTTCCAACTATTACGGCAGATGAAATAAGGGAATTGCAGCAGCTTTGCCGAAAAATCGATTTAACGCCTGTTCGTAAAGAATATGTGGATATCATTCATAGTCTTAGAAATACCGGAATAAAAGTATCAGACAGACGTGCCGTAAAACTTCAAAATCTGATTGCGGCAAGTGCTTTGATGTGCGGAAGAAATAAGGCGGTTTTATCTGATTTATGGGTTTTAAAATACATTTGGGACAATGAAGAGCAGATCGAAATACTGGAAGGAATCATCAATCAGATTATTGAGAAAGACGCTTCTGAAGAGGCACATCCTCAGGCATTGTACAACAAAACTCCGGACGCAGAAAGTGTGATGAAAGAAGTGAATTTTCTAATCGAAAAATGGCAGGATGAGAATCTTTCATTTGAGGAGCAAAATGTAATCAAAGATAAATTGAGATACATTCAAACCCGTTGCGACTGGATTAAAGATACAGAACAGAGAAAATATATTCAGGACCATATAGAATCTTTGTGGCAAAAGATACTTCAAACTATTTAATATGTATTTTTTAGAAATAAAAATAGAGCACAAAGATTTTTTGGGCGGAATTCGGCATTGGGATAATCTAAAAGTTGCTTTTGAAACTGATACTGTCTGGATCAGAGATTTTTCATCAGAGCAGATAAATTCGGCAGAAATTCAACAGATTCCATACAAAATTGTATATGAATGGAAAGAGAATTTATTGTTTGAAAAAGACAAACTTTTGCCGTCTAAAAAACTGCCTTCAGGATTATTGTGGAGTCCAATTTTGCGTGCTTTACCGGTTTCATTGCCTAAATTCAATCATAATTATTTTGGCATTGACCAAAGACTGGAAATGAATTTAAAGCCGTCTGAAAATGTAAAACTAGCTTTCGCTATGTTGGTCAGCTTTGAGGAATTGAAATTATACATCGAATCGGCACCAAAGTACAGACTCGAACCTTTAAAATGGGTAGTAATTGATAAAAGAATACTCTTGTTTGGGTTTCCGTTATTACCTGTAAAAGGCAGTACATTTTGGATGAATCATGATTTTTTACTGCCAACAGGATATGATTTTGAATGGTTTTCTCTAACCGGAACATTTCAGGAAAAATTGAATCCATCAAAAGAAAACCTAATACTCTGGAACGAAGACAACAGCTATTCAGTAATTCCAAAAGAAACCATAAAACCACTTTCAATCAGCTCATTTCGCTTAACTTTTTCATAAAATAAAATGGAATTTCAAAAGTATTTTCAATCGTATAAGGACTATTTCTGGGAATGGGACAATCAGATATTTTCTGAAGAGAGCGTATTTGAGTCGATCACAATTCCGAATGGCCAGACGATTGGGTACGAAAAATTTGTTTTTGAAATCTTAGAATTTCTTTCAGATGACAGTATTCCGCCATTCGGAAGTTTACTATTGGCAATATTGGCTACAAATCCGGAAAACGAACAGGCAATCGAAATGGTTCATAATTTGGTAAAAAGCAAGAATATAGTAAGTGCTTTTCCACAGTCTCAGTCCTTTCGAATTGGTGCCAGTATTGATTTTTTAAAAATACTTTCTTGTTTGCCTGTTGCGTATAAAACGGGTGAAAACAGAAAGAAATTATTCCAGACTATTTTTCATGAATGCCACAACAGGGTTTCATCTGATAAAGCAAAAAAAATCATTGAAGAATATAAAAATCATAGACATCATTTAGTTCGTGCGGCTGTAAAAGAAGAATTTAATGAAGCGAATTTCAGAAAAGATTTAAGGACACTTGCTTTACTGAAAGTTAGGTTTCCTACAGTGCAGTCTGTTTTACATGCAATGGAAAACATTCCGCATCAGGATTTAAATGAAAAATTGAGTGAGGAAGTTCTAGAAGAGAATAATTTATCCGGGAATACAACCGATTTTGTTGATCAGCTTATACAGGAAGATAAAACATTTCATACTGGAAGTCTGATTAAGCGGCTTTGGTCGGGATTAAATATTCCGCTTCACCACAGCCATCCTAGTGAACAGCCATTGGGAGGAATTTCGGATTTAACCAATAAAGGTGATTTTGATAAGCTTGTGATCTCTGAGTTTGCGTATGATGATGATGTTTTCATGTCGAGAATTGCGAATAACGAAGCACTCTATATTCAGCGGGAAGTTCCGCCGGAAGCAGATAAATTTAAACGTATTTTATTAATCGATAATACATTAAAAAACTGGGGAAATCCAAAAGTTTTGGCTTTTGCATCTGCCATTGCCATCGTGAGACATCCTAAAACAGATATCGAATGTCAGGTTTTTGTGGTTGACGAGGGGTTTAAAGAAATTCAGGTTACAAACGTTGATGAAGTTATTATGGCTTTGAGTGAACTTAGTGGTAAACTGGATTGCGCAGCGGGATTGGATTTGTTTTTTGAAAGCAATAAAATCAATAGCAAAAATCAGGAAGTTTTTCTTTTTTCTTCAGAAGAAAGTTTAAAATCAGTTCCGATGCAAAGAGCTTTGAATGCCTATTTTAATGACATTAAATACGTTTTTGCAATTGGCATGGAAAATATTAATGTCTACAAAAATCAGAATAAAGGAAGAAAAATGCTTCAGCAGATTGTGCTGCCTTTGGATGAATTATGGAGAAGAAATAATAAGGAACAAATAAGCACAGCAAAAAAAAATGGAGAAGGAAGTATTCATCTGCTTTATCCTGTTGAGCAGTCTTATCAAAATATTTTTTCTTATGAAAATGCGTTTTATATGTATCTCAATGGTAGTTTATTTATGTTCTCTAATGATAGATTTGATAAAGGATTTGTGAAAATAGCATCAAATCTTCCGTTTAAAAATGGTCATTTTGCTTTGAAAACAAATGTAAGGGGAGAGAAAATACTTTGGTATCATTATTATGATTTGATACACTACGCAAGTACCATAAATCTTAGCACAAAAGAGTTAAGAAGCTATAAAGATTTTAACCGAAACATCAATCAAAGAGCACTTAAAGTGTTTGAATACAATAATGATTTTTATTTTGCCGGTGGGATTATTGATCTTTTGCCAGACTTTTACCAGATTGCTGGTGATTTTAGTTTAACAACAATGAGAACCCAGAGAGTAAGAGAGGCTTTTAACAGCAATCTTGAGGAAATATCTTCCTTCATTAGAAATTATAAATCCAGTAAAGTTAAATACAGTGTAATTAAAAGATTAAACCGTGTTGTAATAGAAAAAAATGTTTTGAAAATTAATGATTATCATATTTCGAATCTTGAATTTCAAAAAGCCAGTTCTTATTTTAGACCTGATGACGCAATAGTATTAGAAGAAATAGTCAATCTTATTTTAAAAAATAAAGGAATATCACCTTTGGCAGTTGTAAAAATAATAAAAGAGAATGCTGATAAAACTTTAAAGCAAGCTAAAGATATTATCGATGAGGAACTTAGTGTTATTTTGAAAAACGTAACAAGAAACGCTGCAGAGAAATTGAAAAAAGAAATTGAAAAAGAAGGAGCAGTTTGTTATATAGAAACACAATATTTTGAGTCTAAAGATGGTAGTACAATTACAAATAGAGATGGAATTTTGGTTTTTGAAAGTAGTGATACAAGAATTGAAGAGTTTAATATTCCATTTGTAATTAACATGCGTACAATTATGGCAACGGCAGGGGAATATGCCGGAAATGATTACTTTATTCAGGGGCATACTAAAGAAAGTATAACTGAGGAAGTATTCATAGAAAAATATCTTAAACCATTTATTTTACACATTTTACATCATGGAGCTTAAGCTAAAGATAAATTCGAAAAATATATTTCCAAAAGGAGGCATTTTAATTAAAAGTGCCTCTGTGGAAGTGTGGCTTCATGAAATTCAAAACATGGGGTTAACTCCCGATGCGGTAAAAGTTTTTCCAGTTCCATCTGTGCGAGCCAATGAATTATTTGGCTGTTTGATAATATGTAATCAAAGCAATATTATTCAGATTGGAAGAAATAATTTTTTACAATTGATTGAAAATAAACTCTTTATTCCCGAATATGCATCAATAACACCCGAATATGCTCAGGAAGAATGGCATACATTGTTTTCAGAAGAATATCATTTACTGCATCCGGAAATTGGATTGGTTGAACTGAAAGATGAAGTTAACTGGACAGATTTGATTCAGCTTCCAATATCAAAAGAAATTGAAATAACTGCCCCTTCAAAAACAGTTTTAATACCTCGCTTTATAACTTCAATGCGCATTGAGGTTGATCAGGAAAAGATTTTGGAAGGTATTGAAAATCCGGTTTCCGAAGAAGAAATGATTGAAAAGTTGCCTTTTAACATGAAGAAACTGTTGAATGGCAACAACCGTGAAATGGATAAATTTCTGGCTTATTTAGAGAAAAACCCTGAAATGGCAATGAAATTGGCAATTCCGCTGGATACTCTTGGAACAGGAAGAGGAGGTTATGGAGGCAGTTTTTCTTTTAATACCGGAATTGGCAGCTATTTTAATTTTGGATGGATTGCGAGATTTTTTGATAATCTTTCAGCCGGAGGAAATAATGCTACAGGTTTTTTTAGATACGGTTTTGTCTTGTTGTTTGTGGTTTTAGCCAGAAGTTGCAAAGGTTCTGAAATCAAATCGGAGCTGCCGTCTATTTTAGTTTTTATTGGAATCATCATTTTTGTGATTTTTATGATTTCGTTGTTGGCAGGATCACAATCAGGTTCTTCACGTTCTTCGGGCGGAGGTTCATTTTTGATTGATTCAAAAAGATTTAATACCCTGCAAAGCAGATATGAGAAACTGGCAGAGGATTATATTGTCCGAGGACAATATGAAAAAGCTTCTCATATTTATTTAAAACTTTTAAAAAACAATCATAAAGCCGCATCGGTTTTAGAAGATGGAAAATTATATCGTGAAGCCGGAGCGATCTATTTAAAGTATCTTCAAAATAAAAACAAAGCCGCAGAATGTTATGAAAAAGGGCATGCATATAGTGAAGCAATTGTATTGTATAAAGAACTCAACGAAAATGAAAAAGTAGGGGATTTGTATTTGATTTTAAGAAACAAATCAGAAGCCAATACGTATTTTAATATAGTAATTGAAGAGTATAAAACTAATTTTCAATATGTAAAAGCGTCTTTAGTTTATAAAAATAAAATTGGAGACATAACAGAAGCTCAGGAATTACTTTTGCAAGGCTGGAAAACGAATAAGGATGCCGGAAAATGCCTCAATAATTATTTTGCAAATTGCAAGTCAGCAGAAGAGTTATCTCTTGCAATTACTAATGTTTATAAGGGAGAAGTGTCAGAAGTAAATGCTGCGGTATTTCTTCATTTATTGAAACACGAATTTACCAAACATGAAGAACTTGAAGAATCGATCAGAAATATCGCTTATGAAATTGCAGCAGACCGAATTGATGTAAATCCAGATGTTGCTTCAGAATTAGTACATTTTAATAAAGGTAATAAATTGCTGCTTAAGGATGTGATGAAGTATAAACTTAAAATGAAAAAGTAAATTCACATAATACAAAATAAAGAAGCCGGCTTATGCTAGTTATGTAGTTACTTTTGTCTGCAATGCCATTCTGGTAGCAAGAATATGCTCACAAGGTCCCTTTCGCAATTGATTTGATCTGTAAAAAGAACATTCGCAATTTCCTTCAATCAGACGATTGTCTTTGTCTAATACGGCAAGAGTATTGTATTTGAGATTTTTATCGTTTATTTTTCCTTTAATCTGTAAGGTATCTGCTTTGACAGTTGAATCAATTTTTATACGATTTTCACTTATATAACGATTTGCGGCTTCTTCCTGTGGACTGGCAAAACGTAAGGTTTTCATATTTAAAGGTTCCTGAGTTAGTTCTCTTACACGGTAAAGGCCTAAATTTAAATCGTAGATTACTCTTCCGGCCTGTGTATAGGCTGTTAAAGATGCCGAAACTACAGACGGATCAAGATTTAGTTTTTTGGCTAAATTAGCAGAGGTATCGAACCAGTTTTCTTTTAAAGCATTGAAAACTTTTTCCTGAGTAAATAAATCGACATTGCTTCTTGGCGCCATTAGATCAAAATTTCCGGCAGTACTCCAGTCATTTTTTGTCCAGCCGGAAAGCCCCAGTGTATAAGACATGTCTCCTAAATCAGCAATAAAAAAAGAAGGTAAACCAGATCCCAGTAAAACGACTTTAAAATTTCGGGCAACCGGAATCAGCCTTTCTAAAATTAATAAACGTCGTCGTCCCCAAATACGAATGGTTTTAGATTCATTTCCCTGAAAAAGAGATCGGTGAAAGGTAATTTCATCGTATGAGGGTTCAAATACAGCTTTTATAGGTTTGTCCGGTTCGAGTACAAATCGCAAAGCCCTTGGTCCTTTTTTTTCTTTAAAACGTCGTAAATACTGGCACAAACTAAAAATATCCATAGGATGTAAATCCAGTACAGTTGCAGGCAAAGTCATAGCTGAGCTTACCTGTAAAAATCCTCTAACCCATGAATCCGGCAGATCTATTTTTACTTCTTTATAAACTTGTTCATTAGTTGTTTTGGCTTCAAAACCTGACGGATCAATTTTGAATTCGGTTTCTTTGTAATTTCTTATTTTCTGAAATTCATTGTACAATCCTTCCGAATAATCAATATTGGTAGTGCCACATTTAAAATCACTGATTTCTGTAAAGATATTATAGTTACAGCTCAGTTTTCCATAAGAAGATTCATCCTTACTGAAACATTCAAAGAAAACTTCATCGGGATGTACCGTAATTACAGGATCTAATACAAACCAGGCGTCTTTATCATTTTTATACAAATAATCAAAATAAGCAGATTTGGCTTTGTTAAAAGGTCCCAGAACCCTTCCTTTTTCTTTCTGCACGACGCTTAATTCTTCTTTTAATTCCTGAATGCGTGCGCGGACAGTTTCAATCTGAAAATCGGCCATATATTCGCTAAGCCATAATTTTTCCTGTTCAGCAGCCCATAATTTATACTGTTCTTTATCCTTTGGAAAAAAACGCAGATCCGAAATCACAACATCATGTAGTGCAGAGATAGCTTCTCTAAAAGCTATTTTCTGGTTTAGTTTTCCAACAAAAAAAGTAGGTTCCCGTAAAGTATCAGGAGAAAAACTCATGCCTGTACTCGTTGAGGTGTTATTTACAATGGTGCTGCCGCTGTATTTATAGTCAAATAACATAACTTAGTTTTTAAGGATTAAATGGGTATGCAATTGCGGGAAAAGTGTTTTTAAATCGGTCAAAATTTCGATACAAGCCGCTTTGTCCTGTATGGATGCCGTAGCAGAAACAGAATCAATAATTTCGGTTACAAAAATAGCTGCTTCTTCATTTTTCTTTCCTTCCTGATCCAGGAATTGAAAAATGCGCTGTTTTGCAATTCGGGATTTATGCACACGTGTTAACACAGATCGGAAATAAAAATCAAGTTCTTTGATTTTGGATAAATTATCTGTTGCATAGGTGCTGAGATAATTCGTGACAAAAAACTGAATATTGGCACTTGGATGCTGGCTTAATTTTGTTAAATAAGTTACACCATCATCAGGATTGAAATAGCGGGTAATCATTTCTTTTCCAAATTGTTCAACGGCAGGCAATACAGAATCGACTATGCTGATGAGACACTCTAAATCCCAGTCGGTTTCATCAAATTCAGTTTTAAAAAAATAAAATGCAAAGGCTCTTGTGTCATCCCAGGAAGTGTCTAAGATGCCCAGCGCATTATTTCTTTCCGCACGGATGCGCTCTTTTTTATCCATAAAATAATTCCAGCACCATTGTCTTATGGCAAGGATTTCATGGTTTCCTAATGAGATAATCTGACGGATTGTAAAATCATCTTTACGGATGTATTTTTTTAAGATTTCATACCCGGTCAGCTGGCTTTCTCTGTAGTGCGCATGAGTTAATTTGATAACATCCCGGGGTTCTAATGCTGTATTCCAATACTCTGTTGTTTCTTCAAGTATAAATCTTTTGAATATTTGATGTGCTCCTTCAAATTTTTCTTTTCGAATCATGGCATAAACCGTGTTGCGAAGCGCAATTGGAAAAAGGTCAGCATTTGATTTGCCCAATTGTTTGATGCGTTCGATAACAGATTCCAGGACATCCTGATATTCAGTGTTTAATAAATCTAATAAAGATTCACGATTGGTCAGTAAATAATCTTCCTGATAGTTATTTAATAGCTGAATACCATTTTTTCTAATCTCAAAACTTTCATCTTGCAAAAACAAGGCGATTAGTGAGAACGGAATTTCTTTTGATGCTACTTTTTTAGATTTTAAAATTAAAACACTGCTGGCGAGAAGGTTGTTTGTTTTTAAATCGGAAGAAATTAAGCGTGCAATAATATCCCAGCTTAATTGCTCCAGCTGCGATGAAGCAATCTTTTTTAGTCGGTCTATAGCTAAAATGGCTAAAGTATTATTTGCTTCAGATTCTTCAAATGAAAGAAGTTCGAGAATGATTTTTCCTGTAATTACTTTAGCTTTATCTTCAGTAAATGCAAAGCTTTCCAAAGTATTTGTGATCCAGTTTTTTAAATCAGGAACGTCATTAAAGATCAGTTTTACAACACTTTCAATATCATTAAGAAATAATGCTGTGTTTGATGCAATGTGGTTTTTTGACCAATTTCGTGCAGATTCAGTTTTGGAGTTCAGTACATCCGTAATAAAACTAACCTGAGAAGAAAGTGTTGCATTTTTTAGCAGTATTGTTTCAAACCCTAAATTGTTTGGGATATTGAAATCACTATTTAGTAAATTTAAAATGTTTGCCTCGTCAAAACGATTAAGGAATGTATTAAAATCATTTCTTGCTTTTAGATTTCGATAAGCAAATTCATGGATTACATTCATTTGAGCCTCCATCAAAAGCTGAATATAAGCTTGGGGAAAAGCGTCCCAATGTTCTGGAAATAATTCTAAACGATTTGATAAGGTATTATCTACAACAATTTTTTCTTCTTCCTGAACGATAAGACTCTGAGGTTTTTTTTCTGTTTCTTTTTTACCAAAAAAAGTGGAGAATACTTTTTTGGCAGCATCCAGCACAGAGGTTGAACTTTGACCCGTTGCAGTATCTGAATTGTTTTTTCTCCCAGCTGTTTTATCCTGAACTTTGGTTACCTGGCTGGGATTGAAATAATAATTTGAACTTGAGAAAATTTCCTGACCTAAAATGAATTTCATTTTTGAAGTCAAAATTCGGTTTTTGTCATTACCAAATAAAATGGTTGAGAGCAATAATAAATCAGAACATTCAGGGTAGTCTATTACTGTAAAATAATATTTTTTGTCTGTGTAATTGTATTGTCCATAAGTATCATAGGGACGTTTCTCAGCCTTGGTATAATTATCTTCGGTATATTTTAATAAAATAGATACCGCAAATTTTAGGTATTTTTTGGCCTCCATTTCAGAATTCAGTTCTTTCAGAAATCGAAGACTATTTTTTTGAAAATAGAGTTTGGTAAAATTAGAGAATGCAATTTTACTGTCTTTTCCTCTAAGTTCTTTTCCAATGTTAACTCTTTCGTTTATAGTGACAATAAACTGAGAATTGTCGTATTCGCTTTCTAATGGAACAGTTCTGTTGAACATTGGAGATTCATTTTCAAAACGATAGGCAAGAACAGCCATTGCATCAGCATCGTTTCTCAAATTTGCCAGTTTATAAATAGCTCTGACATGTTTGAAATAAGGAGGCCTGAAGGGAACGGCTTCCAGTAAAAAAACGACAATTTCGTGTAATTTGATATCAAATTTTGCAACCAGATATAAAGCGGTCAGATATTTAATAGCATTGTTTTCTAATTCTTCTTTTAGAAAAATGACTAACGAATCATAATCTTTTTTGTCAATGTAATATCTTGCTTCCTGAGGTATGGTCTCCAGAATTGATGCAATATGTTTTTGTAATTCGGTCTCTTTTAAGATTTCTAATAATCCTTCATGAGCCAGATTTCTAATGTATTCTTTTTGTTTTGCCTGTAAAGCGTATGATTTAAAAACTTCTTCTGCTGTAGCAGATTTTAGTTTTATTAAAGCCCAGATTGCAGAATAAGTTTGTAATTCGTCTCCTTTTGAAGCTAACTTAATGATGTACGGAATGGCTTCCTGAATGTTTAGTAAACCTGCTTTCCAGATGACGCGGCTGGTTTTCCATTCGGTATTAAAAGTTTGTCTGCCTGTCACGGCATCTTCTAAACGCTGCAAAATTACACCGTTTACAGAATCGGGTTGAACACTTTCTAATGAAGGAAGATCAATAAGTGTTTCTATTTCTGATGCATATCCTTTAACTTTCTTTTCATTTTCAAGTTTATCAAAGATGATTTGCGCTTTTTCAGCCGAAACATATTCAGAAGTTTTGGTCCCTTCTTTTAAAACCGATCCTCTTCTTCCGTATCTAAAATTTACAACATAATTATCTGCGTCAATAGCGCATAAATCTATTTCGTATACTTTGTCTGAATTCCCTTCTTTATAGAAAAGTTTAATCTGTTTAATTAATTTCATAATTGAAAAAGGGTATTAGTTAAAAAATATTCCACCAGTTTCCTGGCTTTTCATCAGGTACAATCGTTTCCTTTTTTTTCTCAGGAACAGAAGCAGGTATCGGAACTGTCTGTTCAGGAATACTTAGTTTGGTTATGGTGGGCTGACCATGCTTTGTTATGATGTTTTTCAAATTTTGTTTCAGAGTAGTTCCTTTTTCAGGATTCACCATATATACATAATTGATATAGCCTTCTATAGCATTGATTACATGAATCGCTTTTCCCCATTTTTGATCCTGCCATCCGTTTTTTTCAATGTTATGAAGCAGGGCGCGGAATTTTCGTAACTCATTGCGGTCAATATTGAGTTTCTTATTCACAACCACTCCGGTAACTTTTTGCTGCATCCCTTTTCGCATAATGTGTATCTTATCGGGATGGATTACAAAACCTTCTGATTCGATAATTTTTTTAGTGAAATATAATAAGCGGGAAACATTTTTACTGTTTTCTTCATTGGCAGAAAAAGTCATATCGTCTGCATAACGCGTATAACTGAAATTTAATTTTTTAGCCAGCCCATTGATTTTCTTGTCTAGTTTATAAACAATCATGTTGCTTATGGCGGGACTTGCAGGAGAGCCTTGCGGTAATTTGCGTTCACCGGACTGTACATAATAGGTAATTCCGTCTAACGAAGTTTCATTTACCTCAGAGTAGGTACACAATAAAGCTAAAACAGTAGCGATTTGTTCAGAATAACCTATTTTATGAAATAATCCTTTAACCCTTTTGTAAGTTACAGTAGGAAAGAAATCCTTTAAATCGATATTAATTACAATGTCTTTATTGATGTGAGGCTGTGCATTGGTTACAATAGACCGCTCTTTGATAAAACCATGCGCTTCGATTGTATGGGGTATTTTGTGAAGTATATTTTCTAGAATCCAGGTTTGGATTTCTTTTAATTTAGATTTTGGAGCAGATATTTTTCGTTTGCCGCCTGATTTTTTTTCAACCTCAAAAGTATGGTAATGACTAATTTTAGAAACCTTTCTGTTGTAAGCCAGATATTGTAAAGCTTTGATCTCTAGCTGCATACTTTTTGCCAATGCTAATAGATCTTCAAAAACCGGAAGATTGTATTTTTCTAAAATTTTAGAATCAGTTTCTTTAGAATTTAATCCTTTAGATACTGTTTCTCCTAAATATAAAATTTGCTTTTCTTGTAATTGCTTCCAGTTTTCGGCTTTTTCCAGGCGTTTTTTTTCCTGGTTTAATTTGGTTTCGGCCCTTTTTTCTTTAGCAGCTTTCATTCGGGCTTTACGCATTTCGAGAACCATTACTTCTCTGTTGCTAAACTTTCTGTCCCTGGCCAAAAGCTCATTTAATTCCTGTTCAATCTTAGCTTCCTGATTAATCAGAATTTCAGAAAGTGTAGGTTCGGTTCCGGACTGCCAAAAACCCAAACGCTGCATTTCTTCTAATATATAGCTATCTTTTGAGGTAGCTCTTATTCTATCATAAATTTGTTGTTTACTAAGCTGTTCAGACATATATATAAATTCGCTATTTTACATTAAAAAGCCCTATTGCAGTGAATAGGGCTTAAAGTTTAAAACCTTCGTATTTTCTAAGGACTATGGCTATCAACTCCCGAGAAAAGGTACTATGCGTACAGTTAATCTCGAGGAGGTGGAACCGAAACTGTACGCATAGTACCTTTTCTCATCCATAAGATAGAAGTAGTGCTGAATGTTAAATAATCTTACACCGATGACGAAACATCATCATTTTCTTTATACAAGAAAAGCAAGGTATTTCTTAAACTCAAGACAAACATAATAAAAAACTTTTAATTGAATACCCCTAAAATTGAAATAAGATTTTTCTTTTTTTTAAGCATCTGTAACGGATGCTTTTACAAATGAATTTTGATATTTCAAGACAAATTCTTTTGTGAAAAATAAAACGGCTGTCTTTTAGAACAGCCGTTTTCGTTTGGTTATATTATTTTGATTTAATTGGGACCGTATATTTTATCATAAAGATCTTTGTAGATTTCTCTTATCACTTTACGTTTTAATTTTAAGGTTGGAGTAAGCTGTCCGCCATCGATAGACCAAACATCAGGAGTAAGTTCAAAGCGCTTGATTTGTTCCCAGTGTCCGAATTTTTTGTTGATGCCTTCAATTTCTTCATCTATTCGTTTAATCACATCAGGGTTTGAAGAAATTTCAGCACTAGAATTTCCTAAATTGATTTTATGGATTTTTGCCCATTCTTTTACAAATTCAAAATTTGGCTGAATAAAAGCTGCCGGCATTTTCTCTCCATCTCCAATTACCATGATTTGCTCAATAAAACGGGATTGCTTCATGGCATTTTCAATCAATTGGGGAGCAATGTATTTTCCGCCGGAAGTCTTGAACATTTCTTTTTTACGATCTGTAATTTTCAGGAAACCTTCGCTGTCAATTTCGCCAATATCTCCTGTGTGGAAATATCCATCCTGTAAAGCTTCTGCTGTTTTTTCAGGATCTTTGTAGTAGCCCAACATTACGTTTGGTCCTTTGCAAAGAATTTCACCGTCTCCGGCAATTTTTACTTCGACGTTGCGAATCACTTTCCCAACAGTTCCAATTTTAAAACCTTTGTTTCTTTGATCGTTTACGGCAATTACAGGAGAAGTTTCAGATAAACCGTAACCTTCCATAACCGGAATTTGTGCAGCAGCAAAAACTCTTGATAAGCGTGGCTGTAATGCGGCACTTCCCGAAACCATTAAATCCAGTTTACCTCCTAAACCTTCTTTCCATTTACTGAAAATCAATTTTCTGGCAATTTTCAACTGAAATTCATACCAGAAACCATTGGCACCGTAGGGTTCATATTTCAGACCTAAATCAATCGCCCAGAAAAACAGTTTTTTCTTAATGCCGGTTAATTCAGATCCTTTTGCGTAAATTTTATCGTAAACTTTTTCTAAAAGCCTTGGTACGGCAGTGATTACAGTAGGAGAAACTTCTTTTAGATTGTCGCTGATTTTTTCAATAGACTCTCCAAAGTAAACCGAAACGCCATAATATTGATAGATATACAAAATCATTCTTTCGAAAATATGGCAGATAGGAAGAAAACTTAATGCTGTACTTTTTCCTGCGTCAAATGGAATTCTCGGCGCACTGTCCAAAACATTTGAAACAATGTTTTTATGGGAAAGCATAACGCCTTTTGGTCTTCCGGTAGTTCCCGAAGTATAAATTATAGTAGCTAAATCTTCTGTGTTTATACTGTTCTTTCTTGCTTCAACTTCTGTCTGATTACTTTCATCAGCACCCAAAGTCAATAATTCTGACCAGTGTTTGCAGCCAGCAATTTCGTTAAACGAATAAACCTCTTTTAAAGTAGGAACATTTGCTTTTATCGCATTGACCTTCTGAAGTACTTCTTCATCAGAAACAAAACAATAAATACTGCCACTGTGGTTTAAGATATATTCATAATCTTCTTCCGCAATAGTTGGATAAACAGGAACGTTTTGGGCTCCTGTCTGCAGGATACCAATATCCATGATATTCCACTCTGTGCGATTGTTAGAAGTGATTAAGGCAATTTTATCATCTTTTTGAACACCTAGTCGCAATAATGCCCTTGAAACAGTATTGGCTTTAGCAATATAGTCATTGCTGGATGTTTTTTCCCAAGCCCCGTTTTTTTTGGTAGCTAATGCAACTTCAAGATTGTAAGTTTCTTGTTGGTAATAAGGAAAATCAAAAAGGCGTGTGATTGTAACCATTTATATGATATATTGAATTTTATTGCAAATTAAATAAAAATAAGGTATGATTTTTAATTTTATAAAATAAAAGCCGAAATTTTTAAATGGGTTTGTAAATCCAGCAAACGTTTTTATTTTTTGCTGTAACTTCCAATAAAAAACAAACGTTAATTAGATTCCGTATCCTTTACCTCGGTGTTATCACCATAATATTTTACACGATCTCCCATAAGATACATTTTTTTCTTGCCTGGAATAATCAAAAATTGCGTGTATAGCCATTCACCACTTCCTTTTATTTTGTACCAAAATGTATAGGAAGAACTGTCGAATCCTTCTTTGTAGATAGGAATTCCTTCATCACTGCATTTTATTCCCCATACCATCTCTTTTTTAGACAGATTTTCTAATTGAAAAATACCTGTACCATCAGCATTAATCTGGATAATGGGTTTTTGTTTTCCTTCAATTAAATAAATACCGGCAACAGGCTGACCTATGTCTGTAGTCATAAAATGTTCGTGAAATTTGTAGGTAATAGAGGTAACTTTAGCTTGCGAATGTAATTGTGATATACCTATAAAAAGGGCAAGAAAGAGTAGTTTTAAGGATTTCATCAGGATTGGGATTTAGTTTTTTATTCGTATTTTTTTTTGCGATATTTTTTTTGCGAATATAGTTTAAATTGGAAAAGTTATTCAATTAATTGTAAAAAGCTTTTTTAAAATTTTATTTTCTTTAAAAAAAACTTTAAAAGTTCATGTGTTATAGCCCCTAAACCTCCCTAATGTAGGATTTTGCTGAGTTTTTATTTACTGGAATAAAAGAATCAGAAGTGTTTTTGTCTTTAACTTTCAACGATTTTTTTATCGAAAAATAAATATGTTTCTGTCTAAATGGTTATACATTTGCAATACTAAAAAGCAATATTTGTTGTTATATAGAAAAAGTTATATGAAAAATTTTTGGATTTTGTTTTTAATAAGCGCTATAGGTTTTGCGCAGGATTTTAATAAACTGGATACCAACGGTAAAAAAGACGGTGTTTGGAAAGGTACTTATGAAGTGTCAAAAAGACCTCGTTATGAGGGTACTTTCAGCCATGGAAAAGAAGTTGGAGTCTTTAAGTTTTTTGATGATACTAAAAAAGGAGATGTAATAGCAACCCGTGATTTTACAGCTAATGACGGAAGCGCCTATACTATTTTTTATGACCAGAAAAATAACAAGGTAAGTGAAGGAAAAGTGATTGGAAAAAATTATGAAGGCGAATGGAAATATTATCACAAGTCTTCAAAAATAATCATGACGCTTGAAAACTATAAAAATGGTAAGCTGGAAGGTAAAAGAACCGTTTATTATCCAAACGAAAAAGTGGCTGAAGAAATAACGTATAAAAATGGTCTGAAAGAAGGCATTTATAAAAAATTTGGGCAAAACGGTATCATTTTAGAGCAAACTACATATGCTAATAACCAATATAATGGTGATGCAATTTTTTATGATTCAGATGGAGTAGTAGCCTCAAAAGGTAAATTTTTAAACGGAAAAAAAGTTGGGAAGTGGCAATTTTATTTGAAAGGGAAATTGACAAAAGAAGTCAATATGAGCGATCCTAAAAGCAACTATCGTGCAGATTCAAAACCTAAAATGGAATAGGTTTTTTCGTTATAAAAGGCTGTTTTAATTTAAAATAATAGTAAGTTTACTGCCTAAATCGATAATCTATGAAAGTTAAAACGCTACTATTATTTTTGTTTTTCTCAGCGACGTATGCACAAAACAAAGCCGAAGCTGAAAAACTTGTTGATGAAGGGATAGAACTTCATGACAAAGGAGATTACGACGGTGCAATTGCCAAGTATAGTAAGGCTTTAGAAATCGATAAAGACAACTTATTGGCATTGACAGAAAAAGCAATGTCTTTAAATACGTCCGGTAAATATGATGAGTCCATACAGGTTGCTAAACACACGATTTCTACCCACCCTAAAGAAGATCTTAGTACCGTTTATGTAAGTTATGCAAACTCATTAGATCATCTTCACAAACTTGATGAAGCACTGAAGATATATGATGAAGGAATTAAAAAATTTCCGGATTATCATCAGTTGTATTTTAATAAAGGAGTATGCTATGCTAACTCAAATAAATATGGCGAAGCTGTAGATTGCTTGCAAAAAGCACTTTTGGTAAACCCTAATCATGCAGGTTCATTAAATGCGATTGGAATCATGGAAATGAGCAGCAACAGAATTCCTGCTATTTTAGCTTTTTCAAGATTTTTAATAGTAGAACCACAAACGTCCAGAGCTAAAAAGAATCTTGAGAGTTTACAAAATTTGCTGATGCAGGGAGTGAAGCAGTCGGACGAAAAAATTACGATAAGTATTAATTCGGATATGTTGGCTGATCCAAAAGGCAAAAAGAAAGAAAATGATTTCTCTCAGACAGATTTGATCTTATCAATGGCGGCGGGCTTAGATTTTGATAAAAAGAATACAGCCAAGACAGATGTTGAAAAATTTATAGGAAAATTTGAAACAATCTGTGCCTCACTTGACGAAACAAAAAAAGGAAATTCAGGTTTTTATTGGCAAAACTTAGCACCTTATTTTATCGAAATGAAAGAGAAAAAATTGATTGAACCTTTTGCTTACATAGCATTTGCAAGTTCCGGAAAGGAAGATGTTTCTAAATGGCTTAAACAAAATCAGGCAGAACTTGAGAAATTTTATACATGGTCTACGGGATATAATTGGAAAAAATAATAAATATTCCGTGAAAGTAATCATTCTGACGCAATATTTTAAAAGGATAATTGAGTTAAATTTGCTTTGCTAATACTTTTTGACTAAATGGATTTAAACGAACTTACCGGAAGATTTTTTTTGTTGTTCTTTTCAATTTTGGTTTTGTATTTTTTTTCCAACCGAAAAGATAACGAAACCATAAATCCACTGATGGTCATTGTAGGACTTTGTACTTTTTCGCTTTGTTATTTGTTTACAAAAATTGAGATTGGAGTAGGGATCGGATTTGGCTTGTTTGCTATTTTTTCAATTTTAAGATTTCGTACACAATCTTTTACAGTAAACGCCATCATTTTTCTTTTTGCCACCATCACACTTTCTATTTTAGACATCATGTATCCATATGAGAAAATAGAAATTCTGCTGTTTTTTCAATTCATTATAATAGGTTTTTATATTGCTGCTTCCATAATAGTGAACAGAAAAGCATCCAGATATTTGAATACTGTCAATGTTAAAATTGCATTAGCCCCTAACTTTTCTTTAAATAATGAAACTATCAGGAAAGCTATTCAGGACAAAATGAATATCAAAGATTTAGACTTTAAAATCATCAATATTAATACAGTTGTAAACGAAATTGATGTTTTAGTTTTTTACTGATTATTCATTAAAAGGTCTGACTTGTTTGATGTATAACTCTCTGTTTTTGCCAACAATTTTGAATTCAATATCGACAGGATGGTATTGGTTTTTTCTCCAGTAGCGATACATTTTTTCTTCAATTTTTTTACTGACTACAAAAAGATTATTGATTTCTTTTCTATTCAATATGGGTTCATTGTTATTGAGATTTGAATTAGAAGTATAATCTACATCAAAATCTGTATCCTTAGTTCCGGTATTAAAATGATAAATAACAAACTGTTCGCAAACTTCTCCTTTTTCAGGTTTAACAACCGAATTTTCTCCTTTTTGCACGTTAACCGTAATTCCGGAGAAATTGGTTCTGAATATATTTTTTGTTATCACAACGCCATTAGCCAATTCATCAGGAAAAGACCTATGCAACAAAACGCCCATTGCAATGTTTTGCTGGTCAATGCCAAAAAGCTCTCTTTCGTTATAGGAGGCTTCATTCCATACACTTGCCCAAACCTGTTTAATGGCTTTTTCGAATGTTTTGATACTGTCACCCAAAATACCGGTTTTCGAATCGTATAAACCGGCACCGTTAAAATCATCGAGATCTTCTGCATTAGTAGAAGACCGAAACCTGAAATTTTTGAAAGCCGCATTTTGAAAGGCTGTATTTAGCTTCGCAATCAAATTTGGATCGATTGGTTCTTTTTTAACAGCATCTCTTATCTTTTTTAACTGGAGATTAATCCATTGTACAGAATCTTTATGCGGATACGCTAAAAGTTCTTTTATCAGAGGTGCAATATTTTTCTTTTGAATGTGTTTTCTGTAGAAATAAAATGGAATTGCATGTGCGTCTTCGGGTGTTTTAAACGAAAATTCTTTTGAAGCAGCAATTAAGTAAGCCATGTTTTGTGCCTTTGAGCCAATGTAGTTCACCCCTTTTTTAGGGATTTTGGATAAATCCACCAATTGCGTTACACTGCTGTCTATAATCAGTTTTTTCTTTTTTGTATTGGTTTTCGGAACTATTTTTTTGTTGCTTTCTTTGATAAAAAAAGTATCAACCTTGATTTTTAATTCTACTTTTTTTGAAAGCAGTTTTTTGATGTTGTTGTCCTTATCAACGGTTGTGTAAGCCATTATCGGAATTTTTCTGTTTTTACCCAAAAGCACCAAATGACTTAACGGTGTCTGGAGTTCATTCACAATAATTCCTCTTACATTTGGCAAAATATCAGGCGTTCCGTCCAGAATTATAATTTCATCAGGACTTGGTTTTGTTTTTTCTAAATCCTTTATTTTATATTGCTTGAGAATACCCACATTACTTCCGGAAACAACTTCCTGATACGTAATTTCATTAAAAATATAATTTGATTTAACACACGGAATTTTAAATTTTTGCTGTTGAAACCATTCTGTTTGCTCAGGATTATTCAGGTAAAATTTTAAATCTTTACCAATAAAAGAAGAGCTTACAATTAAATGATAAAAGCGTTCAATTAATAAAACAGGCATATGATCTGAAGCTGCCAGTTCAAAAATCCATTTGTCAGTTCCCTTGATATGATTCAGGTTTCCTAATAAAAATTCTCTGCCTTTATCTGTATTACTATAGTTGTTATCATTAAAGATGTCTAGGTCTTTGCCGTATCCTAAATAATTGGTCACAAAATCATAATGCAGACGAATAAGTGTACTGTTAAAATAATACATCTTTTGCTTTTTCAAATCATAAATGACTTTTACTGATTCGATATTCGAAAATTTATCAGATAAGGGTTTGCCTTTAAATGCTTGGTATGCCTTATATTTTGGTAAGGAAGCACTATAATTTTGGGCACTTAAAGTCGTAAAAATGAGTAAGAAAATAAAAGTAAAAAAGGGTTTTGGCATGACATTTTAATTGATGATTAAAAGTAATTAAAAAAGCCATAGGTTTTATCTACCCTTTCATTATATAAACTAATCAAAAGAGGTATAATTATCTATAATTTGATTTATCTTTGCACCCTTGTAAAAATATAAACGATTTAGAATGAAACGTGTAGTTGTTGGACTTTCCGGTGGAGTAGATTCGAGTGTTGCAGCTTATTTACTGCAGCAGCAGGGTTACGAAGTTATTGGCCTTTTTATGAAAAACTGGCATGATGACTCTGTGACTATTTCAAATGAATGTCCGTGGCTGGAAGACAGCAATGACGCTTTGCTGGTAGCAGAAAAACTAGGAATACCGTTTCAGACTGTTGATTTGAGCGAGGAGTACAAAGAAAAAATTGTTGACTACATGTTCAACGAATACGAAAAAGGAAGAACTCCAAATCCTGATGTACTTTGTAACCGCGAAATCAAGTTTGATGTTTTCATGAAAATTGCCTTAAGTCTTGGTGCCGATTATGTGGCCACAGGACATTATTGTCAAAAAAGTGAAATTGAAGTTGATGGAAAAGCTGTTTATCAGTTAATCGCCGGAGCGGATAATAACAAAGATCAATCGTACTTTTTATGTCAGCTGTCTCAGGAACAGTTGTCTAAAGCATTATTTCCAATTGGAGATTTGACTAAACCTCAGGTTCGTGAAATTGCAGCAGAAATGGAATTGGTAACGGCGGAGAAGAAAGATTCTCAGGGACTTTGTTTCATTGGTAAAGTACGTTTACCGGAATTTTTGCAACAAAAATTACAGCCTAAAGAAGGAAAAATTGTTCAGATTGATAAAAATGATCCGATTTATACAGTTGAAAAGCCAGCCGGATTATCTTTGGAAGAAGAATTAAAAACGGAAGCCCAAAAGTTGAATTATAGACCGGAGATGGGAAAAATTATGGGTAAACATCAGGGAGCTCATTATTTTACTGTTGGACAGAGAAAAGGGTTAAATGTTGGCGGAACTACTGATCCGCTATTTGTTATCGCAACAGATGTTGAAACCAATACGATCTATACAGGATTAACAAGCAATCATCCCGGATTGTTTAAAAAAGCCTTGTTTATAGAAAAATCGGAAGTACATTGGATTCGTACTGATTTAGTCTTGAATGTTGGAGAAACTATGGAAGTAATGGCAAGAATTCGTTATCGCCAGCCTTTGCAAAAAGCAAGTCTGCACCAATTTGAAGACGGAATGTATGTTCGTTTCGAAGAACCGCAATCAGCAATTACTGAAGGCCAATTTGTAGCCTGGTATTTAGAAAATGAATTAGTTGGTTCGGGAGTAATTTCATAGCTTTATACTTTTTTGTAAAGGTTCTGGCCTTAAAAAAGTAAATTGCTATTTTATGAAGATACATTACTCCATTCTATTCTTATTGATTTCTACTGTGATGTTTTCGCAGGAAGATGCCTGGGTTTATTTTAATGCCAAGCCAAATGCGCAAACCTACTTAGACTCTCCGTTATTGATGCTTTCCCAACGTTCTTTAGACAGAAGAACTAATCAAAGTATCGCTCTAAATACTACAGATGCTCCCTTAGAAAAAACATATGTTGATCAGATAAAATCAAGTACAGGAATTACTGTTCTGGCACAATCAAAGTGGTTGAATGCGCTTCATGTACAGGGGAGTCAAACCAATATTTTAGCATTAAAATCAATTTCATTTGTAGATAAAGTTGTTTTTGCAAATAAGGCATTAAATACAACGTCAAAAAAAGTTCTTGAAAATCAAATTGTAAATACAAACGATAAACTCGAAACAGCAGCTAATTATACCTATGGAACTTCGGCAAATCAAATTCAGATGCTGAACGGGCATATTTTGCATCAGCAAAATTATACCGGAACCGGAAAAATAATTGCTGTTATGGATGCCGGTTTTCCAGGTGTAAATACTGCTCAGCCTTTTCAGAATCTTATTGCTAATAACAGAATTTTGGGAGGATATGATTATGTTTCCAGAAATGATAATTTTTATGCTGGAGGTGATCATGGTACAATGGTACTTTCGACAATGGGAGGCTATAAGGAAAATGCTTTAATTGGTACTGCACCCGATGCATCATACTATTTATTTATTACTGAAAGCGATCCTTTAGAAGCCCCGTTTGAAGAATCGCTTTGGGTAGAAGCAGCAGAAAAAGCAGATAGCCTGGGTGTCGACATTATTACTACCTCATTAGGATATTTTGGTGATCGCGATAATCCGGATTATAATCATAGCTATAGTGATATGAACGGAACGACAAATTTTATTTCCAGAGGTGCACAAATTGCTTTTAGTAAGGGAATAATTGTAGTAGCTTCTGCCGGGAATGAAGGAACTCAGACTGAAAAACATATCGGATCGCCTGCTGATGCTGTTTCCGTTATTACTGTAGGCTCTGTTACTGCCTCAAAAGTTAAATCATCTACTAGTTCTATTGGTCCCAGTTATGACGGAAGAATAAAACCTGATGTTATGGCTCAAGGTAATGCTGCTGTAGTTTCGAATACTTCAGGCAATATTATTACAGCTAGCGGGACTTCCTTTTCATGCCCAATTATGGCCGGAATGATTGCTTGTCTATGGCAGGCTTTTCCAACAAAAACAAATCAGGAAATTAGAGATATGATCATTAAGTCTTCGGATAAGTATTTAACACCTGATAATAATTACGGTTACGGAATTCCAAATTTTGGTGCTATTACATTAGCAGTTGATAGTTTCGTAAATAAAGATTTTACTGTTTATCCAAATCCTGCTAAAACCACTATCACATTCTCGTTTTCTGATGAAATAAATAATGCTACGGTTATTGTTTACTCTATTTTAGGACAAAAAGTAATTGACAAAAAGATAACGGGGCAAGACCCAAATCTTTCTATAGAATCATTAAAAAGCGGACTCTATTTTTATACTTTTGATGCTGATGGTCTACATAAAACGGGAAAGATTATAAAACAATAATAGTTTTGAATGAATAAAATTACCCAACTTTTTAATATAAAATATCCAATTATTCAAGGCGGTATGATTTGGAGCAGTGGTTATAAATTAGCTTCTGCAGTAAGCAATGCCGGTGGTTTAGGCCTTATTGGCGCTGGATCGATGTATCCGGAAGTATTGCGTGAGCATATTCAAAAATGCAAAAGAGCAACTGATAAACCATTTGGGGTAAACATTCCGATGTTGTATCCAAATATTGAAGAAATTATGAATATAGTGGTTGATGAAGGAGTGAAAATTGTTTTTACTTCGGCAGGAAATCCTAAAACGTGGACTTCATTTTTGAAATCAAAAGGAATTACGGTTGTGCATGTTGTCAGCAGCAGTATTTTTGCTTTAAAAGCACAAAAAGCCGGAGTTGATGCCATTGTAGCAGAAGGTTTTGAAGCCGGTGGTCACAATGGTCGTGAAGAAACCACAACACTGACTTTGATTCCGATGGTAAAAGAAAAAATCCAGATTCCGATTATTGCTGCGGGTGGAATCGCTACCGGTAGAGGAATGTTGGCCGTAATGATTTTAGGCGCAGATGGTGTTCAGGTTGGAAGCCGTTTTGCTGCATCATTAGAATCATCTTCACACCATAATTTCAAACAAAAGATATTAGATCTAAAAGAAGGTGATACCCAATTGACACTGAAAGAATTAGCGCCTGTGAGGTTGGTTAAAAATAAATTTTATGAGGATGTTCAGGATTTATATAGAAAATGCCCTTCAAAAGAAGATTTAGCACAGCTTTTAGGTAGAGCAAGAGCAAAAAAAGGAATGTTTGAAGGAGATCTTGAAGAAGGTGAACTTGAAATAGGACAAATTGCAGGATTGATTCATGAAATTTTACCTGCAGAAAAAATAATTCATCAAATGATTACCGATTTTGAAGCTGCTTGTCAGGAAAAAACTAAATTTGAGTTTTAATAGCCCCTATAACTACATTATGAATATTTTACGTCACTATATAGTACTTCTTTTTCTCGTATTAGCAATACAGCAAACCTACAGTCAGTCTTATCGATTTAAAACATCGGGTTTTAGTGTTTTAGAAAAAAACGATAAAGGAAAATGGGGCGAATGGTCAAATCTGGATCTGGTTAATCTTTCTGTAATATTAGATACAGAAAAGCACAGAATTGTTGTGTATTCGCAGGAAATACAGCTTTTTAATATTATTGAATATATCGAAAGGGAAGAAAATGATACTGATATTGTCTATTCATTTGTATGTAAGGACAATAGTGGTATTGACTGCAAAATTTCAATTATTACACGTAAAAAACAAGACTATCGTAAACAGTTGTACATTAATTATGAGAATCATATTATTGTGTATAATATTTTTAATGTCTAATTATTCAAAGGTTTTTGGATAGGGAATAAAAAACAAACCCGACAATTTTTTAAACTGTCGGGCTATTTTTATATAATTATTTTCAGTATTTACTTAGAAACAATAACTACTATTTTATTAAAATCGGCAGCTGCATTAATAACTGATTTGTATTGTTCAAAACTGGCTAGAGGATAATTTATAAGGTTATAAAATTCTGTGTTTTCAACCGTAATTTCATTCTTGTTTTGAGTGTAATTACTGGTAAAAGCAGCCTCAGTTTTACCATCAAGGTCAGTTTTGAAATTCATTACAAATTTGTCCAGATTTTTAATTGTTGCCCCTTCCGGTAATATAATTTTAATTTTTCTGGTATAGTAATGCGGATAATGAATTTCTATAGGAAGTATACGTTTGTCTTTTTGATAAAGTTCCATTTGTCTTCCAATAGTCTGTCCTACAGAAAATAAATAATTTGGCCCTGCTTTCTGTATCATATCTTTACCATCAAAAGTTAGGTTTAGTTTATAAGGTTTTTTGCCAATAAACTCAGTTCCGTCATTTTCAGTAGTAAGTGTTTTGTATTCGCTTTGTAAAGTATAATTTTCAGAAATATTTTTAAGCATTGTTCTGTACTGATCAGCGGACACAAAGTCTTTTATAGGTTGGAAATTTAATCCGGAATACCCTCCATAAGTCATATTACTTGTAACCAAAGGGTTTTCAATATCTTGTGTAAAATCGACAGTAATATCCATATAGTCATGCGTAATTTCAGTCCCTGGAATTTCGATAAAATTTACTTCTCCAATCCCCATCGGAACACCTGCAAAAATTTTCTCTTTTATGAATAATCCATTGTTGTTTCCTAAATAATTTGGAAATAGGGGTAAACGATATTCTATTTCAGTTGGGGTAAGGTATTTTTTTATACCTGGGAAATAAAATAAAAACTCGTTAAGATTTTCGTGACTTTCAAAGTCTTTGTCAAAAGGAATTTTATATCGGTTTGAAGTGAAAACAATATTTTGTTCTATTTTAAAGTATTTAAAAACTGCGGTATATAATTTTATAATATCCAGACTATTCGCCTGCTTTGTATTGATAACATCACTCAAAGATGGTTTTGAGTCTGTATACTTGTCATAAATAATTGTTTTTTTAATCTTGTTCTCAATATTCCAAATTTGCTCCTGAGGATCTTTTGATTCAGGAATAGATTTACAGAATGCTGCAATTGCTTTTTCTTGTTTTTTATCTAAAACCGGATTGATTCGCTCATAAGTATTGGTTGCATATTCTTTAAAGTTATTCAGATTTTTAGCACCGGAGTATAGATTCTGGTCCAATTTATAACGGAAAAGTTTTAATCTGACATCCCAATTCGAATATTCTTCATCGTCTTTTAAAGCTGCTATATCTTTTTCAGATATGCTCAGAACCTTTTTGTTTTCCAGCTTATTTTCATCTAAAACCGGTTCACTTAAACCATTGTATGATTTAGTTTTGAAAATTAGATGCACGGGTGTAATCAAATCAAAATTAAATTCGGCAATTGGGTATTGATCCTGCATTTTAATGGTATTCCCATTTAAATCAGGAGCCTCTTCTATTACATATAGTTTTTCTATGACAGCTCCCTTTTCAAGACCGTTAAGAGCAAAATAGTTGTATTTCATACCTTTTTCCTCATCAACTTCTTCTTTAATATCTTTTTTGTCCAAATTAATGACCTTTCCATTTTTTAAGATCACACGTACTTTAGTAGTCAGAATATTCTCCTGATTGCCAAATGGGATGTAAACTTTGTTATTGCGTTCTATAGCATCATCAGAATTAATATATTTTTTTTCGTGTATTAAGCGGTATTGGGTTGCCGTATTTTTATCTACAATAATTTCTATTTTTAATGTACGGTTTAAGAAAATTTCCTTCTCATCTGCATATTTTTTTGGGACGTCAATTTTGGTGTCTTTTTCGTTCCAGTCATAGGTTTTAAAACTATAATCCTGAGCAAAAAAAACAGATGTGCTTAGGATTGTAATAAAGCTGAGGAACTTTTTTAGGAATTGTTTTTTCATTATTTTTCGAGTAAAATTATGGTTTCGTTATAATTAGTTTTTAGTTTTTTGATTGCCTCGTTCCAGGGGTCAAAATCGTTTTTATTAAGTAATAATTTTTTTTGTATTAAGCTGATATTTAGATACAGAATATTATTTTTTAGTTCATATGTAAAATGAGCTTTTATATAATTGTTATCCAGATCAAAGTTTTTAGGCAGATATTTTATACTGTAGTTTTTAGGAATTTCTAAAGTATATTGTGTTGTAAATTGCGTCAGATATTCAAATTCATATTGCGAAACGCGGTCTTTTGCAATGATTGCCTTTTCTAAAAATTTATCTAAAAACAAATTCACATAAATTTCTTTATCCACTTTTACGATATAATTATCAAGGTCAAAATTGTAATCAATTGCATACGGTAAATCTTTATCAGTTAGATTTTCTTCTTTAAAATCTTTTAAATCGAATTTATTATTTCCTTTTAAAACCAGAGATTTGATCATTTCACGACGCGCTTTATTTGCGGCATCGCCAATTTGCATTAAAGTATGGCTTCGGTTGTAACCGTAACGCTCCATCTTTGCAGATCCGCTCAGTTTGCTGTTTTCAATTTTTAAATTTATTGTTTCCCTAATTTCGTTTTGATTAGCAGGAACGACCGGTACCGGATAAATCTTGTATTGACTATTTTCACTAAAAAGAACTTCTTTTCCTTGTATAAAAGCCGTTGGAATTCCGTATCGGGTTTCTTTATCAGTTGCATCTAAAAAGATGTACTCATCACCCTTTTTAAAGACAGCAATCATATGATTATCAACTGAAGGTGTCGCCAAATCATTATACGAATATGGAATACTTCGTGTACCAATCCAGGCAATGGTAACATTTTTCACATCTGCATATAGTGCCATACACGAAATAATATTGCCCATATCTTTACAATCTCCAAACTTTCTTTCGAATACCAAACTGGCTTCACGCGGAATAAAACCTTCGTATCCATTTTCAAAAGCAATATATTTGATGTTTTCTTTGACCCAATAAAAAATAGTTTTAATTTTTTCTTCATCCGTTTTTTTGTCTTTGGTAATTTCCAAAGACAGTGCTTTTAACTCCGGATCTTCTTTTTTGTTTAAGTTTTTTACAAACTGTTGATAATAATTATAAAGCTCAGGAATATCTCCCAAAACCGGAGTTGTTTTGTTGTCTATTGTGTATTCTTTTATATAGAAATTGATATGAGGTACTATATACAAATAGCCTGGTGCATTTTCTTCGTATTTAGCAGGCTTTATATCAGATAAGGTCCATTTATGAATCCATTTTCCCTTTTTTTCAGTCTTTGAATAAGAAATAGTTTGATTAGGATCATTAAAAATTTTATAATCAATAACAATGTTTTTGTCAGCCCTGATTTCCAAAGAAGAATTTTGTATAGGTATAGCATCACCAAATATAAATTTGTGAAGCAGATGCGGATCTAAAAACTGTGTTTGATATTCGTATACTTTTTTTGCTCCTGTTTCTATGTTCGGAAACGTAAGCTGGCGTTCTTTTACATCATTATAAAAAACAGAACTTTGTTGTGACTGTTTTTCAATGGTCTGGGTTACCTTTATCTTTTTTTCTTTCCCATTTTCATTAATAACGGTATACGCATCATAGTTTTTCAATAAAATTAAATCAGAATAAGAAAAGGATTCTTTGTTATTAAATATTCCGTTTTGGGTCAAAACCATTGACTCATAATGATTGTCCTGTATAATTTTTAAGCCGTTATTTTCAATAGAAATATCATATACTTCAGCGTTTTGCAAAATGATTTCATTATAGTCCGGATACAGGTTTTTAATATCCTGAAACGATTTTTGTGCAATTGCCAAAATAGAATTTAAAGCGAAGAATGCAGTCAGAAAAAAAGTTTTATTTAATAATTTCGACCAATTCATCTGAATCATATTTTTTTGTTTGTGTAAGTTTTCCGGCACTGTAAATCAAAGAATTTCCGTGTAATTCGTCATTTCTAAATGATAAATCGGCAATAAGCATTCCATCTTCTTTGAAGTATAATTGTTTACCATCAAATCCATTATTAACAAAGTTTTCTTTTTTAGATGGTTTGCCATTTGCGTAGTATTCAGTTCTTTCACCTTCTAAATTGTTGTTTTTGTAGGTACATTCATATTCAGGTTTACCCTCTATATTATTGATGATAAATTTACCGTTTATGCTTCCTTTATCTAAAGTAAACTGAATTGCAATTTTTCCATTAGGGTAAGAAGATGTAATTTCTGAAGTTTGTTTTTCAATAGTTACCTTTTCATTCAACTCTCCTGTTTTGTTCTTTCGGATAAAATATCTTGGGATATTGTTTTGATAGCCAATGATTACTAAGGCTTCTCCTTTTTGATTATAGTAAATGGTTTCGCCCTCAATAGAGCCGTTTACTGATGAGTATTCCATCATTTTGGATTTGTTGTTATAGTAACGAATCGTTTTTCCATTTTCAACTCCAAAAAGATATTCTTCTGTAATCCTTAGATTTCCGGCGTAATCGTAATGTTTGCTTTGCCCGTTTAATTTACCGCAATAGTAGTTTCTCTCTGAAAGAAGACTGCCAACGGGGCTATATGTTTTATATAAATTATGGACTTTTCCGTTTATATATTCAGCTTCAGTTATTTTAGTTTTAAATTTATCTAATGCACTAAATTTACCATTCAAAATACCATTTGTCATTTCATAATTTTTGATGTAAGCCCCATTTTGAAATGATAAAGTAAATTTTTCGGTTTTGTTTTTGTAATCAATTTCATTTTCAAGTTTTCCTTTGGTATCGAAAGTTTTGCGATTTACCATATAGCTGTTTATATAATGCTCAATAATAGAGATGTTTCCACTTTGAGTGTATATAAATTTGTCAGAGACAACATCATTAGCAGCCATAAATCCTTCAGTACTGACTTTTCCGTCAGGATAAAAAGTTTGAAATGGTCCGTTTTGTTCTCCTTTTTCGTAGTTATAAATTTGATTTACTTTATTTCCATCATAAGTTTCATAGCGTCCGCTTATGGTATCGTTAGTGGAGTTATATTTGCTTGATAAATCACCATTTAAGAGGTAATTTGTGCTGATGCCATTTGTCTTTCCATTAACATATGATTCATTTAGGCTAGTAATCCCTGAGGAGTATAAATAATTCCATTCGCCCGTTCTTTTTCCCTTTTCAAAAGCACCTTTTACTTTGAGCGAACCATCAAAATTTTTAGTTTCAAAACTTTTTTTGGTCAGATTTATTTCTGTTCCTTTTGGTGAATTTGAAGTAAACTGCAGACCAGACTTTAACTCTCCGGATTTATATTTCTCTTCAAAATATTTATTTCCGTCATTATCAAAACAATCATATGTTTCTAATTCTCCTTTGTCATTATAAAAACTTTCATATGATTTTTTGCCATTTTCAAAATACTCGCTTGATTTGGTAATATTGCCTGAAGTATAAATATTTTCTTTTTCTAAAGTTGAATTTGCGTAGTAAGATTTGTAAATTCCATCGATAACACCATTTTTATAAACAGCTTCAGATTTTACAAGTTTACCATCAAAGTATTGTAAATAGTTGCCTTCAATCTTATCATTTAAGCAATTATAAGTTTCTGTTAAAGCTCCTGACTCATTGTAAGAGTTATACTTTCCACTCAGTTTTCCATCAGTAATATCAATTTCGGTTTTTTTGGTTCCTGTTTCGTATAAGCAGATAAAAGTACCGTTACGTTCGCCATTAGTAAAATTTATTTCACAGTTTTTACCTCCATTTGGATAGTAGGAAGTACTAATTCCATCAAGTTTGTCATCTTTATAATTTTCAATTAGAGCTAAATTTCCATTTTCATAATAAGTAGTCCTTTTTCCATCTAATTTTCCTGCGGTAAAATATTTTTCTTCATTCAACATTCCTTTTTCATTATAATATTTTTGCTGGCCATCAAGAAGTCCATTTTTAAAATTTAGTTCTCCACCTAAATTTCCGTAGACATTTACGTATTTACATTTGCCATGAAACTCTCCATTTATTTGAGGACCAATTATAAAAGGTTTTTCATTTCTGATGGTAACGACTACATCCTCTGTATTTCCAAAAATATCCAGTTTTCTTTTTGCAAAAACAGACCAGAAATCTTTTAGCAAATAATCGTCACGGAAAGAAGTAATTTTTTTCTTTTGCTTGTTCAGTTCTTTTCCAAGTTTATCTTCCATAGAAAGTAGACTGTAGTAAGAGTAGCCCTCCAGCTGATTTTTTTCAACAAGGCTTTTCACCCACGGAATGTAAGTTGTTTCAAAGAATCCGTCCCCCATTTTATGTTCTGTTGCATATTCGGCAATGGCCTGGACCTGGCGTGTTATTTTGTCATCGATACCCGACTTAATTTTGTAGACCTTTTTTAATGGTAATTGATTTCTTAAAATGGTTTCAATATCTTCAAAGTTATCACCGGATTTTGAAAAAACTAATTTGTTTTCGTTAAGGTAATTTTGGCCAAAATTGGCATTTAGATTCATAATTGCCTCATTAGCATATTGTCCTGTTGGGGCAATGGCAAGATAGCTCATTAAGGCAAGGGTGCCTTCGGTTATTTTTCCGTTTTCAAAAGCCATTATACCTAATAAATAATGTGACTGTGCATGATTTGGGTTGTTTGTAACAACTCTTTTAAGCAGGTCAAGCGCTTTTTGATTTTCCTTTTTACGGATGTATAGTATTGCGTAATTATACAGAAATGTAGATGAATAGGGTAAATATTTTTCGCCTTCTTTAAAAATTTTTTCAGAAGATTCATATTCTTTTTCATCGCTTAAAAATATAGCATACATCCTGTATAAATCAGGATATTCAGCCATTTTTCCTTTAGAATATAAATCTTCTAAGAATGTTTTGAGTTCACTTTTTTTATCTTGAGCAGAGAGTGTTAAACCTATTTCGTACTGAGCATTTAGATATTTAGGATCTGTTTTACTGATTTTGTAATATTCTTTTAAGGCTTCGTCATATTTTTTATCATCGTGCAGGCTGGCACCTTTGCTAATTATAGACTCACTATTGTATACAGAAGCGTAATCAGTTTGTGCATAGTTTTTTGAAAATGAAACTAAAAAAAACACCAATAAAAGTTTTTTCATTATGAATTTAGGTTTTTCAAATATAAAAATTTTGGATAAACCTGAATCAATTATAGGTATTTCTTTATTAATTATTTTCGCATACTCTTAAGATGTAATGATACTTAAGAATAAAGCGTTAAAATATTAAATATTCTTAATTTAGTCTAATCAATATCCTTGATAAATTCATCATATTCTAAATAAAACATTTCCAGAGCATTCATTTTTTCGAAAAAGAAATCAAAAATAATATCCCAGTTGTTGCGATTGCTAAAGCCAACTCCGGATTTTTCAACCCAGATTCTGCTAATGGTCTTGCCGCTTTCCAGAGTATAGTTTTTTTCGAAAACCAAATCTTTAATGAACTCTTCATTCAGGATGTTTTTTAGAGCTTCTAATTTTTTAAAATAAGCAATTCGTTTCTCATCGCTTCTTTGTTCTATATCAATTAAAACTTGCGCTTTTTTATTGTCTACATAAAATTTAAAGGAAAAGTCTTTGATCTTGGTATCATAAAGTACCCATTTTCTAGGATACTTTTCGGCAAAAGCCACCCAGAATTCTCTTTTTAGTTTTTGTGATTCTTCTCTGCTGTACATTTTCAGGGTTTTGGTTTTAGAAAACTTGTGAAAACGCGTTTTCTGGGCTATATTTATAATTTATTTGAAAGTACAAAAATAAACTTTGATTATGGATTTTCAAGATTTTTTGCAATATGTTCCTAAATTAATTCCGGTTGAACTTCCGGCTGATAAAGCACATGTAAAAATGGCTCCTTTAGAAAGGATTCAGTTAATGAAAAACCTTGATTTATCAACCAAAAAACCAAGAATTGCAGCCGTTATGATGTTGTTATATCCTAAAGATGATAAAACACATTTGGTTTTAATTGTTCGTAATGCTTATAATGGCGTGCACTCTTCTCAAATTGCTTTTCCGGGTGGTAAGTATGAAATTTCAGATGCTGATTTTCGTGAAACGGCTTTGCGCGAAACACACGAAGAAGTAGGAATCTCATCTGAAAAAATAGAGATTATTAAGCAATTTACACCAATGTATATTCCGCCAAGTAATTTTTTAGTACATCCCTTTTTAGGAATTTCATCACAAGAACTTTCATTTTACCCTGATATCAGAGAGGTAGCAGATATTATAGAACTCCCGCTTTCAGTTTTTTTAAATGATGAAATTATAATTGAGGCCACACTATCAACCTCATATGCCACTAATATTTCAGTTCCTGCATTTAATATTCAAAATCATGTAGTTTGGGGAGCAACGGCGATGATATTAAGTGAATTAAGAGAAGTTTTGAAAATTACTTTTGAAAAAAAAGATTTAAAAACGTAAATTTAATGATTTGATATTCATTATTATAACTGTTTATTTTTGAAAATGTTTATGAAAATTTCCAGAAAAATAATTTTTGTATGTTTGCGCCTTAACAAAAACACATAATTCACTGCTATGGGATTGTTTAAACGAAATCCTTTTGGACATATATTATTTATTAAAAAATGGTTAATCCGCATTTTGGGCGCCATGACACACAGACGATATAGAGGTTTTAATGATTTGCAGATTGATGGATCTGAAATAATTAAATCATTACCTGATACGAATGTTTTGTTTATATCCAACCATCAGACCTATTTTGCCGATGTGGTAGCGATGTTCCATGTTTTTAATGCAAGCTTAAGTGGTCGCCAGGATAATATTAAAAATATTGGGTATTTATGGCAGCCAAAAATGAATATTTACTATGTTGCGGCCAAAGAAACGATGCAGGCTGGTTTACTGCCAAGAATTTTAGCCTACGTGGGAGCAATTACCGTAGAAAGAACCTGGCGCTCAAAAGGAGTGGACGTAACTGAAAAGCGTGATGTTAATCCAAATGATACTGAAAACATTAGAATCGCTCTTGAAGATGGCTGGGTAATCACATTTCCACAGGGTACTACAAAATCGTTTAAACCTGTTCGTAAAGGTACTGCACACATTATCAAGCAGCATAAACCTATTGTAATACCAATTGTTATTGATGGGTTTCGCCGTTCATTTGATAAAAAAGGCCTTCGAATGAAAAAGAAAAATATTCTGCAATCATTTATTATCAAAGAGCCTCTTGAGATTGATTATGAAAATGATACTATTGAAGAAATTGTTGAAAAAGTAGAATATGCAATAGAACAGCATCCATCATTTTTAAAAGTTATCCCGGCAGAAGAATTAAAAGTCCAGGAAGAACTTAATGAAATGAGAAGATGGAGTTATAAGGCTTCAGAAAACGAAAATTAGATTTTTAAAAGTTTCAAGTTTAATTTCAGTTTAACGGCAGTAGAATTTTAATGAAAATTCAGGCAATTTCCTTTAGAATTTTAGTAATTTAAATATTAAAAATCAATTTTCTTTAGCTCTTTGTAATTAGCATGTAATCTACGTAATAAAGTTCCGTATAGAAGTCTGTAAATACACCAGAACATCCCGAAAAACACTAAAGTAAGTAAAACCAAAGCAAGTATGGAAAACAACATTGCTTTGCCGTTTAATGCTAATTTATCTCTAATGATTGCCATGTCAGGATTGTAAACATATCCAATAAAGAAACTTAATACTGAAGAAACAACGATCATTGCCAGGTTGTACCAAACATAATACTGAACCGTTCTTCTGGTTTTTAGAATACTGCTCATTAACAACTTCGTTGATACTGTTGTGGAAATTGTTTTATAATTTTTATAGAAGAAATAAATAAAAATTAAAACAACAGCATAATTAAAGTACATCAAGACTTCCATATAAAGTATAATTTCAGGATGATTTATTTTTTTGAGAATATCATCAATATTCGAAAAATAATTTGAAGCAGTCCAAAACAGTACTTCCAAAATACTGATAATCAAAATCCACTTTACGGTTGAAGATGATTTTTTGTGAATCATTTTGTAGATTTCTTTCTCAGAAATTTGTTCAAAAGAATCCGCGTTCTTTTTCCAGTCTTTTTTTAATAAATCCAGTTCTTTCATGGTGGTATTTTAAGGATTTAATATTTTTTTAAGTTTGCCTTTAATTCGGTTCATTTTCACACGGGCATTCACTTCACTAATACCTAATGTTTCGGCTATTTCCTGATAATCTTTGTCTTCCAGAAACATAAAAACCAATGCTTTTTCAATGTCATTTAGCTGATATACTGCTTTGTACATCAGTTTAATCTGTTCTTCCTCTTCATAATTGTAGTCAACATCTTTTACAAAATGCTGATGGCTTTCATATTCTACAGTCGATACGGTTCGTTTGGTTTTTCTGTATAGGGTAATGGCAGTATTTAAAGCAACACGATAAGCCCAGGTCGAAAATTTGCTGTCTCCCCTAAATTTAGGATACGCTTTCCAGAGCTGAATTGTAATTTCCTGAAACAAGTCTTTATGGGCATCTTCGCCGGCAGTATATAACCTACAAATCTTATGGATTATATTCTGGTTTGCCTGTAATTGCACAACAAATGACTGTTCTAGGTTTTCGCTCATGTTGTATTAGTAGGGATAATGGTATTTTGTTACAGTGTGAAAATAAAAATAATTAAGATTAAAATATAATTTTAGGATCAATCTAATAATTTTTATTTTTCTTTCCAACCTTTTAGCCTCAAACACTCTCTCTATATAAAAGCCAATTTTATGAAACCAATACTACTATTAGCCTTTTTTTTTGTTACAGCATCCGGATTCTCGCAGAATTTGTATTACGGTAATGTAAGTGAAAACGGTATTCCTGTTCCCGGTGCTTCAATTTGTGTGATGAACACTTCAAGATGTACGACTTCTGATTTTGACGGAAATTACGCCATCGAGGTTAAAATTGGTGAACAATTGAAAATTTCTTTTATCGGAATGAAACCTAAAATCATTAAGGTTACAAGTCTAAATGTTCAAAAAAATGATCAGACGGTAGAGCCTGTTTTAAATGATGATTATACTAACAAATTAAAGAAACCAACAGATTCCGTTAAAATTTCTGAACCTTCAGGGATTTTTGATTTTAGCCTTTGGGAAGGAATGGGAGAGGGGTATTTAATGAAAATAGACAGAAGTGCTGATGGGCTTTATAACTTGAAATATAAAAGTCAGTATCATAAATTGTCTTTTGAGGCAACTCAGGAATTAGTTGTTTCATCTCCAATTCGAATGCCAAATTATCAAAAAACATATGCGCAGGGAAAAAGCCAGAATGGGCAGTTATTATATCAGTCTCCCGAAACAAATGAAATTTTCAGCTGGGGACCTAATATAAATTCTTTAGAATATTCCGGCAATCCTTCAGAATATTATCCACAGGGAAATATTGTAAACAAGACGTTAGGTAATGGAAATTCAGTACAGCTTTATAATCCAAACGATTTTTTTAAAAATACAGTTGATAATAAATATTTGCTAAACACTCAAATTGAAGGACCAAAGGGGAATTTTATGAAAATAAATTTTGTGTATAAAACAGGCAGAATCACGATTCCAACGAGTAGAAATAATGAAATTGCTGCTTCTCTTAAATATTTTAGAAACGTTTCTAAATACAGTAAAATTGAAACTATTTTATCTTATGATGATTTCGAAAACAATCTTCCCAATTCAAATTTTATAGTAAATAAGATTGTTTTTGCCAATGCCATTACGCCTGTTCATTTTGATAATAATTTTGCTTCGACATTAACAAATGGTTTACAGCGGAGTTATGCTGCGTCTGAAAACAATCCATATTATTTGATTTTGAATGATGTAGATAAAAATAAAAGTAAAACAATCTCGTTCAATTTTAATCATAAATATGCCAAACTTAAAAATTCGAATATTATAAATACCGGTTTTCAATCTTCTGAAATTACAAATACAAATGGTCAGGACTTTTATTTTGCCGGAATTGCCGCACCCAATTTTAATAAGAGAACAGAAAGATTTACCAATTTTTCAGTTTCAGATGTTTTTAACCGTACTATTGATACTCATCGATTTGTAGAAACAAAAATCGATTTCAGGTTTCAGGAGAGAAACTTAGAGAGAAATTATTTTACCGGATTTACATCTCCAGATGACTTTCCTGAGAGCGGTTTGAATCAAAATAAAATAAATGTTGTTCAGCAGCGATTTGAAATTTTTTATAACGCTAACATATCCTATACTTTTCGGGATATTCTTTCTTATTATGACGAATTGGTCTTAAAAGCGAATACGAACCTTAATTATTCTTCAACCGTAAAAGGAAAGTTTATGCCCAACTTTCTGGCTTCGGCAGAAATAAAAAGGCTTTTTGATGAACAGCTGTCATTTAGTATTAGTCAGTCTTATAACCAGGTGGAGCCTTCCCTGCAGAATAATAATTTGAATTTTAATTCCTTGCGTTATAATGTCGGGCAATTTAAAGAACTTCATAATAATTTAGAACTAATAACGCCTAAAAATGCCATTCCAACAGAGGAAATCAATACAAACTTAGGTTTGGCCTATGCTTTAAATTATCAATGGAATTTTAGTCTCACTTTTTACCATAAAAGAGTTGAAAATTTATACGTTCCCAATTTTAACCTGAATACAGTTAATTGGTCACCAGATGTAAATTATAAGCAAAATGGGGTTGAGTTTGAAATACAAAAAACATTTTACGACAGAGATTTTACCTATAATTTCAATTTGAATTTTAGTCATTATAAAAATAAAGTCATTAGTCTCAATAATAATCTTGACAGAATTCCATTTGCAGGTTTTGCTGATGTTAATAAAAACTATATTGTTGGTCAGCCGCTTGGAGTTATTGTAGGGAACGGTTATTTAAGAGATCATAATCAAAATATAATAATTGACGATGATGGTTTTCCGATAGAAGATTCAGAACAGAAAATTTTAGGAGATCCAAATCCGGATTTTGTTGCAGGATTTTTTAATTCATTCAAATATAAAAAATTCACACTTAATCTTTCATTCGATTGGAGTCAGGGTGGCGAAATGTGGAATGGAACCCAACAGACCTTAAATTATTACGGGAAATCTGAAGTGACAGAAAAACAGCGAAATATTACAAACTATGTTTTTGAGGGTGTTAAGCAGGGTGGCTCTGTAAACACAAAACCAGTTTCCTTTTATGATGTTAATCTTCCGGTTGAACAAAATCGCTGGATCAGATACGGAATTGACGGCGTTGCAGAAACTGGTATTGAAGATGCCACTTATTTTAGATTGAACTCCATCAGTTTGTCCTATTCAAACAACCCTGATTATCAACTTAAAAAATTCAATTACACACTTTCATTTTTTGTAAACAACGTATTTATTTTGTCCAAAAGTAAGAGTGCTTTCAGTAGTAATTCGATGTTTAGCTCTTTAGATTCAGCTGGATTGGATTATTTTAATGCACCAATGATGAGAAGCTTCGGTTCGTCCTTAACCATAAAATTTTAGCCAGATGAAAAATTTAAAATACATATTGTTTTTACTATTATTTCAGACTGTAAAAACGCAAAATATAGAAAATGACTGGAACGCTGTTTACCAAAAACCAATTACAGAGAAGGTTTATCTGCAGCTCAATAATGTACTTTATATTCCTGGTGAAACTGTTTATTTTAAAGTTTACATTGCTGAAAATGATAATAGCCCAACGACTTTGAGCGATTACCTTTATGTCGACTTATTTGATGGTGTAAATAAAAAAATAACGACTCAAAACTATGCTGTGAGCCATGGAAGCGTTATTGGCTCTTATAAAATTCCTGATGACGGAGTTGCAGGAATGTACAAAATCAGGGTGTATACCAGGCTTCAGAGTCAGACTTCAGAAAATATTTTTGAAAAAAGTTTCTTTGTGCAAAAGGTTGTTTCACCCAGAATTTTGATGGAACTCGACTTTAAGAAAAAAGCCTATGGAAAAGGCGAGTTTTGTGAAGCTGATTTTGAATTGAAAAATTTAGAAAACCTGCCTATCCGTAACTATGAATTTAATTACGACATTTTCATTGCCGGAAAAAAAATAGATTCTCTTCATGCAAAAACAGATGAATCAGGAAAAGCATTGATACGATTCAGACTTCCAAATGACTTAAAATCTAATGACGGAATACTAAATTTAATCCTAGATTATGAAAATTTAAAAGAATCGGTAATACGTTCAATTCCTATAAATCTAAATTTTACAGACCTTCAGTTCTTACCAGAAAGCGGCAATTTTGTTTTAAATGAAGCTTCGACATTGTTTTTTATTGCAAAAAACGAATTTGGACGCCCTATGGATGTAGCTGGTTTTATTGAAGATGAAAAAGGGAATAAAATCACCGAATTTAAAAGCCTTCATGACGGAATGGGAAATGTGATTTTAAAAACTGAAGAAAATAAAAAATATTTTGCAATAGTTACTTCGCCTTTCAAATCTGAAGAAAAAATAGCATTGCCATTAGCCCAAAAAAGTGATTTTGTTATTAATGCCGTAAAGAATCCGGAAAATGTTTCTCTGAAAATTTATGCTCCTTTAACAATTGAAGCTAAAGTTTTAGTTCGAAATATAGCGAAAATTCATCAGGCAGTTAATTTAGATTTGAAACAGGGCTGGAACTTACTGAATATAAAAACAAAAGATTTTCCGGTTGGGATTCAATCATTTTCTTTAATGGTTGAAGATAAAATTGTGGCTGAAAGACTTATGTTTTTGAATTACCAGAACGGACTTAAAATAGAAATTAAAACTGATAAGCAAACTTATTTACCAAGAGAAAAAGTAAAGGTTGGTATTGTTACAAAAGATAAAAATAATGAGCCTGTTTCATCAAATATTTCAGTTTCAGTAGTCGATTCAAAACTGCTTACTTATATTGATGACAAGCAGGATAATATTTTATCCTGGATGTTTCTTGGGACAGAATTAAAAGGAAAAATCCATGAACCGGGATTTTATTTCGATACTAATAAAAAAGTGGAAGAAAAGGAACAAGCCATTGATTTGCTCTTAAATACGCACGGATGGAGAAAATACAATCAGGAAAATCTTGAAAAACTACTTTTGGAGAGACAAAACCTCGAACCTGAAAAAAGCAATATAGTAGAAGGTTTTGTGCAAAATTATAAACAAAAACCAGTTTCGGCAAAAGTGCTTTTTTTTACAGATAAAGGAAAAGTTTTTGAAACAAAAAGTAATTCAAGCGGTTATTTTAAATTCAATAGGATTCCTTTTTCAGATTTGGCCTATCTCGCAGTCGAAAGCAAAAACAACCGACAATATACAATAACAAACTCGATTTCAAATGAAAAGGTCTTTTTGAAAATGAAAGACACACTTTCAAATAAAGATATTCTGGAGGTTAGTTATAACGATTTGAAACCTATAAGTGAAGCCGTAAATGCAAAACCAGTTGTAAATTCGGTTTTGTTAGATTCAGAAAACAATGCTCTTAATGAAGTTGTGGTTGTAGGATATGGTTATCAAAGAAAATCATCGCTAACCGGTGCAGTTTCTATAGTCACACGTCAGGATATTTCTTCAGCATTAAATGGAAGGGTTGCAGGGGTTCAAATTACGTCAGCGTCCGGTCAGCCTGGCGGAGCTGATAAAATTAGAATTCGGGGAACATCTTCAATTTACGGCAGCCGCTCATCGGGGCAGCCTTTAATCGTATTAGACGGAATTCCATATGCAAACAATGAAAATTCGTCTATTTTAGGAAACTTGTCACCTCACTTAATCGAATCAATTACCATCTTAAAAGATGCTTCTGCCACGTCAATATATGGTTCAGGTGGAGCTTATGGTGTAATTATTATAACAACAAAGAATAAATTGCTAACCGGAAATGTTATTTTAGGAAAGAAATATAATTACACTTTTCAGAACATTTTAAAATCCGGTACAAAACAGCTTAATGAGGCAGATAATTTTTATGCCCCAAAATATGGTTCAACGATTGTAGAAGAAAAAAAAGATTTTAGAAGCTGTATTTATTGGAATTCAATTATACAAACAAATAATAAAGGCGAAGCTAATTTTGAATTTTACAATTCTGATGATAATACTTCTTTCAAAATAGTGGGTGAAGGTACTTCTTATAAAGGAGATATTGGAAGAGCAGAAACATCTTATGCAGTAAAAGAATTAATTCAAAGTGATGTAAAAGTTCCTGTTTATGCCTCGCAGGAAGATGTGATACAGCTACCAGTTTGGGTAAAAAATAATTCCGAAAATAATATAAAGCTAAATTGTAAAGTTGATTTTGATAAAAAAGATAATAGTCAGTCGGTAGAATTAAAACCAAAAGAAGCGAAAACGATTTATATTTCAATAACGGCCAAAACGATTGGAAAAAAACTTCCTTTGGAAATTACGTTAGTAGGAGAAAATTACAGAACAAAAATCCTGAAATTTATTGCTGTTTATGCAAAAGGTTTTCCTATGAATGTCGATATTGCCGGAACAAAATCGCATAATGCAGATTTTACTATTACAGAGCCGATACCAGGTTCAGTAGATGCCGGATTTAAACTGTTATATAATCCGTTTTCTTCAATTTTTGATGGGCTGCAAAGTATGATGCGTGAACCTTCGGGTTGTTTTGAGCAGGTTTCGTCATCAAATTATCCTAACATAATGGCAATGCAGTTATTGAAGTTCAGAAATATTTCGCCTGAATTTAAAGAAAGGGCTTTGAAATACTTAGAAATTGGATACAGAAAGTTACGAAACTATGAATCGAAAGAAGGTGGTTATGAATGGTACGGAGGTAATCCAGGTAATGAAGCCTTAACAGCTTATGGTTTGTTACAATTTAATGAAATGAAGGAATTTATCAATATCGATAAAAAACTTATTGAAGGGAATCTAAAATGGCTGAATTCGAGAAAAGATGATAAGGGTGGGTTTAATCAAAATCCGGCAAAATATGGCTTCTCAGGAATTAAATATGTAGTAAATAATGCTTATATCGTATATGTTTTATCAGAAGTAGGCCAAAAAGATTTTGACAAGCAATATGAAACTGCTTTAAAAGAATCCTTAAAAAGCAGAGATTTATACCGAATGGAATTGATAGCGTTAACATCTTTCAACTTAAATAAAAAAGAAGAATATAAACAATTGATGAAATTAATTAAAACAGCGATAGGCAAACAGAACTTTAAAGATTTAAAGGCAGAACAATCGATTATTAATAGTTACGGAAGATCGATGAGTATGGAGATTGCCTCTCTTTATGCTCTTGCTTTATTGAAAGAAGGCGAGATTACAAAACAGGTTTCGGATGTGTTAGATTACATTCAGTCATCAAAAAGCGTTTACGGATTTGGATCAACACAAGCCACGGCCTTAGCTTTGAAAGCTATTACAGAATATACTAAAATTGCTTCTTATAATGCTACTTTAAAAGATGCGATACTACATTTAAATAATCAGCCAATTAGCGTAACACAAAAAGAAAAAGAAGGAAATGTAATTTTGAAAAATCTAAATGTAAATTCAGGCAATAATAATTTTTCTATTCAAATTCCGGATCAGGCTTCAGTACCTTATTTATTTTATGTACAATATCAAACGTATAAGCCTCATAATTCTGAAGATTGTAAGTTAGTTTTGAAAACAAAACTGTTGAAAAACACAATAAAAATAAGCGAAACAGCAAGACTTGAAATTGAAATTCAAAACAGCAGTAATAACCAGGTTTCAAATCCCATTGTAAGAATTGGAATTCCGGGCGGACTTACACCGGAGCCGTGGCAGCTGAAAGAACTTACAGAGAAGAATACAGTCGATTATTACGAAATATTTGATAGTGAATTAGTGTTGTATTTCAGGAAATTAGACAGTAAAGAAACCAGGAATGTCAACATCGATTTAAAGGCAATTGTTCCCGGAAAATATAAAGGAGTGGCTTCTTCAGCATATTTATATTATGAAAATGAAAATAAAAACTGGAATTCAGGTTTAGAAATAGAAGTTTTACCTTAAAGATTTATACTGACGGTTTCAAAATTTCATCAGTTTTTTCTGAAATTAATTATTATAAAGGAAAAATATCAAAACTCTTTTCCTTTATAATAATTAATCATCAAATCAATAAACTTGCTATAGCTTTCCATTCCGTCTTTTTGATTGTTTGTTTTTAAGAAATTGTCATAAAGAAAGTGAAATCCTTTGTCAATAAAAGTGTCGTATTTCTTCCAAAAATCATGACTTTCCTTGTAATTTTTTAGAATTCCTGTATGCGTTTGTTTTTTTAACTGTTCAAAAATTTTCTCATTTTTAAATTGCCAGATTCCAAGGCAATAGCGCAGAGCAAAACTATATCCTGAATATTGATAATATAAGTTGTCATTTTTAACCGATGCCAGAACTCCAATAAAATTACATTCGCTTTCACTTGCAAAACCCATTTGATGGGCCATTTCATGAGAACTCGTAAGAGGAAAGTTGTACATAGGTAATAAATCATTAACCTGAGCTTCATTGGTAAAGGGATTCAGGTAGCCTCCAAAACCCATGTAGGTTAAAGGAATACTGAATAGCGATTTTTTTACACTTAAGGTTTCGTATTTAAAATAAGAATGTTCTTTGGACAGATTATCGTATCCGTTTAAATTCATCTGAAAAACTTCTTTTTGTGAATAAGGGAAAACTACTTTTATGCTGTCACTTTTAGTAATCTTCAACTGAATTTCATTCGTTTTAACGATTAATCTTTTTGTAAAAGCTAATAATTCAGCATCTGTATATTCTTTTCTAATATCTATTTTTTGAAAAAGCGGCTCACGGTAATAATTGAATGCCCAAAGCAGATGAAAGAAAAAATAAAAAACTGAAACTTTGCCTAAGATTTTAAGAAGATGGTCTTTCCATTGTGCCTTCCAGGTTTTTCTAATTTTCCAAAACCAGCCAATTATAGAAATAATTAAAATTGCATAAATACAATCACCTACAGAAAAAGGAATTCTTCCCAAAAGTGTTCTTGAAAAATGTGAAATTCTAATGTAAAAATTGTTGCTGTAAGCTCCTTCAACAAAATCCGGAAAGAACCGCAGGATTTTTAAAAAGATAATCTGAATTAAAAGAAATAAAGGTAAAATGTATTTTGATTTCACGGGATATATTTTTAATACGTAAATGTAAATACAATATTAATTAGTATCGAAAAAGAATTTAAACTTTGTAACTTTGGAGCTCTTAATTGTTAAACATCAAACAAAATATAATGAGTCAGGAAATAAGAAATCTGGAGCCAAAAGCACTTTGGAATAAATTTGCAGATTTAAATGCCGTTCCGCGTCCGTCAAAAAAGGAAGAGCGTGTGATTGAGTTTATGAAGAACTTTGGTGCCAGTTTAGGTTTAGAAACTTTTGAAGACGATATTCGAAATGTAATCATCAGAAAACCGGCAACTCCGGGAATGGAAAACCGCAAATCAATCGTAATGCAGGGGCACCTGGACATGGTGCACCAAAAAAATGCTGATACGATTTTTGATTTTGATAAACAAGGAATCGACATGTATGTTGATGGTGACTGGGTACGTGCGCGTGGTACGACACTTGGAGCAGATAACGGTCTTGGAGTAGCTACAATTATGGCTGTATTAGAAAGTAAAGGCATTCCACACCCTGCTATTGAAGCTTTATTTACGATTGATGAAGAAACCGGAATGACGGGAGCATTAAACCTTAAAGGCGGTATCCTGCAAGGACAGATTTTGTTGAATCTGGATACTGAAGAAGACGATGAGATAGATATTGGATGTGCGGGCGGAATTGATGTAACAGCTACAAGAAGTTATCATGAAGAAGAAGTTCCGGAAGGTTCTGTTGGTTATATTATTACTGTAAAAGGGTTAAATGGCGGGCATTCAGGAATGGATATTCATAAAGGGTTGGGGAATGCCAATAAAATAATGAACCGATTATTATTTGACGCTTTCGAAAACTTCGGATTACAGGTTGCTGAAATTAATGGTGGAAGTTTACGAAATGCGATTCCAAGAGAAAGTGTGGCGAAAGTAATTATCTCTGAAATGTTCGATGAAGCTTATATTTTTGATATGCAGGAAATTATCAATGATATTAAAGCCGAGTATAAAACAACTGAACCAAACTTATCAATTGAAATCGTAAAATGTGATTTGCCTGAAAAAGTAATGGATTTAGGTGTTCAGGAGGGTGTAATAAGAGCAATTTATGCAGCTCATAACGGAGTTTACAGAATGAGTGCCGACATGGCTGATTTGGTTGAAACTTCCAATAATATTGCACGTGTTATTGTAAAAGATGGAGAAATTTTGGTTGGATGTTTGACGCGTTCTTCTGTTGAAACTTCAAAATTTGATTTAGCAAATGCATTGCGTTCCGCTTTTGAATTGGTTGGCTGTGAAGTTGAATTTTCAGGGTCTTACCCGGGTTGGACTCCAAATGTAAATTCTGAAATATTAGAAGTTTTAAAAGATATTTATGAAAAACAAAATGGAGAAAAGCCAAAAGTAGTCGCTTGTCATGCTGGTTTAGAGTGTGGAATTTTAGGGACAAATTATCCTGATATGGATATGATTTCTTTTGGGCCAACAATTCACGGTGCACATTCTCCGGATGAAAGAGCAAGTATTTCATCTGCTCAGAAATACTGGAAATTTGTATTAGAAATCCTTTCTAATATTCCGGTTAAATAAGTTAACAGCCACAGTTTTTGGTAATCAGTTAGCTGAGAATTGAAAACTGCGGTTGTATCTATCAAATTTAATCCCTTTTAGGAGAGTTTTTCTTTTCTCTCTTTTCTTCTTTTTTTTCTTTAGCCGTTTTTAACGGTTCTTTTTTTGATGTTTTCTTAGCATCCTGACTCTTTGCCATAATATGTTGATTTTAAATTAAATTAATAACATTAAAGTAAATGTAGTGTTTTTAAAATCCTTAAAGACATAAAAAAATCCCCAATTTTTAAAATTGAGGATGATATATGTGTTTCTAATTAATTTCGTTTCAATACCTTATATTGTTCGTAGCAGGCACTGATAGCATCCATAATTTGTAAATCATTTGCTTCCTGAATAAAAGCATCTGAATAACTGCATCGATGCAGGATTTCCGGAATTTCGTCCTTGCTTACACCTAACAATACAGATACAGTTTCGCGATCGTATTTTGATTCCAGAAGATTTCGAACAGTATCATCTTTTCTCATTTCTTTAAGCTTCTTAAGTTCTCGCCCGTTTTTACCAAAGAAGTTATAGAGCATATCGGCGGGATTAAAAATAGAACCCAAAACTTTTCCGAAAGCGTTTGGAGAATATTCACCTGCTTCGTAACCTTGTGTAAGCCCGGAAATACTATAACGGTAATTTTCTTTGGTTGGAATTAATTTTGAATCCACTTCAAGATAACCGGTTAAACTAAAAGGAGCAATAACAACTTCTTCAAGAGCAATTGCTTTTTCGGTAAGCTGAATTCTTGTGACTTTGTTTTTTATCCAGTCATTTGTAACTCTGATTCTTAGGGATTGAAAACCTAAAATAGAAAAATGAAGGGTGTCGTTAGCCTGAACATCTATTTCAAAGTATCCTTTTGCATCAGACATAGCACCACGCACTTTGTTGGTGTTAATGACATTTACATTGGGAATAGGCTCTTTACTATTGTCGTTATAAATGTAACCGGAAACCCGTTGAGGAACAGTAGATGCTGTTTCCTGTGCGAAACCGATAGCTGAGAATAGTGTGAAAAAGAAAACTGTGAAATATTTCATATCCTGATTTAAAGCATTAAAAGTAGTAAATCGGGATTAAATATTTCGTAGTCTTGGAATATAATTATCAGAAAATTAACAAAGGCACTGATAAGATTATTTGATATAAGAAAAAATCCCAAATTCCAATTATATCTGGAATTTGGGATTTGTATTTATAGATATTAAATTATTAATCTCTTCTTGGTCTTCTTGGTCTTGGTGAATCACCAAAGCTTTCAGAACGTCTTGGAGCTCTGTCTGAACCACCTTCGGTTCTTGGAGTCGAGCTTCTAAAACCACCTTCTCTTTTAGGAGCAGATGAATTTCTGTCGCTTCTGAAGCCACCTTCTCTAGGAGCAGAGTTTCTGTCGCTTCTGAATCCACCACCAGAACCTTCACGTCTTGGGCCAAAACTTCCTCCGCCAGAACCTTCTCTTCTTGGTCCGCCAGAACTACGTCCGCCACCACGATTATTGTGGTCACGTCTTCCTCCACCGTCATTTTTAGAAATTTCAACATTAATACGACGTCCTTCTAATTGAACGTTGTTTAATACTTCCATTACTTTATCAGTGTGCTCAGGATCAGTATTAAAGAAAGAGAAACCTTCTTTTACATCTACTTTGAAAACGTCATCACGACCTAAGTCTAATGTTTCTTTCAAATAATCTTTAAGCGTCATCCAGTCAAAATTGTCTCTTGATCCGATGTTCACAAAATAACGAACTGCACCGTTATTATTGAACTCTCTTGGCTCAGAATCATTTCTCTCACGTCTTTCTCCAGATTGTGATGATAAATCTCTGTTTTTCTTGTAATAAGCAATAAAACGATTAAATTCTACAGATACCATTTTTTTAATCAGCTCTTCTTTAGATAAATCTTCAAGAACATTGTTGATTGCTGGCAAATAGTTGTCAATTTCGTGATCAACTTCAGTATCTTTAATTTTGGTTGCTAAGTGTAATAACTGAATTTCGCAGATTTCAATTCCGGATGGAATTGTTTTTTCTTCGAATTTTTGTTTAATGATTCTTTCTATAGAAGAAATTTTACGCAACTCACTTTTTGTAACAATAACAATAGAAGTCCCTAATTTCCCAGCTCTACCTGTACGCCCTGAACGGTGATTGTATGTTTCAATTTCGTCAGGAAGCTGGTAATTTACTACGTGAGTAATATTATCAACGTCAATACCACGTGCGGCAACGTCAGTAGCAACAAGCATCTGAATTTGTCTTCCACGGAAAGATTTCATTACACCATCACGTTGCGCCTGAGATAAATCTCCGTGCAATGCAGCTGCACTGTATCCATCTTCAATTAATTTTTCAGCTACCGCTTGTGTGTCTCTTTTTGTACGACAGAAAACCACAGAGAAAATATCCGGGTTTGCATCGGCTAAACGTTTTAAAGCCTCGTAACGATCACGTGCATTTACTAAGTAAAATTCGTGAGAAACTGTTGCAGAACCTGAGTTCTTAGCTCCAACAGTAATTTCTACAGGATCGCTCATGAATTGTTTTGCAATTCTGGCAACCTCTTGTGGCATAGTTGCAGAGAACAACCATGTACTTTTTTGATCTGGAGTATCGGATAAAATAGATACGATGTCTTCATAGAATCCCATGTTCAACATCTCATCAGCCTCATCAAGAATACAGTAATCTATATTTTTAATGTTAACCAAACCTCTGTTGATCATGTCCTGCATTCTTCCCGGAGTTGCTACAATAATTTGTGCTCCTCTCTTAATGTCCCTAGCTTGCTCTGTAATACTAGCCCCGCCGTAAACTGCTACCACATTAATACCTTTCTCGTATTTTGAGTAGTTTTTAAGTTCGTTGGTAATCTGTAAACAAAGTTCTCGTGTTGGCGATAAAACTAATGCTTGTGTATTTCTGTTGTCAGCATCAATTTTTTGAATTAGCGGAAAACCAAATGCTGCTGTTTTCCCTGTCCCTGTCTGAGCTAACGCAACCATATCTGTGTCTTTTTCCAATAATAGGGGAATCGCTTTCTCCTGTACTTCTGACGGATTCTCAAATCCTAGATCTAAAATCGCCTTCAGTAACGATTCATTCAATCCTAATTGTTCAAATTTATTCATATGTGTATTTAAAATAGGGTGCAAAATTACTGTTAATTATTCAGATAAACTAATGCTATTTTAAGAATTGTGTATTTGTTATGATTTGATTATCAAAAAGTTATGTTTGTAATGAAAAACATTTTGACAGTAAATCTAAAAAAACACGTCTCAAAATATAAAATTTACCTATTTAAATGTTGTATTTTAAACAATTATTTTGTTGAGTTCAGAAAATCAATTAGTTGCTCTGTTGCTTTTGCACGATGACTAATTTTGTTCTTTATTTCTGAAGCTAATTCGGCAAAAGTTTCCGTATAATTTTCAGGCTGAAAAATAGGATCGTATCCAAACCCGCGGTTTCCTGTTTTACTGAGGGTGATTTCTCCTTTTGCAATTCCGGTAAAAAGATGCTGTTCTCCCTTTAAGTTTAATGCAATAACGGTCTTGAACTTTGCAGTTCTGTCAGATTCCTCTTTTAAAGCATCTAAAAGTTTATCCATATTATCATTTGCATCTTTTTGTTCTCCGGCATATCGCGCCGAAAAAACACCAGGTGCTCCATTTAGAGCTGTAACTTCAAGTCCGGTATCATCGGCAAAGCAATCGTAACCGTATTTTTTAGTTATATAATTGGCTTTTAAAATAGCGTTTCCTTCTATAGTATTCGCTGTTTCCGGTATTTCTTCGTGACAGCCAATTTCTTCCAGGCTTAATATTTGGATAGATCCGTTTAATATGCTTTGAATTTCTTTAATTTTATTCAGGTTGTTTGATGCAAAAACGAGTTTCATAAGTGATTTTTTTTAAAATAATTTTTTCAATAATTAATGTAACTGCAATTCCAAAAGTATATGCTATCAAATCAGTCCATAAAAAACCTTGTCCCAGAACATATCTTCCAAAAAGTGTTTTTCGTATTGCAATAATCCATTCTGCCTGACAAAGCTGAAAGGATTCAATGCAGTAACAGACAAAAAGTGAAAGAATGCCAATTTGAACCGGTTTGTTTTTGATTAGAACTATTCTTGTCAAAATATAGATCATCACAGCATAGAGAAAATCTCCAAAGTACAAGGGGATAAAATCAATTTTTCGGGAAATAATTCCAAGAAAAATGACCGATATGAGCAACAGGAAATATATTGTTCTATAATTTTTCAAATGGAGCACTGGCTAGTTTTAGGGAAATTTGAGATAAACAAAGTTACAAAGAAGTTGTAATTGATTTTGTAAATTGAATAATTTATAGGATTTGGAATAAATTATTGTCTTATTTTTACAAGAAAATATCACTTTAAACGATAATAGAATTATGATAATAGATTCATTAGAAAATGCAGCAAAATATGAAGTTTTGCATCCGTCTTTTAAAAAAGCTTTTGATTATTTACGCAATAATGATGTTCAAAACCTTCCGGCAGATTTTAAACATGAAACAGATGGTGTAAAGTTTTTTGGTTTTCAGGGTAAAGGAAAAACAATAGAAGAGAGTCTGGCAACTTTTGAATGTCATGATAAAAATATTGATATTCAGTTTTGTATAAGTGAAACAGAAACTTTTGCATGGAAACCAAGAGCAGACTGCAAAACTCCAAATGGTGGTTATAATGAAGAGAAAGATGTACGTTTTTTTAGAGATGCACCTGATATGTTTTTTAAATTGAAAGAAAATCAATTTGTAATTCTTTTCCCTGAAGATGTGCATGCACCAATGATTACAGACGGATTACTGAATAAGATTGTAATAAAAGTTGAAATATAGCATCAAACCAAAAGTTATGATTAACAAAATATCCAAAGTTGCCTTTACTCTTTTTGTTGTAATGTTGCTGATAAGCTGTAAAAATACCAAACAAAAACTTCAGGAGTATGTTGTTACATACAACAAAACTATTGCTCCTAGTTTTCGAGCCGAAAATGTAACGCTTACTACAGCAAGAGGTTACATTAATGATAACAAAATAGAATTGCGTTTTGAAACTAATTTAAAACAAAACGAGGGCAAGAAAGTTGCTACTTCTGTAACATTTGCAAAAATGAGACAATCCATGATTAAAAAAGATCAGATTCCAACAGAATTAATAGAAGAAGGAGTAGAATTTCACCTTTATTATTTGGCTGATGATAATACTGTTTTAAATAAGGAAGTGCTCACAAAGGAATCGCTTCAATATTTAAAATAATCAATCAAATTTTTATAATATACACCCCGATTAGATTCTTACATATAAAAGTCTCTTTAAGTTTAATTTAAAGAGACTTTTGTGTTTATAATTTAAAATAAATAGAATAAGTGTTTTTATTTATTCTTACAAATTGCTTTTTTTTAATTCTTAATTGATTTGTATTCAAGGAATTATCGGTTATTTTTTTATACTCGGATGTTGTTTTTGTATTATAAATTAATTATGTTTGAGTTAAAAAATAACTATAAATCCAATAATTTATAAAAAAAACTACCCAAATCGCATTTGTTTTTGTTGTTGTATTAATGTTGGTAAGCTGTAAAAATACAAAGCAAAAAATTCAGGAACACGTAACGACCTACAATACTTCGAGTTCTATAAAATGGTCCAAATATTACTAGTACCAGTGCCAAAGCATTTTTAAAAGATAATAAAATTGAAATAAGAATTGAAACCAATCTTGAGGAAACAGATGAAAACAAACTAGCTTATGGCAAATCATTTCCCGATTTATTGAAAGGAATGATCGAGAATAATCAGATTTCTAAAGAATTGATCGATGAAGATGTAAAGTTTGATGTTTATTTATTAGCCTATAATAACTCCATTATTGCAAAACAATTAATAGGTAAAGAAGAATTGGCCACTTTTACAGGTTCTGCAGTAAAAAAGGTCGCTGCAAAGCTCTGAATTTAGCTTTAAATATAAAAAGAAGCCTCTTTGCATTTGTGAACAAAGAGGCTTTTGTATTAATGATTGGTTACATTCGATAAATTATCAGGGAAATAAGAGTCGGATAAATTTGCAAATTCATCACCCCGCATGAAAATATTGATGTCAACATCAGCAAAACTCGATTTTCCGGCAGCAGCCAAAAGTTCATTCGCAGCATGTAGAGTGTTTTTGTGAAAATGATACACACGATCTGATTTATCGGTCACTACCAAACCCTTCATTAACATTTTGTTTTGAGTGGCTACTCCTGTAGGACATTCATTATTGTGACAACGTAGTGCCTGTATACAGCCCAAAGAAAACATAAATCCTCTGGCACTATTGCACATATCTGCTCCCAAAGCAATGGCGTGAAGAATTGAATAACCAGAAATAATTTTTCCACTTCCGATAATACGTATTTTGTCCCTAATATTTAATCCTTTAAGCGTCTTGTTTACAAATATCAGAGCGGGTTCAAAAGGCATTCCTACACCATCAGAAAACTCTAAAGGAGCGGCACCGGTTCCTCCTTCGGCACCATCAACGGTAATGAAATCCGGATAAATATCTTCAGCAATCATTTCATGACAGATAGCTTCAAATTCTGCGGTGTTTCCAATACATAATTTAAATCCGATTGGTTTTCCGTTTGATAAATCACGCAATTGTTTAATGAAATAAATTAATCCTTTCGCATCAGAAAAAGCATGGTGCCCTGGAGGAGAAAGAATCATGGTATGTGGTTCTACGCCTCTTATCTTTGCAATTTGCACAGTATTTTTAGCCGCCGGAAGTACACCTCCGTGACCTGGTTTAGCACCTTGAGAAAGTTTAATTTCGATCATTTTTACGTTTGGAAGATTGGCTTTTTCAGAGAATTTTTCAGGATTGAAATTTCCTTCTGCATCGCGGCATCCAAAATAACCGGTACCAATCTGCCAGGTAATATCGCCTCCTCCTGCTAAATGAAACTCTGTTAATCCGCCTTCTCCTGTGTTTTGGTAGAAATTTCCTTTTTTAGCACCAATGTTTATGGCTCGAACCGCATGTTCACTCAGAGAACCAAAACTCATTGCAGAAACATTTAGTAATGAAGCTAGGTAAGGTTGTTTGCAATCTTTTCCGCCTACTAAAACCCGTGGTAATTCTTCGTTGACTTTTTCCGGAAAAATCGAATGTTTGATTCCTTCATAACTTCTTTCATTGAGATTTAACTGGGTTCCAAAAGGTGTATTGGAGTCAATATTTTTGGCTCTTTGATATACTAATGAACGCTGATTTCTGGAAAAAGGTTTTCCATCAGTAGATCTTTCGATAAAATACTGCTGAATTTCAGGCGCAATCATTTCAAAAAGATATCTGAAATAGCCCAAAACAGGAAAATTTCGTAAGATGGCATGTTTTTTCTGAAGGGTATTAAAAAATCCAATAACTAACAAAATGGGTAAAATAATTAGCAGTAAGAAACCAAGCTTGAAATAATAATATATGGCGGCAACAACTAGAAACAACAAGAAGCCGTAGATAAAGAATTTTTGTCTCATGTTTTTTTAATCTTAAAATATAAAATTTGATTTAGTTGAATCTCAGTCTGACATAAACATGTTTGATGCCTTTTTTGTCAGACTCTCTTTCATCGATCTCCAGGATATCTGTTAATGATTTCAACATTGGCGTCAGTTTCGAAAAACCATAATTACGAGGGTCAAATTCGGGTTTTTTCTTCACAATTAAGTTTCCAACATCGCCTAAAAAAGCCCAGCCATCATCATCTTCAATATCTTCAATTGTGGCTTCAATTAAATCAATTGTACCGGTGTCTATTTTAGCTAAAGCCTTTGCAGCTGGCTTTTCTGCCGGTTTTTTTGAGTCTGTTGCAGCAGTCGGTTTGGGTTTTTTCTTTTGAATGGCACCATCCAAAACTTCAATATAAATGAACCTGTCACAGGCAACAATAAAAGAGTTTGGGGTTTTCTTTTCTCCAATACCAATTACTTTCATTCCGGATTCCCGTAAACGAATGGCAAGACGTGTAAAATCGCTGTCGCTTGAAACAATGCAAAAACCATCCAGTTTACCTGAATAAAGTAAATCCATGGCATCAATAATCAGTGCTGAATCTGAGGAGTTTTTACCTACGGTATAACTATATTGCTGAATAGGAGTTATGGCGTGTTCGAGTAAAACGCTTTTCCACCCATTGGAATTTGGCTTGGTCCAGTCAGCATAAATTCTTTTTGTTGTTGGGGTTCCAAATTTGGTTATTTCTTCCATCATTCCTTTTACATTGCTGTAAGGTACGTTGTCAGCATCAATAAGAACGGCTAATTTTAGGTCTTTCGTGTTGCTTAAAGCCATTAGATCAGGTGTTAAGATTTTTTGTTTAAAGTGTTTTAAAATTAATAAAAATAAAAACAATGTGAGTGCCTTTTGTCAAATTTATAACATCTTTAAATTATTGAATTTTTGAAAATGAATTAAGATTTTACGAGGAAATTTACTTCAAGTCTGAAAATTTTTCCTTAAAAGTTTATTAAAGAGCCGTTTTGAAACCGAATCATTTTTAAATTATTATGATACCAATGAATAAATTTTTATTTTTGCTCGCTGATTAAATTAAAAAAATAGTACTACATATATTATGGTAAAAGATTTATTCGAAAGAATTCAGAACAATAAAGGGCCATTAGGAAAATGGGCTTCTCAGGCAGAAGGTTATTTTGTATTTCCAAAATTAGAAGGAGATTTAGGTCCAAGAATGAAATTTCAGGGAAAAGAGGTTTTGAATTGGAGTTTGAATGACTATTTAGGTCTGGCAAACCATCCGGAAGTACGTAAAGCAGATGCAGATGCGGCTTTACAATATGGTGCTGCTGCCCCAATGGGAGCCCGTATGATGAGTGGTCATACTAAATATCATGAGCAATTAGAAAATGAATTAGCTGCTTTTGTAATGAAAGAATCAGCTTATTTATTGAATTTTGGTTATCAGGGAATGGTTTCTATCATTGATGCTTTGGTAACAAGAAATGATGTTATTGTATATGATGTTGATGGTCACGCCTGTATCATTGACGGTGTTCGTTTGCATAGTGGAAAACGTTTTACATATAAACATAACGATATCGAAAGTATGGAGAAAAACCTGCAGCGTGCTACCAAAATAGCTACAGAAACTGGAGGAGGAATTCTTTTTATTACTGAGGGTGTTTTTGGAATGCGTGGTCAGCAAGGAAAATTGAAAGAAATTGTAGAAATGAAAAAGAAATACAATTTCCGTCTTTTGGTTGATGATGCACACGGTTTTGGAACACTTGGAAAAACAGGAGCAGGAGCAGGTGAGGAGCAAGGCTGTCAGGATGGAGTAGATGTTTACTTTTCTACTTTTGCTAAATCGATGGCTAATATTGGTGCTTTTGTAGCTGCAGATAAAGACATAATTGATTATTTAAAATACAACTTACGTTCTCAAATGTTTGCGAAAGCTTTACCAATGATCCAAACAATTGGGTCATTAAAACGTTTACAAATGTTACGTGATAACCCAGGTTTAAAAGATAAATTATGGGAAAACGTAAACACTTTACAAAATGGTTTGAGAAATAAAGGATTTAATATTGGCGATACTAACACTTGCGTTACGCCGGTTTATCTTGAAGGAAGCGTACCGGAAGCGATGGTGATGGTAAATGATTTAAGAGAAAATTATGGTATTTTCTTGTCGATCGTAATTTATCCGGTTATTCCAAAAGGAATGATTTTATTGCGTGTTATTCCAACAGCATCACATACATTAGCTGATATTGCTGAAACGCTTACTGCTTTTGAAGCAATCCGTGAAAAATTAGTAAACGGGACATACAAGGAAATTGCTGCCAAAACTACTGTTGATTTAGATGCTTAAAATGTATTCCTGGTATGGGAATTATATAAAAAAATCCATTCGTAATACGAGTGGATTTTTTTTTATTCAATTAATTTTATAAGTTAATAACAGTAAAATTTAAAATTATGAAAAAAATATTTGCAATAATGATTATGTTAAGTGTATTTATTTCTTGTAAAAAAGAATCAACACCACCACCTGCGGAAATAATTCCAAGCCCTCCTAAAGAAGCAGAAATTGTAGAGCCAGCCGGAGATCAATGTTATACCTGGAATGCAAAAGGCAGTACTATTGAGATGAGTTTTAATGTAAACTCTCATCAGGAAGTAAACGGAAAACTAAGCTATAATTTGGCAGGGAAAGATAAAAATGAAGGAACTTTAATAGGAAACATTTATGGAGATACTCTTATAGCTGATTATACTTTTGATTCAGAAGGTATTTCATCAATTCGGGAAGTAGCATTTTTACAAAAAGACGGAACTTATATTGAAGGTTATGGAGATATTGTAGAAGCAAATGGAAAAGTGAGTTTTAAAGACAGAAAAACATTAAAATTTGATGTAAAAAATACATTGACCAAAGTAGATTGTCCTCAATAATATATAGTTTTTTAAATAAGGCAATAAAAAGCGTCCGAAAATTTTCGGACGTTTTTTTGTTTTACAGATTTTCAAAGCTTTTGTCAACTCTCTCAATCGTTTTACCATTTTTTTATCGTTTTATAATAATTTGAAGTAAAAAGAAACATATATTATTTTATTGTAAATCACTAAATGTGGGTATTGTTTTGTAAGTCATTATTGATTGAATTTGCACCAAATTAAATTTTATAAAACACCCCATAGATATGATAAAAAAACTACTATTTCTCCTATTTCTATTTTCACTTTCGTCTATTGCCCAAAACCAAACGAAAATCAAATTTAGTTATGATACTGCCGGCAATCAGGTAAGCAGGATATTGTGTACTAACTGCCCGCCGGAAACTGGAAAACAAATCAAAGAAATTGAAGCGCTTGTTGATGAAGATTTAGAAAAATTTTCAGCAGAAGATAGGTTCTCCTATTATCCTAATCCGGTAAAAGAAGAACTTTATTTAAAATGGGAACTAACGGATGACAATTATGTAACTTCAATTCAGTTGATTTCATTGGCGGGGCAGGTTTTAAATACATTTCGGGAAACTAAAAATAATAACACCCAAAACATTTTGTTTCAGTCTTATCCTTCAGGGGTTTATGTTGTATTACTCAATTATAAATCAGGTGATCCAAAAACAATTAAAATTATTAAGCAATAAGATTTAGACATGAAACAATTTTACTTTTTCATTATAGTTTTATTCTCCTCTTTTTCTTTTTCTCAAAATTTCACAGATACTAAAGGAGAATTACAAATTTCAGCTTCAGGTACTGCTACCTATACTTTGCCAATAGCGATGCCGCCCAGTATAAAAAATGTCGCACCTATTATCAATCTTACCTATAGCAGTGGTGTAAGAGGAGGTATTGCAGGTCAAGGCTGGAGTATCAATAGTATTTCGGCCATAAGTCGTATAGCTACGCGTCGTGATATTGACGGTTTTGTAGACGGAGTTGATTTTGATGATAATGATAAATTATCCTTAGATGGTCAACGATTGTTAATAAAAACAGGTACGTATTGGGCACACGGTTCTACCTACGAAACCGAGTATAAAAGCAATACCAAAATCGAATTAAAAATCGAAGGATCTGTAACGTATTTTATAGTCACGGCACCAGATGGTTCACGAAGCTGGTACGGCTCAAAAGGAGCTGGGACTCTGCAAAATTCAGTATCGGTTAATTCCTGGTATATTGTGCGTTTTGAAGATACGTATGGAAATTTTATTGATTATACCTATCAAACGGTTACCTATAACAGTACAAACCAATTGTATATTGATTCCATTATATTTAGCGGCAACACAACAGCAGGAATTGCGGCTCAGGATAAAATTACTTTTAAATATGATAATGCAAAAAGGGTAGAAAGAGATTATATGAAAGGGGGTGCAGTCTATGCCACTAAAATTTTAAAATTCATAGAGGTATATGCAAACAATACTATTTTCAGAAAGTATCAATTGACACATAAGGAAGATGATTCAGGATATGAAAGAGTAACAAGTATAAAGGAAATCAATGCTCAAAGCGAAGAATCTAATCCTGTAGTTTTTGCATATCATGGTGATGGTATACCTACTACAACTACAAAAACAGAAAAAGAATATACAAATAATCTGGATTTCAGTACGACTCAATTAGCAGGAGATTTTGATGGAGATGGACTATTAGATTTTGTTGCGGGAAATAAAATTTTCACAAAGTTGTTTGAGGGAAGTAAGGGAAATGCTCCAATTCAAATAGCAAATGATGTACTTGTATTTCGATCTTTTGCTGCAAAAACCTTAACTAATAGTAGAATTAATCAATTTCATTCCATAATAACTCCTAAAGTTGAGTCAAATAAAATTGATTTTAAATATTATGAATTAAATAATGGTATTATCAATAATACCTTTACGAAGACTATTCTATTGGATAATCAAAGAATAGGAGGGATTTTTACCTGCCAGGATAATGATGGTGGTTATAATGACTATCTAAGTTTATATAATAGTGGAAATCATGGATATGATGGAATTACAAATTTAATTGAGGGAGATTTTAATGGGGATGGGATAAGTGAAGTCATATTCAATGTTGATACAAATTCAATGAATTATACAGAAAACTGTTTTATGACTGAATTTCAGGATCTTGTATGTGATTGTGTGCCATGGGCAGTTCCTGTAGGCAATTTAAAAAGTTATTGGTTGAATTTGGACAGTAATGCAAACACCCAATTATCAAGTGATGGGTTTGTTAATTTAAATACTAACTTATTAGCTTCCAGAGAGAAATTTGTTGCTGATTTTAACGGGGATGGTAAATCAGATGTTTTAGTTCTTAACACTGACAAAACGTATAAAATAGTTGGTTTTAAACAACTAACTGTAAGCCCATGGGTTGAATTAGAAGTAATTGGTTCAGGGATTTTAGATAAATACTCAACTACAAAACAATTGTTATTAGGCGATTACAACGGAGATGGTAAAACCGATGTCATGCTTCCGGAGACGGAAGGAGGAGAAGGTGCTTCACATGCTGTTTGGAATATTTATTATAGTAATCCAAAACCTGCCGGAGGCGATTTTTTTGTAAAAGAATCACACAATATTGTGGAGTATCGACCTGATACAGGGGGCGATTACAAAACGCAAGTGCATTTTAGCAATTATTATGCTATTGATATCAACAAAGATGGGAAGTCAGATATCGTGCGTGTATGGAGAAGGTATTACAAGCCAAAATGGACTATTAATGACCATGATACAGAATGGTGGGTTAAAGGCTATACTAATAATATAGGAAATACAGCAAGTACTAATAAGTTTCCTATGACTTATGATTCTGGTGTTTCCTTTTCAGGTTCTCCTGATATCCCAATTCCTTTAGTTTCCAATTACAAATACGATGGTGCCAATACCGATTTGGTTATTGTTCGTGGGCATTCTAACAAAATTGAATATTACCAATTCAATAAAGATTTTGATAAGGACAATCGATTAAAATCAGTCACAGAAGCCAATGGTAAAATCATTCAGACCATTGATTATAAAGCAATGGAAGCCACAGACGGCAAATTTGGGAATAGCAGCACTGATTTTTATTCTTCGGCAGATGCTGTAAACTATCCGAATGTTGAGATTGTCAGAAATTCAGGGAGTTATTTGGTTTCCAAATTAACCGCTACCATCAATGGAGTTTCCAAATACCAGGATTTCAGGTATCGTGGCTATGTATCCAATTTTAATTATGGTACAGTTGGCTTTACCAGAACTACAAGAAGCAGCTGGTATTTATCGGAATCCGATACCAAATTATGGACTACCCAGTACAATGATGTTAACCTAAGAGGTGCAAATACCATAACCTGGTCAAGCACTAATGGTTCAACGGTTTTTGATGCTACACCAGGCGGATTATTAAGTACTAAAACCAATGTTTTTTCAACTTATACAAACCCGACGTCAAAAGTATATAATGTACTCTTGGATTCGCAAACCACTCTGGATGCTTTATCCGGGGTAAAAATAGAAAATACCTATACCTATGATGGTGCAGTGAACTCTGCCGATTATTATGGTTTGGAAAGAAAAGCAGTTACCAAAAATTATAGTGGTTCAACAGAGCAGGGAAGCACAACAGTGGATACAGAATATGACAATAACCCATCAGGTACAGATAGTACTTATTATATAGGAAGGCCTAAAAAAGTAAGTTCCTCAACTAATAATGTTGCCTCGGGAGATACCCGAACAGCAGAAGAAGTATACATCTACACAGGAACTAATCTTACCCGAACAGAGAAAAAAGGGCACAATACCTATGCCATTATCGAAGATATGGCTTATGATACAGTAGGGAATCTGCTGACCAAAACAGTCTCGGCACCAAATGCATTGCCGGCACCGACAGCCCGAAAAATAACAGACGAATATGATGCCACCAAACGTTTCGTGGTCAAAAAAACAGACCACCAAAACTTTGTAACTAATTTTGTTTACAACAGACTGGGGCAGGTAACACAATCAACAAGCCCTTTAGGAGTAGTAAGCGATTATACATTTGATAATTGGGGAAAACTGACCAAAACCAAAACGACCGGTGCATCTGCAGTGCCATTGGAAACCACCATTACATATGCTAAATTATCAGATGGAGGCTACACTGTTACCAGCCAGAATACAGTAGGCGATAATGCAAAAAGCATCACACAATACGATGTATTGGGAAGAGCGGTTATCACAACAACGAAAGGTCTGGCAGTCAACTCGACTATATCAAAACAGGTGGTCTATGACGGGCTGGGAAGAAAAACAAAAGAAAGCGAGCCTTATTTTTCATCCCCAAGCCGATGGGTAGTCTATGAATACGATTACCTGATGCGTCCCAAAAAAATAACACAGCCAACAGGCAGGATTCAAACCTTTGATTATCCCCCAGGGCTGACTACAACCAGCGTTGATGACGGAAAAACAACAACCGTTACAGTTGATGCATTGGGCAATAAAACCCAGACGACAGACCCGGGAGGTACCATCAGTTTTACTTATTATGCGAATGGCCAGCTGAAAGAATCAAATTATGGCGGGCATAAAGTGAATATTACCATCGACGGCTGGGGCAATAAAACAGCCATGACCGATCCTAATGCTGGCACTTATACCTACAGCTACGATGCTTTTGGACAGTTAATTGCCGAGACGACTCCTAAAGGCAGAACAGATACAACCTATGATGAATTTGGAAAGGTAACCAAAAGAAAAGTGTCAGGGGATGGAGCAGATATCGAGACAGAATATGCCTATAACTCTTTTGCTCAGCTTACAGGTGAGGTCAGCAAAAATAGTTTGGGAGCAAACATAGATAGTTTTGGCTATACCTATGATGAATACCACAGAGCTGTAACAAATACAGAGACCAATGCTGCTTTTACACAGACAAAAACCATAACCTACGATAGCTACGGAAGACCAGTTACAGCGACCAATGCAACACAGGATCTAACATCGGGGGTAAGCGAATCTGTTACCACAAAAAACGTGTACAATGCCTACAACGGTATGATGGATAAATTGACAGATGGCAATGATGCCGTTTTATGGCAACTCAATACAGCCAACGAGAAGATGCAGCCGTTAACCCAAACCTTGGGGAACGGAGTGGCAATAACCAATGCGTATGATGTGCATGGGTATTATACTTCCCAGACACATACCAAAAACAGTATTAATATTGTAAACAATACCTATAGTTTTAATGCCATAAAAGGAACATTGAGCAGCCGTCAGAATGTGGCATTGGGAACATCAGAAACGTTTACCTATGATGCTTTAGACCGATTGACGCATTGGACAAATCCTTTAACGGGTATTGTAGATACCAATACCTATGATGACAGGGGAAGGATTACCAATAACAACAAATTGGGTACGGTAACCTACAACGGTAATTTTAATACCGGGATTTACCAGAAGAAAGAAATAGAACTGACGACAGAGGGTGAGGCCTATTACAACAATCTACCTAAACAATTGGTGACCTACAATATGTTTAAAAGTCCAATATCGATAAACGAAAGCGATAAGGGCAGTACGACATTTACGTATAATTCCCATCTGTCAAGACAGGCCATGAAATTTGGTTATCAGATTCCCACACCGGGAGCAGATGGTGTGTATACCAAAACCAAAAATTATACAGATGACGGTACGGTAGAGATTATAAGGACTCCTACAGAAGTTACGATAAGAACTTACGTAGGAGGAGATGCGTACGGAGCACCTCTGTATACAGAAAAAACAAAAACGGTCGCGACAGGCGCCATTACAGACAAAAAATATTACCTTCACAGGGATTATCTGGGAAGCATTATCGCTATTTCAGACAACACAGGTACAGCGGTAGAAAGACGCCAGTTTGATGCGTGGGGAAATCTGGCCAAACTGCAAAAAAATGGTGTAGCGATCACCCTGCCAACAAACGGTACAGGAGCAGCCCTGATGATGCTCGACCGTGGTTATACCAGTCACGAACATCTGGCCGAAGTAGGTCTGATACACATGAACGGCCGTTTGTACGATCCTGTTTTACGTTCTTTTTTAATGCCGGATAATTTTATACAGCAACCTGAGAATACCCAGAATTACAACAGATATTCGTATGTGTTGAACAATCCATTGATGTATACAGATCCTAGTGGAGAGGTAATTATTGGTTTTGCTGGTGCTGTGATAATTGGTGCAACTATAGCAGCATTGACCTATACAGTAACCGCTTTGCTGGCCGATGTGCCGTTTAGTGTTGGTGGTTTGGCTAAAGCTACGTTTATAGGTGCAGCGAGTTCAGCTGTGACATATGGTATTGGTAGTGCGTCAACTAGTTTATTTACCAATTTCTATTCGCAGGCGGCATTTCAGGCAGTAGCCCATGGAACTTTTCAGGGTAGTATGACGGCTATTTCGGGAGGGAAGTTTTGGAGTGGTTTTGCAGCTGGGGCATTGAGTAGTATTGCGTCTAGTGCGTGGAGTGGAGGAGATACAATTACTGATAATGGGAATTACACAATGTCCCTTACAAAACATGCCGGTCTTGGTGCAGGAACTGGTGACTTAGGTATGATAGCATTTGGTACCGTTTCAGGTGGTGCCGGAGCTGCTTTAACAGGAGGTAATTTTTGGCAGGGAGCTGTTACGGGACTTGTTGTTAGTGGATTGAATCATGCAATGCATAAAATGGTTGAGTTATTTGTAAAAAACAAGCTTGACAGAGAGGTTGATACTGCTTATGGAGCGAGTGCAGATAGCGAAGCACCCGCTACAGATGCTACGCTAATTAAAATGAAAAATAGTTTACCTACTCTAAAAAGTATACATCCAAAAACTGGATATGCACTAATAGAAGCACAGCCAGATATTTATACTGTAAAGAGTGCAGAAGCAAAAACATTTGCATACGATACTGATAATTATAAAAAGTCAAACATTGTTTTCTATAAAAAGGCTTTTAGTTCTTACAGAAACTTGGCTCATACGATGCTTCACGAATTTGGTCATGCGGTTAATTTCTATAATATGAACTATTTTAATTATCGTCGTAATCATTCAGCATCAGCATCAGATGCTTGGGGCGAAAGAGAGGCTTTTAAATTTGCATTTGATAATGGTGGGCGACCATATGAAAATGATCCATGGTATAAGGCAAACAAATAAAAAAAGTAAAATGAAAAGTATAAAAACAACTTTTATCTTGATGTTTTTGAGTTTTAAATTATTTGCTCAAATAGATTTTCCTCAAGATGTTATCGCAAAAAATGGGATAGTTAAGGCTTCAAAATATTTGGTCATATCAAAAAAGAATCCAAATTATTATAAAAAACCTGTTGGACTAATGTTACAATCTGAAATTTTATTCGATAGTAGAGGTCGGCTCATTAGTACTTGTAGTCCAAATGGTGCAGTAGCTTCACGTTCAGATTCTAAAGATATAAAACAATATTATTTTTATAAAGAAGATAAAATTATAAGAATATCTAGAATTGATTTTGATTCAACATCAATCGAATATTTATATTTTGAGAAAAGAAATTTAATCTTGAAAACAAAGACTAATGATAAAAATGAAAGAATTGGATTGGAACTAATTTACAATGATACTAGTAATGGAAAAGAGTTAAAGAAAATAGAAATTGATTTTCATAATACGACAGACTTAAATCATTATGCTAATTTATATAAATCAAATATAACTTATTCTAAAAACATCAAAACATCAAAACAATCAAGAAAATTATTTAGTATATCAAAAGAGCAATTAAATATTTTTAAAACCTCAATTGAAATTGAAAATATTGAAAATGAATTGAGTGCAATTGAAAAAAGTAATGCAATAGATGTTGTGAATTTCAAGACATTATTTATTTACAATGAACAAAAGCAATTAATAAAAGAAGTATCGGAAGACAGCGAAATAGAATATACTTACAATAAAAAAGGATTACTAATAAGTTATAGTAATAAGAATAAACAATATAATTTTATTTCAAAGTTTGTTTATTCTAAGGAGTGATAGGCTCTACCCTGATTGCGCAGATATGTAGACAACGATCGCGGAAATTTTTTCCGTGCCCCCGCAAAGAGTCTCTATAAAGTATATAAAAGTAAAACCTCGCAAATAGCGAGGTTTTACTTTTATATCAAACTTATTTTTGTATACTTTATAAAATGGTTAACTGTTGTAAGTAGGCACCAAGCACTTGACAAACATGAACAACGTTAGTAAAGAATACTTGGAAAAACAAGGGGTTATTTACTGATTAGCTTTTCAAGCCTCGCCATCATTTCATCCTTCTCTTTCAGCATACGCTCATATAAAGCTATTTTTTCTTCGTGTAGTTGAACCAATTTGTCGATAGGATTAACATTAAATGACGCACTATGACCTGTATTTAAGAAAGCTCCATTATCAAAAGTATTCGAAATAATATTTACTGCCTGTTCCTCATCAAAATTCTGAAAAGCTTCAACAGGAATTTTCAATACAGCAGAGATCTGTTTAAGCAGTTTGTCTTCAATAACATCTTTCTGCTCCAGCATAGAAATTTTTTTCTGATTCCAGTCTTCTCCCAGATCATAAGCCAATGCCTCCTGCTTTATATTAAGCATTTCTCTGAAGCGTTTAACGTTTCTTCCCTGATGAATTTTCTGTTCCATAATGAGTGTTAGTTTTCTGAAGGCTCAAAGATAAAGCCGTCTGCATTAAAAAGTCTGAATTTCAAAGATAAAAAAATATCCGTAAAATATCCCTTTGTCAGATAGTATATCCAAATCTGGAATAGTTTATCCTTTTGAAAGAGTGGAATTTCGCTAGTGAATTTAAAATCTTCCCATTATGAAAAAGAATAAGATATACTTTGAAACTAATTTTTGAGCAGCGTATGAGGCAGAAACCCAGATCGCCCAGATATGCACAACGATAGTGCGGAAATTTTTTCCGTGCCGGCAAAGAAAGATCAACAGTTGTAAGTAGACAAACTCGCTAGAGCTCATCTGTTACTAACTACTTAAATTAGGGATTACTAACAATTGAAAAAATAAAAAATCTTATAAGCTGATTTTAAGTGGTCAAAGCCTTTATTGCACGTTGTAATCCTCGTAAATTTTTATTCTTTCGCCCATCAAAAACATTTTTTTCTTAGCAAAATGAATAGAAAACTGGCTATACATCCATTCGTCGCTGTCTTCCGTTCTGTACCAAAATGTATACGAAGCGCTGTTGTATCCTTCCTTCAGTATGGCAGTACCTTCCCAATTGCATTCTATGCCCCAATTTATTTTTTTCTTGGTCAGATCGTCATATTGTATCACTCCGGTTCCGTCTTCATTTAAAACCGTGCTTGGCTCTTTTTTGTCTGCAGGCAGGAATGTACCGGTAATATGATAAGGAAGAGTATTGGTAATATAATGTTCTTTTGATTTATATACGATTTTATCAACCTGAACTTGTGAATGTGATTTTATAGTAACAAAAAATAAGATAAAAAGGAATGTTTTGAGCGTTTTCATTTTACTTAGGTTTTACGTTTTGGAACTTATTTTAAAGAGGGGGGGCATTTATTTAGCTAATATACTTTAATTTTTGAAAGAAAATAACGGTTTATTTTTAATTAACCCAAAAAAAATATTTGAAAATATATAAGCAAAAATAAAATAGTTCTTTTAAAAAAAAAAAAACCTCAGCAATACATATTGCTGAGGCTGTCTATATAATGAAAACTAAATTTAGTTTTTCTGAATCCATTTTCTTGCATTCACAAAGGCTTCATGCCAAGGTGAAACCTCATCATTTCTGTCTTTTGGATAATGCGCCCAGTTCCATTGGAAAGTCGAACGCTCAATATGAGGCATCATCACCAAATGTCTTCCGGTTTTGTCACATAGCATTGCGGTGTTGTAATCAGAACCGTTCGGGTTTGCCGGATAACCTTCATAAGCATATTTAGAAACAATGTTGTAGTTTTCTTCGGCAAGAGGTAATTTAAATTTACCTTCTCCGTGAGAAACCCAAACTCCTAAAGTGCTTCCGGCCAATGTCGATAACATAACCGAATTATTTTCCTGAACTTTTACAGAAGTAAAGATACTTTCGTGTTTGTTACTTTCGTTATGGTGCATTTTTCCGTGAACTTCATGCTCCGGATTGATCACTTCTAATTCCATAAACAACTGGCAACCGTTACAAATTCCAACAGATAAAGTATCTTCTCTTTTGAAGAAATTATCTAAAGCTGTTTTTGCTTTTTCGTTGTATAAAAATGCTCCGGCCCAGCCTTTAGCAGAACCTAGAACATCAGAGTTAGAGAAACCTCCAACTGCTCCGATAAACTGAATATCTTCCAATGTTTCACGGCCCGAAATTAAATCCGTCATGTGAACGTCTTTTACGTCGAAACCTGCCAAGTACATTGCATTTGCCATTTCACGCTCAGAATTACTTCCTTTTTCACGGATAATAGCAGCTTTTGGTCTTGGTTTAGAAGCGTCAATTACAGGCGCTTTTCCAGTAAAATGTGCAGGGAAAGTATAATTTAAAGCCTGATTTTTATAGTTTTCAAAACGTGCTTTTGCAGTTCCGTTTTTAGATTGTTTTTGATCTAATAAATAAGAAGTTTCAAACCAAACATCTCTGTAGGTTGGAATATCCAATTTATAAATTCCAAATTCCAAAACTGCAGTTTCTTGAACTGAACCAATTTTGAAGAATTCTATATTGTTTGCTTTTAATTTAGCTTCAACAGCTGCATCTGATTTTGCCTGGAAAACAACTCCGATGTTTTCTGCGAAAAGGATTTTCAATAAGTCTTTTTCCGCGAAAGCGCTGAAATCAATTTTAGCTCCAAGATTCACATCAGCAAAACACAATTCTAATAAAGTAGTGATTAAACCACCGCTTCCGATATCGTGTCCTGCTAAAATTTGGCTTTCGCCGATTAATTCCTGAATGGTATTAAAAGCATTTTTGAAGAAAGAAGCGTCTTTAATGGTAGACGTTTCATTTCCGATTGTGTTTCTAATTTGTGCAAAAGAAGAGCCTCCCAATTTGAAATCATCCTGAGACAAATTGATATAATAAATTGAATCTCCGTTTTTCTGTAAAACCGGTTCCACCACTTTTCTAATATCGGTACAGTTTCCTCCAGCCGAAATAATAACCGTTCCCGGTGCGATTACTTCGTCGTTTGGATATTTTTGTTTCATCGAAAGTGAATCTTTTCCTGTCGGAATATTGATTCCCAATTCAATTGCAAAGTCTGAACAACCTTCAACAGCAGCATACAAACGTGCGTCTTCACCTTCGTTTTTACAAGCCCACATCCAGTTGGCAGATAATGAAATTCCTTTTAAACCCTCTTTAATTGGCGCCCAGATAATATTTGATAAAGATTCTGCAATTGCGTTTCTAGATCCTGCAACCGGATCAATCAAAGCAGCAATAGGAGCGTGCCCAATAGAAGTGGCAATTCCTTCCTTACCTAAATAATCCAGTGCCATAACACCAACATTATTCAAAGGCAATTGTAGAGGACCTGCATTTTGTTGCTTCGCTACTTTTCCACCAACACAACGGTCCACTTTGTTAGTCAACCAGTCTTTTGAAGCAACCGCTTCTAAACGTAAAACGTCTTTTAAATAACTTTCGAAGTCATTTGCTAAATAAGCAACATCAGCATATTTTCTATCGATAGTTTTATCTGTCATAACCGTTTTTGGAGAACTTCCAAAGAAATCTTCCAAAGCATAATCCATCGGTTTTGAACCATTTGATTTTGACTGAAAAGTAAAACGGTGATCTCCCGTTACATCTCCAACCTGATACATTGGTGAACGCTCTCTGTCGGCAATTCTTTGTAATGTATCAATATCTTTTTGACCAATAACCAATCCCATTCTTTCCTGAGATTCGTTACCGATAATTTCTTTTGCAGAAAGAGTAGGGTCTCCAACCGGTAATTTATCCAAATCGATCAAACCACCCGTTTCTTCCACCAATTCAGAAAGACAATTTAAGTGTCCACCAGCACCGTGATCGTGAATTGAAACAATTGGATTATTGTCGCTTTCTACTAATCCGCGGATTGCATTTGCAGCACGTTTTTGCATTTCAGGGTTTGAACGCTGAATCGCATTTAATTCGATTCCTGAACCAAAAGCTCCTGTATCTGCAGAAGAAACCGCAGCACCACCCATTCCGATTCTATAATTTTCTCCACCTAAGATTACGATTTTATCGCCCTCTTGTGGTTTCTTTTTAATTGATTGATCCAGTTTTCCGTAACCAATTCCTCCCGCCTGCATGATTACTTTATCGTAACCAATTTTACGGTCATTTTCTGAATGTTCGAAAGTTAAAACCGAACCTGTAATTAACGGCTGACCAAATTTATTTCCGAAATCAGAAGCTCCGTTTGAAGCTTTGATTAAAATATCCATTGGTGTTTGGTACAACCATTTTCTTTCTTCAACTGCATTTTCCCATTTTCTGTCATCATTCAAACGAGAATATGAAGTCATATAAACAGCAGTTCCAGCTAATGGCAATGAACCTTGTCCACCAGCTAAACGGTCACGAATTTCTCCTCCAGATCCAGTTGCAGCTCCATTAAACGGTTCTACAGTTGTTGGGAAATTGTGCGTTTCGGCTTTTAAAGAGATAACCGAATCAAATTCTTTTACTTCATAAAAATCTGGTTTATCAGCAGATTTTGGTGCAAATTGCTGCACTTTTGGTCCTTTTACAAAAGCAACGTTATCTTTGTAAGCAGACACAATATCGTTAGGATTTTCCTGAGATGTTTTTTTGATTAATTTGAAAAGAGAAGTCTCTTTTTCTTCACCGTCAATAACAAAAGTTCCGTTGAAAATTTTGTGACGGCAGTGTTCTGAATTCGCCTGTGAGAAAGCAAAAATCTCAGAGTCAGTTAACTTTCTTTCTAGTTTAGTTGAAAGATTATTTAAATATTCTACTTCTTCTTCGCTTAAAGCTAAACCTTCTACTTTATTGTAAGTAGCAATATCATCAATTTCCAGAATTGGTTCCGGCTGAATGTTGATAGTGAAGATTTCCTGATCTAATTCATTGAATTTTTGAAAAAGCATTGGGTCAAAATCAGTAAAATTTTCCGTTGCAGGATGAAATTCTTCAATTCTGATAATGCCCGGAACACCCATATTTTGAGTGATTTCTACAGCATTTGTACTCCAGGGAGTGATCATTGTAGCACGCGGACCAACAAAAAATCCTGTCAATGCAGATTTTTCTATCTTATTTGCGTCGGCAAAAAGCCAGTTTAATTTTGAAATGTCTTGAGCTGAAATTTCGTTTTGCGTTTGTACGACAAAAACAGTTTTGCTTTGGTTTTCAAAGAAATGGATCATTTGTGTAGTTTGTTGTTTTGAGGTGCAAATTTAGTCAATTCAACTCAAAAAAAAAAGCGACAATTTTGTCGCTTTTTAATTCTGTATCACGTGATTTTTATTAATTGATTATTAATTTTTTAGCCAGTGTTTTTGAGTCTTTTGTAATTTTTATAATATAAGTCCCTTTTGAAAAACTTTGAACTTCAACTATTTTAGTGTTAGTATTTTGTCTTTCAAAAACCTTTTGACCTAATAAAGAATAAATAGCTATTGAAAAAGATTCATCACTATCCTCTTTAAAGTTAATTGTGAATTGGTGTGTTACCGGATTTGGATAAATTGAAAATTCAGCTGCATTAAATTCTTCATTTGATAATGTTACCGAATGACTTCCAAGTCCGGAACAAGTATCTTTAGAATAAACATCCCATTCTCCACTTTTGTTAAAAATAGTATTTGGTCCTGTTACAGTAGGTTTTCTTCTTAATGTTTCATCTATCGCAAAGTTTGGAGCTCCTCCGTTAAAAGTTCCGATAATGTCAATCAGGACATTATTTTTAAATAAGCCAATCGGGTCATTACCATTGTATTGAAGATCAGTACTGTTGCTCGATAGGCTAGCATCAGCTATATTATAACAGCTTGTAGCTGCTAAATTATAAGCAATTACATAAGAAGCACCATCATTAATTGTTCCTGTTAGAGCTAATCCAGATCCCCATGCTCCGGCACCATTTGATTGTTTTTTAATTGAATAGACAGATAAATCTATTTGAGCTCCGGTGAAATTTGAGATTTCTAATACCTTATTATTACTGCTGCCTTCTATATATTCTGAAAAGAAAATTTCAGAGCCTGTATTTCCTCCTCCGGTTGAGGCTGCTGTAACTCCGTTCACAATTGAACTTGGAACTGATGTGTTATTAGAAGCATCTCTGGCAACTACATAAAAATTATAAGAGGTAGAAGGGGTAAGTCCCGTAATTGTCGCACTTAATCCAGTTTCATTTTGTTTAAAAACCGAATTAACATATACAGCATATCCAGTAACAGCTACGTTATCTGTCGCAGCTGACCATGTTAAATTAACAGAGTTAGAGGTACTTGAAACTACTGTTAAATTTGAAGGAGCGGTTGGGACAGTTGTGTCATCTGCTTCAGTAGTCCAGACAGCAGCAACATATTCGGGGTGATCAATATAAGGATTACGATTATTTTGTCTTGCATAAATAGCATTATTACGTGCTATTTCACGTGCGCTTACAGGATCCTGATTGTGCCAGGCAAGAAGCTGACTTAAAAATGCAGGAGTAAAAACTTTGTTCGAACTACCATTAAACATTGGATATGAATAACCTGCAACAGTATTCTCGTAACGTGTTGCAAAATAAAAATACATTCTGGCAATGTCACCTTTAAATTCATCTATTGGTTCAAAAACGAGTCCCGAATAACCTGCAGTTGTACTTGCTCCTAATTTGCTTCCGTTTAAACTTGTCTCAGTTGGTGTTCCTACAACCGAATGTGGATAATTAGAGCGGACTCCGTTTACTTTTCCGTCAGTTGGAGTTATAAAATGAGCATCAGAAACCATCGGTGCTTTTTCATCAAATACAGATTGTGGAATAATGTGTTCTCTGTTGTAGCAGTCTCCTTCATTTGAATATCCGGCTGATCCGCATCTTTGTGTGGCACCTGCACTGTAAATATAAGGATCATTTCCGTTAGGATTTTCAGAATACATATCTAGTATTGATCCGTCATTTTCATAAAAATTATCAATATCAGATGTCTGATAAGTAACATATAAGCCTGAATAACCGTTATCTGTGTGGTCTTTAATGATATTGTACAATTGGGTTTTTAGGGTGTAACCTGTTCCTGTAGCTGTAGAATAATAATTGGCTGGTGCCTGGGCTGAACAAAAAACAGCATAAAGCGTAAAGAACAGAATGTAAAATTTCCTCATAAAATATTGGTTTGTTTACTGTAATAAAATGTATACTAGGATTCAAAATTAGTCTACCAAATCTACATATAAGTTATGAAAACTTTAATAAAAATATTTTTTGTTATATTTTTTTTGAAATTAAGATCTAATTATTTGATTATGATCTTTTTATTAATTGTTTTTGAGTCTTTTGTAATTTTTATAATATAAGTCCCTTTCGAAAGATGATCTATTGAAATTACAGCATCTGTTAAGTCGGATTTTTCAAATACTTTTAAACCAGTGATAGAAAGAATCTCTACTGAATAGGTAGCAGCAGAATTATCTAAAACAATGTTGAAATTTCCGTTAGAAGGGTTTGGGTAAATTATAATGTTATCTGAATCTGAAACAATTTCCTCGTCTTCATTTTCAGCAATTAATACTTTTTTACTGGTTAAGTTATTACAGGTATCTGTTGTATACGAATCCCATTGTGAACTCAAATTAAAAGTAGTGCTTGGTGAAGTAACAGTCGATTTTCTTCTCAAAGTTACATCTATAGCAAAATTGGCTGTTCCTCCGCTAAAAGTTCCGATGATGTCAATTAAAGTACCATTTTTGAATAAACCAACAGCATCATTTCCATTAAAAGTCAATTCAGTAGCTGTTGTTGAAATATTAGCCGAGCTGACAGAAAAACAACTTGAAGAAATAGAACTGTTTACAATTACAAATTTGCTTCCGGTTGCTAAAGTTCCGCTTAAAGCTAAGCCAGTACTCCAGGAACCTGCACCATTCGTTTGTTTTTTGATAGTATAAGCAGATAAGCTTACGGAACTTCCTGTATTGTTGGCAATTTCTAAAGCTTTGTTATTTCCGGAACCTTCAATGTATTCAGAGAAAAGCAAATCTGTTGCTGTTCCGCCAGTGTCGCTGCTGTTTGTTGTAACGGCAATCGTACTACTTGATGCAGAAGCATTTCCTGCAGAATCTTTTGCTTTTATATAAATAGAATAACTTGTAGAAGCTGTTAAACCAGTAATTGTAGCTGTTGTTCCAGAAACCGTGGTTTTTAAAATGCTGTTTGCATAAACATCATAACCTGTAACGGCAACATTATCTGTAGAGGCATTCCACGAAAGTGAAATAGTAGTCGAAGTTTTTGAAGTCGAAGCCAAACTCGCCGGGGCAGTTGGTGCCTGAGTGTCTCCGGAAGGAGCAGTTCCTCCCCAAATTTGGTTTACATATTCCGGATGGTCGATAAATGGGTTTCTGTTGTTCTGACGTGCATAAATAGCATTGTTTCTGGCAATTTCTCTTGCGCTCACAGGATCCTGCGTGTGCCAGGCTAAAAGAACATTTAAAAAAGCAGTTGTAAATACTTTATTGCTTGAACCGTCAAACATTGGAAAGGAATAACCTGTGACTGTGTTTTCATATCGTGTCGCAAAATAAAAATACATTCTGGCAATATCGCCTTTAAAAGTGTTTACGGGTTCAAAAACAGTTCCTGAATAACCGGATACAGAACTTGATCCTAATTTGCTTCCGTTTTGAGAGGTATAAGTAGCTGAATTTACAGTTCCGTGTGGATAATTAGAACGAATCCCGTTTACTTTTCCGTCAGTTGGTGTAATAAAATGCGCATCGGCAACCATTGGTGATGCTTCATTAAAAACCGATTGCGGAATAATATGCTCTCTGTTGTAACAATCACCTTCAACAGAATAACTGCCACATCGTTGTGTTGTTCCGTTAGTGTAATTGTAAGGATCTGTGCCTGATGGATTTTCAGAATACATATCTAAAATTGTTCCGTCGTTTTCGTAAAAATTATCGACGTCAGAAGTTAAATAAGTCGTATAAAGTCCAGCATAACCATTGTTGGTATGACCTTTAATAATGTTGTACAATTGTGTTTTCAAAGTATATCCGGTTCCCGTTGCAGTGTTGTAATAACCTGAAGGGATTTGAGCAAAACCGAATGTAACGCATAGTAATAATGAAACTGAGTAGAGTTTTTTCATAAAAAAAAGTTTAAGGTTAATTTGGGTAATGATTAAAATTAATTCTTTAATATATTGGTTGTTAAAGTTTTAATTTGCCAAATTTACTATTTTTATGAATACACAGTGTTAAGCGATGTTTAATTTTGGGTATATTTTCTTACGATCATTTTTTTAGCTGTAAAAAATGAAGGTGTGAGGTTTACTTTTTTGCTGAAATCTTTTTTATGGCTTTCTGGTATTCTTTTTCAAAATTCTTTCCGTGATCATCAACTATTGTGATGCCATAATCGTAAATGCGGTTCTTTTTTATTTTGTAAAAGGAAACCCAATCTTGACCCGATGTAGCATAACTTTCTACAATATTATATTTTACATTGTATGTCGGGTTTTTGATTTCTTCAAAACCAATGATTTTTATAAAATCGCTTGTTTTAGAATTGTAGAGATACAAATTATAGGTCCAATTGCTTCTTACATCAGAAATATTCTGAATCAAAATATCTTTTATTCCGTCATAATTGAAATCTTGGAATTCGATTTTTTGAGCACTGCTAAAAATCGAATCTTTTACTAAAACAGAAGATTTATTATTTATCTTTTGGCTGATAATTAAAATTGAGTTTTTTTCATCGTTGTAGCCATCTGTTTCGGTGTCAAAATTCTTTAGTTTTATTGTAATTCCTTTGTTTTTATAAATAGAATCACATTTAATTGTTTTTGTATTCTGAGCAAATGCATTAATAAAAAATACATTGAAAATGATTAGTGCAAAAGTTAATTTCATAAATCTCAAACTACTTCGGAAAATCTTTATTTTGATAAGCACCTAAATCCGGCGGTGAAGTTCTTGTGTTTCCAATAATATCCAACGGAATGCTATATGCCTGATTCCCTTTCGCGAAAGCAGCAGAAGTTTTGTCAATGTTAAGTTTATTCAGGTTGACATTAAAAAACTTCGGGTTTTCGTTTAAAATAATGGCGTTATAATGTGCTGTATCTGTGCCGAATTGATAGTCGGGATTTGATGTGCTGCCGAATTTCAGTAAACAATTATTTAACTGGTAAACAAAAGCACTATTACTATTTTTGTCTAAATTGAATTCGTTGTTATTCGAACCATAAATGATGCAATTATTAAAAGTAGCCTGAGTTAGCGGATTTGTTTCGGGTGTTGCTCCCGCCAGTTTGTTGCTCAAATTAACTGCAAATTGTTGTCCGCCCGACCAAGTGTTGTTAAATGTACAATGCGTAAATTTATAATCACCTCCGTAAACGCATGATAAAGCTGCTAAACCGGCATAATTGATAACGATATTTTCTCCGTTAATTTTAGCATTTTGGGCCAGAATTCCATAATTGGAACAATTGTAAATTTGTGTGTTCGTAATTTGAAAAGCGGTAGGATCCTGATTTCTTATATCCAGACCAATTTTGGCATTCTTTAAAGTGAGATGATTGATAACATGATTTGTACTTTCATTAGCGAAAATAATCGAATTCCATTGCCCGGGAATGTCAGAGAATTCAGGCTCTAACCGATCTCCTTCAAAAATCACTTCATTTTCCAGTTTAGAGGTTGATGAAATGTTTCCGTTGATTTGCAGGGAAGCATTTTTGTCAACAAAAAGACCTGAATTGGCATGAAAATGAATTCTTGCCCCAGCTTCAAAAGTTACCGTTTTGTTTTCTGGAACTCCTGCATATCCGTAAATCACGTAAGGTTTTTGTTTGGTAAAAAGTAATTCGTTTCCGTTTGTTTCATCATTTTCGTCAAGAAAAAATCCATCAACATCTTTACCTTCAATTTGAATTTTTTCTTTGCTTCCGTCAGGATTTTGTTTTGGATATAAAAATACGGCATCCTGAATCAGAGTTACCAAAGCTACTTTTTGAAGATTTGAGCCACTGTCAAACTGGATTTCATCGGTATATAAAAAGTCAGTTGGATTAGTATCGGTAATGTCTGCAGTAGTTTCAACAAAAATATATAAGCTGTCTTTTGCCAATAGGGTGATGTTGTTGAATATTTTACCATTATTTCCGTTCATCCCGTCAACAGTCATTCTGTATTTTGAGTTTAATCCGTTTTTGAGTTGAATGGTTGGGATATTAATGTCTTCTTTACTTCGGTTATATACTTTTAGGTTGTAGGTGCTGGAACCAATATTTTTAAAAACAGTATCTAAATAAACGGTGTCTTTTGAAAATTTTAAATCTCCGGTACTGGCAACGGTATCAAAATCAGTTCGGCATGAACTGGCAGCTAAAAGTATTCCGAAAATGAAGAGAACAAAATAATGACGCATTTGAATTGTTTTTTGTAAAAATAACAAAAATCTTATAGGTTGAAAGCGGATTTTAAATTTTAGAATTGCTTTTTCTGATTTGTATCTTTTCTTTTCTTTAATTTTACGATTTTAAAGCTGATTTTAATGAATTATACAAAAGAACAAATTATAGCGTATTGCAATGAGTTTTCGAAAAACACATTAATGGAAACGCTAAAAATAGAATATATAGATGCCGGAGAAGATTTTTTAGTTGCCAAAATGCCCGTAAATCCTTCAGTTCATCAGCCAATGGGGCTTTTGCATGGAGGTGCTTCGGTAGCTCTGGCAGAAAGTGTAGGCAGTGCAGCATCACATTTTTTTATCAACGCAAAAGAACAGGAAGTACGTGGAATAGAAATTTCGGCAAATCACTTAAAAAGTATCCGTGAGGGAGTTGTTTTTGGTACAGCCCGCATTATTCATAAAGGAAGAAGTCTTCATCTTTGGGAAATTAAAATTACCGATGAAGCCGGAAACCTGATTTCGCTTTGCAAACTGACGAATATGGTTTTGGATAAAAAGAAAGCAGAATAGTAATGAATACGAATATTTTTTTTTCCAAAATAAAACATCATCACAATCAAAATTTACCTTTTGTACTTTATTCAAAACCAAATAGCTCAACTCTTATTGGGATTTTACAGCAAAATGATATTTTGTATAAAGTTTCAGATTATAGTGAGAAAGGATTTGTTTTTGTTTCTTTTGATGAAAAACAACTGATTTTAATTCCGGAAAATGAATCGGAAATTATTAGTATTGATAAAGAAATAACAGCATTTGAATCGATTGAAGCTGATGATCTGAATTTGAATCATGAAGCGAAAAAACTATATCAGGATTTAGTTTCAAAAGGAATTGAAGCCATTAAAAATGATGAATTTAAAAAAGTAGTTTTATCCAGAAGTGAAACTGTAGAGGTAATTGAATTTGATTTTGTAGCAACGTTCCAGCATTTGGTTCAGTTATACCCGACTACTTTTTGCTATTGTTTTTTTCATCCGAAAATTGGATTCTGGATGGGAGCAACGCCCGAACAATTGCTAAAAGCGAACGGAAATATTTTTGAAACAACAGCTTTGGCCGGGACTCAAAAAGCAAATTCTGAAACTGAAATTCGTTGGGAGCAAAAAGAAAAAGAGGAACAACAATATGTAACTGATTTTATTATAAAGCGATTGAGGGAAGTTGCAAATTCAGTGATGGTTACAGAACCTTATAGTATTAAAGCGGGATCAATCTGGCATATTAAAACGGATATTTCCGGAGTTTTAAATAAAAAATCAACTTTAGAAGAAGTAATCGATACACTTCATCCAACTCCGGCAGTTTGTGGTTTGCCAAAGAAAAAAGCCAAAGTATTTATTTTGGAAAATGAAAATTATGACAGAACTTTTTATACAGGCTTTCTAGGAGAATTAAATAGCAGTTTTGCAGGAAATGATATAAGTTCTGATTTATTTGTAAATTTACGAAGCATGCAAATACAGAAAAACAAAGCCGTTTTGTACATGGGCTGTGGAATTACAAAAGAAAGTATTCCAGAAAAGGAGTGGGAGGAAAGTGTCAACAAATCGATGACAATGAAAAGGGTTTTAAGAATTAAGAATTAAGAATTAAGAATTAAGAATTAAGAATTAAGAATTAAGAATGTTGTTAAAATCAATTGTGGTTTTCAAAATTGAGATTGAATTGATTTTTGAAATTCTCATTGCCATTGTCATTGATTTTTGCCATTGAATTTGATAAATTATGAAATTAGATATATTAGCCTTTGGTGCGCATCCGGATGATGTAGAATTGGGTTGTGCCGGAACAATCTTAAAAGAAGTATCGCTTGGTAAAAAAGTAGGTATTGTTGATTTGACACGTGGAGAATTAGGAACGCGTGGAACAGCAGAAACAAGAGATCAGGAAGCAAAAGATGCTGCAAAAATTTTAGGAGTGGTTGTACGTGAAAACTTAGCTATGCGTGATGCTTTTTTTGCTAATGATGAAAAACATCAATTAGAGGTCATAAAAATGATTCGGAAATATAAGCCTGAAATCGTTTTGTGTAATGCTATTGATGATCGCCACATTGATCACGGAAAAGGAAGTAAATTGGTGTCAGACGCTTGTTTTTTATCGGGCCTGGTAAAAATTGAAACTTTAATGGATGGAGAAAAACAGGAAGCCTGGAGACCTAAAGTAGTGTATCATTATATACAATGGAAAAATCTGGTACCTGATTTTGTTGTAGATATTACTGGTTTTGAAGAAAAGAAAATAGAGGCAATTCTGGCTTACAAAACGCAATTTTATGATCCAGATTCTAAAGAACCTGCTACGCCAATCACAAGCAAAAATTTTCTGGAAAGCCTAAATTACAGAGCACAGGACCTGGGAAGGCTGGTTGGTAAAGATTTTGCAGAAGGTTTTACTGTAGAAAGGTGTTTGGCTGTCAATAGCTTAGGAGATTTGATATAAAAAAGATAGATTTTTTTTAATTTTTTCTTTGTAGAAGTAAACCTTTGTCATATATTTGCAACCGCTAAGCGAAAGCTTAAGTAAATGGTGGTTGTAGCTCAGTTGGTTAGAGTAGCGGTTTGTGGTGCCGCGGGTCGCCGGTTCGAACCCGGTCAGCCACCCAGAAATTTAAAAGCCTTGAAGTAATTCAAGGCTTTTTTTGTGAACTTAAATTTACAGATAGTTGCTGATTTTTATTTTTAAGAAAACAACTCCTCTCTCAAAATATATTGAGATTAGTTTAAAGATGAAGCCAAAACAGTACTGCAAAAAAAAAAGACTGTCATTTTTAGACAGTCTCTCATTTTTTATACTTTAACTAATAGTAAACATTCTTTTAATTCTGGTTTTTCGACGATGAAGTTTAATAACCATTCTTGCAATTGTTCCATTTCGTAAGGTAACAGTGTTTTGATAGCTTTTTCTAATTCTTTACAAAAAAGTACCGGGTCGAAACTTACTCTCTCGAGTATAGATTTCGTGTAATCAAACATCATTTTTGACATAATAAAATAAGATTTTGGGGGGTTATCTCTATTTTTGAACTCGAACCAAATTTAATCAAATATCGCATATAAAATAGCTTTTTAACTTATTTTTTTTAAAATATTGGTAACGAATACGTTTTCTTAATATATATAAATCAATATAGATTTATTCTAAATAATGTTGTGTGAATTATTTTACAGCTCTGAACATTTCTCTTTTTCCAGGTGGGCCAGCTAATTTTTCAACGGTAAATCCAACTTCAATCATACTCCTTTTAACGACTCCTCTGGCGGCATAAGTTACTAAAACACCATTTGTTTTTAAGCTATTGTACATTTTCTGAAAAATTTCGGTACTCCAAAGCTCAGGTTGTACTCTGTATCCAAAGGCATCAAAGTAAATCAAATCAAAAATTTCAAAATCATCTATTTCATCAAAAAATTGTTTTCTTTTGGTTAATGAATAATTAGGACTAATTTCATTTTTTTGATTCCAATCGCATTCGTGCATTTTCTTGAAAATTTCTTCAAATTGATTCGCTTCAAGCTCAGATACATAATTCATAGATAAAACTTCGTCGGCATTGACAGGATAAGCTTCTACACCTGTATAATCAATGATTTGATTTTTTTGATTTGCTTCCAAAAAAGTTATAAAAGCATTTAGTCCAGTTCCAAAACCAATTTCGAGAATATTCACGGGTTTATCTTCAAAAAGTGAAAGCCCATTTTTTATGAATACATGTTTTGCTTCCTGAATTGCGCCGTGTTTTGAATGATAACATTCATCCCATTCTTTTAAATGAATTGTAGTTGAGCCATCTAGCGTTTTTATAATTTCTCTTTCCATTAATTTTGAACTTTACAATGCGATTTAGATACTTTCTAATATTTAGAATAAGTCAAATTTAATCAAAACAAATGCGTAAAGCCTTAAAAAATCAAGGTTTTTTCATAAAATCCATATAAAAAACAGTTAAAATTTTAAGTTTATTGTAAGATAAATAAATCGCAGTTAAATGAGGTAATTAATGGTTTTTTGGCAAGTAATTTATATATTTTTACTTAATTTTGCATTCAATAAATTCTATTTTATATCAAATTATCACTTTAAGATTCTTCTTTTGTGATGAAAATTACGTAAAACTTACATTATTATGAGTACATCTCAAACAAGCAAAATTGAAATCAGAAAAGCCACTTCTTCTAAAATTAGCAGTGTAGACTTTGAAAACTTAAGCTTTGGTGCTGTATTTACAGACCATTTATTCGAATGTGATTTTAAAAATGGAGAGTGGCAAACACCGGTCATTAAGCCTTATGCTCCAATTTTAATGGATCCGTCTTCTAAAGTCTTTCATTATGGTCAGGCAATTTTTGAAGGAATGAAAGCTTACAAGGATGATAATAATGATGTTTGGTTGTTCAGACCGGATGAAAACTACAAGCGTTTTAATAACTCTGCAGTTCGTATGGCAATGCCGGAAGTTCCTGAATCAGTTTTTATGGATGGTTTGAATGAATTATTAAAAATTGATAAAGACTGGATTCAAAGAGGAAACGGAAGCAGTATGTATATTCGTCCGTTTATGATTGCTACAGGTCCCGGAGTTGTTGCAAATCCTTCAGATGAATATAAATTCATGATTTTACTTTCTCCTGCACAATCGTATTATGCTGGTGAAGTAAAAGTTATTATTGCCGAGCATTACAGTAGAGCTGCTAATGGTGGAATTGGAGCTGCAAAAGCGGCAGGAAATTATGCTGCACAGTTTTACCCAACAAACCTGGCTAATAAAGAAGGTTTCCAGCAGGTAATCTGGACTGATGATGCAACGCATACTAAACTCGAAGAAGCCGGAACAATGAACGTTTTCTTTAGAATCAATGATACTTTATTGACAGCTCCAACTAGTGAAAGAATTTTAGATGGTATCACCAGAAAAAGTTTAATTGCCATTGCTGAAAAAGAAGGTCTGAATGTAGAAGTTCGTCCTGTTATTGTTTCAGAATTGGTAGAAGCTGCTAAAAACGGATCTTTAAAAGAAATTTTTGGAGCAGGAACAGCAGCCGTTGTAAGTGTTATCAAAGGATTTTCTTATCAGGATGTTTATTATGAAATGGCTCCAATTGAGAATTCATATGCTTCTCTGCTAAAAGAAAAACTAACAAATCTTCAAAACAAACTTGCTGAGGATACTTTTGGATGGACTGTAAAAGTTCAATAATCAAAAGATTTATATAAAAACAAACCCGATGACTTAACAGTTGTCGGGTTTTCTATTTTATATTTTTTTTTAACAATATTTAGATTATGGAGGATCTGGTTTTAAAAAATATAGCCAAACACATTTCGCTTGACGAAAATGAAACAGCTTATTTTCTTTCGATTTTAAAAGAAATGAAGTATCCAAAAAAAACTATTATTTTAAAAGAAGGAGATATTTGTAAAACAATAAATTTTGTACAATCAGGAACTTTAAGAGCATTTTACAGAGATCAGCAAGGAAAAGAATCAACTATCATGTTTGCTGTTTCTGGCTGGTGGATTACAGACATGGCTTGTTTCATAAACCAACAACCTGCAATATTGAATATTGAAACAATTGAAGAGAGCTATATGTTACATTTGCAAAAAGATGATTTAGATGACTTGTATCTTAAAATTCCAAAATTTGAGCGGTTTTTCAGGATTATTATGCAAAATGCTTACATAAGAGAACAGTTAAGGGTTATTCAAAATCTTTCTCTCACGGCAGAACAACTGTATTATATTTTTTTAGAAAAATATCCGCAAGTGGTAAAACAAGTTACACAAAAACAAATAGCATCATACTTGGGAATTACGCCTGAGTTTTTAAGTATGATTAAAGCAAATAAAAAGAAATAGGGTTTTCTTAAACTACATTATTTTTTTGCTGTAATATGTTCACGTGCTTTGTGAAAAAAAATATAGAAAATATGTTAATACTTATCGCTGGCCCTTATCGTGGCGGGACAAATGACGATCCCAAATTGATTCAACAAAATTTAGAAAAATTAGAAGCTGTAGCCCTTCCGTTATTCAGAATGGGGCATTTGCCTGTAATTGGCGAATGGTTAGCTTTGCCGCTACTTCATTTAGCCGGATCTAAAGCAATTGGTGACAGCGTCTGGGACGAAATCCAATATCCTGTTGCACATCGGCTTCTTGAAAAATGCGACGCTGTTCTTCGTCTTGAAGGAGAATCAAAAGGGGCAGATAACGATGTAAAAATTGCTAAAGAAAAAGAATTGAAGATTTATTATCGTCTGGAGGATGTTCCTGAAGTATAATAATTAGATTTTAAAATTAGAAAATCCCTAGTAAGTTTTAAAAACGTATTAGGGATTAATATTTTAAAGTAATTTTGAAAAGTCCGGTTTAAAATAATTGGGACCTTTCATAACTTTTCCGTCTTCGCGATAAATAGGTTTTCCGTCCTGGCCTAATTTACTCATATTGCTACGCTGAATTTCATCAAAAACGGCTTCAATTTTGTCATGTAAGCCATGTTCGATAATTGTTCCGCATAATATATACATCATATCTCCAAGGGCGTCAGCGATTTCAATTAAATCGTTATTTTGTACCGCCTCAAGATATTCTTCATTTTCTTCTTTCATTAAATTATAGCGAAGGTGTTTTTTTGTTTCGCCTAAATCTGCAATGGGAGTTTCACTATGACCTATTTTAAAAGCAGTGTGGAATTCTTTTACAGCATCTATTTGTTTCTTCATTTTTTTATTGATTAAATGGACTGCCAAATTAGCAACTATTCGTATACAATTCTCTAAATTTGTCAAAAATAATTTCAATTATGTTTAGTCAGGGACAATTAATATTCGCAGTCTGTTTTTTTATCACATTTGTTATCGTAATGATTTTCGCTTACCGAAAAGATCTTGCTTTACACAAGATATTTTATAAGGGAAATTATAAAGTATTAATTGGTTTTCTGCTTTTTATTCTGATTCTGTTTTTAATCAAATTCTTTTTTAAGAGATAAATTTGAAAACTATTTCTATATTTAAAAACCTGAAGTATACTTTAAATATTTTAAAATAGTTTTGTTATATGTGTTTTTGAAGAAAATATAATTAAGAAAACTGTTTTTATTTTTTGTAATTCGTAACACTATTAATAAATTTATAACTTTACGACACCAAACAACCTACACATGAAAATCCTAAAATATCTGTTTCTTTTACTGTTATTAAGTTTTGTTGCTTTAAGTGTTTTTGTGGCTACTCAAAAAGGCATTTTTAGTGTTGAGCGAAGCAAAGTTATTAATTCGCCAAGAGCAACTGTATATAATTATGTAAATGATTTTAGAAATTTTGAAGATTTTGAATCTTGGGCAATTGAAGATCCAACAATAAAAATGTCTTTTCCGGGAAAGACAACAGGAAATGGAGCTTTATTTTCATGGGAAGGCAGTGAAGCACAAGGGAGCGGTATAACACTACAGGCTAAAGACGGGGAAAGTATTCATCAAAAAATGAATTTTGACGGGACAGATGCTGATGTTTATTGGATTTTTAAAGACACTCTTAACGGAAAAACAAAAGTTACCTGGAAAGCTAAAGGAGAAATGAGCTTTCTTTTTAAAATTTATACTGTTTTGAATGGTGGTTCTGATAAAGTAATAGGGACAATGTATGAAAAAACCCTTGTCAATATTGATAAGAATCTGGATTACGAAACTAAAACGTATGCTATAAAAGTAAATGGGGTTGTTAAAAAAACAGAGAGTTTTTATATTAAGCAGACTTTTACAAGTGAGATTCAAAAAGTAAATAAAAATGCCAGAATTGTTATCCCGAAACTGATAGAGTTTAGTAAAACTAATAATTTATATACAAACGGAAAGCCTTTTATTATTTATCATACTTATGATACAAATACCAATTTGGCAAAAATTTCGATTTGTTTGCCAATAAACAAAGAAATTTTCACAAGTGCAGGAAGTGATATCTTATCTGGTAAATTGAACAGTTTTGTGGCTGTGAAAACTACTTTAAAAGGAGATTACTCTCATGCAAATGAAGCTATTGCCAAAACAACAGCTTTTATTAATAAGGAAAAAATAACTCCTGATTTAAGCTGGTCACATCTTGAAATCTTAACAGCAGGGAAATTGGATGTTAAAAGTTCATCAAGATTAGTAACAGAAATTTACTACCCAGTTATTCCTAAGGTCATTCCGGCTGCTGTAACTCCGGTATACAAACCTGCTGCGTCTGAACCGGTTGCTAAAAAACCTGCCGAAACGCCTCCTGCTAAAACAACTCCGGAAGAAGAATCTGAATTTTAAAAAAAAATAAAAGGAGAGATTAAACCTTTTGTGATAAATTCATTCAAACAAGATAAATAAAAAAAAACTTGACAGAAGAGAAGGAATTTATAGCACAATTATTAAATCCTAAAACGCAGAATGTTGCGTTTCAGAAACTCTTGTCAGAATATCAAAAACCGTTGTATTCTCATATTCGGAATATTGTTTTGAATCATGATGATGCCGATGATGTTTTGCAGAATACCTTTGTAAAAGTATTTCAGTATCTGAAAAATTTTAAGGGCGAAAGCAAACTTTTTTCCTGGATGTATCGAATAGCAACCAATGAAGCCTTGACTTTTTTGAGTCAGAAAGCAAAATTGAATGGTTTAACATCCGAAGCTTTACAGAATAAAACCATAGATAATTTAAAGGCCGATAGTTATTTTGATGGGGATGACATTCAGATAAAACTTCAAAAAGCCATTGTTACATTACCTGAAAAACAACAATTGGTTTTTAAAATGAAGTATTTCGAAGAATTGAAATATGAAGAAATCTCCGAAATCCTGGGCACTTCAGTAGGAGCATTGAAAGCCTCATATCATCATGCGGTAAAAAAAATTGAGTTATATGTTACATCAAATTAAACCTTTTGTTATAAAACTTGTCTTATAAGTATTATGAAAGTATTTAAATTAGAAAACGAACCGAAGATTAAAACTGGATTTAAAACTCCGGATCATTATTTTGATGATCTTTCGGCAAAAGTTTTACAGCAAATTAGTGAAACAGAAGTAAAGGTAATACCAATTTACAAACGTAAAAAGGTTGTTACAATGGCTGCTGCTGCAGTAGTATTTATTGCATTGATGATTCCGATAGTAAATAATTATAAATCATCTAAAGAACTTGATGAAGCTACTTTAGAAACATATTTGTCTTATCAGTCCAATTTGAATCAATATGATTTGATTCGGGAACTGGACACAAAAGATATTGAAGCTATAAATAAAAATATTGTCCTCGAGCAGGAAACTCTTGAAGATGTTTTGTCTTCAAATCCAAATATTGAGAATTTAATTTCAGAATAAAAATAAAAAAAACAATAAAGATGACAATCAAAAATATACTTCCCATATTGCTATTTTTAGTTAGTTTTTCATTTTATGCGCAAAGTGATAAAATAGATGAAAAGCGTGAAAAAATTAAAGCTTTTAAGGTGTCCTTTTTGACTACAGAGTTAGAACTGACCTCTAATGAAGCTGAAAAATTCTGGCCAATTTATAACGATTTTGATGATAAACAATATGAATTGCGTCATGAAAAAATGAAAACCTATTTGAGAAAGCTGAATGATGATACAGTTAATTCACTTTCAGAAAAAGAAGCTGCTTCATTGTTGTCTCAAATAGAAAGTACAGATAAAGAATTATATTTTTTAAGAGAAAAATATATGAGCAACCTTCGCAAAGTGCTTTCGGCTAAAAAAATATTGAAATTAAAAAAATCAGAAGATGACTTTAATCGAAAATTATTAAAGCAATATAAAGAAAAAGCAGGTAAGAACTAATGTTTAAAAAGTAAAACCGACTGCCGTCACAAATGCCACAAAGGCGACAAATATCACAGGAACAACAGCGATAAGACCCCTATATAATAATACTTACTTTATTATTTAGGGGTTTTATTATGTTATTTATTTAAAGCGAAGTCTAATGACTTTATTATGTCCAGCTGCAATTGCTGTATTTCTATTGATAAAACGAATTGTAAAAAGCTTTGAATCAGTAGATAATTGCGTCCAGTTTTCACCGCCATTTTGAGAATATTGAATCCCCTCAGAGCCAACACAGATAATTTCTTTGCCGTTACCTCCAGGAACATACTGCACACATGATGCGTATCCAAAACCCATACCCTGACCTATTAGTTCCCAGGTTTTTCCACCATCTGTTGTAAAAGCTTTATTATTAGTTTTTTGGTTTGGAAGTTCGTAATCACCTCCGGCAATAAATCCATGTTTAGAATCGTAAAAATCTGCTGTAAAAATACCTGTCATTGTTTTCCCCTGAATAATAGGAGTTTCAATAACTTTCCAGGTTTTGCCTTTATCGGGAGAATAAAAAACCCGGGATTTTTTTCCTCCCGAAACCAGCCAGGTATCATCTCCTTTTATAACAATGTTTGAATTGCTGGCCGCAAAGGCAGATTCGCCTTTGGCATTTGTAGGTAATTTATCTGATAATAATTTTGTCCATGTCTCTCCTCCATCACGGGTTATTATGATAGAAAAAGTATCTTCTGTAGGATCTCCAATTGCAATTCCTTCCTTATCGTTCCAAAATTGCATACAATCATAAAAAACTCTTTCATTGATTTCTTTGTAAACTAATTTTGTTTTTTGTGTCTTTTTTGAAACTGAATAAAGTAATGCTGGATTTCCAACACTTAATAAAAAAATATCTTTTGAAGTTTGAGCTATACTTCTGAATTCTAATTTTAAAGTGTCCCGGTAAATATGCTCTTCAAATTTTTCTTTTTTATCTAAATCGTAGTATCCAAAACGGGAATTATCAGCGCCATACCAAACTTTATTTTTATCAATTAAAATGGCCCTAATACTAATTTTATCTTCAAATAAAGTATCTGTTTGCATAGAAGTAAAACCGCTATACATAGTTGTTTTGTTGCTATTATTCAATGTTTTAAAAGATATGAATAAAATAAAAACACCGCAAAATAATATTACTTTTTTCATATAGGTTAAGATTTAGTTATTGCTAAAATACAATTATTTATAACATGTGAAATATATTTTGTTTTTTTTGTGGCACAGTAATTGGATACTCCAGAATATTAATCTTAATATGATTTGCCATGAAAGCGAAACTACTTTTTTTAGCGTTAGTAACTATAGGTTTAAGTTCTTCTGCTGTACAAAGCCAAACAAATGTTTATGCAAAAAACTCAGATATCAGTGATAATTTAGATTTAAGAGCTGTTGCTTCTATTTTTGGAGACTCGGATAATCTTCAGGATTTCGAAAGAAGATTAAATGATCCAAAATACCAAATTTCAAATCTTGACTTGAATAATGATGATGAGGTTGATTATTTACGTGTTATTGAATCTGTTGAAGACAGAACTCACGTTGTTATCATTCAGGCTGTTCTTGATCGTGATGTTTATCAGGATATTGCAACAATAGATGTTGAGAGGGATAACTATAATAAAATAAGTATTCAGATTGTAGGGAATAATTATTTATATGGAGACAACTATATTTATGAGCCTGTTTATAATGTAGCTCCGGTTATATATTCATCATTCTGGGTTACGAACTACAGACCTTATTGCTCTACGTGGACCTGGAATTTTTTCCCAACATATTATGTGGCATGGAGACCTTACCCAATTTACAGATATAGAAACAATATCAATATTTGTATCAATGTGAATAATCGTTATAATTATGTGAATCACAGAAGAAGTTACAGAGCTCCTGTAATATATGAAACCAGACGTTGTTATGGTTACGAAAGACGCCATCCTAATTATAGTTTTTCGCAAAGACATGCAAATGTGGGTAACAGATATGAGTTGGATCGTAGACGTGTTGCAAGCAGAGAAGTAAACAGAAATCAAAGTGTTTACAGTAACAACAGATCAAACTCAGCTAGAGTTTCTAATGCGGAATATAGAACTCCAAACAGAAACTATGCTGAAAATAGAAATGGATCATCTGATAGAAGTTATAATTCAAACCGAGGTAGTTCAGACAGGAATAATACATCTAGAGGAAATAGTCCTGTTAGGGTTGAAGATAATTCCAGAACAGAATCAAGAGGGTATTCTAATGAAAACAGAACCAACACTTCCAGAGGGAATTCTGAGAACAGGATGAGTGAAAACAGATCAGTTTCAGCTCCAAGAACAGAATCTTCAAGAGGGAATTATGAGAACAGAATGAATACTAACAGAACCGCTTCGTCGTCTCCAAGAGCTGAATCTCAAAGGACAGCTTCTGATAACAGATCTGCAAGACCGCAAGCATCACAACGTTCAGAGGCTTCACGAGGAAATCAGGAAGCTAGAGGAGGGGGGCAGTCACAAAGACAGAATAATTCAGAATCAAGAGGGGGAGGAAGAAGAAGTTAATCTCAAAAGAAGGTTTTGAACAAAAAAAGACACAATCGTTAGATTGTGTTTTTTTTTTGTTCTTTTTTCTTATAAATAGCGTTAGTTTGTTTTAAAACAGTAAATTTGCAACCGTCTTTTATAAAACATACATGAGCGCATCGCATAAAAACTTACACAGTAAGTTGTCTATTGGGGGTTTATTGATCACATTAGGAATTATTTATGGAGATATTGGTACTTCTCCGTTATATGTAATGAAAGCCATACTTGGTGAACATACAATCGATGCTGATATTGTTTTAGGAGGTATTTCCTGTGTTTTCTGGACATTAACTCTCCAAACTACAATTAAGTATGTCCTTATAACCTTAAGTGCAGACAATCATGGTGAAGGAGGGATTTTTGCTTTGTATGCCCTGGTCAAGAAAACAAAAATTCAATGGCTTATAGTGCCTGCAATTATTGGAGGTAGCGCCTTGCTTGCCGATGGTATTATAACACCACCTATTTCGGTTTCCTCAGCAGTAGAAGGAATAAAAACTTACTATCCTGAAATAAATACGATTCCGATTGTTATTGGAATTCTTTTTGTTTTGTTCACCATTCAACAGTTTGGTACTAAACTGGTTGGTAAATTTTTTGCGCCAATGATGTTAATTTGGTTTGCTATGTTGGGGACTTTAGGAGTAATTCAGATTTTGGATCATCCGGAGGTCATCAAAGCTATTAATCCTTATTATGCTTACCATTTATTATCTATACATCCCGATGGTTTTTTTGTATTGGGGTTTGTATTTTTATGTACCACAGGAGCAGAAGCATTGTATTCTGACATGGGGCATTGCGGAAGAAAAAATATTAGAATTAGCTGGGTTTTTGTAAAACTAACTTTAGTATTAAACTATTTTGGTCAGGCTGCTTATTTAATTCATCATGAGGGACAAACATTGCAGGTATTAGGAGGTGAAAACGGTAATCCGTTTTACTTAATCATGCCGGATTGGTTTCAGCCTGTCGGTATCGTAATAGCAACTTTGGCTGCGGTTATTGCATCTCAGGCACTTATCAGTGGTTCATTTACTTTGATAAATGAAGCCATGAGATTGAATTTCTGGCCAAAAGTACGAATCAAATATCCTACCGAAGTAAAAGGGCAATTGTATATTCCGTCAATTAACTGGCTGTTGTTTTTTGGGTGTGTGGGAATCGTTTTGCACTTCGAAAAATCCAGTAATATGGAGCATGCTTATGGTTTGGCAATTGTACTCTGCATGATTATGACTACAATTTTACTGAACTATTATTTGATTATGAAAAGAGTAAAACTATATTTTATGGTTCCTCTAATCACAATTTACCTAATAATTGAAGGATGTTTTTTACTGGCTAATATTACCAAATTTGCCGAAGGCGGTTATGTAACGTTGATTATTGCAATTTTATTGATTTCGGTAATGACAGTATGGTATATGGCTAAAAAAATTAATAAAAGCTATACTAAAATTGTCAAAATTGATGATTACAAGAAAGTCTTAATGGAATTGAGCGAAGATTTATCCATTCCAAAATATGCTACCCATTTGGTTTACATGACAAATGCTAATCGTGTTGATGAATTAGAGCAAAAAGTGATGTATTCTATTCTTCAAAAGCGTCCAAAAAGAGCTGATATTTATTGGTTTGTCCATGTGAATATTTTAACTGAGCCTTATAAAACTCAGTATAAAGTAACCGAAATTGCCAAAGATGATATTTACAGAATTGATTTCAATTTAGGCTTCAGAGAACCAACCAAAATTAATTTAATGTTTAGGGAAGTTATTCGTGATATGGTAAAAAATGGAGAAGTTGATATTACCAGCCGTTACGAATCATTGAACAAAAATAATATTGTTGGAGATTTCAAATTTGTATTGTCTGAAAAATTCTTGTCTAATGACTCTGATTTATTATGGCACGAAAAAATAATCATGAATTCTTATTTTTTAATTAAGAAATTGAGTTTATCTGAAGAAAGTGCTTTTGGTTTAGACAGCAGTTCTGTAAAAATAGAAAAATTTCCAATGGTGCTTCATGCTCCGGAGAATATTGGTTTGACAAGGATTATAAAATAAATCATTTTTCAAAATACATTCAAAAACACTCTTTTAGAGTGTTTTTCTTTTTACCGGAAGTTAAAATAACAATCAAATTAAAAAATTTAACTTTCAATCAATTAATAGTACCTTTGCAACTCAAACAATTAAAATGAGATTACACAGAAATTTAGTTTATACTACCATCGATTCTTTAAATGCTATTTTTAATGAAGGAGAATACGCGGATAAAGTGGTAGCAAGAGCCTTAAAAAAAGACAAACGTTGGGGAAGTTCTGATAGGAAGTTTGTTGCTGAAACGATATACGAAATAGTTCGTTGGAAAAGATTATATGCTGAAATTGCCGAAGTTAAAGAACCCTTTGACAGAGATAATTTATGGAGAATGTTTGCTGTTTGGGCAGTTTTAAGAGGTTATCCAATTCCGGACTGGAGACAGTTGGAAGGAACACCTGAAAGAAAAATAAAAGGTCGTTTTGACGAGCTTTCAAAAGTTAGGGCTTTAAAAGAATCTATCCCGGACTGGATGGATGAATTGGGAGCTAAAGAACTAGGTGAAAAAGTTTGGGCAAAAGAAATTGCAGCCCAAAACCAGCCTGCAAAAGTTATCTTAAGAACCAACACACTTAAAGGAACTAAGGAAAACTTAAGAAACACATTGATGGATTTAAATATCGAAACAGAATATTTAAAAGATCAGCCTGAAGCTTTAGTTTTAAAAGAAAGAGCAAATGTATTTTTGACAGATGCTTTTAAACAGGGACTTTTTGAAGTTCAGGATGCAAACTCACAATTGGTTGCAGGTTTTCTTGATGTAAAACCAGGTATGCGTGTTGTTGATACTTGTGCCGGAGCGGGTGGGAAAACATTGCACATTGCTTCTTTAATGGAAAATAAAGGACAATTAATTGCAATGGATTTATACGAAAGTAAACTGAAGCAATTAAAATTAAGAGCTAAACGAAATGGTGCTTTTAATATCGAATATCGTATTATTGACACTACAAAGGTGATTAAAAAACTCCATGAAAAAGCAGATCGAGTGTTAATTGATGCGCCATGTAGCGGTTTAGGAGTTTTAAAAAGAAATCCTGACGCCAAATGGAAATTACAACCTGAATTTATTGATAATATTCGTAAAGTACAGTCTGAGGTTTTAGAAAGTTATTCTAAAATTGTAAAGCCAGGTGGAAAATTAGTATATGCTACATGTTCGGTCTTACCATCAGAAAATCAGGAACAAGTTGAGAAGTTCCTGAAAACAGAAATCGGAAAACAATTTACATTTATAAAAGACCGTAAAATTCTGGCTTCAGAATCTGGTTTCGATGGATTTTATATGGCATTATTAGAGCGTAAAGAGTAAATTTAGTCAAATAGATACTAAAATTTAAAATCCCAAATTCCAATTCATATTTTGGAATTTGGGATTTATTTATTGTGATTTTATCAAAGTAAGCTTGGTTTGCGTAATAGTTTTCCATTTTCATTTTCCTTAAATTTAGGGACAAAAACTATTTCTTTTGGTTTTTCATATTTATCCAAAACATCAAAAAAGCCAGTTGGAAAATCTTGTTTTTCTCCTTCAATAACCAAAATTAGTTTTTCTCCCAAAATTGAATCCGGAATTCCGGTAACGAAAAATCTTGAATTAATTTTTTTAATGAGTTTTGTTTCAATTTGTTCAGGAATTAATTTTACGCCACCGCTATTAATTACATTATCAATTCTTCCTAAAAATATAAACTGATTTTCTTTTACAAACTCAATCAGGTCATTGGTAATGATAGTTTCGTTGGAAATAGCAGGAACTGTAATTGCTAAGCACCCTCTGCTGTCCTTGGAAATCTTTATATTAGGCAGAATAGTAAATGCTTTTTCTCCCACTTTTTTAGCTGCAATATGAGTAATAGTTTCGGTCATTCCGTAAGTTTCGTAAATTTCAGTTTTCAAAGGCAAAACTTTTTCTTCGAGAGCAGTATCCATTTTTGCTCCGCCCACTATTAATTTTTTGACATTTTTTAATCCTTCAATCGAATTTTGAACCTGCAAAGGTACCATCGCGACAAAATTATATAATTTATCATTTAGGGATAATGGTGTTGTGCTGGGTTCTGTAACGTCCAACTCTAAACCCAGAATAAAGCTTCGTACGAGCATCATTTTTCCTGCAATAAATTTCACCGGCAGGCAAAGCAGAGCCTTGTTTCCAGGTTTTAAATTAAAAAAATCTCCTGTTGCCAATGCCGATTGTATCATCGCTTGTTTTTGTAATCGGACTAATTTAGGCAGACCTGTAGTCCCTGATGTTCTCATTTCGATATATTCTTTATCGTCGAACCAGTCTAATAAAAATTCTCCAATTGCCTGTTGATTAGTATCACCTTCCTTAATGTAGCTATAAGCAACAGAACGCAAATCGTCTCCATTTAAATGATAACCATCTATTTTAAAATAATTGTGAACGTTTTTATGAGTAAGGTTTAGCATGGTGTATTAATTTAAATTTAAAAATTCGGTCACTTCATCGTTTGTTTCTTTGATGTTTCCGGTTAATTTTTCTTTCCAGTTTGTCCAGTTGTATTTTTTGCTGAAAATAAAAAGCAAAATGGGGTAGATTACAACCACAGGCAATATAACATCAAAGCTGGCAGAAGGTTCAGATTTATCAATAAAAAGGGAATAGGTCTGAAAAACGGTCCAGTCTGAGGTTACCAGCAAAGCGCCTATCAGGTTGTTGGCAGCATGGAAACCAAGTGCCAGTTCCATGCCTTCATCCATTAAAGTAATAATTCCTAAAAAGAATCCGGTACCTATGTAATAAATCATGATAATATTGCCCATTTTAGTTACTTCCGGGTTAAACCAGTGCATAGAACCAAATATAAATGAAGTCATTAATAACGGAAACCATCTGTTTTTGGCTAAGCTGGCAAAACCCTGCATCAGATAGCCCCTAAAAACATATTCTTCACTACTGGTTTGTATCGGGATCATCAGGGTACCGATAACTACTAATATTAAAAAAGGAATTGGTTTGAAATTAAAAATAAAGTTTTCAGGTGATTGTAAATAAATAAACACAAAACTCAATACTGAAAAACCCGCCCATATAAAAAAGGAAAACAAAATACGTTTTGTATCTGCTTTTTTTCGCGAAGTTGTAACGGATAAGATACTTTGATGATGCATGTATTTGACAACATAATAAACCCCTGCTAAGGCAAAAGCGAACGAAACCATAACTAAAAATAAAGTCAGGTTTGAATCAAACATTTTCATCAGCATTTTATCGTTCTCTGGATACGGTTTTTTGTTGATTAGAGTTTCATATTTTACCGCCAGCCATAAAGGAAACTGACCAAAAACAGATGCTGAAATTATGACTACAGAGCCTAAAAGATATTTCCAAAATTTATTTTCTGGTTTAATTCCTTGTTCTAAAAACATATTATTTAAAATTAAAATGGAGTTCTAATTAATAAGTAAATCTTATTTTTGGGGATTGCTAAAATACCCTTTTTTAGCCCAATTATTTTACAACAACTTAAAAAAATAACATGATACAAGTTTACCATAATCCACGATGTGGAAAATCAAGAAGTTGTCTGGCTTTTCTGGATAATGCGAATCAGGACTATGAAATTATTCCATATCTTATTGAGACACCAACTTTTGAAGGACTGAAAAGATTAATAGAAAAATTAGACATGAAACCAATTGAACTAGTTAGAGTTAAAGAAAAAGTATGGATTGAAGAGTACAAAGGAAAAACCTTGACAGATTTGCAAGTTATTCAGGCTATGGTTGATAATCCGATTTTGATAGAGAGGCCGATTGTTATAAAAGATGGAAAAGCTATAATTGGACGTGATTTGGACAAAGTAGCTTCTTTTTTAGATGGAATATAAAATATTTGATTAACATTTTTTTGTGATTTACTCTTTTAAACCAAAAGCTATATTTGCGGTCTAAAAGGAAAAGAAATACCAAAAAAAATAATGAAAAAAATCAAATTTGCGATATTGATCCTAATTATGCTTTCAGGATTATGTAATTATGCACAACAACCACCTTCGGGTCAAGCGAAAGTAAAGGTTACCGGAAAAGTTTTAGAAAAAGTTTCAAAACAACCACTGGAGTATGCTACAATTTCAATTACTCTACCGAATGAAACTAAAGTGATTGCCGGCGGAATTACAAATCCAAAAGGTGAATTTGATTTAGCAGTTCCGTCTGGAATTTATGATATCAAAGTTGAGTTTATTTCGTTTAAAGCTACTGAAATCAAAGGAAAAAATATTTCAGAAGATACTAATTTAGGAGTTGTAAGCTTGTCTGAAGACGCTGCGCAATTGAATGAGGTTGTAGTGCGTGCCGAAAAATCATCTGTTGAAATAAAGCTGGACAAAAAAGTATACAATGTTGGGCAGGATATGATGGTAAAAGGAGGAACAGTTAGTGATGTTCTGGATAATGTTCCTTCAGTTTCTGTGGATACAGAAGGAAATGTAAGCTTAAGAGGAAGTGATAATATCCGAATTTTAATAGACGGAAGACCATCAAACGCAATTAATGTTGCCGAAGCTTTACGTCAGCTTCCGGCAGATGCAATTGATAAAGTTGAAGTGATTACCAATCCATCAGCGCGTTACGATGCAGAAGGTGGTTCTGGTTTGATTAATATTATTCTTAAAAAAGGAAAAAATCAAGGTTTCAACGGAACTTTTATTGCTTCAACGGGACTTCCTGAAACGTATGGACTCAGTGCCAATCTGAATTATAAAACGGAAAAATTAAATTATTTTACTACAGCCGGATATAATTACAGAACAAATGAAGGAGAAGGCTTAACCAATACAGAATACTTTAATGAGGATGGTTCTCCTAAATCATACTTAGATGAAACCCGTGACACTAAAAGAACCAGAGACGGATTCAATGGAAGGGCCGGAATAGAATGGTCAATTACGCCAACGACTTTCTGGACAAATGCGATCAATTATCAAAAAAATACAGGAGAAGACAGAGATCTGATCAATTATTATAATTATGATGCTAATCGTGTTGCTACAGGAAATTCATTCAGATTAAATAATGGAGACACCGGAGGTGAAAATGTAGAATATACATCCAATTTAATCAAAAATTTCAACGATAAAGGACATAAACTTACAGCCGATTTATCGATTTCACGAAACACAGACGACAGTAAAAGCGTCATTACAGCTGAGCCTACTTTCAATAGAACGTTAAATAATCAGGTTCAGAAACAAATTCAGCTGCAGGCAGACTATGTTTTGCCATTAGGAAAAGGAAGTCAGTTTGAAGCAGGATACAAAGGAAGTTTTGGCGATTTAAATAATGTATACTATGTTGCCAATCTTGTCAATGGGGTGTATGAAAAAGATGAAAATTTATCCAATACTTTAGAGTACAAAGAAAATATAAATGCATTGTATACTTCATACGGTTTTAAAGTAAATAAATTTTCTTATTTATTTGGATTGCGTTGGGAAGACACCAATATTGAAGTCAATCTTTTAGATACAAATAAATTTAATACTAAGAATTACAATAATTTATTTCCAAGTGCTTTTATAAGTTATGAAATTTCAGACCAAAGCAATTTTACTGCAAGTTACAGCAAGCGTTTAACCAGACCGAGAGGGCGTTTTATGAACCCAGCGGTAAACTATGCCAGTAATATCAATATCTTTCAGGGGAATCCTGATTTAAATCCTTCATTGACTGATAAATATGATATTGGATATCTTAAGCGTTGGGATAAAGTAACTTTTAGTACTTCTGCTTATTTTGAAGATACCAAAGACGTTTTTAGTTTTGTGAGGTTTCCTACAGGTGAGGTTGTAACTCCTGATGGTGATGTTGTAACTCCTGCACCGGGCGAAACAGTTGAAGGTATTCCGGTTATTAAAAGCTCACCAATTAACTTAGGAAAAGAACAAAAATTTGGTTTCGAATTTACATTTAATTACACTCCATTCAAATGGTGGAAATTAAACAGTAATTTCAATTTTTATAATGTAAAAACAACCGGAGAAAACACTTATGAAGATAATAACGGTAGTGTGATTGTACAAAATTTAGACAACCAGGCTACTACATGGTTTGCCAGAATTAGTTCAAAAGTTACCCTGCCATACAAAATAGACTGGCAATTAAGCGGTAATTATAATGGCGAACAAAAAACAGCACAAGGTAAAAATCTGGGACAGTTTGGTTTAAATACAGCTTTCAGTAAAGACGTTTTAAAAGACAAAGCTACAATTGCATTCAATATCAGTGATATTTTCAATTCAAGAAAAATGATGTCATACACGAATTTTTACAATGACTCAAGAGTAATGACTCAGACATCATACAGTGAATTTCAGTTCCGTAAACGTCAGTTCAATTTATCGTTTACTTATCGTTTCAACAAGTCTAAAAATGACAGAGAGAAGAATGGAGCACCGAGAAATGATGGTGGAGGAGATGGAGGAGAGTTTCCTGGATAAAATAGGTTAAATCCCAAAACGTAAAAATTCAAATTCCAATGTAAAAGTTGGAGTTTGGATTTTTTTTCATTTTTTAGCATAAAAAAAGGACTCGTTTTCACGGGTCCTTTTTTATGAAATCAATTAAAGTTTAACTGATTGTTCTTCTTGTCTTTTTTTAGCTCTTTTTTCTTTGAACATTTCCCAGCTAGCTCCCGTAACCCAATAAGATACGAAACCAACCAAGAAAAACATTAACCAAAACCCTATAGTTAGTATGGTTAAGAAAAGCAAAAAGCCTAAGTACTGTGAAAATTCAAACATGTTTTCCGGAATTTTTGAATGTAAGCACAAATGTAGGTTTTATATTTTTCCTTGCCAATAAAAACCAAATCAATTTTTCTAAAAGGGCAATTATTGCTATATTTATACTCATTTTAAATAAGGATTTTTTTTAAGTAGCTAAAATAAAATAACATGAGTGTTTTCAGGAGCTGTTTCCTGCTGTCCACTATATCTTTTATGGGGAACACCCCATAAAAGGATGCCGTTTCCATCAGGGCTAAAGCATTCGTTTTCAAAAGAAACGTCAGTTTCTAAATCTCACAAATAACATTTCACATTTTACAAACAATATTTTACAAACAACAAAATGAAATACAGAATAGAAAAAGACACTATGGGCGAAGTGCAGGTTCCGGCTAATAAATATTGGGGTGCACAAACAGAGCGTTCCAGAAATAATTTTAAAATTGGAGATTCAGGATCAATGCCAAAAGAAATTATAGAAGGTTTCGCTTATCTTAAAAAAGCAGCTGCTTATGCCAACTATGATTTAGGTGTTTTGCCAATCGAAAAACGTGACGCTATTGCTGCAGTTTGTGATGAGATACTTGCCGGACAATTAAAAGATGAATTTCCGCTTGTGATCTGGCAAACCGGTTCAGGAACGCAAAGTAATATGAATGTCAATGAAGTAATAGCAAATCGTGCTCAGGTGCTTAAAGGATTTGAAATTGGCGAAGGCGAACAATTCATAAAAGCCAATGATGATGTCAATAAATCACAATCGTCAAACGATACCTTTCCAACCGGAATGCATATTGCAGCTTACAAAATGGTTTTGGAAACCACCATTCCGGGAGTCGAAAAACTGCATGCAACATTAGTCAAAAAAGCAACCGAGTTTAAAGACGTTGTAAAAATCGGACGTACACACCTTATGGACGCAACGCCATTGACACTTGGACAGGAAATTTCAGGCTATGCAGCTCAATTGGCATACGGTTTAAAAGCACTTAGAAATACATTAGCACATTTATCTGAAATCGCTTTAGGCGGAACGGCAGTAGGAACAGGACTAAATACTCCAAAAGGCTATGATGTCAAAGTAGCCGAATATATTGCCCAATTTACCGGTCATCCATTTGTTACGGCTGAAAACAAATTTGAAGCTTTGGCCGCACACGATGCCATTGTAGAAACTCATGGAGCCTTAAAACAGTTGGCTGTTTCTTTAAATAAAATAGCTAATGATGTCAGAATGCTGGCTTCAGGGCCTCGTTCCGGAATTGGCGAAATTCATATTCCTGAAAATGAACCGGGTTCTTCAATAATGCCCGGAAAAGTAAACCCAACGCAGTGCGAAGCCTTAACAATGGTTTGTGCTCAGGTAATCGGAAATGATGTAGCAATTGCAGTAGGAGGAATGCAGGGACATTATGAATTGAATGTTTTCAAGCCTGTTATGGCAGCAAACTTTTTACAGTCAGCAAGACTGTTAGGCGATGCGTGTGTTTCATTTGACGAACATTGTGCTCAGGGAATTGAACCTAATTACAAACGTATCAAAGAATTAGTAGATAATTCATTGATGTTAGTAACAGCTTTAAATACAAAAATCGGTTATTATAAAGCAGCCGAAATTGCTCAAACCGCTCACAAAAACGGAACTACGCTTAAAGAGGAGGCCGTTCGTTTAGGATACGTTACTCCTGACGATTTTGATGCATGGGTCAAACCTGAGGAAATGGTTTAGTTTTACTGCAATCAGTTCGGCTTCGATCGAGATATATCAATCTTAAAAGGGAGGAAATTTTAAAATTCCCTCCCTTTTTTATATGTTTAAACTATTTTTAAAAGACTTGATATTTTACTTATTGTAAATGTCTAATAACCAGTCATAGAAACTGTCTTTCCATTTTGAAACCGAATGCCCTTTATCATAAGCCAGTCCAAAACCGTGATCACCTTTTGAATAAATATGTAATTCCGAATTTTTTACTTCGGCAGCAATGGCAGCCAGCCCCGGAATAATTTCTTTTACAGGCATTTTTTTGTCGTCACGGGCAATCGCCATAAAAATAGGAGGTAAGGCCTGAACGTTGTCAATTTTTTTAAAATTGCTTAACGTATTGCCGTGGTAAATTAAAGCAGCAAAAGCGGGTTTCCAGTCTACGGCTTCTTTTGTTTCGGTAGATTTGATTACAATGCGTTCGCTTAGCCAGCCACCGGCCGAAAAGCCCAAAATTCCAATTTTGTCCTTGTCAATTTTTAAGCCTTCCGCCAGTTCTTTCATTTTTAAAATACCTGTTCTGGCATCCTGATAAACGGCTCTTTTATAATCATCCATCGGAATAATCATTTCTCTCTTTTCATCTTTTCTGTTAGTTCTGTATTTTACCACTATACAATTGATCCCCTGTCCGGAAAGCCACATCGCAAGATCAGTTCCTTCTTTATCGACCCAGTTCGTAGTTAAACCTCCACCCGGAAATATAACGACTCCAATATGTTTGTTGTTCGATTCAGAAGCCGGAAATAATTGATAGGTTGGAACCGAAATATTACTGATTACCCTGTTTTTATGGGATAATGACAACGGATTAAGAACAGAGTCAACTACCTTTTCAGGATTAGGATGCGTTACCGTATTTTTTTCAATTCCGTTAGGAAACAAAAGAGTTTCCGGATTGGTTTGGGCGAGTAAATGAGCACAGTTTAATAATAATGAAATCGAAAATGTAATTATGAGTTTTTTCATGTTGGCTGTTGATAGTAAATATGTTATTTTAAGTGTGTTAAAAAATAGTTACAAATTAATAAGCAACACAAATTAAATTAATTAATTCCCATCAACATAGTCTTGTAAATAACTAAATCGCTCTGTAAGTTTACCATTCTCGGTAATTTTGGCTCGTTCCAGAATTCCATCTTTATCTCCGTTAAAAAAAGCCGGAATAACATGTTCCATAAACTGTTCTCCAAAACCTTCACTGGCATCTTTTGGGATTTCACAAGGCAAATTATCAACTGCCATTACTACAATTGCAGCCGGATGAAAAATATCAACTTCTTTATTTTCTGATGGCAGATATCCGTACAAAGGTTCAGCAATTGTAGAAGAACGGAGTGTACTTGCAATTGGGCCATTTATATCACATGAAACGTCAGCGACAACTCTTATTTTACAATCTTTAGCATTCAGCATTTCCTGAGTCAGGATCATTGGTGCATTATTTCCGTAAAAATGCCCGGCTATATAAATGTCACTGACTTTGGTGAATTTTTCGAAATCAGACGTATAATCTTCAGGATGTTGGGTGAAATCTACAAAGTCAAGAATCTTACCGTCAGTTCTTTTATTGTATTCTAAAGCATCAAGCTGTACATAAACTGACTGCGTGTAGTTTTTGGTTAGATAATTTTCTACAGTAATTTCCTTTACTTTGATTGCTTTCAAAATTTCCTGCGCGCCGCTACCAACCTTTCCTGTTCCTGTGATTACAAATTTTAAAGGAGGCAGTGTTATTCTTTTCAAATGCATGATCAGGGCATCTTTTCCTGATAGAGTTTCTGCTTTTGGAAGTTTAAATAATTCAAATTTTATTCCGAACGCACGAATTCCGTTATAAACCCCAACCATTCCGGCATATTTCCCAAACCCGATTAACCTGCGGTTATGTTCATCAACAATCGTTTCATGATCGTATAAAGTGATATTTTTTTCTAATATGGCCTGTAAAAGTTTTTTGTTGTGAGGCTGTTTTTTTATGGTATGCGAAAAAAAGAAATAAGACTTATTCGAAATTAAATTAGCTACAGGAACTTCTTTTACGCCAAATAAAATATCACAATCTGAAACGTCATCAGCAACATTAATTCCCATACTTTTATATTGAAGATCTGAAAAAATTCTAATATCTGAACTTTCAACACTTATATAGGCTTCAGGGTGGAGTTGTTTTAGTTTTGCTAATGCATCAGGGGCAAAGACAACACGTCTGTCAGGTGGATTTTTTCTTTCTTTGATAATTCCGAATTTCATTTATTAGGATTTAAAATTTAATAATATAACTTTTATTTGTTATTTTGTTTTAAATATAACAAATATAGTTAATTTTTTGTTGCTGTTTTCTTATTTTTAATGATTTTGAATCACTATGATCTGATTTTCAAATGGCTAACAAAAAAACGTGTTAATTGTCTTTTAAGGGTATCCGTTTTTAGCTCTCAAAATTACCAAACATAAATATTGAATTCTATATATTTGTTTTTAAAGAATGATGAAAATGAGTTTCCTTAAAAAGACAAATATACCACAAATACTTTTCTCAGTTTTAGTTTTAAGTTCATGTGGAAAAGATAAAAACAACAGTCAGGATGGAGCTGTAAAAGAAAAAGATACATTGGGAAAAATGGTTCCGATGGGGGCTGAAAAAAAAATAAGTGCGGCCTATATTAATTCTGTAAAAGGGAGAATAAATTATTTTTACAATAAAAACTGGCCAAACAACTGCATGAATGGAAGTTTTCTGGTAGCAAAAAACGGTCAGATTATTTTTGAAAGATATAATGGTTTTGCCAATAAAAATGAAGACACTAAAATTACTGCTGATACCCCTGTACAAATTGCGTCTGTAAGCAAAGTACTGACTGCAACTGCTGTTTTAAAATTAATCAATTTAGGCAAAATTGGCCTGGATCAAAAAGTAAATACTATTTTAAAAACTTTTCCATACGAAGAATGTACGGTTCGAATGTTATTGTGCCATCGAAGCGGAATGCGAAATTATGCTTATTTTACAGATCATGACAAATCGGTTTGGGACAGGCACAACCAGCTTACCAATAAAGATATTTTAGACATTCTGGCGACTAAAGATGTAGGTCTGGAGTCAAGGGTAGGTACCCGTTTTGCCTATTGTAATACCAATTACGCCATGCTGGCACTCATAATCGAAAAAATAACGGGACTGACCTACAAAGAAGCAATGTCGCAAATGATTTTCAAACCTCTTGGAATGACGCATACTTATGTTTTTGATGATGATAAAGACAGAAAAAACATTGTTCCTTCTTATAAAGGGAATGGGGTCGAAATTGGTTTTGACTATTTGGATAACGTTTATGGTGATAAAAATATCTTTTCGACAGTTCGTGATCTTTTAAAATTTGACAGAGCCAGATATGCTCCCGATTTTTTAAAACCGGCTTTATTAAAAGAGGTTTACACTGGTCAGAGCAATGAACGTAAAGGTGCCAAAAATTATGGATTAGGAATCAGAATGATCAATTGGGAAACAGGTCAGAATTTTTATTTTCACAATGGCTGGTGGCACGGAAACACATCTTCTTATATTACGCTTCAAAAAGAGCATATAACCATTATAGCATTATCTAATAAAATGACAAGAAATACGTATGCAGTTCGTAAACTGGCTCCAATTTTTGGAGATTATCCTTTTCAGTTTAAAGAAGAAGAGTAATATAATAAGTCACAAAGTCGAAAGTCATAAAGAAATTGTAAATATTGACTTTGTTCCTTTTAAATATACCAATTGCGGAAAACAAAAAGAAGCAACCGTGTGACTTTAAAAACTTTACAACTTTCGACTTTTGGCTTTCTAATTTTTCTGAAAATTTTAATAGAAAGTAACTGCAAATAGTATAAATTTGCAAACTCATTTTTGGGGTCGACTGGTTTTGACAGCAAGTCGAATTGAAAAGTAAGCACGTCGAGCATTGAGACCTTGCTCGTAAATATAAGATCTTACACTTTTACACGGCGAAAATAACTACGCTTTAGCTGCATAATCCGAATTATAGTAAGATTAGCCACGTCCCTACAAGGTAGGGAAGCTGGATTCTCCTTGAAAGCCTTGGTTTGTGGCGTTCTGTTTAGGGGAACCGTAAAAATAAACCTAGATTTCCATGAGCTTCGGGTGGATTTTGAAAATTAAGAAGATAAGTGTTGAGTGGCTGTTTCTGGCCTTGCTTAACATCGAAAATCTAATCAGGAAATAAACGTGTAGAAAGCTCTTTAGTTGCTTGTTTGGACCCGGGTTCGATTCCCGGCGACTCCACGAAAGACAAATAACGCCATTGGAAGACAATGGCGTTATTTTATTTAATAGTGTCTTTACCCACTTCATTTTTTGAGATTGTTCTATCGTTTTAAAGTAAAATGGCCTTTAAAAATGCGATTGTCTTCTAACTTAATAACATACCAGTAATCAGTAGCAGGCATTTTCGTGTTATTATAGGTACCATCCCATCCAATATCAAGAGGACTGATTTGTTTTAATAATTTTCCGAAGCGGTCGAAAATTTGGATATTAGTTTTTGCATTTGACATATGATTCACTTCCTTAAAAAGTTTATAAAGCTGTGAAATATTGCTCAATTTTAGTTTCATCAAATTAAGGATTTATAAAAATTACGGAGAAATAGTTTGTAAAATTAAATGCAACTTTATTGCATTTAAAAATAAGATCTCTATATTTGCAACACTATTGCATTAAATTAAAGGTACTACAAAAGACAAATAAAGAAATTGTCTTATAATGCTATTAATTGGTGGTTCAATTTTCAGTAATGAAAAAGAAATTTATCATAATCAATGTGTTTCTGTCTATGGCAGTATTGTTTTCAATACTGTTTCAGTCCATACATTCTTATGAACATCATACTGAACAACTGGCAGAGAAACATTGTCATTATTCTAAAAGTAAAGCAGAAGTAACCCATAGTCATAGTATTTCTGAAAAATGTTTTACTTGTGATTTTAACTTCATTTTGTTTACAATTACTAATTTTTATGTTTTACACTTTCATAAAAATAGTGCAGTAAACACTTTAACTTCATTTTTCTTTTACCAACATTCCTCTTTTTTTAAAGGAAGCCTTTTCTCTCTTCGGGGTCCGCCAATATTCCAGATTATATAATCTGGAAAAAAAATCTTTTTTTCTGGCTCATCCTGTTTGGCAAATAGTACGCCTTTCATTCATTAGCTTTTCGGTCAAAAATTAACAGCAGCGATTCTTTATACAATTGCAGTAGCAGTACTGTCAAGCTATAATGTTATGTTAAGAATGAAAAAGCATTGCCTGATAAGGAAGGTAACAACTTTAAAATAATATCATAGCGAGATCTAGTGGCGGTTTGAGAAGTGAAGCCAGAATCTCTATTAGTTTTTTTATGATAGTTTCAAAATAGATTCCAAAACGATTTATTTTAAAGTGCTGCCAAATCTAAAAACACACACGCTAAAATCTACATCAAATTAATACCAAAATACATGAAAAAATTACCTGTAACTGTATTATCAGGATTCCTGGGAGCCGGAAAAACGACCCTGCTAAACCATATTCTGCATAACAAAGAAGGATTGAAAGTTGCTGTAATCGTAAACGATATGAGCGAAGTAAATATTGATGCGAATTTGGTAAAAGCAGAAAATACACTTTCCCGCACCGAAGAAAAACTGGTAGAAATGAGCAACGGCTGTATCTGCTGCACGCTTCGGGAAGATTTGATGGTTGAGGTAGAGAAACTGGCCAAAGAAAACCGATTTGATTATCTGCTAATCGAAAGTACCGGCATCAGCGAACCTATTCCTGTAGCCCAGACTTTTACTTTTGTAAACGAGGATGAGAATATTGATTTATCCCGTTTTAGCTACATAGACACTATGGTAACGGTGGTAGATTCCCTGAATTTTTTTAAAGATTTTGGTTCTGCCCAAACGTTGGAAGATATTCAGGCAACCAACATCGAAAATGATAATCGAACGATTGTAAATCTTTTGATGGATCAGGTAGAATTTGCCAATGTAATTATCCTCAATAAAACCGATCTTGTTACCCCAAGCCAATTGAAAGCCCTAAAAGCGTCTATTAAAAAACTGAATCCTGTAGCCAGAATTATTTCTTCTGAATTAGGGAAAGTCAATCCAAACGAAATTATCAATACAGAATTATTTAATTACGAAGAGGCTGAGAATTCAGCAGGATGGATACGCGAACTGGAAGGTATCCATACACCTGAAACCGAAGAATATGGCATTAGTTCGTTTGTTTTTAGAAACGAAAAACCTTTTCATCCGTATCGATTTTGGGATTTTATTTCGAAGGATTTTCCATCCTCTGTTATTCGGAGTAAAGGTTTGTTCTGGATGGCATCCCGTCCCGAACAAGCCATAAACTGGAGTCAGGCTGGAGGTTCTATAAAAGCGGAAAGCGCAGGTGTTTGGTGGGCAAGTATGCCATTGGCAGAGCGAATGAATTATCAAAGCTTTGCCGAAAACCAGGATATTATAGAAGAACGCTGGACACTTGATTTTGGTGACAGACTTAACGAATTAGTATTTATTGGATTTTCTATCAATGAAAAAGAAATGCGAAAACAATTAGAAAACAGTCTTTGCACGGCTGACGAAATTATGGACCTGCAGGATGGTTTTTTCTCTGAGAATGATCCTTTTCCAATTCCCAGAACTGCAGGTAACCTTGTAGATTAAAAAAAAGTTATGTTTACCGTACTATCCTTATAGTGCTTTTGATTTACGGGTTATTAATTATCTTTGAAATACTTAAATAAAATAATAATGAACAGAAGAAAGTTCTTTAAAAATGGCTCTTTATTTACAATCGGGGCAGTAATGATAAATCCTTTACAGGGTTCGGCCAATATTTTAGATTTAGAAACTACTAATAAAAATAAGAAAGCAAAAAATATTATTTTATTGGTTAGTGACGGGATGAGCACGGGAACATTAAACATGACCGATTTATTTCTAAACAGAAAAACGGGCAAAGGCTCAAACTGGATTCAGTTATACAAAGATAACAGGGTTTCAAGGGCTTTAATGGATACAGCCTCTGCGAGTTCTATAGTAACAGATTCATCTGCAGCAAGCTCTTCGTGGGGAGGTGGTTTTAGAGTCAATAATGGTGTACTGAATATAAGTCCGAATGGAGAACCTCATTTACCCATTTGGCAAAAATTTAAAAAGGCAGGAAAAATGGCAGGCTGTGTGACCACCGTTCCTATAACGCACGCTACTCCAGCGGGCTTTTGCGTAAGCAGTAAAAGCAGGAATGCACAGGAGGATATTGCCGAACAGTATTTAGAACTTGGTTTTGATGTTATGATGGGAGGTGGTGCAAACTATTTTAGCCCGGCATTAAGGAAAGATAAAAAAGACATGTTCTCTGCTTTTAAATCAAAGGGATATCAGGTTGTAAAAACGCGATCTGAAATGAATTCAGCTTTAAGTACGCAGCCAATTTTGGGCGTATTTGCAGATGACGGGCTTCCGTATTATGTGGATAGAAATAGTGATGAAAATTTAAAAAAGACAATTCCAGGTCTTGCTGAAATGGCCCAAAAGGCAATTGACAGAATGAAAAATCATAAGGAGGGGTTTGTTTTGCAGATTGAAAGCGGAAAAGTGGATTGGGCAGCACATGGCAATGATATTGCAGGTTTGATACAGGATCAGATTGAATTTGATGAAGCTGTAAAAGCTGCAATAGATTTTGCTGAGAAAGACAAAGAAACTTTGGTTGTTATAACCACAGATCACGGAAATGCAAATCCTGGAATTATTTACGGTAAAGATGCCAACGATAATTTTGACAGTATCCAAAAATATACTCAGACGAACGAATGGATTCTGAATCAGATAAAACCAGAATCTTCTGTTTCGCAAGTAAAAGAAATTATTGAAAAAGCAAATGGCCATTCGGTTTCTGATGAAGAAGCAAAAACAGTCTTAGGATATTATGATGGATTGCATAAAGAAGATGGTTTGTATAATTACAAAAAACTGCCTTATAAAGCTTTTGCAGAAATGCAGGGAAAAATAAATTCGGTAGGCTGGATTAGCATGGATCACTCTGCCGATTATGTTGAACTGGCAATGTTTGGTCCGGGAAGCGAACTTTTAAAACCTTTTGTAAAAAATACTGATTTGCATTATTTGATGCTGAAAGCCGCAGAAGTTGAAAATAAGTTTTAAATGATTATATAAAAGAACCTTACTGTAAATTCTAAATATTAGAATATTTTTTTTAAGTTTCATATCTGGCAAAATTATATCAAATAATGATTAAAAACTCGCATCAATAGTGCGAGTTTTTAATTTGGATCTTATGATAATTGGATCTTGATATTGTTTGATTTTGTTCTGCAAAAGCCATGGCACCTATCCATGTTCCCAGACGATTTACACCATTTGACTGTGAAGGCATTTCGCCTGTGCCCAGCCAGATCATTCCATGCTGCATTGCAATGGCTTGTAAATACTGTAAAGTGATTATTTTGTCTCCGCTTGGTGTTCCTGATATTGTAAATCCTGCGGCGATCTTATTTTTCCATTTTTGCTGTGACCAGCTTCCAATTGTTGCATCGGCAAAGGCTTTAAACTGTGCGGCGCATCCCGCCATATAATTGGCGTTCCAAATATAATGGCATCACTTGTTTCTAATTGGTTTATGACAAGGTCATTTTTATAGCCTCCCCTTATGATATCATTTTCATCTATTGAAATAATATTCAAAGTTGCGCCTTCAAGAGACGAAACTCCCTTGCCAATCGATTCAGCAAACTTTGCTGTACTGCCCGAACCTGAAAAATATATAATGGTTATTTTTTTCATTTTTTACGGTTTAATATTCCTGACGTGTAGGTCGAAACAGAATTTCATTAATATCAGCTTCTTCAGGCTGACTGATCGCAAATTCTACAACGCGTGCAAAAGAATCTGCCGGAATAGCCACAGCCTGATAGAATTGTTGGGTTAATTGATCAGGAACACCATTTACGTTCGGCAGTTCAGTATCTATAACTCCCGGAGAAATAATAGTAGTTCTAATGTTGTAATCTTTGGCTTCCATTCTTAAACCTTCTGAGATTGCTCTTACAGCGGTTTTAGTGGCAGAATAAATTCCTGAACCTTTGCCTATTTTATGTGCTGCAACCGAAGATACATTAATAATATGCCCGGATTTTTGCTCTTTAAAATAAGGTAGTACCGCTGCAATACCATTTAAAACTCCGTTCATGTTTACGTTAATAACCTGATTCCATGTTGCTACATCACAATGTATTAGTGGAGTAGAAGGCATAATTCCGGCATTGTTAAGCAGCACATCTATTTTTCCGAATTTATGTATCAACGCTTCCATCAAAGCTTGCATCTGTGTAAAATTGGTCACATCGGTTTGTACCGCAAGAGCTTTTTTTCCGTTTTTAGAAAACTCTTCGACAAGTGCATCAATACGCTCTAAACGTCTTGCTGCTAAGACAATAATTGCCCCTTTTGCAGATAATGCTTTTGCAGAAGCTTCGCCTAATCCGCTGCTTGCACCTGTAATTACGATTACTTTATTTTCGATATTATTCATTGTAAACCGTTTATTTGTTTAATAATAATTTAGACAATGCTTTACCAACGCTGGCAGCAGACTGCGGATTTTGACCTGTAATTAAACGACCATCAACAATGGTGTTATCACTCCAGTTTGGTGCAGGCTGATGAAACGCTCCATTAATTTTTAAGGCATCGGCTAATAAAAAAGGAACTACATGAGTAGACTGTACCTCTTCCTCTTCGTCGTTTGTAAACGCGGCTACTTTTTTTCCGCTAATTAAGTGCGAACCATCGGTTAATGTAGCATTTACAAGTGCTGCCGGCCCATGACATACGGCTGATACTATCTTGCCATCTTCATAAATTTTGCGAATCGCATTTATAACAGCTGGTGTGTCTGGAAAATCCCACATCGTTCCATGCCCGCCTGCAAAAAATATCGCGTCGTATTGTTTTACATTTACATCTTCCAGTTTCAGGGTGTTATCAATTTTGTTTCTAAAATTCATATCTTCCCAATATTTGGCAATAACAGGATCGTTAAAATCTTCTAATCCGTCAAGCGGAGCGGGTCCTCCTTTTATAGAAGCGATATCTACATGAATTCCGTCATTTTCCAAAACTTCTAACGGATGAGTAACTTCGGCTAAATTAAATCCGGTTGGAAGCTTTGTTTCACCTTTTTCATTACAACTTGTAACTACAAATAATACTTTTTTCATCATTAAAATTGTTGGTTTAATAGTGTGTACTCTATTTTTTCGAAATATTTATAAAGTGGCAGTCGGGCAAGCAGTTTCTGAACTTTATCCTGATCTGTCTCATTAAAAACAAGAACAGCACCACCCATAGCTTCTTTAATAAAAAGATGAGCTAAAACACCTTCTTCCTTCAAGGCTGCCACAACAGCAAATTCATGAGGTAAAATCTCATCAATGTTTTCGACTTTACCTAAAACAGTGTTTACTAATATTGTATTCATATTTTTCTTATTTATTTATGCAGCAAAATTATAGTGCGTCAGAAGTAATTTGTTAAGAATATTTATACCGGTATTTATGAATTTCAAACCATTTCATTTAAAAATAGAGTTTTTATTACTGAGGAAATTTTAGTTTGTTTTCCGAAATAATTTTGGATTCAAACCCGTTGTCTTTTTAAAAACATTATCAAAATAAGAGGTATATTCAAACCCGAGGGTACAGGCTATTTCTGTAATGGTCCAATCGGTATGCAGCAGTAAAATTTTGGCTTCGGTTACAATTCTTTCATTGATGATTTTTAAAATTGTTTTTCCGGTTTCCCTTTTTACCAGACGATTTAGGTAATTGGGATGAACATTCAACTGGCGCGCAAATTCAGCAGCTGTTTTAAAAGGAAGAATACGATTTTTATCCTCTATGGGAAATTGTTCATTAAGCAGATTTAAGAATTTGGAAGAGATTCTTTCGGAGGCTTTTTTACTAATGAAGGCAGCAGGATTATCTCCGTTACTATTCAGTTTTAATGCTTCATGAATCAATATACTGATGAAATTTCGAACCATGTCTTTTCTTTTTAGATACTGACCTTTGCTTTCTTCCAGAATTCTTTCGAAAATAAACTGAATATTAGCTTTTTCCTTATCTTCAATAACTTCATATACAGGAACTTTTTCTATGTTGAAAATAGAAATCAATTCCGTGTTATCTAAATATCCGGCGACCTTCAGGAAATTTTCAGTAAAAAGACAGCTGTAGCCAATTTGTTCGGATTCTGTTTCCCATGAATAGGGTGTATTTATATTGCCAAAAAAAAGATACATCCCATTTATGGTAATACTTTTATCTCTAAAATGTACCGTACTTTTTCCGTCTACCAAACATATTCGATAAAGATCTTTTCTGCCAAAAGAGGGCGTATAAGTATCCAGATTTTCAATTTTAAATGCTTTAAAATCATTCGCATCCATTGACTTGTTTTGCATTAGAATTACTTTCCAATTTTTTCAAAAATAAGCTGCATCATTTCAGAATCTAAGGCTGTCATGTCTACTAATTTTAATGACTTGAGTATTATTTTTGAAAAGATATGTAGTGAAATTAATAGTGATTATGCTTATAGATATGATCTTATAAGAGCTTATGTTGCAGAACTTATTCATTATGGACAGAAATTAATACCTAATGTAAGCAGGAATGAATTGCGTAACGCTCCCCAGAGAATTGCTGAAAAGTTTTTTGATCTTTTGGAACAGCAGTTTTCTATCAACTCTCCTGCCGATAGGGTACAAGTGCGCACACCAAAAGAATATGCTGAAAAACTTTGTGTACATGTTAATTATCTCAACAAAAACCTAAAAGAAATTACTGGAAAATCTACCAGTGAATTATTAGGAGGAAGAACCGTTCGCGAAGGCAAAATTCTTTTAAAGCACAGTGACTGGAGTATTGCTCAAATCGCATTTTCCCTTGGCTTTGATGAGGTCTCTCATTTTTCTAAATTCTTCAAAAAACACAGTGGCTTGACACCGCTTTCTTTCCGTCAGATATAAAAAATAGTTTGATTTGTCTAAAAGTCTGTTTGTATTGTATATCCGTAACGGTTATATGATCTCGACCTTTGACTACTATTAAATTAAATAAAATTATATGGAACTTAGTAACAATAAAATTTTAATTACCGGCGGTGCTACCGGTATAGGATTTGGAATGGCAGAGCGTTTTATTAAAGAAGGAAATACTGTGATCATTTGTGGAAGACGACTGGATGCGCTTGAAGAAGCAGTTTTTAAACTTCCTTCACTTATAATAAAACAATGTGATCTTGAATTGGAAAGCGAACGTGAGGCACTCTATCATTGGATTGAGAAAGAGCATAGCGATTTAAGTGTTTTGGTAAACAATGCGGGTATACAAAACTGGATGTCACTTGAGGATCCTGAGTTTTTTAACAAAGTCAAAAGAGAGATTACCATTAATGTTGAAGCCCCATTGCATCTAACTGTTTTGTTCAAAGAGCTTAAGCCATTAAAAACAATAATAAATGTAACTTCAGGACTTGCTTTTGTGCCTCTTATCAAAGCTCCTGTTTACTGTGCTACAAAAGCCTTTTTTCACTCCTTTACTCTTTCTCTTGGTCGCCTGCTTGAAGATCGTGCGATAGAGGTAATTGAGGTTATTCCTCCGGCATTGAATACTGATCTTGGAGGTAAAGGAATACATGATATGTGGGATTCGGTAGATACTTTTATTGATTCTATTTTTAGGCAGTTAAAAGAAGGTAAAAAAAGTGTATCGCATGGTTTTAGTATAGCAATGAGTAATGCAGGAAAGGAAACATTGGAAGGTATTTTCAATCAGATGAATCCCAAAGAATAGTTTTTGTTTTATTGATTTTTAGCGATTTCTTCGAGTTTTCGCCTTTAGAAATAAAGGTGACTGTCAACGTTATATTAGACTTGGCATGTGAAGCTATCGTTATAACGGAATATGGTTTTGATAAAAAAACAATATGCTGTTATCCAACAGAAGAGCCAAAGCAACTATTGAATGGTTTGTAAAAAGAGGAGTTGCAGTAAACAGATTAACTGGTAAAGGATATGGTGAAGCAAATTGATTAATAAATGCTTAGATGATATAGATTGTACAGAGAAAGAGCACCAATTAAATAGAAGAAGTGAGTTTGTAATTATTTCAATGGAGTAGTTTTTCTAATCTGATTTTGTTTTTGAAATGTTTATTAAAAAGGATTTAAGTTTAAAGTAATATTTTATTGTCTTGAAGCTTACATCCTTAGTTTTATAATAAAAAAACCGTTGGGTGAAATTAAAAATAAGTGTCAGGCTGAGTCCATTCGTCTTCGCTCAGGATAAACTTAGTCGAAGTCCTTTCGTGTTCAAAAGCCTTCGACTCCGCTCAGGATGACATCAATTCCTTAAGTCATAAATGATGTTTTACTCCCGATTTTATACTTTTTATAATCAAATCAGTTTTTTTAATCAATTTCACCCAACGGGTTGATTATAGTAATTTCTGAATTGTTTTTTAATTCATTTCGATTTTTTTCTAAAACAGGTATTTATACGTTGTGTGAGGCGGTTTTATTAATATAATTTTATTCTTGTTAATTTAATTGCTGGATTTTACAATTATTGTAATGTGTATAAAGCGTTATCATATTTACTAAGTTTTAGATCTGTTTAACTGTATTGAATATCTTTTTAATTATTTCATTTTCATTGTTTTAATTTTAAAGAAAACATTTTCAGGTTATCTAAAATTAATGTTATGACAAAATATTGATACATCTATGAATTATATTTTTATTTAATAATTTAATCAATACGTAATGGACTTAAAAGAAAAATTTAATCAAATTGGACAAAAACCGGACATGATTCTTATTATTACCGATGAGCAACGTGCAACACAACATTTTCCTCCGGGATGGGAGGAGAAAAACCTTCCAACTCTTACATTTCTAAAACAGAATGGATTTAGTTTTGACAGAGCTTTTTGTAACACCTGTATGTGTTCTCCTAGTCGTGCAACGTTATTTACAGGAACCTATCCTGCTAAACATGGAGTGAGCCAAACTTTAACCGAAGGAGGTCTTTTATCTCCACAAGAACCAACACTCAGTAATGCGCTGCCTAATATCATGAATGTACTTTGGGCAGATGGCTATGATGTGCAATACAGAGGTAAATGGCATATGAGTAAAGGAGTTGCTCCTAATGGCACTAAAACAAATTACGAAGATTTAACCGCTGCAGATATTTCGTTATATGGGGCAATGGGCTGGGTTGCACCAGATGCAGGTGAAGATGTTAATCCGCTTAATTTTGGTGGTGGATATGCAAATCATGATGCAAAATATACAGCTCAAGCCATAGAATATTTAAAGAGTGTAAAAGCTCAAAGAGCCGCAGGAATTCATAAACCTTACTGTCTTATTCTTTCACTGGTTAATCCGCATGATGTTTTAGCGTATCCAAAAACGGCCGGAACGTCGGGATATCATACAGAAACCTGGTCGGGCAGGGAAATTGGACTTCCGGCGACTGTCAATGAAAATTTGCTTGAAAATAAAAAGCCTATGGCTCAGGAACAAATTTTACTCAATATGGCATTAAGTCTGGGTGAAATAGCTACTCCGGAGGATAAACTGAACTATATTAATTTTTATGGTTATTTATTAAGTCATGTTGACAAGGAAATTGGTTACTTAATTAAGGAACTATATAAAGAAGATGAGAATGGAAATAAATTGGCAGATTCTGCAATTGTTACTTTAACCTCAGATCATGGAGAAATGGGGTTGGCTCACGGTGGTTTGCGTCAGAAAACTTTTGTAGCCTATGAAGAAGCGTTAAGAGTGCCACTTGTAATTTCAAATCCAATACTATTCAAAGATCACAGTATAAAGCAATCAATGGCATTAGCCACATTGGCAGATATTATGCCCACTTTTATCGACATAGCAAATGTATCAAATCCACCTACAGGACTTGCAGGTACAAGTTTACTTCCAATAATGGAGAATAATACTCCTGTCCAGCATAGTATCTTATTTACTTATGACGATATTAAGGCTGGTTCTAATAGTAACTGGACAATTGTAAAAGCGGCTAATCGTATTCGTTGTATAAGAACAGAAAAATGGAAATTTGATTATTATTTTGATGCATCAACAGCTTATTTCAAGCAATATGAACTGTATGATTTAATTAATGATCCATTAGAGATTACAAATCTTGCTTACGATCCTGAATACAGTGAAATTAGAAGAGATTTAGAAGAGCAATTGCATCAGCTTGAGATAGAAAAACTCTGGGTTAATATGCCAAAAGATGTTTATAGTACTACAATATTCAACTAAAAAAGCATCTTTAAAAATCTAAAAAATATCAATTAATAATAAAAACACACACATCATGTCACAAAATATAAATTCAGAAGTGAATACAGTAAGTTATACAGATTTTAATAATCCTGCCGGACAAACCACCATACAGGGAATAAGAGGGGTTTCAGAGTCTGAAAATGTATATATTGCAGGCAGTTTATTAAGTGAGAACAATCTTGTTCAGGGATTAATTTACGAAGGAACACTTAAAGCAAATGGGAATGAAGGGAAGTGGTATGTTGTTAATTTTCCGAGTACACCAACAGCAGCGGTTATTAACACCTCTTGTTACGGACCTAATAACGGACCTCATGGCACAATACAAATTGTTGGATCTTATAAAATAGCCGCTTCTACCGGTAAAGCTCCAAGTGGAAATCTAGGATTTTATTACGAAGGTGCTATTGATGGTTCCGGAACATGGGTTCAGGTATCACCTAATGGAGGAAATACCAATAATGTATTTGTTCACAGTGTAATGGGTGGTATAGCTGTTGGAAATTATGATGTTGAAAATGATAAGAACGGATATGCATTTTTATACAATACATCCAGTAAAGAATGTACCGGGTTTAAAGTGCCGGATTCATTAACCACCACTTTATATGGTATTTGGCATAATGGTGGAGACAGTTATACAATGGCCGGAGGATACACTAGTCTCAAACTAGGAAAAATAAGTCAGGCCTTTCTGGTAGATTACAATTCTAAAACCAAAGAAACCAGTAATTTAAAATCGTTTAGTTACAAGAACGAAACAGCTTTATCCATAATTACTCATTTTGAAGGTATTACAGTTGCTAAAGATAATGGTTATAATATGCCATCGGATTGGATTACTGTAAATGGAGAAAAAAACGGAGCATCTTTTGTTTCTGTAAACAGAAATTCTGACGGATCATTTGGAGAAGCAAATTGGATTGATATTGATTTTCCGGATTCCAGTGTAACAAGTGCTAATACTGTATATAGAAATAACATATTAGGTATTTATGTAGTCGAAAATAGTGCTGATACCAAAACAGTATCTTCTTTTGTAGCAAAAGTAAGTTGAAAAAAGTAGTAATGTAATTTGAAGTATTATATAAAAAATGTGCAAATGTCTACGGATTTTGCGCATTTTTTATGCTTTTATATCTCTCATTCAGTATATAGTTTGTCTTGTGACCTATAATCTCTGCTTTGTGTCATTTTTTTATAATTGATTTTGTATCTCCAGTAATTTAGACCTATGACAATGCTTGTGTATTGTTCTAAATGCATGTCCAAAATCTACTATAAAGAAAAAAACTATGAACACAGAAAACTACGATGTAATTGTTATTGGTGGAGGGCCAATAGGTCTGGCTACGGCATACCATCTTGGTAAACGAAAAGCAAAAACATTGGTGTTGGAACAATTTACGTTTGTAAACCAATTAGGCAGTTCTGCCGGAGTTTCTCGCCAGTTTAGAATTCCATATCCGGATGAATATATGGTGCAAATGGCTTTAGACGCACAGCCTTACTGGGATGAACTGGAAAAAGAAACCGATACAAAATTATTGGATAAAGTAGGTACACTTTGGTTTGGAGACCCCGAAGTACATTCTACAGAAGGAAATATAGCAGAGGCCGAAGAAGCGCTAAAAGCATTAAACGTTCCGTATACCACTTTAACAGCGAAAGAAATTGAAGCAAAATACCATTTTAAAAATCTGCCTGAAACCTATACCGGATTGTTTCAGGCCGATGGTGCCAGCATTAATTTTAAGGCAACAAATGAAGCGCTTCTAGACTTGTGTAAAAAAGAAGAAACGGTTCATTTAGAAGAAAATTCACCAGTGCTTAAAATCAATCATGTTGGTAAACTCTTTGAAATTATTACGCCAAACGGATCTTATATTACTAAAAAACTAGCTATCGTCCCTGGTCCGTACATTAATAGCGTAATCAACTTACTAGATTTTAAAATTGATGCTGTTTATTGGAATATGTCTTCGGCTTATTTTAAAAAGACCGATCCGGCTATACAATATCCAACCTGGTTTGTATTTCAAAATCCAATAGGTGAAAACGGCAATCAGTTTTATGGTTTTCCTGAAGTCGATTGGGATCATCCGGAATACATTCGTGTAGCGCCTGATTTTGTAATAGAACCTTTAGAAGAACCCAGCGACAGAACATTAATTCCTAACCGACAAGAACTGGGCTACACTTCTGATTGGGTAAAAGAACATATGACAGGATTAAGCGCAGAGCCTGAATATACTTCCACATGTCTTATCGCCCTGAGCACAATACCTAATAAAGAATTACTGATTGATTTTGCACCAAGTTATGTACCCAATCATGAAAATATTGTGCTATACGCCACAGGATGGGCAGCAAAATTCACTCCTTTTTTAGGAAAAATCATGTCTGACCTTGTATTAGACGGACATACAGATTTTGATATTACGCCATTTCAATTAGGGCACAAATTCTTTAAAGCATTTTAAATATGTATTATTATGAATAAAAATACTGATCTAAACACAGGACTGCATCCTGGTTTAAAAACAGAAGTAGCTATTATTGGTGCCGGAACTTCAGGGTTGTACACTGCATATCGTCTGGTAACAGATAAAAAGTTTACAGCTGGCGAAGTGCAAATTTTTGATATGAACAGTAAACTCGGCGGAAGACTCGAATCTGTTATTATGCCGGGAATGAATTTCTGGGGAGAACTTGGAGGAATGCGTTACCTGACTTCTCAGGAAATCGTAACAACATTAATTGAAGGCTATATACCTCCGGAAAATCCGAACATACGTATTCCTGTTTTGAAAGACAAAATGACGCCTGTTCCGTTTCCTATGGGTGAATCTTCAAAACTATTAATGTATCTTAGAAAAGAGCGTTTTAAACAAGATGCCTGGACGGTTGCTCAGGGACAAAATCAGAAATTACCAACCCGATATTACCTGAATAATAATGATTTTGGTTTCAGTTCAGATCAATTGTTCAATAAAATCATTTATGATGTTTTAATGGCAGATTCTTGGGTTGCTGCGACTTATGGAAAAAAAATTAAACAAGGTCCTTCAATCTATGATTATGCATTTGAATTAACCAGTAGAGATTGGGATGATATAAAACCTAAACTGGTATATAATTTCCCCAATTCTCCTTACAACAAGCGTAAAGTAAACGATTTAGGATTCTGGAATTTAATCAAAGATCAGGTTTCACAGGAAGGATATGAATTTTTAGCCAATGCCGGAGGATATTATTCGAATACCATTAATTGGAACTCCGCAGAGGCTTTTCCTTATATGGTTGGAGATTTCTCAGCAGGAACAATTTATAAAACCATTGAAGAGGGTTATGACAGTATCGCTTATGCAATAGCCAATTCATATATGGATCATGAAGGTGCCTGCATTTGGTCTGAAAACAAACTGCTTACTTTCACAAAAGAGCATCCTTCAAAAGATACACATAAATACGAACTGACTTTTCTAAATCTGAAAACCAATACCGAATGGAAAGTGTATGCCAATACTTTAGTTCTTGCCATGCCGAGAAAATCTCTGGAACTTTTAGATCAGAATAATTTCTTTTTCAACATTAACGAAAATTCGGTTTTAAATACCAATATCCGATCCGTAATTATGGAACCGGCTTTTAAGATATTAATGGGCTTTCCGCATCCCTGGTGGAAAGAATTAGGAATTGATTCAGGGCATTCTATCACCGATTTACCAATGAGACAGTGTTATTATTTTGGTACAGATGCCGAAAATGATAATTCGATGTTGCTGGGAAGTTATGGAGACATGGAAACAGAAACCTTTTGGAAAGCACTTTCTGATGATAAAGTACTTTTTGAAGTAAAAGCGGCCAAATCAGCATCATTAAAAGAACTTCATCAACTAAATGATGTTCAGGCGACTAAAATGATGGTGGGCGAGTTAATGAACCAGCTTCGCGAACTGCACGGTCCAGATGTAACGATACCGGAACCTTATGTAACTTATTTTAAAGACTGGACAGACGAACCTTTTGGCGCAGGATATCATGCATGGAAAGCCGGATTTTCTGTTGAAAATGTAATGCCGTACATGAGAAAACCGGTAGCTGACGAGCAAATCCATATTTGTGGAGAAGCCTATTCTGATCAGCAAGGCTGGGTTGAAGGAGCTTTCTGTGAAGCAGAAAAAATGCTGCAGGAGTATTTTGGTCTCGATCGTCCGTTCTGGTTGTCTAAAGATTATTATTTGGGATGGTAAAATGAAGTTACTTCTTAAAAAAGAGAGGCTGCCAACCCTGTTATGCACAAATTATTAATTTTAAAAACGATATCATGTTAAAACGTAAAAACGCTGAAAATGAGATAAATTTATCTCAGGTCAATTCAGATGAAAACAAAAATAAAGTCTTCCTGGGAGCTGTTCAGGAAGCTAACGAAGGTGTATTAGCTTCTTTGATGAAAGGATATACAAAACTTCAAATTGAAGATCCCATTAGACCTTTTCATGAAAATGATTTGCAAAACATAGTAAACAATGTAGATTATGGCGTTTTAGAAGCATTACAGGGTACTTGGGTTAGCTACAATAGTGACAAGGATAGAAAAATGATTGGGAGCGGTATACATACTACCATCATGCCTTCGCCTGGCACAAATGCAGGAACAATTCCGGGAAAATATAGTTTTGACTGTCAGGAGTATATAGAAAAACTAACATTTGATCTGGTTCCTGGAGGAGTTCGTAATCGAGGTGGGGCAAACGAACAATTTTGCGGAGCTGTAAAATATGACCAAAGCATTAAAAGCGTAACTACTGTTGAAGGTCAGGATGCTTTGCAATATACCCCAATTCACGAAGAAACCGGTATGTATTTATGGTTGAGCGATGTATTTAATTATGCGGCGACTGAAAAAACGATTAGTGAAGATCGCGGTATACACCCGGTATCACCGCTTAATCCCAACAAAGATTTATATAAAAGCGGCTATCAGGACGAAACGCTATTTTTGATTGTAAATGATTTGGGTCAAAAAGAATATGTAACGCAGGAAAATTTAAATGGCCGAAAATATTATGAAATTATCGCAGCCAAAGAGCTTAAAGTTGGAGCTGGTCAAACGGGGCAATATTTTATACCGGATTACTCTATTTCCAGAAGTGGCGTAATTCCGCACGGAAGCACTATAACTTTATTAGGAGATTTGGTTCGAAATAATGCGGCTGGAATTGAAGATGACAAAAAATTCTTATTCATAGGTCCGCCACCATTTCCGGAGGGTGATGCTGCCTGGAGATACGATCATCTTTCAATTTCAAGAACCATGGGAGGAGCCGGAGCAAGCGAAAGTAATCCTATTAATCTTGACGCACCACCACCTGCCTGGGTATTTGAAAAACTTAATGATGTTAATGATCCCGGAGAAAATAAAATCTACACACAGCGCATACTTGCAGATCCTTTATATCCTTATTCCGTAAGGCCGGATTTACGTCTTCGTGATTCTAATAAAGACAGTAACATCATCAATTATGTTTTTATCCAAATGTCATCCAAAAATAAAACCGGAGCGCAAGGAGGAATATTAAATATTCCGTTTGTAAATCGTTTTGTTCCTACAGTCGAAATGAATACGAACATGTGGATTGAAACTGTTGTTGAAGACGGAAAAGAAATCCTTCAGCTGCAATACGAACAAATTATATTCTTCGAATTTGATTTTGGAGATGACGGAGGTACTACTAGCTGGCCTCATATTCAGGTAAATACACTTCGAAAAATTGAAGATGTTTCTGATGATCAGAGACGCTTAATCGAAGAGCAGTTTTTTAGTGATAAAAAAAATGCATCTGCTTCAGGATGCCCTTATCATAAAGAGTGAAAAAAATGAAATACCTAAGGAGCGTAAAGTAAAAAACGAAAATATTCATATCTAAAAAATGACAGAAAAGGGTATTTAAACAGATGTATGCTTAATAAAGCCCAATTCCTTTAAAAATTGGGCTTTATAATTAGCGTCCTGGCATGATCTCAAATGTATAAAACAGGTTTTTATACTTTGCTTATGTGTTAATTAAAAAATTAGAAGTTATAAAAAAACAGGTAGAAATACTTGTTTTTTTTGTAAGAAAAGTATATATTTTTACTTGATATAACTAAACGTCGTAACAGCTTATGAAAGCAAAACTACTTTTTTTGTTCGTCTTCCTTTTTATAATAAATACTTCTTTTTCGCAGGTAATGTGTCAGAAATATGGCATATCAAAATGTATAGATACCTAATTTTAAGTATCGATATTTTATACTTCTTTATCCAAAAACTTATAGACTATTTTATCCGTTCTGTGTATAAAAAAAGCTTCCTCATGACATTTAATCGTAAAAAAGGGTTATGATAAAATAAATTTACCAGAGAAGGGTATTCAGCAGATTTATTTCTCATTAATAGTTAAAATATAAAACTTATTTAATCAAAACATAAAACATATGTCATACTTAAACGTCCCTCGTCTTACATTTTCCGGAGATTTCATTTCAGATGTTTCTACTGTAAATAATGATCCACAACATTATAACAACAACACTTTTAAAAAATCATTTCAGGAATTTGGTACAGGATCAAACAACGGATGGTGGAATCCTGAGGGTGGTGCTACTTTTGGTTTTCAGGATTGTCATGTACAGCAAATTACAGGAGAAGATGGAAATAGCAGTTCAGACCCTTTACTGGATGGTATTATAGGCCAGATTGTATGTGGTGCTGAAGGAAGAAATTCAGGAAAGATGGTGGATTTAGATCCACAGCAGCAGATGGTTTCACAGCTTTGGGGGGTAACTTTCAGAATTCTTACGGCTACGAACGAATTGTTGCTTGAAGGTAAAATTGAACCTACTGGTTTTAGAGATTTACAAATGCGCCAGCAAACAGGAGCCAGAGTTAACGGGCAGCCTTTAGGAGGCACCTGGACTTCAGTTCTTGAAGATGTTGTCTGGGGAGATCTTGCATATCAATCACTTTTTTTGATGAGCTTAAAAAGTAAAACACAGGAAAACAGACTTAGTATTAATTTAAACGGTTTTGGGTATTATTATGCTCATGCTACAGATGGCAGATTTTCGCTAGGACGTATACTAGGAAGTCTGGGGCCTTGGTTTTCGGGTGAACCAAAACTTTTTCCACCGGCCAGAAGACTGTATGGGATTGTTTCAAATAACAATAATGTTTTCTTTGCAGCTTCTAATTTTATATTGGACAAAGAAAATGCAAGACTTTCTATTGACTTTGGAAGTTCATTTCCGGTATCAGATTCAATAGGTACTATTGCTCTTAATACTGAATTATTTCTTGCTGTTAGCAAAACAGCAATAGGACCTTCTCCCGGTGCAACACCTTATATGGTTTCTCCTGATGGTGTACTCTTTATAGGAAAACTGGAATATGAAAACGGAACAGGGTGGCTTAACAGTACAAGTGGTATTGTTGATTTTAATAATTTGTCACATGAAGTTCTTTCAGCATTAAAAGACAACCAGTTATTATTGCTTGGAGCTTCTTCAAAAGCAGATCAGTTTGTAGTTATTGCCAGAGAAGCTGTTGATGGTATCGTCTTGAGAGCAGACGAATTTGTACAGCGTCTAGACACGAATCAAACCAATGAAATTAGTTTTTATGCTTCTCAGTATGGATTGCCGTTGCCAAATCATGCTATATACATTACTTTGGAGCCACCTACTCCCATGACTCCAAAACTCCAAAATACACCTCCGATTTGTGACGTGCCAGGGAATAATTATCCGGCAGACGGTTTGACTTTCGATGCTGTAATTACTACCGACGTAAATGGTGTAGGGGTGTTAAAATTAACAGGAAACAGTATTGATAGTCCGAGAGGGTATCTCGACGGTCAGATATATACTTTGGATTATGATTTGGCTGGTGTTAATACAGATCCTGCATCTGGTTCTGTAATGCCGCAGAATTTTATTGCCATACACTTAAGAGATTATTTCGAAATTCCGGAAACACCAGTTTGGGCTGATATTCAGCCTACAATGGTACAGTTTGCTAATCTATATCCAATTATGAGTAAATTCTTTATCGATTTTAGTGATCCGAATGCACTTATCGCCAAAAAAGAACTTCTGATTTTTGCTTTTGACAGGGATATTAAGGATCCGATATACATGCCGGTTACCCGTGATTTATCCGAAACGAAGAGACTGACCATTCTAAAATGGCTTAGAAATCCAATTATTGAAGGAGAAGCGATCGTTGTAACACAACAAAAAGCCAAAGGAGAAATAAATCTAATTCAGGAAGATACAGTAACGGAGGCTGTTCCTTTAACAAATAATCAACTGCGACTTAGAGATGCTGTAAGAGCAAAAAATGGGGCAGACTTCAATATGCCGGAAATTACTAACCTGTTTGAATTTTAATACATAAAATATTATGCTAAAGATAAGCCCACAATTTGTAAATGCTATAGTTAATGCTGAACGTTTAGAGGAGTTGTATCCGTTATTGCAAAATGCAATAGAATTAGAACATGCCACTATTCCTCCGTATTTAACAGCCTTGTTTTCGTTTAAACCTAATACGGAAACAGCTATTAGAAGTATTATCCATTCTATTGTAATCGAAGAAATGCTGCACATGAGTATAGCAGCAAATATACTGAATGCACTGGGCGGGAAACCCGACATTGCCAATCCGAATTTTGTACCCGAATATCCAACACATTTGCCAATGGGTATTGGAGGAAGCTTAATTGTGCCTATCGAAAAATTTTCGCGTGATTTGGTGAAGAATGTCTTTATGGAAATTGAAGAGCCTGAAGAGCCGTTAGATCTTAACAAGAGGTTTGCAGCCAATGAAATAACAACATTCAAAACAATTGGAGAATTTTATATGGCTTTGCAGGCGAAAATAGACCAGATAGCTCCGGAGATATTGCCGGGTGATCCTGCCAGACAGGTAACCTCAGAATTTTTTCCTTCAGACCAGTTATACCCTATCTTGACAAAAGAAGATGCGATAAATGCTATTAATATTATTATTGAGCAGGGAGAAGGAACTTCAACTTCACCGGTAGACGAAGAAGGAGAAATAGCGCATTATTACAGATTTCAGGAAATATATGTGGGCAAAGAACTGGTTAAAGACCCAACAGCGCCACACGGTTACTCTTTTAGCGGACCGGAAATTCCTTTTGATGAAAGTAACGTACTGCCTATGTTTCCTAATACAAAAGCCAGTATGCTGCCAGCAGGTTCTCAGGAAAGAAGACAAGTAGATTTGTTCAATCAGTCCTATAGCGATTTATTATACGGTTTGCACCGCACCTTCAATGGAGAGCCTGGTTACCTTAATAATACTATCGGAGTGATGTTTGATCTTAGGCTGATTTGTCAAAAATTGGCAGAAACACCATTTCCTGGTGTAGAAGGATACACCATTGGACCTTCATACGAATTTGTAAAGGTAGGAGCCCATTCGGTTACTCCTTAAAAAATTAAAATCACTATTAAAATAACTTGGCCGGACACAATGACCGGCCATAAATAATTTATCCATTTATGAAATTCAGGTCAAAAGCAGTAGTGATAAAATTATCAGTGAGTGATATTCTTAAATCTAAAAAATTCTATGAGGAAATCCTCAATTTTAAAACAGATGACAGATATACGCTCAACTCTGATGGGGATTATGGGACAGAATCTTATATACAATTATATCTTGGGGATAAAGATGAAAAAAGTTTTATGCTGGGATTGTACAAAGATATTGAGACTCCTTTTAATCCGTTGCCCGAAACAGGAACTGTACCCAGTTTTATTGTAGATGACATTCAGGCAACGCTTAATTATTTCAGAGCCAGTGAAGTTGTAATTGATGTAATAGACGGTGTCATAATCAATACTAATAGCTCAGACGAAGGTTATATGGACCATTTTTTCTTTTTCAGGGATCCGGATAATAATTCACTCGTTGTACGGGAGAATATTCTGAAGTAATTAGGCAGAGAAATGTTTGTAAAATAAAAAGCCACATGACAGCAATAGCACTAAAAACCGGCTCAGAAGAAATCATACAAACCATCATTCAACGCAGACTTTCAAAAGCTGAAGCAGATTGGTTTGAAAACAATATCAGGTTTGAAAATAACGCACAGTTTTTTCAGACGTTTGGCTTAATTGCCAGAAAAATTTCGCTGGAAATTCCCGAATGGACGACAGAGGAAACCGTCATACTAGAGGAAGTATATCCCGGTTTTACACAGAGTCATTGGGATTTACAACAGCTTAGTCGTGGTTTGCTAATGACACAGCTTCCAGTGCATCAAAATGTTGAAATAATAAAGAACCTCGCAGAGATGGCAGATATAAAAGAATTGGTTGGTTTGTATAAGAGCCTTTTTTTCTTAAAAAATGCAGCCGATTTTATTTTGACGGTTCAGGAAGGAATCAGAACCAATATGGTTGCAGTGTTTGATGCTATAGCTTTAGCGAATCCTTTTGCAGCAAAATACCTGCCGGTTGATGCTTGGAATCAATTGGTTTTAAAAGCCCTTTTTATGGGACGTCCGTTGTATCAAATCATTGATCTGGATCTGCGTAAAAACGAAAAATTAGCCTTAATAATACATGATTATATTCATGAACGATGGTCGGCTGGCAGATTAGTATCACCCGAAATATGGAGATTAGTTGCCGGTTATGTAAATCAGGAAATAGCAGCTGATTTAGTAAATGCTATGCATACGGGAGATACACTAACAAAACAAGCAGCTATAAAAGCATTAAAAGAAAGCTCATTTTATAATGAGAATGAAATTCCCAACGAGACACTGCCTGACAGTTTAGTTACATGGGACGAAATGGGGACGCAATATTATTCACACTTAAAATTTTAGCATATGTATTATATAGATCCACACATTCATATGGTATCCAGAACGACTGATGATTACCAGGCTATGCGTGCCGCAGGTATTGTAGCTGTTATTGAACCGGCTTTTTGGCTAGGTCAAGCCCGAACAGAAGCTTCTTCTTTTAAAGATTATTTCAGCACTTTGGTTGGCTGGGAAAGATTTAGGGCTTCGCAATTCGGAATTAAACATTACTGTACGATTGGTTTAAATTCAAAAGAGGCAAACAACGAAGCTTTGGCAGAAAAAGTAATGGACTTATTGCCTTTATTTGCTGCAAAAGAAGGAGTTGTGGCTATTGGTGAAATTGGATATGATGATCAGACTGCGGTCGAGGATAAATATTTTAGACTACAAATTGAGCTGGCACTAAAATTTAATTTACCGGTGATGGTTCATACACCACACAGAGATAAAAAAAACGGAACCATTAGAAGTATGGATGTGTTAGAAGAACACGGAATCGCTCCTCATATGGTAGTTATTGACCACAATAATGAAGAAACTGCCAAACATGTTCTGGATAGGGGATACTGGGCGGCTTTTACGATTTATCCTAATACCAAAATGGGGAATGAACGTATGGTTGAAGTTGTAAAACAATATGGTTCTGAGCGTATTATTGTAGACAGTTCTGCTGATTGGGGTGTAAGTGATCCTTTATCTGTTCCTAAAACAGCAGCTTTAATGCTGGAAAGAGGAATTACCAAAGAAGACGTTCATTTAACGTGTTATAAAAATGCCTTAACGGCCTATTCTCAAAGCGGACAAATGAATGAAGAAGACTGGAAAAATGAAATGGTAATTACGCAAGATTCACTCTTTGAAGGAAGTAGTGTTCTTAGAGGGCAAGAAGCCAAAGAAATCGTGTATCCTAATATTATTATAGAAAACTAATGTCTGGTAAGCCTTTTTATTTACTAACCTTACTGCGTCCCGCAAATATCATTACAGCAATGACTGATATTCTTGCGGGCATTGCAATTTCTGGAGTTTTAGTCTTTAATACCAGCAGTAGTCATTTTATACTTGATTTGCTGTTACTGCTATTTTCTACCATTGGTTTATATGGAGGAGGGATTGTATTTAATGATATTTTTGATTTGGAATCGGACACCATAAACCGTCCAGAAAGAATACTTCCTCGTGGTTTAGTTAGCAAAAATGAGGCAATTTTACTAGGATGCCTAATGTTGTTAATGGGAGTTGGACTTGCTTTTATAGTATCGGTTTTTAGTGGTATTTTAGCATTTATTATTAGCCTTTTAGCACTTAGTTATGATAAGATAAGTAAACATTATCCTATTGTAGGTCCATTAAATATGGGACTTTGTCGGGGAGGTAATTTGCTTTTAGGAATGAGTATTAGTAACGATGCCGTTTTTAATTATTGGTATATCGGTATTATTCCTATTTTATTTATTGCAGCCATTACACTTACTGCCAAAAAAGAAGCATCAGGTAATAACAAAGCAGCTATACTTGTTGCCTTACTGCTGGATGTCATTGTAGTAATTCTATTTGTTTATGTAGGACACTTACTTGGGTTTAGATTTTGGATTTTATTACCCTTTCTTCTTTTTTGGTACGGAATTAATTTTTTCGCAAAATATAAAGCCTTCATTTACAACCAACCGGCTACTATACAAAAAGCTGTAAAAACAGGAGTACTGTCATTAATTCCGCTTAATGCTAGTTATGTAGCAGGTTCAGCAGGATTGTTTTATGCGTTATTTGTTTTGGCTTTATTGCCATTATCCATTCTGTTATCCAAAAAATTTGCAGTTACTTGATTATATCTTACAAAAAATGAAACACCAATATATACTTCAGCAAAATTTTCAAGTCACATTTAATTATGACATTATTTTTAGCCGTTCCTTATTTGATGTCAGTAATTCATCGCTTATTGATGTGATCAAAAAAGAGCCGGGTTTTCAACAGCCCAAAGTAACAATTGTAATTGATAAAGGGGTTGTCGATTGTACAAACCAATTTATTACAAAGGTTATCAACTATTTTAATTATTATCAATTTGAAATTACCGAAGCAAATATACTTGTAGTTCAGGGAGGTGAAGCCGTTAAGAATAGTCCGGATCATATAGAAGCAGTACTGCAATTAATAAACAATAACAAAATAGACAGACATTCTTTTCTTATAGCAATAGGAGGAGGAGCAGTACTCGATGCTGTGGGATATGCTGCAGCGATTGCACATCGTGGTGTACGCCTGATCCGAATACCTACAACAGTTTTATCTCAAAATGATTCGGGTGTCGGGGTAAAGAACAGCATGAATTATTTTGGCAAAAAGAACTTTCTGGGCACATTTGCGCCACCATACGCAGTACTTAATGATTCTGATTTTTTGAAGACTTTAAGTGAACGCAATTGGCGTTCCGGAATATCCGAAGCCATAAAGGTGGCACTCATTAAAGATTCCTCTTTTTTTGACTGGATAGAACAAAACGCACAAGCACTCAACAATAGAGATATTCCGGTTATGGAAACACTTATAATTCGTTGTGCAGCTTTACACACCGATCACATTTCTAAAAAAGGAGATCCTTTTGAGAAAGGTTCTTCGCGTCCTTTAGATTTTGGACATTGGGCAGCACATAAAATGGAGCAGCTTACTAATTATGAAATGACACACGGAGAAGCTGTGGCAATAGGGATAGCACTTGATGTTACTTATTCTTTTTTAGCACATAAAATTGACAAACCCAGCCTGGATCGAATCTTAAAATGTTTTTTAACCTTAGGTTTTGCCATAACTCACCCTATTCTTGATACTCATCTTGATGAGGTTATAAAAGGATTAGATGAGTTTAGAGAACATCTTGGTGGTCAGCTTACCATTATGTTATTAAGTGACATTGGAACAGGCGAAGAGGTGCATTCACTCAATAATACATTAATTGCCGAATCTATTCGATATCTATATTCATTTTGTCAATTAAATACCGAAGTATGTTAATAAGTCCAAGTGGTCATTTAAGTTATTGTACCAACATTCACGCAGGTGAGTCATGGGAGGCTGTTTTTAAAAGCATAGAAACTTATTGTATTCCTCTCAAGAAAGAAGTATCACCGGATAAACCTTTTGGAATTGGTTTACGTCTTTCATACCAAGCCACGACCGAATTAATGCTAGATGATAATCTTTCGATTTTTAAAGATTGGTTACTAGACAATGAAATGTACGTATTTACGATGAATGGGTTTCCGTATGGAAATTTTCATAACGAGCCAGTCAAAGACAAAGTTCATTTTCCGGATTGGACAAGCGACGACAGATTGCAGTATACCCAGTTACTTTTTACTATTTTGGCTGAACTTTTGCCATCTGGTATAGAAGGAGGTATTTCGACTTCACCACTCTCTTATAAGTATTGGCATACTACTGAAGTTGATTTAATTAAGGCCAAACAAGTTGCTGCAAAACAATTAGTTGAAGTAGTTACTCAGTTAGTAGAATTTTATGAGACTAAAGGTATAATGATGCATTTGGATATTGAACCGGAGCCCGATGGTATAATTGAAAACAGCGATGAATATATTGCTTTTTTTGAAGATTATTTACTCAGGGAAGGTGCTGTATCATTAGCTTCAACTCTTGATTGTGCCTTATTGCAGGCACAGGAATATATGCGAAACCATATACAGCTTTGTTATGATGTTTGTCATTTTGCCATTGGATTTGAAGAAAGTGAAGAAGTAATTCAAAAGATGGAAAAACACGATTTAAAGATTGGAAAATTACAGATTAGTGCAGCTCTTAAATGTACAGCTTCAGCGAATGTAACAATTGATGAACTACAAGAATGTCTGCGTACTTTTGACGAACCTACCTATTTGCATCAGGCAGTAATTAAGACGATAAATGGAGAGTTTCTCAAATTTAATGACTTAAAAAATGGAATAGAAGCCATGAAACGTACCGACTTTAAGGAGCTTCGCACGCATTTTCATGTCCCAATATTTGTTGAGGATTACCAACGATTACAATCTACCCAAAATGATATTATAACAATTTTGCAAAGCTGGCGCAAAAAAGAATTTACCAGACATTTAGAAGTAGAAACCTATACATGGCAAGTATTACCTGTTCATTTACAAACGGATTTGGCTAAATCTATCGAGAGAGAATTAAAATGGGTCATGAACAGGGTAACCGATAATGTAAAAGAGCAAACTATAAATGTAAATGCGCTTTAATAAAAGATATTAATACCAAAACAATGCAACAAACAGTCGTTATTAATGTAGTAGGACTTACAACTACTTTACTTCAAAATCCCGATCTTTTTTTGCATCAGTGGCAAAAGAAAAAGGGGAATTTAAGTATTATCGAACCAGTACTTCCTGCCCTTACCTGTTCAGCTCAAACTACTTATTTAACAGGTAAATGGCCCTCAGAACATGGAATTGTTGGTAATGGATGGTACGATAGAACTGATGCCGAAGTAAAAATGTGGAAACAGTCGAACAAGCTGATACAATCTCCAAGAATATGGGATTTAGCAAGAAAGATTGATCCGGCCTTTACTTGTGCCAATTTGTTTTGGTGGTACAATATGTATTCAGACGCTGATTTTACAGTAACACCTCGTCCACAATATTGGGCTGATGGACAGAAAAAACCGGATTCGTATTCAAAACCTGCCAATTTACGGGATCGCTTACAAGACCAATTAGGAGTATTTCCGCTCTTTGATTTTTGGGGGCCAAAAACAACCATCCGTTCCAGTGAATGGATTGCCGAAGCATCAAAACTGGTTTATGAATGGCACAATCCCACACTTACCTTAATTTATCTGCCTCATTTAGATTATTGCTGTCAAAAATTTAAGCCTGAATCATCAAAAATTGAAACAGAAGTCAAAGCCATTGACCAGGTATGTAAGGATTTAATTGAATATTTTGAAGGCAATGGCGTAGAAGTTATTGTTTTATCTGAGTATGGGATTACCAAGGTGACAAATCCAGTACATATCAATAGGTTTTTACGCGTCCATGGTTATCTGGAAATTAGAGAAGAAAGAGGATTAGAATTATTAGATACTGGTGAGTGTCGCGCTTTTGCATTGGCAGATCATCAGATAGCTCACGTATATATAAAAAATAAAAATGATATTCCTGAGCTCAAAAAACTACTGGAAAAAATATCAGGAGTAGCAAAAGTATTGGATGATGCAGGAAAAACAGAGTATCACCTCAATCACGAACGCGCAGGCGATCTTATACTTGTGGCAGAACAAGATAGTTGGTTTACGTATTATTATTGGTTGGATGATGCAAAAGCACCTGACTTTGCCCGAACGGTAGAAATTCATAAAAAAACAGGTTATGATCCTGTAGAATTGTTTTTGGATCCTAAAAAGAAATTTATTTTACCACGCATTATTTTAAAATTAATTAAAAAGAAACTGGGATTTCGCACTCTTATGAATGTGATTCCGCTTGATGCCAAATTGGTTAACGGTTCCCATGGATGTATTCCTGAAAAAGAGCAGGATAAACCAGTATTTATCAGTAAAAAAAATCTTTCCGGGAAAATAGAGAGCAACTTCGTATGTCAATATATATTAGACACTATCTTTAAAAATTAAGCAGGGGAGGGCTAAAAAAACAATTTCAGATTGTTTAATATCTCACGCTTCAATAATTTATACCAGAGAACAGTGGTGTAAAATATAAATATAACTGGTATAATAACTGACAAAAGGATGTTTTACGGGATATTTTTTTATCTTTGAAATTCAGGATTTTTAATTCAAATGGCTTTATCTTTGAGCTTTTAGAAAAATTGATATTCGTTATGGAACAGAAAATACATCAGGGAAGAAACGTAAAACGTTTCAGAGAAATGCTTAATATAAAGCAGGAAGCATTAGCTTATGATCTGGGAGAAGACTGGAACCAAAAGAAAATTTCTTTACTGGAGCAGAAAGATGTAATTGAAGACAGCCTACTGAAACAAATCTCTACAGTATTAAAAATTCCTGTTGAAGCTTTTCAGAATTTTGATGAAGAACAGGCGGTGAATGTTATTTCTAATACTTTTGGCGATAATAGTATTGGATATCAAAAAAATGATAACCCTACTTTTAATCCTGTAGAGCAAGTGCTAAAATTACACGAAGAAAAAATTGCATTGTACGAGCGTATGTTGAAAGAGAAGGATGAAATGATGGTGAGGCTTGAAAAATTGATTAATAAATAATTTTTTATAAAGATATATTATTTTATAAAGAGACTTTCGAGTCTCTTTATTGTTTTGGGACATTATTTTATGGGTGCGAAGTCAGGAGATACTCGCATAGCTTTTCAAAAGAACTCTTCGGAAAACGCGGATTAACCCTATGAATTGAACTTGAAAAATATTGATAATCAAATAAATATGCACGCGTATTGTTTTACTTTTGATAATAATTTGAACTGTCACGCGTAACAGGTAGCAAAACAAATCATTTAAAATCATTAATGATATTTATAACGGTAAGATTGCGGCTAGGATTAAACCACAAAAAAAACGCTCATCTCTGAACGGTTTATATTATTAAAAGAATAACAAATTTATTAACGGTCTCTTTTATATTTTAGATCAGCATGCCTTTTTAAGATCAAACTGTAATTTTCATTAATATCAATAAGTGAATTTGTTTTTCTGTTCTTAATTTCATCATAATCTGAAAGTTCGGGATTATATTTTAGAAACTCTTCTACTTTATTTTCCCTTTCTTCAAGCATCTCACGATTAACATTTAATCTAACAATTATATTATCTAAAGAATCTAGTGGTAAAGTATTGATTTTTGATTCATCTAATGTATTTACCAAACTGTCATAATCTCTACATATTTTTTCAAAATCATCCAACTCATGTAACGCCATTGAGACATTAGAAGGTAATTCCTTTTTGTTGCATGAAACAAAAACAATAATTATTATTAAAAATATCTTTTTCATTTTTATGTTTTAAATTAATAGTGTTCAAAGTTAGCCCTAATTTTAATCACATATCTTACGGTTTTCCATAATCGAATTTATTTGCGCAGTTTTATGAGAACACTTCGGAGAACGCAGGATATCAATTAATGATTTTGAATTTCCCTGTTACTATATTACCCTCAAAACTCGCTGTGTAATAAAAAGTTTCATTATCAATTTTATCAAATTTCACATTTATCTTATCACCAACTTTAAAAGATAAATCGCTAGCTGTTAATTCGATTACTGTTGCATTGTACTCAAAATTATTTATCCATTCCAGTTTTGATTTAATATAGTTTTTGCCACCATTTGGAAACTCAGTATGTATATTGTCTTTAATAATTATGTAAGTTGAATTATCATCAATATCAGAATATTTCAATTTACAATTCTTCAATGAGGAATAATTTACTTTTTCGGTAGGTTGTTTTTGTAAAATGTAGTAATAATTCATATCATATTCTTTTGATGATTTTAATATTGGATAAAGTTTTTCATCCCTAATGAGCCATTTTTTATTGGCAGGGAATTTATCATCGTTTTTTAGAATCAATATGTCTTTCTTAATAGTCCAAGTTCCAGAAGTTTCGTGTTTGTCACTTAATGTGTAACTCATTTCAAAAGTTCCATCGGATTTAAAATTAGCAGTTGATTGAAGCCAACTCGTCTGAAACTCATATATTCCCGGAACAATTGAGATGCTTTGTTTTTTTTCTTTTATAATTATTTGATTATCCGTTATTCCAACAGTATAAGCTGATAAAAGCAAAACTGAAGTAAAGTATATAAATGAGCGAGTAATAATTTTTAATTTAATCATTTGTTATATTAAGTTATTGAATTCACCTTCGTTGGCAGATATTGCCGCTGCTGGCGATAGTTGTTATTAGTCTGCTCCGTGAAATTTAATTTCTCCCGTTTCAATATTGACTACTGCAAAATCATGTTTTCCGTACGAAATTGTAATTGTTAGATTATTGTATTGAAGAGCTCTAATTTCGGGTTTTCCAATTTTTGGTTTTCCTAGAATCTTAATTACGTTTGTTTCCCATTTCACTTTTCCCTTCTCAAAACCTTTTTTCCATTAAGCCAACTGCCCAAATCCGTTGTAGCTGTTACCAGCTGGTATTTATCTATCTTCAATTTTGTGTCCCAGTTCAATAAAAAATTGCCTTAGCAAGTCATAAGTTTTATTGTCTCCATTTATGTGACAAAACATTTTCGTTTCCATATATTCACAACTTAAACAGATATTTAAAGTAGATATGATTCGGTTCAATTTGTCATAAAAAACTATTGCATCACGATAAATAGGGGCACACATCCAAGATGGTACGTCTACAATTTCAGTCCGCAAGATGTTTTTCAGTATGTTTATTTGAGGGTCAGTCGCTTTAAAAGTGTTTGTCTTTGTGCTAGAAGGATGAAATTGTCCTTTATCATCGATTAAATATTGTGTAAATCCAAAAAGTTGGTGCAATTCATAATATCGCTTTTTTTCGAGGATTGTCAAATCGTTACGCTTTTCTTTTCTAATCTTTAACTTCTCATATTCTGGTCGACTTGTCTTATTGCTTTCTTCAAACTCCGTTCCTCGCTGAAATGAATACATCTCAACATAGTCAAATGTCAAATTATTTATATAGTCAACTGAGGATATGTTTGTGTATTGTTTCATCTTATGCTTCTAACTAACGTTTTATAGATATCTAAAAACTAAATGGTTATAAAGTTAAAATCATCGACTTTGAATTGATGTTTTTCCATTTGTTTTTGTATTCTTTTTTGTACCGTTAGTTTTCTTTTTTCGTCTAAATATAAGTAATTTTCTGGATTATAGTATGAGGTATTTTTGACAATCATATTCCAAATGATTATACCTAATTTTCTTGCTGTTGCACTTATGGCAGACACTCTTCCTTTTCGAAAATTAATTCGATGAAAAAAGTTTCTCAGAGGTGTTGATTCTTTTAAATTCCCGATGGCATTGGCAGCATTTCGTAAGGCTATTTTCAAGCGATTACTCCCTTTTGGCACGCGACTGCTGAGTACTTTTCCACCGCTTATTTTATTGTTTGGAGTAAGTCTGAGCCAACTGGAAAATTGTTTGGCTGTGCCGAATTTTTTGATCCCTTCTAAACCTACTTCGCTCATTAATGTAAGTAAGGTTTGATGGCTAAATCCTTCTATTTTTAACAAATCTACTCCTTCGAAGTATTGATAACCCATCAGGTTTAAATCAATATTTTTAGGTGTGTTTTTATTGACTCTTTTGTGAATTTTCGGATCCGTGTAATGTTGTTTTTTATTGTTGTCGCTATCAATCTGGTCTTGGAGTATTTTTTTTATTTCTATATCGCAGTCTTTGATCTGATTTTGCAGATTTTGATACATCTGGTATTCCTGCTTTAGAGCAAATAGATAATCTTTACGGCCATT
>NZ_CAIJDP010000067.1 GCF_903819435.1 Flavobacterium salmonis | reverse complement strand
GATTTAAAAAGGTATGTCTGGGCAATTGCCAGATTAGGAGGATGGAAAGGCTATACCTCTGAGCGAAAACCCGGAATTACTACTTTATGGATTGGAATACAGAAATTCAATTCAATAATGCAAGGGTGGAAGCTATTTGAAGATGTGTCCTGACGGTAGGACAGCAGCGGCATCCTTTTTTTTGTTTCTTTAACCGGAAAAAGATATAGCGAACAGCAGGACAGAAAGTTGTTATATGTGATGATTTCTGCTTTTAAAGATAAAGATTAAAGAGAGTTACTAATAATTGGATATTAGAGAATGTTATTTTAGGTATGAAACAAAAAATGCCCAATACATACTAAAAAGTATTGGGCATTTTTTATATTGAATTATTTGTTTAAGATGCTGCTATAGGGTTTCTTTGTGCTCTAATGATGAAGTAAAGTCCAATAATTATAAATGGAATACTTAGCCATTGTCCGGTTGAGAAATAACCTAATGCACTTTCAAAACCTCCTTGGCTTTCTTTTACAAATTCTACTATGAACCTTACCACAAATAAAAGAACTAAAAATAAGCCAAATAAGTAGCCTGATTTAAGTCTTGCATTTGTTTTCCAATACAAAAAGAATAAAATCGTAAATACAAAAATGTAGCAGAAAGCTTCATATAATTGTGTTGGGTGTTTCGCCGGAACCTGAGCTAGCAAATCAGCAAATTTAGGGTCGGTTGCAATAGCAGTATAAGCTTCTTTTGGATCACCAATTTTAGTTGCATTAACAGCTTCATTTTTACTGAACTGGTCATGTAGAAAGCGGATGCCAAATGCAGAAGTTGTTTCATTTCCGATAATTTCAGAGTTCATAAAATTTCCGATACGTACAAAGATAGCGCCACTGGCTACCGGAATCACTACGCGGTCTAAAATCCATAATAAAGGACGTTTTAAAATCATTTTGCTATAATAATACATAGCAACAACAATTGAAATAGCTGCACCATGACTTGCTAGTCCCTGAAATCCTGTAAATTCGAATTTGGGTTCAAATCTAAAAGGCAGGAAGATTTCAAGTAAATGATTTCTAAAGTATTCCCAGTCATAAAATAAAACATGACCCAAGCGGGCGCCAATCAAAGTTGCTAAAACGGTCCAGACAAATAATGAATCCAGTTTGTCAATTGATTCGTTTTCGCGATCGAAAATCTTTTTCATCAGGAACCAACCTAAACCAAAGGCAATTACGAACATTAAGCTGTAGTAGCGAATCATAAAAAAACCTAAATCGATTCCTTCTGAAGGATTCCAAACGATGTTTAAAGCGTGTGTCATGTAGTATTATAATTTTTAGATACAGTAAAAATAAATATTTAAAGCAGAGTAAGTCTTTATTAAAAGTTAATGTTTGTGCGAACATTTCTTTTCCGGAACAGGATCGTAGCCTGTTCTTCCCCAAGGATGGCAACTCAAAATACGCTTTATTCCTAAGTATCCGCCATAAAATAATCCGTGTTTTTGCAAGGCTTCAATCATATAGCTTGAACATGTTGGTTCAAATCGACATGACGAGGGTGTAAATGGCGAAATAGCATTTTGATAAAAGCGTACTAATAAAACAAATGGAGTTATGACTTTCATGATTTATTAGGAATGAATTGGTTTATATCGAAAAGCTGGTGCCCTCTTTCCCATCTTTTAATTGAATGCCTAAAGTAATTAACTGATCTCTGATTTGATCAGAAAGAGCGAAGTTTTTATCAGCTCTTGCCTGATTTCTCATTCCGATAAGCATGTTTACAACACCTTCTAATTTGTCATTATTACTGTCGGCAGCCTTTTCATCGCTTAATCCTAAAACATCAAAAACGAAAGCATTGATTGCCGTTGAAAATGATTTTAAATCTTCGGCAGAAATGGTCTCTTTATCTTCTTTGAGTAAATTAATATAACGAACTCCTTCAAATAATTGTGCAATTAAAATAGGAGTATTGAAGTCATCATTCATTGCATCGTAGCATAATTGTTTCCATTTATTGAAATCAATAGAACTTAAATTGCCTGTAGAAATTGCAGGTAAAGCATCAAGTGCTTCCATTAATCTTTTGTATCCTTTTTCGGCAGCAGTTATGGCATCATCAGAAAAGTCTAAAATACTACGGTAATGTGCCTGAAGCATAAAAAATCTCGTTACAGATGCAGAAAACGGTTTGCTTAAAACCTTATTTTCTCCACTTAAAATTTCTCCCGGTAAGATATTATTTCCGGTAGATTTAGCCATTTTTTTACCGTTTAGTGTAAGCATGTTGGCATGCATCCAGTAATTTACCGGAGACTGACCTGTACAGGCTTCATTTTGGGCAATTTCGCATTCGTGGTGTGGGAATTTTAAATCCATTCCGCCACCGTGAATGTCAAAATGATTTCCAAGATATTTTGTGCTCATTGCAGTACATTCAAGGTGCCAACCCGGGAAACCATCACTCCATGGAGATGGCCATCTCATGATATGCTCTGGTTCTGCTTTTTTCCAAAGTGCAAAATCCTGTGGATTTCTTTTGTCGGACTGCCCATCAAGATCACGGGTGTTGGCTAGCATATCTTCGATATTTCTACCGCTTAAAATTCCGTAATTGTTGGTTTCGTTATATTTGACAACATCAAAATAAACTGATCCGTTGGCTACATAACCAATTCCGGTATCAATTATTTTTTTAATAATTTCAATTTGTTCAATAATATGTCCAGTTGCAGTTGGTTCGATACTTGGCGGTAAAAAATTGAAAGCTTTAAGAATGTCATGAAAATCAACGGTGTAACGCTGAACGACTTCCATTGGTTCTAATTGTTCTAAACGTGCTTTTTTTGCAATTTTATCCTCGCCTTCATCAACATCATCAACGATATGTCCTACATCTGTAATGTTTCGGACATAACGTACTTTATAATCCAAATGTAGAAAATACCTGAAAATTACGTCGAATGACATAAAAGTCCTCACATTTCCTAAGTGTACATTGCTGTAAACAGTAGGTCCGCAAACATACATTCCAACATTTCCTTCATGGATTGGTTTGAAATTTTCTTTTTCACCCGAAAGTGAGTTGTATATTTTTAATGGTTGTGATGTATATAATGACATATTTTTACTGTTTAATCGTTTAATCGTTAATTTGTTTAATTGTGATTATCGGATTTGTTCTTGTGAAAGATAATATTTTTTTAGATTGTTTATTTGATTACAAATTTTTCAAGTTTTTCGCGACATTGAATGTATTCTTGTTCTGAAATATAGTTTAAATCTTTTGAAAGAATTAAATGATTTAATGTTTCCATTGCTGAAGAATATGAAATTGTTAAAAAATGAGCCTGGTCTTTATTTGTGTTTCTTGATGTTCCTTCAGCAATATTCGTAGCAATCGAAGAAGAGCTTCTCTTTATCTGAGAGGTTATTCCAAATAATTCGTGAGAAGGAAATGCAATTGTCAATCTATAAATTTCTAAAATAAAAACTCGAGAATTTTGCCAGACTTCTAATTTTTCAAAAGAAAAGAGATACATGTTTTTTATTTAATTGTTAATTTGTTTAATCTAAAAATTAGACTTGTAATGAAGCGATTAAACAAATTAACGTTTTACCGATTAAACTTAAAATTGCGTATCTAACTTAATATAATCTAAAAATTCTCTTTTCGTTTGCGGATCTTTGAATTTTCCACCGAATTCAGATGTTACTGTACTGCTTTCGATATCTTTAATTCCTCTTGAGTTTACGCAAAGGTGTTTTGCATCAATAACGCAGGCAACATCTTCAGTACCTAAAGCATTTTGAAGTTCCTGAACAATCTGCATCGTTAAACGCTCCTGAACCTGAGGTCTTTTTGCATAATATTCTACGATACGGTTCATTTTAGAAAGACCAATAACTCTTCCGCTGGATATATAAGCAACGTGAGCACGTCCGATAATTGGTAATAAGTGGTGTTCGCAGGTAGAATAAACAGTAATGTTTTTTTCTACTAACATTTCACCATATTTGTAATTATTGTCAAAAGTAGAGGCTTTTGGTTGTTTTGCAGGATTTAAACCTCCAAAAATTTCTTTTACAAACATTTTTGCAACTCGGTTTGGGGTACCTTTTATGCTGTCATCTGTCAAATCCATTCCAAGTGTCTGCAGAATGTTTTCGACATCTTTTTTTATTTTTTCTATTTTTTCTTCATCAGTGATATCAAAAGCATCCTCTCTTAATGGGTTTTTTGCATTGCTGCTGAAGTGATTGTCACCTATTTCGTCTAAAAAATCTTCGTTATTTATCATTAAAAACTACTATTATAATGTGGTATATCTTTTTAAGGCAGTAAAGATAATTAATAAAAAGGAAACCTTTTCTATCGTTTTTACTATTTAATTGCTCCTTTTTGGATATAATCTAAATTTAAACCAAATGTATGTTTATTAAAAACACAAAAGACAATAACTTAATCAGTTATTGTCTTTTGCAAGTTTATAATTAGCTCTTATTATTTTTTATTGTAAACGATAAGTGCTTCTTTTAATATGTTAACTGCAGTAATTAAATCTTCTTTGTTTAAGACATAAGCAATTCGAACCTGATTTAATCCCATTCCCGGGGTTGAATAAAAACCGGCAGCTGGGGCAACCATTACAGTTTGTCCGTTTAAATCATAACTTTCCAAAAGCCATTGGGCAAAATCTTCAGAATTTTGTATTGGTAATTGTGCAATGCAATAAAATGCTCCTTTAGGTTTGGTTACGATTACGCCATCAATTTTGTTTAGTTCAGTAATCAAAGTATCACGGCGGCTTTTATATTCTGAAATTACTTCATCAAAGTAACTTTGAGGAGTATCTATAGCAGCTTCACAAGCAATTTGTTCAATTGTGGGTGGACTCAAACGTGCCTGAGCAAATTTCATTACCGTTGCTAAAACCTGCTTGTTTTTTGTTACTAAACAGCCAATTCTGGCACCACACATGCTGTAACGTTTTGAAACAGAATCGACCATGATTACATTTTGCTGGACATCATCCAAATTCATTACTGAAAAATGTTCATCATCTCCATCATATAAAAACTCACGATAAACTTCATCAGCAATTAGATACAAATCATGCTTTTTTATTAAGCCTGCTAATTGTTTAATTTCTGCTTCAGTATATAAATAACCGGTTGGATTTCCGGGATTGCAAATTAAGATCGCTTTTGTTTTTGTTGTAATCAGTTTTTCAACTTCATCTATACTAGGCAATGCAAAAGCGCTCTCGATTGTAGAAACAAGAGGCACTACAGTTGCGCTTGTAGAGGATGCAAAGGCATGGTAATTAGCATAAAAAGGTTCTGGGATAATGATTTCATCACCAGGATCTGTAATTGTGGCCAGTGCAAAAAGTAAGGCTTCAGAACCACCAGTAGTTATAATGATGTCTTCTGTGTTAACATTTACATTTTGGCGTTGGTAAAATTTCGCTAATTTTTTTCTATAACTTTCATATCCCGCTGAAGGGCTGTATTCAATAAGAGTTAAATCAATATTTTTTACCGCCTCGATGGCCACTTCGGGTGTCTTGATATCCGGTTGACCAATGTTTAAATGATACACTTTTTTACCTTGCTTTTTAGCACTATCTGCATAAGGAGCAAGCTTGCGTATCGGTGATTCGGGCATGTTTTTGCCTTTGTGTGAAATTGTTGGCATGAGTTTTATTATTGAAGTGCAAATTTGCATTTTTTTTTCGAATTTAACGTCAACAATACAGGTACTTATAAAAATGTAACAATAATCAATATTTTTAGTAATTTTATAATAAAAAAATGTCAATGAAAAAATATATTCTATTATTTTTTGGTTTTTTGGCATCTTTTGCACTAAAAGCTCAGGATGATTTTTTAATGGACAAGCACAAAAAGAAAGTTGTAATTCCTTTTAAACTGATTAATAACCTGGTTTTTATCCCAATAAAAGTTAATGGTATTGAACTGAATTTTTTATTAGATTCGGGTGTAGATGAAACCATTTTATTCAGCATGGATGATAAAAAAGAGGTTAGTTTTAAAAATATTGAAAAAATTAAACTTCGGGGCCTTGGCAGTGAGGAGGAAATAGAGGGGTTAAAATCAACTAACAATATTCTGGAAACACATGGTTTAAAATCTGCAAATCATTTGGTTTATATTATTTTAGATCAGGGATTTAATTTGTCTTCCCATATTGGAATTCCGGTTAACGGAATAATTGGGTACAAGTTTTTTAAAAATAATATTGTAGAGGTTAATTATCAAAAGAAAAGAATTTTTGTTCACCAAAATAATGAAAAAATAAGGATTGCTTTAAATAAAAAATTTAGAGCAATCCCTATTACCGTTGAAAGATCAAAGCCTTATTTGACGGCATCTGCAATAGTGAAAAATGTAAATATTCCCGCAAAATTACTTGTAGATATTGGAAACAGTGATTCATTCTGGGTTTTTGAAAATGATAAAATAAAGTTACCTGAAAAGAATTTTCCGGATTTTTTAGGAAAAGGATTTAGCGGTGATATTGAGGGGCACAGGGCAAAAATAGATGAATTTTCACTGGCTGATTTTGATTTTAAAAATCCTATTGTTTCTTTTCCCGACTCTAGTTCCATAAAAAATGTAAAAATGGTTGTCAATCGAATAGGTTCTGTTGGTGGTGAAGTCTTAAAACGGTTTACAATTGTTATGGATTATGCAGATAAAAAAATGTATCTGCGAAAAAACAGCAAATTTAATGAGCCTTTCACCTACAATAAAAGCGGAATTTCAATCCAGCATAATGGTCTGCAATGGGTTCAGGAAACGGTACACTTAGAAACGGTTAGGGTAAGTACTTCAAATGATGAAAATTATAATGGCAATAATAAAAATGATTTTAGATATAAATTTCAATTAAAGCCTATTTATGAAATTGTAAATGTGCGTAAAAAGTCAGCGGCCGAAAAATGTGGTTTGTTAAAAGGAGATATAATTATCAGTATAAATGGAAACAAACCTTATAAGTATACCTTACAACAGATTAATAATCTTTTAAAATCAGAAGATGATATTTGGATTAATTTAGAAATTGAACGAAATAGTATATTGTTAAAGTTTCGGTTTCGATTAGAAGATGAATTGTAGTTTTTTACTTGATTTATTTTATTTTTTCTTTTGATAATTAGACAGTTATCATTTTGTTTTTTTTTAGATAAGATAGTTTTGTTGAATAATTTAAGTATTTTTAACAAAATTTAATTAGTATATGATTAAAAACTACTTTTCTCTAATTGCTTTTAGCTCTTATCTTTTTATTTTTCTTTTACTTCCTACTAAAAGTTTTGCACAATGTGCGGGTCTGGACTCATTGACTCCTTTTGAAGTTTGTGACATACCCAATGTTACTAGTCAGACAATAGATTTGTTTCCTTTATTAGGGGTTACTGCAGTTCCCGGCGGTACATGGTCAGATGATGATAATTCAGGAGGTTTAAATGAAACCACAGGAGTTTTAAACGCGCAGGTAATTCCTGTTAGTGGTATTTATCACTATACTTATACAGTTACAGGAATCAATGGATGTACAGATAATTCAGCAACTATCGAAGTTATTATTGGCGGATATGCAGGTTTTGCAGAAAGAGCTTCGGCCTGTAGTGATGATCATTCATTTAATCTTTTTCAGATATTCAATGCGAATAGTTATTTGAGTCCGCAATCTCGTGGAAATTGGTATGATAAAAATGGAACTCCTGTGAATAGTATTGTTGATGCAGAAGTTTTAGGTGTTGGAAATCATCAATTTACATATTTTATTGCCGCTATTGGAAATTGCCCGGCTGTTTCTTCAACAGGATTTGTAACTGTTTTTAGATCCCCGGAGCCAGGAAAGCCTTCACAATTAATATTATGTGAGGACAGTGATTTTTCAATATATTCTAATCTGGACTTAAATGACTGGGTTGCTGGTGAAGATTCAGGGGGAACCTGGACCGATAATATAGGTACAGGGCAGATTACTTTTATAAAAGATCATAATATAAATGTTCAGCAAATATTTAATAATTATGGTATAGGAGAATATAACTTTACTTATACAGTTTTACCAACAAGTCCGGTGTGTAAAATAGAAACTGCTGTTGTAAGGATTAAAATTGAAAAGAAATACGATTTTACGGGGGCGACTATAGAAGTGAGAAAAGATATTTGCGAGTCTGACATTCAAACTGCAACTTATTCGGTCATATTAAACCAGGGAATTCAGAATATTCCAAATGGTCAATACTATATAGATTATACAGTTTCAGGACCAAATGGAGGTTCACATACAGTATTGTCAACATTTAATAATGGAGTTTTAATTTTTCCTTTAAGCCGGAATTATTTTCGGCAGTCGGGCAGTTTTACCGTAACCATCACAAAAATAAATGAATTTAGCAGTGAAGGCGGCTGTGTAAACATCATTCATAATTTATCAGATGTTTTGAATGTTTATAAAACACCGTTTTTAAACGGGGCGAATTTAACACCGGCTGTGACCTGTCAGAATAAAAGTTCTCAGGCATTAATATCAAATGCTTCGGGATTAGAAGATGGCGCATATACTATTTTATATAATGTTTCTGGAACCAATACAGCAACGGCTCAAACGGCAACGGTTAATATTATAAATGGAAGTGGAAGTTTTACGATTCCTTCAAATTTAAATTCAAATAGCGGTAACGCAATTATTACGATTACTAATATTACCAACGCTGCCACTCCATATTGTACCAATACTGCTAATTTAAACGGAAATTTAATTATTAATAAATTACCCGATGTAACCAACTTGAAAATTGGGGTTTCAGATGATTGTTTTAATAAAACTTTTTCAGCATCAGTTACCGGTTTAGGAACACTGACGAATGTTACAATTACATATTTATTATCCGGTGTTAACTCGGCAGTACAGACTGTAACTTTAGCTGTAACTGATGGAAAAGCTAATTTCACTATTCCGGCTATTTTACTGCCAAATACTGGTTCTACGATGATTTCGATTACCAATCTGGTAAACAATGAAACTACTTGCGATGTAAATTTGACAACAGTCTCTGATACGTTTGTAATAAATACTATTCCGTCTGCTCCCGTTTCGGGTAATCGTCCTTTTTGTAAAGTTAATCGGGCCACGATTGCAAATTTAGTTCCAAACGGAGCTCAGTATAAATGGTACAATTCATCAGCTCTGACTACACCTTTGTCTAACACTTATGTTTTAAAATCCGAGGATTATTGGGTAACAGAAACTTCAGCTGCGGGCTGTACTTCACCGCCTACCATGATTACAGTTACACTAAGCGATTCACCGGCACCAGTTTTAGATACTGACGGGCAAAATTTTTGCGGTTTAGAAAACCCTGTTATTTTAGATTTGTCTAATAACACAAATACTTCAGAAACAGTAGTTTGGTATGATGCTGTAAGCAATGGTAATTTGTTAACCCCGACAACACCACTTGTAGATAATGCAACTTATTATGGTTTTGATTTGCCAACATCTACAAATTGTATCTCAGAAGATCATATTGCGGTAAAAGTTTCTTTATCTCATTGTGATGAAACGGAATATGAAACTTTTTTTGTTCCGGATGGATTCTCACCAAACGGGGATAATGTAAATGACACTTTTACGATTCTTAAAATTGATTTTTTGTATCCGGATTACAAAATTGAAATTTATAACCGATACGGAAATGTCTTATTCAAAGGAAATAGAAACAAACCGGATTGGGATGGAAGAAATTCTGAAGGAGCCGGTTTTGGTGACGGAATAGCGTCAAACGGAGTCTATTTTTATGTTATCCATTTTAATAAAGAGAATAAACCGCCTCAACAAGGCCGTCTTTATTTAAATAGATAAATCTTCATTTACATTAATATAATTTCAAATGAAAAAAATAATACTTTTTATAAGTTTCCTTTTTTATTTCACATCCATATCGGCGCAACAGGATCCCGAATATACTCATTATATGTACAATATGAGTGTAGTAAATCCTGCTTATGCTACCGGTACAGCGGCAATGTTAAATTTAGGAGGATTATACAGAACACAATGGGTAGGAGCGGTAGGTGCGCCAAAAACATTTACTTTTTTTGGGCATACTGCTTTAAGTGAAAAGATTGAAGTAGGTGTCTCCTTAATTTCAGATGATATTGGTGATGGTGCGAAAAAGGAAAATAATTTCTATGCAGATTTTGCTTATGTACTTCAATTAGGAGGTAAAAGCAAGCTTTCTTTAGGATTAAAAGCCGGATTTACTTCTTTGCAGACCAATTTTAATGGCTTTCGTTTTACGGATCCGGCAACAGATTTGGCTTTCGCCGAAAATATCAATGTGACTAAGCCAAATATTGGAGCAGGAGCTTATTACTTTACCGACAAGTATTATATCGGATTATCTGTCCCAAATTTATTGAGTTCAAAACACATCGAAGAAAAATCAGGAATAAACGCTTTCGGATCCGAAGAAATCCATACTTTTTTAACCGCAGGATATGTTTTTCAGATTAGTGATGCGTTCAAATTAAAACCGGCATTTATGTCAAGATTTGTTTCCGGGGCACCTGTCTCAGTTGATATCACGGCAAATATTTTGTATAATGAAAAATTTGAGATGGGAGCTGCGTACAGAATTAATGACGCCGTAAGTGCTTTAATGAATATCAATGTTACACCTTCACTTAGAATAGGGTACGCTTATGATTATACGACATCAAATTTAGGACAGTTCAATTCAGGAACTCATGAAATTATGCTATTTTTTGATTTAGATTTATTAGGAAAAGGATACGATAAATCACCAAGATTCTTTTAAAATGAAAAATATGGAAAGATTATTTGTTATTATATTCGTATTTTCTATACAGTTTATAAACGCTCAGGATCAGGATTTGGCAAGAGCCAAACGTTTTTTTGACAGAACATATTACGTTGAAGCGATTACATTATATGAAAAATTAGCTAAAGGAAAACCTTCTCAGGAGGTTATCAAAAACCTGGCAGATTCGTATTATTATACCAATGATCTGATAAAAGCCCAGCGTTATTACAGACTTTTAATTAAAAATTACGATAAAGATTTAGACAGGAATTATTATTTTAAATATGCTCAAACCCTCAAAGCGACAGAAAATGCGGAAGAAGCAACCGAAGCTTTAAAAACATATTTCTCAAAATTTGAAAATAGTGAAGATTTGGCCAATTTTGAAAAGGAAGCTAAAACTTTAGAAAATGTTTCTGCAATTGGAAATCGTTTCGAAATTAAAAACTTAGCTATAAATACACCAAATTCCGAGTTTGGAGCAGTAAAATATAATGACAGTCTGGTTTTTGCGGGAGTTAAACTAAAACCGGGATTATTTGATAAAAAGTATAAATGGGATAATGCGACCTATTTGAATCTTGTAGCTGTACCAATCAAAAATAGCAATTCACCAGATCAGATTACGCATTATTTTTCGAATGAATTAAAAACCGGAATGCATGAGTCGAATGCTGTTTTTACAAAAGATGGCAAAACAATTTATTTTACCCGTAATAATTCTAAAAACGGCAGTAAAAGAAAAAATGTGGAGAAAATTTCAAATCTTCAAATTTTCAAAGCCGAATTGGTTAACGGAAAATGGACCAATATAATTTCGCTTCCTTTTAACAGTGAGAATTATTCGGTAGAGCATCCTGCATTAAGTGCTGATGAAAAAGTATTGTTTTTTTCTTCTGATATGCCGGGAACAGTGGGTTCTTTTGATATTTTTTCAGTAAATATAAACCAGGGCGCTTTTGATATTCCTAAAAACTTGGGATCAATTATTAATACAGATAAAAGAGAACAGTTTCCGTTTGTTTCAAAAGACAATAAACTTTATTTTTCGTCTGAAGGTCATTTAGGATATGGTTCGCTTGATATTTTTGTTTCTGAAATTAAAGTAAAAGAATACGAAAAGCCCGTAAATGTTGGTTTGCCTGTTAATTCCAATTTAGATGATTTTTCATTCTATTTTGATTCAGATACAAAGGAAGGTTATTTTGCATCCAATAGAAAAGGAGGAAAAGGCAGTGATGATATTTATGTGTTAAAAGAAATTAAGGAGTTAATTGTTGAAGATTGCAAACAGTTTATTACAGGAGTAATAACAGATGCTGATACTAAATTAGCTTTAGAAAATGTCACCGTAGAACTTCAGGATTCAAATAAAAAACAATTGAATGTAGTGACAACAACTGCCGACGGGAAATTTAGTTTTACTGTGCCTTGTGAAACTTCTTTTACTGTGCTGTCTTCTAAGGAAAATTATACTAACAACTCAAAATCGTTAACTTCAGGGAAGACCAGAAATACAAATAATGATGCTTCTATGACATTGAAATCTTTAGAAATTATCAAGCAGGAAGAAAAACAGATTGCAGAGAATAAAAGAAAACAGGAACTTATTATAGAAGAAGAAAATAAGAAAAAAGAGGCTTTGGCTGTTATCGCTTTAAAAGAAGCAGACAAAAAAGCTAAAGAGGATAAAATTGCTGCTGCAGAAGTTAAGAAAAAAGAGAAAGTTGATCAGATCCTGGCTCAGGAAAAAGATGTCGTGAAAGACAAAGACAGGCTGATTATAAAAACGGATCCTATCTATTTTGATTACAATATGTGGTATATCCGAAAAGAATCAAAAGTGGTTTTAGGAAGGGTAGTAGAATTAATGAAAAAATATCCGGGAATGGTAATCGAAATTGGATCACACACTGATTCAAGGGGAAATGCTAAATTCAATGAAGATTTATCTCAAAAAAGAGCAACCTCTACCAGAGAATTTATCATACAATCCGGTATTGATTCTAAGAGGGTTACAGCAAAAGGGTATGGGGAATCTGTTCCAATTATAAAATGTAAAACAGATGATGCCTGTTCAGAAGAAGAACACGAATTGAACCGAAGATCTGAATTTGTAATTAAAAATTTATAGATTTTGAATAATAAATTAACTAAGAAGCCTTTTCATTGGCTTCTTTTTTATTATTTTTATGAGGATAATCATGAAATTAAAAATATTCAATTATGAGAAACCTAGTTTTATCTTGCCTGATTTTGCCTTTAATTGCATTACAAAGCTGTAAAAACGATGAAAAACAAAAAGCAGCTGAAGCAGCAAAAGCCGATGGAGAAAAGATTGTAAGTACACAATGCTATCAGGCAACTTATGAAAATGATATCATTGATTTAAAACTGAATACTTTAAAAAACGGAAAAATTAATGGTACTATGTTGATGAAAGTTGTAGATACTCCGGAAAGAACAGGAGAAATTACAGGTGAATTTCATGGAGATACTTTATTTGCAGATTACACTTTTCATGATGCCACAAATAAAAATAATAAATTCAAAAACCCAATGGCATTTTTAAAAAAGGATAAACAGCTTATTTTAGGAAACGGAACAATGCAGACTACAATGGGCGTAACGTATCTGGTAAAAGACAAACCAATTGACTTTGAACGTGTGAAATATAAATTTGTTAGCATTGATTGCGTTAATAAATAAAGAATTAAGAGAACAAAAAACCATAAAAAAACCGTTTCAAACTAATGAAACGGTTTTACTATTTTTCGTTGAAATTATTTTTATAAAACTTCACCTTTAATTTTAAGAGCTACTCTTCCGTCAGGGTAATTTACAGCATTGGTTTCAACGGTAATCGTTTTACGGATTGGTCCTGCAGTCATGTTGTATTTTACGTCAATTTTCCCTTTTTTGCCAGGTAAAATAGCTGCGCTTGGTTTTGTAACGACTATCGTGCTTAGTGTTGACTGAGCAGAAATTATTGTTAAGGGAGCATCTCCGGTATTTGTAAATTCAAAAGATCTGACAGCATTATCGCTTTTTGAAATTTTTCCGTAATCAATAGTGTTGTCCTGAGCTGAAAATTCAATTTTAGGACCGTTTTGAGAATAACCCGTTACGCTAAACAGTACGATTACAATAAATTTAATAACATTTTTCATTTTGAAATTGTTTTTAAGATAGGAGTAAATATACTTTCTTTTAATTAATACACAAATTATTATTTCGCTTTTTATAGTGTACTTAATTATTTACTTTTGCTGTCGGTTATAATTACAAAAATTGAACCAGTTTTTTTGTTTAACTGTTTAATCGTTTATTTGTTTAATCGTTGAGATTGATTTATAAATGATTTTTTAAAACAGAAAATAAGAAAACAAATCAATTTGAAATTCGATGATCAAAACCGATTAAACGGTTAAACAAATTAACGATTAAACAACCCTAGTAAATGACAATTCCAGCACAATTTGACGCTAAGACGATTGAGAATAAATGGTATGATTACTGGATGAAAAATAACTATTTTCATTCAGAACCAGATCATAGAACACCGTACACCATTGTAATCCCGCCGCCAAACGTCACTGGAGTCCTTCACATGGGACATATGTTGAATAATACAATTCAGGATGTTTTAATTCGTAGAGCACGTTTAAAAGGTTTCAACGCCTGCTGGGTTCCGGGAACAGATCACGCTTCTATTGCAACTGAAGCAAAAGTAGTAGCGAAATTAAAAGCAGAAGGAATCAATAAAAACGATTTGACCCGCGAAGAATTCCTAAAACACGCCTGGGAATGGACAGATAAATATGGCGGAACAATCTTAGAACAGCTTAAGAAATTAGGTGCTTCCTGTGATTGGGAACGTACCAAATTCACTATGGATCCGGATATGTCTGCTTCTGTAATTAAATCGTTTGTAGATTTATACAACAAAGGATTAATTTACAGAGGATACCGAATGGTAAACTGGGATCCGGAAGCGAAAACAACTCTTTCTGACGAAGAAGTTATTTATGAAGAACAACAGGGGAAATTATTTTTCTTAAAATATAAAATCGAAGGTTCGGAAGATTTTCTGACCATTGCTACAACACGTCCGGAAACTATTTTTGGAGATACTGCCATCTGTATCAATCCGAACGATGAGCGTTTTACACATTTAAAAGGTAAAAAAGCGATCGTTCCAATTTGCGGAAGAGTAATCCCGATTATCGAAGACGAATATGTAGATGTAGAATTCGGAACAGGATGTTTGAAAGTAACACCTGCGCACGACATGAACGATAAAACGTTGGGTGAAAAACACAACCTTGAAATCGTTGATATATTTAATGAAGATGCGACTTTAAACAGCTTCGGATTACATTATCAGGGAAAAGACCGTTTTGTAGTTCGTACAGAAATTGCAAAAGAACTGGAAGAAAGCGGAGCTTTGGCTAAAACCGAAATCCATTTAAATAAAGTGGGAACTTCAGAAAGAACCAAAGCCGTAATCGAACCAAGATTATCGGATCAATGGTTCCTGAAAATGGAAGATTTGGTTAAACCAGCAATTAAATCGGTTTTAGAAACGGGAGATATTAAATTACATCCAAAACGTTTCGAAAATACATATGCACACTGGTTAAACAACATTCGTGATTGGAATATTTCCCGTCAGTTATGGTGGGGACAACAAATTCCGGCGTATTATTACGGAGATGGAAAAGAAGATTTTGTAGTTGCTAATGACAAACATGAGGCAGCTGCAATATTAGAAGAAACAAAAGGAATTATCATTACAGATTTTGACGAATTACGTCAGGATTCTGATGCATTAGATACCTGGTTTTCATCTTGGCTTTGGCCGATGTCTGTTTTTGGCGGAATAATGGATCCTGAAAGTGAAGACTTTAAATATTATTATCCAACAAATGATTTGGTTACAGGTCCGGATATTTTATTTTTCTGGGTTGCCAGAATGATCATTGCAGGTTACGAATATGCAGGCGAAAAACCATTTACAAACGTATATTTAACTGGTTTAGTTCGGGATAAGCAGCGTCGTAAAATGTCTAAATCATTAGGAAACTCTCCTGATCCTTTAGATTTAATTGATGCTTTTGGTGCCGATGGAGTTCGTGTAGGATTGCTTTTAAGTGCTTCTGCAGGAAACGATATTATGTTTGATGAAGAATTGTGTAATCAGGGAAAAGGGTTTTCAAACAAAATCTGGAATGCTTTTAAACTGATTAAAGGCTGGGAAGTTTCAGAAACTATCGCACAGCCGGAATCTTCAAAAGTTGCCATCGAATGGTATGAAGCAAAATTACAGCAGACTTTAGTTGATATTGAAGACAATTTTGAAAAATACAGAATTTCAGATTCATTAATGGCTATTTATAAATTAGTTTGGGATGATTTCTGTTCTTGGTTCTTAGAAATGATCAAACCTGCTTACCAACAGCCAATTGACAGCGTAACTTTCGCTAAAGCGATCGAAATGTTAGAAAGTAACTTGAAATTGTTACATCCTTTCATGCCTTTCTTAACAGAGGAAATTTGGCAGTTAATTGCAGAAAGAACTCCGGAAGAAGCTTTAATTGTTTCAACCTGGCCGGAATTAAAATCTTTCGATACAAAATTAATTACCGATTTTGAAAATTCTATTGAAGTGATTTCAGGAATTAGAACAATCAGAAAAGACAAAAATATTCCGTTTAAAGATGCAATCGAATTAAAAGGAATCAACAGCGAAAATGTTTCAACTTATTTTGATTCGATCATAACCAAATTAGGAAATATTTCTGCTTTCGAATATGTTTCTGAAAAAGTAGACGGCGCATTGTCTTTCCGTGTAAAATCAAATGAATATTTTATTCCGATTACTGGAAATATAGATGTTGAAGCTGAAATCAAAAAGCTGACAGAAGAGTTGAATTATACTAAAGGATTCCTGAAATCTGTTGAGGCCAAACTTTCAAACGAGAAATTTGTAAACGGAGCTCCCGAGAAAGTTTTAAATATAGAAAAACAAAAACAAGCTGATGCATTAGCCAAAATTGCTACAATTGAGCAGAGTCTGGCTGGATTAAAGTAAAGATCAAACTTAGTTTATAATGTTAAGACCCCGACAGAATTTTAAATCTGCCGGGGTTTTATATTTTTCAAGGCATATTTTAGAACTGACTAAACGTCAGAATTAAACAATAAAAAAGCAATCGATTTTGATATTCAGGAACCCATTTTACTCATTTTGAGTAATATCGTTTTTCTTATAATAACAGCTATTTCGCTTAAAAAAAGCTATAGCATTACTAACTATACTCTCGCCGAAGTGTTCTTTTATAAGAATGAGTAAAGGTCTCTTTTTTACGCTATTTTAAATTAAAAAAAAACAACACTTGTCAAAAGGCACCATCTTCTAGACTTAAATGAGCTGGAGTTTTATCAGGGAAAACCCCTAGAAAAAAAAATCAAGAATAACTCTGGAAATTAATTCATTAGGCAAATGTAGCTTGCAGTAGTAAAAAAATTACAATTCTATTTTTATTAAAACAATATCAAAATAAAAACTGTAACTAAATGAAAACAAATTTCAAAACAATCTTTTTTATACTTGTCGCAACTACTTTCTCAATTTTATCCTGTTCAAAAGAAGATGATACAACCCCCTCAGATTTAAAATCAACGGATGTTTACATTGTTGGAATTACCCGAAATACCAGCAATAAAGCAATACCAACTATATGGAAAAATGGAAAACCTACGATTTTACCTTCCGACAATAACATTAACACTACGGGTTTTAGAATTACTGTAAGCGGTAATGATGTGTATGCCATAAACGGAAATTTTGATGAGACGAATGCCATAATACTCTGGAAAAATGGAATATCTAGTGTAGTGGCCGAAAACGCCATTGCTGAAGATTTAATAGTAGAAAACGGTGATGTTTATATTTTGGGAAGAAAAGGAAATTCTTTTAGATACTGGAAAAACGGAGTAGAAACCATACTTACCAATGGATTAAGCAACAACTTTGTAAGTGATATGGTAGTTGTTAATGGTGATGTTCATATTACAGGCTCTGAAAATAATGGCTCTAAAAATGTTGTAAAATATTGGAAAAATGGAGCTGCAACTACAGTCTCAAATCCAAGTTTCAGAGCTTTTGCTAATGGCATCTCCGTCAATGGTTCAGATATTTCCATTTTGTTTAGTGAATTAACAGCAGATAACACATACACACTAAAAGTTTGGAAAAATGGAGTGATTTCGACTTTAGAGTCTGGAATATTCAATGATTTTAGCATTGGAAGAGGAAAAATTGTTACCACTTCATCCGGCACATTTGTAACGGCACGTTTAGCCATTAGTAATGAAAATAGTAAAATTGGATTTTGGAAAAATGGATTAAAAACAAATTTAACCTCTGGAATTACTTCTTCATCCCCTTTTGATATGAAAGTTATCGAAAATGATATACACATTATTGGTATTGAAAGAAATCCAGGAACTTCTGGAAGATCAGTTTTGAAATACTGGAAAAATGGTCAAGAAACTGTTTTAACATCTGATGCCGACGGAAACATCTTCAATCCTGCAATAGCCATTTCAAAAAATGGTGATGTACACATTACAGGAAAGAATAAATATTTTTTGAATAATGCACCAACCGTTTTAGAAGGAAATGAACCTGAGGTTTTTGATATTGTTACTGTAAATTAATATTTTTCTGTTTGTAGGCTGCAATGATAATTGTATGAATGGTGAAATATAAAAAAATGTTTTTTTCACAATTTTTGGAAGTAGCTAAGCAACGCATCTTTAGACGCTATCTTCATCTAAAACGATACAATTTATACAAGCGGGATATGAAACGGTTAATTCCAGAGTAACGAAACTAGATGTGGAACAAAAGTTCTGGAACGATTTTGATAACCAATTTAGCAAAATCTTACTATTCCTATTCTGTTTTTTGAAATAGAAATAGCTTTTGTGCTTCTTTACCAACAACTCCTTTTTTGCAACAAAAACAGTAGTTGCAATGAATTTATTTGTTTTTTCTTGCTGTAAATACAGCAAAAAAGGAATGCCAGGTTGATAGCAATAAACAACAGTACACAATTAAAAACCAAAGAACATTTTCAAAAAGTGAAAATGCTTCTTTTAAACGATGATATTTATTCAGCTCAAAAACAGTTGAATATCTAAAAAAACTAAAAAAAATTAAACAGTAAAAGTCATGAAAAAAATACTAATTATACTATTTGCAATAATAAGCACTAGCGCTTTTGCACAAAATTTTATATTTGACGGTATCAATTATACCATTACAGATGCAACCAATTTTAAGGTTACTGTAGCCAGTAATGTGAGTTTTTCGGGTGATGCTAACATCCCAAATACGGTTGTGTATAATAACCAAAATTATGAAGTTAATGCTATAGCCGTTAAAGCTTTTTACAATTGTTTGAGTTTAACTTCAGTTACTATTCCGAATTCGGTTACTTCTATTGGAGAAGATGCTTTTTACAATTGTAGAATTTTAACTTTAGTTACTATTCCTAATTCGGTTACTTCTATTGGTGAGGGAGCCTTTGAATTTTGTGTAAGTTTACCTTCTGTAACCATCCCTAGTTCTATTACTGTTATTCAGGGGTATGTTTTTGCCAATTGTTTTTCATTAGCTTCTGTAACAATTCCTGCTTCGGTCACCTCTATTGGCGAGGCTGCTTTTTATTATTGTTATAGTTTAACATCAATTGTTATTCCTGATTCGGTTACTTCTATCGGTCAATTTGCTTTTAGAAAATGTTTAAATTTAACATCGATAACTATTCCTGATTCGGTTACTTCTATAGCAACAGAAACTTTTGGAGAATGTAAGAGTTTAACTTCGATAACTATTCCCAATTCGGTCACTTCTATAGGCAATGTTTCGTTTAATGCGTGTATTAGTTTAACTTCGTTTACCATTCCTAATTCGGTAACGTCTATTGGCGAGGGTGCATTTCAAAATTGTTCAAAACTGGTTTCGGTTACTATTCCCAATTCGGTTACTACTATGGGGTCTTATGCCTTTTATAATTGTATAAAATTAGCATCGGTTACCATTCCTGATTCAATGACTTCTATTGGAACTGGAATTTTTTATGAATGTTCAGGATTAACTTCGGTTACGATCCCAAATTCAGTTACATCTATAGGTAGTACTGCCTTTTATCGTTGTTATAAATTAACTTCCATCACTATTCCTAATTCGGTTACATCTATTGGAGCCAGCGCATTCTCTGGCTGCTATGGCTTAACTTCTTTTACCATTCCAGATTCAGTTACTTCTATAGGTAGCGCTGCTTTTCATCAATGTATTGCTTTACCTTCGATAATAATTCCCAATTCGGTGACAGCTATTGCAACGGATACTTTTGCCTATTGTGCGGGATTAACTTCTATAAGTATTCCTAGTTCGGTTACTTCTATCGGAGAGACTGCTTTTCAAAATTGTATAGGTTTAACATCTATAAGCATTCCTGATTCGGTCACTTCTATAGGTGCTTATGCCTTTTATGAATGTAAAAAATTAGCTTCGGTAACAATTCCTAAATCAATAACTACTATTGCCAATGGCGCTTTTTCGTATTGTCCGGTCCTAACTACGATAAATTGTTATATTCCGACTCCTTTAGTAATTAATACTACGGTATTTCAAAATGTGAATCAGGCAGTATGTGCTTTGAATGTGCCTACAGGAACCGAATCATTGTATGAAGCCGCCGCCATTTGGACCAATTTTAATCCCATAAATGGAACTTTAGCCACCGATATTTTTGAAGCTAAAAATACATTTTCAATATACCCCAACCCAACAACAGGAATTATTTCTATTTCAAATCCAGAAAACCTTCCCATTGAAAAAATCGAAATTCTAGATATTTTAGGTAAAACAATTGCTATTAAAACTGTAAATAGGGACCAAATAGATATTAGTAACATTACAAGCGGCATTTATGTTTTAAAAGTCCATGTCGGAGATAGTATTTTGAACAAAAAAATCATAAAACAATAAAGCGTTTGTTTTTTATGTCACTATTGTGGTTCTATCTTTTTTGTTATTAAAGAGCAAATACAGACTGTTTTTTTTCTTATTTTTATATACAAAATGGATTGCTATACAAAAGCTTTTTTTAGATTTGTTTTGTTTAATGCAAAATCTCTTTTTATTAGATGATTATCTTGTATTTAGTTATAAAAGAGTAAGAAACTATTTGAGTAATAAATTCCAAAATCAAATAATAATAATGGAATTTGTATGACTGTTAACGAATAGCCGAAATAGCTTTTTTTGCCGTCTCATCAATAGTTGATGATGTGCCACCAACAATTTTGTTTAACTGTTTTTTTCTAAAAAAACAGTTTTAGCTTCTTTTACAATTTGATCTAATGTTTTCATAATTAAAATATAGAGTTTCTAAATATAAAAACATCAAAAACAGAATAGTGTTTTTGAATCCAAATATGGATGTTGCGAGTTCGTCTGCCGTAATATCTTATACTATTTCTATTGATTTAAATAAAGTAAAATGATGCAAATAGAAAAACTACTCCTAACTTACAAACCATTTTCTTTAATTCTTTTAAAGTAACAGTGAGTCTATATGTATGAATTTATGTGGAATTGCACCATATCTTATTTGATCCTTTTTTTGGTGTTAAGCATTTTTATGTCTATTTACAACGTCGAAAAAAGTTTTAAATTTTATGGAATGTATCTTTTTACAATCATTATATATCTTTTTACAAAAAATGAATACCTGTATCATTTATACCTTGAAAATCTTAAACTGCTTTTTAATCCTGTTGATGCACTCCGTTTTTCAGGTTTTTTCAATTGGTACTTACAAGTTCTCTTTTATAATTTTTATTTCATTTTTTCAATTTATTTTCTTGATTTAGAAAAACACACTCCTGTTGTTTCCAATAGAGTTATAAAAATATTATTATTTTTATTTATTTTCTTCACGATATTGTTTTTCATCACGTTTCAATTAAACAAGTTCCAAATATTCTTTACTTTTTTTTATTATTTGTACCTGCCATCTGTTTTAATTTTATGTTTATATGCTGTGCCAAAAGCATTAAAATATTCTGGAAAGCATAAGTATTGGTATTTAATTGGTTTGACTATTTACATCTTTTTTGCACTATTTTCTTTTTACATTACCGTATTAAAATTAGCACCCAATTCGATACTTTATTTTTCTATCGGAATAATACTCGAAAATTTTTGCTTTGCATTAGGTCTTGCCTACAAAACCATATTGACAAATGATGAATTAAAAAAAGTCAATTCACAATTAGAAATTGATAAACAAAACCAGGAAATAGCCACATTAGAAGCCTTGATTGATGGAGAAGACAAAGAACGAAAACGAATCGCACAAGAACTTCACGATGGTCTAAACAGTGATTTATCTGCCATAAAATACCATTTGTCAACACTGGAAGAATCGGGTTTAAGTGTTATTGATACTGAAAATTTGAATAAAGTCATCAATATGATAGATGAATCCTGTGCGCAAGTACGCAGTATTTCACATAATTTAATGCCTTCGTCTATTTTAGAATATGGATTAATCGAAAGTATTGGCGAATATTGCATTAAAATTAAAAGTTCAGATAATTTCAAAATTGATTTTCAGACCTATGGCGATTATATCGCTTTATCCAAGAAAAATGAAACAGTTGTGTATAGAATTATTCAGGAATTAGTAACTAATATTCTAAAACATTCCAAAGCTACAGAAGCAATGATTCAATTCAATTACAGAGAGGATGAACTTTTTATAACCGTAGAAGATAACGGAATTGGTTTTGATAAAAGTGCGGTTTCAAATGGAATTGGATTAAAAAACATCAATACCAGAATTGCTTTTTTAAATGCTCAATTAGACATAGATAGTTCCGCTTCAGGCAGCTCTTATACCATTTCCATCAATTTAAATAAAATAAAATGATTCCAATTGCTATCACTGACGACCATCCCATTGTAATTGAAGGAATTAAAACGATGCTTTATTCGAATAAAGAAATACAGTTACAGCAGTCATTTGAAAACATCAAAAATACTATAGAAAGTATCAACTCCTCTATAAATGTATTGTTGTTAGATATTAATTTACCCGATGGAAATGGTATAAATGCTTGTAAAGACTTGCTAAAAAAGCACCCTGATTTAAAGATAATTGCCCTGACTAATTTTGAGGACAGTATTTTTATAAAACAAATTTTAAAGAATGGTGCGATGGGCTATTTGTTAAAAAATACCAGTAAAAAAGAACTTATAGAAGCCATAAAAGAGGTCGCTAATGGAAATCGCTATTTACCGAAACACATCCAGGATATTTTACTAAATGACTCGATTGGTATAAACCAGACGTCTTCTTTTATTCCAAAATTAACCCAAAGGGAAAAAGAGATTCTGCAGTTAATTATTCAAGAATTTACCACTGAGGAAATAGCAGTGAAATTATTTATAAGCGCAAAGACTGTAGATTCTCATAGAAGTAATTTAATACAAAAATTAGGAGTCAGAAATTCTGCCGGCCTGGTTAGAGTTGCATTAGAAAAAGGATTGGTATAAAACAAAAACGCATTCTAAATAGAAACAAATTTAACCTTAATTTTCATAATAAAGAACTCAATATTAGTGTGGCTCCAATCCATTTAGGGCCACACTAATATTCTTTTTTGGGATGTAATCTCTGTTTTATTGAAAAAACAATAACTTATATTGTTATGAATGTACCTTTTTAAAAGCTTATTTCTTATTAAGCTCTTCTACTTTTTTTTCCCAATGTGTTTCAAGGGCACCGTAATCAATTGGATTTGCAGGTTTTTGATTGGCTAACCTGCCCGATTCAAATGCCCTGACAAGAATGGTCTCTATCAGGTAATCTTCGCTGACTTCAAAGGGTTTATATTCTCTTTTTAAACTAATGTCAAACATATTGGCCGTAGCATTTGATACAAATGCCTTGAAACCGCTTTTCAAAGTTTTTACCAATTCGTATGTTGTTATTCCAGTCTGTCGATTGATAAGTTTTACTAAAATTTGCCCTTGTTTTCGCGAAAGTTTTTTTAACCTCGCCTCAAACTCATTATTGAGGTAATCTTCAACGATTTTAAAATATTTTTTCTTCTCACGGCTGGTTTTTAAACGTGCCATTCCATTGTTTAGTGCTGTTAGTCGGTCTGCAGCCAATCTTGCATACGGATAGACTTTGTAAACTCTGTTTTGAAGAATCAGGAATTGTTTTTGTGCTTCGGGATCCAGCTTCTCTTTTGAAATGATAATTTCAGGCAACTCAATAGTATCACCCAAAATTGAATCATTCTCTCTAAGCGTGTAGCCCATTTCACTCTCTTTAGGCGTAATCTGTGCTTTCGCAGCAAAAGAAATTAAAAGAAAACATAAAATATAAGTTGTAAATCTCATGGAATATATATTTAAGTGTAAAATTATACATTATATACACAACTGTAATACCAAATTTATAAATTAGCAAAAAAATATTTTTATGAGCACACAATCTATCTTAAAAGATACCTCAATTGCTTTTCTGGAAAGCTACCTAAATAACGCTTCGCCGACAGGTTATGAAAGCGAAGGACAAAAAATCTGGATGAATTATCTGGAACCTTATGTAGATACTTTTATTACGGATACTTACGGAACTGCCGTTGGTGTTATCAATCCGGATGCCCCATTCAAAGTAGTGATTGAAGGGCATGCTGATGAAATTTCGTGGTATGTAAATTATATCACAGATGATGGTTTGATATATGTAATCAGAAACGGAGGATCTGATCACCAGATTGCACCTTCAAAACGAGTAAATATCCATACCAAAAAAGGAATTGTAAAAGGAATTTTCGGATGGCCGGCAATTCATACACGTTTACGAGATAAAGAGGAAATTCCGAAACTAAGCAATATTTTTATTGATTTAGGTTGTGAAACAAAAGAGCAGGTTCTGGAAATGGGTGTTCACGTTGGTTGCGTGATAACTTATCCAGATGAATTCATGATTTTAAACGAAAATAAATTTGTTTGTCGTGCCATCGATAATAGAATGGGCGGTTTTATGATTGCCGAAGTAGCACGTTTATTGAAAGAGAACAATAAAACGCTTCCGTTTGGTTTATATATTGTGAATTCTGTGCAGGAGGAAATTGGTCTTCGCGGTGCCGAAATGATTTCGCAGCGAATCAAACCAAATGTTGCTATTGTGACGGATGTTTGTCATGATACTACAACACCAATGATTGATAAAAAAGTTGAAGGCGATCTTAAAATAGGCAAAGGACCTGTTATTGCTTACGCTCCGGCGGTACAAAATAATCTGAGAGAATTAATCGTCGATACAGCCGAGGAGAAAAACATACCTTTTCAGCGCCATGCGACTTCCAGAGCTACTGGCACGGATACTGATGCTTTTGCTTACAGCAATGGAGGCGTAGCTTCAGCATTGATTTCGTTGCCGCTTCGTTATATGCATACGACTGTTGAAATGGTTCACAAGGAAGATGTTGAAAATGTGATTCAGCTGATTTATGAATCATTATTGAAAATCGAAAACAACGAAACTTTTTCTTATTTCAAATAAGAGATAATTTGTAATGTTAACTTGGTTGTATTGATTTTTGAACTTTAAAAGAAATTTATTAAAAAGAATTAATGAAAAGAACTATAGTAATTTTAATTGTGATGCTCTCAGCTTGTGTTTATTCACAAGAATCAAAAGAAAGAAATTGGGGCATAAAAATTAATCCAGTTCAATTAATTGATATTGCTTCATTTCCAACTTTACAATTATCTGTTGAAAGAAAAATAAATTATTATTCAAGTTTGAATATTGAAGTTGGCTATCAACTTTATGATTTTACAAATACGGATACCATTTTTTTAAAGCCAAAAGGATTTAAAACCAATATCGAAGGACGAATTTATTTGCAAAAACTGTTTAACTCAAGAGTTAAATCTAAACGAAGTGAGTTGTACGCGGGTATTCAGGTATTTTATAGAGAGAATCAGAGAAATAATTTTATAGAATATGTTCCGATTGATCCAATAAATGAAGATGAATATTTGGATGATTTTGGAGTTAAGAAAACCGCTAAAGGAATTAATTTAACTGTAGGTAATCAATTTTCATTTGCAAGATTTATTTTAGAGCCATTTGTAGTATTTGGTTATATGAATAGAAAAACAATCAATAGCGATCTTGAGTATGATGAAAGTAAACATTCTTTGAATATGAATCATGCTTTTTTTCTAGGTAGCGATTTGGAAAGTAATTCAGGAGATATGTTCAATTTTGGACTTGGTTGCAGGCTTGGATATAGATTTTAAACACATAAAATCAGAGCATAAAGGCTGGCTATATGAAGAAGGTTTGAGATTTGTTTTTAAGTTTTGAACTTGGATCATTGTAAAACCTGAAATCTTCATATGGCAGAGACTTGACAGTCAGATTAACTAATAAAAATATGCATGAAAATTTTACTGCTCGAAGACGATTTTACTTTATCCAAAGAAATAGCGGTGTTCTTTGCTTCAAAAGAATTCGAGTGCGTTCCTTACTATGATGGTGGATTTTTGCTCCGGAAATATTTTTCGAATGATTATGATTTGATTATTCTAGATATCAATGTTCCCGGTATAAACGGAATCGAAGTTTGTAAAAAGATTCGTGAAGTTGATAAAAAAACGCCCATAATCATGCTGACCGCTTTTAGTGAAATCGAAGACAAGCTGGCTTCTTTTGATAGCGGTGCAGATGATTATCTGGTAAAACCTTTCCATTTTGAAGAGTTGTACGCCAGGATTTCTTCTCTTTTAAGACGAAAGGAAATTCCGCAGCTGACAGAAGAAAAGATTATAATTCAGGATTTGGAAATTTTAGAATCAGAAATGAAAGTATTCCGCGCAGGCGAAGAAATCAAACTTACGCCTAAAGAATTTAAACTGATTCTGATTTTGGCTCAGGCCAAAGGGAAAGTGCTTTCAAAACAATTCATAGCCGAAAAACTGTGGGATTATCATATTGAAACCAATCAGAATACCATTGAAGTTTACATTAATTTTCTTCGAAAAAAAATCGATAAAGACCACGAAACAAAACTAATCCGAACTAAAATTGGTTACGGATATTATCTAAGCGACCAGGAATGACATTAAAAAACAGGATATCACTTTTAGTAAGTCTGCTCTTTACAATTCTTTTTGGGCTGGCTTCTACTGTGATTTTTGTATTGTATTCTAATTTTCGAAAAGAAGAGTTTCGTGACCGCTTGGAGATAAAAGCACTTTCAAATATAAAACTTCTCGTAAATGTAAAAGAAGTTGATGATCAGCTTTTAAAAATGATCGATCAGAATTCAATCAATAAATTGTATGATGAAAAAACGCTGGTCTTCGATTCTCATTTTAAACTGATTTACAGCAGTATTGATGATGCCAAAATTAACTGGTCTGTTGACGATTTAAAATACCTTAAAAAGCATAAAACATTTTTTAAGCAGCAGGGCGATTACGAAGTTTACGGCGTTTTTTATGATACCAAAGACAGGGATTTTTATGCCTTAATATCGGCGACAGATGATTATGGCAAACGAAAATTACTTTTTTTAAGATACACATTAATTATATCCTACATTTTTTTTACCTGTATTTGCTGGGTGTTGACCTCTTTGATGATAAAAAAAGCCATGAACCCTTTAAGTATTTTTCATCAAAAAATTAAAAATATAAACGAGAACAATCTGGACACCCGTGTGGAATCCAAAAGCAATAAAAACGAAATCGACCTGATTGCCAATGAGTTTAATTTTATGATGGACAGAATCGAGGTTTCGTATCAAAAACAAAAAGAATTTACGGCTCACGCCTCACACGAACTCAGAACTCCTTTATCGAGAATAACGGCACAAATTGAAAATACAATTGCCGATTCGGAAACATCTCTTAAAGGAAAATTTTTTTTAAACACCATTTTATCAGATGTTAATCATTTATCGGAACTGATTCATTCTTTACTGGTGTTGTCTAAAATTGATACAAACACTGCTGCCAACGATGAAATTCAAAGGATGGATGAAATTCTGTTTTCGGCCATTGAAAATTTAAATAAAACCTTTCCTGATTTTGTTATTCTTTTCGAGATAGAAGAAAGCGAGAATCTCGATACGGCCTTAGAAATCAAAGGGAATAAAAACCTTTTGGAAATTGCTGTGAGTAATGTTCTAAAAAATGCCTGTGTTTACTCGGATAACAAACAGGCAAAAGTCAAAATAAGTACTAAAGAAGATCATTTGGTGATTTCAGTTTTAAACACCGGAAAAACACTCAGCGAAAACGAACAGAAAAATCTTTTTCAGCCTTTTATGCGTGGCGAAAATTCAAAAGGAACTTCCGGTTTTGGACTGGGCTTGCGTATTGTAAACCGAATCTTAATGCTTCATAATGCAAAAATCAATTATAGCGTACCTGCAGAAAAGACCAATTTATTCGAATTGATTTTTCATTAATCAAATCTCCTTATAAATTTTTAAGCACTTTTTAAGGTCTTTCTTAAGGTGTCTTAAAGTCTCTCAATAGCATATTTGTATCAAATAAAAATGATACGATGAAAAAGTTATTTGCATTATTGCTGCTGATTGCCATGAATCAGATGGTTCTGGCTCAAAAAACAGTCACTTTAGAAGATTGTGAAAGTCAGTTTTTAAAAAACAACCTCTTCCTGTTGGCTTCGCATTACAATATCGATGCCTCAAAAGCGCTGACGATTCAGGCGGGTATCTGGGACAACCCAGTGATTTCCGCAGAACTGAACGCCTACAATCCTGATCGTGATAAATATTTTGATATCGGAAAACAAGGTCAGAAAGTATTTGGCATCGAACAGCTGATTTATCTGGGCGGAAAAAAACGTAATGAAGTAAAATTAGCGAAAACCAATGAACAGCTGGCAGAACTGCAATTCAATGATTTGCTAAGAACACTGAAACTACAATTACGTAAAAGTTTTTATACGGTTTATTACAATTCAAAAAGTCTGGAAACCACAGATAAACAATTGGCTCACATTGAAGATTTAATCAATTCCTATTCAGTTCAGGCGCAAAAGGGGAATATTCCTTTGAAAGATGTTGTTCGTCTGCAGTCGCTTTATCTGAATTTTAAAAACGAGCGAATGGAAGTAGTAAATAACAATATAGAAGAACAGGCGAATTTAAAATTGCTTATAAATTCTACTGAAGAAATTGTTCCGAATGTTTCAAAAGATGAATTCAGCAAATACTTAAAAACGATTGATTTCGATTTAAAATCCTTCGAAAATGAAGCCATTACCAATAGACCTGATTATCTGGCGAGACAAAAGGAAATCGATGCTAATGAACTGAATGTAAAGTGGCAAAAATCGCTTTCTGTTCCGGATATAACCTTAGGAGCGAAATACGATCAGCGAAGCGGTGCTTTTAATAATGAGGCGAATTTAACCGTTGGAATTCCCTTGCCGCTTTGGAATCAAAACAAAGGAAATATTAAGTACGCAAAGACCATTCTGGAACAATCAAAAATTGAAAAGCAAAATTTTGAACTACAGCTTCAGACCGAAATTACATCTGCCTGGAATAAATGGGAGGAATCCCGTAAAAACTATGTAGTGATAAAACCAACCGTAAACTCAGATTTTGAAGCCGTTTATAATGGGATCTTAACCAATTTCCAGAAACGAAACATCAGCTTATTAGAATTTACTGATTTTATGGAAAGCTACAATCAGGCAAATATTCAGGTAAACGAGCTAAAGAAAAAACTGGCGCTGTCTGCCGAAGAACTAAACAGTACAATCAACAAAGACTTATTTTAAAACGAAATAAAATGAAACATAAACTAATCATCGGAATTGCAATTGTGAGTTTATCCATCGCAGGCTGTAAAAAAGAAGTAGAAAATCCGCAAATCAATACTTCTTTTGCATTGAGTGATAACATGCTGAAAACGACAACCACAGCAGTTTCACAACTACAGCCCGTAACAAACGAATTAAATTTTTATGGAAAAATTACGGCCGACAACAATAAAATGATCGATGTTTACCCGCTTGTGGGAGGAAACGTAATCAAGGTCAATGTAGAGCTTGGAGATTATGTAAAAAAAGGGCAGGTACTGGCAACTATAAAAAGTACTGACATTGCCGATTTTGAAAAACAATCGCTCGATGCCAAAAGTGACTTGCTGGTTGCTAAAAATAATCTGAAAGTGGCTCAGGAATTATTTGACGGAAAATTAAATTCTGAAAGCGATGTGCTTCAGGCCAAATCTGAAGTGAATAAAGCACAGTCGCAATTAAGCAAAGTTCAGGAAACATATAAAATCTACAACATTAAAGCAGGTTCTATTTATGAAGTTACAGCGCCAATCAGTGGTTTTGTGATTCAAAAAAGTATTAATCAGGATATGCTTTTGCGAAGCGATCGCTCAGAAAATATTTTTGATATTGCCGAAATAAGCGAAGTCTGGGCAATGGCGAACATTAATGAAATCGACATCAATAAAGTAAAATTAGGAATCGATGCAGATGTTACCACTTTAAGTTATCCTGATAAAGTTTTTAAAGGAAAAGTAGATAAAATTTTTAACGTGATTGATCCCGAAACCAAGGCGATGCAGGCGCGAGTTAAACTGCAAAACCCAGGATTTTTACTGAAACCGGATATGAATGCCAACATCAAATTATCTTTTAAAGAAGATAAATCGATGATTGCAATTCCGAGCGATGCTATTGTTTTCGATAAAAGTAAAAATTTCGTCATGATTTTTAAAGACCGAAATAACATCGAAACCAGACAAGTTGAGGTTTACCGAGTGGTTGGGAAAACTACCTATATCTCAAGCGGTTTAAAAGAAAATGAAAAAGTCATTACCAACAATCAGCTATTTATTTACCGTGCTTTAAACGAATAAGACATGAACAAATTCATACGAAATATTATTGCTTTTTCGCTCAAGAACAAAGCATTCACCTTTTTTTGGGTAGGATTACTGGCCGTTGCAGGATTTATTTCCTTCAAAAATATGCCAATTGATGCTTTTCCGGATGTAACCAACACCCAGATTATCATCATTACACAATGGAACGGAAAAAGTGCTGAGGAAGTAGAGCGTTTTGTGACTTCTCCTATCGAAATTTCCATGAACTCGGTACAGAAAAAGACGAGTGTCCGCAGTATTACCATGTTTGGTTTATCGGTTATCAAAATCATTTTTGATGATGGAGTCGATGATACATTTGCCCGTTTTCAGGTCAATAATTTGCTAAAAAACGTTACGCTTCCGGATGATGTAGAACCCGATGTTCAGCCACCTTATGGACCAACAGGAGAAATTTTTAGATATATTGTAAAGAGTGACAGCAGAGACAGCCGTGAATTATTAACGTATCAAAACTGGGTGATCGACAAACAGCTTCGTTCTGTTCCCGGTGTGGCCGATTTGAATGTTTTTGGAGGTCAGACTAAAACTTACGAAGTTGGTGTTGATCCCGTTAAATTAGCAAAATACAATATTACGCCGCTTCAGGTTTATAATGCCGTTGATGCAGGAAATTTGAATGTTGGTGGTGATATCATCGAAAAAAACGGACAGGCATTTGTGGTTCGCGGAGTCGGACTTTTAAAATCCCGAAAAGATATTGAAAACATCATCGTTGATCAGGCCGGAGGAAATCCAATTTTGGTTAAAAACGTAGCTTCTGTTTACGAAAGCTCAATGCCTAGAGTAGGACAGACGGGTATTGGAAACAATGACGATGCCGTTGAAGGGATTGTTGTGATGCGTAAAGGCGAAAATGCACAGGAAACTTTGGCTTTAATCAAAGATAAAATCAAAGATTTAAATGAAAATGTACTGCCGAAAGACATTAAAATTGAAACCTTTTATGATCGTGATAATCTGATGAATTTCACGACAGAAACGGTGATGCACAATTTATTTGAAGGAATTATTCTGGTTACCTGCGTTGTGTTTCTTTTCATGGCCGACTGGAGAACTACTTTTACAGTTTCTATCGTCATTCCACTTTCCTTATTGTTTGCATTTTTATGCCTGAAAATGATGGGAATGAGTGCCAACTTGCTGAGTCTGGGTGCAGTCGATTTCGGAATTATTATTGATGGGGCAGTCGTAATGGTCGAAGGGCTGTTTGTAGTTTTAGATCACCGCGCACATCAATTAGGAATGACAGCCTATAACAAAATTGCAAAAGGAAGCCTGATCAAAAAAACAGGAACAGAAATGGGTAAAGCCATCTTCTTTTCTAAGTTAATCATCATTACGGCTTTATTACCTATATTTTCTTTTCAAAAAGTTGAAGGAAAAATGTTCTCCCCTTTGGCTTTTACGTTAGGTTTTGCCTTAATGGGAGCTTTACTTTTCACTTTGACACTGGTACCGGTTTTGTCGCACATTCTTTTAAACAAAAATGTAAAGGAAAAAAATAATCCTTTTGTGAATTTTTGGGACAGAATTGTAGGGAAAGGCTTTGCCTGGACATTTAAACATAAAGTGAAATCATTGGTTATTTCAATTTCTATTATTGCGGTAACTTTCTTTTCGGCTTCGTTTTTAGGAACAGAATTTTTACCTCAGTTAAATGAAGGGGCTTTGTGGGTAACAGCAGAACTGCCAATGAGTACGTCGCTTCCGGAGAGTGTTCAGACGGCGGCACTCATCAGAAAAGATCTGGAAACTTTTCCGGAAGTTAAAAAAGTGCTTTCGCAAACCGGAAGAAGCAACGATGGAACAGATCCAAACGGTTTTGGATTTATACAGCTTCAGGTAGATTTAAAACCTAAATCAGAATGGACGCGTAAAATCAATATGGATCAACTGATTAACGAAATGGATCAGAAACTAAAAGTACATCAGGGAATTACGTATAACTATTCACAGCCTGTTATTGACAACGTAGCCGAATCTGTAGCCGGGTTCAAAGCTTCAAATGCTGTGAAAATTTATGGAGATGACTTGGACAAACTGGATGAATTATCAAATGAGGTTTTAGCGAAAATCAAAAATATTCCGGGTATTAAAGACGTCGGAATTCTGAGAAATGTTGGCCAGCCTGAAATCAGTGTGATTCTCAACAGAGAAAAAATGGCTGCTTACGGAGTAACTTTGGGAGATGCTCAGGCTGTTTTAGAATTAGCTTTTGGAGGAAAAACCGCTACTCAAAAATACGAAGACGAAAAGAAATTTGATGTAAGGGTTCGTTTCTCCAAAGAATATAGAAAAGATGAAGAAGATTTAGCCGAATTAAAAGTACCAACAATCAGCGGTGCTAAAATTCCGTTAAAGGAAATCTGTGATATTAAGACCGTTACAGGTCCGGCGTTTATTTACAGAGACAATACCAAAAGATTTATTGGTGTGAAATTCTCTGTTCGTGATCGTGATCTAGGAAGCACTATTGCCGAAGCACAGGAAAAAGTAGCCGAAGTGAAAATGCCGGCAGGTTATACGACAGGCTGGACAGGTGAATTTGAAAATCAGGTTCGTGCGAGTGCGCGTCTCGCTCAGGTCGTACCCATCAGTTTAATTGGAATTTTTGTGCTGCTGTTCATTCTATTTGGAAATATAAAAGATTCACTGCTCGTTTTGTCTAATGTTCCGTTTGCCATAATCGGAGGAATTATAGCATTGCACTTGACGGGAATGAATTTTGGAATCTCGGCAGGGGTTGGTTTTATTGCCTTACTCGGAATCTGTATTCAAAACGGGGTTATCCTGATATCCGAATTTCATCATAACCTCAAGGCTAAATTTTCTCTCGAAGAATCTATTTTCATGGGGGTAAAAGCCAGAACCAGAGCCGTAGTGATGACAGCTTTGATGGCTTCAATTGGTTTGCTACCGGCGGCAATTTCAACCGGAATAGGTTCTGAGTCACAAAAACCATTAGCCATTGTAATTATTGGGGGATTAATCACTGCAACAGTTTTGACTTTGTTGGTTTTCCCAATTCTGTTCTGGATATTCAATCGTAAAAAGCATGCTCCAATTGAGTAAATAGTAATAGTTGGTTATTTTAATTTGGGGAGAAAAGCATCATTATTTTTATAATGGTGCTTTTTGTATTATACAGAAATAGTAATGAGAGGATATTAATTTTCAGAAGCTGATCCCGCTGTCCCTTATATCTTTTATGGCGAACCCCGCCATAAAAGGATGCCAGTCCCATCGGGGCTAAAAAGACCTAAAAATAAAAACGACCTTCTACTCAGGAAGGTCGTTTCAATTACTAACTCAAACTCTTATAAATTTTTAGAGATTTTTTTATTTCATATCTTTCAAAATAGCAACTGCTTCTGCAGCATTAGATAATTGTGCATATTTTAAAGCGGTAAATCCTTTTTCATTTTTAACGCCAGGTTTTGCTCCCTGTGCCAATAAGATTTTAATGATTTCAACTTTGTTGTAACGTGCAGCTGTCATTAACGGAGTCATATCTTCTGAAATTTGATTTACATCAGCTCCGTATTCAATAAACTTCAAAACGATTTGAAGATCACCTTTTAAAATTGCCACATTTAGTGGTGAAGCATCATAAGCCGAAGTTATAACTTTTTTGTCTTTATTAAAAGACTTGAAATTTGAAGCTAAAGAAACATTTGTAAAAGCTACTAAAGCTACTCCTAAGTAAACGATTGATTTTTTCATAACGATTGTTGTTTGTTGATTGATTAATGATGATGATTTTTAATTCTGATGTAAAGGTAATCTAATTTTTGTATTATGCATTACAAGGTACTATGTTTTAACTAATTCTTAACATTTATTTAATAAGTTGCCCTTGTACACTTTTTAAAAATGTTAAATTACATCTCTCCTATATAGACGATGAATAAACCAATATGTTACAGTTATAATTAAAAAAAATGAAAAAAATCTTATCAAAAAAACAGATAGTGTAAATCTTAATTTTTTCTTTTTTAACTTTACTATTCTTCAAACTAATAAATACTTTATTAACTACATTAAATTACAAAGCCATGTTCATTATCAAAAGAATTTTAATTGCGCTTATTTTAATTGTATCAATAGTATTAATTACAGCCTATTTTATGCCAAGAGAATATGCTGTTACAAAAGAAATTACGATTAATAGACCAGCTGATTCGGTTTTTAATTATATCAGATATTTTAAAAATCAAAACGAATTTAGTGTCTGGTCTAAAATTGATCCGAAAATGAAATTAACTTATAGAGGAACAGACGGAACAGTTGGAGCCATTTCGGCATGGGAAAGCGATGTAAAGGATGTTGGTGTTGGCGAACAGGAGGTAACAAAAATTATCGAAGGGAAACGAATAGATTTTGCACTGCGTTTTAAGAAACCAATGGAGGATACTGCCGGCGCATTTATGTCAACCGAAACTGTTTCTGGTAATCAGACTAAAGTAAAATGGGTAATCAGTGGTTGTGATACCCTATCCAATAAATATTATGCTTCCAATGATGAAAATGGATAAAATGATTGGTAATGATCTGCAAAAAGGACTTGTAAATTTGAAAACGAAAATGGAAAACTAAATTTTTAGCCACAGATCAGATTCTAAATCATATTAATTGATTTAATCTGCGGCTAAAAATTATCTCAGTTTAAAACTCCCGCGATAAACATTCTTTAAATCTTTTTCAAACAGAGTGTAAGGGTCTTTGTAAAACTGTAGAAAATCAGGAACGCTTATTTGTCCGGGAAAAGGAGCGTAGTAATGTGTTGGGCTCACAGCATCGTTTCTCCAGACCAAAACGTAAGCCAGTTCTAACTTCTCAGATTGTAATGTTTTTAATAAAGTATCAGTCCACCATGTTGCATTTGGAATTGATTCTAAACCTGTTTCGGTAAAAGCGGCCAGTTTTTTCTTTTGGATTGCGACGTCTGAGATTATTTTCAATTTCTTTTTTGCAGCCTCAAGATCGTATTTGCCGTCACGTCCAAAATCGCCATAATCATCCATTCCAAACAAATCTACAAAATCATCTCCCGGGTATCGTTCCAAATATTCTTCTTCACAGTTAAATCGGTTATCGGGTGAAAAAGCATAAATGAAATTATGAACATCCAAAGTATCTCTTAAATACGAAACCGTAAATTGCCAGACTGCAATAAAATCTTCACGAGAGGTATATTTTTTCCCCCACCAAAACCAATCCCCGTCAAATTCATGGTAAGGTCTAAAAATCATGGGAGCAAGTTTACCGTCTTTTGCTTTTACAGAATGGGCAAAATCAGCAATTATTTTTAAAATTTCTTTATACTGTTCGTGATGGGAGCCTTCCGGTTTAATTAAGGAAATTGAAGCAGTCGAGATTCCGTCTTTCCAATAAAAACCTCCTTCAGATACCGGATTATTAAAATGCCAGGCAACAGTGGTAATCCCGCCACGTTTATAAGTGTCCACAACATTTTGCCTTAAAATTTCTTTCGCATTTTCAATTCTCTCATTTGATTGTCCTGAAAAATCACTAAAATCAATTCCAATAACAGCAGGATGGGAGCCTGTAACTGATTTTACATCTGATTTGTTAGTTTCGCCTGACCACCCATGTCCGTATTCCAAAGCATGCTGATGTCCAAAAAGAATATGCTCTTTTGCAATGGTTTTAAGATTATGATATAAATTTCGAGTCTCTTCTGTCGCCTTTTTATCAATCTGAGCAAAAAGAAAATGCCCTGCTGTCATAAATACGAACAGCAAGGCATTTTTTTTATTAGTAATAATGTTCATGGTTTAAATAGTTAGTTTAAACCCTAAAATTACTCTTTAGCAGTAAGGTAATCTAATACGTTTTTATCAATACGTTGGTCAATATTATCAATATCAGCTTTTACAAATTTCTCACCTAAAATATTCTCATATAATTCAATATATCTTTCAGAAACTGATTCAATGTAAGCATCTGTCATTTCAGGTATTTGCTGCCCTTCCTGTCCTTGAAAACCATTTTCTATCAACCAGCGGCGTACAAACTCTTTTGATAATTGTTTTTGCTCTTCTCCTTTATCTTGTCTTTCCTGGTATCCGTCAGCATAAAAATAACGAGATGAATCCGGTGTGTGAATTTCATCAATAAGCACAATTACACCTTCTTTTGTTTTTCCGAATTCGTATTTGGTGTCAACCAAAATTAAACCACGATCTGCAGCAATTTCAGTTCCTCTTTGAAATAAATCACGGGTAAATTTCTCTAAAACAATATAATCCTCTTCTGTAACAATTCCATTTGATAAAATAGCTTCGCGAGAAATATCTTCATCATGAGAACCATTATCTGCTTTTGTAGTTGGTGTTATAATTGGTTCAGGAAATTTATCATTTTCTTTTAAACCTTCTGGCATTGTTACGCCACAAATTTGTCTTTTACCTGCAGCGTATTCACGAGCAGCATGTCCTGAAAGATAGCCGCGAATTACCATTTCAACTTTAAATGGCTCACACAAATGTCCAACAGCAACGTTTGGATCCGGAGTTGCAATCAGCCAATTTGGAACAATATCTTCCGTCAATTCCATGAATTTTGTGGCAATCTGATTTAGTATTTGTCCTTTGTATGGAATTCCCTTTGGCAAAACCACATCAAAAGCCGAAAGTCTGTCGGTTGCAACCATCACCAAAAGTTCGTCGTTAATATTATAAACTTCTCTAACTTTTCCGCGATAAACTGATTTTTGATTCGGGAAATTGAAATTTGTAGTTGTGATTGTATTGCTCATTATCCTTAGTTGTGTTGTTTTTATAAATGCAAATTTAAAACTATTTAAAAGAGCAAACAAATGTTTATTTGTTGATAGTTTATTGTTAATGGTTGATAGTTTTTAGGTCAACTGCATTGCAATCCAAACGATCAACTACCAACCTATTTTTTCAAAAGTGTCGAATTAAATAAATTTAAGATTCTGCTGTATTCATCAATCCACGAATATGTTTCTTTGAATCCGTGTGCTTCAACCGGGAAAGAAGCAAGGCTCCAATTCTTTTTCTCCAATTCAATAAAACGTTGAGACAAACGAACGATGTCTTTATATTCTACGTTATCATCCACCATTCCGTGAAGCATTACTAAATTACCTTTTAAATTGTCTGCATAATAAATAGGAGAACTTTTTTTATACGCTTCAGGATCCGTTTCTGGGAAGTTTAAAATATTACTGGTATATCCGTGATTATAATGTGCCCAGTCTGTCACTGAACGTAATGCAGCTCCCGAAACAAATTCACCAGGTGTTGTAAGCATTCCCATTAACGTAATAAAGCCACCATATGATCCTCCATAAATTCCTACTCTGTTAGTGTCAATACCGTATTTTTCTACCAAATATTTTTTACCGTCAATATGATCTGATAAGTCTTTTCCTCCCATAAAACGGTAAATTCCGGTTCTGAAATCACGTCCGTAACCGTCACTTCCGCGATAATCAATATCCAAAACGGTGTACCCCAAATCGGTTAACAGATTATGGAACATATATTCTCTGTAATAATTGCTCCAGAAATTATGCGCATTTTGAAGATAACCTGCACCATGAACGAAAATGATAGCCGCTTTATTGGCAATTTCTGCTTTAGGAGTATATAATCTTGCGTTGACCGGAGTTCCGTCCTGTGCTTTAAATGTAATAATTTCCGGCTCTCTCCATTGATACTTTTTAAAATCCTCAGAGATTGAAGAAGAAATTTGATGTAAACTGGTATTCTTTTTATTGTCGGCAATGTAAAAATCCCAGGGTATGTTTTTAGACGAATAACGAACTAAAAGTGACTTTTCGTCTGGAGAAACTACTACCTCATTTGCACCATCTTTTGTCAAAATTGGCTGTAACAAACCATCAGCAAGAGCTAATTTATAGAAGTTTCTGTTTCCCGGATGTGTTGTATTTGTTGTTAGATAAAATGTTTTTTTATCTTTTGATAAAGTTACATTCCGTACTTCCCAATTACCTTTTGTTAATTGTGTTTTCTTTTTGGTTTTTAAATTATAAGTGTATAAATGAGAATATCCAGTAACTTCAGATTGAAAATAAATGGTTTCATTATCTGCTAAAAAATCCAACATGCCTGAAGAAAAGGAATAGGATGGAATCCCCGGACCGGCAATCCATGCTTCGTCATGCTGATATTCGATCTCTTCAAAAGTTCCTTTATCTAAGTTTAAATTCACTAGCCATCTGTCTTTATTATCCTGGCTTCTAATCTCAACTACAGCCAGCGATCCATCCTGATTATAAACGGGAGACTGGGCAACAATTAATTTATCTTCTTTTGGTTTGTTTTTTAATTTAGTATACGATTCATAATACATTGGAGTATCCTGAATATGACTTAAACTTGAAAAATTCACATAATAAACGGAATCTTTTGCGACAGAATAAATAGCAAATCTGTTTTTTACAAAATTATTGGTTGAAACTTTTTCTTTTGTTTCCGGTGTTTGATTATAACCGTCAGAAGTTATAAAGACCTCCATTTTTTCTTGTTTGGTTTCTGAGTTTTCAATTAAAATGAAAGTAGCAAAGTTTCCGTTTGGATTAATCTGCAGGCTATATAAATTATCTTTACCATAAAAGTATTCTTTTGCAAAATCCGACTTAAGAGTTTTTTCTTTAGCAAGATTCCATTCCTTTTTAGCTGCTGCATCTCTTATAAACTGAAACAGTTCTTTTTGCTGTGTACTTAAAAAAGATTCTTTTTCAGGTTTTGTTTCTTTTTTATTGCCTTTATTCAAATTTGTAATTTGCAAAAGGGTTCCTTCTTTGGTGTTGTATTTAAAAAGATTGTCTTTTTGTTCAAAAAACAATATTCCTGCCTGAGATCCTAACTGTAAATTAGATATTGGAACAGATTGTTGAATTAATTTTTTAATTGATTTTGAATGAATAGAATAGGAATACAAAGATCCTTTATCAAGGTAATAAACGATATCTGAGCCAGGTTTGGTTTTAAAATCAAGTTGAGAAAAAGCAGCTTCTTTAGGAGTAACAATTTCTGGCTTTGTCATACCTTTTTGCCAAAAGTATGTACTGGCTCCCAATTCATCTTTAGGATTCCATTCAAAATAAACTTTTTTACCATCCAATGACCAACGTCCGTTTGTTGGTTGGTTTCCAATAAAAGACTCGCCTTTCATTATTTCTTCCAATTTCAGTTTTTGGCTTTGTCCAGAAATCAGGAAAAATAAGAAGATAGGGATAAAAATATTTTTTGTCATTATATTATTTTTTGAGAAAACAAAAATACATTACGAAAGTATTAAAAAATGTTTTTTTTTGCGAAATTCTTTGTAATACATCAGTTTAATAAAAAAATCCCTGAATAAGTATTTCAGGGATTCTGTATTTTGATGAAAACTTATATTTTAAACTAACCTCCTATAAGTTCTTTGTCTAGTATTTTTGAAGCAATATATCTTGCGACTCCGTCTTCAGCATTGGTTTTTATGACTTCCAAATCTGGAAGGGTTTCTTTTAATAATATAGGAGCATTTCCCATAATTAAACCTTTTCCTGACGCTGATAACATTTGAACATCGTTAAAACCATCACCAAAAGAAATAGCTTCCTTTAAAGTAAAACTTTTTTTTTCGAGCACTCTTTCAATCGCTACGGCTTTATCAATAGACTTATCCATAAATTCCAGACAAGTTGGGAGGCTAAAGGCGTGATGCAAATGTTCTGATGAATTTACGAGAATAGCATCTTTTAATTTTACTAATTTTTCATGATCATCACAAGAAAAGAAAATTTTAATGGCTCCAAAATCATCCAGGGTTTTGTAATCAACCAACTCAGGATGATATTTTAATTCGGCTTGAAAAGCATTTAGTTTTTCGCTGACTTTATTTGTCTGCCAAACATTTTCTTTAAATAAAACGACGGTAATCTCAGGATCGATATCAACATTTAAAGCTGCTTTAACAATATCACTATCTAAATTGAACGAAAAAAGTTCTTCTTTTTCAGGCGAATGAATTCTGGCTCCGTTTGAACTTACCAGATAAACCGGAACTTCAAGTGTTTCAATAATTGCCATGGCATCAAGATGATGACGGCCTGTAGCAACAACGATAAGATAATTTTGATTGTGAAGTTCCTGAAAAATTGATTTGGTATAATCAGATATTCTGTGTTGAGGGTTGAGTAAGGTTCCGTCAAGGTCACTTACAACAACTTTTATGTTTTTAAGTTTTGTCATATTAATAATCAAACATTTATGAGATGCAAATTTACTGCTTTAAGCCTGGAAGTCCAAAGTTTAAAATGTTTGAAAGGCTGAAATGAGGTAAAGTTTATTATTAATTTAACGATTTGCTTAAAATTTATGTTGATAGATTAAAACTCTAGTCGTTAATCTTACCTTTTAATTTTTTGAGTTCTTGCATAAGCTATTTTCAAAGTATCAGGACAATTAGAACTGGCTTTTAATTTATAAACTAAAGAATCATTTTTAATATAAAACATTTCTTTATTGAAAATAGCAAAAGAAGCATCGTCTTTAGGATTACAGTTTGGAATTGTCAATAAATCTTTCCCTTTGTATTTTCCAAAAGAAATACATTCAACAAATGGAAACATTCTATAACATGTATCACTGGTTGTACTGTTTAACTCTATTGAATCCCCAATTATTTTCCAATTACCTTTAGATTTTACTCTCCAATCACAGCCTGCGCTTCTATAATAAAATGAACTATCTTTCTTTATTATAATACTTGATTTTCCCGGAACAATATATTCTGTATCATGCCAGGTTCCGACAAATTTACTAACTGGGATTTCTGATTTTCTACATGAAATCAAACAGATAATTGATTAAGAAAGCTAATGTTCTAATTTTCATTTAATTGCTATTTTAGAATTTTCTCAAAAAAAATATTCGTTTTATACATTTCCATAAAAGATAAGTATAAAACGAATATTAATAAATGTCAAAACACTTTCACGATTTACATCTGACATTTTTATAAAAGTTAATCGTGATTTTCTATTTGTTTATAAGCGTCAATTACCTTTTTAACTAACCTGTGACGTACGATATCTTTATCATCAAGATAAATAATTCCAATTCCATCCACATCTTTCAGAACCAAGATAGCTTCTTTAAGACCGGAAATAGTTCTGCGTGGCAAATCGACCTGTCCCGGATCTCCCGTAATCATGAATTTTGCATTTTTACCCATACGTGTCAAAAACATTTTCATTTGTGAATGGGTTGTATTTTGCGCTTCGTCCAGAATTACAAAAGCATTATCTAAAGTCCGTCCACGCATAAAGGCCAACGGTGCAATCTGAATAATTCCTTTTAAAATATAGTCTTCAAGCTTTTCGTTTGGCAGCATATCGCGCAAAGCATCATAAAGAGGCTGCATGTATGGATCCAGTTTTTCTTTCATATCGCCGGGTAAAAAACCAAGATTTTCTCCTGCTTCTACCGCTGGTCGGGTAAGTATGATCCTTTTTACTTCTTTTTCTTTAAGTGCTTTTACGGCCATCGCTACACCTGTATAGGTTTTACCCGTTCCGGCCGGACCAACTGCAAATACCATATCATTTTTTTTAATGGTATCCACCAACAACTGTTGGTTTGGTGTCATGGCTTTTATAATCTTACCGCCAACTCCATGAACCAGTATTTTGTCATGGTCTAATGATTTTCTTTCATCCTGGCCATCACTCATTATTACGCGCTCAATTACATTATCATCAATGTTGTTGTATCGTGTAAAATGGAGCATGAGCCTTTGAAATCTCTTTTCGAATTCATCTAAAACTTCTTTTTCGCCAAATGCTTTCAAAGTCGTTCCTCTTGCTACTATTTTAAGCTTTGGGTAGTACTTTTTAATGATTTCAAGATGAGTGTCTTGAGCGCCCCAGAAGTCTTTTGGAGCGATGTCTATGAGCTCGATTATTCTTTCGTTCAAATGAGGTAGTTTTAAATTAAAAATAAATCTGTTTTATAAATAGGTGGCTGTCGGGTCTTGTTTATATCTTTAAATGCAATTTGTCTTTTCTTCTTTCAATTTGCATTAAGTATTATTAGCTTTGCATTTCTCAAATTTAATGAAAATTAGATTTAAATACTATCATAGTTATAAACAAAAAGATGTCAATAATTACCCTTACTACCGATTATGGCTTGAAAGATCACTTTGTTGGTTCTTTAAAGGGTAAAATTCTTTCTGAATATTCAGAGGCTCAAATAATTGATATTTCTCATGATATTGATCCATTCAATACTGCCGAAGCAAGTTACGTTATCAGTGCGTCGTATTTAAGTTTTCCAAAAGGAACCGTTCACTTAATTGGAGTCGATATTGAGCGTAATAAAGAGAATCAGCATATTGCTATGCAATGGAACGATCATTACTTTATTTGTGCTGATAACGGAATTTTAAGCATGCTTACGCAGAAAATTGTCCCGCAGAAAATTGTAGAAATCAATATACATGATCGTTTCCCAAGTGAGTTTAGCGATTTGGATATTTTTATTCAGGTTGCCTGTCATATTGCAAAAGGAGGATTATTGAATGTTATCGGAAAAGAAATTCCAGAGATTAAAGAGGTAACAGAACTACAGGCCATTATTTCTGCCGATGGAAATTCACTAAAGGGATATGTAATTTATATCGACCATTTTGGAAATGTCGTAACCAATATTTCTAAGAAACAATTCATGGAAGTTTCACGAGGGCGTCCTTACGAAATTGAAATGAAACCCAAAAACATAAAAACCATTCTGCCAAATTATTCGGCTATTGCAACATCAGACAAATACCCCATTAAGACTTATGAAGGAGAAAAACTGGCAATTTTTAATGAAGCCGGGTTTTTGGAAATTGCTATTTTTAGAAGTAATCCTTCAAAAGTGGGTTCTGCAAATAGTTTACTTGGGTTGAATTATCGTGATGTCATTACGGTGAAGTTTTCGTAAAATTTTAAATTTTAGAATACTGGAAACTTGGAATTTAGAATTTCAATATTGGATTTTATTTTTTTTCTTAAAAAGAACAATCAATTTTGGTACTTTTGCGGGTTTGTAATGCTTTTGGATGTTGATGCCAAAATAAACAAATCAACGATTAAACGAATAAACGTTTTTACATGAAATCAATTATTTTACGGGAAATAAAATCCTTTTTTGGTTCTCCGGTTGGCTATTTGGTCATTGCTGTTTTCTTAATCAGTAACGGACTTTTTTTATGGATTTTTGAAGGAGACTACAATATCCTGAATACGGGTTACGCCGATCTGACGCCATTTTTTACTTTAGCACCATGGATTCTGATTTTCCTGATCCCTGCTGTTACTATGAGAAGTTTTTCTGATGAAAAAAAACAAGGGACTCTTGAATTGCTTTTGACAAAACCATTGTCAATTTGGGAAATTGTAAACGGTAAGTTTCTTGGGGCTCTTTTTTTGATTATCATGGCAATAGTTCCAACATTCATTTATGTAAAAGTAATTTCGGGCTTAGGCTCTCCGGAAGGTAATATTGATATGGGAAGCACAATTGGTTCATATTTTGGATTGTTGTTTTTGATTGCTTCATATTCAGCGATAGGAATTTTCACTTCCACACTTTCAGAAAATCAAATTGTAGCTTTTATCGTTTCTGTTTTTTTATGTTTTTTCTTTTATTTTGGATTTCAAGGTTTGGCATCGCTGATCCCTGGTTTTTCTGGCTTTGTATCTTCACTGGGTATGCAGGATCATTTTAAAAGTATGAGTAGGGGAGTAATTGACACTCGCGATGTAATTTACTTTCTAAGTATTACTGTTTTGTTTTTGTCTTTTACAGTTTATAAATTAAAATCTTTTAAAGCCTAATGAAAGCATCTGCTCAAATAAATATTAAAACATTATGTATAACCATCTTTATTTTGGTTGTTCTGAATGTATTAGCAACTTTGTTTTTTTACCGATTTGACTTAACTAAAGACAAGCGATACACTTTATCTGAAACTTCGTTGCAAATTATAAAACAGATTAAAAATCCGCTATCGATTAAAATTTACATGCAGGGAGAACTTCCTGCAGATTTTAGACGTTTGCAGCAGGAGACTAAGCAATTACTGGAAGAATTTCAGGCCTATAATCCTAATATTGTTTTCGAATTTGTAAATCCTATGGAAAACGAAGACGAGAGCATGGATTTAATAAAGTCATTGTATCAAAAAGGCCTTACTCCAATAAATATAACTGTTGACGATAAAGGAAAACAATCTCAGGCAATGGTTTTTCCGTGGGCAATTGCAGTTTACAATAATAAGGAGATAAATATCCCTCTGTTAAAAAATAGAATGGGGGCTTCTACAACTCAAAAAGTTATTGGATCCATCCAGCATCTTGAATATTCTATTGCCGATGCTGTCAATAAGATTACTAAAGAAAGACAAAAGAAGATTGCAATCTTAAAAGGAAATGGAGAAATGCGCGAAATTCATCTTGACAAAATGTTGCGACAAATCCATGAAAGCTATTACATTGGACCTTTCACCTTGGATTCTGTCGCTAAAGATCCTAACGGAACCTTAAATGCATTAAAAAAATATGATTTGGCAATTATAGCTAAGCCTACAGAGACTTTTTCTGATGAAGAAAAAGAGGTTTTAGATCAGTTTATAATGAATGGCGGAAAAACATTATGGCTGATAGATCAGGTCGTAGCAGATATGGATAGTCTTTACAATCAGGCGGGTGCAACTCTGGCATACCCAAGAGATCTTAATCTGAATGATATGTTTTTCAAATATGGATTCAGAATCAATCCGGATTTAGTAAAAGACGAACAGGGAAGTCCAATAAAATTAGCAACCGGGGAACAGGGAAGTGCTACGCAATACCAGGATTTTATCTGGAAATTTGCTCCAATCGTTTCGCCTGAAAGCAAGCATCCTATTGTGAAAAATTTAGGTGGAATCAAGCTTGATTTTACTAGTCCAATCGATACTCTTAAAAACGGAATTAAAAAAACAGTTTTATTACAGTCGTCACCTTATTCTAAAAAAATCGGAGCGCCGGCTGAAATTAATTTAGAGATTGTCACAGAGCAGACTTCACCTAAAGATTATCTTAATAAAGGTAATTTAGTACTTTCTGTTTTATTGGAAGGAAGTTTTCATTCCGCTTTTGAAAACCGCGTTTTGCCTTTCAGAGACAACTCATTTTCGACAAGCGGAAAACCAACTAAAATGATTGTTGTAGCGGATGGAGATATAGCCCGAAACCAATTAGATAAAAACATGCAGCCTGTCGAATTAGGTTACGACCAACGCTCCGGAAACTTGTACGACAACAAAGATTTTGTAATGAATTGTATCAATTATTTATTAGATGATACCGGACTTATTAACATTAGAAGTAAGGATTTAGATTTGCCGTTATTAGATAAAGAGAAAGTTTATGAAAACTACACACATACACAATTCTTAACTATCGGACTTCCAATCCTGATTTTGTTGATTTTCGGACTAGCATTTACCTATATTCGAAAAAGAAAATACAGTAAATAGATGTTAATAAAAAAATTGTAAAACTAAGATTGTTTACGATATATTTGTAATCCCATATTTTAGGTTAAAATTTCTAAAATAGGATCAAAAATTAAAAACACACAGATGAAATTTATAGTATCGAGTTCGTACTTATTAAAGCAATTACAAGTTTTAGGTAGTATAATTAACAGCAACAATACGCTGCCTATTTTAGACAACTTCTTATTTGAACTAAATAATAATGAGTTGACAGTTTCGGCATCAGATCTTGAAACCACAATGTCAGCCACATTATCAATCGATTCTAAAAGTAAAGGAAGTGTAGCGGTTCCTGCAAAACTTTTACTTGAAATTTTAAAAACATTTCCGGAACAGCCTTTAACTTTTACAGTTGAAGATAATAATACAGTTGAGATTAGTTCAAATTCAGGAAAATATGCATTGGCGTATGCTGCAGGAGAAGAATTTCCAAAATCAGTAAATCTAGAAGATCCATCGGTAACTTTGGTTCCTGCAGATGTATTGGCAACTGCGGTAAGTAAAACTATTTTTGCGGCAGGAAACGATGATTTACGTCCGGTAATGTCTGGAGTCTTCTTCCAGTTTTCACCAGAAGGTTTGACTTTTGTTGCAACAGATGCTCATAAATTGGTAAAATATGCCCGCACAGATGTAAAAGCATCTCAGGTTGCCGATTTTATTATGCCAAAGAAACCTTTAAATATTTTGAAAAGTATTTTAGGAAGTTCTGATGCCGAAGTAAAAATTGAGTATAACGATTCAAATGCGACTTTCTCATTTGACAACTATATATTAATGTGTCGTTTGATTGATGGAAAATACCCAAATTATGAAGCTGTAATTCCAAAAGAAAATCCAAACAAATTAATGATCGATCGTTCCTTGTTTTTAAGTTCCGTTCGTCGTGTTGCAATTTTCTCAAACAAAACAACACATCAAATCCGTTTAAAAATTGCTGGAGCCGAATTAAATGTTTCTGCAGAAGATATTGATTACTCAAATAAGGCGGAAGAAAGATTAACTTGTGATTATCAGGGTGATGATCTTCAAATTGGTTTCAATTCACGTTTTTTAACAGAAATGCTAACTAATTTACAATCAGATATGATTATGTTAGAGATGTCATTGCCTAACAGAGCTGGGATTCTAACGCCGGTTGATGGTTTAGAAGAAGGCGAAACCGTTACAATGTTGGTAATGCCTGTGATGTTAAATAGTTAACATCAAAAGTTCTTTTTGTTACAGGGATTTTTTTTAGTTTCAAATTAAAGACATATCATTGTAAAAAAAAAATATCGCTATTAACCAACCATTTTTTATACCTGAAAACCGCAATTCTTAAAAAAGAGTTGCGGTTTTTTATTTTATCTCATTCCTGGTGAAATTTTGAAAAAAATCTGAATGTTTTTCTCTTATTCTTTTCTTAATGGAAAAACTTCTTGAAATATTTAATTATTTTTGTAATATGAAAATAGAAATTTGGTCGGATATCATGTGTCCGTTTTGTTATATAGGAAAAAGACAGTTGGAAAAGGCATTGGCTGAATTTCCAAATGATGAATTTGAGATAGAATGGAAAAGTTTTCAACTCGATCCATCTATTACGCCCCAATCAGGCAAAGATGTTTATACTTTTTTGGCAGAGCGCAAAGGTGTTTCGCTTGAGCAATCAATAGAAATGCATAAAGGTGTTGTTGAACGTGCTAAAAGTGTTGGTTTAGACTATCATTTTGAAAAAGCAGTTATTTCAAATTCATTAACAGCTCATCGTATTATACATTTGGCTAAAACCCAAAAGTTGGGCGATGAAATGGAAGAGATTTTCTTTAAGGCATATTTTACGGAAGGAAAGGATTTAAATGACGCTTCAACTTTAATAGAACTAGGTAGTCAGGTTGGATTAAATGAAAATGAAGTTCGTGAAGTCGTAGAAAATGAAAAGATGTATTTAAATGATGTAACAAAGGATATTGCCGAAGCACAGGAAATTGGAGTGCAGGGTGTTCCTTTTTTTGTTTTTGATAGAAAATATGCTATTTCTGGAGCACAGCCTCATGAAACTTTTGTTCAAACAATTAATGAGACTAATAAGTAAAGCATAGTACATAATGCAATCTCAAACCCGACAGTTTTTCGAAACTTGTCGGGTTTGTTTTTATACATATATAAGGACGGATTATACTCATAATATAATAAGAGTAGTTCTTTGTCAGGGTAAACGAAGTCGAAGTCCTTTTGAATTTGTTATTTCATAATTTAAATTTCGGGAGCTTAATCCCGCTATTCACTTCAATCTTTTGCTTTTTAAAGAAAAAAGATTAGTAAAAAGCAAAAATAAGCAAAACGGATAAAACCGTTACTATACAGTAGTTTATAAAATTGCAGTCTAAAGTTAGAGGTCATTGTCCGATAGGTTTTGGACTTAAAACGACAAGGTTAGGTTACTAAATCATTACTGATTATAATTTAACTAAATGAAATGTAATAATCTATATTTCAGTAATTTGCGCCGTTTTTCATGTCTCCTTGTAACTCATTAAAATTTAATTTTAAACATTAAACAATTGAGTTATGGAAAAAGTAAAAAGATCCACGTTCAAACTGCTTTTCTACCTAAAGAAGAACGAGCCTAAGAAGAATGGCAATGTACCCATTATGGGGCGTATTACCATTGACGGAACCCAGAAAACATTTGGAACAAAGTTAGAAATCAATCCTGATAATTGGGAATTAAAGCACGGAAGAGTTTTGGGCAAGAGTGCCAATGCATTAAGTGCCAATCTTAAATTGGATAATATACGATTGCGTATCAACAAGATTTATGATGATATGCTCAAAGACGAGGGGTTTGTTACCGCACAAAAAGTAAAGTTTTCCTTTTTAGGAGTTGGTGTTATGGGTGATGGAATCCTTAAAGTATTTAAGGAGCAAAATGAGGATTTTGAAAGAATGGTCAGCAAAGGAAAGCGTTCTCAAAACACCTACAATAAATACAAGACGGTGTATAATCATCTTTGTGAATTTATAAAGGAACGTTATCATAGGGAGGATATGGACTTTAGGGAATTTACTTCCGATTTTATTCGGGAGTTCGATTTCTTTCTACGCATAGATAAAGATTGTACACATAATACGGTTTGGGTCTATACAATGCCAATCATTGCTTTGACAGAATTGGCTATAAAAAAAGGTCTGATACGCAAAAAACCTTTTGAAGATTATAAAATCAGCATGGAAGAAACTGATCGTAGCTATCTTTTAAAAGATGGCGTAGAAAAGTTGATGCTTCTAAAGCCATCTAAATCAAAATATGAACTTGTAAAAGACCTCTTTATTTTCAGTTGTTTTACAGGACTTTCCTATGTAGATATTCAAAAACTAAAATGGAGCAACATACAGGCATTCTTTGATGGACACCAATGGATTATTAGCAGGAGAAAGAAATCAGATGTTGCTTCCAACGTTAGGCTATTGGAAATTCCAAAGCATATTATCGAAAAGTATAGAGGAATTACCCGTAGTGATTATGTTTTTCTAATACCTTCCAATCCAACCTGTAATACTCACATTAAAAAATTAATAGGGGAAGCGGAAATCATTACAGAACAGAAAGTAACCTTTCATACTGCACGCCACACATTTGCTACTATGTTCTTAACTGAAGGTGTGCCACTTGAAAGCCTTAGTAAAATGATGGGGCATAAAAATATTTCCACAACACAGATTTATGCCAAGATTACAAGTCAGAAGATCAGCAAGGATATGGATTTGGTATCGCATAAATTCGCCAGAATGGAAGCTACATTTGTTGCTATGGAATCGGATGTATCATTAGGGGAAGAAATTATTTTGGGCGGAGAAGAATTTGAACTTGTCACGTGATTTCTTTCATCACACCATTAATATAAGCAGGACTTAACCATCCTGCTTTTTTTATGCCCATACTTAATCCTCAAAGCACATTTATTTTTCCAACGCAAATCCCAATACTTATAAAAGAGCTTTGATTGGATACTTGATAAAGCATATTGAAAAAATCTCCCGTCACTATTCCTCAATGATATTTTTTCAATACTCTTTCAGTGGCATCTCAAGCCACTATTATAATAATGGTTGTTTATAAATTCTACTAAATGAAATTGCCCGTTTTGTAATCACATAGACCATTTCCTAAATGCCTTTTCCATTGGCTTCCACATCAGGTTTTATCCAAGAAGCCGGTATGCTGTTTTGTCCCATTTCAAGAGCAAAGGTATTTCCGTGTTCTTAACGCAGAAACAAGGTCATGCCCTCCGGGTTTGCAAAATAATCTCCACCCATTCGGGTCGTATTTTTTTGACAAAACCTTGTTCCTGCTAAACACTAACCTTTCTTGCTCGTGAAACGAAACAAAGCATACTCCGGCTCTTTAGACGAATAAAAAAAATGTCAGAAATGAAAAAATATAGCATTGGAAATGGTAAAAAAAGTGAAACGAAACTTCAGCACCTCCTCTCATTGCCGAATAAATCAAGGTAAAAAAATCAAACAAAAATTCAATAACGTAATAATCGAAAATCATGAACATCACAGGAAGATTGACAAGGGATGCGGAAGTACGCACAACGCCACAGGACAAACAGGTTGTAAATTTTTCAGTAGCGATAAACGACAGCTACCGTAACAAACAAGGCGAACGCATTGAGCAGACAACCTATTTCGACTGCTCCTACTGGATAACCTCGAATGTAGCCAAGCTACTTACAAAAGGCACTTTAGTAGAGCTATCGGGACGAGTAAGTACAAGAGCGTGGACAGGTAATGACGGAGAGCCAAGAGCAGGACTGAATTTTCATACCTCACAAATCAAACTGCACGGAGGTGTCAAAAAATCGGAAACGGCACAAGCTACCACAAGCACAAACAATAACAAGGCAGAAGACGACCTCCCATTTTAACAACGAGTATTCAATCATTTTTAAATATCAAAATTTAAGCATTATGGCACATAATATCAATTTCAACGAGAGAACAGGACATTATTCATTTTTTAGTGTACAACAAAAAGCGTGGCACGGTTTAGGGCAAATCGTAGAGCAATATCCAACAAGCGAGGAAGCTATCCAACACGCAGGGTTAGATTACGAAGTCGTAAAATCTCCACTATTTACTAAAGGTTCGGGCATTATTGAAACGGCTAACGGCATTGAGATAGGCAGTAGCGAATTGGAAGTACCTAACTATTTCGCTAACATACGCACCGATAACAATGCAGTATTGGGCGTAGTGGGTAGAGATTACCATATTGTACAGAATCGTGAAGCCTTTAATTTCTTTGATGCTATTGTAGGCGGTGGCGACGGCATTCTCTATGAAACTGCAGGAGCATTGGGCAACGGAGAACGCATTTTTATCACAGCCAAATTGCCCGATTATATTCGAGTTGGAAATGGCGATGATGTAACGGAAAAGTACATTTTCCTAACCACTTCGCACGATGGTAGCGGGAGTATCACAGCCGCATTTACGCCTATCCGTATCGTTTGTCAAAACACCCTTAACGCTTCGTTACGCAGTATGACCAATGTAGTCCGTATCAAACACACTTCGGGAGCAAAGCAACGTATCGAGAACGCTCACAAGATTATGGGACTTGCCGACACATTGAGTAACCAATTAGAGGGGATTTTTAATGAGTGGGCAAAAGTAAAGGTATCAGACCAAGAAGTTAAAAAACTCATCCAATTGGCACTTTGCCCAAACAAAGAAACCTTTGATTTAATTAAAAAAGGTGCGGAAGATGAAATTTCTACCGTATTTAAAAACACCGTTGAGGATGCATTTGCTTATGCGATGATAAGCGACACGCAACAAATGGACACCACGAAAGGTACTTTGTTTGGGGCATACAATGCCGTTACAGGCTACTATCAGAATGTAAGAAATTACAAGAACGATGAAGCCAAATTACAGAGCATTGTATTGGGTGGTACTGCCCAACTCAAATCACAGAAAGCATTTGACTTGTGTGCCTCTTTTGCAACGGACGGTGCGGAAATCCTAAACGGTAACTAAATAACAACAGGCTACCGCCTTAATCGATGGTAGCCTATTATAAGCTATAACTATGAAAATAACAGACTTAAATGGTTGCCAAATTGAAATAATAGACCTTAATGAAGCTATCCGAATAACAGCAGAATACAAAGAATACCGCCACGAGGACAAAAGTTTCTCGGAGTTCAACAAAAGGCAAAAAATCTATTGGACGTATATGTACGAGAAATTAACAACAATCAAAAAACGATTAGACGAAACTTTAAAATTTTAGAACAATGAACACAAATTTTTTCAATCAGATACAGCAGTTGGACTTTACAGGAGTATTGCAACTGAACATTTCAAAAGGAATAGAAAGCAACCTAATAGTAACGGTAATGCTCAACAACGAACAATGCGGAGATAATGCCAAAAACGGTATTCCTCCATTGACATTCAACGCCACACCGCAGGAGTTTGACGAGGGGTTTTTTGAGCAGATAACAACACCTATACAAAAAGTATCGGGCTTAATGGTGGATATGGAAAAATTCCTAAAACAAATGGAAATAGTCAAACAGCAATCGGCAATGGAGAAAGAAAAGACCGAGAAAGCGAAAAAGGAAAACGAAGCCAAAGACAAAAAGTTTAAAGACGGAATGGCAAAGGCTGATGAGTTGGAAAAAGAGGGTAAATTCCGTGAAGCCTGGATAAAAGTACCCGATATAACGGAGTTCCCCGAAAAAGCAGACGAGATACGTAAACGCAAAACATCATTATCTGACAAGTTTGGAACGCCAAGCCTTTTTGGAGCAATGGAAGAAGCAACACCCGAACTGCCACAAGCGGAAGAAGCTACTACCGATTATCCCATTGATGAAACGGAAGAAGAACAGTATTAACAATTAAAACGAGCAATTATGTTATTAGCAACCCAATTAGAACGAGTTTTTATACTCAAAGATAAAGGACAGGACATCAGATTGACCGACCCCGAACCACGTTGGAGCGTGGAAGCAGTAATGAATTTTTACGCCAATATGTACCCGATTTTGACTACTGCAAAAGTATCTGCACCACAAATCAAAGATGATGCAGTAGAGTACAAATTTGAAAGCGTAATGGGTACGAAAGGTTAAACCAAAATTATAAAACGATGAATTATGCAACGCAACATCATATCGGGAATTATCAGCATACCCGAACAGAAACGACAACAACAGTTACACCGACAGTTGGGCGAGTTCGCAAATTGGATACAAAGACCAAAGGATGCAAACCAAGTACAAAAGGACAAACAGAAATCCGTACCAATAGCAATGCTACCAATGGTATTCTAAAATGTACGTTTCTGCCTAAACTGAAAACAGTACAATCCGTACAGGCTTGTCAGAAAACGGAGAGGGATTTTTACAAGTCCCTTTCCAAACTTGCCGAGCATTACAGCATTGAACCAATGCAAACCAAAGATTTTGATTTTCCCTACAATATAGCATTGGCTATGTGGGATATGGAAACCAAAGTAAAACGTATCAACATAAATTGGGATAGTTTTACATTGGTACTGGACAGTAAGAAAACATTTTTTGTGAGTGAGGAAAGGTACGATGTGGGTACAACCTTGTATTATATTCCCATTATGCCACTGTTTCAAATGCTCAAAGACCCGAAGCGTAAAAAGACCGCACAGCTACTTATATCGGTATGCAGTTATTTGTACCATATTGCCAATATTCCGTATTACAGGCAGGAAGACAGCTATTTGTATTGGCTATATGAAATGCAAAAAGACTGGATAGAACAGGACGATGAAACGGACGAAACCGAAGCGTACAAAAGAGAGTTGAGAAATGCAGAATATATTGGCGATAAGATAGAACAGAAGCTATTCAACCGTAGCAATTTAAAGGTATTTGAACAACGCTTGAGCCAATTTAAAAGCGTTGATACGTTCGACAGGGAATGTTGGCAGGTAGCTTGCGATGCGTTTGCCCTTTGTAATGAATATCCAAACGCAACCATTTTCAGAAATGCACCATTACACGAACAAGACCCTTATAATGATGATTGCGAAAATGAAGCAATCGGGATGGAAAAGTACATTTCATTTATTGCAGATACTAAAGGTTGGTTATATGAAAGCCTTTCGGATAACATCAACAATGAATTTAACGAGTATGGGGCAATGGAAGAACCAACCATTAGCAAACAATTTGACGGAAGCGAAATAACAGCAACCAATCTTGATTTTGAGAACCGTTTGTTTGTTTTATTGAACGATTTATGTGGTTTGCTATATGACTATAAAACAACAGAAAAATGAACAACCTAAATAACATAGCCGAGAATTTTGGAACATTATACCATCCAAAATCCGCTTTGGTTTTCTATGAAACCGCAGGAACAGAAACCGATATGTATGTGGAGCATTTTGATATGGATAGCAACGGAACACCTATAAATGCCCACCCATTAACAGTAAAAGAAGCCAATGTATTGGCAAAGGCTCTAAAGACCGATGAAGAAAACAGCAAAGCCTTTTTAAAACCAAAGGGGATTTTACCGACAAACATTTTGCATATCAATCCAAGCGAAAAAGGTACGGTGCTATGGTACACCAAAACACAGCAAAGGCAGATATATTTTGTGGATAGTTTAGGTATTTCCAACGGCAAGGCACAAGTACCGCCAATGCTATGGTTTGCCAATAAAAGCAGTCTTACGGTATTTGCTTTAGCAAACGACAGAAGACCCACCGAGAAAACGCCATTGCATTATGCACCTTTCTTCAATATCTACGAAAAGGGCAATGTATGTATGGGTACTGTGAGTATTGACATTAAAAATTCGGCTTCGATTGAGGAATTTATACAGGCGTGGGAACATTATTTTTTCACTTCCTATTTCAGCCATTCATTATGCGAAAACTTGACAAGAAAAAATATTGTAACCCTTTGGAAAGACCTAATCAATACAGATAAACCCTTTCCTAAAGAGGTATTGAAAAAAAATAACACAACCCTTAAAAATCTATTGTGATGAATACAGAAAAAATAGTAGTCCATTTTACGGACAATTATCTGCTCAATCCGACAAACCCGATTTCGGTAAACCTTATCGGAGCAGGTGGCACGGGTTCAAAGGTATTGACCGCCTTAATGGAAATGAACCACAGTTTAATAGAATTAAGACACGCAGGGTTGTCCGTTAGGCTGTGGGATGATGATGTTATCACGAGTGCCAATTTAGGCAGACAGCGTTTTGCAGAAAGTGAAACAGGATTATACAAATCCGTTGCCTTAATCAACCGTTGTAATCGATGGGCAGGTACAAATTGGAAAGCCAAAACGGTAAAATTTGAAAAAGACAATTTTGGCAGACTACCCGAAAAAGCAAGGGCTACTATTACCATTACTTGTGTGGACAATGTACAGGCGAGGTTTGGTGTAGCTGAAATTCTTAGAGAAATAAGCTACCGCAGACACTACCAAGACGAGCCAAAATATTGGTTAGATTTTGGTAACAGCCAGCATACAGGACAAGTACTACTATCTACTATTGGAGCCATAAAGCAACCCAATTCAGAGAAATACCAAACTGTGGCAAGCCTGCCGTTTGTTACCGATGAATTTGGCGAATTACTCAAGCAATCCGAACAAGAGGATAAAACGCCAAGTTGCTCACTTGCCGAAGCATTGGAACACCAAGATTTGTTTATCAATTCATCATTGACACAAATGGGTTGTTCCTTATTGTGGAATTTATTCCGCAGGGGAATGACCGAATACAAAGGATTTTTTCACAATCTGAAAGATTTCCGCACCCACCCGATAAAAGTCGCCTGACCCGAAAAAGCGGTCGGCAAAAATGCAATTCCTCGCTTTGGTCGGAAACGCATTTTTGCGGTTAAAATAGGCACAACCACTTTGCTAAAATGCACCGCTCCACAATTCCCTTTCTTTACATTTTACCAAACAGGTTGCAAGATTATTGCGTGGGATATTCAGTATCCCATTTTTTGTTTAAACCAACTTCTTTTCTTTCCAGACTGCGACCAAAGAAAAGAAGCAAAAGAACGTCGCTTGTTTACATTGGCTTTTATTATAATTTCAATCGAAGGAAATACTTAATTCGTTAAGTTTGTCGTTCTAAACTATACACGGATTAAAGAAAAATGAAGTTTAAAGATGAATTGTTTTCAATCATAAAAGAAAAACCATTAAATCTAAAAATACTTAAAGCTGTTCAAGATTTAAATTTAGATGATTGTTGGATTGGGGCAGGATTTGTAAGAAATAATGTTTGGGATAAACTGCACAATATTATAAACGTAGATATTGATTATGATATTGATGTTGTTTTTTATTTCCCTGAAAATATTTCTGTTAGCTATGAAGAAGAATTAGAAAAAAAGCTTTTAGCTAAAACACCTAATTTACAATGGTCGGTTAAAAACCAAGCTCGAATGCACCTGAAAAATGGTCATAAAAATTACATTAATGTTTTAGATGCCATATCTTATTGGCCCGAAACGGCTACTTCAATTGCTATCAGGCTTGATGAACTGGGTAATTTAGATTTGATAGCACCTTATGGATTAACAGATTTATTTAATTTAATTGTAAAACCAACACCCAAATTTGATACAATCATAGTTGAAAAAAGATTAAGAGAAAAAAAGTGGCTCACAAAATGGAGAAATCTCAAGTATATAAAAAACCATAGTTAACATACAAAATAAGTCCGAACTAGGTGCAACCTATTTGTCAAAATGTACCGCTCCACAAATTCCTCTCTTACATTTCAACAAATAGGTTGCGAGATTTTGCTTGGGATATTCATTATCCCATTTGTTGTATTTAATACTGACTTCTTTTCTTTCCAGAGTGCGACCAAAGAAAAGAAGCAAAAGAACGTCGCTAGATTGCTTTCTGAAAACTAATTTATTTCTTGGAAGATATTTCAGCTTTCAGTTTCTGGCGATGCTGAATTCCCCATTTTGTCATTGCATTAACCAATTCTTCTAAAGTTTGACTGTAAGGAAGTAATTCATATTCAATACTTACCGGATAACCATTTTCCACTTTTTTGACGATAAAACCATTGAGTTCCAAATCTTTCAATTCGCTGGAAAGTACACGTGCTGAAATTCCGGTGACTTGTCTTTGGATTTCTGTAAACCGCTTATTTCCTCTCGCCATTGCGATGATAATCATTAGTTTCCATTTACCGCCGATAACGTATAAGGCATCTGAAACTGCTGTTAAAATCGTGTGACATTCTTCGGTAAACTCCTTATTATCTGTTTGAATTTCTGTTGATTCTTTCATAACTAATCTATTTACCAGTTATTAACCTTTGGATAACAACTAATATAATGTTAGCAAATATATTTATTAATTGTTGTTTTTAAATAATTTGGTCACTCAGAAATCAAAAAGATTTTACCAATCATCATTTTTATTACAGATTAAAATTTAATAATAACCCTAAATTTTAATCTTTTGGCAGTACAATCAGAAAAGGCCTAGACAAAAATCTAAGCCTTTGAGAATTCTAAATTTTCATTCAGAACAATACCTAATCTAGCTTACCAGTCCGCCATCAATATTGATACTCGTACCAGTGATATATTTTGCGGAAGGATTTGCAAGGAATGCAACCAATTCTGCAATATCAGTTTTAGTTCCATAATGTCCCAATGCGACGTAACCTCTGATGATATCTGCAAATTGTGAATCCGCAGGATTCATTTCAGTTTCAATCGGACCAGGCTGAACTGTATTCACAGTAATACCTCTAGGTGCCAGGTCACGGGCAATTCCTCTTGTCAATCCTGCCACTGCAGCTTTGGTCATAGCGTAAACCGCACCACTCGGGAAGATGGATCTTTCTGCTGCTGCACTGCCAATCGTTATTATTCTCCCACCATCATTCATTATGGCTGATGCTGTTTGTATAGCCACAAAGACACCCTTAATGTTGACGGCAACCATTTTATCAAAATCTTCCATTTTAACATTGGGAAGCAAATCGTTAATTGCAACTCCTGCATTATTGACTAAAATATCAAGCCTTCCAAAAGTTTCAAACGCTCTATTGATAGCATTAACAATTGATTTTTCATTCCCGCTATCTGCTTTTAATGCAATAACTTTAGTTTCTTCATTTGATAATTCCAATACTAATTGATTTGCTTCATTTTCTGAATTCGAATACGTAAAGGCAACATTTACGCCTTCTGAAAATAATTTACGTACAATTTCCTGCCCGATGCCACGGCTCCCGCCAGTTACGAATGCTGTTTTATTCTTAATAGATTCCATTTTTTTAAATTTTGATTGTATTAATTATTGTGCAAAATTATACCTTTACTTTACTTTTGTCAAGTAGTTACTTATTTGTATTGTAGAAACAAAAAAGTAAGTAATGCTGTAAATCAATTAGTTAAAATTTTAAAAAAAATGAAAAATAATAGTAAAGCGGAGACTCAGTGTTCAAGATGCGGGATAGAATATGCATTTAAGAGAATCGGTGGAAAATACAAGGCAAGAATTTTATGGAATCTTAAAACCAGTGATCAGCTCCGCTTTGGTGAGCTGCTTAGAACATTGCCTGATGTAAGTACAAAAATGCTTACTCAGGCTTTAAGAGAATTAGAAGTCGATAATCTGATTATTCGCAAAGTTTATCATCAAGTACCTCCAAAAGTTGAATATACCTTAACTGAAAGTGGCAGAGAATTGCTTCCATTCTTTAAACATTTGGATGATTGGGCTATTTCTCAGATGGCGAATGAAATTTCTTCCTTGGATAATTAATAATATTCGTTGAATTTTTAAATCTATTAGAATGCTTTAAGCAATTGTCTTGTATACTATTGTCGTTCGAAACCAATTTATTACTTGATAACCTTTAAGTAACGACTAATAAAATATTAGTAATTTCGATATAATTTTGTCGAGTAAGAATTTTAAAACAACAAAATTATGTCAGTTAAAAATTTAAAGACGAAAAAAATAATCACAATCGGGCTTACAGCTTTGACTACGATTATGGTAGTATTAAGCGGTTTGATGAAAGCCATTCATCTTCCTTGGTCAGTGGAAGGTCTGGCTAAAACCAACTTGCCAAATTCTGCAACTGCATTAGGTTTGATGGAAATTTCCTTCATTATTTTATTTGTATTTCCAAAAACGATGCGTATCGGTTTCCTATTAATCAGTTGCTATTATGCAGGTGCAATGGGAACAGAATTGTCACACGATGGCTCTATTTTTAATCCTGCAGTTCCCTTAATATTAGTTTGGATGAGCGCTTTTCTGCGTGAACGTTCAGTATTTTTCGGTACAGCCGAATCAACAGCAAACTAACGATACAACAATATTTATCAGAAATAAATTAATTTAAAATCAACAGAATTATGACTTTAGAAATTTTAAGAACAAAAGAAGATTTGAGAAACCTAATCGATGATTATGCTTACTTAGGTGATGAGAAAAAAATTGCAGAACAGATGGAATTATTCACTTCAGATCTTAGCTATAAAGTATATATGGGCGGAGCTTTGGTAGCCGATGCTTCGGGTAGAGAAAGTATGGAAAGAGATTTTAATTTGCATTCCTCTGAAGTAAAAACATACTTTACTCTTAACGGACAGCACACGGTAAAAATCAATGACGAGACAGCGTCAGGAGTTTCTTATAGTCAAATTAAAATGATCAGAGAAATTGAAGGAAAAGATGTTCTAACGGATTATAGTGTAAAATACGATGATTATTATGTTAAGATAAATGGAAAATGGCTTATCAAGGACAGGGTTGCACATTTTGTTGTAGTAAAGTCAAATAATTTGCCCTAATTATAAAATTGAAGCTATAACATAGTCTCAAAAAAATAGGAGACAAAAATGCATTTTCTTGTTACTATAGGAAACGCATTTTTTCATTTAAAATTGAGGTAACCCCTTTGGTAAAATATGTCTATACACCATTCCCTTTTTTTATATTTTTACACAACAGGTTGTTAGTGGGATATTTACTTATTCTATATAGTACTGACTTCTTTTTTTTCCACCCAGCGACCAAAGAAATATAGCATAAGAACATCACATTATTTATTTGGCGTTTGTTTTTTTGAAAGTTATAGAACCTGCTAAATTGACTAAATTTGAAGTCTGCTAGTAACAATAAATTTCAAAATGATTGAAACTGAAATCTCAATAACCGTAAACAGAAAATCCGATATTACCTTATTAGAGCAAACAATTGTCGGGAACAAGTTCCAATTTCCGGTTTACATTCGGGAATATGAATTTAGCTATCAAATAAATTTCACAAGTGATTATGAGGAATGGGAATTAGACACGGCTATTATCAATTCTTTTCCTGGATATGAATTTACCACAGACCTTGAAAAAGGACGAAAGGAAATACGAATTCAAATATCCCGATACCAATCAGAATTATCCACCGATGGCTGGGGAAGACGGATTGAAAATCCTTTAGATGAAACGAAATATCTTGTAAAGGCATCGGCAAATAAACCTGAAAAATTCAATCCTAAAATCAAAGTTTTGTTTGAAGATAAAGAGCAATACTACTTTGTAAATATTGTAGACGGTGTTAACAGTGCTACTGAAGAAAAAGGTTTTTTGCTTCTGGATCATTTTAAAACCAATGAAACTGATGAAGCAACATTTTTTAAAGATAGATTGTATAAATCTCCTTTAGAAGCTTTTCATTCAGGATACTACAAGTTGTCTGAATTGGTGGATAAGGATTTTAGCATTTACCTTGAAAACAAAAAGAAAGAAATCAGAGAAATTCAAAAGCTACCTCGAAAAATTATTCGCGATTTTATAAATGCTTGCAATAGCTCCGATGAAAATAATATTCTGAAACATTTTGACGAACATACGATTTTTGAGAAACGTAAGAATTGGAAAACCATTTTTGAAGTCGAAGGAATTTCAAAATTTAAAGAATACCTTAGTTCTTCTGAACAAGAATTATGCGGTAAGGATTTTAAAATCAGGTCGTCTTGGAAAATTAATTTTCCTAATATCACAATTGGTATAAAATATTTTCCTGCTTCAGTTGATAAGGGAAGTAAGTTCAATCTTAAATATGAACAAATGATTTTTAGATTAGACAATAACAAGATTGTCAGTATCGTATATGAAATTTAATAATAAATAGTGAAATTCGGCTAAAAAACTTAAATGAAAATTAAATCATATTTACCTAAAAGCCGAACAGATTGGCAAAAATGGCTTGAAAAAAACACCAGTTAGAACAATCTGTTGGCTTGTTTGTTTCACTAAAAAGTCGAATGTTCAGATATTAAATTGGAGTGAAGCTGTTGATTAAGCATTTCGTTTCGGTTCCTTCTTCACAGTCAAAACTAAAAACCGTCGGTGTTTCTTTTGTCTATAGCTTCTTGGGTTCTTGGAATCCAATTTTCGTTTATGTCTGATTCTGCTCTAGCTTGTATTTCTTCAACAAACGGTCGCAGATTTTTATTATAATCTTCAAATGCAAATGCATAATTTCCGTTGTTCTTTTCTAATGCATGAGCCAATGTTCCTGCTCCTTCCATTGCCAGCGAGCCACCCATTCCTGCTGCTGGAGAGGCACAATGTGCAGCATCGCCAACCAAAGCGACTCTGCCTTTTGTCCACGATGGCATTTTTATTTGACTCAAATTAACAAAATAAAAATTATCTGATTGTTTCACTTCTCCCATTAGTTCTGCTGTACGCCAACCATCGACAAACTGGTCTAAAACAATTTTTCTTTGTTGCTCAATGTTACGGAAATCGTAAGTAATTTCTTTTTCGGAAATGAAGAAGAATACTATATCTGTCTTATCTTTATATCCGCTTAACATATATGCCTTACCTGGAACATTGTACCACTGCATTGTGTTTGGTGCTATCAACTCTTTGTCTAAAGTAGTAATAGAACCGTAAGCTTTTAGGAAATAGGTATAATCCTTTTCGACACCAAACCAAAGTTTCCTTACCCCCGAATGCATTCCATCACAACCAATGACAAGTTCGTATGACTTTTGTGAACCGTCAGCAAACGTAACTTCCATAGCATCCTCGATTTCGTTTAATACTGTAATACTATTGTTAAACATAAAGTCAACATCATTCCCAATTGCATTAAGCAGAATACCCACTAATTTACTTCTGTCAATTTCTATTTCATCAAAGTTGTGCTCTTCAACTTCATTGGAATTTTGTTCTTCGCCACCATCATTTATCACTATCGAATTTATAGTTATATCATTATTATCCTTAAATTCTATCAAAGCCAAACTCAAACTGTTTGACAAAATTTGGTCATAAATCCCCATTTGTTTAGCGAATTCAATTGTGTTTCCGCTCAAATTAAGAGATGTTCCACCTGTCCTTGCTTGGCTTGCAATTTCTACTACTGTTACTTTGTAGCCTAATTTGTTCATCCACCAAGCTGTCGTAAGTCCTGATATACTTGCACCCGAAATGAGTACTTTTTTATTTTTTACTATTTCCATTTTACATTGTTTTTAAATTCAATGCAAACTTATTTCTTCGGAAAATCTAACAATAGAACAAATCGGTCATTCTCGTTTCTATTTAATTCTTTGGGTGTAACACCTGAATATTTCTTTACATTTCTAATAAAATGATTTTGATCGGCAAATTTTTGTTCAGGAAAAAAATCACCTTTTTTTATTTGTGGTAACGATGCCTTAAATCTTAAAATATTGCAATAAGCCTTTAATGAAAGTCCAACATATTTATTAAAATAACGATTGATATCTCGGCTTGTCCAAAATGATTTTTCAGATAATTCTTTAACCGTCATTTCTCCGTTTGATAAATAAATGTATTCAAACAAAAGTCGTTTTTTCTCATCTATTTTTTTTGTACTTAGAATATTCTTTATTTTTTTTGAAATGTTGTTTACAAAAATTTCAAAGTCATTTAGATCGCAAATACTAATGTCCCAATAATTATCGGATAGTTGTTTAGGTTGTGATTGTAGTTCAGCAATAGAAGTTTCAAGAACATATTCGAGGGCAAGTAATTTAAAACTAATGGCAAACACAGTAGTTTTCGCTGGAAAAGTTCCTTGAAAAGGTTGCCTATCCAAGTTCATAAGCAACGTTTTAAAAGGTTCATTATCTGAAGCAATAAAAATTAAATCAACTTTTCCATCTGGCAAACTGGCAATTTCAATGCCTTTGTCCGAATGATTTTCAAACATATAAAAGACATCAACAAAATCAGAAAGTGATGGGTCAGCTTGGATAGTCGATAATTTTAATTCGTTGTCCATCCGTTTGGTGTAGTCAAATTTATGATTTAAAATATTTTAGGGTATTTTTAGGGTTTTAGATAATTCTTAAATCCCCGTTATAATAGCACTTATCAACCTTTTTTTATAGATGTATATAAAGCCACGAAATATACCGTAAAGTTTACAATACCACACAAAAAAAGAACAATATGATTGATATTTTTTTGGTAACGTGAGATTTATTTTTTAGAAAGTAAAAATTTGAGTTAAGTAACAGGAAAACAGACAAAAACGCATTGCCGAAATTGTATAAAGTGCAAAGCAAAATCTTGATCCAAAACATTTGCGATAAAAAAGAACAGATGGCTAATAAGCTATTGTCAAAAAGTGCATTTTTTCATAATCTAAAGGATTTTACCATCCATTATATAAAAGTTGCCTGACAACCAAAATAGGGTGGCAAAAATGCAATTCCTTCCTGCGGTCGGAAACGCATTTTTGCATTAAATCGCTGCAACCACTTTGCCAAAATGTACCGTTCCATAAATCTTCCTCTCTACATTTCATCAAACAGGTTGTGTTATTATTTCGTGGAATATTCGGTATCCCAAAAATTACACTAATTTTATAGAATACTATTTTAGGTCTCAAATTAGAGATAGATAAATATAATGTTCAAAAATATAAAAGTGATAGAAATAATAAATAAAATCATAATTCAGTGTTCAAGAAATCCTAAAATGCTTTTCGTAATAGATGCAATAGGAGCATTACTATCGTCTGTTTTTCTATTTATGATTGCAAAAAAGTTTAGTTTGAATTTTGGTATTTCAGAGGCAGTTTGGGTTAAACTTTCGTTTCTTGCATTATTAATGGCTTTTTATTTAACCCTTTGTTCTCTTGGAGTAAAACATCGTTGGATGTCATTTCTAATTTCAATTTCTGTAATCAATATTGCTTATTGTGCTTTAACCATTGGAGTTTTAATCTATCACTGGTCAGAACTAACAGTTTTTGGTATAACCTATTTGTCAGCAGAAATAGTAGTGATTTTATTGCTTGCGTTTTTCGAACTCAATACTGCAAAAGCCATATCATTAAAAAACGAGAGTAACTAATGTCCGTTATTAGTTTAATAATAGTTGTTACGAAAATGCAATTCCTTACTGCGGTCGGAAACGCATTTTTGCATTTAATCGGTGCAACCACTTTGCCAAAATGTACCGCTCCATAAATCTACCTCTCTACATTTTATCAAAAAGGTTGCGTTATTATTTAGTGGGATATTCGGTATCCCTTTGTTGTTTCAGTTGACTTCTTTTCTTTTCACACAGCGACCAAGGAAAAGAAGCAAAAGAATGTCGCTTGGTTATGTTAAATTTTGTTTTACTAACGTCCAAAAGGAATATTCTAATTCATTAAGTTTGTGCAGTAAAATACACATCTCTTAAATTTGAGAGTTTTAGTGATACTATGGAGACCATAATATAAACTCACCTCTTAACAAAATTCAAGTAATAAATTTGCATAATAAATGGAAACCGATGCTTAAAAATATAAAAACTATTCCTGTAAACACGATGGCAGATATGTTTGGTACGGGTATTGCTATTGGAAAAGCAACCATTAAAGACTTGCAAATTTTTGAGAAAGCTGAACAATCACATCGGGATGATTATCACATATTTTTCCTGCTGGAAAAAGGAAATGTTTCTTTTGAAGTTGACTTTCAGCAGTATAACGTGTCACAATCGTGTGTGATTTACATTCATCCCAATCAGGTACATCGTATGGGGGCTTTTGAAAATGTAATTGCCAGTTTTTGGGCGATTAATAATGAGAACCTAAATTCTGAATACTTGAAATTATTGGAAGACATTACACCAGTAAAACCCTTGACTTTAAATAAAGAAACGCTTGCTGTTATTTCCGAAGCAGCATCATTATGTTTAAAATTTTCTGAACGTAAAAACGAAAAATTATATTACTCCTTACTAAATGGAAGTTGCAATACCTTAATTGGACTTGTTATTTCACAGTATTTAGTTCAATCAAAACCATTTGACAAACTTTCACGGTTTGAAATTGTAACCAAAGCTTTTAAGCAATTATTGGAGCGAAATTTTATAACTGCCAAACGACCGACAGAATACGCCCAACAATTAAATATTTCCTCCTCTTACTTAAACGAATGCGTAAAAAACACGACAGGTCATTCTGTTTCGCATCACATACAGCAACGTATTGTTTTAGAAGCCAAACGTTTGCTTTATCATTCCGATATATCGGTAAAAGAAATTGCAACGGAATTAGGCTATGACAACTATCCTTATTTTTCAAGGCTGTTTACTAAAGTTTCAGGAATATCTGCCGTAGCATTCCGAAACAAAAACCACGATTAGTCCAATACTAACCCTTTTCTTATATTGTTTGATATTTCCATTCGTTGTTCCTTTGCATTATAATTTAATGTATAGAATAATGATTTCAAGCATACCAAAATGGGTTAGTAATTTGTTCGGAAGCACAATGCGACCGAATATGAGAGTTATGGAAACGCATTGCCTAAGTCCGCACATCAAAAAAATACGTTTCCAAGGCGATATATCAAAATGGGATTTTCAAATTGGATACGCAAGCGTTGTTCGTGTGAGCGAAACCGAGTTTAGGAATTATACGGTGGCATATCACAATACGAAAGATGAAATTTTTGAAATTGTATTCCATATTCACGGCAACGGAGTTGGATGTAAATACATTGACAGCTTAAAAGTAGGCGATGAGATATTTGTAAGTCCACCAAGAGGGCTGAAAATTTACCATTCAAATGCAAAATATCAATTCTTTTTTGGCGATGAAACATCGTTAGGACTTGCTTATTCATTTCTTTCAATTCTAAAGAAAAATGAGCATCAATATCAATTCTACTTTGAATTAGATGATGAAAATAAAAACGTTCCCAATTTATTAGGTTTGGAGAACTGTACTGTATTCCCCAAGAAAAATACATTCAAAAGCGAAAACCAGATAAATGATTTACCTATTTTCAAATCATTAGAATTGCAGACTGCCAACTATATTTTAACGGGAAATGTAAAATCGATTCAAACATTCAGAAAAATATTAAAGAGCAGAATAAAAAGTAAAATTAATTCACAGGGCTATTGGCTTGAAGGAAAAAAAGGATTGTAATGATTTATGTATTTATAACATCAGTAAAAACGGAACAAGAGGTCGGACAATTAAAACCACACTTAAATGATTTGTTAAAACAGGCAAAATGGAATTTTGACCTTGAAGATTGTGACAAAATTTTACGAATTGACATTGAAACGGAAATTACCCAATCTATAATTAATCTCTTGAAAGACAAAGGTTTTTACTGCGAAGAATTAGTGGATTAAAACCACAGAACAACAAAATGGAAGCCGATAACAGGGATTTTTTGAAATTGGGGCTGAACGATTTTGATTGAACTCTTGTTCTAAAAAGCCTCCAATACGCAAAGTTCTGAACCGTTAGAGCGTTATTTCGTTATTTATAAAATATTCTTTAGCAATTTCCGCTACTCCCATACTAAAATATCTTCCGCCATTGATAACAACTTCAATGGCTTTTTTAAAATCGTCTGCATCGCTACCAATGAGAAGATAACCAGCAAAACCAATTTTTAAGATAGATTTTACAGTTTCTTCTGCGTCAATATCACTATGGACAATCAGTTTTATTGTTGGGTATTGTATCCTCAATTCTTGAAGCTGTGCCAATATATTCTTATCATAAAAATCGAGGTCAATAACACAGACTTCGGGAGGTGTTTTTAAAGCGGATAATTGAGATAGTCCGTCTTTAGTGTTTTCTGAACGAAGCAATACTTCAATTCCTGAAGAAATGAGATCGTTGCATGTCAAATCCAAAATCGGGCTTTTATCATTGATAAAGGCTAGGGTGTTTTTTTGTTGTGCTGTTTTCATATCATACCTTTTTTGAGTTGATGTAGCCCTGAACAAAAAAGAAGACGCAGGCAAACTACACTTACCGACATTGAGGCACTGGTACGCCCGACAACGAATAAGTGAGCGCCCACGCCTATGGCATGAGCGTTCCTCCTTATTTGTCCCGTTGTCTTAAAAATTACCAGTTTTCAATGAGGGACTTAAAGTAAAAACACTTTAAGAATTTTCTATATATAGCTACAAAGATACTAAAACTCTCTAACGATACACAATCAGACTTCAACGATTGAATAAAGAACTTTTATAAGCATTTAGCATTGTTTATGTAATTTTGCTCAAGTATCAAGAGTATATCTGATTGCTTGAAAATAATCTTACCGCCTATCTGGATATAAGGAAGTATTTTATCATCCCTGTATTGTTGTAAAGTGCGCTTACTAATGTGTAGCAATTCACATACGTCCTGACCAGAGAGGTATATCTCTCCGTTCATTACAGGACGGTAATTTTTTAATATTTCTTCGATACGGCTTCTCAACTGCATTATCATCTGCTGTTGTTCAATAATTTCTTCGGCTTCATTCGTCAGTAAATCCATTATCATTGGTGTTGTATGGTTGTCAGGCTTCGAGCAAAGCCTGTACGTCCGAGAGTTTATAATAATTCTTGCGGTTCAGTTTGGAATACGGCAATAAACCTTTGTCCTTATAGGTCTGCAAAGTACGTTTGGTAATGTTCATCATTAGACACACTTCCTGGTTATCCAGCCATTTCTCTTCTTTGAAAATCGAGGTATATTTTCGAGTAGCATTTTCGGCCAGTTCCAAAAGTTCCTTCAACTCATTTTTCATTCTGTCCAATGCGGATTTTTGTATTGCGATAACTTCCATAGCTTGCTTCATTTTTCTGTGGAAGTCGAATTTATAAAGGATTTTTAAAGCATTAGGAGTTGTGGTATAAGTTGGCGTTGAGAGGCAGTATTTGTCGCCACAATATAAATTTCAATATAGTTTATTTTGTAAATTTGAAAAATATAGTTTATTGATAAATAAATTTTTAATGGCAGTATTACAAAAAGGCAAATCAAATTATCCGTTTTGGGGAGCATCAATAAATCTAATCACTGGACTTGATCCTTTAGTGGAAAAACCGGTCAATTTGACCACCTAATTCCGGAGTAAATTGACCACCCGTTCCGGAGCAAACTGACCACCTAATTCCGGAGCAAATTGACCA